>NZ_CP058984.1:2910000-4329403 GCF_019278485.1 Polaribacter sp. R2A056_3_33
CCACCCTTTGCTTATCTAGAGTCTAACTCAGAGATGAGGACAGTGCTTGGTGGGTAGTTTGACTGGGGTGGTCGCCTCCAAAAGAGTAACGGAGGCTTCTAAAGGTACCCTCAGTACGCTTGGTAACCGTACGTAGAGTGCAATGGCATAAGGGTGCTTGACTGAGAGACATACAGGTCGATCAGGTTGGAAACAAGAGCATAGTGATCCGGTGGTTCCGCATGGAAGGGCCATCGCTCAAAGGATAAAAGGTACTCCGGGGATAACAGGCTGATCTCCCCCAAGAGCTCATATCGACGGGGGGGTTTGGCACCTCGATGTCGGCTCGTCACATCCTGGGGCTGGAGAAGGTCCCAAGGGTTGGGCTGTTCGCCCATTAAAGTGGCACGCGAGCTGGGTTCAGAACGTCGTGAGACAGTTCGGTCTCTATCTGCTGTGGGCGTTAGAAATTTGCGTGGATCTGACTCTAGTACGAGAGGACCGAGTTGGACTGACCTCTAGTGTACCTGTTGTTTCGCCAGAAGCATAGCAGGGTAGCTACGTCGGGAAGGGATAAGCGCTGAAAGCATATAAGCGCGAAACCCACCACAAGATGAGATTTCTTTAAAGGGTCGTTGGAGATTACAACGTTGATAGGTCATAGGTGTAAAGGCAGTAATGTCATAGCCAAGTGATACTAATAACCCATAGACTTATGTACGCTTCCCGCCGAAAGGCGGGAGCAGAACCTCTTTATTTATTAGACGATTTAGATATTATTTTACCATATGTTAACTTATACAGTTAAAATTATTTAGCTGAAAATTTTAGGGTGGTTATAGCATTGGGGCTCACCTCTTCCCATCTCGAACAGAGAAGTTAAGCCCAATCGCGCCGATGGTACTGCATTTATGTGGGAGAGTAGGTCGCCGCCTTTCTTTAATCTTGAATATTCAAGATCCTAAACCTCAATTCTTATGAATTGAGGTTTTTTTTTGTAATAAACTCAAAGGTTTGTTATGGTCTTGTAATCTATGAATTACATAAAATCATCTAACTTATCATTTGATGGTAGGAAAAATCTCATACTCTTGATCATACACTACTTTATATTGTTAGGTGATTCCTTACAAAAGGTCGAAATGACAAACTGGTGGTATAATATGTTAATCCGTGTCTGTACGCGTTACAAACGAGCACTAGCCTCGGAAATACTTATTGTTATTTTATCAATCTGAATTTACTTCAATTTCTTTGTTGCATTAAGTTTATGCAAGGCGAGATGCTGAATCAAGTTCAGCATGACAAATTTTTATTCTCTCTTGATAATTTTTTTTGACTTTCTGTGGTTTATTCTGCTAATCTTTGACGATACTGTTACAAACAATGGGAGCCTTTAATTAGTAATTGTTATTTTATCAACCGGAATTTCTTTCAAAGTTTTATAATTTTGACATTAAGTAAGCACAGGTGCTCATATAAGTTGAGTTTTACAAGGTATCGTTTTTTAGTTCCCCTTTGCTTTGATTTAATATTGATATCTATTTTCGTTTAAAGTCTCTTATTGAAGTTAATTCAAAATAGATTATCCTTTTATGATTTTAGGATTTTTTTAAAAAGGTACAACTGACAAATTATTTTAAACAAATTTGTAATTTCTAAATAATAATAAGTCTTTTGATATTTATAAGACGTTAGTCAGAAATGTTCATTAATTACTATCTATTTTTTTATATAACTGAATGTTTTGCGTGAAGGATAGTAACAAAAAGCCCACAGTGAGGTACGAGCGAGGACTTGTAGTGTATAGCCTGACCATGCTTTTTTCATGGGCACGCCCTTAATTAGATTCACTTTTGCTTATATTGTCTTAAATAATTTATATAAGCATAAAAAGAATAAAGCCAGTTCTAAAGTAAATTAGAACTGGCTTTAATTTATACAAATTTGAAATTATTTACAATGCAGTATATTGATATACTCTACCGTAATAAGATGAGTTACCTACGCGGTATCTAGAAAGAATATGTTGTCTATAACTGCCAACATAACCTGTCCAATAATCACTATAATCATTCAAACTCCATCTAAAAACTTGTAGGCTACCTTGATCAGATCCATCATCTCCAATTACTCTAATACGGTAATAATTATACCCATAACCAGAAGATATTTCTATTCGTTTATTTACTGTTACTGGTTCCCATCCAGTTGCTTCTCCAAATAATACTGGTTCTCCAACATTAAACCATTCACTTCTTTCTCCGGTATCGTTATCTAAAATATATTGATATTGGTATTGAAGTCTTAGAGTAGTAGGTACTCCTGGTGTTTCATAAAGGGAATTATGAAATTTAATCCATGTTGTTTCACCTGTGTTTTCTGTTGTTATTTTTGGATATTCTCCATAATCTACTATAGTTGGATCTTTATCAAAATCATGCACAATTAGAGTCGTTTTTCCTGCAGGCATTTCAATATTCTTGTCATACACTAATGTTAAATCATCTACAGCTCCTATATATAGTTTTAGATTTATTAATCCAGATTCTGTAGTATAAAATTTACCACCCGTAGCAGATCTAGGTATAAAGCTATTAATAGGTAATGAATAAGTTTCATTGCTTAATAACTCATCATTTAATTCTATCCTATTTATGGTGCTAGCGGTTCCACTTGCAAGGGGAACTACATAATGTATTTGGAATTGTGCTGTTGTTTCTGTATCAATTTCTGTTGTGTCATATTCTACAACGTGTTCTTCACAAGCTGTAATTAAAAATGCACAAACTAGAAAGAGTCCTATTTTAGTTATATTTTTCATGTTTTTTAGATTTCTTAAGTTGAACATATACTTTATTGAGGTAAATCTCCTGGATAGACAAACCACGGAATAGACGTGTGATAATTCTCTGCTGTTCCCGATATAGGTTTAAGTATCTCTAAAGAAGGTATATTCCACATATATTCTGAATTAAATCGAGGTCTTATTCGGTAACTTGGTGAACCTTCATTTTGTGTATAATAAGATCCTTTTCTACCTTCCACTTGCGCAGGTGCTAAATAAAAACCTTTGTATACTTTAGTATCGTCTGTGTCTTTTTTCTGATCTACTAGTCCGTGTATAAAACCATTACCTGTGCTAGGAACATCTCCTGTATAGTCAATATCATAATTATATTTACGCATATCAACCCAAGCTTCTGAAGCTCCCCATGGATATAAAGAAACCCATTTTTGCATCATAATATGTGACAATGTAAATTCGTTTAATGGTAGTGCTCCTGCATAAGGTCCGTTTAAGTATTCTGATGCAAGTGAATTAAAAACACTTGTTGTAATTTTGTCACCTCCACTAGCACTTCCTTCACTTCCTGTACTTATATAACGAGCTGTTGTTTGCATATCTGCACTAACCCCTCTTTTGAAGGCTTCAAAAGCATCTGTTTTTTGACCCAACTTCCAATAGGTTTCTGCTAAACAAAATTGAATTTCAGAGTACGTGGTTAATATATATGGAGCATCATCTCTATAAATCCATCTACCAGTACCATCATGAACTGTACCTTGGTATTGAGAAGATAAGGTTCTACCGTAAAATGATGGAGCTTGTCCTATAGGTCCTGTACTACCTGTAAAAGAACCTCCATAATATTGATACGCTTTTATACTGTCTGTATTATTTAAATTTAAATATGTTGGGTTACTTTCTGTAGCCAATTTAACAGCAACTCTAGGATCATAATGACCTAATTCATTTGTTAACGTATCAGTTATAATTTGTTTATCCGCAAGTTCAACCGGATGATAATAGTTTGTCGTATTTATAATATGAATTTTATCTCCTGTTGCATCCTCATATTTAGGAACTGTACCTGTAAATACTTGTACTGCATAATCATGTTGAAAATAGCTGTAACTTAAATTACCTCTTGCCGTTCCCCAAAAATTATTATAGCTACTATATGGTGCAGATTGTGATCCACCACCTACAGAAACAGTAGCGTCATCACTAGGACTTTGGAAAGATTTACCAGCTGCATTAATTAATTCTTGAGCGTATGTTCCTGAAAAGTCTGATTTATTACTTAAAGAAGCTAAGTTACGGACAATAATGGCGTATGAAAATTTCTTCCACATTTCTTTATCACCACCATAAATAAAATCATTATTAGTTAATTTATCACCATACGATTGATCGTCAGTTTTTTCTAACATTTCAATTGCTTCATAAGCCCATTCACGAACTTGGGTGTAGACATCTTTTTGATAATCATAATCATGCTGTAGTAAACTAGGTACAAATGCATCATTCATTGGTACTTCTCCATGAACTTTTGTCAATAAATCCCAACTGTAAGCTTTCATTGCTAAACCAATTCCAGCTAAAGTCCAATCTTCTGCTTCTATAGATTGATTGATTAAGTTTTCTAGATTTTGACCTTGACTCCAATAAGTCATTCTCCAAATTTCTCCTCCAGCATCGCTCCCTAAATTATAGTAATTGCTAGCAAAACTGGTGTAACTACTTGTACCCATCATTTGTGTCATCGGAGCAATTGCTCTTAGATCATAATAAATACCTTGATATTGTTGGGTAATTCCTGCTAGGTATAAATATCCTTCTACTTCAGCAGGTGCATCTATATTATTATTTACATCAAGATATTCTTCACAGCTAGTAAAACTGAAAAAAGCTATAAGTATGTATATTAATTTATTTTTCATGATTTTTTAATTTAAGGTTAAACTGATTCCTACTGAATAGCTACGTGGATTTGGAATAGACCAAATATCAATACCTTCACCACCAGTACCTCCTGCAGCTGCTGAAACTGAGTTCCCCACAGCATCAATACCAGAATAATTTGTCCAAGTAAATAAGTCGTTTGCTACAAAATATAGGTTTACTTGAGAAAAAAGTTTAGATTTATTAAGTAAATCTTCATCTAGACGGTAAGAAAAACGTAATTCTTGCATACGTAAATAGTTTACATCTTTTTCTAGCCAATCTTCGTCTCCTCCTGTAAATATAGAAGAACCATACATACTATAATCTACTGCTATTGTATTTTGAGTTGGGTTAGCTGAATTCTCATTACCATCTTGAATAACACCATTAAATATTTGTGGACCACTTTCTCTTAAATCTACTGATTCCCAACTATTCCCTCTATACATCATATCTCGTTTTGTTCCATTTACAACAGTAGCTCCTAGACGTCCTGCAAATAAACTAGATAATCTAAAGTTTTTATATTTAAAACTAGTACTCATTCCAAAACGTAATTTTGGTTCTCTGTCTCCAATAATAGACCATTCACTAGCGGTGATAGGCAATCCTGTAGTTGGACTAATTAATATATCACCATTATCATTACGTTCGTAAGCTCTACCTGTTATAGTTGAAATTGATTCACCTTGCATAATACCATTTCGTATGTTTCCAGAAGTCCAAGTATAGGCATTATAGTATTCCGTTACATTTTCTGGCAGAGAAACAACTTCTGAAGTTCCTTGAGATCCATTGATACCAAAATTCCAAGTAAAGTCATTATTTCTTATAATATCAACATCAATATTTGCTTCCCATCCTTTTGTTTTAAATGTACCTACATTTAATGTGTTTAATACAAATCCTGTTGCATAACTTAATCTAAAACCTCTTACTATCTGATCTGAATTTTCCGTTGTAAAATAGGTAAAACTTGTTTTTACTCTATTTTTAAACAAACCTAAGTCTATACCAATTTCATTTGCAGTTGTAATTTCTGGTTTAAGTTCTGGGTTAGGACCTGTATAACCATATTTGAACCCCCCACCTGTTAAATTAGTTTTTTCTAATTGTGGGTCTATTTGTAAAGGACTTGCATCTTTACCAACTTGAGCCCATGAACCACGTAGCTTAAAATGATTTATAGTTTCATTATCCTTTAAGAAATCTAAATCAGATACAATTAAAGCTCCTTCTACAGCAGGATAGAAATAACTGTTGTTTTCTACAGGCAATGTAGATGACCAGTCATTTCTAGCTCTTAATGTTATAAAAGCTAAATTATTATATCCAAATTCAAACGAACCAGAAATTCCTTGTACTCGTCTTTTGGTATTTCTTTGGCTAGATGTTTGTGTTAAAGGGTCTGTGTTGTTGATAGATTGAAAATCTGTTGCAATAAAATTACTACCATAACTACTAGTTCTTGTTACTCCATTCTCTACTTGGTGATATCCTAATTGACCTGAAAATGAAAATTTGTCATCAAAATATGTATTACTATAACCACCAAGTATATTAATGGTCGGATCAGAAAAATTTGACTGAGTTATGTTATAACTACCTTCACCAGCATTATCATACGCATAATAAGGATGCGTAGATGTTACATAGGTTTGCATACCTACATCCCATCCAACTTGTGCCCTAACAAAAGTGTTTTTCATTGGCGTCATATTCAAAGAAATATTACTGATAAATCTATCTGATTCATCATAATACTTATTATTATTCATTCCAAAAAGAGGATTTAATAAATCTACATCAAGGTAATAATCAGGTGTTCTCATATGACTACCGTCTTCAGCAAGATAATTGCTCATATCATCTACTCTAGGCCATAACATAGCACGATATAACGGACCTGAAGTACCTGTTCTAACCTTGTTGTTTTCTGTATTAGTATATTGCAAAGCTCCTTCAAAAGTTAACCAGTCTGTAACTTCTGCTTTACCAGATAAACTTAAATTAGTTCTCTTGTATTTAGTAGTTTTTACAACACCAGTTTCGTTTAATTGAGAAAAACTACCACGAATAGTTGCTTTATCAGATCCTCCGTCTACAGAAACATTGTATCGTTGTTGAACGCCTGTTTGAAGTATTGCATCAAGATTGTCATAAATTTTTGTGTCTTCAGGATACAACCCTCCAAATTTACTTGTGTAATAGTAGTTTGTTGTCCCTTTAGCTCCGTTAGAATATTTGTCTTGCATTTCTGGATAACCATAAGCATTACTAAATTTTAGAAAATTACTAAATCGAACAGTTCCTTTACCAGAAGTACCTTTTTTAGTGGTAATAATAATTGCTCCGTTAGATGCATCTGAACCGTATAATGCCGCAGCACCAGCTCCTTTTAAAATTGTTATAGATTCAACATCATCAGGGTTAAAATCGTTACCTCTAGAAGAAAAGTCCATGTCACGTACAGAAAATTCTCCACCAGCCATTCCGCTCGGATCAAAAGTAGAATTGTTCATAGGAATACCATCCACTACATAAAGCGGTTGATTATTACCCGATATAGAGGTAATGTTTCTAAGAACCACATTGGTAGAGGCACCAGGATTTCCACTTGTAGACCCTACATTAAGACCAGCAACTCGACCTGCTAATGCGGTAATAAAATTTTCTCTACCAGAATCTTCAATCGTTTTTCCATCAACATGCTGAACTGAAGAACCGATACTACGTTTTACACGTTTTAAACCGAATTCTGCAGTTATAACAACTTCACCAAGAACAGAAGTGTCTTCTTCTAAAACGACCTTGGCAGTTGTGCTATTAACAACAACTTCTTTTTTTTGAAAACCAATAGAAGAGAAAACTAGCGTTTTACCTTTTGCAACTGATATGTTATAATTTCCATAAAAATCAGTAGACGTTCCTTTATTACTACCTTTAATTACAATAGTAACCCCTGGTAAAGGCGTATCAATTTTATCAACAACGGTACCTTTCACAACTATGTTTTGTGAAAATAGTACGGAAAATGAAGTTGTAAAAAAAACCAGAAGTGTTACTTTAATTTTTTTAGTCATAGTTATTATTATTGATTAGTTAAGACAAACTTAACAATTTATTACAATAATCTTGCATTTTATTTATTTTTTTTGCGTCATTTTTGCGTTTTTACTGCATTTTTATAGTTGGTTAGTGTTGCTTTATTGCAGTATTTTATTTTTATTATATCTAAATATAAAGTATTGTTAATTTTACATACTTGTTTTTGTGAATAATATTCATGATTGTTTATAATTGCATTTAGATAAAAAAATATTTTTTTTTCTCTTTTCTTAAATATTCAATTTGATGGGGAAGAAGTATATTATTTTTTTACTATTTCAAGTTTTTCGAAATAAGTAGAATATCATATAGTAAATATTTCTTTTAGAAGGTGGTGATTGTTAAAGCGGAAAATTGATGTCGTTAATAAACATTTTAAAAATGGAGTTTTTTATTATTTTCTAGTAAACAGAATATTCCTTTTTTACTTATAAAA
Source organism: Polaribacter sp. R2A056_3_33 (assembly GCF_019278485.1). Taxonomy (NCBI): domain Bacteria; kingdom Pseudomonadati; phylum Bacteroidota; class Flavobacteriia; order Flavobacteriales; family Flavobacteriaceae; genus Polaribacter; species Polaribacter sp. R2A056_3_33. Next base: position 2,918,256 of record NZ_CP058984.1, read on the forward strand.
GCAAATATGTTACTTAACATTGTTATTACTTAGATAAAACTAGTGTTAAATAAGGTTATATTTAAATACTCAGCTTTTATACCGTGGTCTTAGAATAAAAAAAAGTATTCCTAAAGCTAGATTTTTTATTTTCTTAAACTTATGATAGCCGAATACATACAGAGAGTTCTCTTGTAAAATCATCAATTTTAAACACTTATCAGATATCTTTTAATAAGGTGTTATTGATCATTACTCACAAAACCTTTGAATGGTTTCGTAAGTAGTAGTCATTGTTATGTTGATATTATTGTTTTGACTTCGTTTTTTAGAGATCTATTTGTTTTAAAGGATGAACATCGGACTGATTTATTTTTTATTTGCATTACTACTAATAAACATTTCGTTTTTTTCTTCGGAAATAATAGCTAAAAGCCTTTCGTAATGTTTGAGGACATCAGAAATTAGTTCATCTTTAGTAAAAAGACGTACGTCATATCCTTTTCTGTAATCACCAAAATAAGTTATAGGAAGGTAGGAACAATCTTCTTCAAATCCTCCAAGGTTGTCTTCATCAATTAAGTATTGAGAAACTAATTTTGATTGATTTTTTACGCCATATACAAAATTATTAACGACATCATACTTAATTTCAATTTCTACGCTTTTGGGTTTGTCGGAAAAATGAACAGTTGCTTCAATTCCATTATTTACAAATTCTTGGTGTAGTTCTTTAAAGGCAGGTTTAACCGTGTTTTCAATAAATTCATCAACAGATTTTTGGTCATCGTATGAAATAATTTGTTTTAAACGTTCTTTCCAAAATAAACCAGACCAAGGGGTTACTTGAAAATCACGTTTGTAATAATCATTATCTATAGCGAGTGCTTTTACAAGGCTCACAACAAATAAAAGAATAATTATAGAAAACGGTAGTGCTGTAATAAGTGTCATGCTTTGTAAGGCTTCAAGCCCTCCAGCGTTTAATAAAAATAGGGCTAGAATAGCAAGTAGAATTCCCCATCCTGCAGTTTGCCATTTAGGAGAATTTTGTGAGTTCTTACTAGAGATACTATTCATTACAAACATACCTGAGTCTGCAGATGTTACAAAGAAAATAAGAATGATAGAAATAGCTAATAAACTAATTACTTTAGTGAATGGTAGGTATTCTAAAAAATTAAACATCAAGGCATCAGGATTACTAGATAATTCACTAAGTAGACCATTTGCGACATTAATATCAAACCAAATAGCGCTATTTCCGAATACAGACACCCAAATAAAATTGAATAATGTTGGTATGATTAATACTGCCGAAATGAATTCTCGTATAGTTCTTCCTTTTGATATTTTAGCAATAAAAAGTCCAACATAAGGAGACCAAGAAATCCACCACGCCCAGTAAAGTATGGTCCAATCGTAAAACCAAGGCAGTGTTTCTTCTTCATAAATATGTGTATTAAATGTTAGTTTAAAAAAGTTATGAATATAACTACCCATTCCTTCGGTAAAACTGCTTATTATATAAACAGTTGGTCCAAGAAATAAAACAAATAATAATAAAATAACAACACTAATAATATTAATATTACTCAGTATTTTAACACCTTTATCTACGCCGGTTACAGCAGAAAAAATGGAAATAGAAACCAATACACCTACTATTATAATCTGATAGATAAAACTACTCTCGGGTACTATGTTTAGGGTTTCTAATCCAGAATTGATTTGAACAACACCAAAACCAAGTGTGGTTGTTATTCCAAAAAAGGTACTGCAAAGAGCGAATACATCAATTGCGTTTCCCCATTTTCCTTTAACCTTATCTTTTAGTATTGGGTATAAACAGCTTCGTAATGAAAGTGGAAGTTTGTATCGATATGCGAAGTAGGATAATGATAGTCCTACAGTACCATAAATAGCCCAAGCATGAATTCCCCAATGGAAAAAAGTATATAATTGAGCATTTTTTGCAGGACTAATGGTACTGTTGCCCATTAATACTTCATTGGAGTAATGCTGCATAGGTTCTGCTACACTAAAATACATCAACCCAATTCCCATACCAGCGGAAAATAGCATTGAAACCCATGAAAAGAAAGAATAGTCTGGCTTGCTATCGTTACTTCCTAGCTTAATATTTCCGTACTTACTAAACATTAAATAAACCAAGAAAATAACAAATATTGTAACACACCAAACGTATACCCAATTAAAGTTAACAAATATGAAGTTTTTAACCTTATTCAGGAGGGTTTCTGTAAAATCAGGAAAAATAGCAGAAATTAGACAAATGGAGATTATAAAAATTAGACTAGGTATAGTTACGCCTTTATCTAAAGTGGTTTTGGTTCTAAAAGAATTACTCATATTGTAGTTTTCGTAAAATATTTAGGTTAATTAATTTAGTGTTCTGTTTAATACTGTTTTCAAAAGGTAAAATTTAATGTGCAGTGAAGATAAAGCTTAAAGACAAAGCTTATAAGAAAAAATAAAAGCAGAAAAACAGTTGCATCCACAAAATTACAATAAAAATAATCAATAGAAAGGATTTCGATAGCCAATGGCCTTTGTAGCTAATAAAGTGTAGTTAATTTTCTTAGCCTTAAACCTTTAATTTAATATGTATTCAGAACAAGTAGAAGATTCAATTTTATACTTTTTGAAGTACCTTTTTAAGAAAAAACCATGTATAATTGTATTCTTAGGAAATAGATGGTAGGAACTTAATAGCTTTTATATGTCTGTTGAGTATCAATATTAATTATTCAGAAAATATAAATATATTTCATGAATAATATTCAGGATTATCTTATAATGACATTTAAATGAAAATATTTTATAGTTTTAAATAGTAATTTTTATGATGCTACTACGTTATAAAGTATATTTGTAAATTGAAACTAAATTAGTTAATGATAAAATTATTTTTTATTTCTATTTTATTTTTTTCTATCTCCTTAACTGCTCAAGTTGGAGGAGGAGAAGTGTATCAGTTTTTAAATATTTCTACTTCTGCGAGACAAGTAGCTTTAGGTGGTGAGGTTTTAACGCTTTTAGATGATGTAAACCAGCCAATTTGGAATCCTTCTGTGATAAGTGTTGAGATTGATAATAAATTATCTGCAAATTACACGAGTTACTTAGCCGGTATAAACATTGGTTCTTTAGCATTTGCAAAAACGATTTCTAGAAGGTTTGGAACGATACATGGAAGTATTAAATATATAGATTATGGTTCTTTAATAGGAGCTGATGAGGAAGGAAATGAAACAGGTAATTTTAATGCAAGTGATATTGCCGTTTCAGCTGGGTATGCTCTAAATATACCAAGATCAAATTTTTTTATTGGAGCCAACATAAGGTTTATCAACTCTAATATTGATAGTTATAGCTCTGTTGGTGTTTCTGCAGATTTAGCAATTTTATATAATAGCCCTTATAAACCATATACATTTACTTTAGTTGCTAGAAATTTTGGTACTCAAATACAAACATATAATGGTGTAAAAGAAAAAATGCCCTTTAAAGTAGCTTTAGGAGGTTCTTATAAATTAGAACACGTACCTTTAAAATGGTATGCGACTATAGATAATTTACAAAAATGGGATATCTCTGTAGCTAATCCGTCTGATCAAACAACCGATTTAGAAGGTAATATTACTAATGAAGACGTAGGTTTTTTAGGAAATACTTTTAGACATTTTGTTATAGGAGGTGAATTGTTTCCAGAGAGTTTGATTAATCTAAGATTGGGCTATAATTTTAGAAGAGCAGCTGAATTAAAATTACAAAACGCTAGAACTTTTAGTGGTTTCTCTTATGGATTTGGAATTCAAATGAACAGATTAAAGTTCAATTATGCGTATTCTAAATTTCATTCTGCAGCAAATGCAAGTACTTTTAGTTTATTAATAGATTTAGATAGTAGAAGGTAATATGAATAAAAAAATTATAATAGCTATTGATGGTTTTTCATCAACAGGAAAAAGTACCATTGCTAAATTAGTAGCAAAAAAGTACAATTATATTTATGTAGATACAGGTGCAATGTATAGAGCAGTTACCTTATTTGCTATGAACAATAATTTTGTGAGTAAAACTCATTTAGATGAAAAAGGACTTATTTTAAATTTAAAACATATTTCTCTTACATTTCAGTTTAATGAAGATTTAGGTTTTGCTGAAATGTTTTTAAACGCTGATAATGTAGAAAAAGAGATTAGAACTTTAGCAGTTTCTCAATTAGTTAGTAAAGTTGCAGCGATTTCTGAAGTAAGAAAAAAGTTAGTAGCAGAACAGCAACTAATGGGAAAAAACAGCGGTATTGTTATGGACGGTAGAGATATTGGTACAGTTGTTTTTCCGGATGCCGAATTAAAGTTATTTATGACCGCTTCTGCAGATAAGAGAGCTAATAGACGCTATAAAGAATTGATTGATAGAGGTGATAAAGTAGATTTTAAAGACATACTTTTTAATGTAGAAGAAAGAGATAGGATAGATTCTACCAGAAAAGATTCTCCTTTAATGAAAGCAAAAGACGCTATTGAGTTTGATAATTCTGATATGGGAATTAACGAACAGTTTGATCGTATTTGTTCTATAGTAGATAGAAGAATCGAAGATTAGTGTTTAAAGCTTACAAATAGTCTAGGCCCCCTGATTGAAGCATATGTTTGAATTCTTTTTAACTGTCAGTTAGATTGAATTTCTAAAGAATGAACAAATTTGTGTAGAGAACTAGCAATAAAAAAAGCGAGTGTCTTTCGACTACGCTTAAGATAAACTCCTCGCAGGGAGAGTAGTTCCTAATAAAAGTATAAAATACCTGAATATTATGGAATATTCAGGTATTTATGTGTTTGTAAAGAAATTTTCCACTTTGGATTTTTCATAACATAATCTACAATTTCTGCAGTCATCTTTTCTTTTTTACTCCATTCTGGCTGTAAATAAAGTTGACATTTAGCACCAACCTTAGCGGCTTCTTGCTCAGCAAAATCAAAATCAGATTTGTTATGAATAATCATTTTTAATTCATCTGCTTCAGGATAACATTCGGCTAAAGGCATTTTTGTTTTCTTAGGCGAAAGGCAAAACCAATTCCATTTACCCGAAAAAGAATACGCTCCAGAAGTTTCTATATGCGTTCTAATATTGTTTTTCTGAAGGTTTTCTGTAATATAATCCATAGACCACATTAAAGGCTCTCCACCAGTTATAACAACGGTATTCGCATATTTTTTAACGTTGTCTACAATAGTATCTGCTAAAGTAGGTGGGTGCAATTCTGCGTTCCAACTTTCTTTAACATCACACCAATGGCAACCCACATCGCAACCACCAACTCTAATAAAATAAGCGGCAGTACCTGTATGAGCACCTTCTCCTTGTATGGTATAGAACTCTTCCATTAACGGAAGCATTATTCCTTTATCTACTAAATCTTTTGTATTTTTATCCATCTTCATTAAAATCTACCTAAAAGGTTTTAAGGGTGCAAAGGTAGTTTTTTGTATATCAACAATAAAAGGAATAATAAATTAATTGTAAAGTGTTATAAATCAAAACATTTTTGTAAATTTGCACTCCTTTTTACGAGAACAGATTTATAAAAGGAATATTTAAAACAATTTATAAAAACAACTCTTTGCGTTTATATCGTTAAAATCTGATAAACAATAAGATACAAAATTATTATTCAGAAATGTCTGAAGAAACAAAAAACACTGAAGAGCAGGTAGCTGCTACTGAAGTACAAGCAACAGCAACTCCAGCTGTAGATCCAACACAATTTTTAGCTGATTTTAACTGGCACAAATACGAACAAGGTATTGAAGCTGTTGATGAAGAAAAATTACAAGCATTTGAAAAAGCGTTAGAAGGAACTGTAGGTTTTGTAAACGAGCGTGACGTAATTGAAGGAACTGTAATCAGAATTACTGATAGAGATGCAATCATCGATATCAACTCTAAATCTGAAGGAGTTATTTCTTTAAACGAATTTCGTTACAACCAAGGTTTAAAAGAAGGAGATACTGTAGAAGTATTAGTTGACAAAAGAGAAGATTCTTCTGGTCAATTAGTATTATCTCACAAAAAAGCAAGAGTAATTAAAGCATGGGAACGTGTTAACAATGCTCATGAAACTGGTGAAGTAGTTAACGGTTTCGTTAAATGTAGAACTAGAGGTGGTATGATTGTAGATGTTTTCGGAATCGAAGCATTCTTACCAGGATCTCAAATTGACGTTAAGCCAATTAGAGATTACGATCAGTATGTTGAGAAAACAATGGAATTTAAAGTTGTTAAAATCAACCACGAATTTAAAAACGTTGTTGTATCTCATAAAGCTCTTATTGAAGCTGATATTGAATTACAGAAAAAAGAAATTATTGGTCAATTAGAAAAAGGACAAGTATTAGAAGGTATTGTTAAAAATATTACTTCTTATGGTGTCTTTGTTGATTTAGGTGGTGTAGACGGATTAGTACATATTACTGATTTATCTTGGTCTAGAATCAATCATCCAAATGAGGTTGTAGAATTAGATCAAAAATTAAACGTTGTAATTTTAGACTTTGATGATAACAAATCTAGAATTCAATTAGGATTAAAACAATTATCTGCTCATCCTTGGGAAGCTTTAAACAACGAATTAAAAGTTGGTGATAAAGTAAATGGTGAAGTTGTTGTTTTAGCTGATTATGGTGCGTTTGTAGAAGTAGAACAAGGAGTAGAAGGGTTAATTCACGTTTCTGAAATGTCTTGGTCAACTCACTTACGTTCTGCACAAGATTTCGTAAAAGTTGGAGATAAAGTTGAAGCTCAAATTTTAACTTTAGACCGTGAAGACCGTAAAATGTCTTTAGGTATCAAACAATTACATCCAGATCCTTGGACAGATATTACTACTAAATATCCTGTAGGTTCTACACACACTGGTACAGTTCGTAACTATACTAACTTTGGTGTATTCGTTGAACTAGAAGAAGGTATTGATGGTTTAGTTTATATCTCAGACTTATCTTGGACTAAGAAAGTGAAGCATCCTTCAGATTTTGTAACTGTTGGTGATAAACTAGAAGTACAAGTATTAGAATTAGATGTAGAGAACAGAAAGTTAAACTTAGGTCATAAGCAAACACAAGATAACCCTTGGGATGCACATGAAGCTACGTATGCAATCGGTTCTAAACATGAAGGAACAATCAAAGAAAAGAATGATAAAGGAGCAGTTGTAATTTTCGCTGATGGCGTAGAAGGATTTGCACCTACAAGATTCTTAGAAAAAGAAGATGGTTCTAAATTAGAAAAAGGAGACAAAATCGAATTTGTAGTTTTAGAATTCTCTAAAGAATACAGAAGAGTTGTTGTTTCTCATACATCTTTATTTAAAGAGCAAGAGAAAAGAAATGTGAAAGTTGCCGTTAAGAAAGCAGCAGAAGCAGAAAAAACTACCTTAGGAGATATTGGTGGTCTTGCAGCATTAAAGAAAAAAATGGAAGAAGGTAAATAATCATTTACATTTCTAATATATTTTAAAAGTCGATACAATTTGTATCGGCTTTTTTTGTGCTTTAGATTTTTAGTATTTAAAAATTTTAATTTTTGAATACTGAAAACTTTTTTTAGGGGCGTTCCTAAAAAGGTCGGGCTTTCCACACTCGCTTTTTTTAAGAAAAATAAAAAAGAGCTCAAACAAATACTTCAATCCCTAACGCACATTTTTGCTAACAAATAGCTTACATAAAATTTACAGCTCACTAATTTATTTAATCATTTAATAGAATTATATTTGTTCCGCTTAAAAAGACAAGTATATATTATGACATTAATAAAATCAATTTCAGGAATTAGAGGAACCATTGGCGGAAAAACGGTTGATAATTTAACCCCAATAGACGCTGTAAAGTTTGCCTCTGCATACGGAGCTTTTATTAAAGCAAGAAATGCAGATAAGAAAAAAATTAAAGTAGTAGTTGGTAGAGATGCTCGTATTTCTGGTAAAATGATTTCTAGTTTAGTTGCTAATACTCTAGTTGGTTTAGGAATAGATGTAATCGATTTAGGTTTATCTACAACACCAACTGTAGAAGTTGCTGTACCTTTAGAGAAAGCAGATGGAGGAATCATCTTAACCGCTTCTCACAACCCAAAGCAATGGAATGCTTTAAAACTTTTAAATGAAAAAGGAGAATTTTTAAATGGAGAAGAAGGAGAGCAGATTTTAGCTTTAGCAGAAAGTGAAGACTTTTCATTTGCAGAAGTAGATGATTTAGGTTCTTATAAAAAGAATAAAAAATACTTAAAAAAGCATATTAAAGAAGTTTTAAATCTTGACTTAGTAGATGTAAAAGCCATTAAAAAAGCAAAATTTAAAGTAGTTGTAGATGGAGTAAATTCTACAGGAGGAATTTTTATTCCTGCTTTATTAAAAAAATTAGGTGTTAAATGTGTAGAGTTATATTGTACACCAAATGGTGAGTTTCCTCACAATCCAGAACCTTTAAAAGAACACTTAACAGATATTTCTGAATTGGTGGTTAAAGAAAAAGCAGATTTCGGAATTGTAGTAGATCCAGATGTAGATCGTTTGGCTTTAATTTCTGAAGACGGTTCTATGTTTGGCGAAGAGTATACATTAGTTGCTTGTGCAGATTACGTTTTAGGAAAATTAGGTGGCGGAAACACCGTTTCTAACTTATCTTCTTCTAGAGCATTAAGAGATGTAACAGAAAAGCATGGTGGAACGTATACAGCTTCAGCAGTTGGAGAAGTAAATGTGGTTATCAAAATGAAAGAAACCAATACAGTAATTGGTGGAGAAGGAAACGGAGGAATTATTTACCCTGCTTCTCATTATGGTAGAGATTCTCTAGTTGGTGTCGCTTTGTTTTTATCTCATTTAGCAAATAAAAAAATATCTTGTAAAGAATTAAGAGATTCGTATCCAAGTTATTTTATGAGTAAAAATAAAATTCAGTTAACACCAGAAATAGATGTTGACAAAATTTTAGAAACCATGGCGTCTACCTATTCTAACGAAGATGTAAATACTATAGATGGTGTAAAAATTGATTTTGCAGACGAGTGGATTCACTTAAGAAAATCGAATACAGAGCCAATTATTAGAATCTATACAGAAGCAAAATCACAGCAAGCTGCAGATGATTTAGCCGTAAGATTTATCAATGAAATTAAAGCAATAATAGCATAGTATTTTGAAAACAAAAGTAATAATAGGTTCATTTTTATTAATGAGCATCTGTTCTTTTTCACAAGAAAATAGTACAGAAAATACTGACAATTTTAAAAATGTAGAGAAAATAACCAATAAAGGAAAATTCTTTTTTTATTGGGGGTGGAACAGGGCTAATTACTCTGATTCAGATATTCACTTTACTGGAGATAATGGTAGTTATGATTTTACTTTACGTAATGTAAAAGCAAAAGACAGACAAACTCCATTTAGTTTCAACGATTATTTAAATCCGGGTAGAATTACCATTCCTCAAAACAATTATAGAATAGGATATTTTTTAAAAGAAAATTATACGATTTCTATAGGTGTAGACCACATGAAATATGTAATGGTTGCAGACCAAACGGTAAAAATTGACGGAGAGATAAATGCAGGAACTCCATTTGATGGTGTTTATAATAATGATAATCAAATATTATCTGAAGATTTTTTACAGCTAGAACATACCGATGGTTTAAATTATGTAAATGTTGAGTTTAGAAGATTTGATGAAATTGGTCATTTAATAGGTTTAAATCATAAGAATTTTCAAATAAACCTTACGGAAGGTTTAGGAGCCGGAATTTTGTATCCAAGAACAGATGTTAAGTTATTTGATCAAGAAAGACATGATGAGTTTCATATTGCAGGTTACGGTACTTCAGCTGTTATTGGACTAGATTTTACATTCTTTAAATATTTCTATATCCAATCAGATTTAAAGTTTGGTTATATTTATATGCCAGATGTTAAAACGACTTATAATCCAAATGATGGAGCTTCTCAAAGTTTTACTTTTTTCCAAAGAAATATACTTATTGGAGGAAGGTTTAATTTGTAAAAGAAATAAAAATCTACTAAAAGTGCCAAAAGGATTATAAAAATTCTTTTGGCACTTTGTCTTTATGTTTAAAACGTTTGTGAGACCATAAATATAATTCTGGTTGTAGCCTTATATTTTCTTCGGTTATTTTGGTGTATTTATCCGTAATTTGATAATCATCAAAATCTCTAGGTGTTTCCGTTATTAATTGAAATTCAATTTCATAATACCCTCTTTTTACTTTTCTTGCCACATAGTTAATTACAACAAAGTCGAACTTTTTTGCAAGCATTTCTGCACCAGTATGTATCGGTACTTTTACACCAAAAAACTCACTCCAATAATACGTTTTATGAGGTTGTGGAGACTGGTCGCTTAGTAAAATATAAGCAGCTTGTAGGTTATTGTCAATGTTTTTTTGAATATTAAGAATTGTTTCAGAGGTTTTATAACCATCAATACCAAACCGTTTTCTACTCTTTTTAATCGCTTTCTCGTAATACTTGTTTTGTATTTTAGTATATGCGCCTAAAATTGTTGTTTCTAAAGCAAGTGGCATACTTGTAGACCATTCCCAGTTAGCTTGATGTGCTCCAACAATTATAATACCTCTTTTCTTTTTGCTATAATTATCTACTAATTCTGGATTTAAAAATTTGTAACGTTTTTTTATCTCCTTCTCACTAATAGAAAAGTATTTGACACTTTCTACAACCAAGTCTGTAAAATGTTTAAAGAATTTTTTAGAAATTAATGCTATTTCATCTTCAGATTTTTCAGGGAAAGCAAGATGTAAGTTTGCTAAAACGACTTCTTTTCTGTAGCGGAAAACATAATATACTAGAAAGAAAAAAAAGTCCGAAATAATATATAAAACTCTCATTGGTAATATAGAGAGCAGTAAAATTAATGGATATGTAAGTACAAAACTTAATAATTGCATATAGTTGTTATTTATGATGGTAATATCGGAACTTTATCTCTATGTTTAAAACGTTTGTGAGACCATAAATAAACTTCAGGTTGATTTCTAATATTTCTTTCAGTTATTTCGATAAATTTATCTGTAAGTTGGTAATTTTTATACTCTTTTGGATTTTCTGTAATCAATTCAAATTCAACTTCATAATAACCTCTTTTAATTTTTCTGGTCGTCCAGTATACAAAAGACATATCGTATCTTTTAGCTAGAGTTTCTGCACCTATATGAATTGGTACTTTTATTCCCATAAATTCAGCCCAATAATGAGTGTTCTTTAGTTGTGGAGATTGATCGCTTAACAAAATATAAATACCTTGTTTTTTATTTACAAAATTTCGATGAAGGTTTCTAATTGTGTCTGAGGTTCTATATAAGGTTCCGCCAAACTTAGAACGAGACATTTTAATTACTTTTTCGAAGTGCTTGTTTTGTACTTTGGTATACGCAGCATAAAAATCTGGTTTTTTAATTTGTAAAGGTAAGCCTGTCAACCATTCCCAATTTGCTTGATGTATTCCTACTAAAGAAATACTTTTTCCGTTTTTAGCAACCTCTTTTAGTAAATCAATGTTTTTATATTTAATTCTTTTAGAAATTTCTTTTTCAGAAATTGTAAAAGTCTTTATACTTTCTACAATAAAATCAGTTAAATGTTTAAGAAAACCTTTACTAATTTTTATAATTTCTTCCTCACTTTTTTCAGGAAAAGCTAAATGTAAATTCTCTAAAACTACTTTTTTTCTATAGCCAATAATGTAATAGTTTAAGAGATATAGTCCATCCGAAATTATGTACAATATCTTCATAGGAAGTTTAGATATTAACCAAATAAACGGGTATATAAGACTAAAAACAATTAAATGCATGGAGTATTATTTTAAGTATGCAAATATCGGATATAAATTTAAAATGGAGTAGCATTAGTAAATCAGATTTCAGTAATTTTGCTTTATGATGAACAATATAAATCAAGCAGTATTAATACTGATTATTGCCAATGTTTTGGTTTCTATGAAAGGGTTTAATGATTACTCTTTTTTAGATAAATATAAGTTTCAAGTAGGTAAAGTTTTATCTGGTGAAAAAATAAGAACCTTAACTTCGGGTTTTTTACATGTAGACTGGCTGCATTTAGGTTTTAATATGTATGCTCTATATCTTTTTGGAGATATTGTTGCTCAGATTTTAGGGATTCCTGGTTTTTTAGTAATCTATTTTGGAAGTTTATTATCAGGTAGTTTGTACTCACTTAAATATCACAAAAATGAACCTTATTATAGTGCTGTAGGAGCTTCTGGAGCGGTTTCTGGTATTGTGTATGCTTCCATACTTTTATACCCTGCAATGGAATTGTATTTGTTTTTTATTCCAATACCAATTCCTGGTTATATTTTTGGGGTTGGGTATTTATTATATTCAATTTACGGAATGAAAAAGCAATTGGGTAACGTTGGGCATTCTGCACATTTAGGTGGAGCAATTGGTGGTTTTGCTATTACACTTTTATTAAATCCGTCTTTATTTGAGACAAATAAGATTTTAGTAATCTCATTAGGGATTCCTATTATATTGTTACTCCTTTTTGGTGATAAATTAAAAAGTTTATAAAAAAGAACCGATTGTTTAATAGGATTAACTCCTTATATACTGTACTTCTTTCAGTATCTTAACGTGTTAAGTAATCAGAATTTATACTTATTTTAGAGAGAAACCTTTTTAGCTTGTTACTTTTGTAATAAATTTACTTTCTAAAAATAACTGATAATAAAATTAAGTCAAGATAAAGAATGAGTTTAAAAATTGGAAATAAAGTAGCTGTTTTAGATGATGTTCTAAAAGGAAATGTCATCGGTATTAATGGTACTGAAATTTCTGTAGAAACTACCGATGGTATGATTTTTAAATTCAATGCATCAGAATTAGTTCGAATTGATGTAGAGCAACATGAGTTGTCTAAGTTTAGTGATATTAATAATTCACTATTAAAAGATAAAATTGCACAGAATAAACCAAAGAAAAGTTTATTTAAAAAAGAAAAGAAAGAAGTGATTTTAGAAGTCGATTTGCATATAAGTAAACTGACGAAGTCTACAAGAAACATGGATAATTACGATATGTTAAACCTACAATTAGACACTGCAAAAAGTAAAATTGAGTTTGCCATAGCTAAAAGAATCGCTAAAGTAGTTTTTATACATGGAGTTGGAGAAGGTGTTTTAAGATCTGAACTTTTAAGATTATTAAATAAATATCCAGTAAAATTTTATGATGCTTCTTATAAGAAATATGGCTTAGGAGCTACAGAAGTTTATATTTTTCAAAACCCTATTTAATTTTAAGTTATGAAAACCGTTTATTTAGATAACGCAGCAACCACTCAAATAGATGACCAAGTTATAGAGGTAATGCATACGTCTATGAAGAGTAATTATGGAAATCCATCATCTATTCATCAATTTGGTAGAAAAGCAAAATCTGCGGTAGAAACTGCTAGAAAGAATATTGCAAAGCATTTTAATGTAACGGCCAGCGAAATTATTTTTACTGCTGGTGGCACAGAAGCAGATAATTTAATATTGCACAATGCTGTTTTTAACCTTGGAGTTAAAAGAATTATTACGACTAAAATAGAGCATCATGCCGTTTTACATACGTGTTTTCATTTAGAAAAAAATCATAACATACTTGTAGATTATGTAAATCTTGATGAATTTGGAACTGTGGATACTGTTCATCTAGAACAGCTTTTATCAGCATCAGAAGATAAAACGTTGGTAAGTTTAATGTTGATTAACAATGAAATAGGTAATATTTTAGATATTGATGAAGTTACCGAGATTTGTATAAAGAATAATGCCTTATTTCATTCGGATACCGTACAAGCGATAGGTCACTATAATATTGATTTACAGAAAATATCGTTAGATTTTATGGTATCGAGTGCACATAAGTTTCATGGCCCAAAAGGAGTAGGTTTTGCCTTTTTTAGAAAAGGATTTGGAATTTTACCAATGCTTCATGGTGGCGAACAAGAGATGGGTGCAAGGTCTAGTACAGAAAATGTACATGCTATTTTAGGGATGGAAAAAGCATTGGAAATTGCTGTTTCTAGTTTAGAGGAAGATAAAAATTACATTGAGAATTTAAAAAAGTATTTTATTTTTGAATTAAAGAGTATTTCAGAAGACATTCAATTTAACGGACTTTCTTCAGATATTGAAAATAGCAGTTATACCATTTTAAATGTGCGTTTTCCTTTTACCAATGATATGCTTTTATTTAGTTTAGACATGGCTGGAATAGCTATTTCTGGAGGAAGTGCCTGCCAAAGTGGAAGTAATAAAGGTTCTCACGTATTACAAGAAATATTAAATGATACTGATGCAAATAAAACCTCAGTTCGTTTTTCTTTTTCTAAATATACAACCAAAGAAGAAATTGATTTTGTTGTTAAATATTTAGAAACTGCGATATAAGTAAAATACATTAAATCTATTAAAGATATCAATAGCACTACTTAAATACATAGTTTAAGTAGCGCTATTTTTTTTTCATTATTTCAATTTTAAAAAAGAGATGTTATACTTTAAACCAAGGTTGATAAATGGGCTGCTTAGTTCGCCTCCTCTTGCTTTTACATAACCTGCAGCTGCTCTTAAATTTAAGGTTTTAGAAAGCTCATAATCGAATCCTAAACTTGGTTTTATAATTAAACCTTGTCCTGTGGCAATACCACCACCACCTGCAGCACCACCTAATAGTTGTGCAAATAAAGAAGTAGAATCATTAAATAAAGGATTCGTTTTTAAACCTGCACCAACCAAACCTTCACCATAAGCACCTGCATTACCAAAATTGGCAAAAGAAGTTTGACCAGCAACATATACATTTTTATTTAAATCTAAATTTACTTGTAAAGAAATTTGATGCATGTGTTCTGTAGGGGCATCCATTCTTTTTGCATTAAAGTACATGTCTTGCTTTACAATGACTTCAAAGCCTTTAAATTTCCCTTTTGTAAAGGTTGCGTTGTCGGTATTTATTCCATTTCTCTCTATATAATATTTAATTCCGACACCAAAAGAAGAAGTGTAAAAATCTTTATTCGGAGTTAAGAGATAGCCCTTATTAACAGAGACATAAATGTCTTTAAATAATTGTTGTTCTATAGATAAATCAGGATAAAATAAGAAACCACCTTTACTATCTACACCACCACCACCACCAGCACCAATACCAAATTTTGCTAAAATATTGGTTCTATTTCTGTTCATTGATAAATGATAACCTCCACCAAGTAAAACATCCATATAACCTGCTCTAATACCATCGTAAGCACCATCTACTTTTAAAAATGTAAACCAATTTTTGTTTAAGTAAGAAGTATATTCAAATCCGGCTAATTTTATGGTTTTACCTTCTAAAACTTGATCATCTGTAGATTTAGCCTTGCTTAAAACCTTTAAATTGTTAAAGTGAACCATTAAAGAATTTCTTTTTGGATTTTGATTCCAACTAGTATTATTAAAATGATCTAAATCTATTTCTTTTTCTGCTGATTTATAATCTGAATATTCAAAATCTAAAGGAATTTCTAAAGCTACATTTAGTTGATGCCCTTTAATTTTTCCACCATCAAAAAAGTTAACATAACTCCAACCTCCGTTTATTGAAAAGTTTTTAAAGTCATAACCTAAATTAAAATGAGGTAATATAAAAGCACCACCGCCATCAAGAGCACCTGCGCCACCACCGCCACCAAAGTGAAAACCGGTATCCACATATAATTTATTAGAAAAATATTTTTTAAGACCTGCGTTTACTCCCAAAGTAAAAAAACCACCTCGTATTCCTGCAATAGAACCATAGAGCCCAACACCTGTATAGAATTCATCACCTAAAAATAGATTATAATTGATCCCTGTTAGTCCCATATTGGGTTCTTTGGAAGTTTCTATAATAGGCATATCAATAGAAAGGAAATCTATTTTAGCAAACCCTTTTTGAGTAAGTTTCTTCGGAGTATTTTCTGTTTGAGAAAATAATAGTTGGTTAGAAATTAGAACTACAAGTAAAAAAATAATCTTTTTCATAAGGTGATTTTTATCTTTTTTTAATGGTGATAATTACTGTTTTGGAAGCTGGAGTATTGCTAATATCTGCTTTTCTGTTTTTAGACATAGCTTTTCGTTTTTTCAACAAATGAAGGATTTGAATAAATGGTCATTTTTTGTTCTCTTGTAAAACCGATTAAGCAAATACCAAATTCTTTTGCAAAATCTACAGCTAAAGAAGAGCAGGCAGAGACTGCTACAATAATTGGAATTTTTGCAATAAATGCTTTCGAAACAATTTCGTAAGAAACGCGTCCGCTTACCAATAAATATTTAGCATGCTTTAAATAGTCTTTTATCAATAAATCTCCAATTACTTTATCTACAGCATTATGTCTTCCAATATCTTCTTTAACGGTTAAAAACTCATGGTTTCTATTAAAAATTGCTGCTGCATGACTACCACCAGAGTTTTTAAAAGTATGCTGAAAACTATTCATTTTTAAAAACATTTCATGTAAAACAGTACTAGAAAAAGTAGTTGTTTTAGTTCGTTTTTCTCCTTCAACATTATTGTCTTTTAGCTCATTTTTTTCACAAATTCCGCAAGAAGAAACAGAGAGCAATGTTCTTTTATTTAAATATCCTTTACCTAATACTTCTTTAGAAATAGTAACATTTATAATCGTCGGAATTTCATTTTCTTCCTTAACTATGTTAAAAATTAAAGTTTTGTCACTTTTATAAATATCTTCAGCAAAAAGCAATCCTCTTATTAATGCTTTGTCATTATCTGGTGTTCTCATAACTACAGTATAAGGCTCATCATTAATGTTAATTTGTAAAGCAGCTTCTACAACCAAAACATCCTGAATTGAAGTCTGTGCGTTTTGATTAATTTTTAGTGCTTGATAGGTGCTTGTTTGCATGTTTAGAAAGGTTAAGCCTTCCATACAAAATTACTGAAAAAAGTAGTGTAAAAAAACAAAAGTCTCGAAAGTGAATTCGAGACTTTTTATTTAAGTGTTTTAAGCCCCTAATCAAAAAACACTTAAAGTGTTTGTAAACTTAGTAATAAAACTTAATAAAATGTTGAAAAATGAATTTAATTTATTAACATTTAGTTGTTTAGGATCTGTTTGTGTTGTTCTTTCTTACAAAGAATAACAATATACTCAGTAGTATTAAGTGTTGTAAAGAATAAATATGTATTTCCACCGTCTTTAATTTTGGTTTCTTTTCTAATTTGAGCGACCGTTTTTGGGAAATTTCTTGTGGTAATATTTGCTTTGTTTTCTACAACTAATTTTTTAAGTTTCTTTTTATCGTAACTTAAAACGTTTTCTATTTTAAAGACCCTTCCAGGAAAATCAATGATTTCATCAGAGGTATATAAATGAGAATGTTGTTGTAATTTAAAAACTTTCAATTGTTGTGAAACTTCATGAAAACCTCCAGATTTTAAAATAGCAGCATTGGGTTCATATAAATAGGAGCGTGGTTTAGAATATTCAGAATTTACTGCTTCTTTATAATTAAAGTTAAAAGTTTGTATCTCTTTTTTACCAATATTTACGGTTTTGATTTTTATTGGATCACTATACTCTTTTTCTAATAAAAATAACAATTCTTTCACCTCATTATTAAAGGCAATAATATGAATTTCTTTTACAAATTTTAATTCATTTATTGTACTTGTAATGTCTAAAATAGGTGAATTTTTAATGAGTATTTGATTGGTTTTAGTAAAAAGGAAATCGATGTTTTCTGGAACATTCGGTAAACAATCATTTAGTAAGAACACCTTTCCTTTTAGATCATTTCTTCTTGAGGGATCTATGTAAATACAATCAAGATTTGCTTTGTGATTTTTTAGATATTCAAGACCATCACCAGAAAAAGTAGTGATGTTTTTTACCTTTAATTGCAGGTAGTTATGTTTTACAATTTTAGATAAATCTTCATTAATTTCACAATGAATAACTTCTTTAAATTGTTTTGAAAAATAAAAACAATCTACTCCAAAACCTCCTGTAATATCTATAATTGAACTTCCTGAAACCAAGTTACTTTTATAAGCAGCGGTAATTTCTGAAGAGGTTTGTTCTATACTTATTTTAGGCGGATAATAAATATTTTCTGTAGAAAACCAGCTTTCAAGTTTGTGTTCAGATTTTTGCTTAGCTACAATTTGATTGGCTAATTCTTGTACAGAAATATCTTTAAATGGACTTCCTTTTAAAATCAGTTTTGTAATGTTTGATTTTAAATTATCAGTAATAAATTGCTGAATTTTTGGACTTAAAATGGCTTTGTTCAAAAGAAATTAGAGGTCTTTAGTTAATGATTTTACTATTTTATTATCAGCCAAAAACTCTTTTAAAATTACTTTTAACGCAGTGTATAAAGGTACAGCAGTAATCATACCTACAACACCAAAAAGTAGGCCTCCAATAATGATTATTAAGAAAATTTCTAACGGATGAGATTTTGTTGTCTTAGAAAATATAATTGGCTGACTCGCAAAATTGTCAATTAATTGTGCAATTAGATAACCAGTCATTACATACATGGTTGTTGGTAAAATTTCTGATTGAAAATCTAATCCAATATTACTTGTCATCGATAAAATAAACATAATTACGGCGCCAATTAAGGGACCAACGTACGGAATTAGGTTTAACAAAGCACATAAAAAAGCAATGACGACGGCGTTATTAATTCCAAAAATTAGTAAGATAATAGTGTATATGATAAATAGGATTGTAATTTGAGAAATTAGTCCAATAAAATATCTAGACAATAAATTATTAATGGTATCTAAAGATTTAGAAAACCTGCTTTCATTGCCTTCTGGGACTATTACCATCACGCCATTTTTAAGCAAGTGACTATCTTTCATAAAAAAGAAAGATATAAATAATACTGAAAATAAACCAACACTTATAGTACCTACTGCACCTAAAACAGCATTTAAGAAATCAGGGATTTCTTTAAATTGAGAAATAAAATCTACATTTTTTAATTCACCCAAAACATCTATTCCTCTAGAAGAAAAATAGCCGGTAATTTGGTTAAAAATTTCTTGAATATTTGCTTCAAGTTTATCCACCTCAAGCAAAGATAAATTTTGGCCTTGCTCAGTAATTAAAGGAATAAACATTAAAATTAAACCTGTTAATAGGCTTAACATAAAAATCATGGTAAATACAACAGCAAGTGTGTTTGGAAACTTTAATTTTGCTCTTAGAAAAATAATGATAGGTCTGGCAACCAACGATAAAATACTTGCAATTATAATATAGATAATTACAGATTGAATGGTGTATAAGAAATAACCAAGAAGAAAAATCCCTAAAAGTATTCCTATAGCCCTTAAAATTCCGCTGGCAATTGTTTTAGATTTCATTAATTATATCCTTTTACTTTACCCATACTTAAAATATTACCATTACCAAAAGTATGATTAGTTGGTAACAAAGTACCACTTTCTGTAGTGATCCAATCTTGCCAAGTAGCAGAAACACCATCCATTTTCATGCTTGGTACAAACATTTTATAGCTTTTAGGTACAAAATTAGAATCTAAAATCCACAAATAAGAATCACCAGGTGTAGAACCTCCTGTTGTATATTTTACTAACAACGCGTCTTTATGATCTACTTGCTGTATGCTTCTTATAATTCCGTTTTCAAATAATTTATGCGGAGCAACTAACCAAAAAGAATCATTGTTAAAAATATCCCAAGCTTTTTTTACAATAGTTGTATCTGCTTTTTCTTGTTTTTTGTTGTTGATAAACACACTGCTATTTTCTCTATTTCTAGGATATAAATGTACACGAATGCTATCCCAAGAAACGTCTACAATATGTTTTTCTTTGTCCCATTTAAAATGTCTTTTTTCTCCAAAGCTCCATTCTATAAAACGAGTGTTTTTGTATGCTTCATGTTTTATCGCTTTTAAAATATTATTAGCAAGAATATCTGCTTTACTATTTTCCGACGTTACTTCTCCCATACTTATTTCTAAACCAAATATAGATAGTTCATGTTTAGTTGGTAATTTGATACCCGTTTTGGTGTCTTTTAAATCAGACCAAGTTGCAGAAACGCCACCAATAGGTATTATTGAAGTCCACATTTTGAAAGAAGTTGGTAAATAGTTTTCATCTAAAAACCATAGATAAGAATCTCCAGGAGTAGAACCTCCAGAAGTGTAGGTAATTAATAAGGCATCTTTATCATTGTATTTTACAAGGCGCCTTTCTGTTCCAGCATCAAAAACTTTATAAGGAGCTACTAACCAAAAAGAATCGTTATTAAAATAGTCTTGTGCTTGTTTTATAATTTTTGGATCTGGATTTTCAACAGCAATTCCTTTAAAGTCTACAAGGCTTTTTTGCGGTTCATTTAAAAATAAATGAACGGTATTTTCGTTCCATTTTACAATAACAACATTTGTTCTTTTAATCCATTTATAATGATGTTCATTTCTAAAACTCCATTCTAGTATTTCTGTGTTTTTGTAGGCATCAATATTTAATGCATTTAACATTTTTTCTGCTAAAGCATCGGCTTCTTTACCTTGTTTTCCTTCTGGTAAAGGTTCGTTTGTAGCAAAATAATAGATTCCTGCAGAAACAATTATTAGTAATAAAATAATTCCAATAATTTTAAAAAGCTTCTTCATTTTGTGATTTTATAATAAGTGGCTAAATTAATCTTTTTAGAATGAAGAAACTATGTGTTGGCTTTATTATAAGTTAATAAGGTTTTTAAAACGATAGTTCTTTAAATATTTTATTAAATTTCTTTGGAAGTTCTTTTGATATAGAAATAGTTTTTTTTGTAAAAGGATGCACAAAATCTAAAGTTGCTGCATGTAAATACAAGCCTTTTCCATTTAAAACTTTACCTTCTAAAAAGTACTCTTTATCACCTAAAATAGGATTTTCTAAAGAAAATAAATGTTTTCTAAGTTGGTGTTTTCTTCCTGTTTTTGGTGATAATTTCACCAAGTTTAAAAATTCAAAACGTTCTGAAATTACAGTATGTAAAACTTTAAAATCTGTTTTAGATTCTTTTTTATCAATAGGAAGTTTTATAGTTCCTTCTGAGTTCATTTTGCCAATAGTAACAGCAAAATAGGTTTTCTGAATTTCTTTCTCTTTAAATAATTTCCCTAATGCTGTAATTGCTGTGCTTGTTTTACCTATTAATAAAAGTCCGCTTGTAGGATAATCTAACCGATGAATTGGTTGTGGTTTTACTGCATCAGCTAAAGTACTTTTTTTAAGGTTTTGTGCCAATCCGTTGGCAATGGTTACAAACTTATTACCACTCACTAAAATACCTGCAGGTTTGTAAACAACGGCTAAAGTTTCGTCTTCAAATAAAACCTCAATATATAGTTTTAGTCTTTCAAATGTTGATGAGTTTTCAGACTCAAAAAGTTCTATTTTTTCTCCTCCAGAAATGTATTTAGATGTGGTTGCTAAACTTCCTTCAATAAAAATAAGTCCTTTTTTAATAGCTTTTTTAATACCAGATTTTGTGGGGATTGTGTTAAAAATACCAACGCTATATTCTTGAAAACGAATTGGTTTTTCTAACTTTTCTACAATATGAGTTTCTATTAATTGCATTATTTAGCAAATAATTGATTCATATCTTGAAAAGCTTTAAACTCTAAAGCATTATTTTCTGGGTCTTTAAAAAACATGGTTGCTTGTTCACCTACTTTTCCTTTAAAACGAATACAAGGTTCAATTTCAAATTTTGTGTTAACAGACATTAAACGCTCTGCTAAAGAATGCCAATCTTCCCAAGTTAAAACAACTCCAAAATGCGGAACCGGAACATCATGACCATCAACAGGATTTGTAACAGCTTTTGTTGGTACATATTCTTCTTTTTGGTGAATTACTAATTGATGTCCGAAGAAATTAAAATCTACCCATTGTTCTGTACTTCTGCCTTCTTCGCAGTTTAAAATATCTCTGTAAAAGGTTCTGCATTTTTCTAAGTCTTGTACTGGAATTGCTAAGTGAAATGGTTGTACTTGCATACGTTTTATAGTTTATTTTTATTAAAATTCATTAAAATCCTACGGCTGTATCATCTCCACGTTTATCTGCTCCACCTTCTAAACTTGTGTCGGGTAAAACTAAAATTGCAGAAACTTTACCAATAATTCTAGAAGTAGTTTCATCAATGGTATATCCAAGGTCTTTTAATTCTGAGATTACTTGTTTGTCAAAACTATTCGGCTCCATTTTAACTACATCTGGCAGCCATTGGTGATGAAATCTCGCAGCATTTACCGCTTCTTGCATTCCCATTTTATATTCATGAACATTTAGGATAGTTTGTAAAACAGATGTTATTATGGTAGATCCACCAGGGGTTCCGACTACCATAAAAAGTTTGCCGTTTTTTTCAACAATAGTTGGTGTCATAGAACTCAACATTCTTTTTTCTGGATGAATTTCATTGGCTTTTGCACCAATTAAACCAAACATGTTTGGCACACCAGGTTTGCTGCTAAAATCGTCCATTTCATTATTGAAAAAGAAACCTAATTCAGGTGAATATAATTTAGAACCATAAGCACCGTTTAAAGTTGTGGTTACAGAAACGGCATTTCCAAATTGATCTACAATTGAATAATGGGTAGTTTCATTACTTTCTATAACTTCTATATTTCCATGAGAAACATCGGCTGATTTTGTTGCTCTTTCAAAAGAAAAATCTGCCATTCTTTCTTTAGCATATGTTTTAGAAATTAGTTTTTGTTGTGGTACGGTAACAAAATCTGGATCTCCTAAAAAGAAACTTCTATCTGCATACGCACGTCTTTCTGCTTCAGTAATAACTTGAATAGATTTTGTTGTATTATGCCCAAATTTATCTACATCAAAAGGCTCAATCGCTTTCATTATTTGTGCCAAAGCAACACCTCCACTTGATGGGGGAGACATCGAAATTACTTTTAAGTCATCATAGGTAAAAGTAACAGGAGTTCTCCATTTAGCCTCGTATTTTGCTAAATCTTCTAAAGTGATGATTCCTCCATTTGCTTGAATAAAATTGACTATTTTTTTAGCAGTTTCTCCTTTGTAAAATTCATCTAATCCATTTTGTTGAATACGGATTAACGTTTCTGCTAACGCAGGATATTTAATGGTGTCATTTTCTTTCCAGTTTTTATTAAAAGGAATGGAATCTTTATTTGCTTTTAAAAATAAAGATTGATAAGTTTTAATTCTATCTTCTTGCTTTTTAGTTACTACAACTCCTCGTTTAGCTAAAGCGATAACAGGCTTTAAAATTTCTGACATCGGCATTATTCCAAATTTTTTATGAGTAGTAAAAATACCTGCTAATGTTCCTGGAACTCCAACTGCCATTGCTCCTAAAGTACTTTTTTCTTTTACAACATTGCCTTCATTGTCTAAATACATGTCTCTGCTGGCGGCTAATGGTGCTTTTTCTCTATAATCTAACGCGCCAATTTCTCCATCTGCTTTTCGGTAGACCATAAAACCACCACCACCAAGGTTTCCTGCAAATGGGTATGCAACTGCCAAAGCTAAATCTGTAGCAGCCATTGCATCAAAAGCATTTCCACCTTTTTTAAGAATGTCAGAGCCAATTTTAGAAGCTTCAATTCTTGCAGAAACAACCATAGCCTTTTGAGTGATTAGACCTGTAGTATTTTCTTTTTGTTCTGCAGTCTTACAGTTTATCATTAAAAGTGAAAGACTAAAAAGTAAAATTATTTTTTTCATAAGGTTGGTGTTAAGTTCTTTAATTTGTTTAGAAGGAGTAATACTTCAATTTAAAACTTCTTCCTATTAGTTATGCAAAATATATTCAACAAAAACTACTCTTGAATTTCATTTGTGTTAGAAGCGCTAGTTAGTTCTTTAAACTTTTGATTTGTATGTGCTATTAAATCTTTAAAAAATAAGGTAAAATCTTCTTGAAGTTCATCTTCTAAAAGGCGTAAATCCTCAATGGCTAAATTCATTTGAGATTTTCCTTTTGTTCTAGTATTCATTCCGTTTAAAACCTTTGCAATTCCGTCTTTATATTGATAATTGAACAAAATATTATATTCAATCATATATTTAATGAAGTTTTGAGATTTTACAGGTAAATCGTCTGAAATACTGCTAAATAAATCATAAACATCTTTGGTATAGGTTTCTAGAGGGATGTCTGAATAATCTGCCCAATTCTTAGCTAAGAAATAATCATAAAAAATATCAATAATTACGCCATCGTAATGTCTGTAACGTTCGTGCAAACGTCTTTTACTTTTTCGTACAACTTCGTGAGCATCTGTAAACGTGTCAATTTCTCTGTGTAAGAAAATTCCTTGCTGAATTTCTTTAGAAAAGCTCAAATAATTATTACCTCTAATATGGTCGGCAATAAAATTACCAATCATAATATTGGTGTTGTTTTGTGATAAATATAAATGGGCTAGGAAATTCATGAAGGTAAATGTAAAGAAAAAACCACAATTAATTTTTAATCAATTGTGGTTTTTAATATTATAATTTCCTGCTTTTACAGGAATGATATATCATTTTAATGCAATAAATAAAGTGTATTAGCTATTTAACATTACTGGCATTACTAACATGGTAACTTGTTCACCTTCGTCAGTACCATCAATAGGAGTTAAAATTCCTGCTCTGTTTGGTAAAGACATTTCAATTAAAACATCGTTAGAGCTTAAATTGTTTAACATTTCGCTTAAAAAACGAGAGTTAAATCCAATTTGCATATCATCACCTTGGTAATCACAACTTAAACGTTCGTCTGCTTTATTAGAGAAATCTAAATCTTCGGCAGAAATATTTAATTCCGTCCCCGCCATTTTTAAACGGATTTGGTGTGTTGTTTTACTAGAGAAAATAGAAACACGTCTTACAGAGTTTAAGAAAGAAGCTCTGTCTACAGTTAATTTATTTGGATTCTCTTTTGGAATTACTGCTTCGTAATTTGGATATTTACCATCAATTAAACGACATACTAAAACTACGTTATCAAACGTAAATTTTGCATTTGCATCGTTATATTCAATAGTAACATCACTATCAGAACCACCTAAAATACCTTTTAATAAGTTTAAAGGTTTTTTGGGCATAATAAATTCTGCGGTTTGATCTGCAGTAACATCCGTTCTTGTATATTTTACTAATTTGTGAGCATCCGTAGCAACAAAAGTCAAACTTTGCGAGCTAAACTGAAAAAATACACCACTCATTACTGGGCGTAAATCATCATTTCCTGCAGCAAATATTGTTTTAGAAATTGCAGTTCCTAAAATACTTGCAGGTACTACTGTTTTACTTGGTGATGGTAAAGAAACCGCTTTAGGGAATTCATCTCCACCAAAATAAGCCATGTCATATTTACCTTGATCAGAACTAATTTCAATTGCATTGTCACCTTCCGTTTTAAACGTTAAAGGTTGGTCTGGAAACGTCTTTAAGGTATCTAATAATAAACGTGCAGAAACAGCTATAGAACCAGAACTATCACTTTCTACATCTATTACAGAACTCATTGTTGTTTCTAAATCTGATGCAGAAACTTTTAATTGGTTTTCAGATAATTCAAACAAAAAGTTATCTAAAATTGGTAAGGTATTGTTGCTATTTATAACGCCGCCTAAAACTTGTAATTGTTTTAATAATTGCGAACTCGATACAATAAATTTCATTGATTTTTTATCTTTATTAGTCTTACAAATATAACCTTATTAAGTGATTCTGAAAATTAATTTATTAACAGGTTATGAGCATTTTGTTAATGAAAATTGAAACGTTATAATTATGTTAACAAATTTCAAGACCCCTCATAAAAAACTACATTTGTTTTTATGACAATCTGTAATTTTTTAAAGATTGTTAGACTAATCATTACAATGAGGTTTATATAATTTTTTTTAACCTCACTAAGACTTAAAAGAATAGACCAATTTTATACATATGAAGAAATTTTTACTTTCTACACTAGCCTTTTTACTGATTTCTGTTTCAGTATTCGCTCAAAAACCTCAAAAATTAACCTCGAATCAGATTTACGAGAAAATTCAAAAACTGAATTTCTTAGGAACTGCGCTTTATATTGCTGCGCATCCAGATGATGAAAATACGCGCTTAATATCTTATTTATCAAATAATGTAAAAGCAAGAACTGCTTATTTGTCTTTAACAAGAGGAGATGGAGGTCAGAATTTAATTGGTTCGGAACTTAGAGAGTTATTAGGTGTTATTAGAACTCAAGAATTATTAGCCGCAAGAAGTGTTGATGGTGGTGAACAAATGTTTACAAGAGCAAATGATTTTGGATATTCTAAACATCCAGATGAAACGTTAGAAATTTGGAATGAAGAAGCTGTTTTAAGTGATGTTGTTTGGGCAATAAGAAATTTTATGCCAGATGTTATTATCAATAGGTTCGATCATAGAACTCCTGGTACAACGCATGGTCATCATACAGCTTCTGCTATTTTAAGTGTGGCGGCTTTTGATATTGCCAATGATTCTACTAAATATTCTGATCAACTTAAATATACCAAAACTTGGCAACCAAAACGTTTGTTTCATAATATTTCTTCTCGTTCCTTTAAAAGTCAAGAAGCATTTAACGAAGCTGCAAAAGATTTAATTTCTTTTGATATTGGAGCGTATTATGCTTTAAAAGGTTTGTCTAATAACGAAATTGCGTCTATAGCAAGTAGCCAACATTTGAGTCAAGGTTTTGGACGTTTGAGCACAAGAGGATCTCAAAAAGAGTATGTAGAGTTTTTAAAAGGAGATTCTTTAATAGTAGAAAACGATGTTTTTTCTGGTATTAATACTACTTGGAGTCGTTTAAAAAATGGAGCTTCAATAGGGAAAATTTTAAAGGATGTAGAAGAAAATTTTGATTTTGTAAATCCGTCTAAACACTTATCTAAATTAATGTTAGCGTATAGCATGATGAGCGATTTAGAAGACAACCACTGGAAAACAATTAAAGAAAAGCAGATTAAAGAAATTATTGAAGCTTGTGCAGGTTTGTATATAGAGGCTTCTGCAAACAGTTCTTCTGGAACACCTAATTCTAAAATTGATATAAATTTTGAAGTATTAAATAGAAGTGATGTAAATATGCAGCTAACTTCTATTGTTTCTGAATTAGATAGCATTGAAATTTTTAAAGGATTTAATTTAACAAAGAATGAGAAATTTACATTTAAAGAAACATTTGCTTTAAAAACAAATTCTTATACAGATCCTTATTGGTTGCGTAAAGAGGCTACTTTAGGAATGTATACTGTAGATGATCAAGCATTAATTGGGTTGCCAGAAACACCTAGTATTTCTAAAATAACGTATAAATTAATCATAGATTTTATTCCGATTACGATTACAAAGAATATTGTTAGGCGATATGCTGAAAGAGATAAAGGAGAAATTTATGAACCTTATGAGGTTTTACCAGAAGTAACCACAAAAATTAAAAACAAAGTACTTATTTTTTCTGATAGCATTTCTAAGAATATCAATGTAGTAATTAGAGCCGGTATTCCTTTTGTGCAAGGAAAGGTAAGTTTAAAAGTTCCTGAAGGTTGGCGAGTAACTCCTGCAGAAATTAATTTTAATATTGAACAAAAGGAAGATGTACAAAATGTTTCGTTTTTAGTAACACCACCTAAAAATCCGTCTGAAGGAAAATTAGAAGTTATTGCCGTTTCTAAAGGCGAAAGCTATACTAAAGAGTTGGTTGAGATTAATTACAATCATATTCCTAAACAAAGTGTTTTGTTAAATTCTGAAGCAAAAGTTGTTCGTTTAGATATTCAAAAAGTAGGAAATACAATTGGTTATATAAAAGGAGCAGGTGATGCTGTTCCAGAAAGTTTACGTCAGATTGGTTATAGCGTAGAAATTATAGACCCTATAAATATTAATGAAGAAAACTTATTAAAGTATGATGCTATCGTTTTAGGTATTAGAGCTTATAATGTTGTTGATGAGCTAAAATTCAAACAAAAATTCTTGTTAGAATATGTAGCAAAAGGAGGAAACATGATTGTGCAATATAACACGAATAGAAATGTAGATGTTGCAGCACCTTTTCCTTTAAAGTTGTCTAGAGATAGAGTAACAGATGAGTCTGCAGATGTTTTAATATTAGCAGAAGACAATCCGTTAATGAATTTTCCTAATAAAATTACCAACGAAGATTTTAATGGTTGGGTACAAGAACGTGGTTTGTATTTTCCTAATATTTGGCATGAATCTTACACACCTGTTTTATCTATGAATGATAAAGGAGAACACATGAAATTGGGTAGTTTGTTAATTGCTAAATATGGTAAAGGAAATTATATCTATACAGGTTTAAGTTTCTTTAGAGAATTGCCTGCAGGTGTTTCTGGTGCGTATAGATTATTTGCAAATATGTTGTCTGTAGGGAAAGAAGTTTCAAAGTAAGGTTCAGGGTTTAAGGTTTCAAGTTTGAGATTTCAAGTTGGAATATTAAAGTGAAGTTTAAAAAGGACAAAAGTGACAAACAAGTTTAGCCCTGATTGAGTTGTTTGTTTGAGCTCTTTTTTACTGTCAGTTCGTGCAAATTTGTATCGAGAACAGAAGTAAAAAAAGCGAGTAACAAAAGCAGGAAATAGCTTCTAATAAAAATAGAATGAAAGAAGAAAAATATACTTGGAAAAAAGAATATTCATTGGTTTTAATAGCGAATGTAATTTATGTTATTGCGTTTTATTTAATTACAAATTATTTTACAGTTTAGTTTATGGAAATTGAAAGTAAATTACATGCAATAGATTGGATTATTCTTTCTGTAACCTTAATTTTTATAGTAGCGTATGGTACATATGTAACTAGAAAAAATAAGAATGTAACCGATTATATTAAGGGTGGGAGCGACTCTAAATGGTGGACAATCGGTCTGTCTGTAATGGCAACACAAGCGAGTGCAATTACGTTTTTATCTACACCAGGACAAGCGTTTCATAGCGGTATGGGCTTTGTACAGTTTTACTTCGGATTGCCTATTGCAATGATTATAATTTGTGTAGTTTTTATACCGATTTATCATAAATTAAAAGTCTACACAGCTTACGAGTTTTTAGAAGGAAGATTCGATTTAAAAACGAGGAGTTTAGCGGCAATTTTGTTTTTAATTCAACGTGGATTGGCTGCCGGAATTACCATTTTTGCACCTGCCATTATTTTAAGTGCCGTATTAGATTGGGATTTATTAACACTGAATATTATCATCGGTTTTTTAGTGATTATTTACACGGTTTCTGGAGGTACAAAAGCAGTAAACGTAACGCAAAAACAACAGATGATTATCATTTTTATTGGAATGCTAATTGCGTTTTTTATGATTATGAGTCAGCTTCCAGAAAACATTACATTCAGCAATGCATTAGAAATTGCGGGGGCAAGTAATAAAATGGAAGTGTTAGATTTTTCTTTCGATTTAAGTAATAGGTACACAGTTTGGACTGGGATTTTAGGGGGAACATTTTTAATGTTATCATATTTTGGAACAGACCAAAGTCAGGTGCAACGTTATTTGTCAGGAAAATCGGTTAGAGAAAGTCAGTTAGGTTTAATTTTTAACGGATTGTTAAAAGTGCCAATGCAGTTTTTTATTCTGCTAATTGGTGTTATGGTTTTTGTTTTTTATCAATTTAATGCATCGCCTTTAAACTTTAATCCTACAGCAAATGACGCGGTTCAGAACTCTGAATTTGTTGGTGAATATCAGAAATTAGAAGCAGAACATACCATTATAGAAAATGATAAAAGATTGTTGTTTTCTGATGGTTTTCAGAAGGAAGAAGCTACTCGAATTCAAGAATTAAATGAAAGAGATTTAGCTTTAAAAGAATCAGCTAAAGAAATTATTAAAAAAGTAAATGAGAAATCCATTAAAAAAATAGAATCAAACGACAAGGATTATGTGTTTATTCATTTTATTTTAAACAATTTACCAAGAGGATTAATCGGACTTTTATTAGCGGTTATTTTATCTGCAGCAATGTCTTCTACTGCATCGGAATTAAACGCATTGGCAAGTACAACTGCTATAGATTTGTACAAGCGAAATGTAAGAGAAGATAAAGATGAAGAGCACTATGTAAAGGCTTCTAAATGGTTTACATTGCTTTGGGGAATCATAGCCATTTCGGTGGCGTGTGTGGCCAATTTATTCGATAATCTAATTCAGCTTGTAAATATTATTGGGTCTATTTTCTACGGAAACGTCTTGGGTATTTTCTTGTTGGCATTTTTCTTTAAAAAGGTAAATGGAAATGCAGTGTTTAGAGCAGCTTTAATTACGCAAATATTAATTTGTTCTATTTATTATTTCGGAATTTACAACTTAGAATCACAAGGTTTAGAACCGATAATTAGTTATTTATGGCTGAATTTTATTGGATGTGTTTTAGTGATATTTTTCTCACTATTATTCGTTTTTAAAGCGATAAATAGGCAAAGTAAAATAGCGTTAGTAATTAGTTTATTGGCTATTTTAAAAATTACATACGATGTGTTGAACGATGTTTCATTAAACATAACTCATGTTGTTTCTCTAATTGTATTATTTTCTTTTTTAGGGTTCTTTAATATTGACAAGACAATTTTAAATGAAAAAGAAAATTAATTGAGAATACTTTAGATAAATAAGTGTAGACAGTATTTGATACCTTTTTAGATTCTATCTTTAAATAATTAAAAAAGTTACTATGGAAAATAAAATAATAAAATGGGGAATTATTGGCCTTGGAAAAATAGCTACAAAATTTGCTACTGATTTGGCAACTGTAGAAAATGCAGAATTAGTTGCTGTTGCTTCTAGAAGTGAAGGGAGAGCAAGCGATTTTGCAAAGAAATTTGGTGCTAAAAAGGCATATAAATCATACGAAGCTTTGGCTAAAGATGCTGAGGTAGATGCAGTATATGTGGCTACTCCGCATAGTTTTCATAAAGAACATGCTATACTTTGTTTAGAAAATAAAAAAGCAGTTTTATGTGAAAAGCCTTTTGCAATGAATTTGCAAGAAGTAGAAGAAATGATTGCGGTAGCAAAAGAAAATAATGTTTTGTTGATGGAAGCATTATGGACGTATTTTTTACCACATTTTACGTATGTTTTAGATCTTGTTAAGAGCAGGGAGTATGGAGAGTTAAAAAAGCTAGAAGCAGATTTTGGTTTTTATAATACGTATGATACAGATCGAAGATTATTTAAAAAAGAAGTGGGAGGAGGAAGTTTATTAGATATTGGTATTTATCCAATTTTTGCAGCTTTATCTACTTTGGGAACTCCACTTACTATTGAAGCCGATGCTACTTTCTTTAAAAATGGTGCAGATGCTGAATGTAATATGCTTTTTAATTATAAAAATGCAACTGCTAATTTAAAAAGTACCTTGTTAGAGAATACTCCAACGGAAGCTGTTTTTACGTTTGACACTGCAATTGTAAAAATAAACACACAATTTCATGCGCCTTCTTCTGTAACAATTTTAAAAAATGATACAGAAGAAACCATTAGTTTCGATTATAAAACCATTGGTTATAGTTTCGAAACAAAACATTTTAATAGTCTTTTAAGAGAAAACAAAAAAGAAAGTACTATTATGACCTATGATTTTTCTAGAAGTCTAATTCGTGTTTTAGACACCGTTAGAGAAAGTATCAATCTAACGTATTAAAGATGCTTTTTGAGTATATGGAATTTTAAATAAGAAAATGCTATTATGAATTTAGCAAGTCTTTCACGGTTAAATCGTTGTTTTTATCTAAGCGAGCTATTATTTTTAAAAACAATATAGCTGTAATAAGAGCATCTCCACTTGCGGTATGTCTATCACTTTTAGATACATTTAGTTCATCACATAATTTATCTAAAGTATAACGTTCTTTTGGCAATGTGTTTTGATAAACAGTATGCTTAGAGGTTCTATATAAATGTTCTGTATCTAAGGTCTTATTTTTAATTTCTGGTAGTTGGTTTCTTACTAAAATTTGGTTCATCATCATAATGTCAAAGTTTATATGATGCCCAACTAAAATTGAATTACCGATGTATTTTAAAAAACTTTTTAGCGCTTCTAATTCAGAGATTTTTGTTATGCTTCCTTCTTTTAAAATTCCGTGAATATGTACCGTTTCTGGATTAAATATTTCTTGTTTTAAATACACCTCAAAACTATCATTTACATTTAAAGTGTTGTCGATTAAAGAAACAGCACCAATAGACAATACACGATCTCTCATTCTGTTAAATCCCGTAGTTTCTGTGTCAAAAACAACAAATCGAGTTTCGTTTATAGCGAGTTTTGGTGCGTTTAAAAAACTATCTTCATACTCTAAAAAGTAATCCGGAAGTACCTTATTTTCCTTCTTATTAAACCAGTTAAACTTCATAATTATCTCATGTTTGATAAGTTAAATTTAATAGTAAGCACTTCTTGAATTTCTCTAATAGGTTTAAAACACCTTTTAAGTTTCAACTTTTCTTCTTTTGTTAAAGACTCTAATTTAATAAATTTACCAGAATCGTTGTGTAATATTCCTTGTTTGGTTTTAAATTTTAGCAAGGCTTTAAAAGCATAAGAACAAGATTGATACAGTTCTTTATTTTGAGGTTCTATTTCAGCTAATCTTTCAAAACGGTGTGCAGTATTGTTAATTTCAAAAATATTATTGGAGAGCGTTAAAAGTCTTGCTGCATTAATTAAGGGCATTAAAGCTCTTTGTTTTATGTTAAAAGAATCTTTATGGTCACCATTATTCTCTACTAGAAACTGTTTAAAAAATCCTAGAGGAGATGGACTTGCAATGGCTTCTTTTGCTAAAAAAGTAAATAAAAGAGTCCTTTCATTAAGTGTTTTAAAAATGCTTTTGGTTAGCTCTCTTGCCATAGAAACTTCCCCATAAATAGCGTTAAAATCAAAGAAAATAGACGATAATAAAATGGCTTCTCCATCAACATTAAAAATCCACTCGTTAAATTGATCTTTCCATTCAGATAAAGACAAGCACCATTTAGGATTGCTTGCCATCATTTCTGCAGGGCAATATTCATAACCAATTTTATGTAGCGATTTTGTAATATGACCTGCTAATTGTAAAAAATATTCTTTCGTTTCTGTATATTGTTCTTTGCTAACATCCTCGAAAATGATAGCATTGTCTTGGTCTGTATATAAAAGTTGTTCTTTTCTACCCTGACTTCCTAATGCTAACCAAGTAAATTTAGCAGGCGGTGGCGTAGCCATTTTTTTTAAAGAAATCTCAATAACTCTTATGGTTACACTATCATTTATTTCGGATATAATTTTAGAAATATGTGATAATGGTATATTTTGTTCTAGATAAGATTTTAAAAGTTGATTGGCCTTGATTCTAATTTCTCTTATCTCTCTTGTTTTTTTAGCTCGTTTAATCTCTTTTAAAATTACTGTTGGGTTGTTTCCTAGTGAAGCTAAAACATCATGATTAGTTAAAATTCCTATCAACTTAGAATTACTTGTCCCATCTACAGTAATACACAAATGACCTACCTTTTGCTTTATCATTTGTAACTGAGCGTCTAAAACAGTAAGGTTTTTAGATTGTGTAATTACTGGGGAAGACATGATTTCTGTTACAGAGATGTCTATAGAAAATAGACCTGTAGCTATTTTGTTTTTAAGATCGCTATTTGTAATAATTCCTAAAGGAACGCAGGCATCATCTACCACTATAATACAGCCAACTTTTTGATTACTCATTTTTATAGCGGCTTCTTTAGCTGTAGCATTAGCTTTACAGGTTAATGGCTTCTTAGTGTAATTTACAGAGTGTAAATTAGAATAAGCTAAATTATCATTTTCTATATAATCTGTAAAAACATTGCTGTTTTGCTCGTTTGTATAAGGATCAAAAGAGTTAGAAGCAAAAGAAGTTAATAGATATTTATTAATTTTTAAACTTCTTTCTGATACTGCTTCAAAAATTTCAATAGGAATCGCATAGACAATAGATTCTTCATTGGCGATGGCGTCTAATAAATAGTTTTCTTTACTAATTAACGGTCTTAAACCAAAAATATCACCACCATCACAAATGTCTATCAGCGCTTTTTTGTCATTAGAATTTTTATACAAACTAATTCCTCCATTTCTTACAATGTAAAATTGTTTGTGAATTTCATCATTCTCGTTAAAAATAACTTTTCCTTTTTCTAAATAGATAATGGAAACTTGAGAAGCTATTTCTAATATTTTTTTTGTAGCTAATAAGTTGAAAGGCGGATAGTTTTTTAAAAAATCGTAAACGCGTTCTGCAATTGAATTTTTCATCTTTTATGTATTTGTTGATGAATTTTGTTATAAACCGAACAGTAATACTCATGAAATCTAGGAAGTAAAACATTCTTTAGGTTTTCTGTGCTTTTTAAAGTTGATAAATCAAATAATTCGATGGCATCAACTTCTTCTTCTTGAATGGTTAATGTTGATAAAGGCACTTTTAATTCAGCGATAAAAACATGATGATGTTCGTTATCTTGAATTCCGTTTGCATGAGAAACTTGATGAATCCTTGTGCCTATTTTGATGAGGTCTTTTTCTTCTATTTTAAGTCCGATTTCTTCAAAGACTTCTCTTTTTGCTGAGGTAATAATAGCTTCTCCGGCAGCAATATGTCCTGCAACAGAAATATCCCACAAACCAGGAAATACTTTTTTGGTCAATGCTCTTTTTTGAAGTAATATTTTTTCATCCGAAGTAAAAAGCCAAATATGAACAGTTGCATGAAACCAACCATTTTTATGGGCTTCAGATTTTAAAGCAGTTTTTCCTGTAAGTTTTCCATCAGGAGTTAAAATGTCTATGAGTTCGTCCATAATTAAAAGACACGAATTTCACTAATTACCACTAAATAATATTTTTTAGTTAGTTTGTCATTTCGACGATAGGAGAAATCTCATAATATAGATTACAAAATCATGAGATTTCTCAATCGCTTAAAAAAGCTCATTTCAAAATGATATAAAAGTCAAAATAATTAGCATAATCCGTGAAATTCGTATCTGTATTTTATTTATTCAAAATAAGAAAAAGTTTCTCCTCCTTTAATATTCAATAATGTTTCATAAATCATTTTAATCACATTTTCTACATCATCTCTGTGTACCATTTCTACAGTGGTGTGCATGTATCTTAACGGTAAAGAAATTAGAGCAGAAGCAACGCCACCATTACTATAAGCAAAAGCATCTGTATCAGTTCCTGTTGCTCTAGAAAGTGCAGAACGCTGAAAAGGAATTTCTTTTGCTTCGGCAGTTTCTGTAATTAAATCACGTAATTTTTGTTGAACAGCTGGTGCATAAGCAATAACCGGACCTTTACCTAATTCTAAAAGACCAGCAGTTTTTTGCTCGATCATTGGTGTAGTTGTATCGTGTGTTACATCAGTAACAATTGCCACATTTGGTTTAATGGTTTGTGTAATCATTTCTGCACCACGCAAACCAATTTCTTCTTGTACTGAGTTTGTAATGTACAATCCGAAAGGCAATTCTTTTTTGTTTTCTTTTAATAAACGAGCTACTTCGGCAATCATAAAACCACCCATTCTGTTGTCTAAAGCTCTACAAACAAATTTATCTCCGTTTAAGATATGAAATTCATCTGGATATGTAATTACACAACCAACATGAACACCTAAATCTTCTACTTCTTTCTTGGTAGCACAACCTGTATCTATAAAAATGTTGTCTGGTTTTGGAGCTTGCTCATTTGATTTGTCTCTTGTATGAATTGCAGGCCATCCAAAAACACCTTTTACAATTCCGTTTTTAGTGTGAATGTTTACAATTTTACTTGGTGCAATTTGATGATCTG
The DNA here is from genome assembly GCF_019278485.1 of Polaribacter sp. R2A056_3_33. Taxonomy (NCBI): domain Bacteria; kingdom Pseudomonadati; phylum Bacteroidota; class Flavobacteriia; order Flavobacteriales; family Flavobacteriaceae; genus Polaribacter; species Polaribacter sp. R2A056_3_33. The sequence continues at coordinate 2,954,288 of NZ_CP058984.1, forward strand.
ATCCTCCGTTTCTAATCACGTAAATCAATCCGTTATCAGAAATATAATTTACATACCAAGAAATTTCATCTGCATGCCCTTCAATAACTACCTTGTATTTTGCATCTGGGTTTATAACTCCTACTGCAGAACCATAGGTATCTGTAATAAATGTGTCTACATACGGTTTTAGGTAGTCCATCCAAATTTTCTGACCTTCCCATTCGTATCCGGTTGGTGCAGCATTATTTAAGTATTTTTCTAAAAATGTAAGTGACGCTTTATTTAAAATTGATTTTTTTGCCATTATAAAAGTTTATAAAGTTTTAATATGAAAAGTTCTAAAGTTAAATGTTAGTTCGGTTGTTTTTTCTATTGTAAAAGTAATCAGAAAAAATATAGAGTACATTTTATACTTCCAATGGTAAAAATAATACGATTTTTTAGGAACTCCATTAAAAAAATCACAAAAAAGTGTAACAAAAGTGCTTACTTTTACACTAATCACCAAAGTAATATCACTAAAACCAACAATATGAAGTTAGTAATTGAAAATTTAACCAAAACATACAAAAACGGCGTAAAGCCTATTGATAATTTAAGTATTGAAATAGGTACAGGAATGTTTGGTTTGTTAGGACCAAATGGTGCAGGGAAATCTTCTTTAATGAGAACCATTGCAACATTACAGAGTCCAGATTCTGGTTCAATTACTTTTGGTGATATTAATGTTTTAGAAGACAATATGTCTTTACGTAAAGTGTTAGGGTATTTGCCACAATCTTTTGGTGTGTATCCTAAAATGTCTGCCGAAGATTTGTTAGATTATTTTGCAACTTTAAAAGGAATCTCAAAAAAATCTGAAAGAAAAGCCATTGTAAAAGAGGTTTTAGATATTACTAATTTATATGAAGTAAGACATAAATATGTTGCGGGTTATTCTGGCGGAATGAAACAACGTTTTGGTATTGCGCAATTGCTTTTAAACAATCCAAAACTAATTATTGTGGATGAGCCTACTGCAGGTTTAGATCCTGCAGAGAGACATCGTTTTTTAAATGTTTTAAGAGAAGTTGGAAGTAATTGTACGGTTATTTTTTCTACACACATTGTAGAAGATGTTAAAGAATTGTGTAATGAAATGGCTATTTTAAACGGAGGTAGAATTTTAAAACACTCTACACCACAAAAAGCAACAGAAGAATTAGAAAACACCATTTGGACAAAAATTGTAGAAAAAGACGATTTAGAAGAAAATATGAAATTGTACAATGTGTTGTCTAGAAATTTTAATACAGACAATACGTTAAATATAAGAGTACATGCAGAAGAAAAACCTTCAGATGATTTTGTAGCAGCAACTCCGCAATTAGACGATGTGTATTTTATTGCATTAAAACAAGACGAACCAGTTTTAACAAGTTAAGAGTTATTAGTTAAAAGTTAAGAGTACTAACATGCTCTAGCCAAAAAATTTTATAAAGAGAATCTAACTCACCACTCAAAACTCATCACTCATAACTTTGTAATTATGTTTTCAACTATTTTTAAACACGAATTAAAATACTGGTTTAACAAACCTGTTTTTTATATTTATATTTCAATATTTTTATTAATCTCTTTCTTCTTATCTGCAACATCTGCGGGTATTTGGGATGGCGTTTCTGGTACCACTGGTTCTTCCAGAATTGTAAATTCGCCAATTGGTGTTACAGGTATCTTTAATGCATTTACTATTTTAATCTTCTTTTTATTTCCATCAATTATTGGAGTTTCTATTTACAGAGATTTTAAAAGTGAAATGCACTCCATTTTATTTTCGTATCCGTTTACAAAAGCGAATTATTTATTTGCAAAGTTCTTTAGCGGAATTGTAGTGGTTTCTGCTATTGTTTTGGTTGTTGCTTTAGGAATGGTTATTGGGTTTCGTTTTCCAGGAACCAATTCAGATATTGTTGGCGATTTTAATGTTATGACTTATTTAACAACGTATTTGGTTTATATTTTACCAAATGTATTGTTTTTTGGTGCTGTTGTTTTTGCTATTGTTACATTTTCTAGAAGTGTTGCAGCTGGTTTTATTACGGTAATTATTTTAATGTTTGTTCAGGGAGCTATTTCTAGTATTTTATCAGAACCAGAACAAGCAACATTGTTAGCTGTTTTAGATCCTTATGGTTCTTCCGCGTCTTCTTATTATACAAAATATTGGACCGTTTCTGAACAAAATGAAATGCAAATTCCAATAGGTGAATTGGTAATTTATAACCGTTTATTGTGGTTGGTAGTTTCCTCTTTAATTTTTGGGTTGGTTTATAAATATTTTAAATTTACACAAAATGCAATTACACTTTCTTTTAGAAAAGTAAAAGCAGAAAGAATTACAAAATCTAATTTTAGCGGAGTTACAAGAATAACGTTACCAAAAGTGTCTCACGATTATTCTTTTATTCAGAATTTAAAAGTGATGTGGCACTTGTCTAACATCGATTTTAAATACATTTTTAAAAGCTTACCTTTTATCTGCATTCTTATCGTTGGACTTTTAATGTTGTTTGGAACTTTATTTATTTCTAGTGAAATTTTTGGAACAGATACATTACCAGTAACTTGGCAAATGTTAGGTGGTGGAAATATTTTTAGTTTGTTTGTTATTAATATTTGTACTTTTTTATACGCTGGTATGTTAGTGCAAAGAGCAAGAACTGCAAAAATTAGTCATTTAGTTGATAGTACACCAATACCAAACTGGACATTATTATTCTCTAAATTGATTGCTATTTTAAAAATGCAATTGGTTTTACTGGCAGTAATTATGGTTTCTGGTATGTTGTTTCAAGCGTATCAAGGATATTATAATTTCGAAATTGGTCATTATATAAAAGAGTTGTTTGGGTTAAAATTTTTAAACTATGCAATTTGGGCTTTCTTAGCAATATTTGTACAAACGTTGTTTAAAAATCAATATTTAGGTTTATTAGTTTTGTTAATCGTTGCTATGGGGATTCCGTTTTTAGACTTAATAGGAATTGAGTTAGCCATTTTTAAATATAACGAAGGCCCAGGTTTTAGTTATTCGGATATGAATGGGTATGGCTCTGCGTTGTCTCGTTATTTATGGTATAAAATCTATTGGATTTTAGGAGGAACAGTATTACTTCTTGTAAGTGTTTTATTTTGGGTTAGAGGATTACCAAATTCTTTTTCTGAAAGAATGGATATTGCTGTCTCAAGATTTAAAACACCTCAAAAAATTGGTTTAGCGGTTGTTTTGGTTGCTTTTTTAACTTTAGGTTTTACGATCTATCAAGAAACAAAATCAGAAGAAGAAAACTCAGCTTCTAAACAAGCTGAATTAAATGCCGTTAAATGGGAAAAAAGTTATAAAAAATACGAAGATTATAAACAACCAAGAATTGTAGCTGTAAATGCAGATGTAGCTATTTATCCGAAGAAAAGAACGTACAAAGCAAGTGCTATTTTTACAATGATAAATAAAACGGATAAAGCAATTGATAGTATTTTCTTAAATCATAACTCATTAGAAAACACCTTCGAATTTAATAAACCAAATAATTTGGTCTTAGAGGACACGGTTTTTAATTTTGATATTTATAAGTTCGATAAAAAAATACTACCTGGCGATTCTTTACAACTTACAGTGCATGTAAAAAGTAAAGAAAATACCATGTTTCAAAGAAAATCGCCTGTTTTAGCAAACGGAACATTTTTAAATAATTTCTCTATGTTTCCTAGTTTAGGATATTCTTCTGCAGGAGAATTGACTGACAATAAAATTAGAGAAAAGTACAGTTTACCTCCAAATAATTTACAATCTGAACCTACAGATTCTACCGCTTTAGGAAATACATATATTTCTAAAGATTCTGATTGGATAGATTTTGAAGCAACCGTTTCTACATCCGAAGATCAAATTGCAATTGCACCAGGTTATTTGCAAAAAGAATGGACAGAAGAAGGACGTAAATATTTCCATTATAAAATGGATAGTAAAATGTTGAATTTCTATGCATTTAATTCCGCAAGATATCAAGTTAAAAAAGAAATGTGGAATGGTATTAGTTTAGAAATTTACTATCACAAACCACACAATTATAATTTAGATAGAATGCTAAAAGGGATGAAAGCATCTGTTACGTATAACGAGAAAAACTTTAGCCCTTATCAACATAAACAGTTAAGAATTGTAGAATTCCCTAGAACACAAGGTACTTTTGCGCAATCTTTTGCAAATACAATTCCGTTTTCTGAAGGCTTTGGTTTTATTGCTGCTGTAGATGATACAAATGATGATGGAGTAGATTATCCTTTTGCAGTTACTGTACACGAGGTTGCACATCAATGGTGGGCACATCAAGTTATTGGTGCAGATGTTTTGGGTGCTACCATGTTGTCAGAAAGTTTGTCGGAATATGTTTCGTTAAAAGTATTAGAGCATCAAAATGGAAAACCGAAGATGCGTACCTTTTTAAAGAAAGCTTTAGATGATTATTTAATGCAAAGAACCATGGAAAGAAAGCGTGAAAATGCATTGATGTATAACGACGGACAAGGGTATATCCGTTATCAGAAGGGGTCTTTAGTTTTTTATGCTTTAAGTGATTATATAGGTGAAGAAACCTTAAATGGGGCTTTAAAAAAGTATGTAGAAAAAGTAAAGTTTCAAGAAGCTCCATATACAACTTCCGTAGAAATGGTGAATTATATTAGAGAAGTAACACCAGATTCCTTACAATATGTAATTAAAGATATGTTTGAAACCATTACGTTGTACAGAAACCAAATTTTAGAAGTAAAATCTACAGAATTAGACAACGGGAAATACGAAGTAGAAATAGAATTTGAAGTTTCTAAATATAGAAATGATGAAAAGGGAAAACGGTATTATGGTGAAAAAGTGGGAGATACTTTAACGTATCAAACGGATGAAATGAAAAAACCTATTTTATCAGTTCCATTGGCAGATTATATTGATATTGGTATTTTTGCGCAGGAAGAAGTTGATGGGGAAAAGAAAGAAAAAGAGCTGTATTTAAAGAAGCATAAGATTACAGAGATCAATAATAAAATTACAATTATTGTTGATGAAAAACCGGTTGAAGTAGGAGTAGATCCTTACAATAAATTAATAGACACGAAGTCTGAAGATAATAGAAGAAAGTTGTAGTGTTTTATGATAATTGATCTTTCATTTTTTTAATTTGAAAGATCTTTTTTTCAAAATAAAAATTATGAAAAGTATTGTTTTAGGTATTTTAGGTTGTCTTGTTTTTTGTTCTTGTAAACAAGAAAAAGCAATAGAATTAAATTTTCTTGATGAATTTGTTTTAGCAGATTCCATAGCATTTCAAAACTCAATTATTGGAGGATTGTCTGGTATAGATTATGCAAACGATGCTTATTATTTTGTGGTGGATGATGCGAAAAACCCTCGTTTTTTAAAAGCAGCAATAAACATCGAACAAAATAAAATTAAGGCTGTAGATTTTAAAAAGGTTGTTTTATTAAATGATACGACAACTTCTTATTATAAAGAAAACGCTTTAGATTTAGAATCCATTTTTGTAGAAGCAGAAACCGAAGAGGTTTATTTTGTTGGTGAAGGATCTATTAATAAAGGTAAAAGTCCTACTGTTTTTAAAACAGGTTTAAACGGAAATTTTATAGAAGCTTATGAGCTTCCTAAAAACTTAAGTGATATTAAAAATATAAAACACAATGCTGTTTTTGAAGGTTCTTCTAAAAGTATTGATGGAAAAGGTTTTTGGGTAGCAATGGAAGGTCCTTTAAAAACGGATGGGGAAGATCCTTCTTTTACAAAAGCATCATCACCAATTAGAATCACGTATTTTGATAAAACATCTAAAAAAGCAACAAAGCAGTTTGCGTATCAATTAGAACATATTACAAAACCATCCAAAGGAAATATTAATTTAAACGGATTAACATCGATCTTAGAGTATAAAGAAAATAACTTTTTTATTATTGAAAGGACGTATCAAAGCGGTTATGGTTCTTATGGGAATATTGTCAGAATTTTTGAGGCAGTTATCGATAAAGAAACTACTAATGTTTTAAATATAGATGCTTTAAAAGAGTCTGGTTTTATTCCGCTTAAAAAGCGTTTATTATTAAATTTTGAAGAGGTTAAAAGTCAATTAACAGAAGGAATTATAGATAACATAGAAGGTATTACATTGGGGCCAAAATTAGCCAATGGAAACCATTCTTTACTTATAGTTGCTGATGATAATTTTCAAGTCTATGGAAAACAATTAAATCAATTTATTTTATTAGAAATTACTGATTAATAATTTCTGTTTTTATCAAGTTAACGTATTTTAAGTAATGAATTTTTTAAAGTTAAAAGAAACCAGAATCAAAAAAAAGTTTGATAAAAACATCAAACAAGTGTCTGAAAGTAGAATTGTTTCTCAAAAGGAAATTAAATCTGTGGGTATTTTAACTACGGCAAGTATTTCTTTAGAGGTCGATTTGCAAGCAAAAATAGAAACTGTTCTAGGTCTTAAAAATGTTAAAATATATAGTTTTAAGAAAAGTGATGCTACAAAAGACACATCCTTTAAATACTTTACACAAAAAGATATTAATTGGAAAGGGGTGTATATTGAACCTAGTTTTAAAAGTTTTTTAGAAGAACCATTCGATTTGTTAATAGGTTATTTTAGTGAGGCTAATTTGTATTTAGAAACAGCTGTTTTACAATCTAATGCTACCTTTAAAGCTGGTTTTTCTGGAGTAAATTCTAAATTGTACGAATTAGAAGTTTCCGAAGATACAGCACATGTAGAAGCATTTTCATCAGAACTAAAGAAATACCTTCAAATTCTTAAAAAACTAAAAAATTAAACTTTAATAATAAAGTTGTTTATTCTTGGTAAGAATTGTTTTTTTAGTGATGAAGTTCAGCATTAAATCGTAATTTTACGCCTTATAAAATACATAATAATGCAGAGATTTATTGGAACTGGAGTTGCGTTGATAACACCTTTTAAAGAAGATTTAAGTGTAGATTTTGATGCACTTGTAAAATTGGTAAATTTTAACATCGAGAACGGAACAGATTATTTAGTAATTAATGGTACAACAGCAGAAAGTGCAACTATTACTAAAGAAGAAAAGCAAGAAATAATTAACGTTATTATTAAGACAAACAATAAGCGTTTGCCTTTAGTTTTAGGGGTTGGAGGTAATAATACCGCTTTAGTTATAGAAGAATTACAAACAAGAGATTTTACAGGTTTAGACGGTATACTATCTGTTGCGCCTTATTATAGTAAGCCAACACAAGAGGGTTTTTATCAGCACTTTAAAGCGATTGCTCAAGCTACAGAATTACCAATTATTTTGTATAATGTTCCTGGTAGAACTGCAAAAAATATGGAGCCTGCAACTACAATACGTTTGGCTAATGAATTTGAAAATATAGTGGGTATTAAAGAAGCAGGAAATAACCAACAACAGTATTATACGTTGTTAAAAGATAAACCAGCAGATTTTTTAATCATTTCTGGAGATGATGATATGGCTTTAGGAGTTGCCTTGGCGGGTGGTTCTGGTGTGATTTCTGTAATTGGACAAGCCTTTCCTAAAGAATTTTCTACAATGATAAATCATGGTTTACAAGGTAATAATAAAGAAGGATATGCTATTCATTATAAAATGATGGATGTTGTAGATTATATTTTTGAAGAGAATAATCCTGCAGGTATAAAAACAGTTTTACAGGAGTTAGGTCTTTGTAAAAACGATGTTCGTTTGCCTTTAGTGCAAGCAAGTGCAGAACTTCAATCTAAAATTGCTAAATTTGTAGCGAACTTTAAATAGAAAATATGTTATCACCAGTTATTGAAAAAGCATTAAACGAACAAATTAGAGTAGAAGCACAGTCTTCTCAAATATATTTGTCAATGGCTTCTTGGGCAGAAGTTTTAGGTTTTGAAGGCGTTGCACAGTTTATGTACGCACATTCAGACGAAGAAAGAATGCACATGTTAAAGTTGGTGAAATTTATAAATGAACGTGGTGGGCATGCAATAGTATCAGCATTAGATGCACCTCCGGTGGAATTTGGTGAATTTAAAGAAATGTTTCAAGAATTATTTAATCATGAAGTTCATGTTTCTGCATGTATAAATGATTTAGTAGATATTTGCCTACAAGAAAAAGATTATGCTACTCATAATTTCTTACAATGGTATGTTTCTGAACAAATAGAAGAAGAAGCATTGGCTAGAAATATCTTAGATAAAATAAAGTTAATTGGTGATGATAAAGGTGGTTTTTACCTGTTTGATAATGATATTAAACAATTAATTACTGCAGTACCACCTGTGCAACAATAATATTAACAAACTTTTAGTAACAACTAATCGCTTTTTTTGCGTCTTTTGTGTCGTTATTATATGACATAATTTATTGTCAAAAAAAGCGTTTTAGTTTCATATGTTATTCTTAATACTGTGTATTTAGAAATTTCATTGAAACAGTTATCCTAAAGTTGTTTTGGGAGCTAAAAGGGAAGAATTATTTCAGAAAAAATAAATTCTTTTATTATCCATATTTAATCACTAATTTTGCACGATGCAAAAAATTAAAAATTTAGCGTGTTTATTGATGTTCTCACTTGTATTATTTTCATGTGGGGAATATCAAAAAGTTTTAAACAAAGGTACTACGGAAGAGCAGTATAAAATGGCTGTAAAATTGTACGAAAGCAATAAGTTTAGTAAAGCTTTGCGTTTGTTTGAGAAAATAACACCAACTTATAGAGGGAAACCACAAATGGAGCGTATCCAATTTATGGTAGCACAATCTAATTTTAACGAGAAGAATTATAGTATGTCTGGTTATTATTTTGATCGTTTTGCAAAGAATTATCCGAAAAGTTCTAAGCTTGAGGAAGCAGCTTTTTTATCAGCTTATAGCTATAAATTGGCTTCTCCTAGTTTTAGTTTAGACCCAACGGATACAAATAAAGCTTTGGATGCTTTTCAAAGTTTTATAAATACGTATCCAGATTCAGATAAAATAGAAGAAGCGAACCAACATTATAAAGAATTAAGGTATAAGCTTCAGAAAAAATATTTCGAAATTGCTAAAACGTACTATAGAACAGCTGAATACGATTTAAGAAATTATAAAGCGGCAATACAAGCTTTTGATAATTTATTAGCAGATTATTTAGGTTCTGAGTTTAAAGAAGAGGCATTATATTACAGGTTAAAAGCTGCACATGACTTTGTTTTAAAAAGTTATGACAGGAGAAAACTAGAACGTATAAAAGATGCAATAGATGCATACGATAAGTTAAAAAGAAATTACCCAGAATCTCAGTTTATGGAAGATTCAAATATAATGTTAGCGACCTTACAAAAAGAACAAGTAAGAATTGATGCATTGATTGCAAAACAGGTTGAAGTTCAAAATTCAAAAAAGAAATAATAATTAATTATGGATTATAAAGATACAAAGGCACCTTTAAGTACTATTACTTATAATAAGAATGAAGTAGAAGCTCCTACAGAAAATATTTATGAAGCTATTTCTATTATTGCCAAAAGAGCAAATCAAATCAACGGTGATTTAAAGAAAGAATTGGTTGATAAATTAGAAGAGTTTGCTACTTATAACGATAGTTTAGAAGAAGTTTTTGAAAATAAAGAGCAAATAGAAGTTTCTAAATTTTACGAAAGATTACCAAAACCAACAGCTATGGCTATGGAAGAGTGGTTAAACGGTAAAGTTTATTTTAGAACTCCAGAAGCAGAATAATGTCTGTTTTAAGTGGTAAAAAAATTTTATTAGGAATTACTGCTGGAATTGCTGCATACAAAACGGCTGGTTTAGTCCGTTTATTTATAAAATTAGGCGCAGAGGTCAAAGTTATTATGACTCCTGCGTCTAAAGATTTTATAACACCTCTTACACTTTCCACACTTTCTAAGAACCCTGTTTATTCTACTTTTTATAATAAGGAGGATGAAGAAAATGAGCTTTGGAATAATCATGTAGATTTAGGTCTTTGGGCAGATTATATGTTAGTTGCTCCGGCAACAGCAAATACCATGTCTAAAATGACAAATGGCACTTGCGATAATTTATTATTGGCTGTCTATTTATCTGCAAAATGTCCAATCTACTTTGCACCTGCAATGGATTTAGATATGTACATCCATCCATCAACCAAAGAAAATTTACAAAAATTAAAATCTTTTGGAAATACAATTATCCCTGCAACCTCTGGTGAGTTGGCAAGTGGTTTAGTTGGTGAAGGAAGAATGGCTGAGCCTGAAGATATTGTATCATTTATAGAAAAAGATATTTTATCTAAATTACCTTTAAAAGGTAAAAAAGTATTACTTACTGCAGGTCCAACGTATGAAGCTATAGATCCTGTTCGTTTTATAGGCAATCACTCTTCTGGTAAAATGGGGTTTGCAATTGCAGAGGCGGCAGCTAATTTAGGTGCTGAGGTTTTTTTAGTTTCTGGTCCAAGTCATCAAAAAATACAACATTCTCTAGTACATAGAGTAAATGTTATTTCTGCTGATGAAATGTACAACGCAGCTCACAAATATTTTAAAGAAGTAGATGTTGCTATTCTTTCTGCTGCAGTTGCAGATTATAGGCCAAAAAATGTAGCAACTCAAAAAATAAAAAAGACAACTTCTGCGTTAGAGATTGAGTTAGAACCAACAAAAGATATTTTAGCTTCTTTAGGTGAAATTAAAGAAAATCAATATTTAGTTGGTTTTGCATTAGAAACCAATAATGAGCTAGAAAATGCAAAAGGGAAACTAAAACGTAAGAATTTAGATGCTATCGTTTTAAATTCTTTGCAAGATAAAGGTGCCGGTTTTGCTACAGACACAAATAAAATTACTATTATTGATAAAGATTTGACTGAAAAATCATTCGAATTAAAATCTAAAGTAGAAGTAGCTAAAGATATTATGAATGAAATTGTAAAAAATATTTCTTAATATTTTTTGTCTCCTCGAGCGCAGTCGAGAGGTTTTGGTTTAGGTCCCGACTGCGCTCGACCAGACAGTAAAAAACAAAATAAATGCGTAAACTTATATTTTTTTTTCTGTTAATATTTTCAGTTTCTGTGTTAAAAGCACAAGAATTAAATTGCTTGGTTACTGTAAACTACAACCAGGTTCAAGGTTCAAATACGCAGGTTTTTAAAACACTAGAAAAATCTTTGTCAGAGTTTGTAAATCAAACTAAATGGACAAATAACGAGGTAAAACCAGAAGAGAGAATAGATTGTGCTTTTACAATAATAATTACTTCTAGAGATGAAAATAATTTTAATGCAACGATACAAGTTCAGTCTACAAGACCCGTTTTTGGATCTACCTACGCTTCACCTGTATTAAATTTAAAGGACAACGATTTCAATTTTAAATACAATGAGTTCGACCCATTAGTTTACAATAAAAACTCTTATGATAGTAATTTAATTTCTACCATTGTTTTTTATGCAAACATTGTTTTAGGAGCAGATTCAGATACTTTTAAAAGAAATGGTGGAGAATCGTCTTTTAGAGTTGCAGAGAATGTAATGTTACAAGCGCAGCAAAGTGGAATTGCTTCTTGGCAAAATGTAGTAGGAAAACAAAATAGGTTTTTATTGATTGATAGTTTTTTATCTCCAAAACTTTCTGCATACAGAACAGCTACTTATACGTATCATAGAAGAGGATTAGATGAGTTTTCTTTAAACAAAGGTATTGCCAAACAAAATATGGAAGAGGCGGTAATCTCTTTAGAAAGTATCTATAATAAAACAGTTGGTAATTATTTAATTCGTGTATTTTTTGATGCAAAATCAGATGAAATTGTAAATATGTATACAGATGATGCTACTTCTAGAAATAAAAATAGACTTGTTGAAATAGTGAAAAAAATATCTCCGAATAACAATGCTAAGTGGAAAAATATTAAGTAAAACATTCCTTATAATTATTGTTTATTCTTGATACAATTTTCCTTAATTTTAGCTTCTAAAATTTCGAGCATTTGTTAACACAACTTTCCATTAATAACTACGCATTAATCAATCACTTATCTATTGATTTTTCTTCAGGCTTATCTATTATTACAGGTGAAACAGGAGCAGGTAAATCCATACTTTTAGGTGCATTAGGTTTAGTTTTAGGTAACCGCGCAGATTTATCATCATTAAAAGATACAAGCACAAAATGTGTTGTAGAAGCTAAGGTTGCTATTGCGAATTACAATTTAGAAGATTTTTTTAACGATGTAGACTTAGATTACGAAGCAGAAACTATTATTAGAAGAGAGATTTTACCATCTGGTAAGTCGAGAGCTTTTGTAAATGATACGCCAGTGACGTTGTCTGTTTTGAATAAGTTAAGAACAAAATTAATCGATGTGCATTCTCAGCATCAAACTATAGAATTGTCAGATAACCTTTTTCAGTTTTCAATTTTAGACGCCTTAGCTCAGAATACAGCAAAAATAGCCTCTTACAAACGCGGTTTTTCTCAGTTAAGTAAATTAAAAAGAGAATTTTCTAAATTAAAAGAACAACAGAAAGAAGCGAATCAGCAATACGAATATAACCTACATCTTTTTAAAGAATTAGAAGAAGCTAAAATTAAGGCAGAAGAACAAGATGATTTAGAGGAACGTTTAGAAAAGCTGAATAATATTGAAGATATTAAAGGTAATTTATCGGAAGCTTTAGAAATTACGGTGAATGAAGAAATTGGAATTCAGAATTTGCTAAATACTTTAGAGAATCGGTTGTCTAAAATTGCAACATTCTCTAAAGAATATCAAGTATTATCAGAAAGAGTTACTTCTGTAAAGATTGAAATCGATGACATTGTTTCTGAGTTAGAAGATGCGAATGAAAATGTAGATTTTAATCCGAATGAAGCCGAAGAAATTAATGACAGATTACAATTACTATATAATTTACAGAAGAAACATACAGTAAGTAATAATGTGGAGTTACTTAAAGTTTTCGAAGAACTTTCAGAAAAAGTGGCGCAAGTAGAATCTGCAGACGAAGTAATTATTGAGAAGCAAAAGGAGATCGATGAAATTTCGTTAAAATTAGATAAAGTAGCCGATTTAATTTCTAATGCAAGAACAAAGTCAATTCCTAAATTAAATAAAGAATTACAAGCTTTATTAACCGATTTAGGTATGGAAAACGCTCGTTTTTCAATTAAAATAAAGCAAACTAAAAATTATTTTGCAAACGGAAAAGATGAATTAGAATTTCTTTTTTCAGCAAACAAAGGAGGTAGTTTTGGTGAATTGAAAAAAGTAGCTTCTGGTGGAGAATTGTCTAGAATTATGTTGTCTGTAAAAACAATTTTATCAGAAAACACACAATTACCAACCATAATTTTTGATGAAATTGATACTGGAGTTTCTGGTGAAGTTTCAAATAAAATAGCCGCAATTATGCAAAAAATGAGTGCTAATATGCAAGTAATTGCCATTACGCATTTACCGCAAATTGCTGCAAAAGGAGCAAATCATTACAAAGTGTATAAACAGGAGGTAAAAGGAGTAACCACAACTAATTTAAAACTTTTATCTACTGATGAAAGAGTTAAAGAAATTGCAGAAATGCTAAGTGGTAAAGATATTTCCGACTCTGCTCTTACCCACGCAAAAGAATTATTGAATTAGTTTATTTAAAACTTAAAAGTTAGAGTGTCATTTTAGAATGAGTTTTTTAACCATTCAGAAATTTCATAAAACAAAAATATAATAGCATGTACAATTTACTAAAAGGAAAAAAAGGAATCATTTTTGGTGCTTTAAACGAAAATTCTATCGCTTGGAAAACAGCACAAAGAGCACATGAAGAAGGAGCAGAATTTGTGTTAACGAACGCACCTGCTTCTATTAGAATGGGTGAATTAGATGTTTTAGCAAAGAACACAAATTCTCAAATTATTCCTGCAGATGCAACTTCAATTGAAGATTTAGAAAATTTGATAGAAAAATCTATGGAGATTCTAGGCGGTAAAATAGACTTTGTTTTGCACTCTATTGGTATGTCTGTAAATGTTAGAAAAAAGAAAGCGTACACAGATCCAAATTACGATTTCACTCAAAAAGGGTGGGATGTTTCTGCGGTTTCGTTTCACAAAGTTTTAAATGTTTTGTATCATAAAAAAGCCATGAAAGAATGGGGTTCTATCGTTGCATTAACCTATATGGCAGCGCAAAGAGTCTTTCCAGATTATAATGATATGGCAGATAATAAAGCTTATTTAGAGTCTATTGCACGTAGTTTTGGCTACTATTTCGGTCGTGATTTTAAAGTTCGAGTAAACACCATTTCTCAATCTCCAACACCAACAACTGCCGGAAATGGGGTAAAAGGTTTCGATGGATTTATCAATTTTTCAGAAAAAATGAGTCCGTTAGGAAATGCTTCTGCAGCCGATTGTGCAGATTATACCATTTCGCTATTTTCAGATTTAACAAAGAAAGTAACGTTGCAAAATTTATTTCATGATGGTGGATTTTCTAACATGGGGGTAAGTGATGCTGTTATGGACAAATTTGAGTAAACATATTGTCAATCTAAATCTACTCTAGATTGACAGTATATAAAGTGTTTTTATTTGAAGCTATTTCCTGCTTTCCGCACTCGCTTTTTTTAGTTTGTTCTCGATACAAATTTTTCATTCTTCAAAATTCACTCGATTCCAAACTAAAAAAGAGCTCAAACAACTGCTACAATCAGGGCTAAAATTGTTTGACAATACATAGAAAACGTAGTGTTAAATAGTCCTTTTTTTGAGCGAATCGTTTTATCTATTTCCTCTTTTGCTCATTTCATCTTCAGTAAGATAACCATCTCCGTTTTTGTCCCTTTGATCAAAATTTTCTTTCAATTTCCCTTTAACTTCAGACTTACTTAGTTTATGATCTTTATTCGAATCCATTTTTGTTAACAGTTCAGAAAAAGATGGAGGTGTATTGTTGCTGTTATTGTTTCTTTGAGTAGGTTTTTGTCTATTTTGTGTGGTAGTTTTTTTTGTTTGTGGCGTTGTAATTTTGGTATTTATTTTAGTGGTAGGTGTTATATCTCTAACGGCTCTTACGTAATTATAAACGTATCTTACATCACCTTGAGGACCAAAATATTCAGGGTAATTTTCTTTAAAACCGCTCTTAGGATCACTTCTTTGTGCACCTGCACCGTGTACATCCATTATTTCATTTCTCATTTTTCCTTGAGATTCTCCAAAAGCAATATACACAGCTCCTGCATTGGGGTTTTTACCATCTAAATGTGTGGTGCTTGTCCAAAAATAAGGATATTGTTTTTTACCATTTGGGTCTTTAATTTCGGTAGTTTCAAAAAGAGGGTTAATAGCCGCAGAATTGGTAGTTTGTGGTGAACGATTATAATCTACAATACTTTGTAATTCTTTAGCATTGGGCAAACGCCAATCAGCATAATTAGTGAGGTTTAAATTTTCCGCATAACTTAAAGCATCTTCCCAATTTCTATCAATACCATCATCGGCTTTTTGCCACATTAAACCCGTAGCATAATCACTTACAGTACCATCTTTATTGTCTATAAAATTATTTTTTCCATAATCGGTATTTCCACGTACCAAACGAAAATACATTTTGTTATCAGTACCCGTTCTAGGTTGGTCTTTCGGATAGCCTTTTATTCTACCATCAACAAAATTAACACCAAATATAGTTTCATTATTTTTCATGGTGCGTCCAACATATTCAGTAGATGACCAAGTTTGTGCATCAATTTCTCGCTCGTTATTTTGAGTGTTTCCTAAAGGCTGTTTAAAATAATTGGTGTCTATAAATAGTTCTATAGCAGTAGCTCCTTTTACTTTTCCTGTAAATAATATCAACGAATACAACTCTTTAAGAGTAGGAACTCTCCAATCATTATAACCACCCAATTTAGAGTTCTTCGCTTTTAAAACAGCTTCGTTAAGCGTCATTTTAGTTCCCATATCTTGTTCCCAAACTAATCCTGTAACAGTATCTGTTATCGTACCATCTCCGTTATTAATATATGAAGGCTGATTGCCGTTATAGTTGGCATCTTGTCCGTAGAAAGAAACTCCTTTTGTAGGTGTAGTAATTTCGGCACTGTCAGAATAAGAATCCTTTATACCGGTGTCTACAATTGGGTAGCTTACTTTTAAATTAGAAGGCTGGTTTACAGTACTGTTTTCTGTGTAAGGTAAAACCATCAAGTCTTTTCCGTAGAGCACGTTGCCCGAATAGTTTTCACGTATGGCTGCCGTTGTAGCTTCTTCATCTACATCTGTAAAGTTAAAATGGGTCAAGACTAAATTTTTTACGTTCGCTTCTTTTGCCATTTGTGAGCTTTCAGACAAGTTAACGTGTGCGTGTTCTTTTGTATTATTGGTTTTACGGTTTCTGTTGTTGTTACTTTTACCCGTTTTTATTTTTGAACCTAAGGCAATGGCTCCACCAGAATCCATTATTAAATAATCGGCATTTTTAGCCAAAATTGGTAAGGTTTTAGAATAGGTTAAATCTCCAGAAATTACAATGGATTCGTTGCCAACATCAAAACGATAGGCGAGTGTAGCAATGGCATGTTTTACTGGTGTGTAAGAAATTTTAATGTCTCCAATAGTAAAAGTGTTGTTTCCTGTTAAGTTTTTAGCGGTGTAATTCGCAGTGGCATCACTTAGAGTTCTTCCAGATTTTGATAATCGATACGCAATGTCTTCTTCATAACTTTCTAAGATATTATCAATAATTAAAGTGGTTTGTTTTGGACCTGCAATAATGGTTTTATTTCGTCCAAGAAGCGATTGTATAAAAATAGGGGTAAATTCCTCATTATGGTCTAAATGATGATGTGTGAAAAGTAAGCCATCTAAGTCCTTAATTTTTGTATTTATCTTGTTTAGATTGGCTTGGGTTCCATTTCCCATATCTACCAAAATCTGTGTGTTTTTGTAGCTGATTAATACTGAAGGACCAGAGCGTTCTGTATTAAATTTTGGCGATCCAGAGCCAATAATTGTTGCCGTTAAATGGTCGTTGTTTTCTTGAGCGAATAGTTGTATTCCTATAAAAAATAGCAGGAAAGCGAAGTGTCTTTTCATTGTATACCTTTTGTTTCTTTGACACGTACTTTTCTTAATGGTTTAATTGAAAGTAATAAAAATAGTGATATTTAAAATGATTAGGAGGTTTTACGGTCTGAACATGATAATGGAATAAAAAGTAGCATTATAGAAGAATAAAATAAGCCTAGATTTTTTTGTTTATTTTTTCATCAATGGAATAAAGAAAATAGTAAAAGAGAAGATTTCTCGTCATTCATACGTTGTTCTCTCGAAATGACAATAGGTCTTATTTTACGCGTAGTTTGTTATGCTGAAAGAGTCATGAGTAGAGGTTTATTTTAAGATTTTAATAAACATTTTAGCACTTTTATAGAATTAAAATTAAAGAGCTTTTATAAAAAATGAATACCCTATAAAATAAATAGACATCGTATTTTTAAATAGGTTAATTGACTGTTTATCAGTGATGTGAGGAAAGGTTTAACAGTTGGGTATAATGTTTGAAAATATTTACAAGAGCTTAAAGCAGAATATATTCTTATTTTTGGTAGCTGATTATCATTTAAATAATTAAAGAACAAACAAATGGCAAATACATTATTTGACAAAGTATGGGATTCACACGTTGTTCGTCAAGTTAAAGACGGACCAGATGTGTTTTTTATAGATCGTCATTTTATTCACGAAGTTACTAGTCCTGTAGCTTTCTTAGGATTAGAAAGTAGAGGAAACAGTGTTGTATATCCTGAGCGTACATTCGCAACGGCAGATCACAACACCCCAACCATAAATCAACATTTACCTGTAGAAGATCCTTTATCTGCAAATCAGTTAGATGCTTTAGAAAGAAATGCAAAAAAGCATGGTATTTCTCACTGGGGATTAGGAGATCTTAATAACGGAATTGTACACGTTGTAGGTCCTGAAAACGGAATTACGTTACCTGGAGCAACTATTGTTTGTGGAGACTCTCATACATCTACACATGGTGCTTTTGGTGCTATTGCCTTTGGTATTGGTACTTCGGAAGTAGAAATGGTATTGTCTACACAATGTATTATGCAGCCAAAACCTAAAGCGATGCGTATTAACGTAAACGGTAAATTAGGTTTAGGAGTTACTGCAAAAGATGTTGCTTTATACATTATTGCAAAACAAACTACTTCTGGTGCAACAGGTTATTTTGTTGAATATGCAGGAGATGTTTTTGAAGATATGTCTATGGAAGGTCGTATGACTGTGTGTAACTTATCTATTGAGATGGGAGCACGTGGAGGTATGATTGCTCCGGATGCTAAAACATACGAGTATTTAAAAGGGCGTGCTCAAACTCCTAAGGGAGCAGATTGGGACAAGGCTATGAAATATTGGGAAACTTTATATACAGAAGAAGGAGCAGAATTTGATGTTGAGCTTAATTATGATGCAGCTGATATTGAGCCAATGATTACGTATGGTACAAACCCAGGAATGGGTATGGGCGTTACTAAATCAATTCCTACTGCAGAAAGTTTAGAAGGTGGTGTAGAAACTTATAAAAAATCATTAGGATATATGTCTTTTAACGAAGGTGATTCTATGATTGGTAAAGAAATTGACTTTGTATTTTTAGGTTCTTGTACAAACGGGCGTATAGAAGACTTTAGAGGATTCTGTTCTATTGTAAAAGGAAGACAAAAAGCACCTAATGTTACGGCTTGGTTAGTACCAGGATCACATAAAGTAGTAGATCAAATTAAAGCAGAAGGTTTAGATAAAATTATTACAGACGCAGGTTTTGTTTTAAGAGAACCAGGTTGTTCGGCTTGTTTGGCAATGAATGATGATAAAGTTCCTTCAGGAAAATTATCTGTTTCAACATCAAACAGAAACTTCGAAGGAAGACAAGGACCAGGATCTAGAACTTTATTAGCTTCTCCTTTAGTTGCTGCAGCATCTGCAGTAAATGGAGTTGTAACGGATCCAAGAACAATTTTAAACGCTAACGCTTAATAAAGAAAAATATGGCTTACGATAAATTTGACGTACTAACAAGTACAGCATATCCTTTACCTACAGAAAATGTAGATACAGATCAAATAATTCCTGCTCGTTTCTTAAAAGCAACTGAGCGTGTAGATTTTGATGTCAATTTTTTCCGTGATTGGAGATTTGAACAAGACGGAACACCTAAAGCAGATTTTCCTTTAAACA
This sequence comes from Polaribacter sp. R2A056_3_33, assembly GCF_019278485.1. Lineage (NCBI taxonomy): Bacteria > Pseudomonadati > Bacteroidota > Flavobacteriia > Flavobacteriales > Flavobacteriaceae > Polaribacter > Polaribacter sp. R2A056_3_33. The sequence goes on from NZ_CP058984.1 coordinate 2,973,604, forward strand.
AAGAAATTTATGCAGGTTCTAAAATATTAGTAGGAGGTAGAAACTTTGGTTCTGGTTCTTCTAGAGAGCATGCAGCTTGGTCTGTGTACGATTTTGGTTTACGTTGTGTAATTTCATCTGCATTTGCAGATATCTTTAAAAACAACTGTTTAAATGTAGGGGTTTTACCTGTGCAAGTTTCTGCAGCATTTGCAGATACATTATTTGCTGCAATTATGGCAGATCCTAAAACAGAAATTAAAGTAGATTTACCTAACCAAACAGTAACTTTAGTTGCAACTGGTGAATCTGAATCTTTTGTAATTAATACCTACAAAAAAGACAATATGTTAAACGGTTTTGATGATATTGATTACTTAAAAAACATCGAAAACGAAATTTCTGCTTTTGCTGAAACAAGACCATTTTAAGAATACTTTTTAGGTTGAATATGGCTAAAAGAAAGATTGAAATAATGGATACGACACTACGTGATGGAGAACAAACATCAGGAGTGTCGTTTTCAGTTTCCGAAAAATTAACAATCGCAAAATTACTTTTAGAAGAATTAAAAGTAGATCGTTTAGAAATAGCATCTGCAAGAGTTTCTGAAGGGGAATTAGAAGCTGTTAAAAAAATAACTTCTTGGGCTTCTGAACAAAATTGTTTAGATAAAATAGAAGTATTAACTTTTGTTGATGGAGGAAAATCTATCGATTGGATGGTAGATGCTGGAGCTAAAGTTCAGAATTTATTAACCAAAGGATCTTTAAACCACTTAACACATCAACTTAAAAAAACGCCAGCACAACATTTTGCAGATATTAAAGCAAATATTGAGGCGGCTGCTACGCATAACATTAAAACCAATGTCTATTTAGAAGATTGGTCTAACGGAATGCGTACTTCTAAAGAATACGTTTTTGAATATTTAGATTTCTTAACAGTTCAAAATATAGAACGTGTTTTATTACCAGATACTTTAGGAGTTTTAACACACGATGAAACTTTTAAATTCATTGCTGAAGTTAGAGAAAAATACCCAACAACTCATTTCGATTTTCATGGTCATAATGATTATGATTTAGGAGTTGCCAATGTTATGGAAGCTATAAAAGCAGGTGCCAATGGTTTGCATTTAACCATAAATGGGATGGGAGAACGTGCAGGAAATGCACCAATGGCAAGTGTTATTGCTGTAATTAATGATTTTTTAAAGGATGTAAAAATCACTGTTAATGAAAAAGCATTAAATAAAGTTAGTAAGCTTGTAGAAACTTTTTCTGGTTTTCGTATTCCTGTAAACAAACCTGTTGTAGGTGCAAATGTTTTTACGCAAACTGCCGGAATTCATGCAGATGGAGACAATAAAAACAACCTGTATTTTAATGATTTAATGCCAGAACGTTTTGGTAGAAAACGAAAATATGCATTAGGAAAAACATCTGGAAAGGCAAATATTCAGAAGAACTTACAAGATTTAGGTCTGAGTTTAAATGATGAAGAGCTAAGGAAAGTTACCCAAAGAATTATTGAATTAGGCGACAAAAAAGAAGTCGTTTCTCAAGAAGATTTACCTTATATTATTTCTGATGTTTTAGACAGTAATGCTATAGAAAAGCGCGTTGTTGTAGAAAATTATGTTTTAGGACATGCAAAAGGAATGAAACCATCTACCACTTTACAATTAAGAGTAGAAGGCGTACAATATGAAGCACATGCACAAGGAGACGGGCAGTTTGATGCCTTTATGAATGCTTTGCGTAAATTGTATAAAAAACATAGTAAAAGGGATTTACCAGCTTTAATTGATTATGCGGTAAGAATTCCTCCGGGAAGTAATTCTGATGCTTTGTGTGAAACAATTATCACTTGGAAATTAGAAGAAAAAGAATTTATTACTCGTGGGTTAGATTCAGATCAAACAGTATCTGCAATTAAAGCCACTGAGAAAATGTTGAATATTATTTAAAAAATGCCATTTGCTATTAGCTGTTTGCTATTAGCTAAAAAAATAAATTAATTAAATTATCTGCTGTTTATTGAGCCAACGGCCAATAGCGAACAGCTAAAAGCTTAAACACATGAAATTAAATATCGCATTATTAGCAGGAGACGGAATAGGACCTGAAGTAATTGATCAAGCAGTAAAAGTATCTGATGCAATTGCTAAGAAATTTAACCACGAAATTACTTGGAATCCAGCTTTAACCGGTGCTGCTGCTATTGATGCAGTTGGAGAACCTTATCCAGATGCAACACATGATATTTGTGTCGCTTCAGATGCTGTTTTATTTGGTGCAATTGGGCATCCTAAGTATGATAATGATCCTTCTGCAACGGTTCGTCCAGAACAAGGTTTGTTAAAAATGCGTAAAAAATTAGGTTTGTTTGCCAATGTAAGACCAACGTTTACGTTTCCTTCTTTGTTAGATAAATCTCCTTTAAAAAGAGAAAGAATAGAAGGAACTGATTTGGTTTTTTTACGTGAATTAACTGGAGGGATTTACTTTGGTGAAAAAGGTAGAAGAGACGAGGGAGAAACTGCATTTGATAATTGTGTGTACACAAGAGCTGAGGTTCAAAGATTGGCTGTAAAAGGTTTTGAATTGGCAATGACTCGTTCTAAGAAATTATGTTGTGTAGATAAAGCAAACGTTTTAGAAACATCTCGTTTATGGAGAGAAACGGTACAGGCTATGGAAAAAGATTATCCAGAAGTTGAAGTTTCTTATGAATTTGTAGATGCAGTTGCAATGCGTTTGGTACAATGGCCAAATAGTTATGACGTACTAATTACTGAAAACTTATTTGGAGACATTTTAACGGATGAAGCTTCTGTAATTTCTGGTTCTATGGGATTAATGCCAAGTGCATCTGTAGGAACTGAAAATGCTTTATTTGAGCCAATCCACGGTTCTTATCCGCAAGCAACAGGTTTAAATATAGCAAACCCAATGGCTACTGTTTTATCTGCAGCAATGATGTTTGAAAACTTTGGTTTACAAGAAGAAGGGAAAGCAATTAGAGCGGCTGTTAATAAAGCTTTAGAAGCAGGTTTTGTAACAGAAGATTTAGCAGACGGAGGAAAATCTTATGGAACACAAGAAGTAGGAGACTGGTTAGCTAAAAATATTTAGGATTATTTATATCCGTTAGAGCACAGTTGAGAATTTATTGAGGTTTTAAAACTTTAAACAAGTTATTCTTCTTTACGCAACGAGACAAAAAGTACATATATATATAAAGGTTCGCAATTTGCGAACCTTTTTTAGTTTTAAAATGTATGTTATTATTTTGTTTTTTTAGCTCGTTTTACTAACTCTAGTTTGTCTGTAGTTGTTTTTGTGGTAAAGAAACCATAATTAATAGTTACTTTTTTCTTATCAATTTTATCGATTGTACCTACAGAGTTCGAGCCAATAACTTTTACACTATCATCAATTTGATAAATGTACTCAGATTTTTCTTTGGCTATTTTAGCTTCTTCTATTTTCTTTTCTTTTCTAACTTCTACAACTTTTTGTAATACTTCTTTTTCTACTTTTTTAATAATTTCTTGCTGTTGTTTTTCTGCAACTTTAGCTTTTTGTTTTTGCGCTTTGGTTTTAGGTGCCAAAGGTTTTTTCATTACTTGTTTTACCTTTAAATCTGCAACCCATTTATTAAAATTAGTATTTAATTCCTTTTTATTATTGGTTTGAAAGTATTTATTAAGCAGTTCATTTGTTTTTCTACCTAAAGAAAGCATTCTTTGATTTTGATCATATAATTCTTGAAAACCAGATAATTTATCTTGAACACGTTGTTCTTTTTCCTGTAAATTATCTAAATGTTCTTGCCCTTTAAATTTTTGTTGTTCTAAATTATCAGAATGTTTTTGCAATCTATTACGTTCTTTTTGAAGCTTAGAAATCGTTTTATCTAAACGTACTTTCTCTGTCTCAACACGTTTTTTAGCTTTATTTATAATACTAAACGGAATTCCGTTTTTCTGAGCAACTTCAAACGTAAAAGAACTACCTGCTTGCCCTATAAATAACCTATAAAGCGGTTCTAAAGTACGTTCATCAAACTGCATATTTGCATTGGTAACATTCTCTAATTCGTTGGCTAAAACTTTTAAGTTGGAGTAGTGGGTAGTTATAATTCCGAATGCTTTTTTATAATAAAACTCTTCTAAGAAAATTTCAGCCAAAGCACCACCTAATTCAGGATCTGAACCAGTACCAAATTCATCAATTAAAAATAAGGTGTTTGCGCCACATTTACGTAAAAAATTACGCATGTTTTTTAAACGATAACTATACGTACTAAGTTGATTTTCTATGGATTGATTGTCTCCGATATCAGTTAGAACGGTATCGAAAATATACGTTTGACTGCGCTCATCAACAGGAATTAAAATACCACTTTGCAGCATTATTTGCAATAAACCAATGGTTTTTAAAGTGATACTTTTTCCACCAGCATTAGGACCCGAAATAACAATAATTTGCTGTTTTTCGTTCAGTTCTATACTTTGAGAAATGGTAGGTAAATCTTGTTTTTTATTTTTTCTCCATAATATGGGATGATATGCGTTCTTAAAATAGATCTTTTTTTCTCTAGAAATTTTAGGCAAAACGGCATTCATTTCTACGGCGTATTTTGCTTTTGCTCCAACTACATCAATATGGATTAAAAAAGAAAGGTATTCTTCTAATAAATAAACATAAGGACGAACAGTAGCAGATAATGCACGTAAAATCTTTACAATTTCTTGCTTTTCATCATAAATTAAATTTTGATATTCTCTAGAGTATGCAAGTGTTGCTTGTGGCGCAATATAAACAATGTTACCAGATTTTGAAGAACCTAATAAACTACCAGCAACCTTTTTTCTATGCATTGCAGAAACTGCTAATACACGCTGATTGTCTACAACAGTTTCTTTGATATCATCTAAATGACCCGCAGAAATTGCTCTAGATAAAGCACTAGAAAAACTCGCACCAATTTTTCCACGTACATTATTAATGTCTTTTCTTATTTGTCTTAAAGCGTCTGAAGCGTTATTTTTTACTTCACCAGAAATATCAATAATTTTTTTGATTTCATCATCTATAAAAGTGGTGAATTCAATTTCTTGTGAAAGCTCGAAAAAAGTAGGGAATTGCACATTAAATTTCTTGAAAAACTTAATCAATTCGTTTACAGTTAAAGAAGTAGTGGCAATTTTTAAAAATGCATCGGTTTCTACAAAGCTATTTTCTATAGCCAAACGTTTTACATTTTCTGTAATATTATCGAAACTATGGTTAGGAATTCTATTTTCACTTTCAAAAGAAGAAACGTATTCGTTTACCAAATACAACTCTTTAAAAAGTGCTTTTTTATTAATGATAGGTTCAATTTCAGTAACCTGTTCTTTACCCAAACCAGAAATACAATGTTCTGCAACATGTTGTAAAACTGTAGAAAATTCTAAATCTTGTAATGTCTTGGATGATATATTATTGTTCAAAAAAAGTCGATTTTATTGCGAACACAAATCTATAAATTCTTTTCGTTTGGTTTTAGAAACTGGCACTCTTTTTTTGTTCTCTAATACAATATATCCTTCATTCTCAAAATGACGCACTTTTTCTAGGTTTATAATGTGAGATTTATGGCATTTGTAGAAGAAGTTATTCATCATCTTTTCATACTTCCCTATATTATAAGAGCTTACGATTTCTGTGTTGTCTATAAGATGAATCTTGGTATAACCGTCAAATCCTTCTATATGTATCACTTCTTTTTGAGGAATAAAAGAAACACCTTTAATAGTTGGTATAATTAATTTGTTTGAGTTAGAATTTGTTTCTGCAATAAACTGTAAAAGGTTTGTATTTTTTTCGTTCTCGTGTTTTAAATTGATACTTTCTTTTGCTTTATGAACAGCTTTTATTAAATCATCATCATCTATTGGTTTTAAGATATAACCAATAGCACATTTTTTAAAAGCTTCTATAGCATATTCGCTAAAGGCGGTGACAAAAATTACTTGAAAATTGATTTCTCTTAATTCAGATAACAATTCAAAACCATCAATTCGGGGCATTTCTACATCCAAAAATAAAATATCAGGTTGTTGTTTTTTGATGTTGGAAATTGCTTCTTCTGGTTTTTGGTAGGTACCAATGATGGTTATATCTGGAAACAAATTGGCCATCTTTTTCTCCAATCCTTTTAGGTTAGAAATTTCATCATCAACAATAATAGCAGTGATTGTATTCATCTTATTTGCTTTTAATTATAAAAGTAGATATGTTTCCTTTTTCGTCGTTTTTAGGGTGTAATTCTTCTGTAAAATACAAGATTTTCCATTCTTCTAAGTTGTTTAAATACGTTAAACGTTGTTGTAAAACGCTAGAAGATTTTATTTTTTTACTTTTCGATTTAGTGTTTACAAATCCAACACCATCATCAATAATTAAAACTTTATAAGTAAAAGCATCTACTTTTTTAAGGTTGATGGTAACGGTTCCTGTATCAAATTTATTAAAAATTCCATGGTTTACAGCATTTTCTACAATAGGTTGTAACAACATCGTTGGTATTTTAGTTTTTCTGAGATCAATAGCATCATCAATATTAATTTGATATTCTAGTTTTTCTCTAAAGCGTAGTTTTTCTATTTCTAAATAATTGCTGAGCAGTTTTATTTCTTCTGTTAATGTGATAGTCGTTTCTTTAGAAAGTTCGAAAAAACGTCTAATTAGTTTCGAAAATTTAACCAAATATTTTTCTGAGGCTTCAAAATTATTTTCATTAATAAAATATTGAATAGCTGCTAAAGAGTTGAAAACAAAATGCGGATTCATTTGCGAGCGAAGTGCTTTTAATTGAATCTCAGAAAGTTGTTTTTCTTGAAAAAGCTTTTTACTTTTTTGCTGTTGGTTTCGTTTACTTAAATACCAAACAGCTCTAAAAAACAAAGTTGTTAAAGTTAAAAGAACGATGGCTTTAAACCAAAATGTTTGATGCCATAAAGGAGTGATTGTAAATTCAATTTTTTGTTTAAAATCTTGTGATTCAATTTTTAAAATATAGGTATTGGGCTGTAAATCATTAAAATTAATATTGGTTGTTTCTGTCGTTTTCCAATCACTTTGCAGTGGTTCTAATTTGTAATTATAAGTAAAGTGAGTATTGTTCTCAGAAAAATCTATCCTAGAAACGGCAATACTAATGTTGTTGTTCTCTAAGTATTTAAAAGTATTATTATTTTCAGTTATTGTTTGGTTGTTGTACGTTAATTTATCGATATAAATATCTAATAACTGATTGACGTTTTCTTGTTTTTTGGGCAAAATAGCAATTCCATTATTTGTACTTACAATAAGCTCATTTTTATGAATAAAAATATCATTAACTTGTTGAGAAGGAATGCCGTTGGCGATTGTTAATTGTTTTTCTAAAGTATATTTATGATCATTTAAAACATATTTAAAAATACCGGAGTTACTTGCCAACCAAATATTTTTATTCTCCACAAAAGCATTATTCACAATTAAAAATTCTGATTTTGGTAATTGATATATGTTATTCAAATCGGTAATAAAGGATCCAAAGCCATCTGTATTTAATAATATATGGGTTTTAGATACTTTTGTAACACTTAAAATAGATTTAGAAAATATTTGTTTATTAAAAGTAACTTCACTTATTTCTTCATTTTTAATTTGCTTTAAACCATTTGTGGTTGCAACCAATAATCGATCATTAAAAACCATTAAATTGGTAATTCCTAGTTGGGGATAAACTTTAAGAATTTTCAGGTTGTTTGTATCAATTTTATTAATTCCTACAGTAAAATCGCCATATAAATACTTGTTAAAATAAATTAAGTTTCTAGCAGTTTGATTTTTATAATAAGGGAATTCTGTAAAATTAAACTCCTCGGTGTCTTTAGTGTTTTTTTTACGTATAATTTTGTTTTCCGAAATATAGAACGCTGTTTGTAAGGAGTCTATATAATTAGAACTAAAAATGTAATTATTTTGTTTAATAAACGGTATAAAATCTTTTTTGTCAGTTTGATATTTGAAAAAACCTTTGTTATAAATATTTGCAATTATGGTATCGTTTATTTTGTTGGTTTTAAGAATCTTTTCGTGTTGAAAAGCATATTTAATATTTCTTTTAGATTTACTAAGTTTGTATACACCATTTAAAAAAGTAGCAATCCAAACCGTTTCTTTTTTATCAATCATTGCAAAATGTGCATCTAATTTTTTAGGAATTAAAACTGTTTTTGTAATGTGATAATTAGCATCTAAAACACCTACAAATCCTCTTCCTGTAATCTGAATTTGATTGTTAATGAGATGTATTCTGGTGTGTTGAGATTTATTGATACCTACTTCATCTTCAAAATTGCGTTTATATAGTTTTAACGTATTTAAGTTTAATATTGAATAATATTTATCTGCTGTCCAATAAAACAAGCTATCTGTTATTTGGCCTCTATAATGGATGGTTGTTAAAATATTTTTAAGATTAGGTACCTTTTTTATATTTCCGTTTTTGTAGGTTAATTTTATAGTATCTAAATTAGTACTAGTCTCATAACAAGAAATAGTTGGGTGTTTAATATATACAGGTGTTAACTTTTTTAAGGAAGTTTTTTTTAATACTAATTTCCATTTATTATTGATTAATTCATGTGATCTAGAATTGCTGGTTAGTATAACTTGGTTGTCTATTTGACTGGTATAATTCGGTGTAAATATTTCATTTTTGACTTCACTTTCAAAAGCATAAACACTATCATTTTTTATATAGCCTAATTTAGATGTTTTAGATAAATACCATAAATTACCATCTGGTGTTGGATGAATTCCCCATATATCATTGGTAGACAAACCTTTTCTTGTCGTAAAATTTTTTAAGGTGTTACCATTGTATTTTACTAACCCTTTGTCTGTAGCAAACCAAATAAAACCATAAGCATCTTGTACAATTTTATAAATATGATTGCTAGGTAAGCCATCCTTTACAGTAATATTTGTGTACTGTTGAGAATAGGAAAAACTCCATAACATAATTATAAATAAAGTGATATGTAGTTTTAAAAATTTCAAGTTTTATTTTTGTTTATCAAAGATACAATTATCCTTTTCGTTATTTATAAGGGATTTCTTATCATTATAGTATGTTCTATAAAGAATATTCTTTTTAATATATTTAAAAAAAACGATCAATGTTTTGAAGTATAGCCATTGCATCCATTAGAAGTGCGACACCTATATGAATTACGATTCCGCCTATTATAGATTTGCTATACATAGAAATTACGCCTAATACATAACCACCAAAAGCAGAACCTATAATTTCTCCGGTAGGTTTGCCTATATGAAAAAAAACATACAAGGCTACCATTGGTAGAATTGCTTTAGATCCTAAGTTTTTTACCATTCCTAATATTAAAAAACCTCTAAAAAACCATTCAATAGAAATAAAATCTAATAAATATATTGGCTCGTATATTACTAAAGCAAACCATTTATTTATAAAAGTTCCTGTATTTCCAATTGAAGGATATTGCCTTAAAAAACTTGGTTGATAAGATGCAAAAACAATAAAAGGAAAAGCAATTAATAGTAACAATAAATATGGTTTCCATTTCACTTTTTTAAATGAAAAACCATAAAAATTTTCATTGTGTTTTTCAATCAATTTATAGAAAACAATAATTCCGATTGAAAACATTATAAAGCGAATAGTTCTAGCAATTACCTTTGTATAAAAACCTACTTTTTTAGGCGCTATATTTTCTTGAATCCAACTGTAATGATCTAAAAATCCAAACCGAATACTAACCAATAGAATTGCAAATAAACTTGTAATCCAAAAGGATGATTTTTTAAGAAAACCAAAATCGGTCTTTGTGGTTGCAATTATTGCAATTGTTGAATAGTATGCAAAACCAAAAAATAAAAAGTAATACCCATATATATAAGTTGAATCATGATGCTGTCTAAAAAATAATGTAGGAATATTTGTGGTATGATTTAGGTAAATTATAATTCCTAAAAATAAGAAAAATAGTAAATAGGTAGTAATTTTATAATCTTCAGAAAAATGTTTTTTTAGGTAAGTTAGTATTATTGCCATTTATAATAGTACTAATAAACGAGTGTTAGAATTAACCCCCGTTTATTTAATTAAAAAAATTAGTCCGTAGTAAAGGTGAAATAAATTTTAGGTATACCATTATTAGCAACAGGACCACCTCCATTACTTCCAGTATCTACAAAATTAGAGCTCACAAAAGTAAAGTTGCTACTAGTAAAAGGAAATGTAACAGCTGCAGTATGACCATTAGAAGTATTTAAACCATCGCCACCAGTTCTTTTAATTGTATAATTTACACCTGGTACAATTTCATAAGGAGTTGTAAGAGAAATATATTCTATACTCGAATTAGAAAAGGTACTACTAATGGTTGGTCCACCTACAATTTCTATTTCATAACTCACAGCACTATTATCTACAGCGTATGGTGTAGTTTGTGCAAAACTTTGATAACCTATAGCACAAATACTACCTGGCTCACTAGTTGTAAATACATATTCATGTACCTGTAAATCCATAGATTTATTACTTAAATCAGATAATGCAGTTTCTATTGTAGTGTCGGCATTATCACAAATATCACCTGAAGGTGTTGGTGAAAGTCCATCACCACAACCAGCACCAATGATAAGTACAGCAGTAATTAATAATACAAAAGGTAATGTGTTTTTTAATAATTTTTTCATGATTTTAGTTTTAAAGTGTTATTGTTTTTGATTTTAATTTGAGATATAAATAAGTTGTTATACTTATAAAAATAAATGCAATAAATTGAGAATGTGAAAGGTAATCTTGTATAATAAAACCTCTTGAATCTCCTCTAAAAAGCTCTAACAGACTTCTTGCAATTCCATATAATATGATGTATGAAAGAAATACTTGTCCATCAAATTTCTTGTTTTTTCTGATAATAAAAAGCAAGCTCATAATTATTAGAATAGAAAATACTTCGTATAATTGAGTAGGATGGACGGTTACCGAATTTGTACTTGGAAAACTAATTCCGAGAATAGAATTTGTTGGTTTTCCATAACAACAACCTGCAAAAAAGCAACCCATTCTACCAATTGCATGTACAATGGTTGTGGTAATAGCTAGAATATCCATTAAAGGTAAAATGGTTATTTCATGTTTTTTTAAATACCAAAAAGTAAATAATATTATGCAAATAAAAGAACCATAAAAAACAAATCCACCAGAAAAAATACTGAATATATTTTTTGGGTTTTGTATGTAATAAATAGGTCTTTCAAAGAATAAAAATAATTTTCCACCAACATAACCAGCAATAAAAATTAAATAAAAAAAGATGTTTGGTAAAACGAGATTTAGTCTTTTTTTAGTTTGCCATTTTGTATATAAAATGGCTAATAGTGTACCAAAAACAATACAAATTGCATACGTATAAATAGTAATGTTTTGATATTCTAATAGCTTTGGATACATTTTTACAGTTTTTTAATCTAGTATTTCTACCAATTACTTTAGTTAATAATTCGACTACATGACCAGAGATGCATCAAAGTATTTATTTTTAAGTCTTTTATAAGGTGTTATTTGTATAAATGATGAGCTCATTTAAGATAAGTTGGTTTTCATTAAAGGAAAGAAAAACTCCATATGATTTTTTAAAGAATATGGAGTTTTAATATTGAAAATCTAATTTCTCTTTTTCAAGGATGTTTTAGAGAGTGATTAATTTACAATCACTTTTTTAGTAGATGATTTTTCTTTGCTTATCAGTTTAAAGAAGTAAATCCCTTTTGATAAATTTAAATTAGAAATTATATTCTTACCGATGTTTACGTCTCTTTTTTTAATTTCTTTTCCAGTAATCGAGTAAATGAATAATTCAGACTTCTCTAAAGTGATAATATTCATTTTTCCGTTAGTTGGGTTTGGATATAAAGAAAACTCAAGAGTATTATATACATCAGTACTTAATGCAGTACATTCAGCCTGATTATTCACAAAGTTTGATGTTGTATCAATATTTGTCCAATTGTCTGCACTCCAAGTAGCATTATCAACCTCTATACAAGTTAAACTGGGATTGTTAATTGCATTAAAGAGTGTAAAAAGAGCGTTATTTCCGTTTTTTACATTTAAAGAAGTTAGCGCATTAGACTGTATATCTAAAGAGGTTAATAAAGTATGTGCACTTACATCTAAATTTGTAAGGTTATTATAGCTAACATTTAAAGTAGTTAAGGCTGTAAAATCGTTTATACCCGTTAAGTCTGAAATATTTTTACTGGAAATATCTAAATTAGATATAATATTTATATTGTCTGTAAACACTTTGCTATCTGGAGTTCCTTTATCTAAACCAGCATTTATTAATGCCATTTCAAAATTGTTATCAGGAATCGTAGTTTCTAGAGAAACTGTAGTATTGTATGTATTTGTTATTACAGGCGCATTATAATCGAAATAAATATTTGCAGTGGTATTAAAAGTATCACCAATAACTGCAGTGCTTTTTGGTTTTATTTTATAAAATAACCAACCATGACTAGCAGGTTCATTACTGGTACTATCTGCCAATTGTATGTTTTCAAAAATAAATTCTACTTTATTTGAGTTGGTAATTGCAGTTCTGTAAGAATGACTAGCTGCAATTGGTTGAAAAGTAGCCATGTCTAAACCTGCATCAATAATGTCTTTTACTACAATATTTATTGCAGATGCGGTACCTGTATTTTGAAAACGAACTCTATACGTTAAATCATCTGGTACTTGTGAGGTACTAATTTTATCACCTTCAAAACAAACCACATCATTGGGGTCGTAAGCATTTACAATAATATCAGAAAAAATATGAGTGTTATCTGTTGGTGTTGCATCACCTGTTAAAGGTGTAATAGAGGTGGTGTAGGTAATTGTATCTCCTCCATTTACCGGGTTTATAGGGTCTGTAGGTGTATTTATTGTAAAGTAGACGTCAATATAACTTTCTTGAAAAGGTAGAAGGTTTGTATAATTCCAAGTTAAAGAATTACTTGTTTGAGTGTCTGGAGTGGTACTCGCATTATTAAATGTTTCTTGATTTTCATTAAAATTTAAAGTAACCGCTCCGGACGGAATAATTGTAGAACCATTATTTCTGTAGAACACTCTTAATTGCGTATCAAAACCTGGTCTAGATTCCGATGTTGTAAAAGAATATATTTCTACGTCGTCTATTTGAGTATTTGCTGTAATACAAAAATCGATAGTTTCTGTGTTTCCAGAACCCGTAAAATTGGTGGTTTGTGTAGTTGGAGTTGCTGTAAAATATGAAGGGAAGTTTGGTATTAATTCAGTTGTTACAGAAGTGTCATTAATATAAATTGTGTAGGTGCCATCTACAGCACTAAAAGCAGCCGCACTAACATTGGTACTTGTACTGTTAATTCTAGTATTTACAGATTTTGTATCTGCAGCATCACAACCATCATTATTAAAATCAAAAGATACTGTACCAGTTATTGTATTAGAATTTACAGGCACAAAAGAACAATATTCTGTAAAGTTGGTTTGCGAATCTATGTTTGCATAGATTCCTGCAGCAACGGTAGCATCATCAACACAAATAGAAAATAAATTTGGATTGTTATTTGCCACTAAATTATTACTAGAAATGCTAGATGTATTTCCATTTTTAAGATTTAAACTGCTTAAATTAGGATTAGAGTTACAGTGTAAAGCATTTAAATTTGTAAAACTTGATAAATCTAAATCTGTTAAAAGGTTACCTGTACAATATAGATTATTTAATGTTGTACTTGTTGTAGTATCTAAACTTGTTATTTGATTTCCATTACAACCAAGGGTAGATAAAGAAGTGTTAGATAATGTATTTATGGTTGTTAAGTTATTGTTACTACAAGAAAGGTTAGACAAGCTTGTATTTAAGCTTACGTCTAAAGAATTTATAGCGTTATCACTACAAATTATAGTAATTAACCCTGTGTTTAAACTTGTGTCTAACGTTGTTAATTGGTTATTGCTACATATTAATGTTACTAAAGTAGCTGTAGAAGGTAAGGTTAAACTTGTTAATAAATTATTGGCAGCGTTTATAGAGGTTAGTCCAGTTGATACGGAGGTATCTAAAGTTGCTAATTGATTAATGCTGCAGTTTAAAGTTTTTAAAGATGATGATACTGGTAAAGTTAAACTTGTTAATGCGTTGTTAGAGGTGTTTAAAGTAACTAAGCCTGTAGCCATGGATGTATCTAAAGTTGTTAAGTTATTTTGATTACATGACAGTTTTGTTAAAGTAGTACTAGCAGGTACTGATAAATTAGTTAAAGAATTAGAATATACAGAGATTTCTATTAAACCTGTGGAAATAGAAGCATTTAAACTGGTAATACTATTACTCCAAGAATGTAAATGAGTTAATGTATTAGAAGAAGGTAGTGTTAAACTAGTTAAGTTATTGTTATAACTTTTTAAGGTGATTAGGGAGGTGTTGTTTGTAGCATCTAAACTTGTAATCTGATTTTGAAAACATTCTAGGTTCGTTAAGGCTAAAGAGGATGAGGTGTTTAATGATGTAAGTTGATTATATTCACATTTTAAACTTTCTAATAGAGGTGTATTTGTTATGCTTAAATTTGTTAATACATTATTATTTGTGATTACAGATGTTAATGCCGTTTGATTAGAAAGGTCTAAGGTAGATAAGTTATTATAAGAAGTATTTAATGTTGTTAATGTTCCTGTATTCGGAAGTATAAGTGTTGAAATACCTATGGACATTCCACTAAAATCATTATAATTAATATTTGAAGCACAATCCAAATATGTTAGATGAGATAATGCAGATAGGTCTAAACTAGTTAAATCATTATTACTACATGTTAAAGAGGTTAAATTAACAAAAGCTTCTATTCCTGTAAAATCTGAAAGACCGCCTTCTAAAAACCCCATAATTTCAAAACCTTGATAGCCAGAAATAATTAATTCCGTAACAGCAGCGGCTTCGGATACCTGTATTTCATTATCATTATTAGTATCTATACTTGGTGAGTAGTTTAGAAGAGCTTGTTTAAATTCAGTATCTGGGATATTTACAATCTGGCTAAAAATTGTACTAGAAATAAACAAAAAAGTAAGAGAAAGTAGTTTTAGTTTCATAAAGTTGATTTTTTTTAAGTTAAGACTTGTTTTTAGCGGAGTAAAAGAGGTAAAACATTGTTTTTTAATAGTTAAAAGACGTATAAAGCTAAGCGTTTTTGAGTTGTTTCTGATAGTGCATTAGAGTAAATAAGGGGTTGGTTAAAGGAAGCGTCTATTTAGTTTATTCTAATAAAAGAAGTATTTTTGTTGTTATGAATACAATACTTACCAAAAGTTGGCAACCTCTTTTAGAATCAGAATTTCATAAACCTTACTTTAAAGAATTAACAAATTTTGTAACATTAGAATATGAAAATCACCAATGTTTTCCGAAGCAAGAAGATATTTTTGCTGCGTTTAACTTTTGTTCTTTAGATGATTTAAAAGTAGTTATTATTGGGCAAGATCCTTATCATGATGAAGGACAGGCAAACGGATTGTGTTTTTCTGTAAAAGACGGAATGAAACAACCACCTTCATTAAAAAATATTTTTAAAGAAATTGCAACAGATTTAGACCAAGAAATTCCACAAAGTGGGAATCTAGAAAAATGGGCAAAACAAGGTGTTTTATTATTAAATGCGACTTTAACGGTAAGAGCACATGAGGCCGGAAGTCATCAGAAAAAAGGATGGGAAGACTTTACAGATGCTGTTATTAAAAGCATTTCTGAAGAAAAAGAAAACGTTGTTTTTTTACTTTGGGGTAAATTTGCAGAGAGTAAAATAAAATTAATAAATTTAGAAAAACATACTATTTTTACCGCTCCACATCCGTCTCCTTTAGGCGCTTGGAGAGGTTGGTTTGGTTGCAAACATTTCTCTAAAACTAATGCCATTTTAAAGAACTTAGATAAACCTACGATAGAATGGTAGGGAAAGCAGTTTGGTTTTCATAAGGTAATAAAATAGCATCTAAAATGTCTTCTGTTGTGTCTGGGTAATCTACTGGGATAAAAACATCACTCTGAATCCATTTGGCTATTTTAAGAACTTGTTTTTTATTTAATTTTTTTAATACAGAAACCCCCATTTTTTTTAGTGCTAAAGCATTACATTGTTGTTCATATTGATTTTTCATAGGAATTACCATTAACTTTTTCTTTAAAAATAAAGCTTCAGAAGGTGTCTCAAAACCTGCCCCACAAAGAACTCCTGCAGAAGAAGCCATACTTTTTATAAAATCGAATTCGTTAATTGGGTAAATGGTAATGTTTTTTTTAAAGATTAAACGTTTATTTTCCTTAGAAAAAATATGCCATTTTATAATAGGTATTTTAGATAAGACCTCTACAATTTTAGCCACATTATAAGATGGTAAATAAACTGTTATATGCCCTTTGTTGCTTATTTTTTTAGCTCGAATACTTTTTCTTATAATCGGTGTAAAAATAGCAGAACTATAAGGTTTAAAATGAAAACCAAACCGAAGACTTGCAGGTGCGTAGTGTTTTAAAATTAGTTTTTCTATTTTGTGTTTTCCATATTTTGGAGAAGCAATATCTAAAACTGCGTTTTGGTGACTTAAAGATACAATGTTTATATTATTTATCTTTGCGGCCCAAGCAGAAACAGGCTCAAAATCGTTAACTATTAAGTTGTACTTTTTTATGGGAAAGTTTTTAATTTCATTATAAAAACGAGTTAATTTCATTTTTTTGTAGCTTTCCCAAAAGTCAATACCTCCTTTTTTCCCGAAAGTGAAATTTAAGCCATGGAGTTTGTATTTTATGTCGAAACCCATATCTAAATTACTCTCATTTCCACTAATTAAAATATCTAAATCTCCTTTTTCTTGAAGAATTGGTATAATTTCTTTAGCTCTAGTGATATGGCCGTTTCCTGTACCCTGAATGGCATATAATATTTTCATGATTAATTATTTTAAGGGTTTTTGAATATCAAATTCTTTCAGTAACTCTTCAAAAAGAAAATTGTTCTTTTCTTCTTTATTTGCATTCTTTAGCTCATTTTTACTAAGTTTCTTGTCGGTGTTTTGAGCTATTTCATCATTTGCGTATTCATATAAACTCCATTTGCGATTTTTGTATTCTAAAGCCGTTAAATTTTCAATCCAATCTCCAGAGTTTAGATAGGTTGTTTTTCCTTTTTGGTTTTCAATTTCTCTAATTTCTGGTTGATGAATATGTCCGCATATTACATAGTTATACTCATTTTCAATGGCAATGTCTGAAGCTGTTTTTTCAAAATTGTCAATAAACTTAACGGCACTTTTTACACTGTTTTTTATCTTTTTAGAAAGTGATAACTTTCCGTAACCAAAGAGTTTACTAATCCAATTTATAAAGGTGTTTATTAGAATTAAAAAATCGTAGCCTTTTCCGCCTAATTTTGCTAACCACTTAGAATGTTTCATGGTGATATCAAAAACATCTCCATGAAAAATCCATGCTTTTTTATCATCAATGTTTAAAACGAGTTTGTTTAAAATTTTAAAGTTTCCTAATTGAAAACCTTTAAATTTTCGAAGCATTTCATCATGGTTTCCGGTAATGTAATAAATGGTTGTTCCTTTAGAAAGGAGAGAAGTAATGTGTTTAATTACATTCATATGAGACTTTGGGAAATAACGTTTGTTAAATTGCCATATGTCTATAATGTCACCATTAAGAATAAGAACTTTTGGCTGAATTGTTTTTAAGTAATTTAATAATTCTTTTGCTCTACAACCATAAGTACCTAAATGTACATCTGAAATTACAACATAATCTAACTTTCGTTTTTTTTGTTTTTTCATTTTGTTTCATAAAAAGAAAAAGAATTGTTTCTTGTGTAAACAAGTTTATGAAGAAAATGATTTTCTAAATATATGTAAACAATTATCTTATTTCTAAGTTCTTTCAAACATAAAAAGAGAATGTGTTGTAAACGTAAAATAAAAATGAAAAAAAGGTAAGATAAACTTTATGAAAAAGTTTACGAATAGTTAGCTAACTATTAAGAGGCGTAGCGGTTTAGAGTAAAAAAAATCCGCAGTAAACGCGGATTCATTGAATTTGAAATTAAGAAACAATTAGATTTTAAGTTAAATCTACTTGCTTTAAGGTTGTTTGAATAGTTGTGGTGTTATCTGCTAAACCGCAAGATTTTGAGGTACTTCTACAAGAAGAAAAACAAAGGATTCCTAAAATACAAACTGCAATAAATATTACTTTTTTCATAGATAATGGTTTTTCGTGCTAAATGTACATATTTTTTATGAAATTGCTCGAATTTTTCTTCTCTTCAATAACGTTAAACTGTACCATTTTATTTTGTATGCGTGTAATTTTATTTTTAGAAATAGGTTTTCCGTCATTCCATTCAGTAATTTTTAACCATTGCTGGATGTCTTCTAATTGCTGCTCGTACCTAGCTGCCAGAATTTTATCAATAGCATCAATTTTTTTAAAGTCTTTTGTTTTGCCATTAATAATGTCTAAAACTTTTTTAACTTCTTCAAAATTATTTTCTAAAACTTCATCTCTAACTGCAATTACAAAACATGGCCAAGGAGTGGGGCAGTCGTCAATTAACCTAAAAGTACCATTGTCTACTAAGGGTTTTGTGGTAAAATGTTCCCACATAAAATAGTCTGCTTCTCCGTTGGTTAAAGCATCAATTCCACCTTGTAAATTACCAATTACTTTAAATTTTAAATTTGCAATATCCCAACCTTGGTTGTATGCGTTTACGATAGCCATTAAATGAGAACCAGAACCAAATCTACTAATGGCAATGGTTGCATGCTCTAAGTCTTCAATATTTTTAAAAGATGATTTTGCGCCTACATGAATTCCCCAAATTAATGGAGATTTTACAAATGTCTGTACAATCTTAGAAGGGTTTCCGTCTGCAATATCTTTAATAATTCCTTCGGTTAAAACAATAGCAATATCTACATCACCAGCACGTAAAGCTTTACACATGGCGCCTGTTCCGCCAGGGAAATCTTGCCAACGTAGATTGATGTTGTGTTTTTTGTATTCTTTGTTTTTTAAAGTTAAATACCAAGGATAATTAAAATGTTCTGGAACTCCGCCAATTGTAAGGTTTGTCATCTACTTAACTAATTTTTCAAGTGTATATTCTATTAAATCGGCAACTACTTTTCCTGGGTTTTCACTAAAAGATCCATTGGCTCTATTAGCTATAATTGCATTAATAGAACAAGCTTTGTGACCTAAAAGTTTAGATAAACCATAAATAGCTGAGGTTTCCATTTCTAAATTGGTAATTCTATGTTGGTTAAAACTAAAACTATCAATTTTATGGTTTAGTTCATTGTCTTGTATCGCTAAACGTAAAATTCTACCCTGAGGCCCGTAAAAACCTCCAGCAGTAGCTGTAATACCTTGATGCGTTTTATCAGATTTTAATCTGTCTTCTAATTCTTTACTATTTTCAATAACAATAGGATATGACTTTTTAGCACTCCAATTGGTATGCTTTACAAAAGCATCTTCAATTTCTGGATTAGAAATAGCATCAATTTGATAGGAGTGAAGCAACCCATTTAAATCTAACCCGTGAGAACCAATTACAAAAGAATCAACCGGAATATCATCCTGTAAAGAACCTGAAGTTCCTATTCTTACAATATTTAAAGATGTTAAATTCTCTTTAGGTTTTCTTGTTTTAAGATCGATATTTACAAGTGCATCCAATTCATTTAAAACAATATCTATATTATCTGGACCGATTCCGGTAGAGATAACTGAAAATTGTTTGTTCTTGTAAGTACCAGTAGTTGTTTTAAATTCGCGTTTTTGAGTAGTAAACTCGATAGAATCAAAATGTTTTGAGATTTTATCGACTCTATCTTGATCGCCAACAAAAATTATATTTGTGGCAATATGTTCTGGTCTTAAATTTAGATGATAAATACTTCCATCCGGATTTAAGATAAGTTCAGATTGTTTTATAGACATTTAAGATGTAATTTGTAATAGTTTTTCTGATTGATGATTGTAAAGAAAACTATATTTTTTTGCTCCACCAAGATACGAATTTTCATTGCGAAGTTCGCCATAAAAATTTAGCTGGTTTTCTAATACTTTTTTTCCTTTTCTAGATAATTTTACCGGATCGAAAGAGGTAAATAATTTTTGAAGTTGTTCTATATGATGTTCGTACTGTAAATCTCCCAAACCATAAACAGTTTGTGTTTTTAGTAATTGCTGTACTAATTGATTTTTAGAAGAAAATTGTTGTGTGTTTGCAGTTTCTAAAATAGTATTTTCAACTTTATTTAATCCATTTTTAATGGAAGGAAATCTTTGTAAGTGTGCTTCTAAAGCTTCTACTAGATAAGTAAAAGGAGACATAGGATTGAATTTGTAGACCGTTTCTAATCTAAGCGGACTGTCTGAGCAGTATAGTTGCCAAATATAGTCTGCGTACTCAATATCATCTTGAGATAAATCTATTCTGTTTTTATAATGTTGCTGAATTTGATTTTCAGTAAGATCAGACAAACTCTTTAGTTTCTTATTTCCTTTTATTTTACCATTAGTTACTAAAGAAATATGATAGCCACTTCTATAGGTTTTTAACCAACTAATAACGGCAATCATATTAATTTGACAGAACAAGTCGTGATCAAACCATAAGACTATTTCTTTAGATTCCTTCTTACTACAAAGGGTTCTATATTCTTTTAAAGTAAAGTCTATAAATTTCCTTTTGCTAATATTGTAGGAAGTTTTTAAAAAGTCGAACCTGTTTTTCCAAAAAGTTTCACTGCCAACATCTACAGTAGTTTTTCCTTCACATAACATTTCTCTCCAAGTAATAAAACTTCCAGAGAAATGAAGTTTTTTTAGATAGTTTGTAGTACTATCTCCATTTGTAATATGTAGTATAGACGAGTTCATAATTTATTAATAACGTTTACAGGAATTATTTATTGTAAGAGTACTAAATTTTATCCACCAACTCGCTTCACTTTAAAGCCTTTATCTTTTAGCATGGTCATTATTTGATCTCTAAAGTCACCTTGAATAATAATTTTATCATCTTTAAAACTACCGCCAACAGATAGTTTGGTTTTAATCTCTTTTGCAAGTTTTTTAAAGTCTGATGTTGCACCTGTATAGCCTTCTAAAATAGTAATTGGCTTTCCTTTACGTTTTTCGTATTTGCAAATAATCGGATCGTCTTGTAACCAAATATCCGATTTTTCTTTTACAGGTTCTACAGTTTCCTTATGCTCTGGAAATAAATTTTTTAATTGATCTTTGAAATCCATGTTTTCTCAGTCTTCAGTCTTTAGTTCTCAGTCTTCAGTTAACTTGTTACTGCCAACTGAAGACTGAAAACTGCAAATTATTTCTTTAATCCTAATTCTCTTAATCTTTCGTCTAAAAATTCACCCGCAGTGATATCTTCAAATTGTTTAGGGTTGTTTTCATCGATACAGTTTTCTAAAACATCTAATTTCATATCAGAAACAGGATGCATAAAAAATGGAATTGAATAGCGTGATGTTCCCCACATTTCTTTTGGTGGATTTACAACTCTGTGAATGGTCGATTTTAGTTTGTTATTACTATGACGAGATAACATGTCTCCAACATTAATCATTAATTCGTCTGGTTCGGCCATCGCATCAATCCAATCTCCTTTATGGTTTTGCACTTGTAATCCTTTACCTTGTGCCCCCATTAATAAGGTAATTAAATTAATATCTCCGTGGGCTGCAGCTCTTTCTGCTCCTTTAGGTTCTGTTTGTATTGGTGGGTAATGGATTGGGCGTAGAATACTGTTTCCGTCTTTAATATAATTGTCAAAATACGTTTCTTCTAAACCTAAATGCAAGGCTAAAGAACGTAAAACATATTTAGCTGTTTTTTCTAACATTTGATACGTTTCTTTACCAACTGCGTTAAAGTTAGCCAATTCGTTTACAGTTACATTATCTGGATATTCTTTAGCGTATTTAGAAGCTGCGTCTACATACTGACCAAAATGCCAAAATTCTTTTAAATCTCCTTCTTTTTTTCCTTTCGCAGATTCTTTTCCAAAAGAAACATAACCACGTTGTCCTCCAATACCTGGAATTTCATATTTTTCTTTGGTTTCTATAGGTAAATCAAAAAAGTTTTTAATTTCTGTATATAAGCTTTCTACTAATTTGTCATCTAAAAAATGACCTTTTAAAGCTACAAAACCTATGTTTTCGTAAGCATGACCAATTTCATCAATAAATTGTTGTTTTTTGTTTTTATCCGAAGATAAAAAGTCTGCTAAATTTACACTAGGAATTTTATTCATGATGTTTTGTTTAAAAAATAAGGATGATAAAGTTACTAAAAAATACTAAGTTGTAATAAAATTACTTTTTCTTAAAAGGAATTAAGTACGTAAGTGTGTAGTTAAAACCGAAACCTGTACCACTATCAAAGACTCTATTAAAGCCGGGTGCGTAAAGAGTTTCAAAATTATCTGGTTCTTTTACACTCAGAGCAATCTTGTAAGAACCGCTAAAAGAAACAAAGAAGTTTTTAAAGGTTTCTACTTTTAAACCTATTATAAACTCTGTCCAATGTACATTTAAATCTGTAGCCGATACAGATGAGGTTATTTCGTCTGCAGGGAAATATACTGAATTAACGTTGGGTGTGTAAGTGTTTAAAGTTTGATCGAAAATACTAAAACCATAACGAGCTCCTATAAAGATTTCATTGTTCATGTCTAACCAATTTTGGTAGACATTATAGTTAACACCAAGTCTTATATAACTTCCTTTTACGGTAGAGTTTGTGTAGTCTTCAGTAGTTGTTTCTTCTTCAAAACCAACTTCTGCAGCAAGGTATAAGTTTTTTTTAATTCTATAATCTCCTACAATTTCTAATCCAGAATAAGAACTATTAAATTGTGCCAAAATGGGTTTGCTAATGTCCACACCAACTCTTAATCCATATTTAGATTTATAGACAATAGAATCTTTTTCAGCATTTATAAGTGTGTCCTTTTTCTGTTCTTGAGATTGCCCATTAACAAAAACAAAAAGGAAACAGATGCTAATGAAATATTTGTACATGTGCTGTGTTTTGATTGTCTAGTGTTGTTAATGTTGATGGTGTAAATTCTTTTATCCAAGTATTATCAGAAAAAAAAGTAACATCATTAAAAGTAATTTTATATCCACAAGAACGAGATACATATTCTTCTTTTGGAGTATAAGTTATGGTAAAAGTATCTACATCTGTTCCGTTAGAAAGTTTATAAACTGTTTCTGTTGTTAAACTATTTAAAGGAATATAAATAGAGTCTAAACTAGTACCATTAAAATCTGCGATGGTATCTTTCCCTTCTGCCCAAACATATAAAGTACTCACATCTTTTGTAGACTCCTTATTCGTGTCATCATAAAAACGCAATACCAAATTAGGAGTAACAGGGTTTTGTAGACAGAAATCATCTTTAGTACAAGAGGTGTTTATAAGCAAACCAATTACTAAAATAACTGTTATTTTATAGATACTATTCTTCAACTTCTACAATTTTATTGATGGCTTTAGCCAATTTAAAGTCTAGTTTTGTAACACCATCTACATCATGTGTGGTCAACTTAATATCTAAAGTATTATAGATGTTTGTCCATTCTGGATGATGGTTTAAAGCTTCACACTCAAATGCAATTCTATTCATTGCAGACATACAATCTTTAAAGTTATCGAACTCAAAATCTGTATGCAAAGCATCGTCATAATAATCCCAATCTTGTAATTTTTCTAATTTTCTATTGATTTCGAAATCTGTTAGTTTTTTCATAGTGAAAAAGGATTTATGTTAATAAAAAGGTTCATTATAATTTCGTTTTGTACATAAAAAATGAATTTTAAAACGAAAGATAATTATTTGTGATTTTATAAGATGCTAAAATAGTTTGATTTTCATAAATAAGCTTTAATTCTTTAGAAATTATGAACGGATTTAACATTTTTGTAGTAAAACTAGAGGTAATTGTGATAGTCAAGTTTTTTCTTTTGTCCCTTTTCTCTTGTAAGAACTTTGGATTCTTTTTTTTATTTAGAGATTGATGTTTTTAAAAACGTTACATTATTATCAAACTCTAAAAAAAAGATCAATTAAACCATTTTCAAAATAATTGGTCTAAAATTTAGAAATGTGATTTTATAAGTTTTAATTACTATTTCTAATCAACTACAACTTTCTAATCAACTACAACAATTAATATATGAGAATATTAAAAACCATTCTATTAGTGTTTTTTTTCAAAACAACAATTTATAGTCAACAACAATCACCAAACATATTATTAATAATTGCAGATGATTTAGGAATAGATGCTGTTTCTGGATTTGGAGTTAGTGAAGACTTACCTGTTACACCAACTTTAGACTCATTTAGAAAAAAAGGCGTGTCTTTTACCAATGTTTGGGCAGCACCACAATGTTCGCCAACTCGTGCCGCAATTATGAGTGGGAAATTCGGAATTAAAACAGGAGTGATGAGCCCCCCTTTAATTTTAGATGCCAGCCATACTTCTTTATTTACCAAAATAAAAGAACAAAGTAGTACAGATTATAGTATGGGGCTTATTGGTAAATGGCATATTGGTGGAAATAGTAGTGCTAATTACAGTCATCCAGAAGATTCTGGAGTACCTTTTTATGAAGGCGTATTTACGAGTCAGGTTGATGATTATTATAATTGGACAAAATTAAATTCAGACGGACAAGAAGAGCAAGTAAACGAATATATTACGACGCATTTAACCAATAGTGCAATATCCTGGATAGACAATCAAACGAAACCATGGTTTTTATGGTTAGCGCATATTGCTCCACATATTCCTTTTCAAACACCACCAGAAGGTACGTATACAACTTCGCCTACAGATGATAGAACTACCTATTTAGCAATGGTTGAGTCTTTGGATTATGAAATTGATAGACTTCTTAAAAGTATGGATGAAGAGACGTTAGAAAATACAGTTATTATTTTTATTGGAGATAATGGTACTCCAGGGAAGGCAAATAATTATTTTCCCAATGGACATGTAAAGTCTTCTTTATATGAAGGCGGAATTCGAGTACCTATGATTATTACAGGGAAGTCTGTAGAAAGAGTAAATGAAGTAGAAGCAAGCCTTGTGCAAACAACCGATTTACATGCTACAATTTTAGAGTTAGCTGGTCTGCAATTAAACGGAGGAACTGAGAATAGTTTAAGTTTAAAACCTGCATTGATATTTGAAAACCAAATAGGAAGACAGATAAATTATACGGATTATGAAAGTAATGGTACAGAATCTTGGGCTACTAGAAATGCTACTTATAAGTTAATTGAAGATGAAAATGGAGGGGAGGAGTTTTATAATATTGTTGATGATTTTAAAGAAGAAACTAATTTAATAGGAAGCTTAACAACTGAGCAAGAAACAATAAAAACAATGTTGCAACAAGAAGCTCAAATAATAAGAACTGATTGGTCTTGTAGTGATGGAATTAAAAATGGAGCAGAAACTACTTTAGACGACTGTAATGATACTTGTGGTGTTACAGATGTGTTGAGTTATGACTATATTGCTTGTACTGATATACCCACAAGCCCTAGTATTTATTACGAATATGTAGAAGGAGACCAAAGAGTTGTGTATTCTAACAATTATCCAAATCATAATTTTTCCTATGTTTCACCTAGAACTCCAGAACCTTATTATAGAGTGTATAATTTTGATTTAGCACCAAAGTTATCTGGAGAAACAACTAGTATCTCTAGAACAAACGGAAGACCTGTTAATTATTTTGGAATCAGTTTAAATGGAGTTTATATGATGCCAGCTCCTGCAACACCATTTATTTTTGAAAACACAAATACTGGACAATATAATTGGGATTGGGTATTTGAACCTACAACCAATATTGGGGATGGAAGAGATTTTGTTGCTTTAGATTGTGCTTCTGCTCATGTAAACCCGAATTCAGGTTATCATTATCATGGAAATATGTTTGGCTATGTAGAGGTACTAAAACCAGGTATTTCTTCAACAAATACAATTCCAACAGAACTTTTACAAGTAGGTTGGGCTTCAGATGGTTTCCCTATTTTATATCGATTTGGCCCTGATAAGGATGGAAATGTCAAAGAAATGCTTCCTAGTTTTCAATTAAAAAGTGGTCTAAGACCTGGAGATGGAATTAGTGCTCCTTGTGGGCCTTATTCAGGAAAATACACTAATGATTTTGGGTATATAGCAGGTAAAGGAGATTTAGATGAATGTAACGGAATTGAAGCTTCGGTTACGTTAACGACCGCTCAAGGTGAAGAAACTTTTGAATATTATTATGTAGTAACTCAAGATTTTCCGCAGATATCAAGATGTATGAAAGGAAATTTTAATGATAGTTTTATTAGCAGTGCAGGTGCTTTAAATGATGTTGATGCAGATTCAGATGGCTTTGTGAGTGCTTATGATTGTGATGACACCAATGCGAATATCAACCCTTTTGCAATAGATGATCCAGCAACGAGTGTAGATGAAAGTTGTGGGTCTACTTTAAGCATTGATAAACCTGAGTTAGATGAATTAGGTTTCTACGTAAATTCAAATCCTAATAATGGCAGTTTTTCTGTAATATCCACCCATGTAGAAAAATACAGGGCAGAATTGTTTTCTTTGAAAGGGCAGTTAATTAGTCAAAATTCAGGTATTGGTGTCATAGAATTTAAGAATATTATAAGTGCAGGCGTCTATCTTTTAAGGATTACAATAGATGGACAATTAGTAGGGACTTCTAAAATAATTGTAAAATGAGAATTTTAATTATTACATTTTTATCTTTTTTAAACTTTGGCAATACCAATGATTTTCATGAGGCTGTTTCAGCCACTTTTAATGTTGTTGAAAGAGGACATGTTTTAATGCTTGAAATTGATTTTGATACCTTCAACTTTTTAAAGTTGGATGCTTCAAAAAGTATTAAAGTAACTAAAGATGATTTTAGTGCATACTTGAATAAAACATCGAGTTGGAAATTTGATGGAGAAAAAATAACACCTCAAGTTTTAACTATAAAATCGGAAAATCATCATACAAAAGTGATTTGTTTTTTAGCAAAGTCTAGAAAAAACATAAAAAAAGTTGAAATTAAAAATGAGTTTTTATTAAATGTTGAAACGCATTCTAATATCGTTGAGTTAGATATAAACGAAACTTTTAAAGATTTTAGGATGTATAAGGATAGAAAAGAAATTGTGGTGAATTATAATTAGAATTATCTTCAAGTTGATGTAGACTAAAAAATCTCAGGTTAATTATTAACCTGAGATTTTTAATATATATTGTTTATGAAATTTAGTTATTTCTTCTCAAACAAAACCACTGTTTCAATATGACTAGTATGTGGGAATTGATCTACCAAACTAATCTTTTTAATAAAATAACCAGCTTCTGCTAACAGTTCTGTATCTCTAGCTTGAGTTGCTGGGTTACAAGAAACATACACCATTCTATCAGCATTTAGATTAATGATTTTTTGTAATGTTTTTGGCGCAATTCCTGCTCTTGCAGGATCTAAAATAATTGTCTTTATTTTATCTTTATATTCTGGATGTGCAACTAAGAATTTACCAACATCTGCTGCATAAAATTTTAGGCCATCAATATTATTTCTTTTGGCATTTTTTTCAGCATCTTCTATAGCCGAAGCCACGATATCTACACCAACAATTTTTGCGTTTTCACTTTTAGAAGCTACAATCTGACCGATGGTTCCTGTTCCGCAGAATAAATCCATTACCACAGTATTGTCTACCTTCGTTTTATCTTCTAAAACATATTCAACAACTTTTGAGTATAACTTTTCGGCACATTTAGGGTTCGTTTGAAAAAAGCTTTTCATGCTGATTTCAAAATTCAAACCTAATAATTCTTCTACAATTTTATCTTTACCATACACTAAGTCTAAACTACCCGCTGTTGCAATAGTTCTATCGCCCGTCTCATCATTAATAGTATGTAATAAACCTGCTAAACGATCTCCAAAAATATCCTTTAGAAAAGAAGCAAATTTCTGTAAATCAAAATTCTCTAATTCAGGAGAAGTAGTTACCAAATTACATAATAATTCGTCTGTTTTAAAAGATTTTCTTACAACAAAGTATCTAAAGAAACCGGTCTTTTTTGGACCATGCCAAGGCTCTAAACCAGTGTCTATACAATATTGACGAATGTTTTTTAAATTGTCTTCTAATTGCTTGTCAAATAAGCCAGAATCTTTTTCTAAATTATCTCCCATCCACCAAACACCACGTCTTTTAAAACCTAATGTAAACTCATCTTTATCTCTTTTTGTAACTCTATCATATCCAATAGCAGAAAAACCATATTCCATTTTATTTCTATAATGAAATACGTTTGGAGAGGTTACAAATTCATCAAATAGATCTTCGATATTAGCTACTTTTCCAATTTTTTTAAATAAGGTTAAAGTACTTTCTTTTTTATATTGATGTTGTAAATCTATAGGTAATTGAATATAAGGCGCACCAGGAATGTCTTGATAAGGAACTTCTACCTCATCTTCAGATGGTTCTAAAACATCTATCAACTTTGCTTCTGCATAGTTTTTACTAGACTTACTTATTTGTGCTTTTACTAATTGACCAGGCAAGGTATTCGGAACAAAAATAACAAAACTACCTTCATCAGACTGGATTCTTGCAATCCCTTTTCCGCCAAAAGCGTAATCTTCAATTTTTAATTCTAAAACTTGATTCTTCTTTACAAATTTATTTCGTTCTCTACGTGGCATTCTTAATTGTTTATGTGGTGCAAAATTAGGGAAAATATAGTTTGATGAAACAAAAAAGGCCACTCATTTGAGTAGCCTTTTTATTAAAGTAAGATTATATTTAGTTTCCTGCTTCTTTTTGTGCTTCTTGAATCATTTGTTCATTGGCAACAATAGCAAACTCTACACGTCTGTTTTTACTTCTTCCTTCTGCAGTTTCGTTTGTTGCAATAGGATCATTAACACCTAAACCTTTGGTTTCAAATCTTGCATTTTCAAGACCTTTAGTGGTTAAATACTCTTTTACAGAATTCGCTCTTTTTGCAGATAAAGTTTGGTTGTATTCAACTCTACCAGTGCTGTCCGTGTAACCATAAATAACAATATTAGTATTTTCGTAACTATTAAAAATAGGAACTAATTTTTCTAAATTTGCTTTTGCTCCTACAGATAATGTAGCTTTATTAGTATCAAATCTAACGGCATTTTCACCTAAAGTTAACATAATACCTTCACCAACTCTTTCTACTTCTGCACCAGGTATTGCTTCTTCTATTTCACGAGCTTGTTTGTCCATTTTATTACCAATTACACCACCGGTAACACCTCCAATTACACCACCTAAAACAGCGCCTAATTCAGAATTTTTACCATTTCCAACATTGTTTCCAATTACGGCACCTAAAATAGCACCTGCTGCAGTACCAATACCAGCACCTTTTTGTGTGTTGTTTGCATTTTTAACAGCTTCACAAGAGGTTAGCATGCTTGCTGTTATAAATAATACTGATAAACTATAAATTATTGATTTTTTCATTGTGTTTCTTTTTTAATTATTTTCTTTGAAAAGAGTAAGTAATATCTTTTGTTTGTCCTGCAACGTTAATTTGGTCTACCAATTGGAAGCTTGATTTTGTTACATTTATAATATCTAAAACAAAACCATTATTTACTTCTTTTGCTTTGTAGTCGTTAATGATTTTTAAAACAAATTTTCCATCTTTATTTAGGTACCAAGTTATTGGAGAACTAAATTCTTTACAAGAGGTGCTTAGACTAGTAAGTGCCATTTCTCCTTTGTTGTTATTTGAAACAAAACTCCAGTCACTACCAACAAAACATTTAGAGTCTGCTATGTAAAAAGAAGTTACATTTAAAAAGTCTGATCCAGGAAAGTCAACAGCAGTCATTGTAAAATTTCCTTTTAAAATACGTTCGGTTTTATTGTCTAATTTGGTACTAACTGCAGAGGTAGATTTACATGCAATAGCTACTGAAATAAATAAAACAATACATAAAATTTTTTTCATAAGTAATATAGATTAGTTTTTTGCAAAGTTAAGAATACTAGTTAGCATATTCTTTATTTTTATATGCTATAGTTTAAGACACGTTTTTATAAAGATAGTCACTTTTATTGATATATTTTTTGAGTTTTTTTACAATTTATTTTAAATAAAGTCTATTCTGTTATTTAATGTTGATTTTGTTGAGGTTATAAATAGAAAATAACATATTTAAACTTTATTTTTTTAGCATTTCTCTGTAACAAATTTATTTTTGGTTCGTCTTATTTCTGTAACCAACTAAATATAAAAATGAGTTTTATAAGGGTATTACTTGCTATTTTCTTTCCGCCACTTTCTGTGATAGATAAAGGTTGTGGTTCTTTCTTTATTATTTTTTTACTGACGCTTTGCGGATGGATTCCTGGAGTAATCGGAGCTTTAGTCATTTTAAATAATCCGAAGAATTAATTTTTATGGCATTGACATAAATTAGTTTTACAGATTTCAAGAAACTTGAAACCTGAAACTATTGTACTTCTTGCGTAAAATAAACCTATGTTTCTATGTGGAGGTGCTTTAAATTCCTTAAACCTTAAACCTTAAACCACTAATTAACTTGCTCTCCGTTTTTTATCTCTTTAGAGGCTTGTAATAAAATCACATCTCCTGCAGTATTATAAACACCAATTACTAAGCATTCACTCATAAAGTTGGCAATTTGTCTAGGTTTAAAATTTACAATTACAGAAACTTGTTTGTTTAGTAAATCATCTTTTGTATATAAATCAGTTATTTGCGCACTAGACTTTTTAATGCCCAATGCGCCAAAATCAATTTTTAGTTGATAGGCAGGTTTTCTTGCCTTAGGAAAATCATTGACTTCAATAATAGTTCCTATTCTAATATCAACTTTTAAAAAATCTTCAAAGGTAATTTCTTCTTTCATTCCTTATTTTTTCTTTCCTAATTTTTGTATTACCCATAAAGGACCAATCAATAAAAATTCTAAATCTTTTAAGAATGATGGTTTTGCACCTTCTACTTTATGTCCATAAAACTGGCCAATCCAAGCTAAAATAAAAATAATTAAAGATGCGAAAAGCAGGTTTACTTGATTACTTAGCCAAAAATTGGCTGCAATTGTTATTAAAATTATCAAAGACATTTCTATAAAATACCAAAAACCTAAACGCAAATAAAAAATAGAAATAACAAGACCAACTATTACAGCCCAATTTTCTATTAAAGGATTAGATAAGTTTAATGTGTTTTCTAAAAATGTTGTTGGTATACTCATGAGTAAACCAATAACACTAAAAAAAATTAAAGGAACACAAATGTAATGTATCGCTTGGTTTGTTTCGTTTTGATGACTAACTGCATATTCATCAAAATATTCTTTAGCTGTTTTCATAAGTCGTTTTTATTTCCAACCTTCACGAATCATCAATTCTTCTATATGTGCAAAATGGTGCTTACTATGCCAAGCATAGATACAAATGTTTTCTTTTAAACTAACTTCTTTATTTCCAGATGGATGAATAAATATTTTGTTTAACTGTGCATCCGTCAATTTACGTAAGAAATACACCCATTTAGAATGTAAGGCTTTTAAAGCATCAATTGATAAAAATACAGGGTCAGATTTAGAATCTTCTAATTCTGCCCAACGTTCTTCATAATAGGCTTTTATAACAGGTTTGTCTTCTGTTAAAGCCCATTTAAAACGCGTATATGAATTATGATGACTGTCATAACAATGATGTATTACCTGTCTAATTGTCCAGCCGCCCTTACGGTACGGTGTGTCTAATTGTTTGTCAGATAGGTCTTTGGTTAGGAATTCTAGTTCTTGAGGAAATCTTTCCAAAATAGAAACCCAATCTTCAATATTTTTATTTGTGATGTTTTTTGGAATATTTGTTCTTCCTATCGGATATTTTAGTTCTTCTAGTGTCATTTATTTCTTTGTTATTTTCTTTAAAAAACGTTCAGAATCTTTATTTTCTGGTTTAATAGCTAACGCTTTTTTAAAGTTGATAATTGCATTGGCAGTATCTTTTTTCAAAAAATAGGCTTCTACCATGCTATCAAAAACGTTTGATTTATTTGGGTATAATATAGCGTTTATTTTGAAAAGCACGATTTTCAAATAAAAAAATATCCTTTTACTTCTTATTTTACCAATTTGCTAAATTCAATAATCTTTTTGATCGTTTTTTCTCTAATGGATAAACAAATCTATTTGCTCATCTAACTAAATAAATCGTATGTTTTTAGATATATAAAATTGATGTTTTTTTTTACCTTCTTTCCACTGTTTATTAATCCTTTAGAAATAGAAAATCCAGGGCTTTTTTTTTATTAGGTTTTACATTTACGCCTATTGGTACAGTTTGGTATTTAGGATTGTCTTTTTTTGCGAGTCTTTTTTCTCAAAAGTTACAGAGTAATCCTAATTTTAATGTTTGGTTAAATAAAATTAGTGGTTTTATTTTTATTCTGATGGCATTTTCAATTATACTAAGCTAAATCTATCTGTTTTTTTTGTTGTTTTTTTGATTTATGAGCGTTCAATTTTTTACATTTACAAGATTGTTTTAAATTAGTTTAACATTTAAAACGTTGAAAATATTTATAATTTGAGTCTCAATTTTTCCTTAATAATTCCAGTTTACAATCGTCCTAATGAAATAGAGGAGTTGTTAGAAAGTCTTACAAAACAAGATTTTTCTGATGATTTTGAAGTTTTAATTATAGAGGATGGTTCTACTGATAAAAGTGATTTAATTGTTGAGAAGTATAAAACTGAATTAGATTTAAAATACTTTTTTAAAGAAAACAGTGGGGCAGGAGCGAGCCGTAATTTCGGAATGCAAAATGCTTCAGGAAATTATTTTATTATTTTGGATTCTGATGTTATTGTTCCAGTACAGTATTTATCCGAAGTACAAAAAGCCTTAGAAACTAATTTTACAGATGCTTTTGGTGGGCCAGATACAGCGCATAAAAGTTTTACTTCGTTACAGAAAGCAATTAATTACTCGATGACTTCTGTGTTAACTACAGGTGGAATTAGAGGTAAAAAACAAGCTGTCGGCAAATTTCAACCAAGAAGTTTTAACTTGGGGTTGTCTCAGATAGCTTTTAAAAAGACACAGGGTTTTTCTAAAATGAAAAACGGAGAAGATATCGATTTAACATTCCGACTTTGGGAAAACGATTGTGAAACACAGTTAATAGAAAAAGCTTTTGTGTATCATAAAAGAAGAAGCTCTATTCAGCAATTTTTTAAACAGACCTTTGGTTTTGGAACAGCTAGACCTATCTTGAATAAAAAATATCCCACAACTGCAAAACCGACCTATTGGTTTCCTTCTTTGTTTATAATTGGAATTGATGTGAGTATCATTTTAGCCATTTTGGGCTATAACCAATTGTTGTATTTCTACGGATTTTATTTTCTGCTTGTCTTCTTAGATTCTTTAGTGCAGAATAGGAGTTTGTATGTAGCTTTCTTGAGTATCTTAACTTCTTTAACCCAGTTTTTAGGATATGGATTAGGGTTTTTAGAATCGCAATTTTACCCGAAGAAGAATAAGTAAATTAAGGTTTCGACTGTAATCATCAACTTGATATAGAAAATAGTCTAGTTTTTTTTTACTTAAAAAATTCTTTAGATTTCTCCCAATACACATCCATTTCAGTTAAAGACATATCAGCAAGTTCCTTGCCTTCTTTTTTAGCTTCTTGTTCTAGAAATTGAAAACGATTAATAAACTTCTTATTCGTTTTTTCTAAAGCATTTTCTGGATTTACGCCAATAAAGCGAGCGTAATTAATCATAGAAAACAAGACATCACCAAACTCTTTCTCTGTGTTTTCTTGGTTTCCTGCTTTTACTTCTTCGTTTAGTTCTGTAAGTTCTTCTTGTACTTTTTCCCAAACTTGTTCGGGTTTTTCCCAATCGAAACCAACACCTTTTACTTTTTCTTGAATTCTACTTGCTTTTACAACAGCAGGTAAACTTTTAGGAACACCTTCTAGAACAGATTTATTTCCTTCTTTTAATTTTAATTGTTCCCAATTACGTTTTACTTCTTCTTCTGTTTCAGCAACAACATCTCCGTAAATATGTGGGTGTCTGTGTACTAATTTGTCGCAAATTGCATTGGCAACATCAGCAATATCAAAAGCCTTTTTTTCGCTTCCAATTTTAGCATAAAAGACGATGTGCAGAAGCACATCGCCTAATTCTTTTTTAATTTCTTGTAAGTCATTATCTAGAATAGCATCGGCCAATTCATACGTTTCTTCAATAGTAAGATGACGTAAGCTTTCTAAAGTTTGTTTTTTATCCCACGGACACTTCTCACGAAGATCGTCCATAATATCTAACAATCTATTAAAAGCCGCTAATTGTTCTTTTCTGCTATTCATTTTTTTAGTTTTGAATACTGAATACTGAATACTGAATACTGAATACTGAATACTGAATACTGAATACTATTTTTCAGTTTCTTCAGCAGATACTTCTTCAACTTTAGGAAATTCCATGCCAGCTTTTACTAAAATATTAAACCATTGAATTACTTTTTTTATGTTAGAAGCATATACTCTTTCTTCATCATAACCAGGTAAAACCTCAGAGAAAAATGCAATTAAATTTTTGCTACTTTCTTTATGAGATAAAGCCTCTTTACCTTCTGTTTTTTCATACATAGAAGTAAAAATGTTTAATAAAGGCACATCTTCTTCATACGTGTAAATTGCTATGTTTTCTAACAAGCTAACGTTTTGAGCAGCATTAATTGCTACACGTTTTTTTTCTACTAAAGATTCTGCGATTACTGCATTTTTAGATTGTGAGATTACTTGAAATAATCCAGGTTTACCAGTTACGGCAATAATTTTGTTAAATTCCATTTTTGTATATTTTATTAGATGTCATTTCCAGAACAGACAAACGTTTTCTTAAATCAAAAACAATTAGTTTGTGACTGAGCTAGAAAAAGACATGGTTTTTTGTTATTTACCTTTTTTTGCATTTGGGAAACGCATTCTGTAGTCTGCATTAACTTTCCCTTTAGAAATATTTTCTAATTTCTTTTTTATCAACCTCTTTTTAAGGGAAGAGAGTTTGTCTGTAAACAAGACTCCATCTATATGGTCGTATTCATGTTGAAAAACCCTTGCAGCTAAACCGTCTAAAGTTTCTGTATGAGTTTTAAAATCTTCATCTTGATATTCAATAGTAATTTCTGGCTGACGAAAAACATCTTCTCTAACATCCGGAATGCTTAAACATCCTTCGTTAAAAGCCCATTCGTCACCTTCTTCCTTTAATATTTTAGCATTTATAAATACTTTATTAAAATCCTTTAAAGCTGCTCTATCCTTTTCAGATAAATCCTCATCTTCAGCAAAAGGAGAAGCATCAATAACAAATAAACGGATTGCTTTACCAATCTGAGGAGCTGCCAAACCAACACCAGAAGCATTGTACATGGTTTCTTTCATATTAGAAATCAATTTTTCTAAATTAGGATAATCTGCATCAATTTCTACGGACATTTTTCGTAAAACAGGATCTCCGTAAGCTACAACTGGTAATATCATTTCTTTATTTTTAAGATTGGCAAAAATACAATTTACAATTACGAATTACGAATTTTTTGAAATTGGATTTTATTTTTTTTTGAGTTTTATTTTTTAAACAGTTTTGTCTTTACTCTAATAAGGTTAAAACATCTAAAAAGAACCTATTGTTTAAAGTGAGTTTCTCATTCTTTGCATGAAAAAACTTAATTGTAAAAGTTGCTTAACTAATAGAATAGCATTAGCAAACAATCAAACAATTTTGCGTTTTATTACTTACTATATAAATAAGACTGTAAAATAATGGTAGCACTAATTTCATCAACCAAAGCTTTATTTCTACGTTGCTTTTTATTTAAGCCTCCATCAATCATCGTTTGAAAAGCCATTTTAGAAGTAAAACGTTCATCAATTCTTAACAGTGGAATTTGAGGTATTTGGTTTTCTAGTTTTTTTAGAAACGGAAGTATTAAAACTTCACTTTCACTATCGGTATTATTCATCTGTTTCGGTTTTCCTACCAGAAAAAGATCTACTTTATTTTCAGAAATATATTTTTTCAGAAAAGGAATTAAATCATCGGTGTTCACGGTTGTTAAACCAGAGGCAATAATTTGTAGTTCATCTGTAACTGCAATACCTGTTCTTTTTTTACCAAAATCGATGGCGAGAATTTTACCCAAATTAAATGTTTTTTGCAAAAATAAAAGTTATAATATAATTACTACTGTTTAATTTAAATATTATCAATTAGTTAACGTTTTTTTTGTTTTATGCCATATAAACTCCCAAAATGTCTAGTTAAATTCAATTTTATTCTCCTAGTACCTGCATAGGCATGAAACAATTCAATTTTATTGTCAATCATTTAAAAAACATTTGTTTGTCAGATAGTTACAATCAAGCCTTAGTTCTTGATTCTAAAGACAAAACAGTCTTATGTATTTTCTCTAAGATAAATGATAATTGTATTTTAAACAAGATGTAATAATCTGTTTAAAAAACGTATATTTGTCCACGTTTTTGTGGATAGATTTATATTTGCGAAAATATACATATTACAATGAAAGAAATTAGAGAAATCATAGAGTCAGCTTGGGAAAACCGCGAGTTGTTAAAAGAAGAAAATACAATTAACACAATTAGAAAAGTTGTTGATTTATTAGATAAAGGAGAATTAAGAGTTGCTGAACCAACAACGGATGGTTGGCAAGTAAATGAATGGGTAAAAAAAGCGGTAGTTTTATATTTCCCTATTCAAAAAATGGAAACTTTAGAAGCTGGTATTTTCGAATACCACGATAAAATGCCTTTAAAAACAGATTACGCAGCACAGGGAGTTCGTGTAGTTCCTGGAGCGTCTGCTCGTAAAGGATCTTATCTTTCACCAGGTACTATTTTAATGCCAAGTTATGTAAATATTGGTGCGTATGTAGATGAAGGTACTATGGTAGATACTTGGGCTACGGTTGGTTCTTGTGCACAAATTGGTAAAAACGTTCATCTTTCTGGTGGAGTAGGTATTGGTGGTGTTTTAGAACCATTACAAGCGGCACCTGTAATTATAGAAGACGGAGTTTTTGTTGGTTCTAGATGTATTGTTGTAGAAGGTGTAAGAGTAGAAAAAGAAGCAGTTTTAGGTGCAAATGTTGTATTAACAATGAGTACTAAAATTATTGATGTTACTGGTGATGTACCTGTAGAAACTAAAGGGGTTGTTCCTGCTCGTTCTGTAGTGATTCCTGGTAGTTATACAAAGAAATTTCCAGCAGGAGATTTCAATGTGCCATGTGCTTTAATTATAGGAAAGA
Source organism: Polaribacter sp. R2A056_3_33 (assembly GCF_019278485.1). NCBI lineage: Bacteria > Pseudomonadati > Bacteroidota > Flavobacteriia > Flavobacteriales > Flavobacteriaceae > Polaribacter > Polaribacter sp. R2A056_3_33. The sequence goes on from NZ_CP058984.1 coordinate 3,011,259, forward strand.
GAAAAGAAAGTACCAATAAAAAGACTTCTTTAAACGATGCGTTACGTGAATATGATGTAGCCGTTTAAGAATTAGGTACTATGACAAAAATCACAGCAATTATACCTACATTAAATGAAGAAATTCATATTGCTGATGCTATTAAATCAGTAAGTTTTGCAGATGAAATTATTGTTATAGATTCTTATAGTACAGATAAAACTTTAGAAATAGCTGAAAAGCTACATGTAAAAATCATCAAGCGAAAGTTTGATGATTTTTCTTCTCAAAAAAACTTTGCAATTGACCAAGCAGCACATAACTGGATTTATATTTTAGATGCAGATGAAAGAGTTACGCCAGAAGTAAAAAAAGAAATTTTAGAAGCGGTTAAAAACCCGAATGGTTTTGTCGGTTTTTATGTAAGAAGGACTTTCTATTTTTGCGAAAAAAAGGTAAATTATTCTGGTTTTCAGAGAGATAAAGTAATTCGTTTATTTTTAAAAGAACATTGCAATTATAAAGGAGCTGTTCATGAAAGAATTGCAGCGAATGGAGAAATTGGTTTTTTTAAACATAAAATAGACCATTTTTCATATAGAAATTATGATCATTATATTTCTAAAATGAATCATTATGCAGCAATTAGAGCCAAAGAATTACATGAAAGAGGAGCTAAAGTGAATATTTATCATGTAATGATAAAACCCTCTGCAAGGTTTTTTATTCATTATTTTATCCGCCTTGGGTTTTTAGATGGTTTTACAGGTTTTTTAGTTGCAAAAACACAAGCTTATGGTGTGTTAACGAGGTATATTAAGTTATGGTTATTAAATAATAAGAAGCATTTAAATGGAAGAATCTAAAGGAATTGTTATTGATGCTGTTATTACTTGGGTAGATGGAAATGATCCCCTACATAAAGCCAAAATGAGAAGATATTTAGATGATAAAATTATACTATCTCCTAAGGGAATTAATCTGCGTTATGGGCAAATCGGTGAAATCGAATTTTGTGTAAAGTCTATTTTAAAGTATGCTACATTTATAAGACATATTTATATAGTTACAGATAATCAGACACCTCAATTTTTAAAAAAGAATTCATCACTTTATTCCAAAGTGAAGATTATAGATCATAAAGATATATTTAAAAATCATGAAAACTTTTTACCAACGTTCAATTCTAGGTCAATAGAAACAAGGTTATATAAAATACCCGGTTTATCAGAAAGGTTTATTTATTTTAACGATGATTTTTTTTTACTAAAGAAAACAAAAGTAGAAGATTTTTTTATAGGTGATTTACCTGTATTAAGGGGGAGTTGGTTAAGATTTGATAGTGATGTTTTATATAAAAAAATAAAAAATATTTTTAAGAAACAAAAAAAAGAGAAAAGAGTTGGGCATAAAATTGCACAACAAAAAGCAGCCCAAATCTTAGGTTTAAAAAAATACTTTAAATTTCATCATACACCTCAACCTTTAATAAAGTCGACTTTTGAGAATTTTTATAAAGATAATCAGTCGTTGGAGGTTTTAAATATTAAGCCAAGATTTAGAAGTGATAGTCAGTATATCGCTCAAAGTTTAGCTAATCATTTAGAGATAAAGAATAAAACCTCAATTAAAAAAAATAATTATAATTTGGTTTATTTTCAGAGCTATAAAAAACCTCTTTTTTTTATTAAGAATAAAATTAAAAGAGCTGAGAAAAATCAAAATAAACTCTTTTTATGTATGCAGAGTTTAGACCAATGTCCTTCAGAAAAACTAATTTATATAAAAAATTGGCTTCAAAATAAATACGAGTAATTATTTTGAAGTCCAATTATAGCTTTAAGTATTTAGTCTACAGTTGTAGATTTAGGTATTTTCTTGTTGTTAAAATATAAATATTTGGTTGTATAGTAGTAAGCCGATAAAAGGCTATCCATTTGTTGCGCAACCTCAGGCTTCTCTAACTGAATATCTTTTACTGTATTTGTATCTAAACTGTACAAACTCGTTTTTTTAGAGATGTTTGTTTTCTCGTAATAAAAATTATCTTTTAATATTCCAACTCCTTTTTCTCCTTTACTTTGTAAGTAGACAAAAGCAGCAGTATCTGTGTTGGTACTATCTAATAGGTCTCTTCCTAAAGTATAATTTGTATAGTCTACTTTAGCGATACTTGTTGCCGTAGGAAACACATCTATTAATTTAGCATATTTATCAACTACTTGAGGTTTTACATATTTTGGGGCATGAATAAAAAACGGCACATTATGCACTTGTATCCCTAAATCATCTTGATTATTTTTTAAGAAATTTAGTTTTTTCATACCTCCTCTATGATCGCCAAAAAAGACAAAAATAGTATTGTTATAATAACCAGTTTCTTTAGCTCTTTCTAAAAAACGTGCAACATTAAAATCTAAATATCTAATTGCGTTTAATTGTCCTAAAGATCTAAAACCACCTTTTGACAAGGTTTTTTCGTCTATTTCGTCCTCTAAAATAGGTTTAAAACTTTCTTTTTTGTCAGGTACTGTAAAAGGCATGTGGTTTGTTGCTGTTTGAATGTAAGCAACAAAAGGTTTTCCGCTTTCATGTAGTTTTTTAAATTCTTTGTCAGACTCTTTAAATAAATCGTAATCATCAATTCCCCAAACATCAGCTCTGTTTTCTTCTTCGAAACTACCTTCTTCAAAAATTTGTAAATCTTTTACATTCGATTGAAATACGCCTCTTATATTCGCCCAATTTGCAGAGCCACCTATAAAATATTGTTTTTGATACCCTTCATACTGATCAAAAATAATACGTTGATCTATAATCATAGGGTTTCTAGAAGCCGTTTTTACATCCTCTATATCTGGTAACCCCGTAACACTAGCAAAAACGCTTGCTGCTGTACCTGGTTTATGAACATAGAATTTAGAGAAGCTTAAACTTTCCTTTATAATAGAATCCATTTTTGGGCTAGAGTTTAAAGGATTACCATAATGACTCAATGTTGCCGTTCCTGTAGATTCTAGCATTACATAAATTACATTTGGCTTCTCTTTATATGGTTCTTTAAAAGTTACTTTCTTTGCAAAATTTATAGTGTCTTTTGGTAAGTTTAAGTGTTTTGCAATTACAGGGTAATAAGCTTTAAATTTTTCAATATTAGCACCTTCACTTCTAAATGAAAAACTATCAAAGAAATATAAAACAGGGTTTAATGCAAATTGATTTACGGTAGTGTTTTTAGAGAAAAAAGCCTCACTCCAGCGCAATGGATAGTGTGTAATACTGTTATAGATACCAAAAGATAAAACGAGTATGGTTAGAATAATAATTACTGCTTTTACTTTTTTTGTTATTTCTTGATGTGCTTTTGAAAATATATTATATACAAAATTAGCATATTTATAGATGATAAAACATAAGATTATCAACCCTATAAGTCCTTTATAAATAGGGTAACTTTCAACTAAAACTTGACTAGATATTTTTAAATTACCTAAAAATCGAAGTGAAGAAGCATCTAATCGAATTCCTAAATACTCATAATAACCAAGGTCAAATAAGTAAAATAAAGTTAAGGTCAAATAAGTTAAAACGAGATATGTATTCGCTATCTTTTTATAAATTTTCCTTTCAAAAAAACGAAAATTAGTGATTAAAAGTAATATCGCTAGTGGGAAAAAAGCAATAACGGCAAGTTTTAAATCAAAACGTATACCTAAGAAAATAGCTTTTTGTAATTTTAGTGGATCAAGATCTTCTACTTGTATAAATAGAAGGTAGAAGATTCCTCTAAAAAGTACTGCGAAAATAAATAGAAAAAATACATTTGTAAAAATGTATTTTATGTAACTCGGAATTTTTTGAAACATAGGTATTATATAGGAGCGCAAAGATAGTATTTTTAGAATACACAGTTATAAAGTTCATTTCAATATTTGAGAGAATCTAGCATCGGTTTTAATTTATATTTATTGCTAAAGACTTGAATAAAACAAAGTACTTATAGATACAAATCACTAAGTTGTTTTTATTACTTATTATTTATCCGAGAGATTATTACTATAGTAATTGTATTGCTAACTATTACCTTAGAATCATTTTAAGAAAAAGTAATTCATTTTTTTGTGTAGCATGTTTTATATAGTAAATTTGCGGTAAATTAACATGAATGTAAAATGACCAATTACTTATAGATTGGTGACTTATATTCGAACTTTAAGAGCATAAATTCATGCATAAACAATTCTTTAAAGAAGCCATTTCTCTAGAAATATTTAATGTTATATCCAAAGCATCCAAAGAGTTACAAATAGAGAGTTATGTAATTGGCGGTTATGTCCGTGATTTTTTTTTAAAAAGAGGAAACTCTAAAGATATTGATGTTGTAGCGGTTGGTAGTGGTATTGAGTTGGCTCAAAAAGTATCTAAACTGTTGCCAAATAAACCCAAGGTACAAGTTTTTAAGACCTACGGAACTGCAATGTTACGTTATAATGATGTAGAAGTTGAATTTGTTGGCGCTAGAAAAGAATCGTATTCTGAAGATAGTAGAAATCCTGATGTTACAGAAGGTAATTTACAAGACGATCAAAATAGAAGAGATTTAACGATTAATGCGTTGGCTTTAAGTTTAAATGAAGATAGTTTTGGCGCTTTATTAGATCCTTTCAATGGAATAGAGGACTTGAAAAGTAAGGTGATTAAAACACCTTTAAATCCAGATATTACGTATTCTGATGATCCCCTAAGAATGATGCGGGCCATTCGTTTTACTACGCAATTAAATTTTAATATTGATAGAGAATCTTTAGATGCAATTTCTAGAAATGCTTATCGATTAAAAATTATTACTCGTGAAAGAATTGTGGACGAATTGAATAAAATTTTGTCATCTCCAAAACCATCAATTGGTTTTTTATTGTTAGAACAAACAGGTTTGTTAAAGCAAATATTACCTGAGTTAATGGCTCTAAAAGGAGTGGAGGAAGTAGAAGGGCAGAAACACAAAGATAATTTTTACCACACTTTAGAAGTGGTTGATAATATTTCTGAAAATACAGAAGATGTTTGGTTAAGATGGGCGGCATTATTGCATGATATCGGAAAAGCACCAACTAAAAAATTTAGTAAAAAAGTAGGTTGGACCTTTCATGCTCATGAATTTGTAGGTTCTAAAATGGTGTATAAGTTATTCAAGCGTTTAAAAATGCCTATGAATAACAAAATGAAATTTGTTCAGAAAATGGTCATGTTAAGTTCTAGGCCTATTGTTTTAGCAACGGAAGTTACAGATTCTGCAGTTAGACGTTTGGTTTTTGATGCTGGAGATGATATCAATTCTTTAATGACTCTGTGTGAGGCAGATATTACAACTAAAAACCCCAAGAAATTTAAACGTTATCACCAAAATTTTGAGTTGGTAAGAATCAAGATAAAAGAGGTAGAGGAGAGAGATCAAGTACGTAATTTTCAACCACCAGTTACTGGTGAAGAAATTATGGAAGCTTTTAATTTAAGACCTTGTAGAGAAATAGGTCAAATTAAAGAAGCTATTAAAGAGGCTATTTTAGAAGGAGAAATACCAAATGAAAAGCAAGCATCTTATGATTTTATGATTGAAAAAGGAAAAGAATTGGGTTTGAAAATTTAGATAAAAAATGAAAGTATCTGTAATTATTTCTTATTATAAAAATAAAATTAATCTCAACTTAATTTTAAAAGCTTTACAAAATCAAAGTGAAACTAATTTTGAGGTCATTGTTTCTGAAGATGATTATAATGAAGATACATTTACTTTTTTAGAAAACTGTAAAAAAGACTATAATTTCCCAATAAAGCACACAAATCAAGATAAAGATGTAGGGTTTAGAAAAAACATGATGCTAAATAAATCTACTAAATTGGCTCAAGGTGATTTATTGGTTTTTATTGATGGAGATTGTGTTCCTCATAAACATTTTATAAAAGCCTACATAAAAAATTTTGAAGAAGACGTTATGTTAAAGGGACGTAGGGTGATGCTTTCAGAAAGACTTACATCAAAGCTTAAAAAAACATTTAATTTAAAACTGTTAGATTTGCCTAATGTTTTATTTTCAAAAAGCAAAAAGAAAAAAATTGGAGTTTATAGTCCATTTTTAAATTTGTCTTACAATAGTGATAAAAAATGGCTGCTTGGATGTAATTGGGGAATCTCTAAAAAGACAATTTATAAAGTAAATGGTTTTGATGAAGATTATCAAAGAGCGGCAGTAGGTGAAGATAATGATATTGAATGGAGGCTTAAGTCTATTGGTATTAAAGGTAAATCTGTAAAAAACAAAGCTATTGTTTATCATTTATTTCATAAAGAAAAATATTCTAAAGAAGATTTATTATTTAATAAACAGATTCTTAAGAATAAAAAACTAAAAAAAAACTATTACTGTTTAAACGGATTAGATAAGGTAACTTAGTTGGCACTATGATAAACTCTGCATAGTAACCAACTTAAAGTACTCTCCTTTTTTAGCAAGTAATTCGTCGTGTTTACCTTGCTCTACAATTTTACCTTTTTTAAGTACTACAATTTTATCTGCTTTTTGTATAGTAGATAGTCTGTGTGCAATTACTAAAGATGTTCTGTTTTTCATCATTTTTTCTAAAGCAAGTTGTACCAATTGTTCCGATTCTGTGTCTAGGGCAGAAGTAGCCTCGTCTAAAACCATTATTGGAGGATTCTTTAAAACTGCTCTTGCAATAGACAAACGTTGTTTTTGTCCGCCAGAAAGTGTGTTTCCACTATCACCAATATTTGTATCGTATTTTTCAGGTAAATTCTGAATAAACTCGTCTGCATTAGCAATTTTTGCAGCTTCTAAAACCGCATCATCAGTTGCCTGCTGTGTTCCTAATTTAATATTATTGGTAATCGTATCATTAAATAGAATAGAATCTTGAGAAACAATACCCATTAAATTTCTTAAAGACTTTTTAGTAATGTCTTTAATATTGTTGTTATCAATAAGTACATCCCCTTTATTAACATCATAAAAACGAGTGATTAAATTTGCCAAGGTAGATTTTCCACTTCCAGATTGCCCCACTAAAGCAACGGTTTCTCCTTTATTAATCGTTAAAGAAAAGTTTTTTAAAACATATTCATCTTTATACTTAAAAGAGATATTTTTAAATTCTATTTTATTTGTAAAGTCTTGTTTTATAATTGCGTTCGGCTTGTCCTTAATGGTGTTTTCTGTATTAAGAACCGTCATAATTCTTTCTGCAGAAGCCTCTCCTTTTTGAATGTTATAAAAGGTGGTCGTAATTAATTTTATAGGATTTAAAACAGTGTAAAAAAGTACAATGTACCCTAAAAACTGACTCGCTTTTAAATTACCTGTATTAGACAAAACTTCTGTACCACCATACCAGAGAATCGCTATAATTGTTGCCGATCCTAAAAACTCACTCATAGGTGAAGCTAATGTTTGCCTGTGATAAACACTTGTCATTAATTGCTTAAAATGAAGTGTTGAGTTATTGAATTTTTTTGCGATTACATGTTCTGCATTAAAGCCTTTAATAATTTTTAATCCAGTTAATGTTTCTTCAATAAAAGATAAGAAATTACCAGTTTCCTTTTGTGCTTTTGCCGATTTCGATTTTAACTTTTTACTAATAGATGATATTATAAAACCAGAAACGGGTAATAAAACAAAAACAAACAATGTTAATTTTAAACTCATGTACAGCATAATTGTTATAGAAATAACAACTGTTAAAGGTTCTCTAACAATGGTTTGTACAGAGCTTATTATTGAGTTTTCTACTTCTTGCACATCTCCAGTCATACGAGCTATAATGTCTCCTTTTCTTTTTTCTGAAAAATAGGCAATAGGGAGTTCTACAATTTTATTGTACAAATTATCTCTTAAATCTTTTACAATTCCTGTTCTTAAAAAAGCAATTGCATAAGAAGCTAGATATCTAAATAAATTTTTAAAAAAGAATAATGACAGTGATAATAAACAAATAAATAAAAGCACGTTTATTTCGCCGTCATTAATAATTTTTTGAGAAATAAAGTAGTTAAATTCATTTTCTAGATAACTACCAATATTTCCGATACCCGTATAAATCGGCTTTGAAACGGCTACTCTTTCTTCTCCAAATAAAATTTTTAGAACAGGAATAAACGCCAATACAGAAAGCACATTAAAAACTGCGTAAAGTATATTAAATAGAATATTTAAAATAGTAAATTTTCGATACTTTTTCTCATATTTTAGAATGTCCTTAAAATAGCCCATTAATTCAATTTCATTTCTTTAATAATTCTTTGAATTTTTGCATCTAAAGCAGCTTCTATAGAAGTAGCGTTTTCTTTAGTATCTAAAGATGTATTCACACTAAAGTAAAACTTTATTTTTGGTTCTGTTCCACTTGGTCTCGCCGCAATTCTTGTTCCAGATTCGGTTTGATAAATTAAGACATTAGATTTTGGTAAATCGATGTTTGTTACCTCACCAGTTATTAAGTTTTTTCTAGTTGATGCGTCGTAATCAGAAAGAGATTCTACTTTTTCTCCATCAATTTCAGTCAATGGATTGTTACGCATATCGCTTAACATTTGCTGAATTTCTGCAGCACCATCCATTCCTTTTTTAGTAATTGAAATTAAATGCTCTTTATAGAAGTTGTTTTTAACATAAATAGCTAATAACTCTTCGTAAAAAGAACTTCCGTTTTGTTTAGCATACGCAGCAACTTCACAAGCTAAAAGTGTTGCAGTTACTGCATCTTTATCTCTTACAAAACCACCAACCATGTATCCAAAACTTTCTTCACCACCACCAATAAAGTCTAGCTCTGGAAAATCTCTAACCATTTTAGCGATCCATTTAAAACCAGTTAAACCAACTTTGGTTTCAACACCATAACTTGCAGCAACATCATTAACCAACTCCGTAGAAACAATAGTTGATCCTACAAATTGTTTTCCGTTCATTTTGCCTTCTTCTTTCCACTTCTTCAACAAGAATTCAGTCATAACAACCATTGTTTGGTTCCCATTCATTAATTTCATGTTTCCGTCTGTGTCTCTAATAGCTACACCTAATCTGTCGCAATCTGGGTCGGTACCAATAACAATATCTGCACCAACTTTGTTTGCTAAATCAGTTGCCATTTTTAAAGCTTCTGGCTCTTCTGGGTTTGGAGATTTTACAGTTGGGAAATCTCCATCTGGTTCTCTTTGTTCTTCAACAATATGTACATCTGTATATCCTGCTTTAGCTAATGCATCAGGCACAGAAACTATAGAAGTTCCGTGTAAAGATGTAAATACAATTTTTAAATTTTTACGATCTACTTTATCAGATAAAGAACCATTTTTTACAGATGCTTCAATAAAAATATCATCAACTTCTTTACCAATTACTTCAATTAAACTTTCGTTTGCATCAAATTTAATTTCAGAAAAATCTAATGCATTTACTTTTCCAATAATTCCACCATCATGTGGAGGAACAATTTGTCCTCCATCTGCCCAATATACTTTGTAACCGTTATATTCTGGCGGGTTGTGAGAAGCCGTTAAAACGATACCAGCATCGCAACCTAAGTGACGAACGGCAAAAGACAATTCTGGAGTTGCACGTAAATCTTCAAAAAGAAATACTTTTATATTATTTGCAGATAAAACATCTGCAACTACTTTAGCAAACTTTTTACTGTTATGTCTACAATCGTACGCAATTACTACGCTTAATTGTTCTTTTTTTACGTTTTCTATTAAGTAATTAGACAAGCCTTGAGTTGCTCTACCTAATGTATATTTGTTAATTCTGTTGGTTCCAGCACCCATAACTCCACGCATTCCTCCAGTTCCAAATTCCATGTCTTTGTAGAATCTATCTGCTAAGGCATCAGGATTATTGTTAATTAATTCTTGAATTTCAGTTTGAGTTTCAGCATCAAAAGTAGCTGTTAACCATTGTTTTGCTTTGTCTAAAATATTATCCATCGTTTAAAATTATGTTGCTTAGTTGAAATACAAATATACTATTTAGAAATTGAGTTTTTCTTTAATTGTATAGTGTTTTTCGTTACTTTTTGTTTTTATAATGAGTTCTCCAATAAATCCTGCTAAAAATAATAGTGTTCCTAATATCATAGAAGTTAATGCTATATAGAACCAAGGATTGTCTGTTATTAAAATTGTTTTAATACCGTTAAAAAGTTTGTAAAGTTTATAGGCGCCAATATAAAATGCAGATGTTGTTCCAAATAAGAACATTAAAGTTCCCCAAAGACCAAAAATGTGCATAGGTCTTTTACCAAATTTTGATAAAAAAGAAATGGTAATTAAATCTAAAAAACCATTTACAAAACGGTCCATTCCAAATTTAGTTTCTCCGTATTTTCTTGCTTGGTGTTGTACTACTTTTTCTCCTATTTTAGTATAGCCTTCGTTTTTGGCTAAAACAGGAATGTATCGATGCATTTCTCCGCTTACTTTTACTGCTTTAATAACCTCGTTTTTGTAAGCTTTTAAGCCGCAGTTAAAATCGTTTAGTTTTAAACCAGATGTTTTTCTGGCAGCAGCGTTAAATAATTTTGAAGGGATGTTTTTAGTGATAACGTTGTCATAACGCTTCTTTTTCCAACCAGAAATTAGGTCGAAATCTTCTTTAATGATTAAATTATATAATTCAGGAATTTCATCTGGATTGTCTTGTAAATCGGCATCCATGGTAATTACAACAGCTCCTTCTGCCATGTCAAAACCAGCATCTAAAGCTTGCGATTTTCCGTAATTTTTTTGAAACTGAATTCCTTTTACCTCGGTATGTGCAGCGGATAGTTTTTCAATTACACTCCAAGAATTATCTGTACTACCATCATCTATAAAAATGATTTCATATAAATAACGATTGGATTGCATAACTTTTGCAATCCAATCGTATAATTCTTGTAAAGATTCATCTTCGTTAAGAAGTGGTATTACTACCGAAATATCCATGTTTGTTTTATTCAATATTTATAATTCAAAGTTTAATTTGTACAAAAACCTCAAATATTAAAATTTAGTATGTTTCTTCTTCAGTTTTTTTCATGATTGCAGAAGCAATTGCAGAAATAATAAAACCTAATATTGCAGCACCAATAATTGAAATAGCAGCTATAATGCCCGGAGATTGAAATTTCTGTGCTATTTCATTAGCACCTTCAATTTGCGCTTCTGTCATTCCACCATCTAAATATGCTTGATTTTGAATTTCCATAGCTTGTTGCATAAAATCAGGCTCTATAACAGTCATAAAAATATACTGATAAATGGCTGTAATTAATGCAGAAAGTATACATATACCAACACCAATTTTAACACCTTGTCCCCAAGAGATAAAACCACTATTAATTTCTTTATATTTTTTTATACCTAAAACAACTAAAGCTGTGGTTAAACCAATAGATATAACTGAAATTGACCAGTGAGGTTTAAGGTGTTCACCCATTGCATAGGTAATAACACTCAATAATATTCCAGCTACTGCTAAAATAACACCATAATTTACAATTAGACTTTTACTGTTTGCTTGATCTTCCATTTTTTTAATTTAGTTAGTTATACAAATATATTGTTTTCATTGTTGATAGTTTTTAATTATTTATAAAAGTTTGTTTACTATCACAACAATTCATTAGTATTCAGAGTGTTGAAAATGTTACATAAAATTTACACTTTTTTTATTGTCAATATCAAAAAAGCGTGTAAATTTGCATCGGCAAGTCCTACACAACTAGCTCCCTTTGAATCCTCCAGGGCGGGAACGCAGCAAAGGTATTAGGTTGTAGCGGTGTGATGTAGGTAGCTTGCCATTTTTTATTTCTCTCTATTTAATTCTGAATTTCTTCAGAATTTTTCTTTTTTAGAGCAATTATTAACTTTCTCCTTTTTAGTTTCCTTCGTTTTCTTTTAAGATATTTGTGGCAACATTTAATTATTAAGTATTTTTAATTTTTCAAGCATTTATTATTTATGTCTAAAGTTGTATTAATTACTGGAGCTTCATCCGGAATAGGGAAATCTATTGCTACGTTTTTATCTGAAAAAGGATATAAAGTATATGGTACAAGTAGAAATCCTAAAAACACTGCCAATTTTTCTTTTGAATTAATTGCTTTGGATGTCTTAAAGGTTGATACTATTAATGCAGCAATCGATTTAATCATTCAGAAAGAAGGAAGGTTAGATGTTTTGGTTAATAATGCAGGAATGGGAATTACGGGTCCAATTGAAGATACGCCGACTGATGAAATGAGAGCTGTTTTTAATACCAATCTTTTTGGTGCTGTAGATGTAATGAAAGCTGCTTTGCCACAAATGCGCAAACAAAAATCGGGTACTATTATTAATGTAACTTCTATTGCTGGTTATATGGGCTTACCTTTCAGGGGATTGTATTCTGCTACAAAAGGTGCTTTGGAAACCATAACAGAAGCAACAAGTATGGAAGTAAAACCATTCGGAATAAAAGTAACTTGTGTTGCACCCGGAGATTTTGCAACCAATATTGCTGCGGGAAGATATCATACGCCAGTTTTTGATGATTCTGCTTATAAAGAGAATTATCAAATGAATTTAAATTTGATGGATGCGCATGTAAGTGGCGGAATGGATCCGATAGAAATGGCAAAGGCTGTACATAGGATTATAAAAACTAAAAACCCGAAGATTCATTACAAAGTTGGTGGGTTTATGGAAAAGTTCTCCATTGTTTTAAAGCGAATTTTACCAGACAGAATGTATGAGAAAATCTTAATGGATCATTATAAATTATAATTTTATAAGGATTTGTTTTTATGTTTATAAGTAGTAAAAAAATATTTTTATTTCACTTCTTATACTTACTAGCAAGTAACTATCTTTGCGTTAGGGATTGAAGTGGAAATCCTTTTTATAGTTCTTGTTAACAGACGTCATTGCGAGGAACGAAGCAATCTGTTAGTCAATTATGAGATTGCCGCATAAAGCAGAAAAAACTTTATTAGCAATGACAACTATAAAAAGATTGCAGCGTAAAGCCCGCTCGAACGCCCAAAATAAATAGAACAATTACAACTAAATATATACAAATGAAATTTTTTATTGACACTGCAAATTTAGAGCAAATTAAAGAAGCGCAAGCTTTAGGTATTTTAGACGGAGTTACTACAAACCCATCTTTAATGGCTAAAGAAGGTATTACTGGAGAAGTAAACATTATTAACCATTACAAAGAAATTTGTGAATTAGTAGAAGGTGATGTTTCTGCAGAAGTAATTTCTACAGATTTTGACGGAATGGTAAAAGAAGGTGAAGCTTTGGCTGCTTTAAACCCTCAAATTGTTGTGAAATTACCAATGATTAAAGACGGTGTAAAAGCGTGTAAATATTTTTCTTCTAAAGGAATTAAAACAAACGTAACGTTAGTGTTTTCTGCAGGTCAGGCTTTATTGGCTGCTAAAGCAGGAGCAACGTATGTTTCTCCATTTATTGGACGTTTAGACGATATTTCTACAGACGGAATGAATTTAATTAAAGAAATTCGTTTAATTTATGACAATTACGGTTTTGAAACTCAAATTTTAGCAGCTTCTGTACGTAATACAATGCACATCATTAACTGTGCAAAATTAGGATCTGACGTTATGACTGGACCTTTAAGTGCAATTGAAGGTTTGTTAAAACACCCATTAACAGATAGTGGTTTAGCTACATTTTTAGCAGATTACAAAAAAGGAAACTAGCCAACATAGTTGGTTTTTATATAATAAAGTCAGAAAGTAGAAAAATATTTTACTTTCTGACTTTTTTGTCTTTAATAACTTTTGGACTTTGTAACTTTGTCACCTTGTAATTTATAGTAATGTACCCAAAAAAAGAACTCGCACAAATTGTAATTTCAGCATGTAGTCAATTTAATATTGATACGGTTGTTATTTCTCCAGGCTCACGTAATGCTCCTTTAACAGTTGGTTTTTCTAATCATCCAGAAATAACCGCATTAAGTGTAGTAGATGAGCGTTGTGCTGCTTTTTTTGCATTAGGTATTGCGCAACAAACTCAGAAACCAGTTGCAATTGTTTGTACTTCGGGTTCTGCTTTGTTAAATTATTATCCGGCAATTGCTGAAGCGTTTTACAGTAACATTCCGTTGGTTGTAATTTCTGCAGACAGACCAAAACATTTAATAGATATTGGCGACGGACAAACCATTCGTCAAGAAAATGTTTTTGATAATCATATTTTGTTCGCTGCCAATTTAATTGAAAACGAGAAGTACAAAACACGTAATTCTCAATTAATAGGAGAAGCTTTGCAAGTAGCAGTTTCACAAAAAGGTCCTGTGCATATTAATGTTCCGTTTGATGAGCCTTTGTATGAAACGGTTGAAGAAATGCAAAGTTTTAATTTTCCACATATTTCTTTAAGTTCTTTAGATAATTCTCATATTGATTATGGTAATTTATCAAAAATATGGAATGCATCAGAAAAGAAAATGATTCTTGTTGGTGTTAATTATCCTGATGCAGATTTACATAAATTAATGGATTTGTATGCTGAGGATGAATCTGTGTTAATCTTAACAGAAACAACTTCTAATTTACATCAAGAAAAGTCTGTTAATTCTATAGATCAATTAATTTTTTCTTTGGATTATCATCAGTTTGAAGATTTAAAACCAGAAGTATTAATAACTTTTGGAGGGATGATTGTTTCTAAGAAAATTAAACAATTTTTAAGAAAATTTTCACCAAAACACCATTGGAATATTGATGAAAAGAAAGCAGTAAATACGTTTTTCTGTTTATCTGAATTTATACAAATAAAGCCAGTTGATTTCTTTTCGAAATTTAATAGAACAATAATAAAAAAAGAAAGTAAGTATCAACAAAAATGGTTGCAATTCCGTGATGAAAAACGCATAAAACACCAAGAATATTTATCAAAAGCAACACATTCAGATTTTAAAGTTTTTGAACAGGTTGTAGAGAGTATTCCTGCCAATAGTCAGTTGCAAATTAGCAACAGTTCTATAATTAGATACGCACAATTATTTTCTATAGATAATTCGAATACCGTTTTTTGTAATAGGGGAACAAGCGGAATTGACGGAAGTACTTCAACGGCAATTGGTGCTGCTTTTGCAAATGAAAATCAGACGGTTTTTATTACAGGAGATATTAGTTTTTTCTATGATAGTAATGCATTGTGGAATGCTAACATACCTAAAAACTTTAGAATTATTTTAATTAATAATTCTGGAGGTGGAATTTTTAAAATTATTCCAGGACCAGGAGCTACCAATGCTTCAAAATATTTTGAAACTCCGCATACGTTAACTGCAGCGCATTTATGTAAAATGTATCATTTCGATTATTTACAAGCAGATACTACAGAAAGAGTACAAGAACATTTACAAGGTTTTTATGAAACATCAGAAAAACCAAAAATATTAGAAATCTTTACGCCAAGTGAAGAAAATAATTTAATTTTAAAAGAATATTTTAAATACATACAATAATGAGTTTACAAGAAGATTTATACGACCAAGAAGAGAACTTACAAGATGACGAAAATAACTCGGAAGAGGTAGAGATGTACTTGAAAGAGGGAGAGAAAGTCAGCTTAGTAATTGAAACAGAAACAAATTTAGGATACACAGTTTTAATTAATGAAGAATTTGATGGTTTACTTTTTAGAAGTGAAGTTTTTCAGGAATTGGAAGAAAACATGGAGGTTGTTGGTTATGTGAAACAAATTCGTGAAGATGGAAAAATAGATGTTTCTTTGAGACCACAAGGTTTTAGAAATGTTATTGATTCTGATGTAGAAAAAGTATTGACAAAGCTAAAAGAAAGTAGAGAAGGTTTTTTATTGTTAACAGATAAAAGTTCTCCAGATTCTATCCGTTTTCATATGAAAATGAGTAAAAAAGCCTTTAAAAAAGCAGTAGGAAATTTATATAGACAAAAACTAATTCTTATCAAAGAAGATAGAATAGAGTTGTGTAACATGAGTATTCAGTCGTCAGTTAGCAGTAGGCAGTAAAAATGTTTTTAATTAATAGTATTTGTTATTTTTTAACGAATATAGATTTTTTTAATTTTGCATACTGCATACTGCATACTGCATACTGCATACTTTTTACCTCCCGCCTAATCTTAGAATATTTTCATAAAACCTATCCGCATTTGGGTCTGCAGGATCCATTTTTCCGTAACCAATCTTATACTGTACAATTGCTTTATTAATTTGTTTACTGCTTTCGTAAAATTTACCAATATAGTAATCACCTAGTGGAGATGAAGGGTATAGTTTTAAAATCATTTTACCAAAAGGAAGTAACTGATCTCCATTTTCCTTTTCCATAATTAATTTCTCGATAGCAAAAATATCACTTTCTCTTATTCCTAAATTACTTCCAAAAAGAAAATCAATTTCTAAGTATTTGTTTTCTAAATAAGCAATAGCATCTGATGGCGATAGATTTTTTATGTTTTTGTCAAATTCCTCTTTAGAAATGGCAGAGTACACTTGAAAAACTTGATTTAGTGCTCTAGGAATCGCTTCACCAATAGCAGATATGCTACTTGGAGTATTAATGGTGTCGTTTATAATGTTAAGGTTTTTTATCTCTAAAGATTTTAAGCCTCCTTGTAATTCTCCTATTTTAGTCTGTTTATCAACAGAAAACGATGTAGAATTGTTAATGTATAGGTAAAAAGTATTGTCTTCCTTTTCGTATCTCGGTAAATTATAACTTTGCAATTGCTGTCCTATAAAATCAGAAAAAAGAGGGTTTATACAGATGTAAGAATTGATAAGTGGAATTTTTTCTCCTAAAAAAAAGGATACTAAGTTTGCAGAAGTACCTTGACCAACAATAGAAATAAAAGGAGAAGTATTGTAATTGCTTTCTATTTCAAAAATAACTTCATCTTTTATAAATTGATAAAATTTCTTGTTATCTACAGTAAATTCGCCTGTAGTTACATTAAAATAGGTGTCTTTTTTTCTGGTTTTAGCCATTTCAATTCCTACCACAATTTGTTTTGGAGCTTTGTCTTTAGCTGCAAATAACACAGAATTCCCTACATACATATCAAACAAAAGCTCACTATCTAAAACAACTGCTAAAGGATAATTTTTGTCCTCTTCAGGATCATAACCTTCTGGTAAATATATTTTTATGTCCCTTTTATCATCTGCGTAATCAGAGATAATTGTTTTATTTATTATTTTTTGTGCATACCCGCTAAGGCAAATCAACATAAATATTAGGGTGAACGATTTCTTTATCATAAATTTGAATCTTTATTTTTGTAACCAATTTTTTTGTTCTTCTAAAAGAACGTCCAAAATACAAAATTATGATACAACCCGAGTGGAAAACTGTTAAAGAATACGAAGACATTACCTATAAAAAGTGTAATGGAGTTGCTAGAATTGCATTTAATAGACCTAATGTTAGAAATGCTTTTAGACCAAAAACAACTAAAGAACTATACGATGCTTTTTACGATGCAGGCGAAGATGTAAATATTGGCGTTGTGCTACTTTCTGCGGAAGGACCAAGTACCAAAGACGGTGTGTATTCTTTTTGTTCTGGAGGAGATCAAAAAGCACGAGGACACCAAGGTTATGTTGGTGACGATGGTTATCACAGATTAAATATATTAGAAGTACAGCGTTTAATCCGATTTATGCCAAAAGCAGTTATTGCTGTGGTACCAGGTTGGGCAGTTGGTGGCGGACACAGTTTACATGTAGTTTGCGATTTAACTTTAGCTTCTAAAGAAAACGCTATTTTTAAACAAACAGATGCAGATGTAACTTCTTTTGATGGTGGTTATGGTTCTGCATATTTGGCAAAAATGGTTGGGCAAAAAAGAGCTAGAGAAATCTTTTTCTTAGGAAGAAATTACTCTGCGCAAGAGGCTTATGAAATGGGGATGGTAAATGCCGTTATTCCTCATGACGAATTAGAAGACACCGCTTATGAGTGGGCACAAGAAATTTTAGAAAAAAGTCCGACTTCTATAAAAATGCTAAAGTTTGCTATGAACTTAACAGACGACGGAATGGTTGGTCAACAAGTTTTTGCAGGAGAAGCAACAAGACTTGCTTATATGACTGATGAAGCAAAAGAAGGAAGAGATGCTTTTCTTGAAAAGAGAAAACCAAACTTCCCTAAAAAATGGATACCATAGATGATTAGGTAATTTCAGTTTAAAGCCGTAGTATTTAGTTTAGTAATATGTTTGAGCTTGCTCTAAAAGAAATAAATAATTAAAACTCCAAATTACCCAGTTTGCAGTTCCTTCCTGTCGGGAAGGTTAGGATGGGCAGTTTTTTATGAAACCACAAGTAGTCTCTTTTTTAATAAAATGTCCAGATCAAAAAGGATTGGTAGCTAAAATTACCACTTTTTTTTATGAAAATGGATTCAATATTTTAAGTTCTCAACAGTATGTAAATTCTGTTGAGAATACATATTTTATGAGAGTTCGTTTAAATGCTGATGGAACAAATATTTCTAAAGAAGCATTAGAAAATAACTTTCAACAACTAGCAACACCTTTGCGTATAGATTGGTCTGTTAATTATGGCGATAAAAAACAAAATGTAGCCATTATGGTTTCGCATACTAGTCATAATTTATATGATTTGTTAGAACGCTCTAAAGAAGGACGTTTAGACTGTAATGTAAAAATGATTATCAGTAATCATAATAAATTAAGATATGTTGCAGATATGTTTAATATTCCTTTTTATCATTTGCCAGTTACAAAGGAGACCAAAAGAGATCAAGAAGATCAAGTTGTGCAATTGCTAGATGCTAATGAAGTAGATTTAGTTATTATGGCGAGGTATATGCAGATTTTATCTTCAGATTTTATCAAACATTATCCAGAGAAAATCATCAATATTCATCATTCTTTTTTACCAGCTTTTCAAGGAGCAAATCCGTATAAAAAAGCCTATGAAAGAGGGGTGAAGTTAATTGGAGCAACAGCACATTATGCAACGGTAGATTTAGATGAAGGCCCAATTATTGAGCAAGATGTAAAGCCGGTAACGCACGAAAGTACACCAACAACCTTAAAGAGGATTGGTGCAGATATAGAGAAATTGGTGTTGGCAAGAGCGGTTAAAAACCACTTGAATCATCAAATAATAGTTTCAGGAAATAGAGCTATTGTTTTTCCGGAAGCAGGAGAGTAAAAAAGTATGCAGTAATTCAGTTGCAGTTGGCAGTTTAGAGTTATAACATACTTTAATTATAATTTTAAACCATTTAATTTTCAATACATAAAAATGAAAATAATTTGTATTGGGCGCAATTACGCAAAACACATAGAAGAATTAGCAAATGAAAGACCAGAGAATCCTGTTGTTTTTCTAAAGCCAGATTCTGCTATTTTACCAAGAAAAAATCCATTTTTTATTCCGCCTTTTTCTGATGACGTTCATTATGAAGTAGAGGTGTTGGTAAAAATAAATAAAGTAGGTAAACATATTGATGCAAAATTTGCTCATAAATATTATGATGAAGTCGGATTAGGAATCGATTTTACCGCAAGAGATGTACAAGCAAAATGCAAGGAAAAAGGTTTGCCTTGGGAAAAAGCAAAAGCATTTGACGGAAGTGCCGTTATTGGTGAGTTTTATCCGAAAGAAGAATTTGATTTAGAGAACTTAAAATTTCAATTGTATAAAAATAATGAAATTGTTCAGGATGGTAACACCAATGCTATGTTGTGGAAAACCGATGAACTAATTGCTTATGTTTCTCAATATTTCACCTTAAAAAAAGGAGATATTATTTTTACAGGTACACCAGCAGGTGTTGGAAAAGTTGTAGAAAACGATAACTTAAAAGGTGTTATTGAAGGGAAAGAAGCTTTTAATATTAGAGTAAAGTAGGTTGATAAACTTTACGATACAAATAATAGCATCAATATTTGTTGGGATTTGTTTTATGTATTTGGCTAAAAGGTTTGAAAAAAATAATATCTTTTATTTTTGTATAGGTTTTTTTGTCTCTCTTGCAATCCGAATTATTTATTTACTTATTTATGGCTTTTTTACAGATTTTAAACTTCAGCAAGATTTTGAATCTAATAGAAATTTATCGGTCTTATTGAGTGTTATTCTTTCATATTTCCTTTTCGTTTTTTTACGAAAAAGATTAAAGAATAAAAATTTAGATTATCAAAATATAAATGAAATAGGCGCATAATGAATGCAGAAATTATTACAATAGGAGATGAAATCCTAATTGGTCAGATTGTTGATACCAATTCACAATTTATTGGTCAGGAATTAAATAAAATAGGAGTTTCAGTTTATCAAATTACTTCCATTCAAGATGATAGGCAACATATTCTTAACGCTTTAAAGGAAGCGCAAGAAAGAGTAGATATTGTTATTTTAACAGGTGGTTTAGGACCTACAAAAGATGATATCACTAAAAAAACAATTGCAGAATATTTTAATGATCATCAATTAATAGAATATCCAGAAGTAATTGAGCAAATAAAAGAGATGTTTATAAAAGTAAACCATCCTTTTAATGAAGTGCAAAGGTATCAGGCGCAATTGCCTTCAAAAGCAACCTTATTAAAGAATGTTTTTGGTACGGCACCCGGAATGTGGTTTTACGAAAACGAGACTGTCTTTGTGTCACTTCCAGGAGTTCCGTATGAAATGAAAGGTTTAATTACCAATGAGGTATTGCCTAAAATTCAACAGCAGTTTAAATTACCTTTCATTCTTCATAAGACAATTATGACCTATGGACAAGGTGAAAGCATGATTGCAGAAAGAATTGAAGATTTCGAAAACAATTTACCACCTTATATTAAGTTGGCCTATTTACCTTCATTTGGTAAAGTGAGGTTGCGTTTATCCGCCAAAGGCGCTCATAAAGAAATTTTAGAAAAAGAACTGAATGATAAAGTTGCAGAAATTTATCAATTAATACCTGAAATTATTACTGGTTTAGATGACGATAGTTCTTTAGAAAAAAGAGTAGGGGCATTATTAAAAAGAAATAATGAAACAATTTCTACAGCAGAAAGCTTAACTGGAGGTCAAATTGCAGCAAATTTAGTGTCTGTTGCAGGTTCATCGGACTATTATAAAGGTAGTTTAATAACGTATTCTGCAGAAACAAAAATTAATTTATTAGGTGTTTCCGCAGAAACGATTGATAAATATAGCGTTGTTAGTAAGGAGGTAGCTTTAGAAATGGCAAGAGGAGTGAAGGCTAAATTGCAGACAAATTATGCAATTGCAGTTACTGGTAATGCAGGACCAAGTACAGATAATACAGACAAAAGTGTAGGTATTGTGTATATTGCTTTTATATCGGATACTATAGAGTTGGTGCAAGAATTTGACTTTGGCCAGCCAAGAGAAAAAGTAATTAATAGAACGGTAAGTAAGGCTTTAGAAATAGCAAATAAAGAAATTCTTAAAAAATAATTAAAATTATTTTGTTCAGAATTAGATTTAAGTGTATATTTGCACCTCGTTTAGAGATAACACTATAAATACTGTCGAAAAGATGTCTAGAGTTTGTGAATTAACAGGTAAAAAAGCAATGGTTGGGAACAATGTATCTCATGCTTTAAATAGAACTAAGAGAAAGTTTGACGCTAATCTAATGACCAAGCGTTTTTATATCCCAGAAGAAGATAAATGGATAACATTAAAAGTTTCTGCTTCTGCATTAAAAAATATTAACAAGAAAGGAATTTCTTCAGTTATAAAAGACGCGAGAGCTAACGGATTTTTAACTAAATAAGCGCTCAAGCGATTTAAAATTTTATACAAATGGCAAAAAAAGGTAACAGAGTTCAGGTAATTTTAGAATGCACAGAGCATAAAGCTTCTGGTAAAGCAGGTACTTCTAGATACATTACAACAAAGAACAAAAAGAACACTCCTGATAGAATGGAAATTAAAAAATTCAATCCTATCTTAAAGAAAATGACTGTTCACAAAGAAATTAAATAATTAAACTGTCTAGAACTCAGAATAGAGCACATAGATTAAAAAACTTAGACAATGGCAAAGAAAACAGTAGCATCGTTACAAACATCTTCAAAAAGATTAAGTAAAGCTATCAAAATGGTAAAATCTCCTAAATCTGGAGCTTATACTTTCGTAGAAACTATTTTAGATCCTTCTAAAGTAGATGCTTTTTTAGCAAAAAAGTAGTAATTACTACATAAAAATATATAAAACTACTTTCTAATTTAGAAGGTAGTTTTTTTTGTGTCTTATAATTACGTATTTTTGGGCGTTTCCTAAAAAGGTCGCGCTTTACATTATATCTTTTCTTAGACTGTTATGGTTAAGAAAATTTTGTGGTTTTAATGAAAATCTTTAAATTTAAAATAAATAATTATATTTATAAGAAAAGGATGTCATTTCAATCGCTAACGCAAGCTTTTTTAGTGACAATTTGACCAAACCCAACAAGTGGCACGTTTTTTAACGTATTGCTATTATAGTATAAAAGATAAAAATGAGTTTTTTTAAAAAAATATTTTCAAAAGAAAAAAAAGAAACCTTAGACAAGGGATTAGAAAAGTCTAAGGAAAGTTTCTTTGGCAAACTAACCAAAGCTGTTGCAGGTAAATCTAAGGTAGATGATGCTGTTTTAGACAATCTAGAAGAAATATTAGTAGCTTCTGATGTTGGTGTAGGTACAACGCTTAAAGTTATTGAAAGAATAGAAGATAGAGTTGCCAAAGACAAATATGTTGGTACAGATGAATTAAATAGAATTCTACGTGAGGAAATTGCAGGCTTACTTTCTGAAACCAATATTGGTAACGAAACTGAATTTGTAATTCCGGAAATCCCTAAAGACAAGGACGGTAATAAAATGCCTTATGTTTTAATGGTAGTTGGTGTAAATGGAGTTGGTAAAACAACTACTATTGGTAAATTAGCCGCACAATTTAAAAAGCAAGGATTAAAAGTTGTTTTAGGTGCAGCAGATACTTTTAGGGCAGCAGCAATAGATCAATTACAAGTGTGGGCAGACAGAACAGGTGTACCAATTGTACGTCAAGAAATGGGATCTGATCCAGCTTCTGTAGCTTTTGATACTTTAAAATCTGCAGTAAATCAAGATGCAGATGTTGTTATTATAGATACCGCTGGTCGTTTACATAATAAGATAAACCTAATGAATGAGTTGACCAAGATAAAACGTGTTATGCAAAAAGTGGTAGCAGATTCTCCACATGATGTATTGTTAGTTTTAGATGGTTCTACTGGTCAGAATGCTTTTGAACAAGCAAAGCAATTTACTTTAGCAACAGAAGTTACTTCTTTAGCAGTTACTAAATTAGATGGTACGGCAAAAGGTGGAGTTGTTATTGGTATTTCAGATCAATTTAAAATTCCTGTAAAATATATTGGAGTAGGAGAAGGAATTGATGATTTACAAGTGTTTAATAAACATGAATTTGTAGATTCATTTTTTAAATAAACCAATCTTATTTTATAAATATCTGAAATAAATTCAGATAGACAAAAAAAGAAGCCTCACAAATTGTGAGGCTTTTTCTATGATTATACTTTTTGTAAATTATTATTCTGTTAAAAGACCTTCTACAGAAAGATAACGTTCTCCAGTATCATAATTCATGGTTAATATAACTTCTTCACCTTTTAAGGTTGCTAACTGTTTTCTAACAGCCGCTAAAGAGGCTCCTGTAGAAATACCTACTAAGATTCCTTCTGTTTTTGCAATGTTTTTAACTTCTGCAAATGCTTCTTCATTCGTTATTTTAACAGCACCATCAATTATGTCTTTATTGAATGTTTCAGGAAAGAAGCCTGGTCCAATTCCTTGTAATTTATGAGGTCCTGGTTCGCCTCCAGAAATAATAGAAGATCCTGTAGGTTCCACTGCCAATACTTTTATACTGGGATATTTTTCTTTTAAAACCTCTGCCATACCTGTAATATGTCCGCCAGTTCCAACACCAGTAATTAAATAATCTAAACCTTCAGGAAAGTCGTTTACTACTTCTTGAGCAGTAGTTTTATGATGGATTTCTGGGTTTGCAGGATTTGTAAATTGCGATGGCATCCACGCATTTTTATTTTCAGCGACCATTTTGTGCGCCTTTGCGATAGTACCTCCTAAACCAAGTTCTTTAGGGGTAAGTACTAAATTAGCTCCGTAAGCTTTCATTAAAGCACGTCTTTCTACGGACATAGATTCTGGCATCACTAAAGTAAGCTTCAAGTTTTTTACAGCAGCTACCATTGCTAAACCAACACCAGTATTACCAGAGGTTGGTTCTATAATTTCTGTATCTTTATTTATTAGGTTCTTGCTTTCAGCATCTTCAATCATTGCCAATGCAATTCTATCCTTAATACTTCCACCTGGGTTTGCTTTTTCTAGTTTCATCCAAACATTTGCATTTGGAAATAATTTTGCCAATCGTACAACCGGTGTGTTACCGATACCTTCTAATATATTATTGATTTTCATGAAAATTTTATATTTAGTTTGTATTGTTATTTCTTAGAGTACTAAGTTAGAAAATTCAGTTAAAATAGCCTTAGTATTAATCCTAATTTAATTCTAATTTAATCCTAAATTAGAAATAGGAGTTTTAACATTTCTTAAAAAGTATGGTGTTTTATAGAATTCCTTAAAAGGACTAAAGTAAGTT
This sequence comes from Polaribacter sp. R2A056_3_33, assembly GCF_019278485.1. Taxonomy (NCBI): domain Bacteria; kingdom Pseudomonadati; phylum Bacteroidota; class Flavobacteriia; order Flavobacteriales; family Flavobacteriaceae; genus Polaribacter; species Polaribacter sp. R2A056_3_33. Next base: position 3,035,979 of record NZ_CP058984.1, read on the forward strand.
GCTTGTAAAGTTATATCATAAAAAAAAGCCCCACAAATGTGAGGCTTTTTATATGAGAATAAGTAATCAGTTACTTATTGATTTACTTTACTTTTAAATTTATCAAACTCATTAGATTCTTTTTTAGGCCAGCTATTGTTAGAAGTATCTACATCTGCTGTTTCAAAATCTGGATCTACAGTTATGCTTGTAATTTCTTTGGTAGAAGAAAAAACTCTTTTAGCACTAGTGTCATTTTTCATCCAAATCTGTGCAGGAAATGTTTGTTTATCAGTGGTACCATCTGCATAGGTTAATCCTACAATAATTGGCATTACTAAACCTCCTGGTTTTTCAAATTCTACTGCATATAAATAAGAAGGAACTTCTTTGCCATTTGTGTGAGCATCCATTGCTTTTGCATTGGCATCTTCTTTTTTATCTGTGATGTAAACTAATTCTCCTAAACCATCAAAATATTGCTTGTATTGTTCTTTTAACTTTGTAACTCTTTCATTAGGTTTGTCTGTTAAATATAAAGGTTTTACTTCTTTAATACCGATGTCTGTTACATCTGTAGTATAGAACCAACCTCTCCAAAACCAATCTAAATCCATCGCAGAAGCATCTTCCATTGTTCTAAAAAAATCAGAAGGTGTTGGGTGTTTAAACATCCATCTTTGCGAGTAGGTTCTAAATGCGTGGTCAAATAATTCTGGTCCCATAATAGTTGTACGCAAAATGTATAAAGCCGCTGCAGGTTTTGTGTATGCGTTTGGTCCAAATTGTTTTACGTAATCTCCTTGAGACATAATAGGGGAGATATTACTTTGGTCTCCGCCCATGTATCTTGTTATTTCTTTAGCTGGATTTTTTGAAAACAAATCATAATCATAAGAAAACTCTGCTAATATTTCTACAAAAGAGTTTAAACCTTCATCCATCCAAGTCCATTGTCTTTCATCAGAATTTACAATCATCGGGAAAAAGTTATGACCTACTTCGTGAACAATTACTCCAATCATTCCTTTTTTCGTTCTATCAGAATAGGTTCCATCAGGATTAGGACGACCAAAGTTGAAACAAATCATTGGGTATTCCATTCCTTGTCTTTCTGAGTGTACAGAAATTGCTTTAGAATATGGGTAGTCAAACGTTAATTTAGAATATTCTATTAAAGTGTGTGCAACTGCTCTTGTAGAGTGCTCTTCCCATAAAGGATTTCCTTCTTTAGGATATAAAGAAACCGCCATTACGGTTTTCCCATTTATGTTGGTAGCCATGGCATCCCAAATATATTTTCTAGAGGATGCGAAAGCGAAATCTCTAACTTTTTCAGCTTTAAATGTCCAAGTTTTTGTTTTGGTAGCACGCCCTTTTTCTGCTTCTTCAGCTTCGGCTTGTGTAACAATCATTACTGGGTTATCAAAAGTTTTTCTTGCTTTTTCCCAACGATTACGTTGTGTCTTCGTTAAGACATTTTTTTCGTTCTGTAAATCACCAGTTGCATCTACAATATGATCAGCAGGTACCGTTATGTTTACTTCATAGTCTCCAAACTCTAAAGCAAATTCACTACGACCCCAGAATTGCATATTTTGCCATCCTTCTACATTGTTATATACCGCTAATCTTGGAAAGAATTGTGCAATAGTATAGTTGTTGTTTCCGTCAGGGAAAGTTTCTAAACCAGAACGTCCACCATCTTTATTAATATCGTTGATTTTATAATTCCATTTAATTCTAAATTTAAAAGTATCTCCAGACGCTAATGGTTTAGGTAAATTAATACGCATCATGGTTCTGTTGATAAAGTGTGATAAAGGTTTACCATTACTTTCTACTTCTTCAATATTAAAACCAAAACCTTTCCCTTCATTCATAAAGTCTTTTTGGAAATTTTCAGGAGTTATAAAAGGAGTTGCTCCAGTAGATTGAGCTAAAGGTGTTTTAGAATCATCTGCTCTCATGTTTTGATCTAACTGTACCCATAAATACTCTAATTGATCCTTAGAGTTATTGTGATACGTAATTGTTTCATCTCCATAAATTTTATTAGTGCTTTCTTCTAAACGAATGTCCATTACATAATCAACTTTTTGTTGCGTGTATTGACTTCCTGGTGCACCAGAAGCAGCATGTTGATCATTAGGAGTTGCCAAAACATCTTTTAGTTGTCTAAACTTGTTTTGGTCTGTGTGCCCTTGTAGGGTTTTACTTTCTTCTTTTTTTTCTTGTGCAAAAGTACCTGCAGCAACAAAAAATAAAGAAAATACGAATAAAGTGAATTTTTTCATTTGAGTTATTTGAATTAAAAGTGAGCTAAACTATGAATATTGTTGGATATTTGTTAAAAAAAGTTAAAACTTTAACAAATTTTTATAAAAAAAAGCGATATGTTGTCATATCGCTTTTAATTATTTATCTTTTTGTTATCCTTTTATTTTACTTTTAAATTTATCAAACTTATTGTTTGTTTCTTTTGGCCAGCTATTGTTACTTGTATCTACATCGGCAGTTTCTAGCTCTGGGTCTATTACAATACTTTCTATTTGTTTCGATGAAGAAAAAACTTTTGTTATTTCAGCATCATCATATCTCCAAATTTGTGCAGGATATGTTTTCTTTTCTTTAGTACCATCTTTATAATTGAACTCTACTATAATTGGCATCACTAAACCACCAGGTTTATTATAGGTAATTTCATAATGATATTTACCATGTGTATTAGAAAAACCTAAACCTTCTGTAGTATCTTCGGTAAACTCTACACTATCATTATCTGTTTTTGTGTAAAATTTCTTCACACCTTTAATACCTATATCTGTTACATCAGTTGTATAAAACCAACCTCTCCAAAACCAATCTAAATCTACACCAGAAGCATCTTCCATTGTTCTAAAGAAATCAGCAGGAGTTGGGTGTTTAAACATCCATCTTTGAGAATACGTTCTAAATGCATGATCAAATAATTCATGTCCCATTATAGTTTCTCTTAAAATCCATAGCGCAGTTGCTGGTTTACCGTAGGCATTATTTCCAAATTCATAAACATTATCTCCTTTAGACATAATTGGAGAAATTTTAGATTGATCTCCGCTCATATAACGTACAATGTTTTTAGGCAAACCTCTACTTAGTGGATAATCTTCTTCATAAGCCATCATAGCTAACATTTGTACATAAGAGTTTAAACCTTCATCCATCCATGTCCATTGTCTTTCATCAGAATTTACAATCATCGGAAAGAAATTATGTCCAACTTCGTGAATTGTCACACCAATAGTTCTGTATTTTTGTCTATCAGAATAACCACCATCTGGTAAATCTGGTCTTCCAGGATTAAAACAAATTTGTGGATATTCCATACCCATTTGTCCGTCTACAGAAATTGCCTTGTGATATGGGTAATCAAAAGTATATTTAGAATATGTTTTTAAAGTTTGTACAACTGCTCTTGTAGAGTGATCTCCATATAAAGGATTTGCTTCTTTAGAGTATAAAGAATAAGCCATTACAGTTCTACCATTAATATCTACTGCCATTGCATCCCAAATAAATTTTCTAGAGGTTGCAAATGCATAATCTCTTACATTTTCAGCATAAAATTTCCAAGTTTTTGTTTTCTTAGATTTTGTTTTTTCAATTTTTGTAGCTTCTTTTTGAGTACGGATTATAATAGGGGCATCAAAAGAAGTTTTTGCTTTTTCTAATCTTTTTAATTCAGTCTTGGTTAAAACTTCACTTTCATTCTTTAAAACTCCAGTTGCACCTAACATGTGATCGTCTGGTGTAGTAATATTTACGGTGTAATCTCCAAACTCTAAGGCAAATTCAGATCTACCCCAAAATTGGTCATTTTGCCAACCTTCTACATTATCATAAACACATAATCTTGGAAAGAATTGAGCAATTACATAATTTTTGTTTTCGTTTTCTTCAAAATATTCATAACCAGATCTACCTCCTTGAGTTCTATGGTTATTAATGTTATACCACCATTCTATTTTAAACTTGTAAGTTTCTCCTGATGCTAATGGTTCAGCTAAATTAATACGCATCATTGTTTGATTGATCGTATAAGATAATTTTGCACCATCATTTGTTGTTACACTAGTAATTTTAAAACCACCATCAAAAGCTTCTTCAGGATAAGCTCTATCAAAACGAGCTTTGCTAAGTTTAGTAGGTACTTTACTAGATTGAATATCTGGAGTTTTAGAATCTGCAGCTCTCATATTTTGGTCTAATTGTACCCATAAATATGTTAATTCGTCTGCAGAGTTGTTGTGGTATGTAATGGTTTCTGCACCTGTAATTCTGCTTTTTTCATCATCTAAAACAATGTCCATTACGTAATCTACCTTCTGTTGTGTGTAGTTTTTACCTGGCGCTCCAGAAGCAGTTCTTTGCTCATTAGGGGTTGCTAACACATCTTTAAGCTGTCTAAACTTGTTTTGGTTTGTGTGACCTTGTTTTGTGGTTGTTTCTTGGCCAAAAACAGCTGATCCAACAAAAAATACACTTAATAGTAAGAATGTAATTTTTTTCATTTGTACTTGAATTGATTAGCGGTACAAATTAAGAATAAGTTAGAGAAAAAGTTAAAATGAGTTAAAATTTTAACAAACCTTTATCATTCTTTGCGGTTAATAGAATACTTTTGTGCTTTTTGCCAACTTTACTCTTTATTAAATTTTCTTGTTGTGGAAAGTGTTTGGTTAAGATTTTATTGGTAACTTCTATGTTGTTAAGCTCTTTAACGTCTTCAATTTCTAAATAAAAATAGACCAAATCTCCATCATATTCTTTACCGATATAGTTAAAATTTCTAGGAACATCATTTACCTTTAAATGGAGTTTACTGTTTAAGTATTTAATAAAATAAACGTCGTTATCTTTTAGTTCTTCTTTAGTGGTAAGTTGTAAATCAATATTGTAGTCTTTATTTAGGGCGAGTTCAATATCATCCATAAAAACATTGATTGTTATCTGAACAGCTTGCAATTCACTTCTATACTCAATTTGAGTGAGGCTCAAATAATACTTATGAGCGGAGAAGGATAGTAGGGGAATTATTAATAAAATTAAAATAGATTTTTTAGTATTCATGCTGGTTTTAAAATAATTATTCTGCCAATTTACTCTTTTTTTATGATTTTTAAATAAGGCATACTTTCTTTCTGAAAAATTTTGATGAGTTCTAAAATATTACCTTCTTTGTGAAGACGTTCTATATCTAAAGGATTACAATAGTCTAGAAAATGAAAGTAATTGTCTTTCGGGATTTTTAATTCTTCAAAGAAAAATGGTTCACCAAGTTCAGATAGTATTTTATATGGAACTTCTTTTTTACGTTTTAATTCTTTGTTTAATAAACTCTCTTTATCTTTAAAAGGTATTACTACTTTAGCTCCAACACCACCAAACATTTGTGTAGGATCTGTTTCAACTTTTTGTGGTCTTACTCTTTTGTCTATATAATCATCTTCTTCAGCTCGTTTTAAATTCACGTTAGAAAAACCCATAACCTTTCTTAATAAGGAATCTCTTTTATCTGTAGGTACTTCCTTTAAATCAATTCCTAATCGTCCTGTTAAATTGTGTTTTTTTAGTTCGAATTCATCTAAAACATAAGTACTGGGTTTTAGTTTTATAATGATGAATTTATTGTTGATATTTTGTTTCGTCACATAAAACTTTCTTGTAACGTACTGTATCGATGAAATACGTAATGAGTCTCCTTGCGAAACATATATTCTAAAAGTACCGTCATCCGAAGAAAAAGTACCTTGGTTTGTTTTTAGGTTGATAATATTTGCATTTTTAATGATACCTAAAGAATCTATTACTTTTCCATTAATCAGTACTTGTTGCGCTAAAGAATTAGAAGCTAAAATGAATACATAAAGTTGAAGTAGTTTTATAATCATAGAAAAATAATTTATTCTTTTTTTATGATTTGTAAATAAGGCACACTTTCTTTCTTAAAAATTTTGATGAGTTCTAAAATCTTACCTTCTTTATGAAGGCGTTCTATGCCTAAAGGATTACAGTATTCTAGAAAATGAAAGTAATTGTCTTTCGGGATTTTTAATTCTTCAAAGAAAAATGATTCACCCAGTTCTATTAGTATTTTATCTGGAACTGCTTTTTTACGATTCAACTCTTTACGTAATAGTAGGTCTTTAAATTTAAAAGGAATTGATGCGCTGCCGCCACCACCACCAAATGAATTTGCAACTGTGTTAACAATTGAAGGTTTCATTCTTATATTTGCATCAATTCTTGTGTCTACGAGTTTAAAATTAACTTTAGAAAAATCTAAGTTTTTTTGTAATAAAGAATCTTTTCTATCTGTTGGTACCTCTTTTATATCGACACCTAACCTTCCTATTAAATGATGCTTTTTTAATTCAAATTCATCTAAAACAAACGTATTTGTACCCAATCTAATGGTAATAAATTTATTGTTGATAATCTCTTTGCTTATTCTTAGTTTTCTGGTAATATGCTGCACAGACGAAACTTGTAAAGAATCTCCTTCTTTAGCATAGATTCTAAACACTCCATCATCCGAAGAAAAAGTCCCTTTATTAGTTTTTAGGTTGATGATGTTCACATTCTTGACAGTACCCAAAGAGTCTACAACTTTACCTGAAATTAAGGTTTGCCTTTCTTGGGATAAAGAGGTGCATGTTACAAAAAATAATAAAAATTGAAGTAGATTTTTTTCCATGCACAGCTGTTTTATTCTTCTTTTATGATTTCTAAATACGGAACACTTTCTTTCTGAAATATTTCTATAAGTTTTAAAACTTTATTTTCGTTATATATTTTATCGAGATCTAAATAATTACAATAATCTAAAAAATGATAATATTTTTCCTTAGGGATTTTTAATTTTTCAAAGAAAAAATCTTCACCAAGTTCTAGTAATATTTTATTTCCCAATGCTTTTTTACGATCTAACTTTGCGTCTAGTAATTGTGTTTTTTCGAATTTTTTAGAAGAAAAAAGACTTCCAATTAGTCCAGCAGCATTAAGTCCTGAGTAAGAATTAGCAACGGTATTTACCACTTTAGATTTTGCTCTATCATTAGCATCAATTCTATGATCTTTTAACGAGAAGTCTACATTAGAAAAATCCATATTACTTTTTAATAAAGCGTATTTTTCTTCAGTAGGTATGCTTTTAACATCTACCGCCAATCTACCAATTAAGTCATGTCTTTTTAATTCGAATGCATCCAAAACATAGGTATTGGGTTTTAGTATAATAATAAGCGCTTTATTTTCTATAATCTGCTGAGTAATCTTTATCTTTTGGGTGATGTGTTGTATGGATGAAATTCTTAAAGTATCTCCTTTTTTAGCATAGATTTGAAAACGCCCAGCATCCGAAGAAAATGTACCTTGATTGGTATTTAGGTTGATAATATTTGCATTTTTTACAATGCCAAGAGAATCTAAAATTCTACTAGAAATTAACGTCCCATTATTTTGGGACAAAGAGGGGAGTGTTATAACAAATAAGAAAATAGTAAGTAGTTTTTTTTCCATTCAATAGGGTTATTGGTTCGTTAAGTAGAGCTCTTCGTCAACTATTCGTTTAGGAAATAGTTTGCTTTCTCTCATTAATAACTTAAGCACATCTAATTTGTTTTCTCTCTTAAAAATTCGAATGATATTTTTATCTATACAATCATTTAAAAACTGATTGATATATATTTTTTCAATTTTTAAATCTGTGATAAAAAAGTCATCAGTAAAATAGTCTCTTACTTTTTTAAGTTCCGTATCTTCTAAAGCCATTTCCTTTAGTTGTTTTTCTCTTTTTGCATTTCCGTTTAATATATTTATTAAATTGTCTAAATTAACAGAAGCTCCAGATTGAAATTTTACGATAGATTTATCTTCCTTTGCTTTTACATTAGCATAGGGTAAATTTAAGGATTTTGCGTCTACGACGATACCATTATTTTGCAGTATTTCTGGATCTTGGTAAAAAATACTACGTTGTTTCTCTAATACCATTTCTTTTAAAACAACCGTTTCTTCTTCTAATGGAATGCTTATTCTTTTGGTTGAAAGCATTTTGTTTGTAATAATAATATGCTTGTCTATATATTTTAAATGAGAGTAATATAAAGTATCTCCTACTTTAACAGGTATTTCAAAAAAACCATTGGTATTGGTAATCGTACCAATACTTGTATTTTGGTTAATGACATGAACATCTGGAATAGCCAAACTATCTAAAACAGTTTTACCAGTTAGGTTAGTTCTTTTTTCTTGAGCTTCTAAGGATAGAAAACTTATAAAAAAGGCAAGAAAAGTAATCGCTTTTGACATTAATACAAAGTAAAGAAGTAGGTGTCTTAAAACTCTATTAAGAGAATTGTAAACTTGTGTTAAAATGAATAGTTAAATTCTTATTTTTGGACTATGAAAAAAATGATTATTGCAAGTACATCAACAGTACACGGAAGTAGCTATTTAGAATATTTATTACCCACTTTAAAAACACATTTTAAGGAAGTAAAACAATTACTATTTATTCCGTATGCAAGACCAAGCGGAATTAGTTATGACGAGTATACTACAATAGCAAAAAATGCTTTTTCAAATATTAATATTGATGTAAAAGGAATCCATGAATTTGACAATGCTAAAGAAGCAATTCAAAATTCTGAAGCTGTTTTTACTGGAGGAGGAAATACTTTTGAGTTGGTCAATCAATTGTACAAAAACGATGTATTATCAACTTTAAAGCAAGTGTTAGATAACGGTACGCCGTACTTAGGTACAAGTGCCGGTAGTAATATTTGTGGTATAAATATGAAGAATACCAATGATATGCCAATTGTGTATCCTCCTAGTTTTACAACTTTAGGATGTATTCCTTTTAATATAAATGCGCATTATTTAGATCCTATTGAAGGTTCTACTCACATGGGAGAAACAAGAGAAACACGTATCAAAGAGTTTCATGTTTTTAATGAAACTGCAGTTTTAGGTCTGCGAGAAGGAAGTTGGTTAGAAGTTATTAATGATGATATTTTTTTAAGAGGTAAATTGACTGCCCGTTTGTTTGAACAAAATAAGCAGCCAATAGAATTAAAAAGTGGGGGATTAATTAAATTTTAATTATTTTATACCATGGCTCCGTTTGCACCAATAACTTGACCAGAAACCCATTTAGAATCATCGCTTGCTAAAAATAATGCGACTCTAGCAATATCTATAGGTTTTGCTAATCTGTTAAAAGCGTTCATAGAACTTAATTGTTCTATAAATTCTGTTGATTTTCCTTTTAAAAATAATTCGGTTTCAGTTGGTCCAGGAGCTAATGCATTTACAGAAATTCCTCTACCGATTTCTTTAGAAAACACACGTGATATTTGTTCTACTGCTGCTTTTGTTGCAGAATAAATGGCGTATGTTGGTAACATTAATTTTACGGTACTAGAAGAGATGTTAATGATATTACCATTATCAGCAAGTTTACTTTCTGCTTCTTGTAAAGTATTATACAAGCCTTTTACATTTACGTTAAAATGAGTGTCGAAATCTTGTTCGGTAATGTCTTTTAATTTTTTAGATTTCATAACACCTGCATTGTTAACTAGAACATCTATTTTGCCATAAACCTCAATGGTTTTATCAAATAGATGTGTTACTTCTTTTCTGACACTAACATCTGCTTTTATAGCTATTGCTTCCCCGCCGTTGGCGATTATTGTTTTTACGGTCTCATTCGCTTCAGCTTCACTACTAGAGTAATTTACAATTACTTTAGCTTTATTTTCTGCGAATAATATTGCCATCTCTTTTCCGATTCCTTTAGAAGAACCTGTTATAATAACTACTTTATTTTTTAGTTTCATTTTTTTAATTTTTTTTTAATTATTATTAAAAGATACTATGTGGTATGTTTTTTATGAAAATAAATTAGACTTTAATTTGATTGATATAGGCAGATAAACCTAACGTGTATTGGTCAAGAATTTTATCATTGTCATATAGCTTTCGTATGCCTCTAATGCCTTCAAAAGCACTAATTAAATAAATAGCTGTAGCTTCACTGGAAATGGATTGCAAAATACTATTTTCATTTTTCCCTCTTTCAATTAAATGTATCAATGCAGATTTCCATTCTTCAATAATATTTTTTAAAGCAATTTGATAGATTTTTTCAGAGTCTCCAACTTCATTTATAAAGTTATTCATTGGGCAGCCAGATTGCTTTTCATCTAAAGGGAAAGATTTAATTCTCTCTAAAAAAGTCTGTTTTAAGAGATCAATGGCATTGCCAGAGTTGTAAAGTGGAGAGATCATTCCATCATAAACTCTTTTTTGAATTTTAAGCTTAATAACAGCAAGACCTAATTCTTTTTTGTTTTTGTAATGGTGATAGAAAGCACCTTTGGTAAGTTGAGTTTTTACCATTATTTTATCGACACTGGTTGTTTTAAAACCGTCTTTGTAAAATAATTTAAAGGATTCATCGAGAATTAATTGTTTGGTAAATTCCGACTTTTGTTTTTGTAACATAAATCAAAGTTAATAAAAAATACTAAGTAGTATGTTTTATTAACTTTAATTAACATTTGACTTATTTTAATGAAAATCAAATATCCTCTAGGTTGCGCCTAGAGGATATTTGATTTCAAAAAAAATATTTAAAAAATGTTGATTTTTAAATAGGGTAAAGGTATTAGTACCCTACATAATCTACAATCTCTAAACCATAACCAATCATACCAACACGTTTAGTTTGTTGTGTATTTGTAATTAATTTTAATTGACGAATGTTTAAATCATGTAAAATTTGAGCACCAATTCCGAAATCTTTGTTGTCCATTTTAATTTCTGGAGCTTTGATATTTCCGTTTTTTTGATTCTCTTTTAAAGTAGACAATCTACTCAATAAGTTTTGAGATTGATTTTGTTGGTTTACAAATATAATAGCCCCTTTTCCTTCATCATTAATCACCTGAAACATTTGGTCTAGTTTCTTATCCGCATTATTGGTTAAGGTTCCTAAAATATCATTATTTACTAAAGTAGAATTTACTCTAGTTAAAATAGCTTCGTCTTTAGACCAAGAACCTTTTGTTAAGGCAATATGAACTTGGTTATTGGTAGTTTGTTGATATGCTCTTAATCTAAAATCTCCAAATCTAGTTTGTAAATTAAAATCTTCTTTTATTTCAATTAAAGAATCATGCTCCATTCTATAAGCCACTAAATCTTCTATAGAAACAATTTTAATATCAAACTTTTTAGCAACTTCTAACAATTGAGGTAAACGAGCCATGGTACCATCCTCGTTCATGATTTCTACAATAACACCCGCTGGCTGTAAACCTGCTAAACGAGCAAAATCTATAGCAGCTTCTGTATGTCCTGTTCTTCTTAAAACACCACCTTCTTTAGCAATTAATGGAAAAATATGACCAGGTCTTGCTAAATCAAAAGATTTAGTATCTTTATCTACTAATGCTTTTATAGTTAAAGCTCTATCCCCAGCAGAAATACCAGTTGTAACTCCTTTACCACGTAAGTCTACAGAAACCGTAAAAGCCGTTTCCATTGGGTCTGTATTGTTATTCACCATAACGTGTAAGTCTAGTTCTTTACAACGTTTTTCTGTTAAAGGTGCACATATTAATCCTCTACCATGTGTTGCCATGAAATTAATCATTTCAGGCGTCACTTTTTCTGCTGCAGCTAAAAAATCTCCTTCATTTTCTCTGTTTTCATCATCTACAACAATAATAATTTTACCGTTTCTTATGTCTTCAATTGCTGCTGAAATTGAATTTAACTCTGTACTTTTTTTAGTGTTTTGAACAGTCATAATATCTTATGCTTCTTTTTTTGTAAATATTTTTTTAAAAAAATTGATAATCGGTTGCGTAATGGCATCCATATTAAAAATCCCTTTGTCTCGTGTAGCTCTTCGTGTTAAGATAATACCAATTGGAACCATAATAAAAGCAGATGACCAAGAACCTAAAAAGGAGGTGACCTTACTTTCTTCTGCTAAATTTTTACCAAAAGTATTACTAAAGAAATAGGTTACGTAAATAGCAATAGCTAATATCATAGGCAAACCAAAACCACCTTTTCTAATAATTGAACCTAAGGGTGCACCAATAAAAAAGAGAATTAAACAAGATAACGAAAATGAAATTCTATTATAATACTCCGTATCGAAAAAATTTAGATTTTTTCTTTTGTATTTAATGGAGGTTTGACCATTTTTAATAGAGCTTAAAGCGCGTTCTGTTTTTGTAGTGGCTGAGTTTAGAATATTAATTTTAGATTGTAAGTCAAAATTTTCTAAGACATCAATATCAATGTTCTCTGTTTTTAATGAATCTGGGTATTGGTATAAGTCTTTTGCAACTGTTGTTGCATATAAGTTCTTAGATTTTAGCAATAAAGCTTCATCATAACTTGCTTTTAAGTCGGGTATGGTGTCACTTAATTGATTTAAACTAAGCATCATAAAGTTTTTAGTGTGATCTGTTTTGCTTAAATCATCATCTCCAGTAACAGAAGACATATCAATGTTAAATTCGTATTCTTTAAAGGTAGCGTTTGATGCCGCCATTTTTTTTCTTTGTAAATTCGTTTTGGCCGTTTTTACGTGTTCTTGATAGTAATAACCATCATATAGAATAAAAGTCATATAACGACTTCCTTCTTCAGATATAATTTTACCTCTTTCTGCGGTAATTACCTTTTGGTTCCCTTTTCCTGCAGTTAAATCGTAGATTAATACTTTTTTTAATAAACTTACTTCTTTTCCGTTTTTACCTTCTTCATCAAATTTTTCATCAAATTTAATTTGAAAACCAGGTAAATCACTATTAAAACTTCCAGCGACTAATGCAAGTGCTGGTTGTTTCTTTTTAATATTTAAATATAAATTCTTCTGCTTTAATACGGCATAAGGATAAATATTGTTTAAAAATAAAAAGTTTATACCACTAAGAATTAGTGTTAAGTATACTAATGGTCTAACCAAACGTTGTAAGGAAATACCTGCAGATTTTGCTGCTGCAAATTCGTAGTTTTCACCTAAAGTACCCAATGCCATTATAGAAGATAAAAGGACTCCAATAGGCAATGCTTGTGGTGTGATAATTAAGGTAGAGTAGTATAAGAATTTTAATATAAAAGGCAAGCTAATTCCTTTACCAGCAATGTTTTCGAAGGTTTGCCATAAAACTTGCATCACCAAAACAAAAAGCACGATTAGAAACGTAGCTATAAAAGGAACTAAAAAGGTTTTTAAGATGTATCTATCTAAAATTTTCATCTAGGCAAAAGTAGTTTCTTATCTTCAAATAAGCTACTAAATTTCTGTTAATTGGAAAATAATTAATCTATTGAGAAGTTTAGCTTTTTGTATTTTGCTTCATCAAATGAAAAATGCGAACTAGGCAGGTTTTGGTTGCTTTTAAATTCATTAATTGTAAAGGTTGTTTTAGAACCGTTAGAACCTGTCTGAATCAATTTATAAATGTGCTTTGTTTTTGCATCAATTGCCAATTCTACTTTTACAATATCAGAAGCACTATCTATTGGGCTTAAGGTAACTAGTTGAATTTTTCTGCCGTTTAAGTTTTTTAAATTTCCCATTTCAAAATTATAACCTTCTTTGTAAAAAGTTAATAATTTAGAAGGGTAAATAAAACCATCATCACCACTCATATCACCATCTGTAACCGTAATTTCTTTTTCATCATTATTAATTACATACAGTTTTTTTCCGTCGAAAATAAATTGGTTTCCTAAGTAATTAAGGCTGTATTTTTCTCCGGATAGTGCAATTTTTCCTCTAATTGGTGGCTCATCGCCTTCCATGATACCTGCGTCTTCGTTGCTTAAGGTTTGACTAAAGCTAATAGACATGTTTTTATAAGCTCCCATTGTTGTAGAAACTTCATCTAAAAGAGATTTTGCTTTTTCTGCATTTTGAGAAAAAGTGATGGTTGTTAAAAATAAACTTAAAAATAATATGGTTACTTTTTTCATAATTATAATTCTTATCATCTCGATCGTAGTCGAGAGACTATTGGTTCTTTTCGTTTTCTAATAATTGCTCTAAGGCTATAAAATCTGGAACTAAGACTTGTCTTGCTTTACTTCCTTCAAAACCACCTACAATACCAGCAGCTTCTAACTGATCTATTAATCTACCAGCTCTATTATAGCCTAATTTTAATTTCCTTTGTAATAGAGAGGCAGATCCTTGTTGGGCCGTAACAATAATTTCTGCGGCATCTTTAAAGAGTTTGTCTCTATCGGAAATATCTATATCAAGACTCGTGCCACTTTCATCATCTACGTACTCTGGTAATTGATACGCTTCTGCGTAGGCTTTTTGAGAACCAATAAAATCTGTAATTTTTTCAACTTCTGGTGTGTCTACAAAGGCACATTGTATTCTACTAAGATTGTTTCCTGCTGTATATAGTAAATCTCCACGACCAATTAATTGATCTGCTCCACCAGCATCTAAAATTGTTCTAGAATCTATTTTAGAGGTTACTCTAAATGCAATTCTTGCAGGGAAATTGGCCTTAATAATACCTGTAATTACGTTTACAGAAGGTCTTTGTGTTGCAACAATTAAATGAATACCAATTGCTCTAGCAAGCTGTGCTAAACGTGCAATAGGAGTTTCTACTTCTTTACCAGCCGTCATAATTAAATCGGCAAACTCATCAATAACCAAAACAATGTATGGTAAAAATTGATGTCCGTCATTAGGGTTTAATTTACGTTGTTTAAATTTAGCATTGTATTCTTTAATATTACGAACCATTGCAGCTTTCAACAAATCGTAACGATTATCCATCTCTATACAAAGCGAATTTAAGGTATGTACCACTTTAGTCGTATCTGTAATAATAGCTTCTTCTACATCTGGTAATTTTGCTAAATAATGACGTTCTATTTTATTAAACAAAGTAAGTTCGACTTTCTTTGGATCTACTAAAATAAACTTTACTTCTGCAGGATGTTTTTTGTATAAAAGTGATGTTAAAACTGCATTTAATCCAACAGACTTTCCTTGACCCGTTGCACCTGCCATTAATAAGTGAGGCATTTTAGCTAAATCTACCACAAAAGTTTCATTAGAAATGGTTTTACCTAAAGCAATAGGTAATTCCATAGTAGATTCTTGAAATTTCTTTGATGAAATTACAGAATGCATAGAAACAATGGTCGATTTTTTATTAGGTACTTCTATACCAATGGTTCCTTTACCAGGGATAGGAGCAATAATTCTAATTCCTAAGGCAGATAAAGACAGTGCAATATCATCTTCTAAATTTTTAATTTTAGAAATTCTAATTCCTGCCTCAGGTACAATTTCATATAAGGTAATAGTTGGTCCTACAGTAGCTTTAATTTCTGCAATACCTATTTTGTAGTTTTTTAAAGTATCTACAATTCTATCTTTATTAGCCTCTAATTCTTCTGGATCTATAGAAATAGATTCATTGTATTGTTTTAACAGGTTGAAGGTTGGGAATTTGAAATTTCCTAATTCTAGGGTAGGGTCAAACTCACCAAAATCTTTTACCAATTGATTGGATAAATTTTCTGTAGAATGCTCTTCATCTCTTCCAATAGCAACATCAATCTCTACATCTATTTCTACCTCTTTTTCTTCTTCTTTCGCTATTTCAGTTTTTAATACAGGTCCTGTACTTTTTTCCGTGTTTAAAGAAATTTCTTCTTTTTTAGACGATACATCAGAATATTTAGAAATTGTTGGTTGTTTTTTTTCTAAAGATAATTCTACAACAGATTTTTCTTTCTGATCATTTTTTAAAGGTACCGTTTCTGTTTTTTCTACAGTTTTTACAGATGTAACGGTTTCTTGTGTTGTTTCATTAAAAACGGCTTCTTCTGCTTTTCTGGCTTCTCTTTCTTCTCGTTTTATTTTTAAGGTTTCTATGTATTTATCAAAAGTAACTTTATAACGTAAAACTAAATAAGCAATAAAAAAGAAGGTTAAAAGAATGACCAAACCAGTTTTACCTATAAATGCTTGTAAAAACTCATTAATTTCATAACCGATAACACCAGATAACAAAGCGTACTTGTCATATGCAAAACCTAACGTTATAGAAATCCATATCATCACCAAAAGAGACCAGTTCCAAGAAATTATTAATGAAGAGAATTTCTTTTTAAAAAGGATATACCAACCTGTTAAAAGTATCTGAAATGCGACTATAAAAGCTGCTATTCCAACCCCAGAATAGATGAAGAAGTTACTTAAATTAGCGCCAATTTTTCCAAGTAAATTTTTACTTCTAACTGTTTTATCTGCAAATTCTTTAAGTATGCTTTGATCTTCTTGCCAATTAAAGAAAAAAGAAATAAAAGCAATACAAAGAAAAATTGAAAATAAAATTAAGAAAGATCCTAAAATTGTCTTTGCTTGTCTTGTTTTAAAATATGCAAAAATACTCGGTTTTTGTTCCGAAGAATTTAAGGGTTTTTTTGAACTTGTTCTTCTCTTAGCCATTAATAATTTTTGGTCGTTTTTAGCAGTAAATAAAAAAAATCAACTAAAATAAGATCGTTATTTTAGGGATGTATATAAAACCTGCAATAATTAATGAAGTAAAAGCTGCAAAGCTTGGTGCGCCTGCAGCTATATCTTTAATAAAACCTATTTTCTCGTGATAATCTGGGTGTACAAAATCTGCCACTTTTTCTATAGCAGTGTTTAAAGCTTCTGCCACTAAAACGAGGCCGATAACGATAAACTGAAACATCCATTCTATATTAGAAATATTAAAATAAAAACCTAAAATAGTAGCAAGTACAGCAACAAAAAGTTGTGCTTTTATGCTGTCTTCTGTAGTCATTAAAAGCCACATACCTCTTAAGGCAAACTTAAAACTACGAAGTCTTCCTCTTATAAAGCTATCATTAGGATTCTTCATAAATTAAATTGCGTTTAAAGCAGCTGTATAATTAGGTTCGTCAACAATTTCAGAAACTTGCTCTGTATACGCAACGTCTCCTTTTTCATCGATAATAACAATAGATCTAGAGTGTAAATGTGCTAAAGGACCATCTGCAATTTCTAATTCGTAAGATTTTCCGAAGTTACCATCAGCAAAATCAGATAACATTACTACATTATCAATACCTTCTGCACCACAAAAACGAGCTTGAGCAAATGGTAAATCTTTAGAAACACATAAAACAACTGTATTTTCTAAATCTGCCGCTTTTTTATTAAATTCTCTAACAGAAGCAGCACAAGTACCTGTATCTACACTAGGGAAAATATTTAAAATTACCTTTTTACCAGCAAAATCTGATAAACTTTTTTGAGATAAATCTACTGCAGTTAGTTTAAAATCAGCTGCTTTAGTTCCTGTTTTAGGTAAGTTACCTATTGTGTTTATTGCATTTCCTTTTAATGTGATATTTGCCATTTCAGTATGTTTTTAGTATGTTTTTTAGAACTTCAAAAGTAATGATAATTAAATTATTTATGGAAATATTCTTGTGATTCATTTTATTTTTAAATTTATTTTAAAACCGTAACTAAAAAAATCTCGTAGATATGTTGAACACAAATTATTATTAATTTTAAATATCAAATTATGAAAACCTTAAATTTTTTTAAAGTAACAGTTTTAATGCTTAGTTTAGTAATTAGTCAAAATTTTAGTGCACAAGAAAAAACAAAAATGGTGGGTGGAGCAGAAATGTATCCTTCTAAAAATATTGTAGAAAATGCCGTAAATTCTAAAGACCATACTACATTAGTGGCAGCTGTAAAAGCAGCAGAGCTAGTAGATGTATTAACTAGTGAAGGACCTTTTACTGTTTTTGCACCTACAAATAAAGCGTTTGATATGTTGCCAGAAGGTACCGTAAGTACTTTGTTAAAGGCAGAAAATAAAGCGAAATTACAAACAATTTTAAAATACCATGTTGTTGCAGGTAATTGGAGTGCTAAAGAAATTGTAGCCTTAATTAAAAAAGGAAACGGTAAAGCTGCTATTAAAACAGTAAGTGGAGGAACCATTACTGCTTGGATGAAAGGAAAAAACGTTTATATTTCTGATGAAAACGGAGGGAAAGCTAAAGTTACTATTGCAGATGTAAACCAATCTAACGGAGTAATACATGTAATTGATGCTGTTTTATTGCCAAAACCAGCAATGTAAAAACGGTATTTATTAGTATTAAAAATCCGCTTTGAAAAAAGTGGATTTTTTGTGTTTTTATTTTACAGATAGCAACGATTTATTCTAATTACAAGTTGTATTTTTGCACTCCGTAAAAAGAACAATAAGCGTGAATATTTCTCAATATACATCAGAATTTAAATACAATTGGAAGCTTGCAGCACCAGTAATGTTAGGTATGCTTGGGCATACATTTGTAAGTTTTATAGATAATATAATGGTTGGTCAAATGGGAACTGCAGAATTAGCTGCGGTTTCTTTGGGGAATAGTTTTATGTTTATCGCCATGTCTATAGGTATTGGTTTTTCTACAGCTATTACACCTTTAATTGCAGAAGCAGATTCATCTGATAATCTTAAACAAGCAAAAGCTACGTATAAAAGTGGTTTGTTTTTATGTACCACCTTAGGTATAATCTTATTTGCTGGAGTCTATTTCTCTAAGCCTTTAATGTATTTAATGAAACAACCCAAAGAAGTGGTAGAGTTGGCAATTCCGTATTTAGATTTGGTTGCTTTTTCACTAATTCCTTTAGTTATCTTTCAGGCAATTAAACAGTTTAGTGACGGTCTTTCTATGACGAAATATCCAATGTATGCGGCATTAATAGCAAATGTTATAAACATTGTTTTAAACTATTTATTAATTTTTGGGAAATTTGGTTTTCCAGAAATGGGGATTATTGGTGCAGCGTATGGTACGTTAGTTTCTAGAGTTGTAATGGTGCTTTACTTATGGTTATTACTGCGTTATAAAGAAAGGTCTGCAGAAATAGTAAGAAATATAAAATTCTTTGTTTTAGATGTTTTAACGATAAAAAAAATTGTGAATATTGGTTCTTTAAGCGCTATGCAAATGCTTTTTGAAGTTGCTATTTTTACAGCAGCAGTTTGGTTAAGTGGTTTGTTAGGGAAAAACCCACAAGCAGCAAACCAAATAGCCTTAAACTTATCTTCTATGACATTTATGGTTGCAACGGGTTTAAGTGTTGCTGCTATGGTTAGAGTAGGAAACCAAAAGGGATTACGAGATTATAAAGAATTGCGTAGAATTGCTTTTTCTATCTTTTTATTAGGAGTATTGTTAGCGGTGTTTTTTGCATTACTTTTCTTTATTTTTCATAAAAGTTTACCTATGATTTATGTAGATTTAAGTGATACTACAAATTATATAGACAATATGGAAGTTGTTTCTATTGCTTCAAATTTATTAATAGCAGCAGCTTTTTTTCAAATATCAGACAGTATACAAGTTGTTTTTTTAGGAGCTTTGCGTGGTATGCAAGATGTTAAGGTACCTACAATTCTTACTTTTATTTCTTATTGGGTTATCGGTTTTCCGGTTTCTTATTATTTCGGAAGCGAAGAAATGTATGGTAGTTTTGGTATTTGGTTAGGTTTGCTTGCAGGTTTAACAACAGCTTCTATTTTACTATTTATAAGATTTAATTCATTAACTTTAAAGTTGATAAAAGAGAAAAAATAATAGTGTCCCCTCGAGCGCAGTCGAGAGGTTCTTAAAATAAATAAATTAGTTCTCGACTGCGCTCGAACAGACAGCATCTATAATCAATAAAATATTATGACTTTACCTAAATTTTTATTAGCAGATAACAGTAAATTTCCTGAAGATATTTTTGTGTTACACACAGAGTTTCCTCGTTTTTTAATCAACTTAAAAGATGATGAAGTAGAGTGGTTTGAAGATTTAACAGGAGAAAGTGAAGAAGATATTGCTACAGAGTTAGCAGATTTAATGGATAAAGCAGGTGCTTTTTATGATGATGAAATGAAGGAATTTGACTAAGACTCGCTAACTTGTTTTTAGGTTTTAACCCTGAATAACAGTAGCTGTTTTTATAAATAAAATAGGATTATTAAACGCTTAAAGAATAGAATCTATTTCTAATTTTTAAGCGTTTTTTTGTGTCTAAAAGTTTTTTCATTTAGTTCTCAATATTCGTTTAGAACTTTCCTTTTTTTTTAAAATCAGCAAGTATAACAGCCATAATTTGATTTGTTTTTTTCTAAGGAAGATCAAATAAAAGTTAAAGAGATAGAAGTGGTGAAAAAAGATGATTTTTAGACTATCAATAGAATGAAAAATAACATATTTTAACAACTTGTCTGCTCTAAAAAGAGCCTAAGTTTTAGTATTTTTATCCTATATTTAAAACAAGATAAAATGAAAAAAATACTGATTACATTTATTGTATTTATGGTCTCAATTCCTTCAGCATTGGCAGATGAGGGAATGTGGTTTTTAATGCATATTGAGCGATTAAATCATCGTGATATGCAAAAAATGGGATTACAATTAACAGCAGAAGAAATTTATAGTGTTAACAATCAAAGTTTAAAAGATGGTATCGTACAATTTAACGGAGGTTGTACAGCAAGTATTGTTTCAGAAAGCGGGTTGGTGTTAACAAATCACCATTGTGGTTACAATGCAATTGCAGAATTATCTACAGCAGAACAAAATCACTTAAAAAATGGTTTTTGGGCAGGTTCTAAAGAAGAAGAATTGAAACCAGAAAGCTTATATGTACGTTTTTTTGTAAGAATGGATGATGTTTCTAAACGTATTTTATCTCTTGTAAATGATAAAATGAGTGAAAAAGAACGTGAAGCAATCATTAATAGAGAAATTGCTAAAATTGAAAAAGAAAATAACGAAGGTGGAAAATATACCGTTTCAGTACGTTCTTTCTATGAAGGAAATGAGTTTTACTACTTTGTGTATGAAGATTATAATGATGTTCGTTTAGTAGGTACACCTCCAGAAAATGTTGGTAAATATGGTGGAGATACAGATAACTGGGAATGGCCAAGACATACGGGAGATTTTTCTTTATTTAGAGTCTATGCAGATGAAAACGGAGAACCAGCAGAATATTCTAAGGCAAATGTGCCTTTAAAAGCAAAATATCATTTACCTGTTAATATTGATGGTGTAAAAGAAAACGATTTTGCTATGATTTTAGGATATCCTGGTAGAACAAACCGTTGGATGCCTGCACAAGGAGTAGAGCAAAATGTAAAATTTGCATATCCTGCTTGGGTAGAAGGTTCTAAATTAAGTATGGATGTTATGAAAAAATACATGAATGCAGACGAGTCTGTAAATCTAATGTATGCATCTGCTTATGCTGGTATTGCCAACTATTGGAAAAACAGAGGTGGAATGATTACCGCTTTAACAGAACATAAAACGGTTGAAAAGAAGCGTAAAGTAGAAGCGAAGTTTGCAAGATGGGCAAAGAAAAAAGACAATAAAGAAGCCTACGGAAAAGTTGTTGAAAACATCAATAATTATTATAGCTTAACCAACGAAAAAGCAAAACAAACCAACTACTTATTAGGGATGTTGCGTTCTAGTAAATTTGCTATTTTACCATATAGAATTGGTGGTGCTTTAAAGCAATATACAGCTGCAAATGAAGCAGAGCGTGCAAATATGTTACCAAGATTACAAGCGCTTATAGAGAGTTCTTATAAAGATTTTTACTTGCCTTTAGAGGAAGAGGTTTTTGCAAAACAATTAGGTTTGTTAGCATCAAAATCTAATTACTCATTGCCAGAATTGGTAGCAGAAGTAGGTGGGAAAAACGACAATGATTTTTCTGCGTATATCAAAGCTATTTTTAAGTTGAGTATGTTTACTTCTAAAGAAGGAGTAGCGGCTTATTTACAATACCCAAATGAAGCGATCTTAAATAGTGATCCTTTATTGCAATTGTCTAATCAGTTATTAGATAAATATAGAGAGAATCCAGAAAACTTGGTACAAGCAGAAAATGATTTTAAAGCATCATTTAGATTGTTGGTAAGAGGATTGCGTGAATCTGGTTTGAGTGATATTAAATATCCTGATGCAAATTCTACATTAAGATTGTCTTACGGTAAAGTAAGAGCTTTGCCTGCGGATAAGAGAAACGATGCGAATGAGAATAATTATACTACTTTTCAGGGGATGATTAAAAAATACAAACCAAACGATCCTGAGTTTGATTTAGACCAAAGCATGTTAGATATTTATGAAAAGAAAGATTACGGACGTTACGCAAATGAGCGTGGTCAGTTACCTGTAAACTTTTTAACGGATAACGATATTACTGGTGGTAACTCAGGTTCTCCTGTTGTAAACGGAAAAGGTGAATTAATAGGTTTGGCTTTTGATGGAAACATTGAAGCAATGGCTGGTGATGTTATTTTCGACTCAAACTTACAAAGAACTATTAATGTTGATATTAGATATGTACTTTGGTTGATAGATAAATACTCGAATGCAAAACATATTGTAGATGAGTTGACTATTATTAGTAAAAAATAGTAAAGTCTATTTGTAGATTTTATCTATAAAAAAGCTCTCTGGTTTCAGAGAGCTTTTTTTGTTTTAAGGAATTAAAGATTATGAGTGAGGTTTGCTTACGTTGTTGTGTTATGGAAAGTTGCGTTTAAAGTGAATGGCTATTTTCCGCAGGAAAATAGGACTTTACAAAAATGCAAATAATTTTGGTTAAGCAATAATTTTGCAATTTTTTTTACACGGTGTTGGCATTTCGTTATTTTTATTCTTTCACAAATTTGTTTCCAAATTCACGAATTCGATAATTATAAATTCCTTTACTCAACTCAGAAATATCTAATTGAATATTTTCTCCATTTCCAATTATCTTTTTTTCAAGAACTTTTCTACCATTTATGTCGAAAACTTGAATTTTCTCATTTTCGTTATTTTTCAAAGGGTTTTTAACGTTTATTTTGTTCGATGAAGGGTTAGGAAAACTTATCATTTTTTGTTTTTTCAATAAATTTTGTTGATTTACTGATAAAGTTCCAGATAAACCATAAACACTAAACGTTATTGGGCTTTCACCTGAACCAGCTAAATCCTTATACATTATTAGTTTGTATTCATTTTGTGGAGTTTTAACAAGATTAAATGTGATAAAATTCTCAAAGTTAAAAATGTTATCTCCATCTTCGTTATAAACAGTAAGGTTTTCTTGATAAGGTGAATATCTTACAGAGGAAACAATAAACTCAATTTTTGAGTCCGAATTGAATAATTTATCAGAAGGTAAATATATTTCCCTCATTTCATAACCATTTTCAAGTGTAATATTTACGGTTTTTTCCAGAATGTGAGATGAATTAAATATTTTAATTTCATTATTAGACCAATTAGTAGTGTAATACTTTATTTCTCCATTACTATTAAAAGATGAAAATATTTCATCACTATCTGTATATCCACTCGTTGTATAAGTGTTTTCTAAGGTTTGGCTAAAACCGATTGAACTAATTGCAATAAATAAGTAAAGTAATTTCTTTTTCATAATTTTAATTTCTGTTAATAATACTAATTTTTAAATGTCTGAATTTTAGTTGGTTCATGTATTATACTGATATAGGTTGACCTTTTTTTAGGTTAATTTATACCGTTCAAAAGATTTTTTTAGCCGTTTAGAAGGCAAAAAATATTTTGAACTAGTTTTGTTTTCAAATTGTTAGTTCAGTCAAATTTACATTATTTCTTCGATATGATTTGTATTTGATGTTTGGATTTAAATGTACTTCAGCTGGTTTTCTTAATTCTAAGCTAAAATGGGTTCTTAAATTGTTGTAAATATATACTGCTTGTTTTGTTACTTCTTGAGCAATGGCAGTGTTTTTAATGCAATTTCTAAGTCCATATTCATATTTTAAAGTTCTATTAATTCGCTCTGCAATTGCGTTTTCATAAGGATCATATTGTTCTGTCATGCTCATCATTATGCCATTTTCTTCTGCAAATGCTGTGTATTTGGGGTTACAGTATTGAAAACCTCTGTCAGAATGATGTATTAATTTTTTATCAGGGTATTTTCTATTTTTAATAGCCATTTCTAGCGCTTCTGAACAAAGTGATGTCTTCATGTTGTTATCTAATTTATAGCCCATAATTTGCTTAGAATATGCATCTGTAACGATTGCTAGGTAATTGTGTCCATTGTCTGTTTTAATGTATGTTATATCGCTTACCCATAGTTGTTCTGGTCGAGTAGGAACTTGGTCTTTAATTAGGTTTTTATATTTTCTAAATTGATGATTAGAGTTTGTTGTTGTTACATAGTTTTTAAGCCTAGGAACAAGTAAATTGTGAAGCCTTAACACATCGTACAACTTGTCTCTACCTATTTTAATACCTTGTTTTATAAAGTCTTGTTTAAGTTCATCATATAACTTAATTCCGCCAGTTCTCATACCAACTAATTTTCGATATTCCTGTATCATTTCGATGACTTTTTCATCGTTTAGTCGTTTGTTTTCTTGGGTTTTGAGTCTTTTGTAGAAAGCTTGTTTACTAATCCCAAAACACTCATAGAACCATTTTCTTTTAAACGGTTTTTCTTTTTTAGTTCTATCTCTTTCGCTAATGTTTTGGGCAACGACTTTTTTGACAAATCGACTCCAGTAATGATTTCCATGTCAGCAATAATATCTTGTTGAAATTCCTTTACAAACTCCAATTCTTCAATACGTTCCTTTAGTTTTTTAATCTCATCTAATTTACTCATACCTGTATTTTGTTGGACTAAAGTACTATATTTTTTGATCCAATACCCAATTGTAGTTCTAGGAACATCATATTTTTTGGAAGCAAAGTTTGTGGAAATCTGTCCATTCTGAATTTGGTCAACGACGAATAATTTGAGTTCTAAAGTTGCTTTTTCGTACGTTTTTTTTCGCCAAGGTTGTTTTTGTGTTTTCATAAGTGACTATAATTAAGTGTTTAATTTTTAGTCAACCTATTTCAGGAAAGTACATCACTTTAATTAATGTCAACGTTGTTGTGTATTAAAAGTTGCGATTTTGTGAACGAGGAATTTCCAACGGAAATTCAGAAGTTTGCAAATAAGCAACAAGTTTTAGTTTAGCTAAAAATAGCAATTTTTTATACACGGTGTTGGGCTTAGTTTTTTATTTAATGATTAATTTATTCAAATTACTAGAATCTATTACAGTGCTAATTTCTTTCAAACCTGGCAAAGGAATGTTTATTGGTTCATTTTTCGTAGGTGAAATTAATATTCGATATTCATTTTGATATTCAAACTTTTCATCTTTGTGATGTAATGAGATTTCTCCGTTATGAATTTTAGGAGAATAATATGTTACTTTTTTCCTAGAAAAATTATAATTCATTTTTTCAATTTCTCTATCAAGAATTTCAAAGAATTTTTTCCAATCTAATATTAACAGAGCTTTGTTTCCCATTTCGAGTAGTTTTTTTTCAAAAAATCTACTTTTTTTACCAGTTTCAAGAACTAACCAATTAAGTGAACAACAATTAATTTCAGGGTTATCTAAGTTTTTCATTAATTGACCTTCAAAATTTTTGAAAACTTTATGTAATTCTATTTCCTTGTTATTTGTTGTTAGTGTTAAGTTATTTATTTGCGTATTACTTACATTTAATTCTTTCGGGTCTAATCTTCCTGTTTGGTCTTCTGAATTACTTCTAAATTCTTTTAAACTTTTAAAATATAAATATTCGTTCTCATACATATCGTTAATGTATTTTGATTCACCTATTTTTATTAAAATTAGATTTTTCATAAATTAAGCCCAACTTCTATATATGATAACTTTAATTACGTATATCCATTATTTAAAAAGGGATATACATAGTAATATATTTGATTTTTTCAGAAATTCTTTCATAGGAAATGGGAAGAATTTGGTAGTATAAATGTACAGTAAATAGCAAGTGTATGTTATTTAAATGTTTAAACAATTTTTTCAACTTATTAACAAAAGTTTATAGGGTATCAATTTATAAAAAATGAGTTTCAGAAAAACTTTAAAATTCATACGGTATTAGAGAAGCTTATTTTAGATTTAAAATTCTTTTTACATAGAGAAAGCTCTCTAAAATCAGAGAGCTTTTTGTAACGTGTTTGTATATGGTTTGTTGCGTGGTTTAAGCAACTAATTTAGTAAATAATTAACGACCAAGAAAGTCCGCGAGGACTTTCGTAAGTAGGCGAGAAGTTAGCAATAAATTATATAGAGTGTTGGCATAAGTTATTTATATTTTCCGATTTTGATAGTACCAGCAATATAGATTGTTGCAGATTGCCATTCTTGTTTTTCGTAAATTTTATTAATTCCAATTC
Source organism: Polaribacter sp. R2A056_3_33 (assembly GCF_019278485.1). Taxonomy (NCBI): domain Bacteria; kingdom Pseudomonadati; phylum Bacteroidota; class Flavobacteriia; order Flavobacteriales; family Flavobacteriaceae; genus Polaribacter; species Polaribacter sp. R2A056_3_33. Next base: position 3,062,380 of record NZ_CP058984.1, read on the forward strand.
CTAAAGTTGCAGGAATTTTATAATCTTTTTCCAAAGGATTTGTAAGGAAATTTAATAGCATTCCATATCCATATGTGGGAGAAGCATTATTTTGTGTAGACCAACTTAAATATGGAACTGGATTTATATATTTTACATAAAAAGGATAACTTACAGCTAATCTAAATTTATTTATATTATTATCTATTGTACCGTATTTTCCTTTAAATTCTTTAAGAGCGACTAATTCATCTGTTATTGTTGTTTCTCCAATATCTTGATAGTCTAGTAACTCTTTCTCATTCCAACCTCTTGATAAAGTAGCATTTAAAGAAATAATGCTTTTAGAATTTTTAAATAAATAGTTATAATTTAAATTCATACCGATTGTATTTGGATATCGATTTTCTTCAGTATTCAAATTTGTATCGTATAAATCAACATTATCTATTTTAAGAAATATGTTTCCTCCAAATGTATACGCTCCTCTAGGTGTTTTTTTTAAGTCCTTAAGGTCTTCCATTGTTTTCTGCCAACCTAGTTCTAGTCCTAGTCCAAGATTTAAATCATTTAACTTATTAATATTAAAGTTTTTTCCTGAGTTTAAAAGAGAAGCTTTAAACAGAAAGCCACTTAATTTTGAAATTGTTTTATCACCGCTTACATCTTCTACAAATTGATGTTTGTATCTGCGAAATGATTGAGAATAAGATAAAGGTTCTTTACTAGTAAATTCAAGTCTATTAGTTTTTAAATCATAAAATGTAAAGACAGGATCTCCATTACTATCTACTCCTATATTTTGACTAGAAACATAATTTATAGTTGATAAGGTGAAGATTATAAGTAATTTTTTTTTCATATCAGGTTAGTTTTAGTTGGTCTCAAGTTATAAACTTTGTTTTTATAAGTCAATACCTAATAGTAGGTATATTTATTGGTTGAGGTGTTTTCTTAAATAGTTGTCAATTTCTTTATATACTATTATTAATTACGCACCCCCAAATGCAAAAAGCTCCCTGAAATCAGAGAGCTTTTTGTAATTATATAACTTGTAAAGAATGTTATTCTTATTTTACAGCCATTAATTCTACATCAAAAATAAGTGTTGCATCTGGTGGAATAACTCCTCCTGCACCAGCAGAACCATATGCTAAATTAGAAGGAATTACAAAACGAGCTTTGTCTCCTACTTGTAATAATTGAATTCCTTCATCCCAACCAGAAATAACCTGACCTACACCAACATTAAAATCGATTGGTTCTTTTCTCTTGTAAGAAGAATCGAATACAGTACCATCTAATAATTGACCTTTGTAGTGTACAGATACTCCAGCTCCTTTAGTAGCTTTTTTTCCTGTTCCTTTTTGTAAAATCTGGTAACGTAAACCACTTGCAGTTTCATCATAACCAGCAGCAACCGTATCTAACAATGCTTTTTGTTTAGCTTTTTCTTCTGCTTCACGCTTTTCTCTAGATCCTTCAAAAGTTCTAAAAGCTTCTACCGCATTAAAAGCTTCTGCTTCTGCACCAACTTTAATAATTTCTACAGTTGTTATTTCATCTCCTTGAGCAATTGCATCAACAACATCTTGCCCTTCTATTACAGAACCAAAAACAGTATGCTTACCGTCTAACCATGGAGTAGGTACGTGGGTTATGTAAAACTGACTTCCGTTTGTTGCAGGACCAGAGTTAGCCATTGCTAATTTTCCTGGAGCATCATGTTTTAAATCTGGGTGAAATTCATCATCAAATTTATAACCTGGGTTACCAGTTCCTGTTCCTTGTGGACAACCACCTTGTACCATAAATTCTGGAATTACTCTGTGGAATTTTAATCCATCATAATAAGGAGTTCCTTGCTCTTTTACAGCATTTTCTAAATTTCCTTCTGTTAAAGCAACAAAATTACCAACAGTTCCAGGAGCTTTTTCGTGTTCTAATTGTACTAAAATCTCACCTTTTGGAGTGGTGAATTTTGCATAAATTCCGTTATTCATAATCTTTTAATTTACTTTTTTGTTTTCTCGAGCGCAGTCGAGATGTTTTATTCATTTAATAGTTCTCGACTGCGCTCGAACTGACATTACTAATAACCTTGAAATGCATCAAGATTTTATTGTTATTGATAAGATTCTGAAACAAGTTCAGGATACATTATTTTTTAGCATTTAAAATTGATAAACCATAGGTAAAACCAATATTTAAATTTGTTGAGTTTACGTTGCCATTAGGAGACCACATTTGTCCGCCCGAAGCTGTAAACGAAAAGTTATCGTTTAAATGATAATTAATACCTGCGGTTGGTCTTACTAAAACACCTTCGCCAGAATCTACACCACCGCCACCTGCAACACCTGCTGCAGCTTCTGCAAATAATGAAAAATTGTTATTTAAAAATTTATTTGATTTTATTCCTAATCCAAAAATTCCATGAGCATAACCACCTGCACCACCTAAATAAGCAAAAGAAGCTTCTCCGGCTATATAAAAACGATGGTTTAGATCGTAATTAACTTTTAGTGCTATTAACTCTAAATCATGTTCTTTGTAAGATCTATCAAGAATGGCAACATCAAAATAAGTTTGATTTTGCACACCAATTTGTATTCCTTGGGTTTTTATATATTTAATTTTTTCTGCTGTGTAAGGATCTTTTATTCCGCCACTTAAACCATAATATTTTAAACTAAAACCGGCTGTATATGCTTCAAAAGTACCACTAACAGATTTATGATAACCACCATGAAGACCTAAACCAAAATTTTTGGTAACTTTTACATCTGCACCAACACTTGGGTACATGGTTAAACCGCCTTCAGGAAAAATTCTACCTCCTGCAGCACCAATTCCTGCTTTGGCAAAAAAGTTTACATATTCTGTTTCTACAAAGTTTTTACCAATACCGAAAAAAACATCCATAAAACCAGCTCTTAAACCACCATACATGGCATCTACATGTGCGTAAACAAAGGTGTTTTTATTTAAATAACGTTGGTACTCAAAACCTAAAAGGCTTAATGTTTGGGTAATTGGAGTTGTATTATTAAAGTTTCCAAGACCATCGTTTCTTGAAGATCCTATTGGAAAAAGGTAATCAAAAGTAATTTGTTGTACACTTTTTACAGCAGGTTTAGTCCAAACTTTATCTTTAGTTTCATCGTTAACTGTAAAATGTTTTTGAGCATGTTTGTAAGATGTAGTTCTTAACGAGGTTGGTATTTCTACAAAAAAGGAAATATTATCTCCTTTTTGAATTCCGGTAAAAAAGTTTACATAACCATATTGCAAACCAAATGCATATCCGTTATTTTTATATTGTAAACCGATATTTGGGTAGATAATTCCACCGCCATCAACTAAGCTTCTAAAACCACCACCACCTCCTATATGTACGTTGGCATCGAAATATAAGTTTTTATAAAGTTGAGTGTTTACACCTAAATTTACTCCTAAAGTAAATAAACCACCTTGATCTCCATATACTGCTCCGTGAAAACCAGCACCTGTATATAACCAATCATTTAAAGGAAAATTATAATTTAATCCAAATAACCCCATTCTTGGTTGAAGTGTGTAGGTACTACCATCTCCATAATCGTATGTTTTATTTGGTTGGTCTATTAAAATATAATTTAAACGAATAGAATTGTGTAATTCTTTAGGTTTAAAATCTGATAAATTATAAGTCTGTGAAACTCCATTAAAACTGAGAGTTGCTAGCAGTAAAAAAAGAAATTTCTTCATCATAATTATTTTTTAAATTCACTTGTAAAATGCAACTTTACGGTTGGATATTTACTTTGTGTCATTTGTATGGTAAATTCAGAATCGGCTAAAAACACCAACTGACCTTGTTTGTCCTTTGCTAAATAACGTTGCTTAACACGTTTAAATTCTTTAAATTCATCGTTCTTTATATCTTCTGGTTCTACCCAACATGCTTTGTGAACACTTAAATTTTCGTAAGAACATTTTGCTCCATATTCGTGTTCTAGTCTGTATTGAATAACCTCGTATTGTAACGCACCAACAGTTCCAATTACTTTTCTACCATTCATGTCTAAAGTAAATAGCTGTGCTACACCTTCATCCATTAATTGATCTAAACCTTTATATAATTGTTTAGATTTCATTGGGTCTGCGTTATTTACGTAACGGAAATGTTCTGGAGAAAAACTAGGAATTCCTTTAAAATTCAACTCTTCTCCTTCAGTTAAGGTATCTCCAATCTTAAAGTTACCAGTGTCATGAATTCCTACAATATCTCCAGGAAAAGATTCTTCTACAATTTCTTTTTTCTCTGCAAAGAATGCATTCGGACTAGAAAATTTTACTTTTTTGCCATTTCTAACATGTAAATAAGGCGCATTTCTTTTAAAAGTTCCCGATACAATTTTAATAAAAGCAAGTCTATCTCTATGTTTTGGATCCATGTTTGCATGGATTTTAAACACAAAACCAGTCATTTTTTTCTCTTTAGAATCTACTAAACGCTCTTCAGCTTTTTTAGGCTGTGGAGCAGGAGCAATGTTAATAAATGCATCTAATAATTCTTTTACACCAAAATTATTTAAAGCAGAACCAAAAAATACAGGTTGTAAATTTCCTTCTAAATAATCATTTCGATTAAATTCTGGATACACTTCACTAATCAATTCTATTTCTTCACGTAAAGTATCGGCTGCTTTTTTACCAACGATAGTATCTAGTTCTGGGTTTGATAAATCATCAAACTCAACACCTTCAGAAATAGAAGTTTTATTATCACCAGAAAAAAGATTTAATTTCTTTTCCCAAATATTATAGATTCCTTTAAAATCATATCCCATTCCTATAGGAAAACTCATTGGGGTAACAGTTAAACCTAATTTTTGCTCAACTTCGTCTAATAAATCGAAGGCATCTTTTCCTTCTCTATCCAACTTGTTGATAAAAACCAACATCGGAATTTTTCTCATTCTACAAACTTCCACCAATTTCTCGGTTTGTGGTTCTACACCTTTTGCAACATCAATTACCACAATAACACTATCTACAGCAGTTAAAGTTCTAAAAGTATCCTCAGCAAAATCTTTGTGACCAGGAGTATCTAAAATGTTTATTTTTTTATCTTGATAAATGAAAGCTAAAACAGAAGTAGCAACAGAAATACCACGCTGACGTTCAATCTCCATAAAATCGGAAGTTGCTCCCTTTTTTATCTTATTATTTTTTACAGCACCTGCTTCTTGAATTGCACCACCAAATAGTAACAATTTTTCTGTTAAAGTTGTTTTACCAGCATCCGGATGCGATATAATACCAAAAGTTCTTCTACGAGCTATCTCTTCTAAAAATGTCATCTACAAAATTTGAGGTGCAAATATAGGGTTTATTCTATAATTTTTTTAGTGATTTTAATTGCAGATCGATAGCTAAGGATTCAACTCCCTTAGGTTTGTTTCTAAATGAAAAATATTTGTTTTAGAACCATGTCTAGTATCCTTGACAAAAGGCTGTTGATTGGTGATAAAAAGAAAAAAAAGATACTTGTTTTACAGTTTTTTTTTGCTTTTTCTTTTAACAGACAAAACACTCAAAAATAGTTATTTGAGTAAGTTTTGTTTCTTGTGTCTTTTAGTGTAGCGGTCTTATGTCTTTTTAATAGACATTAATAGTGTGATTTCTTAACAAATTTCTGTGAAATAACTCTTTATTCTATAATTTCGATGTGCATTTTTACATCATCAACAGGCCATTCATCTACGCCAACTTCAACTTTAGACATTTTTGTCATGGTATCAAAACCAGAAATAACTTCGCCAAAAACAGTATGTTCATTATCTAAATGATGAGCACCTCTCTTACTCTGAACGATATAAAACTCAAAAGGACTTGATAATTTATTAGGATTATTGTCCCATTGTCTGGCAGCAGCCAATGCACCATATTTATGTTTTCTGTTATTTCTAAATTCCGGTTCTAACAGATAGTTCCCGTATTTTCTTCGTTCTCTTTGGGTGTACATTTCATCAGAATTACCACCTTGTAACACAAAGTTTTTAGCAATTCTATAAAAAACAGTGGTGTTAAAATATTTTATTTTGGTTAAGAAGATAAAATTTGCTCTATGAATAGGCACATCCTCAAATAAACGCAATTTTATTTTGCCAAAATCGGTTGTAATTTCTACAATGGTTTCTGGGTTTTGTTTGCCGAATTCGGTTAAAAAAGCCTCTGTGTTTTCACTATTTAGACTATCCCAAGCTTTTACAACCTTCTCTTCTAGTTTATTTTTATTGGTTTGTTTTTCTACAGGTTTCTTTTCATCTTTACATTGATAAAATGCAATTATGGCAACTATAAAAAGGGCTTTTAGGAAAATTTTCATAAAACAAATTAGATGTTAAGAATTACAAATATATGTTATCAATATAAAAGAATAGAAAACTCTTATGGGTTTTGTAATTATTTTATGATTTAATACTCGTTGATTTTCTTATTTTTGCGAATATGGAAGAACAAGTAGTTTTAGTAGATGAAAAAGACAATCCGATTGGATTGATGGCAAAAATGGAAGCACATGAAAAAGCATTATTGCATAGAGCTTTCTCAGTTTTTGTTTTTAATGATAAAGGAGAGTTAATGCTGCAACAAAGAGCTGCACATAAATATCATTCGCCTTTATTATGGACAAATACCTGTTGTTCTCATCAAAGAGATGGAGAAACAAACTTAGCTGCAGGTAAAAGAAGATTAATGGAAGAAATGGGGTTTGTTACGGAAATAAAAGAAGTTTTTTCGTTTATGTACAAAGCACCTTTTGATAATGGTTTAACAGAGCATGAGTTTGATCATGTGATGGTTGGTTATTATAACGATGCTCCAAAAATAAATAAAGAAGAAGTAGAAGCTTATAAGTGGATGACTTTACTTGATGTTAAAAAAGACATGGAGAACAATCCAAATGAATATACAGAGTGGTTTAAAATTATTTTTGATAAATCTTTTGAAAAATTAAAAAATGCCTAAAGTAAAAGTTTATAGAAGAGCACATTTTAATGCGGCACACAGACTGTTTAATTCAGAGTGGTCGGATGAGAAAAATGCAGAAGTATTTGGTAAATGCAGCAACCCAAATTACCATGGTCATAATTATGAAATGATTGTGGCATTGTTTGGTGAAGTAGATCCTATTACTGGTTTTGTATATGATTTAGGGGTGCTAAGAGAATTGATTAAAGTAGAAATAGAAGAGCCTTTTGATCATAAAAATTTAAATATTGAAGTTCCAGAATTTAAAAACTTAAATCCAACGGCAGAAAACATCTCAATAATTATTTATAACAAATTAAGAGCTCACATACCAGCAAACTTAGAAATAGAAGTAACTTTATACGAAACACGAAGAAACTTTGTGCGTTATTCTGGAGAGTAATCACTTTACAAGTACCTTTTAAATATAATTTATGAAAATAATTGCCATGATTCCTGCACGATATAGTGCATCTCGTTTCCCAGGAAAGTTAATGAAAGATTTAGGAGGGAAACCTGTTATTTTAAGAACGTATGAAGCCGCATTGCATACCAATTTATTTGATGATGTTTTTATTGTAACAGATTCTGATATTATTTTTGAAACCATAGAAAAAGCAGGCGGAAAAGCAATTATGAGTACCAAAGAACACGAATGTGGTTCTGATAGAATTGCCGAAGCAGTAGAAAATATTGAAGCAGATATTGTAATTAATGTTCAGGGAGATGAACCTTTTATTGATGAGGTTTCATTATCTAAATTAATTGATGTCTTTAAAAAAGACGATAAAAAAGAGATAGATTTAGCTTCTTTAAAAGTACAAATTACCAATAAAGAAGATATAGAAAACCCTAATAATGTTAAGGTAATTACCGATGTAGATAATTTGGCAATTTATTTTTCTAGAAGTGTAATTCCGTTTCATAGAGATAAAGACATTGCTGTTAAGTATTATAAACATAAAGGCGTGTATGCTTTTAGAAAGCAAGCATTAATAGATTTTTACAATACGCCAATGACACCATTGGAAGCTGCAGAAAAAATAGAAGCCATTAGATACCAGGAAATTGGTAAAAAGATTAAAATGGTAGAAACGGATGTAGAAGCTGTAGGCATAGACACTCCGGAAGATTTAGAAAAAGCTATTCAATTTTTAAAATTATAAATCATGAAAATAAGTAACAACATAAAGGTAATTGCTTTTGATGCGGATGATACTTTGTGGGTAAACGAAACTTATTTTAGAGATGCAGAACATCAATTTGCAAAATTATTAGCAAAGTACGAGACCGAAAATAAAATAGACCAAGAGCTTTTTAAGAAAGAAATTAAAAACTTAGTATATTATGGTTATGGTGTAAAAGGTTTTATTTTATCGATGGTAGAATGTGCTTTAGAGCTTTCTAATTATAACGTGAATCAAAAAACAATAGCCGCAATTTTAGAAATCGGTAAAGAGATGTTAGATAAACCTATAGAGTTGCTAGATGGAGTAGAAGAGGTGTTGCAATCGCTTCAAGGAAAATATAAGTTAATTGTTGCTACCAAAGGAGATTTGTTAGATCAAGAAAGAAAGCTAGAGAAATCTAATTTGCTAAAATATTTTCATCACATAGAAGTGATGAGTGATAAGAAGGCGAAAGATTATAAGAAATTAATAAAGCACTTAGATATCAAGCCATCAGAATTTTTAATGATTGGCAATTCGTTAAAATCAGATGTTTTACCATTAGTTGCTTTAGGAGCATCTGCAATTCATGTTCCGTTTCATACCACTTGGGTTCATGAAGAAGTGAGTGATCAAGAAAAATCTGATTCAGAGTACAAAACAGTTACTAACATTAAAGATATCGTTCCCTTTTTATGAAGTATTTAAATATTGAAAACTGGAATAGGAAACAACATTACGAACATTTTAGAAATTTAGAAGATCCTTTTTTTGGAGTAACGGTTAATGTTGATGTTACTACGTTATACAAAAGGTCAAAATTGGAAAAAAAATCGTTCTTTGCCATGTATTTGCATGCTTGTTTGGTAGCGTTAAACAGCATAGAGAATTTTAAATACAGAATACAAGAAGATAAAGTTTTTATTTGCGATACGATTCATGCTTCGGCAACCATTGCAAGAGAAGACCATACTTTTGGGTTTTCTTTTATTCATTATGCAGAAGATTTAGAAATATTCAATAAGAACTTTTTAGAGGAGAAAGAACGAATTTTAAATTCTACAGATTTATTTCCTCCAATAGTATCAGATAGTTGTATTTATTGTTCGGCTTTGCCTTGGTTTACATTTACGAGTCAAAAAGAACCTGTTTCTGGAGTTAAAAATGAAAGTATACCAAAGTTATCTTTTGGTAAAACTTATCAAGAAAACGATAGAATAATGATGCCTGTAGCTATTGCTGCAAACCATGCATTAGTAGACGGATATCATATTGGTTTATTTTTTGAAGAATATCAGAAACAATTAGATAAAAACACCTAACTTTGCAAAATTAAATTTTAAAGAAGTTATGGCAAGTATAAAAAACTTAAAAAAAGATATCAATTACGTTTTAGGTGATGTTATCGAATATGCATTAGATGTTTCAATCTTAAAAAATGCACCAGAAAAGGGAGAAGCGATTATTGATGAAGCTATCGAAACTTTTGACACTTTAGTTGCTAAAGTTAACAACAGTAAGGTAGAAAACAAAAAAGCGCACTTTAAAGCAATCAACCTAGAATTAGAAGAAAAAGCGAAAGGATTAGTTGAAAAGATTAATACATTATAATCTTAACAATTTTTTAAGCATAATTTAAGACCATCATTTATAAAATGATGGTTTTTTTCGTTACTTTTGGTAAAGCTACTATAACGATTTAGTAGTTGTGTTTATTGTCTAATTTAATTAATAGAAATGGCTAGAGCAATGTTTGAGTACACTAAAACCGTACTAAAAAAGGTAAGTTTTAATTCAGATTTGTTTTGTAAAGAACTAGAAAAGGCCTTAAGTCGATTGTTACCTTATGAAGTAGATGAGCTAACGATTTGGTTAAGACAGTTTACTTCTAATAAACCAGAATTATATTCTTGCATGGCATTAATTAAGTAACAAAAAAAAAGGAAGCATTTAGCTTCCTTTTTTTTGTTTAATTTTTAGATTCTGATCTCCTATGTTTGTATTTACTCATTAGTTTTCTGCCAAACTCCATTTCTGCTAACTGTAGTTTAACAATCTTTTTATAAGAAATTACTTTTTTTACGTTATTTATAAAATCATTTTGAGATTCATAAATTTTTTGATCTGTGTCTAGTTTTAAAGCTATTAATTTTTCTGCCTCTTTTTCAGAAACCGAGTTAATATCTCCTTCTATCATAGCTCTTTTAATTTCTGACCTTAGTATGTTTCTTAAACTATACTGTTCTTTACTATAGGTGTTGTAAATAGGCCAAAACTTTTCAGCTTCGCTAGGAGATAAATTTAATTGTTCTGTTAAATAAGATATTTTTAGAGCTTTAATTTTCTCTTTACTTCCTTGCTTATCTTGAGCAGACAAGGTAAGAGTACAAAAAAGGGTAATGCAAATAAGGGTTATAATTTTTTTCATATTCTTAATTTTAGTTTATTTCATTTAAAAATGAAGTGTTGTCTATAGAATTTATATAATCTTCAATGTTTTCATCTTCTAAAGATGAAAAATAAAAGTCACTCTCTTCTAAAAGGTCATTTTCTAATACAATAGCAATGTCATTAGTATGTATAGTAGCAGAATTTAACCAAAACTCCATGTCATCATCAGATAATGAATCTATGGTTAGTTCTTCTGTCTTGTTAAACTCAAAAGAATTTAAACCGATAAATAAAATGATTGATGCTGCAGCAGCAATAGGAATTATTTTTAAAATTCTTTCTTTAAAAGAAATAACTTTAGCTTCTTTTTTCGGCTCTGAAACTTTAGATAGAATATTATCTTCTAAATCTTTAAAGTAGTTATCTGGTGTTGTAAAACCATTTTCTTTAGTCAGATTCTCTTCTGCTAATTTTGTATCAATAGCATCTTCAATTGTATCAAAATAGTTTTTAGGAAGCGAAAAACTATTTTTCTTTCCTAATATTGAGTTTAAATACTCTTCGCTATTTTTAATCTTGTTTTCCATGATACTCTTTAGACCTTTTATTTATAGAAAGGTTTAATTGGTTTCTTTTTTTATATAAAGTTCAATTTTCTTAACTGCGTGAAAATAAGAAGCTTTTAAAGCTCCAACAGAGGTTTCTAAAATTTCAGACATTTGATCATATTTTATTTCATCAAAATATTTCATGTTAAAAACAAGTTGTTGCTTTTGTGGTAATGTTGCAACTGCTTTTTGTAAAATAATTTGAATTTCATCACCTGTATAAAAATCATCACTCGCTAGAGTAGATGCTAATTCTTGTTGGTAATCAGTAATGTCTAAACTTCGTTTTTTAGCTCTTTTGTTTATAAAAGTGATAGATTCATTGGTTGCAATTCTGTACATCCAAGAAAATAACTTACTCTCTTGGTTAAACTTATCTATATTTTTAAAAACCTTAATAAACGTATTTTGTAAAACATCATCTGCATCATCATGAGAAATCACAATTTTACGGATATGCCAATACAAGCGTTCTTTATAGAGAGTTATAAGCTCTCTAAATGCTTTGTCTTTAGTCTGAACATTTTTTAATTGTTCTATTAAAATAGTTTCGTCTGTCAACTATAATAGTTTATAAAGTTTAGACTTAAATAGTAATAAAAGGTTTAATGCTTATTTTCTCACTCTTGTTCTAGAGTAACCAAAAAGTCTTTTTTGCTTTATAGTATCAGAAATTCCTTCAGGTAACATTTCTTCCCAACCTTTTTCTCCGTTTAAAATCATTTTTAAGATAGTACGAGAAAAAATATCTAAGATATCTTTGTCAAAATCATCAATATTAACCAGTTTTCCGTTGTTTTTAAAGAACTTGTATAGTTCTTTCATTCTTGGGTGAACCTTAAGTTTTTCTATTGTAATGTACTCGTCAGATTTCGTATCATGATAAGGATAGGTATATACTTTTAAGTCTCTGTAAAATAATTTACCAAAAGCTTCTAAGATTCCTCCACTTAAATTACGGTAATATTTCTCATCAAAAAGTTCTATAAGATTTTGACCTCCCATGGTTAAGCCCATTCTTTCTTTGGTAAATTCACTAAAATATTCTACCAATTTAAAGTACTGTTGAAAGCTTGTAATCATTACATTTTGTCCTAGAGAGCAAAGTAATTCTGCCCTGTCTAAGAAATCTCTTTCATTAATTTTACCTTCAGAAGTTAGGTTACTTAGGGTAATCTCGAAAATTACTTGAGTTTTACTTTCTTCTACTTTATTTTCTGATAAAAATATTTTTTTAGACTTTTCATACATGTCCATATTTACCTTAGTAACAGGTCTAAAACTTCCACGTAAAGCTAAAATGTTTTTCTTATATAAAACTTGTGCTGGTAATAAGTTATTTCCGTCGGGGCCGAACATAACGGCATTTGTCATACCATTTTTCAGCAATTGTAAACTCATTAAACGGTTGTCTACATACATAAAACGAGGTCCAGCAAAATTAATCATATCAATTTCTAACTGGTCATTGCTTAAGTTGTCGTAAAAAGATTTTACTAAATCTTTAGGATTATCATTCAGATAAAAAGCACCATAAATTAGATTTACACCTAAAATACCTAAGGTTTCTTGCTGTAAACGAGCATCCGTTTCTTTAAAACGTAAGTGTAAAACAATTTCATTGTAGCCCTCTAAAGGATCTAGTTGAAAACGAATTCCTACCCAACCGTGTCCTTTAAATTGTTTTGCAAAATCTATAGTAGTTACTGTGTTGGCGTAACTAAAGAATAATTTATCTGGATGTTTTTGTCTGCTTAATCGATCTTCCATTAAATCGATTTCGTGACCTAACATTTTTTTTAAACGCGGCTGTGTTACATAACGATTGTCTTCTTCCACGCCATAAATAGCATCAGAAAAATCTTTATCATAAGCACTCATTGCTTTTGCTATTGTTCCTGAAGCAGCTCCAGATCTAAAAAAGTTACGAGCAGTTTCTTGTCCTGCGCCAATCTCAGCAAAAGTTCCGTAAATATCTCTATTTAAATTAATTCTTAGCGCTTTGCTTTTAATTGTAGGAACACTACTAATCTCTTGATCTCCTTTTAAAGATATTGCCATATAATGCTATTTTTTAAGGTTGAAACAAATGTACTAAAATAGAAGGCTATCAGTCAATTTTTATGTTATTTTTGTTGGAATGAACTTTACTAAGAAACAACTGAATATTACTTTTTTAGGAACAGGTACTTCACAGGGAATTCCGATGATTGCTAGTAACGACCCTGTTTGTTTGTCTAAAAACTTAAAAGACAAGCGTTTGCGGTCTTCTGTTTTAATCTCTTGGGACCATGTTTCTTATACTATAGATTGCGGTTTAGACTTTAGACAGCAAATGTTAAGAGAGAATGTACAATCTTTAAATGGTGTCTTTTTTACGCATGAACATGCAGATCATATTGGTGGTTTAGATGATTTAAGAGCTTTTTGTTATCAAATCGGGGAAATGCCAATTTATTTATTGGAAAGAACCTTACTAAGTTTAGAAAAAAGATTTGATTATATTTTTAGTGTAGAAAACAGGTATCCTGGTGCGCCGAGTGTATTGCCAAAGTTGGTAGATAAAACAAGTTTTAATGTAGAAGGAGTAGAGGTAACGCCTATAGAAGTTTTGCATGGAAAATTACCTATTGTTGCATATAGGTTTGGAGATTTTGCCTATTTAACTGATGTGAAAACGATTTCTGATGAAGAGAAATTGAAATTGAAAGATTTAGATGTTTTGGTAATAAACGCATTAAGAATAGAAGAGCATCCTACTCACTTTAACTTACAAGAAGCCTTAGATTTTATTGCAGAAATAAAACCTAAAAAAGCCTACTTAACGCATATTAGTCATAAACTAGGTTTTCATGATGCGGTATCTGAAATGTTACCAAAAAACGTATTTTTAGCCTATGATGGTTTAAAAATAACAGTTTAAGATTATAAAGACTCTTTTTTGATGTATATTTGTTAGGAGTGCCTAATTTTTACCACTCATTAAGAACAATAACTATTACTTATAGTAACCAACTTTTAGTATAAATGGAAAAAAATTCAGAAAATAAACAACCTGTAGTTGAAAGTCATAAAATTGATGATAGAATTGCAGCGGTAAGAGACTTGATTTTTGGAGAAAACATGCAGCAATACAGTACCGAATTTGCTGATGTTTACGACCAGATAAAAACATTAAAGGATCAAACTAATAAAAACCTATCTGAGTCTGTTACAAACCTAGAAAATAAATTAGCGGATCTAGAAAGTTTAATGGAACACAAGTTTCAAGACTTGAATGATGATCTAGATAAAAGATTAGCTGATTTAGATGATGAAAAAGCAGACAGAAAAAAATTAGGTAAAGCTTTAGAGAAAATTGCATTGATGTTGCAAGAATAGATGAAAAAAATGCCTGCAGATAACAATAAAGACAATCGTTTTGAGTTGCTCAGAGACCTTTTATTAGCTGATGATAGAGAGAAATTTGATTCTCTTAGTGAAGAAATTATCCTTAGAGAAAAATTGTCTAAAAGAGTTGCTCCTCTTGTAGATGAAAAAATTACGGACTTACGTAATAATTTTTCAAGAGATTTTGGAGGCACCATTACAGAAACGATAAAAGTTCAAATAAGAGACTCTCAAGATGAAGTTGTAGAAGCCTTATACCCAATTATGGGTAAAATGGTTAAGAAATTTATTGTTGCAGAAATTACTAAATTATCAGACAGTATTAATGAAACTGTTAAAGAAAAATTCTCTATTCAACAAATTCTAAAAAGATTTTTTAAAGGAAAAAGAAATGATGCTGGTATTGTTTTAGAAGGGGTTTTTGAATTTGTTATAGAAGAAGTTTTTATCATAGAAAAAGAATCTGGTTTACTTTCTGGAAATTATTCTAGAGGAAATATTGCAGATAAAGATATGATTTCGGGCATGTTAACAGCTATTAAGTCTTTTGCTGAAGATGCCTTTTCTAAAGAAGGTCAGGATTTAGAAAATATAAAGTTTGAAACTTTTCAGCTTTCTATAAAAAACTTTAAAACTATTTATATTGCCATTGCAACTTCTGGTGTTATTACAGAAGAGCATGCAGAAGAATTGTCTGACAATATAAATAACTTATCAGAAATTATTTTAAGAGATCGTTCTTATTTATCGGATGAAGAGCGTTTGAATAATTTAATTTTAAACGAATTAATTAAAGAGTAAATAATTATTCAGAATTTATGATTGCAAAAAAAGTACTACTCGTTGGTAATTTTGGTGTTGGTAAAACATCATTAATTAGACGGTTTGTTTTAAATGAGTTTTCTGAAGATTACGTTAGTACAATTGGAGTTAGAGTGAGTAAAAAAATAGTGGAATATAAAAATGAAACTATTAAATTGATGATTTGGGATGTTGCAGGTACAAGTGGCAATGATAAAATACCCAAAGCTTATTTTTTAGGGTCTAATGCGGCAATGTTTGTGTTTGATGTAAGCAGAGAGGAAACCTATTTAACTATAGACGAGAATCTAAATATGGTTAAAGAATTATCTGGTTTGCAAAACATAACAGTGGTTGGTAACAAAAAAGATTTACTTTCTGCAGAAGAATTAGAAAATGTAGTACAGAAAGTTTCTGTACATATAGATTTAATTACCAGTGCCAAAGAAGATGAAAATGTTGAAGATGCTTTTATGAAATTAACTACATTAGCTTTAAAATAATACTATTGATACCTGCAAAAATAGATGATGTTTTTATACAATTAACTACCGATTTTTCGGGGGGTATTACAAACATTGATGCAGGGAGTTTTGCTAAAACTGCATTTACAATTCAAGATTCTATTTACGATTCTTGCCCTTTCTTAGAGGGAACTTTAGAAGCTTTACCGTTAAATAATCCCTTTTTATTAGAAGGAATGGTTATTGTATCTGAAGGTAGAGAATATAATATAGATTTAGAACTTTTTAAAGAGGATGCTCAAATCACTATTTTAATACATAATAGAAGCAATGTATATAAATATGTAAGTGAGTTAAATCAAAATAGAAATGATATTTTCTTTATCAAAAGGGAACTTGCAGAGAAAAATATCGAATTAGAAAAGCTACGAAAACTTGCAGATAAAGCGAACGAAGAGAAATCTCGTTTTTTAGCAATGATGAGTCATGAAATTAGGAATCCATTGAACTCAATTCTTGGATATTCTGAAATGATTTCATCAGAAAATTTGAATAAGAAAGTTACCGAGTACATTAAAAACTTATCATACTCAGGGAAAAACTTAAAGGTTATAGTAGATGATATTTTAGATTTATCACGTATAGAAGCTGGTAAATTAGTTTTGGTAAATGAAGAAATTTCTATTGTAGAAACTATTCAGAATTGCAAAAATGATTTTCAGCATATTCATACCAATAAAAATGTAGAATTAGTTTTTTTAGCATCAGAAAAACTGCCGGAAATTGTTTTAGGAGATGCTGTAAGAATTCAACAGATATTATCAAATTTAATTAGCAACGCTATTAAGTTTACCAATAAAGGGAAAGTTGTTATAAGTTTAAAAGTGTCTTTTGAAACAGAAAGTAAGGTTGCCATAATCTTTGAAGTTACAGATTCTGGTAGAGGGATGAGCGAGTCTCAACGTTTAAAAATATTTGAAGAATACCAACAAAACGAATTAAATGACCATAGAGTTTATGGTGGTGCTGGTTTAGGATTGGCTATTGTAAAACGTTTGGTAGAAGCTATGAATGGTAATATTTCTGTAAAAAGTGAATTAAATAAAGGAGCTTCCTTTTTTGTTGAAATTCCTTTTGAAAAAAAGTCAAAATTAAAGAAGCAGGTAATAATTCCAGAAAAGGGTAATAATAAAAATATCGATTTAGAAGGAAAAAATATTTTAGTGGCTGATGATGATCTTATGAATCAAACAATAGTTGCGCATATTTTGAAAAAGGAAAAAGTGAATGTAACCATTGTAAATGATGGCTTAGAGGCACTTTCTAAAATTGAAAATGAAGTTTTTGATGTTGTTTTATTAGATATCAACATGCCAAATATGACTGGTGAAGAATTGATGAAAAAGAAAGCGACTACTACAAACGTCAATTCTAGAACCCCTTTTTTAGCATTAACAGCCAATACTTCTACGGAGGATATTGAAAGGTATTCTATCTTAGGTTTTTCTGGAGTTATATCTAAACCTTATACTATTGTTGATTTTATAGCGAAAATTAGAAATGTTTTTATTCATCAATAATTGATGAAACAAAAGAAACTTTAGTGTAAGCTCTATTTAGTAACTTAATCACGCTCTAAAAAATCTTGAAAAGCTTCTTGAGAAATAGATTTTCCTAAAGAGTCTAATTTTGCAGCTTCCGTACCTTCTTCTAAAATTGCTTTCTTACTGACATGATCAAATAGATAAAGTCCATTTTTAGTAAGTGTGCCAAATCCTTTGTTAAAGATATAATGTGCGTATTGTTTATCGGAAGTATTAAAAATGTTTTTACTAAATTTAAAATCAGAATTATCACCATTTAGTAAGTCTAGAAGTGTGTAAGATAAATCTACCTGACTAGCAATATTGTCTATTTCAATTCCCTTTTTGTTTAGAGCACCACCTAACCACAACATAGGTATTTGAAATTTTATGGGCGCATTAAAGGTGCCTTTATGTTCCGGAGAACGGTGCCCATGATCTGCAATAATAACGATTAAGGTGTTTTTGTACCAAGGCTGTTGTTTTGCAAAATTAATAAATGTACCAATGGTTTT
The DNA here is from genome assembly GCF_019278485.1 of Polaribacter sp. R2A056_3_33. Taxonomy (NCBI): domain Bacteria; kingdom Pseudomonadati; phylum Bacteroidota; class Flavobacteriia; order Flavobacteriales; family Flavobacteriaceae; genus Polaribacter; species Polaribacter sp. R2A056_3_33. The sequence goes on from NZ_CP058984.1 coordinate 3,080,300, forward strand.
ATCTGTATAGGCATGCGCGCTTCTAAACTTATTTTCTTCAGTATCTTTTCCGAATTTATAGGTGTCAGGGAATTCGTATGGCTCGTGGCTTGTAAGTGTTAACGCTATTTTAAAGAAAGGTTCGTTTTGTTTTTTAGACAAATCGTCTGCTAAACGTTTCATAAACACGTGATCGTGCGCTCCCCATTTAGAATTCCAATCTTTTACATCAAAATCATTACCATCTACAAAATCGGTAATTCCTGAATTTCTTAAATAGGTATTCATGTTACCAAAGTTTAAATCGCCACCATAATAAAACGAAGTATGATAGCCTAAATCGATCATTTTTTTAGGTAACATTGGTAGGTTTCTACTTTTATTTGGCATTTTCATAATGCTCTGCGATGGTTGGGGATAGTACCCACTTAAAATAGCAGGAATCCCTTTGTCTGTTCTATCTCCGTTCGCGTAGTAATTGGTGAATAAAATACCTTCTTTAGAGAGCTTGTTTAGATTTTCTGTTACATTTGGCTCACCTCCTAAAGACCCTACAACTTTTGCTGTTAAACTTTCCCAGATAATAAAGATTACGTTGGGTTTTGTGGTGTTTAAAATGCTATCAGTATCAGCTGTTAAAAGTTGAGATCTTCTTTTCTTGATGGTGTTTTTTGCTATTTCACTATCAAAAAATTTGTAAGGGTTTTTACCATCTGGTTTATGTGTAAGTGCGTTAAAAAAGTTCCAAGCATAATTTATGGATGCGTGGTTTGCAAACATATTACTAGAGAAATAAACATTACTTTGGTTAACAGGTATGGTTTGTAAACCGCCTCTTACTGGTATAATTAATGCCGCTGTTATTAAGAAAAATAGTACAGCTTGTAACCAAAAGCCTTCTTCTACCTTTGCTATTTTCTTTGAAATAATGTTGTTGAACCATTTTATAAAGATGAAAGAAGTTGCAATCCAAAATAGGGTTCCGGTTATCTTTTGAAAAGTAGAAACAGAAGCAATCATAATTTCTGGAGTATTTAAATACTTTAGTAAAGCAGTATCTAAGCGCGTTCCCCAAGATTGATATAAGCTGGCATCTATAATTAGTAATAAACTTAAAATAATAATCATAATACCCGAATACCATTTTATAATTGTTCCAATTATTTTTGAATTGATAAAAACAGAAAAAATGATGATTAAAAACGGAATAAAACATAAATATGCGGCAAAAGAACTGTCTAATCGTACACCGTAAAGAAATGTTTTTAGTGTCGTTAAAAAGTCTAACTCTTTTGTTTTATCAAGATAAAAAAGAAGGAAAAATAATCGTGCAAACGCAAAATATCCTATCCATAATAGAAAATAATAAATATTGAATAGAAATCTGTTTTTTAATGTTTTCAAGGAGTGGAAATTCAGTTTGTTAATTATGTTTATTTTATCTAAAAAGTTTCTAAGAATTCTCAGTAACTTTTAAACGCGCTTTTGCAGTTACAGAAACATCAGAATAATCGTTGTTTAAGTATTTTAAATAACCAGTAATAGCAATCATTGCAGCATTATCTGTTGTATATTCAAATTTAGGTACGTAGGTTGTCCATCCAAAATGTTTTTCTGCTAACTGTAAGCGATGTCTAATTTCTGAATTTGCAGAAACTCCGCCAGCAATAGCAATATGTTTAATGCCTGTTTGTTTTACCGCATTTTTTAATTTATCCATTAAAATCTCTACAATTGTATATTGTATAGAAGCACAAATGTCATCTAAATTTTCTTCAATAAAATTCGGATTTATTCTTACTTGTTTCTGAATAAAATATAAAATCCCCGTTTTTAATCCGCTAAAACTAAAATCTAAATCACCTACTTTAGGTTTTGTAAATGGAAAAGCTTTCGGATTTCCTAGTTTTGCATGCTTGTCTATTAAAGGACCACCAGGATAAGGAAGACCTAAAATTTTAGCAGATTTATCAAAAGCTTCACCAACAGCATCGTCAATGGTTTCGCCTAAAACTTCCATTTCAAAATGATTGGTAACTTTTACAATTTGTGTATGTCCGCCACTAATAGTTAAACATATAAAAGGAAAAGGAGGCATTTTACTATTCTCATCCTCAATAAAATGAGATAAAATATGAGCCTGCATATGGTTTACATCTATTAAAGGTATTTGTAAACCTAAGGCTAAAGATTTTGCAAAAGAAGTACCTACAAGTAAAGACCCCATTAAACCAGGACCCCTTGTAAATGCAATTGCAGATAAATTTTCTTTAGTTATATTTGCTTGCTCTATAGCTTGTTGCACTACTGGAACAATGTTTTGTTGATGCGCTCTAGACGCTAATTCTGGAACAACACCACCATATTTAGAATGTATTTCTTGGTTAGCAACAACATTACTCAGCACTTTTGCGTTACAAATTACTGAGGCACTTGTGTCATCACAAGAAGATTCTATCCCTAATATATAAACCTGTTTTTTCATTAAAAATGATAATTTAAAGCAAAATTAAGGATTATTTTATGTTGTCTTCCTTTTTTAAGAATAGAAATTTAATTCTTTGTTAAATTTGCACGTTCTTTGTAGTAATTGGCAACGTTTTTGATTACTATATATCATCTTTGTTACACTCATTTTAAATAGAAAAAATTATCAAAAAAGTTGGAAAAATAATACTGAAATGGCTTGGGTACTTTGTACTCTTTTTGCTGTTCATTTTTATTTTGATTTCTTTACCTGTTGTACAAACAAAGTTAGGTAGTTATGCCACCCAAAGACTTAATGAAGATTTTAATACGAATATCTCTATAGAAAAAATAGACTTATCCCTTTTAGGGAATATTCAATTAAAAGGAGTAGATATTAAAGACCATCATCAAGATACTTTAATCTATGTTAAAAAATTATCGAGTTCCATTCTAAATGCAAAGAATTTTTTAGATAATAAAGTGAATCTTGGTAGTATTTCTTTAGACGGTGCTTATGTTTATATGAAAACCTATAAAGGAGAGAAAGATGATTCTATGGCTGTTTTTATAGATAATTTTAATGATGGTACACCAAAAGATTCTCTCTCCAAGCCTTTTATTTTAAAGTCTGATAATGTTTATGTAAGCGATTTAAATTATAAATTGATTAACGAAAATAGTAACAATCCTATTTTGTTTTCCGCAAGTAATGGTGGTGGAAACTTACAAGACTTATTAGTTTATGGACCTGATTTTTCATCGAACATCAGAGGGCTTTTTTTTGTAGATAATAGAGGTTTAGAGGTTACAAGTTTAACAACCGATTTTTCGTATTCTAGAACGGAAATGCATTTTGTAAATACATCATTACAAACTAGAGAATCAAATATTAAAGGCACCATAGCTTTTAACTACAAAAGAGAAGATTTAATAGACTTTAATAATAAGGTAGATATTATAGCAGATTTTAATAAAAGCACCATTTCTATACCAGATTTAAAGAAATATTATAAAGAGTTGTATGGAAATGATATCGTCACTTTTACTGGAGACTTTAAAGGAAGGTTAAATAATTTCTCGTTAAATAATCTTAGATTAAGTTCTAATGGAGGGATTAAAGTAATTGGGGATTTAGGTTTTGTAAATGCGGTAGATTCTGAAAAAGGTTTTATTTTTAATGGTAATTTAAGAGATGTAGCAGCTACTTATTATGACTTAAAAAGTATTTTACCTAACGTTTTGGGAAAAACACTGCCATCGGAATTTGCTAAATTTGGAAGATTTACTTTAAAAGGGCAAGTACATGTTACTTCTAAAGAAATTAAAGCCAATTTAGATTTACAATCTGAAATAGGGAATGTTGTGTCCGACTTGCAAATTTCTAATATAGACGATATTGATTATGCCGCCTACAGCGGAAAAATAGCGTTAAATACGTTTGATATTGGTGAGTTATTTAATGATCCTTTATTTGGTAATGTTTCCCTAAAGGGAGATGTAAAAGGTAGTGGTTTTAAATTAGATAATATTAATACTTCTTTTATAGGTACTGTTGCAGCGCTCAATTTTAAAAAGTATACCTATAAAAATATTGAAGCAAATGGTCAGTATCAAAATAATAAATTTGATGGAGATTTAAAGATAGATGACGTTAACTTTAAAATGAAGTTTAACGGATTGGCAGATTTGTCTACAGACATCAATAAGTTCGATTTTAAATCGAATATAGAATACCTTAATTTAAAAGAAACAAACCTTTTTACAAGAGATAGTATTGCTGTTTTAAAGGGTGATATAGAATTAGATGTAGAAGGAAACACCTTTGATGATATTACTGGAAAAGCAACTTTTACGAATATTTTATACACAAACCAAAAAGAAGAATTTAATTTTAAAGAATTTAATGTATTATCTTCTTTAAAAGATAGTATTAAAACAATAGAAGTAGTTTCTAAAGATATTGCAGAAGGATATCTTACGGGTAAATTTTCTTTTTCTGAACTGTTACCCGTTGCACAAAATGCGTTGGGTAGTGTTTATACAAACTATACACCTTTTTCTGTAGCACCAAATCAGTTTCTAGATTTTAATTTCACGATCTATAATCAAATTGTTACGGTGTTTTTTCCTGAGATTTCTATTGATAATAATACAAAGATAAAAGGTAAAATTAAAGCAGATAAAAACCAATTAAGGTTAACGTTTTCTTCGCCCAAAATAGAAGCTTATGGCAATGAGCTAAAAGATATTTTGTTAAGAACAGATAATCAAAATCCTCTTTATAATTCCCATTTAACAGCATCCGAAGTAAATACAAAATATTATAATGTTTCTAAATTAAACTTATTAAGTTTAAATCAGAATGATACCTTGTACTTTAAATCAGAATTTAAAGGAGGTAATAAAAAGAACGAAAATTTTAATCTCGATTTTTTCTATACATTTAATCCGGAAGGGAAATCTGTTGTTGGTCTCGAAAAATCATCCTTAATATTTAAAGAAAATACATGGGAGATTAACCCAGACGTATTAAATAAAAATAAAGTTACTTTCAATATCAAAGAAAATGATTTTAACTTTAGTCAGTTTAAATTTACTTCTGGCGAGCAAAAAATAGAGTTTTCTGGTAGTGTAAAAGGAGATTCTGAGAAAGTACTTTTAGCAGATTTTACAAAAGTGAAATTAGAGAGTTTTTTACCTAAGATTGATAGCCTTGCGTTAAAGGGAGTTTTGTCTGGTCATGTAGACTTTGTTCAAAGTAAAGGTGTTTACAATCCGGAAGCATTGCTTTCTATTGCAGATTTTCAAGTCAATAATTTTAAGCAAGGAGATTTATCCTTAAATGTAAAAGGAAATAATTCTTATAAAAAGTATCAAGTAGATTTATCTATAAATAATGAAAAGGTAAAAAGTATTGCAGCAACTGGTTCTTTAGATTTTTCAGAAAAACGGCCTTTAATAGATCTTGATGTTTACTTAGAAGAGTTTGGTTTAGATGCTTTTAGTCCGCTTGGTCAAGACGTTTTATCCTCTATAAGAGGTACTGCAAATGGAGATTTTTCTTTAAGAGGTTTCTTAGGGAACCCCGAAATGGAAGGAACTTTAACGCTTAAAAATGCAGGTTTAAAGTTTCCGTATCTTAATGTAGATTATGATTTTGAAGGAGAATCTATAATCAGTTTACAAGAACAGTCGTTTATTTTTGAAGAAGTAAAATTGGTAGATACCAAGCATAAAAGCCGTGGGAGGCTTATTGGTGATATAACCCATTTGAATTTTAAAAAGTGGTTTTTAAATATAGAAATAGAAAGTAATAATTTATTAGTTTTAGATACTAAAAATACAGATGAATCACTTTATTACGGATCTGCTTTTATAGATGGTACAGCTAATATTACGGGGTTAACAGATCAATTAACAATAGATATTAACGCTAAAACCATGCCTGGTACTGCATTTGTTGTTCCTTTAAAAGATATAGAAACCGTAGATAGTTATAATTTAATCCATTTTAAAACTAAGGAAACTGGAATTCAAGAAAAACAAAAAGAGGTTGCCTTAGAAGCTATTAAAGGATTGTCTTTAAACATGGATTTAGATGTAACAAGAGACGCAACGGCTCAGGTAGTTATAGATGAGGTGAATGGGAGTCAGTTAACTGGTAGCGGTAAAGGAAATTTAAGGATAGAGATAAATACACGTGGTAAATTTAACATGTTTGGCGATTATATGATAGATAGTGGTGTTTACGATTTTAAATATGGAGGTATTGTAAGTAAACCATTCTTAATACAAAAAGGAGGTACCGTTTCTTGGAGCGGAAATCCGTATGAAGCCAATTTAGATGTAACAGCAATCTATAAAGCAAAAGCCAACCCAGGAGTTTTATTGCAAAATTTTAATTCTAATAGAAAGATAGAGGTAGATCTAGTAACCAAAATTACAGGAGGTTTATTTAGTTCTAAACAAGATTTAGACATTCAATTAACAAATGTAGACCCATCGATTGCGAGTGAGTTGGAGTTTATTTTAAATGATAATAATGTAAACGAAAAAACAACACAATTTATATCATTACTTGCTTTTGGTAGTTTTGCCAACCCAGATAGAGCAGATTTTAATGCAGGTGAAACTTTTTCTAATACAGCTTCTAGTGCAGTGTCTGCAGCTTTTTCTAGTTTATTAAATAACCCTGATGGTAAATTTCAATTAGGAGTAGATTATCAACAAGGAAATAGTGGTACAGATATAGGTAGTTTATATACAGATAATCAAGTTGATGTTTCTGTAAGTACACAGTTGGGTGATAAAGTTGTTATTAACGGAAAAGTGGGAGTACCTGTTGGTACACAAACGCAATCTAGTGTAGTTGGTGAAGTAAAAGTTGAAATACTATTAAATAAAGAAGGTAATTTTAGAGGTGTTATTTTTAATAGACAAAACGAAATACAATATTCTACAGAAGAAGAAGGCTATACGCAAGGTGTAGGACTTTCTTATCAGGTTAATTTTAATACACTTTCTGGCTTGTTAAGAAAAATTAAAGGAAAGAAAAGGGTTGTTAGAGAAAATGAAACTTTCATAAAAAGAGATTCTACTCTAAGATTAAAGGATAAGTTAATAAATTTTGAAGGAAACTAATAAACTTACTATTTATTAAAATAAAAGTGATTTTTATCATTTAATTTTTTCGAGTTCATGGTTATTTTTGCGTCTGAAAAAATAATAACAAAACATTAATGTACACCATTAAAATAATTAAAAAAAAATAGCTACTTTTCACTTATAATAACGAAAATTAGCCTAAAACGATTTCGTAATTTTATTATTTTAAATGGTTATAAAGCAGTAAATTTACATCAGGATATGAAGAAAATTAAAAAAATAGCAGTTATGACTTCTGGAGGAGATGCTCCAGGAATGAACGCCGCAATTAGAGCCGTAGTTAGGTCTTGTGCCTATTATAGTTTAGGTTGTGTAGGTATATATAGAGGATATGAAGGTTTAATTGAAGATGATCTTGTTGATTTAAATGCAAGGAGCGTTCATAATATTATTAACAAAGGAGGTACAATCTTAAAATCTGCTAGATCTAAAGGATTTAGAACCAAAGAAGGTAGACAGAAAGCTTACGAAAACTTAATTGAACGTGAGGTAGATGCACTAGTTGTAATTGGTGGAGATGGATCTTTTACAGGAGCAGTATTGTTTAACGAGGAATTTGGTTTCCCTGTAGTAGGTATTCCAGGTACTATTGATAATGATATTTTTGGAACTTCACATACGTTAGGGTATGACACAGCTTTAAATACCGCCGTAGAAGCAATAGATAAAATTAGAGATACAGCATCTTCACACAACAGACTTTTCTTTGTTGAGGTGATGGGGCGTGACGCAGGTTTTATCGCTTTAAATGCAGGAGTAGGAGCAGGAGCAGAAGAGATCTTAATTCCTGAAGAAGATTTAGGGTTAGATAGAATGCTAGAATCTTTAGAAAGAAGTAGAAGAGCAGGAAAATCATCTAGTATTGTAGTAGTTGCAGAAGGTGATAAATCTGGTAAAAATGTATACGAACTAGCTAGTTATGTAGAGCAAAACTTACCAGAATATGATGTTCGTGTTAGTATTCTTGGTCATATGCAAAGAGGAGGTTCTCCTTCTTGTTTCGATAGAGTTTTAGCAAGTAGACTAGGTGTAAAAGCGGTAGAGTTATTATTAGATGGTAAAACAAATCTAATGGTAGGTTTAAAAGATAATTTAGTAATTAGTACAGATATTAAAGTAGCAATTGCTGGTGGACATTCTATAAACCACGAGTTACTTAGAATTTCTGATATCATAACAACATAAAAATAATTAATTAAAAACTAGTAAAATGATTAAAATAGGAATTAACGGATTTGGTAGAATTGGAAGATTAGCATTCAGATCTACAGTAAATAGAAAAGACGTACAAGTAGTAGGAATTAATGATTTATTAGACGTAGATTATTTAGCTTACATGTTAAAATACGATTCAGTTCACGGAGCATTTGATGGAACTGTTGATGTAAAAGACGGTAAGTTAGTTGTAAACGGAAACGAAATTAGAATTACAGCAGAAAGAAACCCAGCAGATTTAAAATGGGATGAAATTGGAGCTGAATATGTAATCGAATCTACAGGATTTTTCTTAACAGAAGAAACTGCAGGGAAGCACTTAGAAGCAGGAGCTAAAAAAGTAGTATTATCTGCACCTTCTAAAGATGATACACCAATGTTTGTAATGGGTGTTAACAATACAGAATTAAAAGCAGATCAAAAGATTTTTTCTAATGCATCTTGTACTACAAACTGTTTGTCTCCTATTGCAAAAGTATTAAACGATAACTGGGGTATCTCAGAAGGTTTAATGACAACTGTACATGCTGCAACTGCAACTCAAAAAACTGTTGATGGTCCTTCTATGAAAGACTGGAGAGGTGGACGTTCTGCAATTGGTAACGTAATTCCTTCTTCAACTGGAGCTGCAAAAGCTGTTGGAAAAGTAATTCCTGCATTAAACGGAAAATTAACTGGTATGGCTTTTAGAGTTCCTACTATGGATGTTTCTGTTGTAGATTTAACTGTGAAGTTAGAGAAACCAGCAACCTATGCAGAAATTTGTGCTGCAATGAAAGCTGCTTCAGAAAGTGATGCAATGAAAGGTGTTTTAGGATACACAGAAGATATGGTAGTTTCTCAAGACTTTGTTGGAGATACTCGTACTTCTATCTTTGATGCTAAAGCTGGTATCGCATTAAACGATAACTTTGTAAAAGTTGTTTCTTGGTATGATAACGAAATGGGTTATTCAACTAAGATTGTTGATTTAATCGAATATGCTGCTTCTTTATAATATAAAGTAGCTTATACATAATAAAAAGCCTGATAGAATTAATTTTCTATCAGGCTTTTTTTTTATCTTTAGATTAAATAAATTTAATACTATTTTATGGAAATAGCAATTATTGCACATGATGGCAAAAAAGCAGAAATGGTTCAGTTTTTAAATGAACACAAAGAGGTTTTGCTTACAAAAAATATAAAGTTAGTTTCTACAGGAACTACAGGTTCTAAAGCAGAAAAAGCGGGTTTTGTAGTTACAAAATTCTTATCTGGTCCTATTGGAGGAGATGCGCAAATTGCAGCAAGAGTTGCAGAAGGCAAATGCAATATGGTCTTATTTTTTAGAGATCCTCATGCAAAACACCCTCACGAACCAGATATTATAATGCTGTTAAGAATTTGTGACGTACACAACGTTCCGTTAGCAACAAACCCTGCTTCTGCAGATTTGTTAATGAAGGCAATTGCTATTTAATAGCAATTGCACTTATTTCTACATTTACAAACTTCGGTAAGTTAGCTACTTCTACAGTTTCTCTTGCTGGAGCTGTTTCTTCGTTAAAATAGTTTCCGTAAATAGCATTTATTTCTCCGAAATTATTCATGTCAGAAATAAAAATAGAAGTTTTAATGACGTTTTCGAAAGTCATATCTGCGGCAGCTAATACTTCTTTTAGGTTTTCCATAACCTGAGTTGTTTCTTCTTTTATGGAAGATAAAACCAATTCTCCATTTTCTGGATTGATGGCAATTTGGCCAGAAGTATATAATGTATTTCCGCTTAATACAGCTTGATTATAAGGTCCTATTGGAGCTGGTGCTTTTGTAGTTGTTATTATTTTTTTCATTAGATTTTATGTTTCTAAATTAGAGAATTCTAAAGTAACAAAGTTAATAAGTTTTTACGATTGTTCGTACGAGGGAATCTAAGTATTTTAGTTTTGAATACTGAATACTGAATACTGAATACTGAATACTGAATACTGAATACTGAATACTGAATACTTTTTTTTAAAACAACGTTCTATCTGCAGGTTTGCTTTTATCCCATTTAAGATCTGATAAGACAGAAGATTTTACACCTATAAAAAAGGTGTAAGATGAATTTGTACCAAAAGGAACCCAATTGAAATTAAATTGCCAACTATCTAAGTCTCTCGTGAAATTAAATCTAGAAAACGTAAAAGCACCTCCTTTAACATCGTAACCAGAAGAATAACCCATTTTCCATTTTGGAGAGAGTTCTAAATTACCACTAAACATAATACTGTGCACACCAATGCTACCACCGTCTATACCATTATTTGTATAATTGGTAGAGTAGGCTAAATTGATAGACCAAGGGATGTCTGCTTTATACAGCTGGGTTTCTTTCTTTTTATCTGTTTCTTCTGTATTACTTGCGTTGTTTCTATTATCTCTACCGGTAGGATTAATATCTGCACCAATAACATCTACATTGTTGTCTCCTCCGTTAGCACTTTGTTTAGATTTGTCCTTTTTATCTTTACCAAAATCAGTGCTAGATATAGAGTAATTTGCGGTTAAATTAGCATTTGTTAGCCTTAAAATATTTGCATTAAACTCGTTAATTCTTACACCGTCGCTATTTACTTTATAAGGATCCATAGAACCACTTAAATTAACAGATAACTTATCTTTAAATAAACGTGTACCTGCAGAAAAACTAACCGGAGACCATCGCAAACTATCGGCAGCAATATTATAAGAACTACTAAAGTTTAAATTATTTAAAAGCGTTATTTTCTCATCTTCTTCATCACTATCTGGATCTTTGGGAGCCACTTTTGCTTCTAAAACGTTGTTTAAAGAAATACCGATTGAGTTACTTAATCCAGACGAAGGTGCTCCATATATACCTTGGTCATACACAGTGTAGTCTAATAAGTCGGTAGCATCTGCACTTTGTTGTACTTGTTTTATGTATTTATCTTTAAAATCTGGTCTGTAAGAATAGGAAACAGAAGGTCTAAAAGTATGACGAATGGTTTTTAATCTTCCTTTCTTAAAATTAAAAGTACCATAAATATTTGTAGATAAACTAACTCCTGCATTGTACTCTCTATAGCTTTTAAAACCTCTAAGAGTATCAGTTACCACAACATTATCGGTAACATCATAATCTTTTTGAATATAATCAAACTGCCAAGTTTCTTCATAATTAGCACTTGGGGACAATGTAAAGTATTTAAAGGCTTTTATGTTTGTGCTGGTTCCTGTTTTATGTTGCATTCCAGATCTTGCTGTTTCAAACATTTTAGGTGTAAAAAATTCATCATCTGTAGTGTTAATTAAATACTGACCTTGCATGGTGTAATTAAACCCCATTTTTTGAATAGGAGTTTTTTGGATACCATTTTTTCCTGCAAATGGGTATATTCTACTCATATTTACAGTCAATGACGGTAAAGTCATTGTAATAGCTTCAGTATTTGTGTTTTGTTGATGACTAGCGGTAAGGTTCATATTAAACGGCGTACCCACAAAAGTTTTACTATAATTTATAGAAGAGTTAAATGTATTAGTTAATGTCTCTGCTATATTATATTGATTTTGAGATTCTCTAAAAAATTTACTACTACCAAGGTTTACAGAAGCAGAAAACCTAGAGTTAGGACTCGCCTTAGCATCCTGACTATGAGACCACCTAATGTTAAAATTGTTAGATTTACTATAATCATCAAAACCTCTAATTCCGCTTATATTGTTTTCGAAGTTTAAACTAAAAGAACCATTAAAGCGATATCTTTGTCTATAGTTAGATGATATTCTAGCTCCCCAACTTCCGTTAGAGTATACATCACTTAAAACAGTTAAATCCATATAATCACTTATGGCAAAATAATAACCACCATTCTGAAAACCAATACCTCTATCACTACTACCAGTATCAAAAGAAGGAATTAAAAAACCAGATACACTTGTTTCAGTTATAGGAAAATAAGCAAAAGGTAAAAATATAGGTGTAGGTATGTCTGCTAAAACTAAATTACTAGTACCTACAATAATCTTTTTTCCAGGCACTAATTTTGCTTTGTCAGTTGCTATGTAATAATCCGGATTTTTCTTTTCTGAGGTTGTAAAACGAATGTTTCTTACATATATAGTAGAATCATTTATACGTTTGGTTTTTTCTCCATACGTAAACATTTCTCCTTGTTTTGTTTTTAATCCGTAGATTAAAGCTCTTTCAGTTTTAAAATTATAGATAATAGAATCTTGTTCAGATTCTTGACTTCCTTGTTTAAATATTGGACGTTGCACATAGCCTGTACTATCTATAATTCCTTTTGCAAAAAGGGTGTTTTTCTTATAATCAACAACAATTAAACCAGCTTTTAAATCGATGTCTGTATAGGTGATGTTTGCTTCGTTATAAAGAGTAACCGTTTGGTCTTTTGCGTTTTGTATGGTGTAGTCTGTAGCAACATGCACAATAATGTCTTCTATAGTCTCTTTAGGTTTTATCGAATCTAAAGAAATAGAATCTGTGTTTTTTAATGCCAAAGAATCTCTCTTACTTTTAAATAGAGAATCTTTCTCAACATTAGTAATTGCTGTTTTATCTTCAGATTTTAGTTCTTGTGAAAAGCCTATTTCTATAAAAAATATGCTGCAAAATAAAAGAATGTATGATAGGTTTGTTTGCAAGGCTTTAAATGCTATTTTTGTATAAAGGTTAAAAGTATGGCTCAATATTTGAAACACCAAATTTACGAAGCCAAAATTAGTTAAATTTTATTGATGCAAATTAAAGAAAATCACAAAATTAATATCAAAGTTAAAAATCTTTTATTTTTTCTCTTTGTGTTCTCATTTTTAATGAACTCATCATTAGTATTTGGGCAAAAAGAATATGTAGTTGTTATTGATGCAGGCCATGGTGGTAAAGACCCTGGTAACATGGGTAATGGTTATAAAGAAAAGAATATAGCGTTAAAAGTGGCGTTAATTGTCGGTAAAAAATTATCTAAAGCGAATGATATAAAAGTTGTTTATACTAGAGATGATGATGTTTTTATTGATTTATGGAAAAGAGGAGAAATTGCAAATCATGCAAAAGCAGACTTATTTCTGTCTATTCATTGCGACTCTCACACCTCTAATGCTTACGGAGCAGGTACTTTTGTTTTAGGGTTAAGAGGTAATAAAAAGAACCTAGAAATCGCCAAAAGAGAAAATGCTGCTATTTTTTATGAAGATAATTATGAAGAGAAGTATAAAGGTTTTGATTCTAACTCAGCAGAATCTGTAATCGGATTATCACTTTTACAGGAAGAAAACTTAGATAGAAGTTTAGCGATTGCTAGTTTAATTCAACATAGTTTTACATCTAAATTAAAAAGACACGATAGAAAGGTAAAGCAAGATAACTTTCAGGTTTTAAGAGAAACAATTATGCCAAGTGTTCTGGTAGAGTTAGGTTTTTTAACTAATAAAACAGAAGGGAGATACTTAAATTCTAAAAAAGGTCAAGAACAAATGGGAACTGCCATTACAGCGGCTGTTTTAAATTATATAGGTAATTTAAAACTAAATACTGTAAACAATAATATCTCAGAAAGCAAAGTAATAGGTAATATTGAATACAAAGTGCAAGTTGCCTCAGGAAAAAATAAAATAGAAACAAAAGCATATAATTTTAAGGGTTTAAGAGATATAGAAAGAGTTCCTGTGGGGAGCTTTTATAAATATTATTATGGAAATACTTCTAACTATAGTAGTGTAAAACAATCTTTAAGGGCAGCAAAATCTAAAGGATATACATCTGCTTTTATTGTCGCTTTTAAGAATGGGGAAAAGATCTCTGTACAAGAAGCGCTTAAAATACAATAGATTTGATGGTTTCAACCAAAAATTATTAGTAGTTTTGTTATTAAACTTTTATGGATGTCTAAAGAATTAAAAACAGGAATTGTAGCTATTGTTATTATATTCATATTTATATGGGGATATAATTTTTTAAAAGGTCAAAACTTGTTTGATGGAAGTACCCGTTATTTTAAAGTAGAATACACCAATATTGGTGGTTTAACGGAGTCTAGCTCAGTAACTATTAATGGGTTAAAAGTAGGTAAAGTTATAGATATTGCTTTTAATAAGTCAAATGATAAAAAAGGGCAATTAGTAGTTAATTTCGCTATTGAAAAAGATTTTGATTTCTCTAAAAAGAGTATTGTAAAAATATATTCTCCAAGCCCTTTAGGTGGTTCTAACTTAGCAATAATACCTAATTATGAAGGCGAAGTGGCTGTTTCTGGAGATTATCTTGAAGGAGAGATTGAATCTAGTTTATTTACTTCTATTGGTGAGCGTTTAGATCCAATACAAGCAAAGTTAGAGACAGTAATGGTAAGAGCAGATTCATTGTTTAAAAATGTAAACAATATTTTAGATACCAACACACAAAATAGTCTAAAAAATTCGGTTTCTAGCTTAGAGGCAACTTTAAATGAAGTAAATAAAATGATGTCATCTGTAAACGGGATGATAGATGCTACTTCTTCAGATTTAAAAGCAAGTGTAAAAAATACAAAAACAATTACAGAAAATTTTGCAAAAGTTTCAGATACGTTAGCAAATGCAGATATTGGTAGGATTGTAAAAAAAGCAGAACATACGCTTACTTCTGTTAATACAATATTAGAAGGTATCAACTCTGGTAAAGGTACTATAGGTAAATTAATTACTGATGAAGCGATGTACACAAATTTAGAAAACGCTTCTAAAGAACTAGAAGAGTTGCTTAGAGAAATGAAGTTGAACCCTAAGCGATTTGTACACTTTTCATTATTTGGTAAAAAAGCAAAGCCTTATACACCTAATGAAGACGACGAATTAGAAAAAGAAGAAAACAACTAATTTTACATAAACCCTTTACGAATATGCAATACTTACCAAACATAATCTTTGCTTTAGCATTAGCTTTAGGACTTAGTTTTTTTGTGATGAATATTCGCAAATTATTTAGAAACATAAAATTAGGGAAAGAGGTTAATCGTACGGATAAAAAACCTGAACGTTTAAAAAATATGTTGATGATTGCTCTTGGGCAATCTAAAATGGTAAAAAGACCTTTTTCAGGAGCTCTTCACATTATTGTGTATGTTGGTTTTATAATTATAAATATAGAAGTTTTAGAAATTATTATTGATGGGTTATTTGGAACTCACAGAGTTTTTCAAGGGCTTTTAGGCGATGGTATATACGGATTTTTAATTGGTGTTTTCGAAGTATTAGCAGTACTCGTTTTTGTTGCTGTTATTGTTTTTTGGTTGCGTAGAAATATATCTAATATTAAACGTTTCTTAAGTAAGGAAATGAAAGGTTGGCCTAAAAATGATGGAAATTATATCCTTTATTTTGAAATGGTGTTAATGACATTGTTTTTAGTAATGAACGCAACAGACGTTAGTTTTCAACAAGCAGGAATAGGGAATACAATCAGTCAATTTATTGCACCTTTATTTGATGGTTTTTCTCCAGAAGGTTTACATACAATAGAAAGAACTGCATGGTGGATTCATATTTTAGGTATTTTAGTTTTCTTAAACTACTTATACTACTCAAAGCATTTACACATCTTATTAGCGTTTCCAAATACCTATTTTGCAAATCTAAATCCAAAAGGGCAGTTTACCAATTTAGACTCTGTTACTACGGAAGTAAAATTAATGATGGATCCGGATGCAGATCCTTATGCAGCTCCAGCTGAAGGAGCGGAAGAAGCAATTCCAGAAAAATTTGGAGCCTCTGACGTTGCAGATTTGAATTGGGTGCAGTTATTAAATGCTTATACCTGTACAGAATGCGGTAGATGTACATCATCTTGTCCTGCAAATCTTACAGGGAAAGAATTGTCTCCAAGAAAAATCATGATGGATACTCGTGATCGTTTAGAAGAGGTTGGTAGAAATATTGATGTTAATAAAGGCGTTTTTGTTGATGATGGTAAGCAATTATTAAACGATTATATTTCTCCAGAAGAACTTTGGGCATGTACAAGCTGTAATGCTTGTGTAGAAGAATGTCCTGTAAATATAGACCCACTTTCTATTATTATGGATATGAGAAGATATTTAGTAATGGAAGAAAGTGCAGCACCACAAGAGTTAAATATGATGATGACAAACATCGAAAATAATGGAGCTCCATGGCAATACAATCAACAAGACAGATTAAACTGGGCTAACGAAGAGTAAAAAGTAGTTTACAGTTTACGGTTACAGCTAGTAGTAAAAAGCTGTAGTTTTCAAAATTAGTATTCAGTAAACAGTTACAGTTTTCAGTCAATGTCACTTCGAGTGAAATTATTTTTTAAAGAATTTTGTATCGAGAAGTTTTTAACAATTACACGAATAAACGTTTAAACAATTAAACAACAAGATATGAACGTACCAACAATGGCAGATATGATGGCTCAAGGTAAGCAACCAGAAGTGTTGTTTTGGGTTGGCGCAGCAGGAAGTTATGATGATAGAGCAAAAAAAATATCGAGAGCATTTGTAAAAATATTACATCAAGCTAAGGTAGATTTTGCTGTTTTAGGAACGGAAGAATCCTCTACTGGAGATGCCGCAAAAAGAGCAGGAAATGAGTTTTTGTTTCAAATGCAGGCAATGATGAATATTGCAGTGTTAAATGGTTACGAAGTAAAAAAGATTGTTACTTGCGATCCGCATTCGTTTAATACTTTAAAAAATGAATATCCTTCTTTAGGAGGGAAATATGAAGTTTTCCATCACACACAATTTATACAAGACTTAATTGCAGCAGGTCGTTTAAAAATCGATGATACTACTTTAAAAGGTAAAAGAGTAACGTTTCACGATCCTTGTTATTTAGGTAGAGCCAACGAAGTGTATGAGTCTCCTAGAGAATTAATAAAAAGATTAGGTGTTAATTTAACCGAAATGAAACGCAATAAATCTACCGCTTTATGTTGCGGAGCGGGAGGAGCGCAAATGTTTAAAGATGCAGAAAAAGGGGATAAAGAGATAAATGTTTTAAGAACAGAAGATGCTTTAGAAACCAAACCCAATATTATTGCTACGGGTTGCCCTTATTGTAATACCATGATGACAGACGGAATTAAATTTAAAGAAAAAGAAGCAGAGGTTGTTGTTAAAGATATTGCAGAGTTAATTGCAGAGGCTAATAATTTGTAGATAAAAACATTAAAATAATTTAAATGTTTGAAAACGAATTTGTTTCTAATTTACCAAATATTACTGAGATAGCTTTTAAACGGATTCATAAAAATTATTTAAAAGTCATTTTATTTAATGTATTATTGCTTTTTACAGCTGCCTTATTAGGGCTTTACTTTGCAAGTTATTATAATTTTCTTCAAGGAATTAGTCGTTATGTTTACCTTATTTATATCGCTTTTATAATCGTTTTTATTTTTACAGTACTTTTACTTTACTTCGGATTTAAAAAAAGAAAATATGCGGTTAGACAAAAAGATATTTCTTATAAAAGTGGCTTGTTTTTCAAAAAAATAACTACATTACCATTTTCTAGAGTTCAGCATATAGAAGTAGATGAAAGTCCTTTTTCTAGGTTTTTTAAATTGGCTTCCTTAAGTGTTTTTACGGCAGGGGATAGTAGTGATGATTTAGAAATAAAAGGTATTACCAGAAAAGAAGCTATACAAATAAAAGAATTTATCAGTCAAAAAATCAATGAATAATACGTTTGATTTTAGCCAATTTTCTAAACAGTCTAAAAAAGGAATTCTTGTAATTTATCTTAAGTTACTATATAAAGTCTTAAAAGCTTTTTGGGTTTTGCTATTCCTATTTATTCAGAAGTTCTCTGAATTTAATGAGAGTACATTTTTCTATATCAACTTAGGACTCGGGTTTTTGTTCCTATTTTTTCTGATTAGAGCTTTTTTGATTTATGAAAACTTTCAGTTTAAGGTTCAAAATAATCATTTTATCTTAAAACAAGGAATTTTAAAAAAGACAAATACTTCCATTTCTTTTGATCGAATTCAGAATATTAATTTTAAGCAAAATATTATTCAGCAACTTATTAATGTTCATGAAGTTAATATAGAAACTGCTGGGTCTAATAAAACAGAAATTTCTATAAAAGCATTGTCTTTTCAAAAAGCAAAAGCACTTAAAAGTCAACTTTCATCTTATAATTCTAATATACTTAAAGAGGAAAGTGTTGCTGAAAAACCTTTTTTAAAAATAAGTTTATTAGAATTGTTAAAGGTTAGTTTAACAGAAAATCACCTACAAAGTTTGCTTATTTTTCTGGCATTATTATTAGGTCTTTATCAGCAATTAGAGCAATTATTTAGCGGTATTGGAAAAGATTACTTGCTAAATGAATACATAGAAAAGAGTAGTA
Source organism: Polaribacter sp. R2A056_3_33 (assembly GCF_019278485.1). NCBI lineage: Bacteria > Pseudomonadati > Bacteroidota > Flavobacteriia > Flavobacteriales > Flavobacteriaceae > Polaribacter > Polaribacter sp. R2A056_3_33. The sequence goes on from NZ_CP058984.1 coordinate 3,099,005, forward strand.
ATTCGTTTCATCAAGGCGTATTTGTATTTATTGTGCTCTTTATTTTACTGGTTTTTATAGCCATTTTAAGTTCTTTTATGAGAGTGTTTTTATTTCATTTTAATTTAACTGTTTTTATAAAAGACCAGAATTTTGAAATTTATCAGGGATTGCTTACCAAGAAATCTATTATTTTAAAGAAGGATAAAATTCAAAGTATTACTATTTCTACAAATCCAATAAAAAAGATTCTAGGTATTTTCTTTATTACATTTAAACAAGCTGTTAGTGGCAAGGTAAGTGGAAAAAGAAAGGATAAGTTAATACGAATTGTTGGTTGTAAGAAAGCTCAGGTTAGTAAGATTAAAGAAATACTTTTTAGTTTTTCTGAAGTAGACGATTTAGAAAAAAAACAGGTGCATGTTTATTTAAAAAAGAGAATGTATTTTTTGTCTTTTATACTTTTGTTGATATTAAACGGAGTTTTTTATCTTATTTTTTTAGATGGATTGGTTTTCTTCGGGAATGTTTTATTGGTTCCTTTGTTTATCCTTTTTGTCCATCTAATATTCAATAAAAGATTTTATAAAATAAGCGATGATGTTTTACTAGTTGGTTCTGGAGTTTTTGACACTCATTTAACATATTTACCGTTTTTTAAGGTTCAAAATATTAAAATGATGCAAACTTTTTTTCAAGAAAGAAATAAGGTTGTAGATTTGGTTTTTCAAACCGCTTCTGGAGAAATTAAACTTCCTTGTATAGAAAAAAGCGAGGCGATAAAAATTTACAATTATACTTTATTTAAAGTGGAAAGTAGTACAGATTTATGGATGTAAAAAGTTACGTAAAAGCAGCACGATTAAGAACCTTACCTTTATCGGTTTCAGGGATTATTGTTGGAAGTTTTTTAGGGAGTGATCAGTTAAATAATCAGATTTCAATTTTAGAATCGCCTATTTTTTGGTTAGCAATTTTAACCACTATTGGTTTTCAAGTATTGTCTAATTTTGCAAACGATTATGGAGACGGAATTAAAGGCTCCGATAAAAATAGAACAGGAGAAGCACGTATGGTTTCATCAGGAGCAATTACTCCGAAACAAATGAAATCTGCCATGATAATTACAACAATTATTACGTTGATAATTGCGTTATTGCTAATTTATGTTTCTTTCGGAAAAGAAAATTTTGGGTATTCAATATTATTTTTAGGCTTAGGAATTGCTTCTATTGCAGCAGCTATAAAATATACAGTTGGTAATTCAGCCTATGGTTATAGTGGTTTTGGAGATATTTTTGTTTTTCTATTCTTTGGTTTGTTAAGTGTAGTAGGTAGTTATTTCTTGTACACAAAACAGGTGGATTATACTATTTTTCTACCCGCAATATCTGTTGGCTTGTTAAGTACAGCAGTTTTAAACCTTAATAATTTACGAGATAGGGAAGAGGATCAAAAAAATAATAAAAATACGCTAGTGGTAAAGTTAGGAATATTAAAGGCAAAAAAATACCATTATGCATTGATTTTTGGTGCTTTAATTACTGCTTGTATATATACTTTTTTAGATTTTAAATTTATTTATCAACTTATTTTCTTGATGGCTTTTGTGCCATTAATTAAAAACGTAAAAACTGTTGTAAACAACACGATACCTTCGGAATTAGATAGTGAATTAAAGAAAGTAGCATTGAGTACTTTTTTGTTTGCAATCCTTTTTGGAATTGGACAAATATTGTAAATTAGAATTCAATTATAATTGTAAGATATGAAGATTAAATATTTAGGGCATTCTTGTTTTTCTATAGAAATTAATAAAGTAACTATTTTAGTAGATCCGTTTATTTCGGGTAATGCATTGGCTTCTCATATAGATATTTCTACTCTTAAAGCAGATTTTATTTTATTAACCCACGCGCATCAAGACCATGTTTTAGATGTAGAAGTAATTGCAGAAAGAACAAAGGCAGTCATTGTTTCTAACTATGAAATAGCCATGTACTATGGTGCAAAAGATTTGGAAGTAACTGCATTAAATCATGGAGGAACTTTTAAAACGGAGCACTTTTCTGCCAAATATGTAAATGCAATTCATACTTCATCTTTTGCAGATGGCACGTATGGCGGTGAGCCAGGTGGTTTTGTTATTTCATCTAAAGATAAAAACTTATATGTTGCAGGAGATACTGCTGTTACCATGGATATGAAACTAATTCCTTTAACAACAAAACTTGATGCGGCTATTTTTCCTATTGGAGATACGTTTACAATGGGAGTTGAAGACGCAATTATTGCAAGTGATTTAGTGGAGTGTACTAAAATAATAGGCTGTCATTTTGATACTTTTCCTCCAATTGAAATAGATGTAAATGATGCCAAAATTAAATTCTCATCAAAAAATAAAGAATTAGTTATATTAGAAATAGGAGGAAATATAAAATTATAAAATGAAAACAATAAAAGTAATATTAATAATCATATCTACCTTTATAGTGATTTTTTTACTAACAGGTTTAATTGTAAAAGAAACAACGTATACGGCAGAAGTTTCTATAGATAAGTCTGTAGAGGAGGTTTTTACAGCTTTTAATAATTCGGAGGATGTAAATAACTGGATTCCAGAAGTACAGTCTTTTGAGGTTGTTAATGAAAATCCAGGAAAAATAGGAAGCATCTATAAAATAGTGGTTTTAAACCAAGGGCAAGAAATTACAATGACCGAAAAGGTGTTGGCGTATGTACCTAATGAAAAAGTAACCTTGTTTTTTAATGCACAGGGTATGCTTAAAAAAGACGATTATATTTTTACAGAAAAAGACGGAGTTACCACCGTTACTTTAAATGCAAGTTGCCAAAGTGACACCTTTCTAATGGCTTGTGTTTTTCCCTATTTTAAAGGAACATTCATGGAGCAAGATCAATCTTATTTAGATAATTTTAAAGCTTTTGTAGAAGATAAAACAGAAGATTAATTCTTCTTTTTTTGTTGAAAAGACCGTTAAAAATATTTTATTAGCTGTGGTAAAGCACTAAAAAGACGGTATTCATATAAATATTTTATAAAAAATAAATTCTTTTGATACACGCTACTCATAAAAAATATACCCTCAATTTTAAAAATCCAAGTGGAACTTCACGAGGAATTTTAAGAACCAAAGAAACGTGGTTTATTATTTTAGAGCAAAATGGTAAAACAGGTATTGGTGAAACTGGTTTGTTTAGAGGTTTAAGTATAGATGATGTTGTTAATTATGAAGAAAAACTAATTTGGGCTTGTACAAATATTAACAAAGGTTTGGTGTTTTTGCTTAAAGAGCTTTGTGAATTTCCATCCATACAATTTGGACTAGAGCAGGCTTTTTTATCGCTTAAAAGCGAAGATAAGTTTACATTGTTTCCATCAGAATTTACAAATGGAAATGAAGCTATTGCCATAAATGGACTTATCTGGATGGGAGAAAAAGCGTTTATGAAAAAGCAAATCAAAGAAAAATTAGAATCTGGTTTTTCTTGCATCAAAATGAAAATTGGTGCTATTGATTTTGAAGCAGAAATAGCATTGTTAAAATCCATCCGAAAAGAATTTTCATCTGAAGAAATAGAATTAAGGGTAGATGCAAATGGTGCTTTTAATCCTAAAAATGCGTTAGAAAAATTAAAGCGTTTATCAGAATTAGAAATTCATTCTATAGAACAACCCATCAAACAAGGGCAAGTTCAAGAAATGGCTGTTTTATGTGCCAAGACACCTTTGCCAATTGCATTGGATGAAGAGTTGATAGGTATATTTTCATCCGAAGACAAAAAACAAATGTTACAAACAATTCAACCTCAGTTTATCATTTTAAAACCGAGTTTAATTGGTGGTTTTTCGGGGAGTTTAGAATGGATTAAATGTGCAGAAGCAATAAATGCTGATTGGTGGATAACTTCTGCATTAGAAAGTAATATTGGCTTGAATGCTATTGCGCAATTTACACATACATTAAAAAATAATTTACCACAAGGCTTAGGAACAGGTGGTTTGTTTACAAATAATTTTACGAGTCCGTTAGAAGTTAAAAATGGAGCTTTGCATTATAATCAAACTCAAAATTGGGATTTTAATTTATAAATATGAATTTTATACAACAAGCATATAAAGGAAAAAATGAATGGTTTCATTGGGTATTAACCATCTTGGTGGTTTTTGTTGGTTGGCAAATTATAGGTGTATTGCCTTTAACAGTTTTAGCTTATATGCATTCTGCAGATATAGCAGAGTTTACTGCGGCAGCTCAAAATAATTTTATGACGTTAGAGATCGATAAAAATCTTTTCCTTTTTTTTATGATTCTAATGTTCTTTTTTGGCTTGGTCAGTCTTTTAATAGCAATTAAGTACATTCATAAAAGAACTTTAACATCTTTGGTTACCAGTAGAAAGTCGATAGATTGGAAACGTTTTTGGTTTGGCTTTATTACTTGGGGAATCGTTTCTGCCGTTGTAATTATGAGTGGTATTTTTCTATCTCCAGAAAGTTATGAGTGGAATTTTAAACCGATACCTTTCTTTACTTTAATAGCAGTTTCTTTTTTGTTTTTACCTTTTCAAACTAGTTTTGAAGAGTTATTGTTTAGAGGATACTTTATGCAAGGTTTGGGGATTTTAGCTAAAAATAGATGGGTGCCTTTATTTATCACTTCAGTTTGTTTTGGGTTATTACATGGCGCAAATCCAGAGGTAGAGAAACTAGGTTACATTTCTATGGTTTTTTATATTGGAACAGGATTCTTTTACGGAATTACCACCTTAATGGACGAAGGAACTGAATTGGCAATTGGCCTACATGCTATAAATAATATTGTCGCCGCATTTTTTGTAACTACAAATTGGACTGTTTTTCAAACGGATGCATTGTATGTAGATACCTCAGAACCTTCTGTAGGGTGGGAAATGTTTTTCCCTGTGTTGGTTTTATATCCAATTCTATTATTTATTTTTTCTAAAAAATATGGATGGAAAAATTGGAAAGAAAAACTAACAGGTAAGATTACTGAACCTGTTAATTTAAAAGAAAATTATAGAATTTTAGAAGATTGAAAATAGATAAGTTTCATAGCAACTTTCAATTAAATGAGGTTTCATTTGCTTCTGTAGATGAAATTCTATCGTATACATCTCGTTTTTCTGATGAAATATATCCATTTTTAGAAAGTTGGTTTTCAGCCGATGCTTTTATTACAGTGAAAACTTCTGGTTCTACAGGTGTTCCAAAAAACATAAAATTGCATAAAAAGCAGATGATCAATTCTGCTTTGGCTACTGGTAGTTTTTTTGATTTAAAAGAAAATACAACAGCATTGTTATGTATACCTACAGAATACATTGCGGGTAAAATGATGTTGATTCGTGCTTTAATCTTAGGCTGGCATTTAGATATGGTAGCACCATCTTCTTATCCACTACGTGGGATAAAAAAACAGTATGATTTTTCTGCAATGGTTCCGTTACAGTTGGAGAATTCTATCAAGTCTTTAAATTTAATTAAAAAATTAATTGTTGGTGGAGGCGTAGTTTCTAGTCAATTACAAGATAAAATTCAGGCTTCTAATTGTAGTGTTTTTGCAACTTACGGGATGACGGAAACCATTACTCATATTGCCGTTAAAAGGTTGAATAGTTTTTCATCATTACAAAACAATAATAGTAATGAATCTTTTCAAAAGGACTTTTATAAAACACTACCAAATGTAGAAATCTATAAAGATGTTAGAAACTGTCTGGTAATTAAAGCGCCAAAGGTTTCCAATGAAGTGATTTTTACAAATGATATCATTCATTTAGTTTCTGATGATCAATTTGAATGGTTAGGTCGTTTAGATAATGTAATAAACTCAGGAGGAGTAAAATTGCATCCAGAAAAAATAGAAGAAAAGTTATCGAAAATAATAAGCAAACGTTTTTTTGTTGCAGGTATATCAGATGATAAGCTAGGGCAGAAGCTTGTTTTAATGATAGAACAACCATTTGCATCATTAGATGAAGAAGTAGCCTTAAAATTAAAAATAAAGCAATTAAAAACACTTACTAAATTCGAGATTCCAAAAGAAATTTATTTTGTTGCTAGTTTTATAGATACCGAAACAAATAAAATTCAACGTACCAAGACCTTAGGTTTATTAAAATAAGAAGCTAGGTTTATACATTTATTTTTAATATTTCATTCTTTCTAATATTATATCCGAAAGAGAAACTTTCTCTCTGAAATAATAAAAGGATAATTCGATACATTTAAGATTCATATAATAGTGCTCAAAATTTCTTAGCTATTTAATAATATTATATTATTCTTATCATTATTTTGAATTTACCATAATTAATAACTAAATGTTACAGTTATCTTGAAAAATATTTATATTTTTTATATATTTGTATTTATTCTGACGATAATACATAATAATTAAATTGGGGGATTGAATTTATTATATTCTAAGAATAACCTAAGGTCGTAATTTTCTAATTACGGCTTTTTCTTTTTTTATTCCTAATGTTTTTACCGGATTTACTTTTTTAATTGAGAGATACTATCTTCTTTTAACGCCTAATTAAGGGGAATTTTCTATGGAGTTTTTTTTATGGTATTATTTTTGATATTTTTGATGAAATTACCATTCATGAAAAAAGTTATTTTAGGATTTACTATTTGTTTTTTTTCCATTACATATATTGTAGCACAAGAACACGCAACAGAAAAGCAAGAAGTTAATATAGAAGATTCAGTTTATATAAACTGGGAACCTTCTTTTAACGATGCTTTAAAGAAGTCTAAAAAAGAAAATAAACCAGTACTTATTTATTTTACAGGATCAGATTGGTGTGGTCCCTGTATTATTTTAGATAAGAAACTTTTTCATACAGAAAAATTTAAGGCTATAGCAGATAAAGATTTAGTATTGTATGAGGCAGATAGTCCTAGAAATGTAGATTTAATTTCTCCGGAGACTTTAGAAGTAAATAATGAATTAAAGAGAAAATTTAAAATAAGATCTTTTCCTACGTTAGTGTTTGTAAATCATAAAGGTAAAATGATTGGCTATAAAAAAGGATTAATTCTTACCGATTATTATTATCCTTTTATTCAATCTGTTATCGAAAATTATTAAAAAATATACTTATAACTTAACAACACTTTCCGTTATAGGTTCATTATATATAGTTTTATTACATAAAAAAACCGAAGCAATATGCTTCGGTTTTTGTTGTTCTAAATTATATTAGAAAAATAAAATTATTTTTCATTCACTACTCTAAATGTAGTTCTTCTATTAGCTCTGTGTTGCGCTTCTGTACAAGAAACACCATCAGCACATCTGTTAGTTAATTTAGCTTCACCGTAACCATTACCAGTTAATTTACTTGGGTTAATACCTTTAGAAATTAAATAGTTAGTTACTGCTTGAGCTCTTCTTTCAGACAAGTCTTGGTTAGATGATTTAGTACCTCTAGAGTCTGTATGAGATTCTAAAGCTACAGATACACCAGTTTTTAAAACAGGTAATAATCTTGTATCTATAATTCCTTTAGCTGTAGAAGTTAAAGTAGCGCTTCCTAAATTCCAGTTAATTGGTAAAATTGTATTGTTTACTAATTCACATTCTACCTCTTTCCAAGTTGTTAAGCCTCCTTTATTAACTAAAATTTCTTTAGTAACTGTTTTGTATTTAGCATCAACAGTAACTTCTTCTTGCCATGCATCTTTTACTAAAACTGTTTTATTGATGCTTCCGTATTCTGCAGGAATTTCAATAGATTTAGTAGTTGGTGGCGTTACCATTACTTTAGTAGTATATGTTTTATCATATCCAGGAACTTTGTTAGATACAGTAGTTGCGTCTTTATCTAATTTAGTTAAAGGTACTGTTACATACTGAGCAGCAACAGGTACAAAACACCAGTATCTACAGTCGTTAGGGTCGCTAGATTCACAATCAGGTGCTTTTTCACTCATTTCCCAATTAGCAGAAGCAGCTTTTGTTTCTATTGTTTGAGAATCTGAATTAAAAGTAGCATTAACTACACTTAACTTATTTGCATCTACTTTGGCAGTATAGCTAACTGTTTTGTTTTCCCATACAGCAGGTACAACAACTAAACGTTGTCCAGCTTCTTTAATTAGAACTCTTTCTGTTATTGTGTTGTATTCTGCAGGATGTGTAACAATTTTTTTGTAAGCCGGAGCTACTTCTATCGTTACATCTTCGTTTTTCCAAACTTCTGGAGTTTTACATCGAACATAACACTTTCCTGGTTCTGGATTCTGTGGTAAGTCTTGAGCAAACGCTGCTGCTCCAAACATTAATAATGTAGCACTTAGTAAAATTTTTTTCATAATAAACTTGTATTTTGTGTTAATAGTTCAATTTTATGACACAAACTTTTTTAGTAAGTCACATCACGTTACTCAAAAATACAAATTATGTTAAAGAAATCATAAAAAAATTACAACTTATTGTAAAATAAGCTTTTAATTATTCCGTCAGAAAGTCCAATTTTAGGAACATAAATTTTTCTAGCGCCACTCCATTTCATAGCAGACAAGTAAATTTTGGTTGCTGGTATAATAACATCTGCTCTATCTGGGTTTAAACTTAACTCAGAAATGCGTTCATCATAAGTCATTTGTTTTAAGAATTGATATTGAGCATTTAGATAAATATAAGAAATAGGTTTTCCTTCTGCTCGTCCAGACATTTTAAATAACTTATTAATGTTACCGCCAGAACCAATTAAAGATACTTTCTTTAAATCTTTAGTATTTTTCTTTATCCATTTTTCTACGTTGGCAAACATTTCTTTGTTCACAGCTTTTTTGTTACTTAACAAACGTACTGTTCCCATTTTAAAAGATTTTGAAGTAAGAATTTTACCTTCAGAAAATATGGTAAACTCTGTACTACCACCACCAACATCAACATAAAGGTAAGAATTATCACCTTGTATTAATTGATTTAGATCTGTAGATGAAATTATAGCGGCTTCTTCTTTACCACCAATAATATCAATTTTTACACCAGTTTCTTTAAAAATTTTTTCAACAACTTCCTTACCGTTTTCTGCTTCTCTCATTGCAGAGGTTGCACAAGCTTTATACCTTTCTACACCATTTACATCCATTAATAATTTAAATGCTTCCATAGCATTAATCATTCTGGTAATGTTTTTCTCGCAGATAATTCCGCCAACAAAAGCATCTGCTCCTAAACGAATAGGAACACGTACTAAAGAAGATTTTTTAAACTGAGGCTCTTTGTCGTCAGATACTATAACGTTGGATATTAGTAATCTAATTGCATTTGATCCAATGTCTATAGCTCCATATTTTTTAATTTCTAACAAACTATTTTATTTATGGTTCTTAGGGAATTCTATCATAAACGTTTTCCCTTTTTTTATGTTTTTCCAATGTTTATCTTCGAACTGAATACCTACAACTCCGCAAGTTGATACATGCGAAATAGGTTTGTTACCAAACTTATTTACAAAGGTATTGATACCGTGATCATGACTAAAAATGATGGCAGAATTAAAGCCGTCATCTAAAGCATTTACTGTTTTTACCAAATAACCATCACTAAAGCTATATAACTGTCTTTTTACTTGAAGGTTAGATAAAGGAAACTCGAAGTTTTCACAAAAAATAATTGATGTATGTAATGCTCTATTGGCACTACTTGATACAAAAACATCTGGTCTGTCTATTTCTGTTGATAAGAATTTAGACATTAAATGTGCGTCTTTTATGCCGCGTTTTTTTAGAGGTCTGTCAATATCTTCTATTCCTGAGTATTCCCAAGAAGATTTTGCATGTCTAACAATGTATAAAGTTTTCATTCAATTCTAATTGTTGAGTTGTAAATATAAAAATTTATGGTGCTAATCTTTCTTTTTTCCAAGAAAAATCTTCTTCTAAGGTATATCTTATTCTGTCATGCATTCTATTTGGTCTCCCTTGCCAAAATTCTATAGAAATTGGTTTTACCAAATACCCTCCCCAATGCTTAGGTCTTAGTATTTCTTTTCCTTCAAATTTGTTTTCAAAAGTTTTTAGGTTACCATCTAATTCTTCTCTAGAAGTAACTATATCACTTTGGTTAGATGCCCAAGCACCTAATTTGCTACCGTCTGGTCTAGATTCAAAATAACCGTCAGATAAGTTTTCGGCTAATATTTCTGCGTTTCCTTTTATAATAATTTGTTGTTCTAGGGCAGGCCAGAAGAAAGACAAACAGATATTGCTATTGGCTGCAATTGCTTTTCCTTTTTCTGAATTGTAATTGGTGTAAAAAATAAAACCTTCCCAAGTGAACTTTTTTAATAAAACAACTCTGCTTTTAGGAAAACCATCTAAACCAATGGAAGATACAGTCATGGCATTACTTTCATCTACCATGTTTGATGAATCGGCTTTTAGAAACCAAGTCTGGAAAAATTCCATGGGATTTTCTGGACAAGTACTTTCTAAAAGTTCTTGTTTTTCGTAGGATTTTCTGTAATTACTTAAATCTTTAGACATTATATATAAATTCTATAGAGTAAAAATACAGAATATTTTAAGAGTATTAACACTCTAAATCCCCCTTTTTAAAGATTTTTATTGATATGTTTTGCAAGATAAACTCCAGAACTTGCACAACCTTGAATTAAATATCCTCCTGTTGGAGCATCCCAATTTAACATTTCTCCAATACAAAATTGATTTGGAATTTTATGTAGCTGAAAATGAGTGTCTACTGCATTTAATTCAATTCCGCCAACCGTAGAGATGGCAGCATTTAACTTTCCTAAGCCTGTAATTTCTATAGGAAATTTTTTAATATATTTTGATAAAATTGTTGCATCTAGATATGCTTCTTTAGAAAGATGAATTTTAAGTAACTCTATTTGAGAAGTGCTTAATTTTAATCCTTTTTTTAAAATTTGTGTGGTGTTTTTAAAAGAGGGATTTATAATTTTATTGTTAACTTCTTCTAGTGAAAAAGTAGGTTTAAAATCGATGTAAACCATTGCTTTTTCTTCGGATTTTAGTTGTGTTCTAATCTGCGGACTCAATGCGTAAATAGCATTTCCTTCTATTCCAAATCTGGTAATTACAGCTTCTCCTTTTTGTGTTTTGTCAGCACAAGAAATAGCAATGTTTTTTAAAGGGTTTCCTTCGTTTTCTTTGATGAAATCTAGATTCCAATCAATTTTAAAAGCACAATTAGAAGCTTCAAACGGAGTCGTGTTTACACCTTTTTCTTGAAACGTTTCTAACCAACTTCCGTCAGAACCAGTAATTTTCCAACTTGCACCGCCTAAAGAAAAAATGGTATAATCAGAATGAATAATTGCATCATTAACTATTAAATTATTTTCTGCATCCCAACCAGAAAAAGTATGTTCGTATTTAAAAACAATTCCTTTTCCTATTAAATGATTTAAAATAGTATTTAAAACAGTAATTGGTTTTATACCTTCTTCTGGATAAATTCTTTTGCTACTACCAATATAAGTAGGAATTCCAATGGATTGTAACCAATTTCTAAAATCATCATTGGTGAAACTTAGTAAACCATTTTTTAAAACATCATTAGGAGTATAGCGTTCTATAAAACTAGCTATAGTCTCTGAATGAGTTAAATTAAAACCACCTTTTCCTGCAACCAAAAGTTTTCTACCCGCTGTTTTATTCTTTTCATAAATAGTAATATCAAATTTTTTGGTATCTAAAAAAGCGGCTAAAAGTAGGGCAGAAGGTCCGGAGCCAATAATTGAAATTGATTTTTTCATGATATTAATTTAAACAAACAGGAGTTATTGTTTTTTAAGATTTTTTACTTGTTTTAAGTACTAAAAGGCGAAAGTAAATCGGCAACTTACTACTTTATAAAATAGGTTAAAACCTGTAGTTAATTTTATAGGATATTACCAAGGTGTTTTAATTTTGTTTATCTCTACTGTTTGTTGTATTCCATCAGATTCTATAACAATTTTTAAAATGTCGTTGGTAATTAACTTTTTCCATTCTTTTTTCCACAAGTCACAGAATTTACCTGTTATTTTTAACTCAATTAAATCTATATTGTTGATTTTTAGCACTTTTGAATTCGGCTTTATTTTTCCAACCAGTTTGCTTTTATCATATATGTTAGCTACTGTAACTGTATTATTTTCATAATCTGTAAAAAAACCAACTTCGTAAATATTTGGCAGAATAGAATCTAATTTTTCTGTCTTATCTAAAATTAAATAATCATTTTTCCAGTCTATTGTAATGATGTAGTTTTCATAAAAGTCATTACCTAAAAGGGAAGAGTTTCCTGGTTTAATTAAGAGGTAAGAAGGTCGCTTAAATAGTTGTTCGTTTATTTGAAAACTATCTAGCTTTTTAAAGTGTGTCTCTCCTTGCTTTGCTCCTGTAAAATTAAAACCTTTTATTCCAACCTTTGTAATCGACGGATTGTTTTTTAATAAAGTTGTATCTCCTGTTTGAATAAAGCCATTAAACCCAGTGTCAAAAGTAAAATAATTTGATTTTTGACCTATTCTTAGGTTAAAATGAATATTACCAACCTCTTCAGAATTCATTTTTACTTTTTTAGAATTACTTGATATTTCAAATCTTTCACTGTTATCTGTAATTCTAATAGTTTGTTTTTGATAATCTATTTGCCAATTGGCTTTTCTCATCAAATTATTTCCAATGATACCGTCTATTTTTTTACATCTAATATATTTTCCAAATTTAGATACGTCCCAAATTAAACTAACAGTCTCCCTGAATTCAATACCTGCTATTTTTATTGAGTTTATTTGAACTCTCTCTACTTTTTTTACTGAATCACTACCATTTGAAACAGTTCCTTTTTTTAGCTGTTTTACATTTAATTCACTTGATATTGTTGGGGCAATTAGGTTTAATTCAGCTCCTGTATCAAGAAGGAAATTATACTCTTTTTCTTGAATTGTTACTGGTATAAATATAAATCCGTTTTCGTAGGTGAAAGGAATTTCTTTTAAGTATTCTTTCTTGGTTACAAACCCCTGTTTTTTATAATTGTATGTTACGCAACTACTTAATAAGATAATTATAAAAAAGGCTATTATTCTGTTGTTCATAAGGTTTGTTATTCTGGTGTTTTTAATAATTTATATACTTAAAGTAGTGTTGTTTTTGATAAATAATAGTAACATTAAACTTTCTAGCAGCTAAAAGTAACGTAAAAGGGTCGGTGTTAATAATGCAAACTAATTTTTTGATGATATAAGGAGGAATTTTCCAAGTGAGCTAAAACCGAAATAAAATTTACAAGGTGTTGCAATTGGTTATTATAGTTCTAGTAACGAATCACTCGATTTTATACTAACATTTGTTGTTTTAAGAATTTTTTTGATATCATTTTTTATCCAGTCTTGTGATTTTGGGTGAAATACTATCTCAAAATTATACTTTTCAAATTCATTAAGTATCAAATTATAACCAAATGGTTCATTTATTTGATGATATATCCTCGTTTTAATAATTATATCAGAAGTTAGCGAATTTATCTAAAAACAAAGTTAGAAACAAACTAAATTACTTCTTAGCTAAATACAGTCCAATAAAAGTTAAAAGGCCATTTAAAACCAACACAAAAAAGCCAAAGTCAAAACCTAATTTTTGTTTAGAATAATAACTAATTACATATGTAAGAATCGGAGCAATTATGCAAATGGCAGGTATTAATTTATCTTTTACCTTTATTTTGGTAAACATTCCAAAAGCATACAAACCTAATAAAGGTCCGTACGTATAGCCTGCAAATGTGAATATTTTGGCAATAACACTTGCATCTGCAATAAAATATTTAAAGATTAAAATGGTTGCAATCAAGACAAAAGAGAAAATAATATGAATCTTCTTTCTTATTTTTTCTTGTTCGTTTTTATCCTTCTTTTTATCAATTTCTAAAATATCAATACTAAAAGAAGTAGTTAAAGATGTTAGCGCAGAATCTGCACTAGAATAAGCTGCTGCAATTAAACCCAATAAAAAGAATAGAGCAGTAGCCAAACCTAAGTTTCCTTGTGTTGCAATAATAGGAAAAAGCTCGTCTTTGTGTGCTTCAATTCCTGCTTGTTGTGCGTAATCTGTTAATAAAACACCTAAAGCTAAAAAGAAAAAGTTGACAATTACCAACACAATGGTAAACCAAAACATATTTTTCTGAGCATCTTTTAAATTTCTACAGGTTAAGTTTTTTTGCATCATATCTTGGTCTAAACCGGTCATTACAACGGCAATAAATGCACCAGATAAAAATTGTTTCCAGAAATAATTTCCAGCCTTTATATCATCAAAAAAGAAGGTTTTAGACATTTTACTATCGGCAACATAGGTAAATAGATTGTCAATTTTCATTTCGTTTGAAATGGTGTAAATACATACGCCTACTGCAATTAGCATAAATAAGGTTTGTAAAGTGTCCGTCCAAACAATGGTTTTGATACCTCCTTTAAAAGTATATAACCAAATTAAGAGAATTGTGATAGAAACGGTTACCCAAAACGGAACTCCGTAAGCGTCAAATAAAATTGCTTGTAACACATTTGCTACTAAAAAGAGTCTGAATGCAGCGCCAACTACTCTAGAAAGTAAAAAGAAACTAGCACCAGTTTTGTAAGAATAATTACCAAAACGATCTTGTAAATAGGTGTAAATAGATGTTAAATTTAGTTTGTAATACAACGGAAGTAAAACCAAACCAATAATAGCATATCCAACAACATAACCCAAAACCATTTGAAAATAGCTCATAGAATCTGTTTCTACCCAACCAGGAACCGAAATAAAGGTAACTCCAGAAAGTGAAGCACCAATCATACCAAAGGCAACTAAATACCAAGGTGAAGAGTTGTCTGCTTTAAAAAAGGTTTTGTTGTCTGCAGATTTTCCGGTGAGGTAAGAAATACCGATTAATACGGTAAAATAAGCGACTATTAATAGTAGTATGTAAAGTGGTTGCATGTAGTAATTACGAATGTTGAATTATGATGCACAATATAGGATTTTTAGTGAATAGAGAATAGATATTAGGGGAAAGAAAATAGATAAGTATTTCAATTATAAAAGAATGTTTTTCTTGAATCTTTTCTTTTTATTGAGTTAAATTTGCAGTTATGGATTTTTCATCAAAACTTTTAGAAAACGCCGTAAATGAGGTGTCTCGTTTACCCGGAATTGGTAAGAGAACTGCATTGCGTTTGGTATTACATTTATTAAAACAACCTTCGGACAATACAAAGTTTCTATCGGAAGCTTTATTGCATTTAAGAAATGATGTAAAGAATTGTGAAAAGTGTCATAATATTTCTGATACAGCTTTGTGTGATATTTGCAATAATGTAAAAAGAAAGCCGGAGATTGTCTGTGTGGTAGAAGATATTAGAGATGTTATGGCGATAGAAAGTACGTCTCAATTTAATGGATTGTACCATGTTTTGGGAGGAAAGATTTCTCCGATTGAAGGAATTGGTCCTCAGAATTTAAAAATAGAAAGTTTAGTTAAGAAAGTAGAAAGCGGAGAAGTAAAAGAGTTAATTTTTGCTTTAAGTTCTACGATGGAAGGTGATACGACTAACTTTTATATTTTTAAACAAATAGAAAAATTTGAAATTACAACATCTACAATTGCGCGAGGAATTTCTGTGGGTGATGAATTAGAATATGCAGATGAAGTTACTCTAGGTAGGTCTATTGTAAATAGAATTCCGTTTGAACAAAGTATAAGAGGGTAATTTAATCGATTCTGTAAAAAAATATTTGGTTAGGATTTTCCGTGTTAGGATTTTCAAATTCAAAAATAATTTCGTGATGTTTTCCGTCAATAATTGGATTGAGACTAAAGTAGTTTTCAACATCAGAGTTGTCGTATTTAAAAGATCCCCAAATTTTATTATAACGGCTATGGGTTATTGTAAATTTACCGGTTAAGGTTTCTGAGTATACACAATTATTATTAGCATCTCTTTTGTATTTTCTATGAATAAAGCTGTCATCAGAATTAATGATTAAATCAATAGAGTCGTCAACAGAACTACCTGTACAATATGTTTGTATTGAAGGGGTAAATTGTCTAACTCTAAAATTACCGCTAAAATCTCCCAATCCATAAAATTCTGGTTGCTCATCATTAGAAGTGCAAGAAAATAAGATGATAAGGATAGAGAATGCTAAAATTTTATTTTTCATATTTTTTAATCTAAGAGATTAATTTATAAAATAGTTTATGTTGAAATGAGTTTTATTTACTTATTCTTTTTTATCATCACTTTCCAAAACCTCTCTCTCAGCTTTTTCCCAAGATCTTTTTTCTCTTATTTTTTTGTAGAGTCTAATCCCTAACATCAATATTACTCCAAAAAGGATAATACCTACAACGCCCCAAATCCAATTTATGGCAGATTTTAGTGTTACTAAAAAGACTACTGCAAATAAAATAATTGTTGGTGCTTCGTTTATAATTCTTAATTTGAATGCTGTGTATTTTATAACATCATTCTGTAGCTGTTTGTATATTTTATGACATAAGCCGTGATAAACATATAATGCTAAAACAAAAGTAAGTTTTATGTGCATCCAAGGCATTTCTAAATAAACAGGATTTTTATACAACATCCAGAAAGCAAAAAAACTTGCTAAAATAGCAGAAGGCCAGGTAATTATATACCACAATCTTTTGCTCATTAATTTGTATTGAGTTTGTAAAATTTCTTTAGCAGGTTCTGGTTTTTTTTCTGCTTCTACGTGATACATAAATAGACGAACAATGTAAAATAACCCTGCAAACCAAGTAACAACAAAAATAATGTGTAGTGCTTTTACGTATAGGAAATCCATAATCTTTTAATTTTTATTTATTCTTATCGATGTCATCTCGAAAGAAGTATTAAGAGGATCTAAAATTTATTTATCTTTAGATTTCTCAATCGATTAAGAAAGTTATTTTCGAAATGAAATATGAAAACTTAAATGTGCTTTATGTTTCACTATTTGTTTGCAAACAAGTTTAGCCCTGATTAACTCCACTTTAAAATTTTTATTGAGTCGTTGAATGCTTTGCATTTGAAATGGCATCCTTTTTTCTGTCAGTTTGAGTGAATTTGCTTTTTTGCAAATTTGTATCGAGAACAGAAGAAAAAAGATATAATGTAAAGCAGGAAATAGCTTCTTATAATTTTACTTGTTCTTCCAATCGTTAATCCATTTCACCATTACATCTACCCAATCGTCATTGTCATTCATACATGGTATGTGTTTGTAATCTGTACCACCAAACTTCATGAATTCGTCTTTACCTTCCATGGCAATTTCTTCTAAAGTTTCTAAACAATCTGCAACAAAAGCTGGTGTAACAACGGCTAATTTCTTTTTACCTTCGCCAGGAAATTTCTCAATTTCGAAATCGGTATAAGGTTTTAACCAAGGGTCTTTTAATAAGCGAGATTGAAAAGAATTGCTATATGTGCCTTCTTTTAAATTTAAGGTTTTCGCAATTTCTTTGGTTGTTTCAAAACATTGATGTCTGTAACATGTGTGGTGTGCAACAGAGTTACGCTCGCAACAAGAACCATCTATTTTACAGTGGTTTTTGGTAACGTCTGATTTCATGATATGACGCTCTGGAATTCCATGGTAAGAAAATAAAATATGATCGTAATCAAACCCTTCTAAATGATTGGCAATGTTATTACTCATTGCTTTTATATAATCAGGCTCGTTATAAAAGGCTGGTAAAACGTCTAATTTTACTTGTGGGTATTTCTCAGCTAAAATTTCTTCAGCTTTTACAACAACTGTCTCGTAGGAAGACATTGCGTAATGAGGATATAATGGCGCTAAAAAGATTTCTGTAACCCCTTTATCAACCAATTCTTTAATCCCTTTTTCCATGGTCATAGAACCATAACGCATTGCCAAGGCAACTGGTAGTTCTACTTTTTTAATCACTTTATCTGTAAATCTTTGAGATATTACCACTAACGGAGAACCTTCTTTCCACCAGATTTTCTTATAAGCGGCACCTGCTTTTTTGGGTCTTGTTTGTAGTATAATTCCGTTAATTAGTAACCAACGTTTCCAATACGGAATGTCAATTACGCGTTCATCCATTAAAAATTCTCCTAAATAATTTTTAACGTCTTGTGTTTCTGTAGAGTCTGGTGATCCTAAATTGTTAAGTAATATTCCCTTCATTTAAAAAAGTTTCAAAGTTTTAAAATTTCAAGTTTTTAGATTGAAAAAATAGACTTTTGTTATTTTATTTTTTATTCTGAACTTGTTTCAGAATTTTATTTTTGCTTACTGCTTATTGCCAACTGATTTGTAACTTCATACAATGTAATCGCTAAACTATGTATTACATTCATACTAGAGTTTCTACCGTACATTGGTATTGCAATTGTTTCGTCCAGTAAATTTATGTTTTCAATTCCATTTCTTTCGCTCCCCAAAAGTAATACGATTTTTTCATAATTTTTAAAATTAAAATCTTGAATATCGATACTTTTATCAGTAATTTCTATACCAATAATGGTGTTTCCTTCTTGCTTTAATTGCTGTATTAGCGCATCAAAATTGTTGTAAACGTCATGTTCAATTTGATTTACCGTATTTCTTGCCGTTTTTTTTACAATTCTATTTTCTGTAGAAGGTGAATTCTCGTGAAAATAAATTTTTTGCACTCCAAAACTTTCTGAAATTCTAAAACACATTCCTATGTTTTCAGGTGTTCTAATGGCATCGCAAACAATTGTTATCGGAAATTGTTTTTGATTGTTTTCTATATCGTAATGTGTTAATTGTTCCAAATTAATTTTGTTTCTAAGTTTTTTAAAAAGATGTACTTTTATTTTTGCTTACTCTTTTAAGCTCATTACATACTTCTTAGGTGTTGTGCCAAATTTCTTTTTAAAGGCTGCTATAAAATGGCTAGAGGTACTATAGCCAACTTTTACACCAACTTCATTTACATTAAATTGATTGCTCTCTAACAATTTCCTAGCGTATTCCATTTTATAATCAAACAGAAAACTATAAACAGTATCTCCGTAAATTTGTTTAAAACCTTCTTTTAATTTTTTTATGTTTAAACCAATTTCATTTGCTAGTTCTTGTAAACTTGGTGGTTCTGCCATTCTTGCAATAATAATTTCTTTGGCTTTTCTAATTTTTAAAACATTCTGTTCATCTACTAAAAACGGACAAAACTCGCCTTCTGGATTTTCTTCTTTCTGAAAATGGATGCTTAACAATTCGTATACTTTACCTCTAACATATAAATCTCTAATAGAGTTATTTGTTTTAGAATTGATAATTTGTTGTAAAATAATAGAAACAGTTGGTTTTATTTCTGTGTCATCGTAATATTTCTTGTTACTGTTTTCATTACTCAAAAAAGGAATGTAACCTGATTCTTTAGAAAATAAGGAGTGAAATTTTTCGATAGAAATTAACAATGAAACCAATGTTGTTTTTGGTTGAATCTCTAAATTGATGGGTAAAACTCCTTGCGGATTGTATAATAAAATTGCTCTATTGTCTAGAACATCAAAAGAGTAGGTGCCATTATTAAATAAAAATTTAGATTTCCCTCTTAAACAAAAGTGAATTTGTATAAAGGCATTATTTATTTTCCTTTCAAAGTTTTCTACTTCTTTACTTTCGTTCTGAAAATGAAGCACATAAAACCCTTTTTCTAAAGTAATTTCTTCAAATGTACTTTCTCCGACATTTTTGAACATATCTTATCTTTTTAGTTTCATTTTTTTTATTTAGAATCATTCTATATAAAAAGAAATAAAAACTCAATTACATAGCAAAAGTAATGCTTTTAGGGTGTTTTATGGATAAAAATTAATTAAAAAACATATAACGATATAAATAGTCCTTTAAGCGACATTTTTTTCTAATTGAAGTTTATACTTTTGTCCAACTTTTAGAATAATATGCAAGAGCACAGGCAAGAGCACTTTTATAATATTGGCGTTAGTTACAAAAAAGCGGATGCTAACACACGTGGAAAATTTTCTTTATCAAAAGAAAATCAAGTTTCGTTGTTAAAACTTTCAAAAGAGAGAGGGTATAAAGGGGTCTTTATTATCTCTACCTGCAACAGAACAGAAATAAGCGGTTTTGCAGAAAGACCATGTCAATTAATAGAATTGTTGTGTGAGTTTTCTGAAGGAACCATCCAGGAGTTCTCTAAAGTTTCTAATGTTTATAAAAACCAAGAAGCAATACATCAGTTATTTAGAATTGGTACCGGTTTAGAGAGTCAGATTTTAGGAGATTACGAAATTGTAGGACAATTAAGACAGTCTTATAAAGTAGCAAAATCTTTAAAAACGACCAATGCGTATTCAGAAAGGTTAATTAACTCTGTATTGCAAGCAAGCAAAAGAGTTAAAAATGAAACAAGGTTAAGCTCTGGAACAACATCTGTTTCTTATGCTGCTATTCAATATCTTATTAAACATTTACCAGATTATAATTCTAAAAATATTTTAGTTTTTGGTTTAGGTAAAATGGGGAAATACACTTGTAAAAACCTAGCAGAATACACGCAAAATAAATCTGTTTGTCTAATTAATAGAACGGAAGAGAAAACAACAGAATTTGTAAAAGAACATGCTACTATTAGAAAATCAGTAATAGAAAACTTATCTGATGAAATAGAAAAAGCAGATGTTTTAATTGTTTCTACAGGAGCAGATAAACCTACCATTACAAAAGAACTTATTGCTAAGAATAAAGATTTATTAATTTTAGATTTATCAATGCCAGAAAATGTGGCAAAAGATGTAACTGACTTTAATGGAGTTACTTTAGTAAATATAGATGAGCTTTCTAAAATTACTGATGAAACTCTAGCGGTTCGTCAACAAGAAGTACCGTATGCAGAAGCTATTATAGAGACTCACAAAGCAGAATTTAATGAATGGCTAAACCATAGAAGATTTACGCCTGCAATTGCAGCTTTAAAGAAATCATTAGAAAATATTACAAACGACGAAATTAATTTTCAGAAGAAAAAAATTGCTGGTTTTGATGAAAGTCAGGCAGAAATCTTAACTTCACGTTTTATACAGAAAATAACCACCCAATTTGTGAAACATTTAAAAGATGAAGAAACATCTGTTACACAAAGCCTACAAGTAATTAATAAGGTTTTTAAATCTTAACCACAATACCATGCAGAAAATAATAAAAATAGGAACTCGCGATAGCCAATTAGCGCTTTGGCAAGCTAATAAAGTGCGCAAAGAATTAAAGGAGTTGGGCTATGAGTCTGAGATAGTACCTATAAAATCTTTTGGCGATATTGTTTTAGATAAACCTTTATATGAATTAGGAATAACAGGTGTCTTTACTAAGAATTTAGATGTTGCTATGTTAAATGGCGATATTGATATTGCTGTACACTCTTTAAAAGATGTGCCTACTGTTTTACCTCAGGGTATTATACAAGCTGCTGTTTTAAAGCGTGCAGATTATATAGATGTATTGGTTTTAAAAGATAACGAAGAGTTTTTTGGACAACCAGATGGTGTTATTGCAACGGGTAGTATCCGTAGAAAAGCAATGTGGTTAGATCGTTACCCAACTCATAAAGTAGAAGGAATACGTGGTAATGTAAACACACGTTTAGAAAAATTAGAGAATAGTGAAACTTGGAACGGAGCAATATTTGCTGCTGCAGGTTTAGAAAGATTAGGCTTAAGAGATGCAGAAGCAATTCCGTTAACATGGATGGTTCCTGCACCAGCGCAAGGAGCAATTATGGTTGCTTGTTTAGAAAAAGATGATTTTGTAAGAGATGCTTGTGAGCAAATAAATCATTACGAAACAAAGGTTTGTGTTGGTATAGAAAGAGAATTTTTAAACCTTTTAGAAGGTGGTTGTACTGCACCAATTGGAGCTTTGGCTTATATTGATGCAAGAACCGAAGAAGTAGTTTTTAAAGGAGTTTTATTAAAAAAAGACGGTACTAAAAAAATTACAGTTACTAAAAATGCAAAAATGGGAAGCCATCGTTATTTGGCTAAAGATTGCGCAGATTATGTAATTAATAAAGGAGGAAAAGAGTTAATGGCAGAAGACGCAGAAGATGCTGTTGAAACATTACAAAATATATTTTCTACAAAGAAACTTTCTGAGCTTCAAAAAGAAATAGTATCTGAAACCATTGGCGTAAAAGATAGTGATTTTATTAAAATCCGTTTTAATCGAATTCCTGCTAAGGTGATGAAAAACGAAATAGAAAACGTTATTATCACAAGTCAGAATGGAGTAGAAGCACTTTTAAATTCTTTCACAAGAGAAGAAATGAATTTTAAGAATATTTACTGTGTAGGTAGAAGAACTAAAAAACTAATTGAAAACAGAATAGGTAAAGTTGCGCACGCTGCAAAAAATGCTAAGAAATTAGCGGAATATTTAGCAGAAGAATTAGACACTAAAAAAGTAACCTATTTTTGTAGTAATCTAAGGTTAGATGTTTTACCAGCTTCTTTAAAAGCTGAAGGAATACAAGTAACGGAAGTAGAGGCTTACAAAACGATGTTAAGTTCAGAAAAAATTGATGATGAAGTTTCTGGAGTTTTGTTTTACAGTCCATCAGGAATTGAAAGTTATTTAGAAGAAAACAACCCAGATAGAGTTGCTTTTTGTATTGGAGAAACTACAGCGGTAGAAGCAAGAAAATATTTTGAAAAAGTAGAAGTAGCAAACATGCCAAGTGTAGACAGCCTTTTAGAATTGGTGAACTTGTATTATTCAAGATAGAGACGTATTTCCTATAAAGGATCTAATTTTACAGGTATTAAAAATAATAAAGAATGTCTCCTCGAGCGCAGTCGAGAGGTTTTTATAAATTAGGTCTCGACTGCGCTCGACCTGACATAAGTAAAAGTTATGTTTAGAACTCGTAGATTAAGAAAAACAGAAGGAATTAGAAGATTAGTTAGAGAAACTAAAGTATCTGTAGACGATTTTATTTATCCACTTTTTATTGAAGAAGGAGAAAATATAGAAACTGAAATTGTTTCTATGCCAGGGATCAAACGTTTTTCTTTAGATAGAATTTCTAAAGAATTAGATGAGGTGGTCGAATTAAATATTCCTGCCGTTTTATTATTCGGAATTCCATCAACAAAAGATGATGAAGGAACAGAAACTTGGAATGATAACGGAATTATGCAACAAGCAATTCGTTTTATCAAGAAAAACTACCCAAGTTTATATGTAATTACAGACGTTTGTTTTTGTGAATATACTTCTCACGGTCATTGCGGAATTATACACGACAATGATGTAGATAATGATGCTACGTTAGTAAATATTGCAAAACAAGTTATTTCGCATGCAAAAGCAGGTGTAGATATGGTTGCGCCATCGGGAATGATGGACGGAACGATTGATATGATTCGTCAGTCTTTAGACAATACAGGTTTTGTAGATTTACCAATTATGGCGTATGCTGTAAAATATTCATCCGCTTTTTATGGTCCTTTTAGAGATGCTGCAGATTCTGCTCCTACTTTTGGAGACCGAAGAACCTATCAAATGGATCCTGCAAATAGAGATGAAGGAATGCGAGAAGCAACTTTTGATGATCAAGAAGGAGCTGATATTTTAATGGTAAAACCAGCATTGTCTTATTTAGATATCATAAGAGATTTAAAAAACAATTTCGACCGTCCGATTGCATGTTATAATGTAAGTGGAGAATATGCAATGGTAAAAGCTGCTGCAGAAAAAGGTTGGATTGATGGAGAAAAAGTAATGATGGAAAGCTTGTTGTCTATGAAGAGAGCAGGAGCAGATATTATTATTACGTATTTTGCAAAAGAAGCAGCTAAGGTATTGTTGAAGAAATAACGTCATTACGAGGAAGAATGACGAAGTAATCTCTTAAATTAATAAGTAGATTACTTCACTACGTTCGCAATGACAGAAAAACAAAAGAAATGAATTTCAAGAAATCAGAAAAATTATATAAAAAAGGATTAAAAAATCTAGTAGGAGCAGTAAACTCTCCTGTAAGAGCCTTTTCATCAGTTGGAGGGAATCCGTTGTTTATCAAAAAAGCAAAAGGGACTAAAATTACCGATGTAGATGGTAATAAATATATAGATTTAGTGCTTTCTTACGGACCAATGATTTTGGGTCATAGACATAAAAAAGTGCAAAAAGCTGTTGAAAAAGCATTACAAAAGGGATATTCTTTTGGTGCATCAACAGAAAATGAAATAAAATTAGCAAAAATTGTTTGCGACGCTTTCCCAGGAATGGACAAAGTTCGTTTTGTAAACTCTGGTACAGAAGCTGTTTTAAGCGGAATCCGTTTGGCAAGAGCATTTACCGGAAAAGATAAAATTATAAAATTTGCAGGTTGTTACCATGGGCATCAAGATGCATTATTAGTAGCGGCAGGTTCTGGTTTGGCAACATTAAGTTTACCCGGTTCTAAAGGTGTTCCTGAAGGAGCTGTAAAAAACACGTTAATTTCTAATTATAACGATTTAGATAGTGTAAAAAAACACTTTGAAAATGATGACAATATTGCAGGTGTAATTATAGAACCAATTGCTGGTAATATGGGGGTTGTAATTCCTGAAAATAATTTCTTAGTAGAATTAAAAGCGTATTTAGAAACAAAAGGAGCGTTATTAATTGTTGATGAAGTAATGACAGGTTTCCGTTCTAAATTTGGTGGAGCGCAAGAATTACTAGGTGTAGAAGCAGATATTACCTGTTTAGGTAAGGTTATTGGTGGAGGTTTCCCCGTTGGAGCTTACGGAGCAAGAGAAGAGATAATGCAAGAAGTTGCGCCTTTAGGCGGAATGTATCAAGCAGGAACGTTAAGTGGAAATCCAATTGCTATGGCAGGTGGAATTGCTACTTTAACGGAACTTAAAAAGCAAAATCCGTATAAAAAATTCGAGGAAACTGGTAGTATTTTAGAGGTGATTTTATTAGAAACTGCTAAGAAATACAATGTTGCTTTAACTGTAAATAGGTTTGGTTCTATGTTAAATCCTTTCTTTGTAAATAGTGAAGTTACTAATTTTGTAGAAGCACAGTTGTCAGATACTAAAAAGTTTGCAGTGTTTTTCTGGGAAATGATTAGAAACGGAGTTTTCTTACCTCCAAGTCAGTTTGAAGCATGGTTTTTATCATCAGCATTATCAGATAAGGATATAAAGAAAATAGCAGAAGCGATTGATAAGGGAATGTTAGCTGTTTCAAAAATGTAAATATATAAATCGTCATTACGAGGAAGAATGACGAAGTAATCTCCGTATGAATTAGTAGATTGCTTCACTACGTTCGCAATGACGTTCAATAATCATAAATAGCTAATAGCCAAAAGCTAATAGCCAAAAGCTAAAAAATGATAAAAAACGATTTATTTTTAAGAGCCTTAAAAGGAGAAACTGTAGACCGTCCACCTGTTTGGATGATGCGTCAGGCAGGAAGATATTTACCTGAATTTCAAGAAATCAAAAAGAAATATGATTTTTTTACACGTTGTCAAACTCCTGAGTTAGCATCAGAAATTACAGTGCAACCAATTCGTAGATACGGAATGGATGCTGCAATTCTATTTTCAGACATTTTGGTAATTCCACAAGCGATGAATATTCATGTGGAAATGAAACCAAACTTCGGACCTTATTTACCGAATCCAATTCGTACTCAAAAAGATTTAGATTCAGTAATTGTTCCAGATATTCAAGATACTCTAGGCTATGTAATGGAGGCTATTAAAGCAACCAAAGAAAAACTGAATGATGAAGTACCATTAATCGGTTTTGCAGGTTCACCATGGACGATTCTTTGCTATTGTGTACAAGGGCAAGGGTCTAAAAACTTTGATAAAGCAAAAGAATTATGCTTTACAAACCCTGTGGTAGCTCATTCTTTATTACAGAAAATTACAGATACAACCATTGCTTATTTAAAAGCAAAAGTAGCTGCAGGTGTAGATGCTGTTCAGGTTTTTGATTCTTGGGGAGGTATGTTATCTCCAGTAGATTATCAAGAATTTTCTTGGCAATATATGCAGCAAATTATCGATGCTTTAAAAGATGAAACACCTGTTATTGCTTTTGGTAAAGGATGTTGGTTTGCTTTAGACGAAATGTCTAAATCTGGCGCTTCGGCTTTAGGTGTAGATTGGACTTGTTCTCCCAGAAATGCACGTTATTTATCTGGCGGAAAAATTACGCTACAAGGTAATTTCGATCCAACAAGATTGTTTTCTCCACCGGCAGTGATCAAAAAAATGGTACATCAAATGATTAATGAATTTGGTAAAGACAGATTAGTTGTAAACCTTGGGCATGGTATTTTACCAAACATTCCGTTAGAAAACGCAAAAGCATTTATCGATGCTGTAAAAGAATATAAAGCAGACTAAAAAATGCCACATTTTATTTTAGATTGTTCAGAAAACATTTTAGAATTACGAGAACCAAGAAAAGTATTAGAAGCCGTTTTTGAAACGGCTTTTTCTACGGGGTTATTTGATAGAGATGATATTAAAGTACGTTTAAATCCTTATAAACACTCTTTAGTACAAAGTGAATCAGCAGATTTTATTCATGTTTTTGGTAATATAATGGAAGGAAGAACTAGTGATCAAAAATCAGATCTTTCTTACGCAATTGTAGCTACCTTAACTACATTGTTTCCTAAAGTACCCGTTATTTCTATGAATATAAGAGACTTTGAAGCTAATACTTACTGTAATAAATCTATGATTTAGATACATAATATGGGCGTTACTTTATGCTGAAAAAAATCAGCATAAAGTCGCGCTTTCCATTATATCTTTTTGCAGAAAAAGCAAAAAGGATGCCATTTCAATCGCTAACGCAAGCCAACGCTAATGATTAAAAATATATTTTCAGGCATAAGTGCCTACGCAGGTTCTTTTGGTTTAATATCTCAATTAAAACTATGGAAATATTTTATAATTCCAATAGTAATTAGTGTGGTAACGGCAACAATTATTGGTTTTACAGCGTACGGATTATCCGATAATATTGGTGCTTTTTTAGCTAAAATATGGGTTTGGGACTGGGGAAAAGAAACATTTACAACCATTACATCCGTAATTGGAGGTCTCTTTGTTTTGGTTATTGGGTTTTTATTGTACAAACATATTGTAATGGCTTTATCAGCACCATTTATGAGTCCTGTATCAGAAAAGATAGAAATTCATATCAATGGAAATTTAAAACACAACCACAGAAGAACAAGCTTTCAAGAACAATTAATTAGAGGAATTAGAATTAGTTTAAGAAACATAGGTAAAGAGTTATTATTAACGATTCCGTTGTTATTATTAAGTTTTATTCCCATAATAGGAATTTTTTTTACCGCTTTATTATTTTTATTACAAGCTTATTATGTCGGTTTCGGAAATATGGATTATACCTTAGAAAGACATTTTAACTATAAAGATAGCATTAACTTTGTTGGAAAAAAGAGAGGTTTTGCTATTGGTAATGGAATTGTTTTTATGATGTGCATGCTAATTCCTGTAATAGGAATCATTATCGTTTTACCACTTTCTGTAACAGCTGCATCTGTAAAAACGGTTGCCTTATTAAATACTGAAAATAATAAGTGAATTTTTTAAAAAAATACGATAAACCTTTTGAGTATGCAGGCATAATAATGAAACTTATTATTGCTTATCAATTTTCTGTTATTTGGTTCCAACCAGAAGCTTCTGATGTTTCTAAAATCTCTTCAATGGCTATTTTAATGGTTTTTGAGTTTATAATGGTACATTCAGGAGTATTTATGGCTGTTATGCCTAAAAGATTATCTTTGTTTCTGTTGGTGCCTTTTTATGGTTTATTTGCCTGGGGATTTTCGTCTGCAATGGAAGGCAATGATATATTAATTATATACTTATTAGTTGTATTAAATAGAATGCGCTTTGCCTTTTCAGAAGTCGATATTCAAATACGAAGTAGAGCGATACTGTTTTCTATCTCGGCAGCAATTTTATACTTAATACTTATCTTTATCACTCTTTTTTCAAATGGTGTTTTTGGAGAATTAGGACTAACACAAGAATTTTTAAATTCGTCGGGGTATTTTGAAACTTTAACAGCAAGTGGAGAGTTTATGGAGAGACCACATACGGCTATTAGTTTTGGTTTTTTTTATTATTGCTTTTTGGCTGTAGTAGAAACGCTATTGCTAACCACTAAAAAAATAAATATGACTAAAATTGCAATTAAATGAAAGATCAATTTTATAAATACATAGAAAACTTACAAGACACAATTACTTGTAAGCTAGAAGAGGTAGACGGTGGTGCTAAATTTCAAGAAGACCTTTGGGAAAGAGAAGAAGGTGGAGGTGGAAGAACTCGTGTGATTGAAAATGGAAAAGTTTTTGAAAAAGGTGGTGTAAACATTTCTGCTGTTCATGGTGAATTACCAGAAGCATTAAGAAAACAATTTAAAGTAAAAGAAGGTAACTTTTTTGCTTGTGGATTGAGTCTCGTTTTACATCCAATAAGTCCTTTTGTGCCAACAGTGCATGCAAATTGGCGCTATTTTGAAATGTATGACGAAGTAGGAAATATCGTTACTCAATGGTTTGGTGGAGGACAAGATTTAACGCCCTATTATTTATTTGATGAAGATGCTACTCATTTTCATACAGTATGTAAATCCGCTTGCGACCAACATGATCCAGCATTTTATCCGAAGTTTAAAAAAGTATGTGATGAGTATTTCTGGAATGCTCACAGAAAAGAAGCAAGAGGAATTGGAGGTTTATTTTTCGATTATCAAAAGGAAACAGAGCAGTTTTCTATAGAAGACAGATTCAATTTTGTTACGGAAGTAGGGGACAGTTTTTTAGAAAGTTATGTGCCAATTGTAGAAAGGCGAAAAGAAATAGCATTTACAAAAGAACATAAAGATTGGCAAGAAGTAAGACGAGGACGTTATGTAGAGTTCAATTTAGTGCATGATAGAGGTACTTTGTTCGGCTTAAAAACAAACGGTAGAATAGAAAGTATTCTAATGAGTTTACCGCCAATTGTACAATGGAAATACAACCATCAACCAGAAGAAAATTCTGAAGAAGAAAGGTTGATTAAGGTTTTAGAAAATCCTAAAGAATGGATTTCTTAAAAGATAAAAAAGGCAAAACGATTCGTTTTGCCTTTTTTTACATCGTTTTTTTTATTGATATTAATTTTAGTTGTATTTTGCTTAAACTTTTGTGATATCTACTATTTTGTAAAAGTAAAAATAGACTGACAAAAAAATGTACTTCAAAATAATACTCCCTTTTTTATTTCTTTTTATTTTAAAAACCAACTCTCAGAATTTAGATTCTATTTTTATTTCAAAAAAAGAAATTGTAAAATCTATAAAAACAGACGAAAAAAAAGCACTGTTTTTATATGAATGTGGTGAATATTTTTATTCTAAAAATAGTAATAAAGCGGAATATTTTTATCGAGAAGCTTTGGCTTTAAATAAGGATAAGAATAATTTGATGGAAGGTAGAGCTTTATTTAAATTAGGATTTGTAGAGAAAAATGAAGGAAATTTAAGTACAAGTCTCAGGTATTTTAATAAAGCAAAAGATATCTTTAAAGATAATAATGATTTAGAACGTTTAGCCTCTGTTTATTTTGATATTGGATATGTATATCGATATAAAAATCAAATGGATAAAGAATTTGAATTCTACCAAAAAGGATTGAAATTAAGTGAAGGAGGAAGTGAAACATTAATAGGAAAAGGTTATCTACATTTAGGGAATTACTACACTAGATTAAAAAAATTAGATTCCTCAATTTATTTTTATAATAAAGCACTATACCTTTTTAAAAAAATAAAGAAAGAAAATAGAGTTTATAATGTTTATAATAACATAGCGAATACGTATTATAAACAGGGAAGATATGCTGAAGTAATAAATATTAGAAGTTTAGTTTTAAAATATGCTAAAAAGGAAAATAAGAAACTACTTATAACTGTAAATTACCATAACATTGCTGCCGCATATAGTGAATTGAACGAATATGATAAAGCTGAAAAATATTTAGATTCTGCTATTGTGGTAGCCGAAGAAGAAAGTTTTAAACTACGGTTAGCAAAATCTTATAATTCAATTTCAAAGGTTAACTATTCATTGAAAAATTACAAATCTGCTTATCTATATCAACAGAAGTATAAAACTTATTCAGACTCTATTTTTAAATCTCAATTAACAAACACACTTGAAGAGACCGAGTTAGTAAATAAACATAAAGTGGAAACCAAAAATTTGCAAATATTAAATCAAGAAGAAGTTTTTGAGAAGAGGTTGTATTTAATTATAATTTTTGTTTTTTTATTATTGGGTATCCCTCTTGTTTTTTTATTTTATAGAAATTCAGTTAATAAAAATAAAATAATACAAGGAAATTTAGAAAAAGAAAAAATTAAAAAAGAGGTTTTACAGGAAAAGTTCAAAAGATCTGAATCAGATATAAGAAGTTTGGTTGCAGATAATTCTATGAGGTTAGAGTTTTTAAAACAACTTTTATTAAAACTTAAAAATCAAAGAGAATCGAGTGATTCAGTTGAAGTGAAAAATTATATTAAAGATTTATCTTTTAAAATTCAGCAACAAATTACAACAGATAGTAAATTAACTTTGGTTAAAAATAAGATTGATATTATTAATGATGGTTTTAATAATATGTTAGTTATCACTTATAAAGAGCTTACTAAAACAGAAAGAGAAGTATGTTCATTATTAAGGTTAAATTTATCGATTAAGGAAATAGCATCAATTAGAAATTCAAGTTCGGATGCAATAAAAGTTACACGCTACAGAATAAGAAAGAAAATGAATGTACCTAAAGGTGAAAAATTAGAGATGTTTATTCAAAAGTTAGAAGTGTAGTTTAATTCGTTGTATTTCAGTTATTTATGTCTTAAGTGGTGTGTTTTTGTTACTTTTTGTTACGCTTTAAAAATACTTTGTTACTTTTTGTTACCTGTTTTTTAGTGTAAAATTTAGACTTATTATTTATATTTGATTACATAATAAGTGATTCCCCAAAATATTTAATTTTCCCCCAAAATATTTTATCACCATTTTAAACTTTTAAAGCAACTTAGAAATAAGTTGCTTTTTTATTTACAAAGCTTTACAAAAATTTTTATCACACAATAAGTTTAAATCATAAGATAATTTCTATTACTTACAGTTTTTAATCTTCTTTGCTTTTTACTAATTATTATATTTTTATAAATGATAAAAATATAGATTATGCATCTCTTAAACGAAACGGACTCTTAGAGAATAAATCAACTCAATATCATTGTAAATAGCTTTTTTTTATATGGATACCATTGCCATGATTTCTATTTAATATTAAATAAGTTAATTAGTATGTTCTTTAGATTGTAACTCTGCATTAAATAATAAAACCATACAAAAGGATATTTCAGTTTATTAAATAACGTGAAGTACCCTTTTGATTTGGCTTATGAGAATCGTTGTATTAATTAGAAGAACCGATATTAATTTTTCTTTACAGTATCTTTCTTTTTATTTCCAAAAAGACCACCTAAAACATCTTTTACTTTATCGGTAACCTTATCTTTTGCCGTTTCTGTACTGGTAGAATCCTTTTTAGTGTCACCACCAATTAAATCTTTCAACTTATCTTTTCCTTGATTTATCAATTGATTTTTTTGTTTTTCAACTAAATCCTTTACCAAATTTGTTGTAGCGTCTTTAATATTAGAAGTAAATTTAGGGCTATTAAAACTACCCGTTAAGGTTCCGTTTACAGGAATACTTTTAATACTTGCAGCATCTTTAGCTGTTAGTTTAGCTATTATATTGGTTACATCTGTACCTAAATATTTTACAGGAACATCAAAAACTAAGTTATAATTCATAGATTGATCAAAACCATGTGTCCCTGAAATTATTAAGCCAATATCTTGATAGTTTAAAGGAATTGGTTTTACAGTAACTTTACCATCTTTAAAAGAAAATGCCCCAGTTGCTTCGTTTAAGTTTAGTTTATTTATGTCTAAAAAACTTACTTTTTCTGTTAGTGTGGTTAACATTTTAGAATTACTAGCTTTTAGTTTAGTGTCTAACAACTGTCCTAATAAATTTCCAGTAATGGTTTTTAGATTAGGTGTCATATCTTTATTTAAATCACCAGAGACAGTAATTGTAGAATTCATTTTTCCTTCTATGGCTTTTGCTATTGGAGCAATAGATTTTAACATTTCTAAAGCACCAAAAGATTCTCCAATATTTAATTTAGATAGGTTTAAATCCATTTTAAATTTAGGTGTAGTTCCTTGGGTAGAAACATTACCGTCAAAACCAATATTACCACCAAAAATATCAGATTTTAAATCTTTTAAATCTACTGTTTCATCATGAATTATCAATTGTCCTGAAACATTGGTTAAGTTTATATTGTCATACATTACTTTTTTAGCATTTGCAGTTAGAGTTACATCTAAAAAAGCAGGTATTTTTAAGGTTGAGTTTGCTGCTGTCTCTGTATTTGTTTTTTCTTCTGTTACAACAGGTGTATTTTCTGCAATAAAATCGCCAACTTTTAAATTGTTAGAATTTAAAACAAAGTTTCCTTTTAAAACTTCATCTTTAAAAATGAAACCATAAAAATTATCTAAATTTCCATTGATAGCTAAATCAGAACTACCTGTTTTAGCTTTAAATTCGTTTAATTTAATGGTATTTGTATTAAAAACGATAGATGTTTTATCAATATAAAAAGTATTAGCAACATCTTTACCATCATATTTAAAGTTGCTAAGTGTTAGGTTCCCAGAGTTTTTAATGTTCTGATAGGTTCCTTTTTCAACAGAGTTCATATCAAAATTAGTAGAAATATTTGCATTTAAAAGACCTTCTAACTCTTGCTCTATAGGGGCAGGATATACTTTACCAATATTAGCTAAATTAATAGTTCCTTTTGCTGTTAAATTAATATACGGATTGGTGGTAATGTTCTTGAAATTTCCGTTTGCAGCAAAAGTGTCATCATCAATTTTAAAGTTGAATTGATCAATATTTATATATGTGTCTTTAACAAAACCTGTTTTGTTTACAATTTTAGTATCTATGTTTATGTTGGTTACAGATTTTGGTAAATCGGCATACTTAAACAAAGCATTTTTTGAAATAATTTCGATATTAAATGTAGGTATTGTTTTTTCGGACAACGTTCCTTTTACCACACCATTTACTTCAAAATTACCTTCCGTTTTAATAGATTCTAAATTACCTGCATATTGTTTAGGTAATAAAGCCAATGCATTTTTAAATGATGAGGTAGGGGTTTTAAAATTAAGGTCATATAATTGGTTTTCATCAACTAATTGAACAAAACCATCAAACTCTAAAGGCAATTGATTTATATAGCCTGTATTTTCTTTAAAGGTGTATTTGCTGTTTTTTAAATCGATACCAAGTACGGCATCCAAAGAAATTTTTACGTTACTTAAATAGTTTGTTTTGTCTAGGTCTAAAGATAAATAACCTGTTGTTTGGGTATCTAAGTTAAAAACATCTTCAGCAAAATTTCCTTCACCAGAATGGTAAATACTATCTAAACTCATTTTGGTGTTGTTACCTCTGTCTATGTAATTAAAATTGATGTCTTCCAACTCATAGTCTTCGATGTTTAATGAAAAAGTACTTTCGCTACTTGTTGTTGGCGTTTCTTCGGGTGCATTTGCGATATCAAAATTTCCATTTCCTTCTTTATCAAATATAATATTGACATCTCCTTCTTTGGTAGCAATACTTTTTATAGAAAGCGTTTCTTTAGAGTTTTTAAAAAGCTCTGTTAGTTTTAAAGATAAGCTTAATTCTTTTGTATTGAATAAAGTATCACCAACAAACGGTGCTTTATTAGCTACAACCACATCGTTTACCGTTAAACTAATTAATGGAAAGTGTTTAAGTAAACTAAGGTCTGCTTCTTTAAAAGTTACCGTTGCGTTTATATTGTTGTTAATGGTATTGGTTACCATCACTACAATTTTATCTTTAAACAAAAAGGGAATTGAAATTACTGCTATTATCAATACAAGAGCAGTTATAGAACCCCATTTAAGAATTTTTGAGACTAAAGATTTTTTCTTCTTTTCGGTATTTGTCATTTTTTTAAGTTGATTAAATATCAACAGCAAAAATACAATTTAGACACTCTTTAATGTGTTTATATAACGTTAAATATAAATGAATTGAAAAAAAATACTGTAACTCTTGGTAAGAATTACAGTATTGGTAGTTTAGTATATATTGGTGTTATTGCCCAAATATTTCATTTATTCTTTGTTCTAATAAGGCTGGGTCTTCTAAAGTTGCTAGACCTATTTGGTAAAAGAACCATACAATTACCAATAAAAAAATTGCGTTTAAGAGTATACCAATAATTCCTGTTATTTTCCCTGCAGTTGCGTTACCAACGCTATTGTAGTTTTCTGGGTTTAAATTGTATTCTTTTATAGCTTTGTTACCTAAAACTAAAGCGATAATACCTAAAGGCAGCCCTATAATTCCATAACAAATACAAGTTACTAAAGATAAAATACCAAGTACTAAAGAAGTGGTTGCATTGGGTAAATTTTGTTTTTCCATTAATTTTTTTTAAAGTGTAAATAAAGGTTTCATTTTAATACAGTAACTAATTACGATAACTAGCACGTTTATCGTTGCAAATGATATAATTATTTTCTGCTTGTTCTTAAATCTAGATTTAAAGGTTATCAATATAAATAGACCAAATAATAGTAATGTGTAAATTGCAGGATACATTTTAAAAGCAGCTACAAAGTCTCCTTTTATAAGCAGCATAAATGCTCTTTGAATTCCGCAACCTGGACAATCTATCCCGAAAAGAGATTTATTTAAACAAGGCAGCAAATAATCATTTGTAATTAAAAACATATTTAATTATTTAAACATGTCCATTCCTGGTATGTTTGGCATTCCGCTTTTAGCGGCAACAGCCATTTCTGCATCATTAATTTTAGTTGCTTTTTCGATAGCTTTATTTAAAGAAAGAATTAAATAGTCTTCTAATTCTTCGGCATCTTCAAGCAAAGAATTATCTATAGAAATAGATTTAATTTCTCTGTTTGCTGTTAATGTTATTTTTAATTTACCATCTGCGGCTACTTCATCTACTAAAACAGTGTTTAATCTTGTTTTTGTTTCTTCTACTTTTTGCTGAGCTTCTTTAAGCTTATTCATCATTCCTGATAAGTCTCCTAACATATTTTTTTATTAAAATTTAAGTTTGTTACAAATTTAGTATTTTTATAAGAATTTAAATCAACCAAAAATGAGAAAAATAGTTATTCCTTTCGTTGTATTAAGTCTTACATTTGCAACCGCTTGTAAAAATGAGACCATGAAAAGTACAGATGCAAAAACTCCAGTAGCAGAAAAACAGCCTACAAAGTTAGAAAAACACGGAGATGTTAGAATAGATAATTATTTTTGGATGCGTTTGTCTGATGAGCAAAAAAATGCCATAGATAAAGACACTCAAACTGAAAAAGTAGTAAACTATTTAGAAGAGGAAAACACCTATTATAATGAGGTAACTGCATATACAAAACCGTTACAAGGAGAATTATTCGAAGAAATGAAAGGTAGAATAAAAGAAGACGATTCTTCTGTACCTTATAAAGACAACGGTTACTTTTATATTACGCGTTATGAAATAGGGAATCAATACCCAATATATAGCCGTAAAAAAGAAAATTTAGAGGCAGACGAAGAAGTTCTTTTTAATGTAAACGAAATGGCTAAAGATTTCGATTATTATCAATTAGGAGGTTTAAATATTTCTTCGGATAATAAATTAGCCGTTTTTGCAACAGATACTGTAAGTAGAAGACAGTATTTTTTAAGAATTAAAAACTTAGAAACGGGTGAAATTTATAAAGATATTATAGAAAACACAACAGGTGGATCTGTTTGGGCAAACGATAATAAAACTATTTTTTACACCAAAAAGAATCCAGAAACGTTAAGAAGTGAAAAGGTTTTTAGACATGTTTTAGGTACACCAACCTCTGAAGATGTAGAAGTTTTTCATGAAAACGACGATACATTTGGTACGTATGTAACCAAATCTAAATCTGATAAATACATTATTATTGGTTCTTACAATACAATCTCTACAGAAGCACAGTATTTAGATGCAGACAATCCAACAGGAGCATTTACAATGCTACAACCTAGAGAAAGAGATTTAGAATATAGTGTTGCGCATTTTGGAGATTATTTTTACTTGTTAACGAATAAAGATAATGCCATTAACTTTAAGTTGATGAAAACTCCAATTACAAATACTACAAAAGAGAATTGGGTAGACGTAATTCCGCATAGAGATGATACTTTATTAGAAGATTTTTCAATATTTAAAGACTATTTAGTTTTAGAAGAGCGTACTAATGGCTTAAATAAAATACGTATTAAGCGTTGGGATGAAACCAAGGATTACTACTTACCTTTTAATGAAGAAACCTATTCTGTGGGCGTGTATGCAAATCCAGATTTCGATACAGATGTTATTCGTTATTCATACAATTCTTTTACAACACCAAGTTCTGTGATTGATTTCAATATGAAGGATCAATCTAAAGAGGTTAAAAAGGAACAAGAAGTTTTAGGAGGTAAATTTAAGAAAGAAAATTACATAAGCAGACGTGTTTGGGTAAGTGCTAGAGATGGTAAAAAGGTAGCTATTTCTTTGGTTTATCATAAAGATACAGAGCTAAATAATAACACACCGGTATTGCAATATGCTTATGGTTCTTACGGATATACCATTCCAGATAGTTTTTCTACCACTCGTTTAAGTTTATTAGATAGAGGTTTTGTTTATGCGTTGGCACATATCCGAGGTAGCGAATATTTAGGAAGAGAATGGTATGAAGATGGTAAAATGTTGAATAAGAAAAATACCTTTAATGATTTTATCGATTGTTCTCAGTATTTAATTGATAACAACTACACATCACCAGAGCATTTATACGCTATGGGTGGTTCTGCAGGAGGTTTATTAATGGGAGCTATTGTAAATATGAATCCAGAACTGTATAACGGAATTATTGCTTCTGTACCTTTTGTAGATGTAATTTCTACGATGTTAGATGATAGTATTCCGCTTACAACGGGAGAATATGACGAATGGGGTAACCCAAATGACAAGGAGTATTACGATTATATAAAATCGTATTCACCTTATGACCAAGTAAAAGCAAAAGACTACCCGAATATTTTAGTTACTACAGGTTTTCATGATTCTCAAGTACAATATTGGGAGCCAGCAAAGTGGGTTGCAAAATTACGAGAGTTAAAAACAGACAACAATTTACTGTTATTAGAAACAAATATGGAAGCAGGACACGGAGGTGCTTCAGGGCGTTTTGATGCTTTAAAAGAAACTGCTAAAATGTATTCTTTCTTTTTAGCATTAGAGGGTAAATTAGATACCAAATAAATTAAGTATTAAAAACAGTTTCAGTATTTAAGGATTAACCGTACTTTTGCTGCAAGAATCAAAGATCAAATAAGTGTCATTGCGAGCGTAACGAAGCTATTTTTAGCAATAAAAGATAAATACGTAGCGCAAAATCGTAATGACATTTACTTTGAGAATAGTGAGAGAATGACGAGAAACAAAGGAATTACCAATTCAATATTAGATTTAGTAGGTGAAACCCCGCTAATTAAACTTCATAAGATTACAAAAAATCTACCTGGCGGCTATTACGCAAAGTTCGAAGCTTTTAATCCAGGTCATTCAGCAAAAGATAGAATTGCTTTACACATTGTACAAAACGCAGAGAAAAAAGGCATCCTTAAAAAGGGAGCTACCATTGTAGAAACTACTTCAGGTAATACTGGTTTTAGTTTGGCAATGATAAGTATTGTTAAAGGGTATAAATGTATATTAGCAGTAAGTGATAAATCTTCTAAAGATAAAATAGATTTACTAAAATCGATGGGAGCAGAGGTACATGTTTGTCCTGCAAATGTAGCACCAGAAGACCCAAGATCTTATTATGAAGTTGCCAAAGCAATACATAAACAAACAAAGAATTCAGTTTATATAAATCAGTACTTTAATGAGCTAAATACAGAGGCACATTATAGAACAACTGGACCAGAAATTTGGGAACAAACGGGAGGTAAGATCACACATTTAGTGGTTGCAAGTGGTACAGGAGGTACTATATCTGGTTCTGGTAAATATTTAAAAGAACAAAATCCGAATATTAAAGTACTAGGAGTAGATGCGATAGGTTCTGTATTAAAGAAATATCATGAAACTAGAGAGCTAGATTTAAATGAAGTAAGTCCGTATAAGATTGAAGGATTGGG
Organism: Polaribacter sp. R2A056_3_33; assembly: GCF_019278485.1. Classification (NCBI taxonomy): domain Bacteria; kingdom Pseudomonadati; phylum Bacteroidota; class Flavobacteriia; order Flavobacteriales; family Flavobacteriaceae; genus Polaribacter; species Polaribacter sp. R2A056_3_33. Next base: position 3,137,490 of record NZ_CP058984.1, read on the forward strand.
TAAAAACTTAATTCCTACGGCTACCGATTTTGATGTGATAGATATCTATGAAAAAGTATCGGATAAAGAAGCTGCTTTAGAGGCTAGAAACATTGTTCGAAAAGAAGGTATTTTTCCAGGATATACAAGTGGAGCTGTTATGCAAGCTACCAAACAATATGCTGCAAAAGATATGTTTAATGAAGATAGTTTTGTAGTGTTAATTTTTGCAGATCATGGATCTCGTTATATGAATAAAATTTATAGCGATGATTGGATGAAAGAAAATAAATTTTTGTAAAAAGAATAGAAACAAACGCAATTTGATTAACTGCAAAAAAAGCAGTTTCTTTGCGTTTCGAATAACAATAATAAAATAGAGCACATGGCGAAAGATTTATTTGAAAGAATAGAAGCAGATAAAGGTCCCTTAGGTAAATGGGCAAAACAAGCAGAAGGCTATTATGTTTTTCCAAAGTTAGAAGGACCAATCTCTAACAGGATGTCTTTTAATGGTAAGAAAGTTGTTACTTGGAGTATCAACGATTATTTAGGTTTGGCTAATCATCCTGAAGTTTTAAAGGTAGATGGTGCTGCAGCTGCAGAACATGGTATGGCTTACCCAATGGGTGCTAGAATGATGTCTGGACATACAGAATTTCATGAACAATTAGAAAAAGAATGTGCAGAATTTGTTGAAAAAGATGCTGCATATTTGGTAAACTTTGGATACCAAGGTATGGTGTCTGCTATTGATGCTTTAGTAACTAAAAACGATATTATTGTATATGACATGGATACACATGCGTGTATTATAGATGGTGTTCGTTTGCATGCTGGTAAACGTTTTGTTTACAAGCACAACGACATGGAAAGTTTTGAGAAAAACATTAAGCGTGCTCAAAGAATGGCAGAGAAAACAGGCGGTGGAATCTTAGTGATTTCTGAAGGTGTTTTTGGAATGCGTGGAGAGCAAGGTCGTTTAAAAGAAATTGTTGCTTTTAAAAAAGAATATAATTTTAGACTTTTAGTAGATGATGCTCATGGTTTTGGTACCTTAGGTAAAGACGGTAAAGGAACAGGAGTAGAGCAAGGAGTACAAGATGAAATAGATGTATATTTTGCAACGTTTGCAAAGTCTATGGCAGGTATTGGAGCTTTCTTTGCAGGTAATAAAGAAGTAATACAGTATTTACAATACAATATGCGTTCTCAGATGTTTGCTAAATCATTGCCAATGGCAATGGTGAAAGGAGCATTAAAACGTTTAGATATGTTGCGTACAATGCCTGAGTTAAAAGAAACTTTGTGGAGAAACACAAATGCTTTACAATCTGGTTTGCGTGATGCTGGTTTCGATTTAGGAACTACACAAACATGTATTACACCAGTATTCTTAAAGGGAGATATACCAGAAGCAATGGCTATGGTAAATGATTTACGTGAAAACCACGGGATTTTCTGTTCTATTGTTGTATATCCTGTAATACCAAAAGGATTAATTATTTTAAGATTAATTCCAACTACAACACATACACAAGAAGATATAGACGAAACAATTACTGCATTTTCCGCAATTAGAGAATTGTTAGAAAACGGTACTTATAAAAAGATTGCAGCTTCTATGGTGTAATTTTTTATCTCTTTAGATATTATAAAAAACCGAGCTATATAGCTCGGTTTTTGTGTTTATAATTTTCACTTTTTAACTTCTATATTTCTTAAAGTTTAAATACACTTCAGAATTAAGGAATATGCCTTGTTGGTACATAAATAAAACGTTAAACTAATTAATTGAATTTAAGCGATCATTTAGAGAAGTATTTAGGAATGAAGAGATTTTTAAATTATGTTTAATTTATAGGCATAAAAAAACCTCATCATTTTAAAATGATGAGGTTTGTATATATAGTTTAGTGCTATTTAGCTTTCTCTACGTTTTCTTCCAAAACCGCCAGAAGACCTTCTCTCTCCAGAAGCACTACCTGAACTTCTGTTAGCTCTGTCTGGTCTATCAGAAGAACGTCTGTCGGATCTTCCTCTACTAGAAGAACCTTCAGAACCTCTACGTCTTCCAAAACCACCATCTTTTTTACCGAAAGGTTTTTTACCTCCTCTTCGTCCACCACCAGAACGTTCTTTCTTAGTAATCTCTATGTTTACAGAGCGTCCGTCAAAATCTGGTTGGTTGCTAGCAAAAGCTTCTAATGTTTGGTCTTCGAAATTTTTATCAAGTTCAAAGAAAGAGAAAGTATCTAAAATATCTATAGAACCAATTTCAATCTTATCTCCAATATTTTGGTCGTTAATTAAACCAATTAATTTACCTGGGTTTAAGTTGTCTTTTCTACCAATATTGATAAAGAAACGGGTCATGTTTTCATTCTCCATTCTAGCTCTAGAGTTGTCTCTAGAAGATAGATCGTTTAAATCTTTAGAGTTTTCATAATACTTTAACATGGTATTAAATTCTAAAGAAACAAATTTTTTGATTAACTCTTCTCTATCTAAAGATTCTAGTTTCTCATAAATATTTGGTAAAAACTCCTCCATTTCAGATTCGTTTACTTCCGTATTTTGAACCTTATCAATTAAATTCATTAATTGATTTTGAACAATTTCTTTTCCAGAAGGAACTTTACCTTCTAAGAATTTCTTCTTAATGATTCTTTCAATCTGGCGTAATTTCCCTTTTTCTTTACCGTTAACTAAAACAATAGAAATACCTTTGTTACCAGCTCTACCAGTTCTACCACTTCTGTGTGTGTAGTTTTCTATCTGGTCTGGTAATTTATGGTTTATTACGTGTGTTAATTCAGTAACATCCAATCCACGAGCAGCAACATCTGTAGCTACTAAAATCTGAATTGTTTTCTTACGGAATTTACCCATTACAGAATCTCTTTGTGCTTGAGATAAATCTCCGTGTAAAGCATCTGCACTATAACCGTCTTTTATTAAATTGTCTGCAACCTCTTGTGTTTCTCTACGAGTTCTACAAAAAATAATTGCATAAATATCAGGGTTTAAATCTGCTATTCTTTTTAATGCTGGGTAACGTGTTCTTTCTGTAACTCCATAAAACTCATGAGTTACATTATCTGAACCTGTATTTTTTTCACCAGAAGTAATTTCTACTGGTTTTGTCATATAGTTTTTTGCAATAGACTCTACCTCTCTAGGGAAAGTTGCAGAAAACAATAAGGTTTGTTTTGTTTCTGGAGTAGCTTCTAAGACTTTATCTAACTCGTCTTTAAAACCCATGTTTAACATTTCATCAGCTTCGTCTAAGACTAACCATTGAACGTTTCCTAATTTTAAAGCTCTTCTGTTAATTAAATCTACAGTTCTACCTGGAGTTCCAACTACTATTTGTGCACCTCTTTTTAAAGATCTAATTTGATCTTCCATACTAGAACCACCATATACGGTAGCTACTTTAACATCTGGTAAATACTTACAAAAGTCTTTAATATTATTACCAATCTGAACTGCAAGTTCTCTTGTTGGTGATAAAATAATTGCTTGTACGTTTTTACTACTTGTATCTAAAAGCTCTAATATTGGCAAACTAAAAGCAGCAGTTTTACCTGTACCTGTTTGTGCAAATGCTTTTAAATCGTCTGTAGATGAAATAATTTGTGGAATTGCTTTTTCCTGAATTACGGTAGGTTTTTCGTAACCTAAATCCGTCAATGCTCTGTTAATCGGTTCTTTTAAACCTAATTCTAAAAATGTTGACATTACTGTGTTTTTTTGGATTCACAGAACGCCCACCTGCAAACCCGATTATAAATTCGACCTGATTATTAATGAGTTAGACTCAGAATAAAAATCGTGCAAATGTACAACTAATTTTTAGATTATCGAAATAAATTACTAATCTCTTAGTTTTTTTAAATCAGAATATAATTTTTTAGAAGAAATAGAAGCAAAACCATTTGTAATAATTCCTTCTTTATTAATGATAATAGATCTTGTCATTTTACTGGTTAAGAACTTATTGGCTTCACTTTCTTCTGTAATAAAAAATTGATTCTTTATATCTAATTGCTCAATTCGATCTAGTGTACTTCCGTCAATTTTTATTTGAATAAATTGTATATCCGGAAATTGTTTGCTTAAATAATTAATTCTAGAAGAGATATACATTGGTGTTGTATTCTCTTGATTCCAGAATAATAGAAACGTATTTTTGTTTTTTGTAATGTCTTTTATAGAATAAATGCCGTTCGTTAAATCTGTAATGGTAAAATCTACCAATTCTTGTCCTTTACGTAATTCTTCACTGTCTAATAGCAATAGTTTTACATGTTCTTTGTCTTTAGTATTTGTACTTAGTTTAAAATAAGTTTCAAAAGCTTCTTTATTTACATTGCAACTAGATTTTTTATAAAAATGACTAATAACTGTTTGTTTTAGAAAAGCATTCTTAGAAGCATCAGATGTAATATTCTTGTCTATTGTTTTTAATAAATCTACTGTAAAGTCAGAAGAATACTCATTAGTCATTGGTTTATGGCCTAAAGAATAGGTGCTGTTATATAAAAAATTTCTAACGTATTTAGAGTAAGGTTGATAGTACATTAAAGAATCATTATTTACACCTGCAGATGCTCTATGCTTATAAAAAGACTTGTTCACTTTATGAAAGTCTTTTTTATGGTTATATCTTAGGTGAGCAATAGGATATCTTTCTATTCTAGAAAATATAGGGTAGGTAAGTGCCACATTTAAAACGCGTTTAAATCCTTTTGTTTCTCCTGGATGATTCTCGGCGTATTCTTTAAATGTTTTATCTTTTAACACGAGTAGAGAATCTGTCTTTTTAATAAAATTATCAGGCGTTAATTGATTTAATTTGTAAAACATTTTATTGTCTCTTTCTTCTTGTAAAAAGCAATCTATTAAAATATTATTTCTTTCTGCACCTTTACCAGCATAAACAATAGACTCATCAAAATCCCAGGTGTTTAAACGCAGCATTAAGCTATCTTGTTGTTCTAAGTAGATAAATTGGTTTTCATTACCATGTGCAAAATAGTACAAACCTTCATTGGCGTTTTCTAATTTCCCTAAAAACCTATTGTCTTTATTTAGGAACAAAGTATCGATTACTTTTTCCATAGAAAATAATACAACATATTTAGATTTTGGGTTTATAATCTTACCACCAAAATAAGTTGCTGTATTTTTAGAATTAGAAGTACAGCCTACAAAGGCGGTAATTGTAATTAATAAAATTATATGAAGTAGATTTTTAATCATTTACTCTAGGGATCTATTCTTTATAACAAAGTTAGGTATTCATCTAGGCTATTGTTGTTAATTCATTGTTAAAATAGTTCTTAAATTGGTCATAAAAACCAAATTATAATTTATTGAAAACCGTTTTAAATCAAGGGGTAAAAGATAAATCAAATTTGTACTTTTGCACAAAATTAAAAATAATAGAGTATGTTATCAGTTTCTAATTTATCTGTTCAATTCGGAAAACGAGTTTTGTTTGATGATGTTAATACTAAATTCCAAACAGGAAACTGTTATGGGATTATTGGTGCAAACGGAGCAGGAAAATCCACTTTCTTAAAAATTATTTCAGGTGTTCAAGAACCAACTTCTGGTCAAGTTCATTTAGAAAAAGGTAAAAGAATGTCTGTGCTAACGCAAGATCATTATGCCTTTGATGAATTCCCAGTTTTGGAGACAGTGGTAATGGGGAACAAAGAGCTGTTTAAAATTAAAAAGCAAATTGATGATTTGTATGCAGATTATACAGATGAAAATGCTGAGAAGATTGGTGAGCTTCAAATAATTTTTGAAGAGATGAATGGTTGGAATGCCGATTCTGATGCTGCAGCAATGTTATCTAACTTAGGTATTTCTGAAGATTTACATTATACATTAATGAAAGATTTAGATGGTAAGCAAAAGGTACGTGTATTAATTGCACAAGCACTTTTTGGGAATCCAGATGTTTTAATAATGGATGAGCCTACCAATGATTTAGATTTTGAAACCATTGCTTGGTTAGAAAACTTTATTGCAAATTTTGACAACTGTGTAATTGTGGTTTCGCATGATAGACACTTTTTAGATGCAGTTTGTACGCATATTTCTGATATCGATTATGGTAAAATAAATAACTATTCTGGGAATTATACGTTTTGGTATGAGTCTAGCCAGTTAGCTACAAGACAAAGAGCACAACAAAATAAAAAGGCAGAAGAAAAGAAAAAGGAATTGGAAGAGTTTATCCGTCGTTTTTCTGCAAACATGGCAAAATCTAAGCAAGCAACTTCTCGTAAAAAAATGATCGAGAAATTAAATGTAGATGAAATTAAGCCTTCAAGTAGACGTTACCCTGCCATTATTTTTGATAGAGATAGAGAAGCTGGAGATCAGATTTTAAATGTAGAGGGTTTATCTAAAAACTTTGAAGGAGATAAATTATTTGATGATGTACATATCAACTTGAATAAAGGTGATAAAATTGCGGTAATTTCAAGAAACTCTAGAGCAGTAACAGCTTTTTATCAAATTATTACTGACAATGAAAAGGCAGATGCTGGTAAATTCGATTGGGGAGTTACAACAACACAGTCTTACTTACCGTTAGATAATTCTTCTTTTTTCCAAGATGGAGAGTTAAATTTGGTAGATTGGTTAAGACAATATGCACAAACAGAAGAAGAACGTGAAGAAGTTTTTTTAAGAGGTTTCTTAGGGAAAATGATTTTTTCTGGAGAAGAAGCTTTAAAGAAAAGTAATGTGCTTTCTGGAGGAGAAAAAGTACGTTGTATGCTTTCTAGAATGATGATGAAGAGAGGAAATGTATTAGTTTTAGATGAGCCAACAAATCACTTAGATTTAGAATCGATACAAGCTTTAAATAATTCATTGATCAATTTTAAAGGAACGATCTTGTTTACAACCCATGATCATGAGTTTGCACAAACGGTTGCCAACAGGGTTATTGAGTTAACGCCAAAAGGTGCAATTGATAGATACTCTACTTTCGATGATTATTTATCAGATCCAAAAATTAAAGAATTAAGAGATAAAATGTATTCTTAATTTCTAAGAGACACGAGTTTTAGAAGTATTCAATACTTTAATAAAAAAAGACCTCACAAATTTTAAAAATTTGTGAGGTCTTTTTTTATTATTTAGATTAAATTTTTTAAGAATATTGAATGCTATAAAGGAGTGTCTTTGATAACATAAATATCTGCGAAATTCGTGTCTTTTTATTTCTTCTGTAACGGACTAATAATCTTGACATCAGAAAAAGAAATTGCTCCTCTAACAACACCATCTATTGTTTTCTTTAGAGCTTCAATTAATTGCATTTTCAATTGAGATTTATGATAAATTAAACTCACTTCTCTTGCTGGAGGAGGTGTTGTAAATTCTCTTAAATGACTTTTATCTTCATCATTTAAGTCTAAAGTGTGTAAATAAGGTAATAAGGTCATTCCTAATCCTTCTTTAGATAGTTTAATTAAAGTGTCAAAACTTCCGCTTTCTAATTGAAATCCTTTTTTATTATCTACTTTTCGAGTGCTACATAAATTAATGATGCTGTCTTTAAAACAATGTCCATCTTCTAAAAGTAAAATATCTTCCATTTCTAACTCTTCTGCTGTGATGGTTTTATTTTTAGATAATCTATGGTTTTGTGGTATCAACCCAACAAAAGGCTCGTAATATAAAGGTCTTTCTTTTATAGCTTCGTTTTCTAGCGGAGTCGCAGCAAGACCTGCATCGATGTGTCCATCAGTTAATTTTCTTATAATTTCTTCCGTAGTTAATTCTTCAATAATCAACTTTACTTTCGGGTATTTTTTAGTGAAGTTTTGTAAAAACATTGGCAATAGTGTAGGCATAATTGTAGGGATAATTCCCAGTTTAAATTCGCCTCCTATATATCCTTTTTGTTGATGAACAATATCTAAAATTCTATTGCTTTCATCTACAATTACTTTTGCCTGTTCTACGATTTTTTTACCAACTTCTGTTAGCTCAATTGGTTTCTTAGATCGATTAAATATTTTAACACCTAATTCGTCCTCCAATTTTTGAATTTGCATACTCAGCGTTGGTTGTGTTACAAAGCTGTGCTCTGCAGCAACCGTAAAATTTTGGTATTCTGCAACAGACAAAACATATTTTAATTGGGTAATAGTCATTATGTATAAAATTTTTTGATAAAGATATTAAAACTATCAATTATAATGATGCATTATCTGGTTAAATTTCTCATAAATTTGATGTATCAAAAAAAAACAATATCATGAACAAGTCAATATTAGGATTAGATAAAAAAGAAACTGCAAATTTAGTAGGAGAATTAAACGGTTTATTAGCAAATTTTCAAATTTATTATCAGAATTTAAGAGGATTGCACTGGAACATAAAAGGTAAAAACTTCTTTGAATTACATGTGAAGTTCGAAGAGTTTTATACAGATTCTCAAGTAAAAATAGATGAGATTGCAGAACGTATTTTAACATTACAAGGCAAGCCATTACATACTTTTACAGATTATATAAACTTGGCAACAGTTCCTGTTGGAAAAAATATTTCTAATGATGTGGAAGGAGTAGAGTTGGTTGTAAACTCACTTTCAGAATTATTAAAAAACGAAAGAACGATACTAGAATCTTCAGACGAGGCAAATGACGAAGGAACAAACTCTATGATGAGTGATTTTATTGCAGAGCAAGAAAAAACTATCTGGATGTTAAATTCTTGGTTAGGTAAATAATTAATAAAAGAAAGAAACTTGTTGTGTAGAACTTGTTTCAGACACTATTTAATTCCTATTAAAACTAATATAAATGTTAGTTCTAATAGGGGTTTTATTTATAGGATAGTTTTTATTTTAGGAAATAAGAAACACCAACTTCAAAGCCTAGAAAAGTATATCCATTATTTGGAGATTGAAAATCAAGGTTAGAAATGTGTCCTATATTACTTCCAATATATAAAGCTGTTTTTTTAGTAGTTTTATAAGAGAATCCTAGAGAAGCATTTTCTAAAAAAGTAAAACCTTTTGCCAAACGCTCTGTTCTGGTGTCTATAGTTGCAACTCCTAAACCTGCTGTAAACTGAAAATCTAAGTTTTTAAGAAACTCTCTCTTTACCACAAATCCCAATTCAAAAGCATATAAGTGTATTGTTTTAGGCGTTGTAAATTCTATTATTTTATCCTCAAAATTTTCTTCTGAAGGTAGTACAAAATAGGAGTTTAATAATTGATGTTTTATAACCTGTATTTGCGGTTGAACAATCAACTCAAAATCAAAAGACCTCCATTTTCCTAAGTTGTAAAAAGCTTGTAACTTTAAGGTGTTTGAGGTGTATTTGTAGTCTTCATCTTCAAATATAAAGTTTTTAGCATCTACATTGTTAAATAAGATTCCAACCTTTTTAAAGTTTAAGATTCCTTTTTTATTTACTTGTGCCTTTAAAGAATAAATAAGTATAAAAAATAAAAAAAATAGAACTTGTTTTTTGTGCATTTAATTAGAAATTATTGTTCTTATATATGGCGATTAAGAAAACATTTTAGCTACTTTCTCTGCCTTTCTGCTTTCTGAATAATCATAAAAACCTTCACCAGATTTCACACCTAATTTACCTGCCATTACCATGTTTTCTAATAGTGGGCAAGGAGCGTATTTGGGGTTTTTAAAACCATCGTATAAAACATTCATAATAGACAAACAAACATCTAAACCAATAAAATCTGCCAATTGCAAAGGTCCCATTGGATGTGCCATACCAAGTTTCATTACGGTATCTATTTCTTCTACGCCAGCAACATTATTGTACAAAGTTTCAATAGATTCATTTATCATTGGCATTAAAATTCTGTTAGCCACAAAACCAGGGTAATCATTTACTTCCACCGGAATTTTACCAATCTTTTTAGAAAGTGCTACTATGGTTTCCATAACGGAATTAGAAGTGTTATAGCCTCTAATAATTTCCACCAATTTCATAATTGGCACCGGATTCATAAAATGCATTCCAATAACCTTATCAGCTCTGTTAGTTGCTGCTGCAATTAGGGTTATAGAAATAGAAGAAGTATTGGTTGCTAAAATGGTGTTTTCACCACAAACTTCATCTAATTCTTTAAAAATCTTCCCTTTTAAAACCGCGTTTTCAGTAGCAGCTTCCACGACTAAGTCTGCATTTTTAACGCCGTCTTTAATAGAGGTAAAAGTGCTAATATTTTTTAATATCTGGGTTTTATCGTCTTCAGAAATTTTTTCTTTGGCCACCATTCTATCTAAATTTTTAGCAATGGTATTCATTCCTTTTTCTAAAGAAACTTCAGAAATGTCTATTAAACTTACTTTATAATTAAACTGTGCAAAGGTGTGAGCAATTCCATTTCCCATGGTTCCAGCTCCAATAATAGCTATGTTTTTCATGTATATTTTATTTTATTTGGGCGTTTTTACAGGCTTTCGCTACTCGCTTTTTTCGTACCTCAAAAGAACTCAAACAAACCGCTCAATCCCTAACGCAATTACTTATAAACTCCATTATTTAGTAAAAAAACTATTCGCTTTTTAAAAGTAAATATCGGTTCCTTGTTATTTTTAAATCAATAATCTAGCCCCAAAATGAAGAGGTATGCTTGTGTAGCAAATCTTTTCATTTCAAGCCATACTTAGATAGGATAAAATAATAGATTATCGCTCTGAAATTAAAAACAATCAATAATCATTTGTGCAACTTTTAATGCTTCTGTTCCTTGTCTTAGACTTACTACAGGAGATGTGTTGCTTTTAATTGAACCAGCAAATGACTCTAATTCATCTAAAATTGCATTGTTGTTTTCTACTTCAGGATTCTCGAAATAAATTTGCTTCTTAACGCCTTCAGCATTTTGTAAAATCATTGCAAATTCATCTGGGTTTGCAGGAACATCTTTCATTCTAACAACTTCAGATTCCTTGCTTAAAAAGTTAACAGAAATATAGGCATCCTTTTGAAAAAAGCGAGATTTACGCATGTTTTTCATAGAAATTCTACTTGCAGTTAAATTAGCGACACAACCGTTTTCGAATTCAATTCTTGCATTTGCAATATCTGGAGTTTCAGAAATAACAGCTACCCCACTTGCGTGCACACTTTTAACGTGAGATTTTACAACAGAAAGAATAATATCAATATCATGAATCATTAAATCTAGCACTACAGGCACATCTGTACCTCTTGGGTTAAATTCTGCCAAACGATGACATTCAATAAACATTGGATTTTCAATTTGGTCTTTTACGGCTGTAAAGGCTGGGTTAAAACGTTCTACATGTCCAACTTGTCCTAAAACATGAAATTGACTTGCCAAGGTTTTTAAAGCTTCCGCTTCTAAAACAGTTTTAGTAATAGGTTTTTCAATAAAAATATGACGTCCTTTTTCAATAGCAGATTTAGCGCAATCAAAATGAGATAAAGTAGGTGTTACAATATCTACAACTTCAACAGCATCTATTAAGGCTTCTACAGAATCAAAAGCGGTGTAGCCAAATTCTTCTGCAACACTTGCTGCGTTTTCCTTAGAAGGGTCGAAAAAACCGACTAAGTTGTATTTGTCTGATTGTTGTAATAATCGTAAATGAATTTTTCCTAAGTGCCCAGCACCTAATACTCCTACTTTAAGCATATATTATATTTTTAGTCTTTTAGAACAAAGTAAAACAACTCTTTTAATATCGTTGTTATTTTAGATTACTTGCTTTGTAGCAACGATGCTCATTATAAGGACGTTAGTTTAGTTTTACTGATTTAAAAATCAGCCAAAAACAAAGATACAATTTTATGCTTATGTATATGGATTAATTACTATTTTTAGACTCCAGAAATTTATAAAAATTGAAAGATACTTCTAAACACCAAGGCCTTAGAAACCAACTTGCTAAAGTACTAAACGCAAAAGGGATTATTGATAAAAATGTATTGAATGCAGTACGTAAAATTCCACGTCATCTATTTATTGATAGTAGTTTTGAGTCTCATGCCTATCAAGACAAAGCTTTTCCTATTGCAGCAGAGCAAACTATTTCTATGCCTTATACAGTGGCTTTTCAATCGCAAACATTGCAAGTAGAGCCTGGTGAAAAAGTGTTAGAAATTGGAACTGGTTCAGGGTATCAAACCGCTGTTTTATTAGAGTTAAAAGCAGAAGTGTATTCTATAGAAAGACAACGTGAGTTGTTTAAGAAAACGTCTCTGTTTTTACCGAAGTTAGGGTATAATCCAAAAAGATTTATTTTTGGAGATGGATATATTGGCTTAAAAGTAGAAGCACCATTCGATAAAATTATAGTGACTGCAGGTGCTCCTTTTGTGCCAAAGCCTTTATTGTCTCAATTAAAAGTAGGAGGTAGATTGTTAATTCCTGTTGGAGATCAAACACAAATAATGACTTTGTTTATTAGAAAATCTGCAACAGAATTCGAAAAACACGAATTAGGAGATTTTGCTTTTGTACCAATGTTAGAAGAGAAAAACTAACTATTTTCTTTTATTTTACCTGTGGATCCATTTTTACTAGGTGTTAACTCATAAATAAAATTAGGTTGTAGGTTTTCTACTTCTCTATGAGAAACAAAAAGTATGGTGGTGTCACTTTCTTTTACAATTTTATTAATCAAAGCAACCACAATAGCTGTTCCTTGATTATCAAGATTGATTAATGGTTCATCTAAAATTAATAATGGTGGATGTTTAATCATAGCTCTTGCTATTAAAACCAATCTTTGAGTTGTAGTAGTAAGATCCTGAAAAGAGGTGTTTCTTTTGCTTTTTAAATTTAATAGTTTAAGCCAATCATCAGCTATTTTAATTTGAAGTGTCGTAGGAGTTTGGTATAAGCCTACGCTGTCAAAAAAACCGGAAATCACCATTTGTGAAATGCTGATTCTTCTTTTGAATAATTCTAAAACTGCAGGACTAAAATAGCCTATTTTTTCTTTTATTTCCCAAACACTTTCACCAGATCCTTTTTTTTTGCCAAACAAATAGACTTCTTGTCTAAAAGCTTTTACATTATTTCCATAAATCATGGATAAAATGGTGGTTTTTCCAGAGCCATTAGGACCAATTAAATGCCAAAATTCATTTTTATTGATGGTCCAATTAATGTTTTTTAAAATAGATCTTTCATCATACTCTACATTTACATTTTGAAGCTTTATAAGCTCTTCTGGTATGTTTTTGTAGAACGTAATCGGTTTAGGAACTTCGCCCATAAACTCGAAGTCAATTTCTTTAAAAGTATATTTTTCTATAGGAATATTCTCAATAATCTCATCATTTTTAATTTCTAAGACGTGTGTTATTATTGGTAAAATTTCTTCTTTTCGATTAAAAACCTGAATTAAAATAATTTCTGAAGATAACGCAATAAGGTCTTCTTTTAAATTAGAAACAGAGGCAATATCTAAACTTTCAAAAGGGCTATCTAAAATTAGAAAGTCTGGTTTTTGTTGTAACAAATAGTTCAGTAAAGCCTTTTTTTGTTCACCACTAGACAAGGTTCTTATGCTTCTATTTTCTTTACTTGTTAAGGTTTGCTTGCTGTGTTTTGCTTCTTCGTCTATAAATTTATCTAAAATAGAATTTGAAAATAAAAGTCCTTTTTTGTTTTTTAAATTAGGGAAACTATGTATCCCTTTTAAAATGTTTTCTACTAAAGAACTTTTAGAAGAAAGACTTTTATTTTCAATTGTAAAATGGATGTTCTCCATGGTAATTTTATGAATTTTTGAAAAAAAAACTGAAATTATTAATTATATAGCTCTTTCCCAGTAAGTAGTTTTACCGAATAATGAAAGACCAATATATCCACGAACTTTCAATTTATTAGGTTTAACTAATTCAACATAACTTTTGTATACTTTACCGTTTCTTGGGTCTAAGATAGTACCTCCAGACCATTCGTTACCATCTTTTTCTAAACCAGATAAAATATTTAAGCCTAAAATAGGCTTGTCTTTATTTTCACCTTCACATAAACTACAAACAGCAGTCTTTCTGTCAGGGTTTTTTATATCTATTATTTTAGCGAAGGCTTTTCCGTTTTTTTCATAGATTTCTACAACAGAGTCAACTTTACCCGTTTCATCATTTTTAGAATTCCATTTTCCAAAAATGGTTTGTGAGCTCATAGAAAAAGAAATAATTAATAGTACGAATGTAAAAAGAGATTTTTTCATGTTTTTATTTTTTTTATAAAGACATCGATAAGCGAGGTCTAATTTATTTTAATGGTTTGTAAGTTATAGTTTTATATTAAACAAATATACATTTAGTCATATTTTGCACTAAAATTATTTTCCCATTTTCCTTGAACACGTAAAATCTGTTCAATAACGTCTCTTACACAGCCTTCTCCACCTTTTTTGTAAGAAATATATTTAGAAACTCCTTGTATTTCTGGAGCAGCATCATTTGGGCAACAAGGCATTCCTACCAATTTCATAACCGGGTAATCGGGAATGTCGTCTCCCATATACAATACATTTTCGGGTTTTAAATTGTATTTTTCTACCAATTCGTTGTATTGTTTAATTTTATCGTGAGCACCTAAATAAATGTCTTTGATTCCTAAATTCGCCAAACGAGTTCTAACTCCTTCGTTTTTTCCTCCAGAAATAATACAAACATTTAAGCCTTTATCTACTGCCGTTTTTAGAGCATAACCATCTTTAATATTCATGTGTCTTACTAATTCTCCATCAGGCATAATTGTAACCATACCGTTGGTAAGTACACCGTCTACATCAAAAATTAAAGTATTTATTTGTGGTAATAATTGTTTGTAACTAATTTCCATATTTATATTTTATAAAACTTCTATACGTTTTTAGAAGTGACATTGTTTGTTGAAAATAAATTTAATCAACCGAATTCTGAATTGACCTCGTTAAAAGTCGATAGATTTCTTGTTGCTTTAGATTCAACAAATCTAAATGATTTTTTATTGTTTTTTTATCTTTTCTAACTGCAGGTCCTGTTTGTGCTTTTTTTGGTGATAAAGATTCTATTTTAGAAGCAGTTTCCTTAATTAAAGGGAACAAAACCTCAAAAGGTACTTTATGCTCTGTGCAAATATCATTCCCAATTTTATAAAGGTGGTTGGTAAAGTTGTTTACAAAAACAGCGGCAACATGCAATGCTTTTCTTTGTTCAGAATCTACTTCATAAGTTTTTTCGCCTATAGATTTTGCAATTTTATCAAGTAATTGTTGGTCTTTTTTATTGGTGGCTTCTAAGCAAAAAGGAACGTTATTAAAATTGACTTCTTTTCCTTTAGAAAAAGTTTGTAGCATGTAAAAAACACCTTTGTTATTTTTATTTTTCAACTCGTCAATTGAGCATCCACCAGAGGTGTGTACTACAAGTTTGTTATTTATTTTTGATGAAACTTCTGCAATTGCATCGTCAGAAACGGCAATTATAGTAATATCTGCTTTCGGAATTTTTTCTAAATCTCTAGAGTTTATTTGTGTAACTGAAATAGTATCAGCTTTTAAAAAAGCATTATATAAATGTGTGGCAACATTTCCTTTTCCTACGAGTAATACAGATATCATAAAACGAAGATATTGTTTTTTTTAGAGGATTAAACAAGCAATTCTAAAATTAAATAGTAGTGTATTAATATTCGAATCTTTTTATTCTTAAAAGTAAATCTGTAGGGTTAAAAGGTTTTGTAAGAAAATCGTCTACTCCTAAAGAAAAAGCTTCTAAAACCACATCTTCTTGCCCAAGAGATGTTAGAATAATTATTTTTATTTGATCGCCATAGTTTTCTTTTATCCACTCTACCAATTCTAACCCAGTTATAAAAGGCATCATAAGATCTGTTATTATTAAATCTGGTGTTTCTAATTTAATTTTTTCTATTGCATCTCTTCCGTCAATAGCTACAGAAATTGTGTGATTACTGTCTTTTAAACTAAATTCTAATGATCTTCTTACAAAACCACTATCATCTGCTATTAATATTTTCATTAAGTGATGTTTTAAATTAAGGGTACTAAAGTATACAATTACTATTATTAAAATGATGAGATAACTTTAAAATAAGGCAAGTAAAAATAAGTAATATGTATTTAATAGTTATTAATCTACCTGCTTTGTTTGTAGAAAGGTAATAGAATTAGTCGTGTTCTTATTTATTGTTATATCTATAGTGATATTTTTAATGAGCTTATAAAAGTTTATTTATATAAATCCTTTTTTAAGGAACTACTTTTTTTACTAATTAGTATTAGTTAAAATAGTAGGCTTATTATTGGTGGTGTTTAACTTAGAGTATTTGTAGATACTAACTATTTTAGATTCCATTAAACTATATCAAAAAGTAATTCATCACAAACAAACGTCCATTCAACTAATCTTTGTTTTTTTTACACATTATCTTTGTTTTTTTTGTAAAAAAGCAATATTTATTAAGTAATTGTTATTTAATGTTGGTAAACGTAGTATTATTCGTATTGTTGTGCTATATTTATTGAATATTTAATTTTAATAAAAACAAGACTTATACCCTTAAAAAGTTTGGAAAAAGAGAAACTAAAAATAAAAGAATTACAAAAAGAACTATGGAAAATTGGTAATACAATATTTTGGAGTTTAAACGCTGTAATTTTATTAACAATTATTTTAGATGTCATTATTTTAAGTAAGAATTGGTTAGATTTTGTTCTGTTAAAATTATTTCTTCTTTTTTCTTTCTATTTTACGTACAATGTTTTTAAAAAAAAACATGCGACACCTAATATTTTAATTCATTTAGTATTATTCAGTTTTAATTTTTTATCATTAATTTCTATTTCTTATTCTGGTATAGGTAATAGAATTGTATATACTTCTTTACTTATCGTTTTATTTGTTGCTTTTAATACCATTGTTTTATGGTCTATTGTAAATAGTTTCATTCAGTATTTATTGGTTATAGTAACCTTTATAATATTGGTGTTAATGAATGTTATAACAGAACCTCTTCAAATATTAAGAGAAGGCGGGTATCTTTTTTTATCATTAGGTTTTATTAGTTTTTTCTTTCCAAAAATCAGAAAAAAAGCATTAATAGAAAGAATAGATATAGGAGTTAGAGCAGATGAAAGAATTAATTATTTAGGCGGAGAATTGTCTGAAGTTAATGCTAATTACGCATTATTACAAAAGAAGGTTTTAAAGAAAGAAAATGAATCTAAATTTCTTTTTCAGCAGATTAGTAGTGATTTAAACGACCTTAGTGAAACTTTAATAGGAGTTGAAGATAGTTGTTCTGAAAAAGAAAAGAAAGATTTAGATGCTTTAATACAGAATCTAAGAAATCAAAGTTCTATTTATTTTAAACCGATTAATATAAATACTGTAGATAAAAATTATGCAACAGATACAATAGATGTAAAACAAGTTTATATAGAGATTTTTAAATCATTTGAAAATAAAATTAAAGAAAAAAATATTACAGGTATAGATAACTATCCAGCAACTAATACATTAATTCTTGGTAATGAAAAAGTCTTTAAAACTATATTATATAATATTTTAAATTTTATGGTTACTTTTTCTAACGAGAATGATAAAATAGAAGTAACTATAGATAACAGAAAAGACGAGACCATATTTAGTGTGTCTAATAAAACTGCAGGAATAGATACAGCCGAAATAGAATCTTATTTTAGAGATTTAGAGTTTGTTAATTACGACTATAAGAAGCATAGCGATAGTTTAAAGATAGGGTTAAGAATTTCTAAACAATTAACAGAAAAAATGAAAGGGTATTTTAGTTACGTTTCTTCAGTAAAAATGGGGTTTGAACTTAAAGTGCAATTTAAAACATATAAACAAAAGTAAGTGATGATGAGAAAATATTATTTTATTGTATTGGCAATCTTGTTAGGTATACATACAAAAGGATTTAGTCAAATAATTGAGCACTTTAATGAGTATGATTATAATGATGAAATTACTATTAATGGAGCAAAAGGGATGCAAGATATTTATATACCTATTAATGAGGATATAGATAATTTAAACAGTTATGTAAACTTAGAATTTGCGAGCTCTAGTGTTATAGATTTTAACAATAGTCATATTTCGGTATTATTAGCAGATACTCCAATAGAAACACGTTTTCTTAAAAATCAGAATCAGTTAATTAGTTTTAAAATACCTGTCAAAAAAAAGTATATAGTTTCTGGTTTTATAAAACTTACTGTTAAAACCAATTTAAAAATAGGTGCAGAAACATGTGAAATATATTCTGAAGGTGGCTTTTGGGTTAAATTAACAGAAAACTCTTTTTTCTCTTATAAAATTCTACCAACAAAGAAAACACTTGTAGAAAAAACAATTAGTTATACTGTACCAGATATTAAGTATGTTGTTTTATCAGAAAAAAATAACATTGAAGATATAAAGTATGCAGCTTACATTAAGTTTTATTTAAAGAGAGTTTACGGTTTAGATATTAAAGTTAAAAATATTAAAGAGTTTGATAATAGCGTTATAAGTAATGCAATTATATTAATGCCTTTTGATCATTTAAGTGAAAAAATAACAAAAGAGTTACCAAACTTTAAAGACAAAGACGCAGGTTTAATTAGTGTATATAGAGATCAAAATAAAGACTCAATTAGTTTAGAAGTTAGTCAAGGACAAAATATTGTGGTTACCGGAAAAACAGCATTAGGTTTTGGTAAAGCTGCACACTATTTGCTGCAAAAGCATTTATTAAACTCTTCTTATGTAGATTATGTTTTTGTAAGAAAACAAGCAAAATTATTAGATATACCAAAAAGGAAAGATTATGAGCCTATCTATTTTAAAGAGTTAGGTGCACAAAACAATGTTTTAAAAGGAATTGGATATATACAATCTAATATTGCTGTGCCAAGGTCTTATTTTGGGTCTAATGTTAAAAAAATGGACGTAAAAATAAATGGAAAATACAGGCCTTTAGCAGATGGAGAGCAAGGATACTTTAACCTTTATTTTAACGATAACTTCTTAAGTTCTTATAAATTAAATGCATCTGGAGAGTTAGATATTCAATTTGATTTTGATGATGTTGTTATGCAACAAGAAAATAACTTTAAGTACGAGTTTTATTTTGTGCCAAAAGGAGGTTTATGTGGAGCAACTGAAGCTAAATTTTATGGGCAAATAGATATTGTAAACTCTTATTTTAAACCTATTGGTTACGAGACTTCTTCTTCATTATCATTTTTTAGATTTCCAGAAAACTTTCAATCTAAACCTTTAACCGTTTATACAGATTTAGAAGCAGATGATAAATTAATTGCTCCAATATCTGAGTTAATTGATATTATTAATCCAGGAGAAGCAGGTTTGTCTGGTTTTATTTATCCGGCAATTAAACATGCAAGTTTAAAAGAGATCGAAAAAGACTTAGCAACTTCTAAAATTATTATTAGTTCTAATAGGGATAAGTTTTCAGGCTTTTTTGGAGCATCTACATTTATAAAATTTAAAGATAATACAGTAGAATATAAATCAGAAGAAATCAATCCTTTCTTTAATGTAGAGTATGAAAAAAGTATGGGGTTCAATCAGCTTTTTTATCATAAAGAAATTCCAATAATGTTGGTTAATGTTCCTGAAGACTATAAAGAAAGTACGTTATTGTCATTAGTTTCTAATATTAGAGAACAAACGATCTCAAATACAGGAAATGTAATTGTTTCTGATAATGAAAATTCTTACTATTTTGATTTAAGATTGGTAAATGAGAATCATGATAAAAATTACATCAACTATTTGTTAGATGATTTCTGGGGAAAATATAGACTATTTATTGTTTCTGTATTGTTAATTTTAGGAATATTGGTCTTGGTGTTTATTTTTCAAAAATCTAAAGAGTCTAAAGCAAAAATTAAAAATGAAAATTAAGTTTCTTATTCTTTTTTTATTATTGAATACATGCATATGCTATTCTCAAAACCCATGGCTACAAGGTAAAGGAGACGTATTGTTGTCTCCTTCTGTAACTCATTATTATACAGATACCAATAGTGATAATAGTAGTAATAAGTCAGACTTTAGTAATAATGGTTTTTATGAAAACTATGTTTATAAACTATATTTTTCTACATCATTAATTAGTAATAAATTAAGTTTAATAGGAAACATACCATACATTAAAAGTACCTATGGAGATGATTCTACTTTAGATAACAATAACGAATTAGGTGATGTGGAATTAGGTGTAAAAATGCATTTAAAAAAGATTGGTGAATATCATTATTTAATGGGATCATTAACAACGATAATACCAATGTATAGTAACGATGTTGGACCATTTGTTGGTTTCGATAAATTTGGAACCGAATTAAAGGTTAATATTTCTGGAAACTCTAAATGGATGGGGATTAATGATAACTTTCATCAATTAGAATTTGGTATTAAAAAGTTTTTTGATGGAGGACCTTATCAATTTAAACTTTATGGATCACAAGCTTATAGACTTACAGATAAGTTTCTTGTAATGGGAGACGTAGAAGTACTACTTTCTAGAGGTGATGATTTTACAGTTTCTCAAGAAAATATTAGAATAACACCAGATTTTGATATCTTAAAAACAACCTTAAATTTTGGGTATGAATTTTCTCCTAATTTTGCTTTATATGCAGGTGGTTTTAGTGATTTATGGAATAGAAATATTTCTGTAGGTAAAGGTTGGCAAATATTTAGTGTCATAAAACTTTAAGCGTTATGAGAAGTTTTAATATAGACCTTCATAGAAAAGAGCTGTTTGTAGAGAGTGAATTGCTTTCTAATAAGCAAGTTTCTGAAATTGAAAGATTTAAAGTTAAATTAAATAAGTCATTTCTTAAAATAGCACTTAACCACGGGTTTATATCACGTTTTCATTATAATAAAGTAATCGTAGGCTTAGAGCTTCCTACTTATAATATAAACTGTGATGAAATAGAGGAATACAAATCTTTTTCTGATACTCACGAACGATTCAATTTATTTTTAAACACATTAATTTTTCCAATAGAGCACAATAATAAAGTTGCTTTTGTGGTGGCAGATCCATCAGATCTTAATAACATTAGATTAGTAGAAGAAGAGTTGCAAGTAGCTGTTTCAGAGGTTTTTGTAACCAATGAGTTAGATTTAAATAAAGCGTTACATTTAAAGTATGGAGGTGAAACTTTACATAAATCTGTGTTTAATTTATATGAAAAAGACCCTGATAGTTGTGCTATAGAAACCTTTACTTTAAAGCAAGTTATAGCATTAGGAGTGTTGTTTTTAATATTTTTAATTTTTTTATATTTTAACTTTGTAGATACATTAATTGGAGCAAATTTAGTATTAAATTTATTTTTGCTATTCTCTATTCTTTTTAAGTTTATGCTTACTATTCATGGCTCTAAAACAGAGCTAGAAAGCAAAGTAAGTAAAGAAGAAATAGAATTAATTACAGCTGAAGAGTTACCTATATATACAATTCATTTACCGGTGTTTAAAGAATCTGAAGTGATTCAGAAATTAGTGTGGAACTTAAATAACCTTGATTATCCGATAGAAAAATTAGATGCAAAATTGTTAATTGAGTCAGATGATGAGATGACATACAATGCAATTAGAGAGATGAAATTCCCTACTAATTTCGAACCTATTATAATTCCTTATGCACAACCTAAAACAAAACCAAAAGCATGTAACTATGGGCTGTATTTTTCTAAAGGAAAATATTTAACTATATACGATGCAGAGGATATACCAGATAGTGATCAATTAAAACAAACGTATAAATTATTTCAGAAACTACCAGAAGATTATATAGCCATACAATGTGCTTTAAACTATTTTAATAAGAGTGAAAACTTTTTAACGAAGATGTTTACGTTAGAGTACTCTTATTGGTTTGATTATATGCTTCCTGGGTTAGATAGTCTTAGAATTCCGATTCCGTTAGGCGGTACAAGTAATCATTTTAAGTTTGATAAATTAATGGAACTTGGTGGATGGGATGGTTTTAATGTAACAGAAGATGCCGATTTAGGGTTACGTTGTTATGCTAAAGATTATAAAATTACGGTGTTAGATTCTACTACTTATGAAGAAGCAAATAATGAGTTTTTTAATTGGATAAGACAACGCTCTAGATGGATTAAAGGATACATGCAAACCTATTTGGTTCACATGAGAAATCCTATAAAGTTATACAAATCTATTGGGACTAGAGGTTTTTTTGGATTTCAGTTTTTTATTGGAGGAACGGTATTTACTTTCTTAAGTTATCCTATTTTATTACTTTTTCTATTGATTTATATTTGTTTTAAAAGTAAGTGGATAGAGTTGTTGTTTCCAGATTGGTTAATTATTATTTCTTTAGTTAACTTTACTTTAGGGAACTTAATTATGATTTATACCAATATGATTGCTATTTTTAAAAGAAGATCATACTCATTAATAATATACGCTTTAGCAAACCCTGTTTATTGGTTAATGCATTCTATCTCTGCATACAAAGGGTTACATCAATTAATAACCAAACCTTTTTATTGGGAAAAAACCAATCATGGTTTAACTAAAAAGAAGAATTAAAAAAAAGGTATGGATAAAATTAAGACAAAGAGTTCAACGCTCTCTTTTTTTATAATATGGTTTGTTTACTTAGCTTTTTACAGTTTTGTAACAATGGTAATTCGTGAAGATGGATATTTAAATTTTGAACCTCTATTTATTACAAGCCATATAAATACATTGTTTGATAGTGGAGAGTTAGTTAAAAATTTCTTTTTATCTTATCCTTTGTTAACGAATGTGTTATCTTATCCTTTTTCTGTATTTAGCGCAGTAGATGCTCCTTTTTTTGCATCGATATTTTATACTTCATTGTTTACAACAATGGTAGTAACTATTGTAGGGAAAGAGAAAAATAAAGTAATTAAAGTACTTTTGTTTTTATATTTCTTATTTAGTCCAATAACATTTTATACAGCAACTTCTGGTACATCGTTGTATGCTTTTTACATCTTATATTTTTTAATTTTTTATTATCTATTTAATTACATTAAAAAATTTACAACGTATCACATAGCAATACTTAGTATTATTTTAAGTTTAGCAATATTTTTAGATTATAGAATTTTATGGATACTTCTTCTTCTAGTTTTTCATGTATTTGTTTTTAGTATATACGGAGTAAAAGGATTGTTATCTTCAAATGTTATTATTAAGTATATTAAAATTACACAACATAAATCATTAAGAAGAAAGTTTAGAGGGCGTTTAGGATCTATGGTGTTTATTATTGGTTTTTTTCCTATAACAAGTTTATTGTTGTATTTATTTATCAATTATTTAATGGGAGATGATTCTTTTTATTTTTATAATTCATTAGAAACTAGATGGAATGGTAATAGTTTTTTAAGCTTAATAGATTCAGATAGTATTACAAGTTTAAAGAATAAAGCAGTAAACGATTTTTCTTTTCTTTCTATAGTTGCTTTTATAGTACCTATTTATCTGTTTGAATTGATAAGTCATTACAAGAGAGGTCTAAAAGTCTTTATTTTATTATTAGTTCCGTTATTGTTATATGTTTTGGTAAGAGGTAGTCAAATTGACTATATGGGCTTATTTTATTATGTTATTATTATAGCAGCTGGTATTGCGTCTATAGCAACTACATCACTTAAAAATTTTAAGTTAAAAAGTATAACTTATTTTAGTTACGCATGCTTGTTTATAATTAGTATCTATGGTGAATATTTATATTTAGAAAAATCATCGTATACTTCAGAGCAAGTTTTCTTTAAAAGTGTAGTAGAAAAAAAACAAAATAATGTGTTACAAGATTATAAAAGCGGAGGTAGGTTTTTGGCACTTAACACACCTAAAAACTCTGTAGTTTTATGTGATAAATCTATTATGTATCCTATAGTAGCTTACAGCGAAAAAAATAACTATTTTATATCTAATGCATCAGTAGATTATGATAAAGCATTTTACAATCCAAAAAAATACTGTGATTACTTAATTATTTCAAATACCAAATCTCCTTTTTATTTTTTAGATAAGGTAGCATCAAATCTTAAGAGTATCGAAAAAAATGGGGCAAGTATTAGTAGTTACAGAAGTAAGGTAGTCTATTTTTGCAGTACTTTTAAAATTGTTAAGATTATAAAATAATTACATACAATCAAAAATTTCAGTAATATTATCAATACCAAAATTTCCGTTGTATTCCCATAAATAACTTTTTATGTTGTTTTCTTTAAAGATGCTGATAACATCTTTAAAGTATTGGCATCTATATGCTGGATCAATAGAATTAATAGCACCAAACTCTGTACACCATAATTCAACGTTATTTTGTTGCGCCCATTTTACAATTGTATTTATTTTATGACTTAAAGACGTCTTATTTGCCATGTCTTTATAATCTTTGTAATTAATTTCCCCAGGAGTTCCTAGTGTTTTTAAATTGATTTCAGGCATTTTAATAGAATCGTATGGATATGGAATAGCTACCGTTTTAGTTTGATTTCCACCCCAATCTGCTCCTTGATGCGTAAAAATAAAAGGTTCGTAAAAGTGAAAGACATAAACAAGGTTTTTATAAGGAAAAGGCTTTTTTCTAGCCAATTCATAAATGCTATTGTAATTGGTAGCGCCTATAAGTATCTTCGTTTTTTTGTCTTCTTCTCTTATTTCAGAAACAATTTCATGCACCATTTCATCCCATTGAGTAGGATATAAATTAGGCTCGTTTACAATTTCGTAATAAACGTTATTAGAATACTTTTTTAATTTATGGCTAATATATTTCCAGTTTTTTTTAATAGTTTTAATGTTCGTATAATTTGTTTCTCGATCTAAAGTATGATCAAAATAACAAACAATTAATGTCATTTCTTTTTTTCTGATGTACTTTACAATTTTAATTAAATCTCTTAAAAATCTACGTTTAGATTTTTTTTCGAATTGATATTCAAAAGAAACAGGTAATCTAATATCCTTAATACCTTGTTTGTGTAGTTTGTCAATATCAGCAATAATATCCTTATAATTTAGTTCTTTATCCTCCCAAAACCTCTCGTAACCTGTTAGATTTATTCCTGGTGCAAAATTATTTTGTTGAGATTGTAATTTATTATTAGTTAATAATAAAAGCATAATACAAAGGGCTTTTAAAAAATTCATAGGATGCACATTAATTTAGTAAAGATATTATGCTTTTATAGATCATTTTTAAAATCTAATTAATTTTATAAAATATTTATATACAAAATATTCTATTCTGTGAAGATATTTGTTTTTTTAGTGGATTGCACAAGGAATTACTAAATTAGCAATCATAAAATAATGATAGAAATGAAAGAATCTAAGAAACTAGGAATAAATACTACTTGTGTTCACGTTGGAGAAGTAAAAGACGAACAGTTTAAAGGAGCTGTTTCTCCTATTTACACATCTACTTCTTATGCTTTTGATGGTGTAGATGTTAAACGTTATCCGCGTTATTTTAACACGCCAAATCAAGAAATGTTGCACAAGAAAATTGCTGCCTTAGAAAAAACAGAGGATGCTTTAATTTTTGGTTCTGGAATGGCAGCTATTTCTGCAGCATTATTTGCTTTTTTACAAAAAGGAGATCATGTAGTTATACAGCAAGTAATTTATGGTGGAACTTATAATTTTATAGTTTCAGAATTTGATAAATTCGGAATAGAATATTCTTTTACAGAATCTGATAAAGTGGAAGATTTTAAGGCTTTAATTAAAGAAAACACAAAAGTCTTGTATATAGAAACGCCTTCTAATCCGTTATTAGGTATTACAGATATGAAAGCAATTGCTGCTTTGGCAAAAGAAAATGGTATACTAACAATGATAGATAATACGTTTGCATCACCTATAAATCAAAATCCTATAGATTTCGGAATTGATATTATGTTGCATTCTGCTACTAAGTATATGGGAGGTCATTCAGATATTTCTGCAGGAGCCATTGCCGCAACTACAGAGCATATTGAAAGAATATGGAAAACGGCCATCAATTTTGGTGGTAATTTAAGTGATCAAACCGTTTGGTTGTTAGAAAGAAGTTTAAAAACACTGAATTTACGTGTAAAAGAACAGACTAAAAACGCCCAAAAAATGGCTGAGTTCTTAGAAAATAACACTGACATTGATAGGGTTTATTATCCAGGATTAAAAAGTCATCCTCAGTACGAATTGGCAAAGAAGCAGATGAAAGGTTTTGGAGCAATGATGTCTTTTGAGTTATCTAAAGGAATTGATGCAATAAAATTTCAGAATCATTTACAATTGATAAAACCATCAATGAGTTTAGCAGGTTTAGAAAGTACCACAGTAAGTCCTGTACAAACAACACACGCTTTATTAAGTGTAGAAGAGCGTTTGGCAAGAGGAATTAAAGATGGTTTAATTCGTTTTTCTGTTGGTATAGAGGAATCAGAAGATTTAATTGAAGATATTTTACAAGCAATAAAAAAAGCAAAGAGTTAAACTCTTTGCTTTTAATGTAAAAAGGAATAATAAATTTTACATGTGATCTAATTGGTGGTGTTCGTCAATTAATGGTCCACCTTCAATAATGTGTTCTGATGCTTCATTTGCAAATTTCTCAAAGTTTAAGTGGAAGAAGTGTGCTAAGTGAATTGCTTTACTAATATATGCACTTTTGTTTATCCAAGTATTCATTGGGTTTAACATTTCTGTTGGTACATTAGGACAATATTTTGGCATAAATAATCCGAAAATTGGGTGTTGTTCAAACTCGATGTTATCTAAACTTCCGTTTAAAATTTCAGAAATCATTGCTCTTGTGTATTTTAATTTAATACGAGAACCAGTTCCGTAAGGACCTCCAGACCAACCTGTGTTAATTAACCAAACATTTACACCAGCTTCAGTCATTTTTTTACTTAGCATTTCTGCGTATTTTGTTGGGTGTAATGGCATAAAAGGCTCACCAAAACAAGCAGAGAAAGATGGTACAGGCTCTGTAATTCCTGCTTCTGTACCTGCAACTTTAGCAGTATATCCAGAGATAAAGTGGTATGCAGCTTGTCCAGGAGTTAATTTAGAAACTGGAGGCAATACACCAAAAGCATCTGCAGTTAAAAAGAAAATATTTTTAGGGTTACTTGCATAAGAAGGTTTTGCAATGTTATCTATGTGATAAATTGGGTAACTTACACGTGTGTTTTGTGTAATTGTACTATCCATATAATCTACATCTCCATCTTTATTGAATACTACGTTTTCTAATAAAGCGCCTGGTTTAATTGCTCTAAAGATATCTGGTTCTTTTTCTTCTGATAAATCAATTACTTTAGCATAACATCCACCTTCAAAGTTAAAGATATTGTTTTCTGCTGTCCATCCATGCTCATCATCACCAATTAATTTTCTTTTTGGATCTGCAGATAAAGTTGTTTTTCCTGTTCCAGATAATCCGAAGAAAATTGCTGTATCTCCATCTTCACCAACATTTGCAGAACAGTGCATTGGTAATACATCTCTTTCTACTGGTAATACTAAGTTTAATGCAGAGAAAATACCTTTTTTAATTTCTCCTGTATAAGCAGAACCTCCAATTAAAGCAATTTTATCTGTAAAGTTAATGATAGAGAAGTTTCCTTGACGAATTCCGTACGCTTTTGGGTCATCACAAACATAACCTGGTGCACATAAAACTAACCATTCTTCATCAAAATTAGCTAACTCTTCTTCAGAAGGTCTTAAGAACATGTTAAATACAAATGAACTAGACCAAGGATATTCTGTTACTGTTCTAATGTCTGTTTTGTAAGTTGGATCTGCACAAACATAACCATCTCTTACATATAATTCTCTGTTAGATAAGTAATCTACAACATTCGCTTTTAATTTATCGAAGTTTTCTTGAGAAACTGGTTTGTTGGTTTTTCCCCACCAAACTTTGTCTGCTGTATAGTCATCTTTTACAATAAATCTATCTTGAGGAGATCTACCAGTAAATTTACCTGTATTAATAGCTAAAGTTCCATTTTTGGTTTCTTTACCCATTCCTTTTTCAATAGTAATTTTTTGAAGTTCAGCAGGAGATAAGTTCCATTTTACAGTTACGTTTTTTAATCCGTAGGTTTCCATGTTTCTGTTGGTTTCCATAATTTTATATTTATTAATTAATGTGTATTACAATTGCCAATTTGTTGGCTTTTATATTATTGTTTTTCTATACTGTAAAATTACTCACATTATAGAGGTTGTTTTATGACATATATCATACTGGCGCCGAACAGCAAATTTTTATGATAATCCTAACAAAAAGATGCCCACTTTATATAAAATTAAATACGAAAACGTAATAGAAATAATTTCTTATTACGTTTCTTTAAAAAATGATTATTTTTGATGATTGAAATTATTGTTTTGTTGTAGATTAATTAATAAAACGATGAATTTGTTGTCTATTTTAAGACAACAGAATGTTTTTTATAGTAAAAACTGATAAAAAATTAATTTATATTAAATAAGTACATTATATATGAAATTAGATATTTTGGCTTTTGGAGCCCATCCAGATGATGTAGAATTGGGTTGTGGAGCTACTATTGCAAAAGAAATTTCTTTAGGAAAAAAAGTAGGAATTGTAGATCTTACAAGGGGTGAATTAGGTACTCGAGGTTCTGCAGATTTAAGAGATATTGAAGCCGCTAATTCAGCAAAGATTTTAGGGGTTTCTGTACGTGAAAATTTAAGGTTTTCTGATGGTTTTTTCACCAATGATAAAAAGCATCAATTAGCCATTATTAAAATGATACGAAAGTACCAACCAGAAATTGTTTTGTGTAATGCTGTTGATGATCGTCATATAGATCATCCAAAAGGAAGTAGTTTAGTTTCTGATGCATGCTTTTTAAGTGGTCTATTAAAAATTGAAACAGAAGTAGGAGGAGAGTTGCAAGAAAAATGGCGACCAAAATTAGTATATCATTATATACAATGGAAAAATATAACTCCAGACTTTGTAATTGATGTTACCGGGTTTATGGATATTAAGAAGAAATCTGTATTAGCCTACACTTCTCAGTTCTATGATCCAACAAGTAATGAGCCTGAAACACCTATTACAAGTAAGAATTTTACAGATAGTGTAGATTATAGAGCAAAAGATTTAGGAAGATTGATTGGAGTGGAATCTGCAGAAGGCTTTACTACAGAGCGTTATGTGGCTGTAGAAAATTTAAGTAAATTAATTTAATATTTTATTTTGTTGAATTAGAAAAAAGATATATATTTGCAGCCGCAATTATATGGTGGTTGTAGCTCAGTTGGTTAGAGTATCGGTTTGTGGTACCGAGTGTCGCGGGTTCGAGTCCCGTCTTCCACCCAGAAAAACAAAGCTTCTTAGAAATAAGAAGCTTTTTTTGTGCCCTTTTTTTTCTGATGATGTTTTTTATAATGATGAACTGTTGGTTCGAAAAAATTAAAAACCAATTTATAATACTTTTATCTATGCTTTTTATCAAGCTTGCTTGTAATATTTAGAAAAGTCTTTACCTATTATGTGTTTTCTCTTCTCTAAAGTAAAATAAAAGTTTATTTTTACGCAAATTTTACAACACAACAAATTTATAATGAAAAAATACACGTACACAGAAAAAAAAGACACTCGTTCAGGTTTTGGAGATGGTTTAACAGAATTAGGTAGAACAAACCCAAACGTAGTTGCCTTATGTGCAGATTTAATTGGTTCTTTAAAAATGGATCAATTTATTGAAGAAAACCCTGAGAGATTTTTCCAGATTGGTATTGCAGAAGCAAATATGATTAGTATTGCTGCAGGATTAACAATTGGAGGTAAAATTCCTTTTACAGGTACATTTGCTAACTTTTCTACAGGTAGAGTGTATGACCAAATTCGTCAATCTGTGGCGTATTCTGGTAAAAACGTAAAAATTTGTGCATCTCATGCAGGAGTTACTTTAGGAGAAGATGGCGCAACACACCAAATATTAGAAGATATTGGGTTGATGAAGATGTTACCAGGAATGACCGTAATTAATACGTGTGATTACAACCAAACAAAAGCAGCAACAATTGCAATTGCAGATTTTGATGGACCTGTATATTTACGTTTTGGTCGTCCGAAAGTACCAGTATTTATGCCAACAGATGAAAAATTTGAAATAGGTAAAGGAATACAATTAACAGAAGGAACAGATGTAACTATTGTTGCAACAGGACACTTAGTTTGGGAATCTTTACAAGCTGCCGAACAATTAGAAGCAGAAGGAATCTCTGTAGAGGTAATTAATATTCATACCATTAAACCTTTAGATGAAGATATTATCTTAAAGTCTGTCGCTAAAACTGGTTGTATTGTTACTGCAGAAGAGCATAATAAATTAGGTGGTTTAGGAGAAAGTGTTGCTAGAACTTTAGCTTTAAACACACCTACACCTCAAGAATTTGTTGCTACAGATGATACTTTTGGAGAATCTGGAACACCAGAACAATTAATGGCTAAATATGGTTTAGATGCTGCTGCAGTTGTAAAAGCTGTTAAAAAAGTAATTTCTAGAAAATAAAAGCGTTAGTATTTTAAAGATCTTTAATAGTAACTTAAAATAATAAATGATGAAGAAAGTAATTTTAATGTTTTGTTTGGCAGTTGGATTTACACAATTGTCAAATGCTCAGATAGATTTTGGTTTAAAAGCAGGTGTAAACTATAATAATGCGGGAGAAGACTCTTTTAAAGAATCCTCAGCAGATATTATAGATGGAGGAGCAGAAGCTAAGACTGGTTATCATGTAGGTTTGTGGTTTAGAGGAGATATTCCTGTTTTAGGTGGTTTATACTTAAGACCAGAAATTGTTTATACACAAGTTAAAACAGAATTTGAATTACTAAGTGATTCAGATGATTATTCATTTAAGAAATTAGATGTACCTGTTTTAGTAGGTAAAAAATTCTTAGGATTTGCAAATGTTTTTATTGGTCCTTCTTTTCAATACATTTTAGATGATGAAATTAGTTATAAAGAATTTACTTCTGATGAACTTGATAAATTCTCTGTAGGGCTTCAAATGGGAGTAGGAGTAGAATTTGGTAATATAGGTGTTGATGTACGTTGGGAAAGAGGTTTGACTAACAATGAGGCTAATTTTGTTACAGATAATTTTACCGTAGATAACAGAACGAATCAAATAATATTTGGACTTTCTTTAAAATTATAAGTACACAAATTATTTAATATTAAAAAAGCTCTTGAAATTTTCAAGAGCTTTTTTGTTTTCTGTTGTTTTCCAGTCTGAGTGTAATAGAACTGTAGAGGTTTATTTTTATTAGGTATTAGAAACCTCTTTCTATTATTTGTTCTACGATTCTATAAAGGGGATATTAGGTTACAAGTTGTGCATTTCTGTTTTATTGTGACTTTAGTAAAATCGGTTTGTGATGTTTTAAGCTAGATGTATCTAAAACTCCTTAAAATGGTTATGTTGATGAAAACTCTATTCATTTAAAAGCTGTAAATCTTTAGAGCTACTAAGGTCTTTAAGATACGCTGTAATCAATTGATAAGATTATATATGAAGAAGTATATCAACCTCTTTTAATGTGCTTATTTAAGTTTTTTTATCAACTCTATTTCTTAAAGTTTCTAATATCGTTGTTTTGGTGAAAAGTGAAAAATTAGGACAAAAAAAAACTCTTGAGAAATCAAGAGTTTTTACAATATTTAAAATCTTATTTATTTAAACGTTAGGGTTTAAATAATCTGGTGTTGTAGGGAAATCTGTATCACTAAAATCATTTGTTAAGTCTCCATCACCATTATTATCTTCTTCACTTGAAGGTGTACCATCATTATCATGATCAGTATCTTTTACAAAATCAAGTAATTCAATATAAAATAGTAAGTTTTGGTCCACTAAACTACTCGAATAATTATTTGTGAATAATGATGTATAAGCCAGTCCAGAAGGAATAAATAAAATTCCTTTTCCTCCTTCTAAATAAGTTATTGGTCCATTAAAAGTATCTCCATTATCCTCTTTTTTTAAATATCCTCCTTTAAAATTTTCAAAACCAAAAGACCAACCTCTAACAGCTAATCTATCGTAGCTAAACCAATCTCCTACACCCTGAGAATTACTGTCAAACGTTGCACTTAACTCTGTAGAAGACGTAATAACTTGGCCTGAATATCTAGCGAAAATTGAATCTGATACTGAAGGGTATCCTTTATCAACAGAAGGATTGTCAGTGTTTGGATCGATAGGGTTTCCTTCTTTTATTTTATATACGTAAAGCGTATAATCAATATCATTTCTTTTAACCTCCATTTTAATAATATTATCATATAGTGGTGTTTTTCCAGAAACTAATGTTTTAACAGAATCTAAAGAAGCATCATAATAATAGTTCTTTAAAAACTTCACTATAGAATCATTATCAGACAAAGCAAGTTCCTCATGATCTATATCTAAAAAAGGATTGTCAATTCCATTACTATCATCTCCACAAGAATATATTACGACACTTAAAACAATAAATGCAAAAATACTTTTAATTTTATTCATTTAATCTATAATTTTTGAGCGTGCAATTTACCAATTTTATACCTTTGTAAAAAGACAAACGTTATATTTTAACTATTTATATGAGAATTGATAAATATTTGTGGTGTATTAGAATTTTTAAAACAAGAAGTTTAGCATCTACAGCATGTAAGAAAGGGCAAGTTAAGATAGATAATAAAAGCTTAAAGCCTTCTAAAGAAGTGTTTGGAGATGAATTGATTTTAGTAAGAAAAAATCAAATAAACTATCAAATAAAAGTTTTAGATTTACCGGAAAGTAGAGTTGGGGCTAAAATAGTAGATCTTTATAGAAAAGATGTAACGCCTAAAGAGGAGTTTGAGAAAACAGACCTCTTAAAATACGCTAAAGACTATTACAGAAAAAAGGGTACAGGTAGGCCAACCAAAAAAGACAGGCGAGATATAGACGATTATCAAGAAGATACAACAGAAGAAATATGACAACATCAGGTAGCATTATATTAAATCAATTGCAAATTTCTCAAAAAATAAGAAGGATTGCTTATCAGATCTATGAAACAAATAGTTCGGAGAAAGAAGTTATTCTTGCTGGTATTGTAGGTAATGGCTTTATTTTTGCTGAAAAATTAATGGAAGTTTTACAAGAAATATCACCTTTAAAAGTAACTCTTTGTAAAGTTAATATTGATAAAAAAAATCCTTTAAAACCTATTACCACTTCTCTAAATATTGAAGATTATAAAAATAAATCTTTGGTTTTAGTTGATGATGTTTTAAGCTCTGGAACTACGCTAATTTACGGAATTAAGCATTTTTTAGACGTTCCTTTAAAGAGATTTAAAACAGCTGTATTGGTAAATAGAAATCACAAAAAATATCCTGTTAAGGCAGATTTTAAAGGAATTTCTCTGTCTACTTCTATAAAAGAACATATACAAGTAGAATTTTCGGCAAATGAAGCAATTGCTTATTTAGCTTAATAAGCTTTCCAATTCTTCCGCAACTTCTGCTTTAGTTTTATTGTCTATTTTTACAATAGCCTTTGCTTGTTCATAAAAAGGGCGTCTTTCAAAAAGGTGTTTTGCTACAAACTCTGGAATTTGATCATCTCCTAAAGAAGCTATTAATGGTCTTTTAGCTTTTTTTCTAATTAATCTCTCTATCATTGTAGCTGTGCTACCTTGTAAATAGATCGATTTTGCATCAGAATTATTAATTTCTTCCATATTATTTGCATAACAAGGCGTTCCGCCACCTAAAGCAAGGATGAAATCTTTGTCTTTTGCTAGAATTTCTTTTAAATATTTGTTTTCTATCAATCTAAAATAGACTTCTCCTTTGGTTTTAAATATTTCAGAAATAGACATTTTTTCTTTTTCAATAATGTAATCATCTAAGTCTAAAAAATTCATTGACAGCTTTTTAGAAAGTCGTTTGCCAATACTAGATTTTCCTGAAGCCATATAACCTAAAAGTACTATTTTCATCTATTTGTGTTTTTATGCAAATATCTATAAAAAAAAATCAATTTAATGCTTATTATTCCAATGTTTGATAGTATATTTGCAACCGGTTTACAAAAAAGACCTGGTAGCTCAGTTGGTAGAGCATCTCCCTTTTAAGGAGAGGGTCCTGGGTTCGAGCCCCAGCCCGGTCACAAAGAAAATGTTAAGCAATATGCTTAACATTTTTGGTTTATACAAATGCGCACGTGGCGAAATTGGTAGACGCGCAGCCTTGAGGGGGCTGTGTTCGCAAGAACGTGGAAGTTCGAATCTTCTCGTGCGCACTTAAGTACTTCCTCCGTATTAGTTGTTTAATTTCTTTTATTTATCTTAAAGTTAACAGCTTTAACTGAAATAGTAATAAACAATCCTTATTCTCTCTTTTAGAAAGAATTTAGCACTTCCAATACTTCAGTTCGTTTTCTTACTGAAACTGGAATATTAGATCCATCAGTAAGCATTAGATAACCACCATCAGATTTAATGAACTCTTTAATAAAGGTAGTATTTACTAAATGACTTTGGTGTACTCTTAAAAAACCGACTTCCTTTAACATATCTGCATAATATTTTAATGTTTTAGAAACGAGTATTTTTGAATTGTCTTTAAAATAAAAGGTAGTGTAATTGTTATCAGACTTACAACGGATTATATCTTCAATATTTACAACAATTATTTTTTCTGAAGTATGTAAAGATATTTTATTAGGCTTATTATTAGGGGCAGTTACCGCTTCTTGCAAAACATGTAGCTGTTCTTTATCTGGCTGAATTTGGCTTTGTGCTTTTTCTATTGAAACTGCCAAATCTTCATCGGAATAAGGTTTTAAAATATAATCGATTGCTGCAAACTTAAATGCTTTAATAGCAAAAGCATCACTTGCAGTAACAAAGATAATTTTCGATTTTAAATCAGGAAAAATTTCAAGAATATCAAAACCTGTTCCGTCTCCTAACATAATATCTAAAAACAAGATCTCTGGTTGTTGTTTGCGCAATAATTTTGCTGCTTCTACAACCGATTTTGCTTTTCCTATAATTTTAATCTCTGGATGATTGTTAGTAATATCAGTTGCTAACATTTCTAGTGCTACTGGCATATCATCTACTAAAATTGCAGTTAGTTCTTTCATGTTATACTTCTTTATCTAATTCAAAAATGGTTATTTCTGGTCTTACATTTAATCTTACTTGGTATAAATTACCTAGTGCTCTATTTATGTATAATGTTCTACCATCATACAAATCAAACTCGCCAGAAGAATACCTTTTGTTTTCTACAGGAAGAATAGGTGGGGGTAAAAATGGAGGTTTTACTTGTCCGCCATGTGTGTGTCCAGATAAAATCCACCCTTTGTAATTGTTCCAAATATTTAAATCACAAACATCTGGGTTGTGGCATAAAACAAGGTTTGCTTTTTCTGCATCATATTTGGTCATAATTTTTGTTGGGTTAAAATTAGAACCCCAATAATCATCAATACCTAATATATTTAAACCACTAAAACTTACTTGTTCATTTCTTAGAATTGTAATGTTTTTTTTATCTAAAATATTAGAAATCTTATTAGCAACATCTTGTTCTAACCAATCTATACCATAATCATGATTGCCTAAAACACCCGCAGTTCCTAATTTTCCGTTTACGGCATATTTAAACACTTCTTCTAATTGATCAAACTGTTCTGGTGTTTCATAAGAAACAAAATCTCCTGTATAAACAACAAAATCGGGGTTATAAAGGCGTGCTTTTTTAAACGAATCTATAATATAGTTGTAATCAAATTTATTACCAACATGAACATCACTAATTTGCATTAATGTTTTTCCTATTAAGTTTTTTGGTAAATTTTTAATGGGCATTTTTACGTGTACAAATTCCAACCAAAAAGGTTCTATTTGCCAAGAATAAAGTCCTCCTAAAATACTTGCTCCAACTCCTGTAAGTAAAGTGTTTTTTATAAATTTTCTTCTTTCCATTTTTTTAATAATCTGTTTTTAGTGGAATCTTAAACCCAACTTTGGTTCCTTTTACTTCTTTTTTGTCTTTTATTTCTTCAATAGAAAATGAGTTGTATTTCGATAAATGCTGAATTCGTTCTTTAGTAACTTCTAAAGCGACAGATTGATGATTCGATTTTACTTTTTCTTTTTTGGACTGATGAAAACCAATCCCGTTATCTTCTATGGTAAAATGTAAGAATCTATTTCTAATTTCAAAAAGAAGTTTAATTTTTGCATCGATTTTATTAGGCTGAAAAGCGTGTTTAATACAATTCTCTACAAAAGGTTGTAATAGCATTGGCGGAATTAAAATTTCTTCTGAATCGATGTTATTTAAAGAGGTTTCAATAACGTACTCAAAAGACATTGAATTCATTTTTTGCTCTAAATCTAAATAGTTTTTTAGGGTATTTATTTCTTCTTGTAAGCTAATTTCTTCTAATCTTGAGTTGTTTAAAACACTTCTTAAAAGTACAGAAAATTGTGAAATGGTCTTATTTAATTCTTTAGAGTTTCCAGAATTGCCAAGTGCTTTTATTCCGTTTAAAACATTAAAAATAAAATGCGGATTCATTTGCAACTGCAATGCTTTTTGTTCTAAAGTAAGTAAATGATTTTCTACTTTTAAAGTATCAATCTTTTGCTGATTTTTTTTATTCAACTTTCTTATATGCAGCTCAACAAAAAGCGCTAAAAGTAGACATAAAATTGCGCCACATAATATTATAAACCATGCTTTTTGATAAATTGGAGTGTCAATAAAAAATGAAAAAGATACTTTTTTACTAAGTAAACTACCTTTTTTAGACTGAACAGTAAATTGATAATTCCCTGACTTTAAATTAGCAAAATCAACCTTATTTTGAAGACTCCAAGGTGTAAAATCATCCTTTAATTGATAACGGTATTCGATATTTTTAGGATTCTTTAAATCGATTGTTTTAAAAGAAAAGGAAATATTGTTTTCATTTGGTTTTAAGGCAAGTTTGGTTGCGTTTAAGGAATCTATAAATTTATAATTAACTGCTATATTTTCAATGAACACTTTAGGTGTAACCGTTTCTGTAGCGGTATTATATCTATATAAACCTTTATTTAAGCTACCAATCCAAATTGAATTTTGCTTGTCTTTAAAAATAGTGTTTATTTGGCTAGAAATAAATGTATTGTATTTGTTTATTTTCCTTTTAAAAATATAGGTGTTGGCATCTAAAATATCTAACCCATTTTTTTTAGAAGCCACCCAAATTTCATCTTTTATTCTTTTTATGGAAGAAATGTCTTCTATTGTTAAGATATTTTTTAAAACAGTGTGATCATCAATAATTTTTAATCCCTTAGTATCTGTTACAGCAATTAATTGATTATTATTTATTAAAAAGGAAGTGGTATTCTCTTCTATAAGTTTATCCATTTTTAAAGGTTTGTATAGTTTATCTATACTCCATAAGCCTTTTGTAGAAGCTATGTAAATAATGTTTTTAAAAGAAATGATATCATGAATTATAGAAAAATCTATTTGGTTTTGTATTTCTATAGGCTGTATTGTGTCTTTTTTTAGTTCGCAAACACCTTGTACAGTGGCTAAAATAATTTTATTGTTAATAGATTTTATTTTTAGAATTTCTTTG
The DNA here is from genome assembly GCF_019278485.1 of Polaribacter sp. R2A056_3_33. Lineage (NCBI taxonomy): Bacteria > Pseudomonadati > Bacteroidota > Flavobacteriia > Flavobacteriales > Flavobacteriaceae > Polaribacter > Polaribacter sp. R2A056_3_33. Next base: position 3,175,224 of record NZ_CP058984.1, read on the forward strand.
CTTTCAAAAAAGGTAGATTTATGATGCTGTAATACGAGAAGTCCGTTTTTTAAACCGATATAAATTTTATTCTTTTCAATAAAAATACAATTTACATTTTCTTGTTTGTAGTTGGTGAAATTTACACCGTCAAATTTAGAGTAACCATTATCTGTTGCTAGCCATAAATAGCCTATTTCGTCTTGCTGAATATCATTTATAGTAGTAGATGGTAATCCATCAGAAATAGACAAATTTTTTAGCTGTAGGTTTTGTGAATGCGTTTGGTTTATCAGAATGAAAAAAAGTAAAAACAATAAATTCAGTCGGTTCTTAGGTATACCCTTTATAGAATGACTTAATGAATGTAAAATTTCAAAAAATATTATCATAATTACAAACTTACTAATTAAAACGCCATTACCTCATTTTTAGTTTTGTGTAATGGCGTCTAATCTACAATTTCTATTTCAATTTACTTTATAGCATACAAACGCTTGTTATTGGTGTCTGGCTCTATGTGTTTTAAATCTCCATACGGTTTAATTAAGGGTTTTAATACCACCAACCCCGTTGTTCTACCTCTAATAATTAAGGTGCTGTTTTTACTATTCCATGTCCATCTGTATTTATCTAACGGAATGTTATAGTTATTAATTTCTACCATTAATTCTTCGTTTTGCTCAATCCAATCGATCACCTCTTTTTCTGAAGTAAATATTGGCATTTCGTTGTCTGTATGGTGGTAACCAAATTCCCATTTAATTGGTATAGAGAACTGAGTGGTATACGCATCACCAACATATCTTTCTTCTTCATTATTTAAAGCATCATACCAGTTAATGTCTTTTTCTTCTGGATATTTATTCGCAATTTCTTTAGATAAATCTATTTTTCCAGGAGAATGAGCTGTAGGATAAAATACGTAATAAGGTTGTGCTAAATAATGATTAGAAAATTTACCACTAAAAATAGTGTAATAAGGAGATGCAATAACTTTTGGCAATGTTGGAGCCGATAAAGCGTCTTTTAGCGTTTTTAATAATGCTGTGTTTTCAACCAATCCAGAAGCATGAAAAACTATTTTTGTATCTTTATTAACTACATTTTTTAGCGTTGGTAAAGTACCTTGAGTTATCGTTTTTCTTAAAGTTTCTGCGGTAATTTTATCACCTTTAACAATAGTTTCTAAATTCATGCCTTTATACGGGTTGCTGTTATTTACAATATGAACATCTCCGTAAGGATTTTCGTTAGCATTTTTATTTAGCCAAACAATTATTTCTTCTAGAGAATATTGTCCGTCTATTATTTTGATGTTTTTCTCTTCAAAATAAGCTCTAGCGTTGGTGTAATAGGTTTCATTTCCGACGTCAAAACCTGTAATAAAAACAATGGGTTCTCTAGAAGTAATTTTTATAGTAGTTTCATTTTTAATAGTAGCAACATTTTCTGCAAGAACTATTGCTTTATTTTCTTTTATTATTTTCTTATTATCACAACTAATAAACGGGCTGCTTAATAAGATTATACCTGCTGCAAATACTGATTTTTTTAATATAGTTTTCATAATTTCTACGTTTTTAAGTGTTAATACACTGTAAAAGTAGAGGAGAAGTTGATGTTGATTTTACCGATTTTAGAATCCGTTGCTTATAGATTAGAATTCGTTAAAAAAACTTTAACTTTTTGATATTTTACTGTAGAAAAATTATTGATTACTTTTAAAAACTTAACCAAATTAATTAGTAATGAAGTTTTTTTTAAAAATTAGTATTTTTTTATTTTCGATTTCTCTCTTTTCTCAAAAAGAGAATGTTTATTTTACTTTAAAACCAACATTAACACCTAATGGAGATGTTGTTGTTTTTAGTTATCAAGATGATTTATGGAGAGTTAACTCTGATGGAGGAACTGCTTTTAGATTAACTGCAATGGATGGAACTGAGACAGATCCTTCTGTTTCTCCTGATGGAAATTGGTTGGCTTTTTCTAGTAATCAGTATGGTAATTATGATGTGTATTTAATGCCTTTAAACGGAGGTGAAATAAAACAACTTACTTTTCATGAAAGTGATGATAGAGTTGCTTCTTGGAATTGGGATAGTAAAACAATTAATTTTGCTTCTAATAGATATAATAGAACAACAAACTATACTATTTCCACTAAAGGAGAAACAGCAAAAAGAACCTTTGATCATTATTTTAATACCATTCATAATGTTGTTCAGCATCCTAAAACTAAAGACATTTACTTTAATGAATCTTGGGAAAGCTCAAGTTATGCAAATAGAAAAAGATATAAAGGAGACTATAACCCAGATATTAAATCGTACAACACAGCTACTAAAAAGTATACAAAACACACTTCTTATAAAGGAAAAGATTTTGGAGCAACTATAGATTCTAAAGGAAATATTTACTTTAAATCTGATGAATATAATGGAGAATATAATTTATATACTTTAAATAATGGTGTTAAAAAACAACTCACAGAGTTTGATACTTCTATTATGTGGCCAAAAGTTAGTGCTAATGGAGAAAAAATAGTTTTTAGAAAAGATTATCAGTTGTATGTATATGATGTAGCTTCAAAAAAATCGAATAAATTAAATATAAATATCAACAATAATATAACCGTTAATAAAAATCAATCATACAATATAAAAGGTAAAATTACTTATTTTGATGTTTCTCCTGATGGAAAAAAGATGGCATTTGTATCTAGAGGAAAATTATTTATTTCTGATATTGAAGGGAAGTTTGTTAAAGAAATACCTACAAGCAAAACAGAAGCAGTTGAAGAAGTAAAATGGTTAAAAAATAACACATCACTTTTATATTCTAGATCTTATAACGGTTATTATAATTGGTTTACGGTTGATGTTAATAATTTAACTGATACAAAACAAATTACAAAAAATAGTAAGAATAATAGGTTTATTACTTTTAATAAAGAAATGTCTAAAGGTGTTTATTTAAGAGGTAGAAACGAAATTTATACGATAGATTTAAAGAGTTTTAAAAGTAGTTTAGTTGTACAAGATGAACTTTGGGGATTCTATAACTCTAAACCATATTTTTCACCCGATGGTAAATACATCGTTTATAATGCTTACAAAGATTTTGAAGCAGAAATTTTAGTATATAATTTAGAAACTAAAAAGAAAATAAACCTAACCAATACAAAGGTTTCAGAATCTGGACCAGTTTGGTCTAATGATGGAAAATTTATTTATTTTTCATCAGAAAGAACAGCTCCTAACTTTCCTAGTGGAGGAAATGGTGAGTCTAAAATATACCAAATGGCTTTAGGTAAATATGAAAAACCTTTTAAAATGGAAAAGGCAAATGAATTATTTTCTAAAAAAGATACAGCAAATAAAAAAGAAAATAAAACAGCTGTTAATGTTCAAATAAACCAAAAAGGTTTAATGACAAGGCTTACTAGAATCAGTCCAAGATTTGGTAATCAAAAAAATATTACAATTATAAATGAAGGACAAAAGACGCATGTGTTATATGTATCTAATCATGATAAAGGTGAGAATAAGTTATGGAAAACAACATTAGAACCATTTGAAGCAAATAAAACCGTTAAAATTGATGATAAAAGAGTTTTTAATTATCAACAAATAACGATAAAAAAGAAACATTATATACTTGTAAACGGATCAATTCAAACTTTAAATTTAAGTTCTAATAAATTAAAAGCAATTTCGATTGATTTTAAATTTAATAAAACTTTATCTAATGAATTTGAACAAATGTATTTTGAAGCTTGGGCAGGAATGGAAGAGAATTTTTATGATGAAAATTTTCACGGACAAAACTGGCAAAAATTAAGAGATAGTTATAAAAAGTATTTACCTTTTATTACAAAAAGGTCAGACTTACGTTTAATTTTTAATGATATGTTAGGAGAATTAAATACATCACATTTTGGATTTAATTCTAAAGGTTCTGAAGAGAAAACATATTACGGTACCAAAACTTCATCTACAGGAATTATTTTTAATAATGAGAATCCCTATAAAGTAGAAAGCATTGTTTTAAATAGTCCAACAGATATTGAAAGTAAAGATATCAGAAAAAATGATGTTTTAATTTCTGTAAATAATGTAAAAATTGATAAGAATAAAAATAGAGAATCCTATTTTATAAATCCTGATTTTAAAGAAGAAATTAAACTGACTTTCTCTAGAGGAAAAAAAGTGTTTACCGTTTTTGTACATGCTACAACTTATGGGCAAATTAAAAATTTAATGTACGATGATTGGCAAAATGAAAATCAGAAATATGTAGATCAAAAATCTAATAATAATATTGCTTATGTACACATGAAAAATATGAGTGGTGGTGAGTTAACTAAGTTTTATGAAGATTTAATGAGTGATGAAGCTTATAAAAAAGGTTTAATTTTAGATTTAAGATTTAATACAGGAGGAAATGTACACGATGCTGTTCTTAACTTTTTACAACAAAAACAATATTTAAGTTGGAAATATAGAGAAGGAAAACTAGCAAGTCAATCTAACTTTAATTACGGCAATAAGCCAATTGTATTATTAATAAACGAGCAATCTCTTTCTGATGCAGAAATGACAGCAGCAGGTTTTAAAGAACTAGGTTTAGGTACAATTATAGGTACAGAAACTTATAGATGGATTATTTTTACAACTAGTAAATCTTTAGTAGATGGTTCTAGTTATAGATTACCATCTTGGGGATGTTATACTTTAGATGGTAAAGATTTAGAGCTAAATGGAGTTTCGCCAGATATTTATGTAGGTAAAAGTTTTACTGATAGATTAGAAAATAAAACACCACAATTAGATAGGGCTATTGATGTTATTTTAAAAGAAATTAAGTAGCTTTCTTTAGTTGTTAAATATTTAAAAAAAAATAATTTTTAATAAAAAACTCAAGATTGAATTCAATCTTGAGTTTTTTTTATTAATTTAAAATTAAAGAATAATCTATGTCTGCCGTAGATATCATTTTGTTTTTATTACCAGAGTAAATCCCTAATAGTATTTTAAGTTCTTCAATTTCATAAGTATCAAAAACCAACACTAAATTCTGATGAAAAGTAGGTACAGGTATTTTTCTTTTTTGTGTTGTGTTTGCGCTATAGTCTAACCAATAATTAACATCTATTTCTGCAACATATTCTCTAAACTTATTCAGTTGTTCTTTATCAAATTGAAAAAAGATATTATTAAAAATGAGGTTATAATTATTACAATCTTTACAAATTGATATTTCTCCGTTTTTAACGCTAGCTATTATTTTAGATTTTTGACACATTGTTTTAATTTTTAGTAACAGTCAGTTTTTATTTGATTGTTTTCTTTAAATTTATGTAATGAAGATTGTAAATGTTTTTTAGTTATTTCTTCTAATGCTTTTGTGACTCCTTTTTCCATGTATATAGACCCGCAAATCATAATTAAACCTCCATTATGTATGGTATTCGCAATTAGTGTTCCGTGATTTATTAATAAATCTTGAACATATATTTTCTCTTTTTCTTCTTGAGAATATGCAGCGTGGAACGAGTTGAGCGTATTATTTTCTAAGGCTGTCTGTATATTGTTTTTATAGATTTTAAAAGATTCTTTTGTTCTTCCTCCCCAAAATAAATGCGTTTTTATATTTGATTTTTTTCTATTAATCATTCCTAAAAAAGGTGCAATTCCAGTTCCGTTGGCAATTAAAATAACTTCTTTTGTTTTTTTTGGAAGATGAAATGCTGCATTTTTTTGAATATTTGCTACCATTTTATCGGCTTTACATAAACTATTAAAATAAGTTGAGCAAAGTCCGAATTCGTGTTTCTTAATACTTAACAGAATAGTATTATCTATTTTGGCAATAGAATACAAACGACTTCTTGTTTCATTTTTTGGAGTAATAGAAAGTAAATCTCCAGATTCGAAAGTTGTTTTTTTATTCGGCTTTAATTGAATTAAAAAAGTATCATCAGTATTAATAGGTGTTTTATTTATTACCGTAAATTCTTGTTCTTTTTTGTTTGTTGTTAAAAGACTTTCTGTGGTTACTATAAGTGTTGTTTTATAGAAAGCATTCCATTCTTGTAACCATTGGTTAAAATCAGAAAAAGATTGGTTATTGATCTTAAAAACAGGTAGAATAGGAGTGAATTTGTCTTGCATTTGTAAATGAGCATGTACCAAAATAGCAAACTTACAATACTGTGTATACTCTTTAGAACCAAAACCGACTACAGAGAAATTTAAGAGATTGTTTTGCGACGTGTTTTCAATTTTAGAAATAAATTTCTTCGCATTTATAGGGGCTTCTCCTTCACCATAAGTTGCTGTAAATATGATAATATTTGTTGCTTTTTTATAGCTTGTATATTGGTTTAATTCTGATAAAAACACCGTTTTTTCAGAAGCGATTAAGGCCTTGTAAAAAGCAGTAGCAAAATTAAAGGTGCTTCCGGTTTCAGAACCAACTAGAATTATATATTCGGCTTCATCTTTAGTAAAATTATTTTTAACCAAGCTAGTTTTCTTCCTTCTTTTTAAAGTCATGGCAAAGCCAGAAAAAATAAAGAATAAAATAGCAAAACAAGCTAATAATAAAACAATAGACCATAAGATAGAGCCTTTTCCGGTATGAAGTAATAAGCTATAATAAGAACCAAAAGTAACGAGTGGTTGTTTTTTTAGGCTAATAACTTGTCCCGTAATTTGATGTACAGCAACTTCTTTATCAGTAAGTTTTACATAGTAATAATCTTCTTCATCTGTAGAAAAAGGGAATTCTATACTTTTTACTTCATCTAATTTTGTAGACTCAAAAAAATCAATAATAGCATTGTTTTGTAGTGTCTTATTTTGTGCAATTTCTACATGTTTACTATTGTCTTTTGGCAATACAGAAAAACGGTCTAAAGAAAGATATACACCTGTTAATGTAATTATTATAATAGGTACTAGCGTATATCGACCAATAATAATATGGTAATATTGATTAAAATCTTCTTTAATTATTTTAGAGAAGAATTTAGAAATACCACCTTGTCTTTTTGTAATTAATACAATTCCGGTAACAGAAATTAACAACAGTAAAAAAGATACAAATCCAATAATAAACCTACCCGTAGATTTTAAAAATAACGAACGATGTAGGTTTGTTGCAAATTCATAAATTGGTTTTTTCTCTATGATATCTCCAATCTTTTCTCCTGTTTTTGGGTTGATGTAAAAAGTAGCGCTTTTACCATTTGTTAAAACAACATTTGCAGCTACAAAACCATTTTCATCAACTTCTATGGTGATTACTTCATCATATTTTTGATGTAATACAGCAATTGTTTCTTGAATAGAAACTGTATTAATATCTACAACATCATAAGGAGAAAGTTTATCAGAAATTGGTTCAAAAGCCAATATAATTCCGGTTACAGAAGCGATAATAATAAATAAAGCAGAAGATATAGCCAGGGTTAAGTGGCTATATCTCCAAATGGAAATCGTCATTATAAAATTTTTTATTGTGGCATGATTCTTATATAACGAATAAATCCTTTTCCTTCAACTTTAGATTTAACGTTTTCTGATGTTAATTCAAACTCTACATCATCTTTGTAATATGCTTGATTTTCCACAGAAGTTTCAAAACGGATTTTATACCCAGCATCAATTTTACTGTCATCAATTTTTAGAACACTAATAGCACGCTCTCCTCCGCTAATTGTTGCTCCTGTAATAGCATCAATATCGCTACGCTTTGTCCCTTGAAACTTCCACCATTCTTCTAGGTTAGAGTACCATTCATCATCGTCTCCCAAAACATTTAGGGTTTCTTCATATTCTCCATCAGAATTTATTAGAGAAATTACAATATAGGCTCCTTCTCCGGTGTAATTGGTTAACTGAATCATACATTTGTATGAACTTGTTTCGCTACTTTTAAAACTGAACAATGCAAATGCGATTGCAATTATAATAGGTGTTATTTTAAATATATTTTTAGTTTTCATTCTTAAGTTTTATTTTAAAAATTTAATATCAGTATTTTTTAATAACTCATTTTCCAAAGCTAAATCATAAGTAGATTCTTCAAATTCGTTTTTTATATTTTTATCTGCACCAATACTTAATAAATAATTGATAATTTTAGTGTCTTTAGATTTCATAGCTGCTAAGTGCAGTGCCGTATAACCTTCGTTATTTTTTGCGTTTACATCAATCCCATAAGAATTTACTTCTTTTAATAATTTGATATTTTTATTGTCTAAAGCAAAGTGAAATAATGTGTTGTTACCACCCTGAATTTGATTTAATTTTAATCCGTTTTTAACAAGTAGGTTCTTTTTTGTAGCAAAATTATCATTTCTTCTTTCGTTGTAACTATTAAGCAAATAGTACGCTAAAGTATTTCCGTCTTTGTCAGTTACATTTATGTTCGCTTTTTGGTTAATTAGATAAGCCACAACATCACTAGAGTTTCTTTCTACAGCTACTGAAAGAGCAGAGTTTCCTTGCTTGTTTGTGTGATTAATATCCTTTGTTTTTTCAGTTAAAAAAGTAACAATCTCCAAAGAATTTCTACCAGTTGCGTTTAATAAAGGTGTGTTTCCTTCTTTATCAGCATGATTGATATCAACATTTTTACTTAAAAAATAATTAAAAGTAGCAATGTCTTTATTACCAGAAGCTAAAAAATGAAATGCATTTCGTCCGTCTTTATTCGTAACATTTGCGTCAAGACCTAAGCTATTTAAGTATTTAAAAAATGCTAAAGAATTGTAACCGCCACGGCCACCTCTTGTTGCTAATAAAAGTGCATTTTCACCGTTTTTATTCAAGTTTTTGTATGGTAAACCTTTCTTTATTAATAAGTTTAGCATTTCTTTATTTCCTTTTTTAGCAGCATAATTAAATGCACCGTTTCCATCATTATCAGTGCTGTTTAAAGCCAATCCTTTTGATGTAAAATAGTCTAATAAATCTAAGTTATTTAATGACGGAAGTAATAAAAGTAAAGCGTTTGCACCGTGTCCGTTGGTGTCGGTTGCAATGTCTAATCCATTTTCAATAAATAAATCATAGATTTTAGTATTGGTATTTCCTGCATTTGCTGCAAACGTTAATGGAGAAGATTGATGAGAATCTTTTAGACTTAAATCCGCTCCGTTTTTAATTAAGTAAGCAGTAAGTTCTAAATTATCTGCATAGGCAGCCCAAAAAACATATGTTCGCTTATCGTGTGTAATTTTGTTAACATCATTACCTTCTTTAGAAAGTAAATATTTAATGGATGCATTTGGTGCTTTTTGTAAAATAGCATATACTACACCATCAAAACCACCTTTATTGGCTTCGCTTGGGTTGTTACCTTGTGCTATTTTTTGATCAATAATCTCGATGCTTGGGTTTGTATCCCAAAAATCTCTATCTAAAAATATATTTGATGATTGCTGTTGTTTTCTTTGTGCTACAACTACTGTGCTTATAAATAATATAGCAACAAGTGCTATTAGTTTAGTTCTTTTCATTTTTTTATTTTTTTACAAATGATTCTATTATGGTATTAATTTCTTTTTCTTTTGTTGTTTCATCAGAAAATAAATGTTTGTAAAGTTCTTTAAACTCAACTTTAGTTTCTAAAGATAAATTGGTGTTTCTACCATAAACTTCGTTCCATTTATTTCTAACTAACTGCCATTTGTTATTGTTTGCTTTCCACCAGTCAGAAGCCGCTTTACATTTGCTATCATCAACTTTTACGTACGTATTGTATCCTTTTTCTTTAGCTAAAACAACATCTTCTTTTCCCGCTTCACGGATAATTTTACTGTTATCTTGGTCATGAAGCCAACCGTAGCTTGTAATTTCATGTCTGTTTCCTCTTAAAGTGATGTTATAATCGCTTCTTTTGGTGTATTCTCTTCTTGGTAAAGGAGCGGTAGTTTCGTTTTCCCAATAGCTTTTTCCGTCTACATGAACCCAAGTTCCAGAACCTTCGTAACGCGGACTGTCATCTACTTGATATACTTTTTGCGTCCATTGTTTTTTTACGTCGCTTTTACTTTTTTGCTCAAAAGTCCAGTTATTATCACCATTATACATGTAGAAATCGTTGTTTTCATACAACCAATCTTGTCGCCAGTGTTTAATAATCATTGGGTCTTTTGGGTTACCAACTTGTAATAAATGTTGAATTGATATTTTGTTATTACTATCTTCTACCAAACCAGCCCATTCTAAACCTTTATCTACTTTAGTTTTAGAAGGTTTGTAAGTGGAGTCTTTACTATAATTAAAAGTTTCAGCAAAATTGAAGGTTACTTCAAAACAACCACACATTTCTTTTATCGCATTTTGATCTTTCTTTTTCTTGCTTTGTGCATTTACAGAAATGGAAAGGAAAAGTAGTAGTGTACTCAATAATAGTTTATTCATTTTTTAAATTTTTTGGTTATAAATATTTTTACAAAAATATACAATTTATTTAGACTGATTAAAAATAAGGTATATATTTGTCGAAAATTATTAAGAATGTTTCTAAATAAAGAAATTACAGTTGTATTACTAATGTTTTCTATTGCTACTTTTAGTCAAGAAGTAAAAAAGGATTCAACAGAAATAACTGTTTTAGATGAAGTTGTGGTTACTGGGCAGTACAATCCTCAATCTGTAAAAAAATCGGTACATAATGTTACTGTTATAAAAAGAGCACAAATAGAAAGTCAGGCAGCCAATAATTTAGCCGATTTATTAAACTTTAATTTAAACTTAACAATTGTACCTAGTTCTCAAACAGGTAAGTCTACGATTTCTTTCTTCGGATTAGATGCTCAATATTTTAATATTTTGGTTGATAATATTCCTTTAGTAAGTGATAATGGACTTGGAAACAATATCGATTTAACGCAAGTAAATTTAGATGATATAGAGCGAATAGAAATTGTAGAAGGTGCAATGGGCGTAGAGTATGGCGCAAATGCGGTATCTGGAGTGATCAATATTATTACTAAAAAATCGATAAAAGATAAGTGGAATATTAATGCTTCTTTACAAGAAGAAACGGTAAGTGATGAATATGCTTGGTTTGATGAAGGAAGGCATATACAAGCATTTAATATATCTAATAATATAGATAAGAATTGGTTTGCTAGGTTTGGTGTAAACCGCAATCAGTTTGCAGGCTTTTTTAATGATAGACAAGGAAAAAACTATTATCAAAATGATGGTTTAAGAGGATATGATTGGTTACCAAAAGAACAATTTAATTCAACTGCTTTTGTACAATATCAAAAAGAAAATTTTAAGCTGTTTTACAAATTTGAATACTTTAATGAGCTAATAAATTATTATGATGAAGCGGTTAGAGCAAATATAGATACACAGGCGCAAACGAGTAATCCGTCTGCAACGGATAGAGTTTTTAGAACGCATCGGTTTGTAAACAACTTAAATCTTGTAGGGAGTTTAAACACAGGCGCTAATTACAATGTTTCACTTTCTTACCAGCAACAAAAACGTTATTTAAACGAGTTTAACTACTACATTTTAAGTAGAGAAAAAAGTAATGAAACGGATGATGTATATCAATCTAGTAAAGTTTTCTTTTCTAAAGGAAGTATTAACAACCTTGTTAAGAGTGATTTATTTAATTTTCAATTAGGATACGAAACAAGGTTTATCAATGGTTTTGATACACAAGCTTCTGGCGATGTTACACAACAAGATAAGACGCAATCTCAACAAAATTATGCTTTTTATGGTTCTGCCGAATTTAATATTTCTGATGCACTTTTACTAAGACCCGGAATACGATATGAATATAATTCGTTATTCAAATCTAAAATATTAGCATCTATTAGCGCACGTTATTTAATGAATAATGGTTTTGAGTTACGTGGTAACATTGGTACATCTTACAGAACGCCAAATTTTGAAGAGTTGTACTATTACTTTGTAGATTCTAACCATGATGTGCGAGGAAATGAAAACCTAAATCCAGAAAATGGCTTTTCGGCGTTTATCAACCTAAAAAAACACAGTTACTTTAATGAGTTGTCTTTATTAAATACTTTAAAAGTTAGTTATTTAGATGTTGCCGATAAAATAGATTTGGCTATTGTAAATCCTACTCCTTTACAATATCAATACATTAATATTGATGCTTATAAATTATGGGGAATCTCTTCTGAAAATAGTATTAAAAAAGAAAATTGGACTTTTAATTTAGGAGCTACTTTACAAGGTATTTCTAGAATTGCGACCAATGAAATACATGCCGAAAACGACTTTTTATATTCTTTTCAATTAAATACAAGTGCCAATTATAACATCAAAAAATGGAAAACAGCACTTACTGTATTATTTAAACACAATGGTAATCAGCAAAATTATATTTCATCTGGTGTAGATGATAAAGGGAGTGCTGTATTTTCTAAATCTACCACAAGCGCTTATAATTGGGTAGATGCTTCTATCAAAAAATCATTCTTTAATGATAAAATTCAAGCCACTTTAGGCGGTAGAAACTTATTTGATGTTACTAATGTAAATGTTAGTAATGCAAGCACAGACGGAGTAGCACATGCTTCTAACAACAATTCTTTGTTATTGGGCTACGGACGTTCTTATTACTTAAAACTATTATATAACCTTAATTTTTAAACACTAATAAGCAAATATTAAAATCATGACAAACAAATTTTTAACTTTTATTTTATGTGCAGCTGTATTTTCTTTTACAAGTTGTGACTCTGAAGATGCACCAATAGCACCAATAGTTGTAGTTATAGACGGAGCAGCAGTTTCACCAGAAGTTGGTGGTCCAAATGAACCAAATCAAGTATATGTAGACTTAAGTACAAATACAACTACTGTTGTAAAAAGAGATTCTTGGGATTTAGGTTTCTATTCAGGATCAGAATTTAGAGTTAGCTTAAATGGATCAATTTCTATGGCAACCGCTGAACTATCTACAACAAATATTGATGCTGTTAAATCTTCCGATCAAGAAGTAATCGATTTACAACCATTGGTAAGAACAAATACGTATACAGATGAAAGTGTTCCTTTTGTTGATGCTCCAAATGGAGATATTCTTGAAACTGCGATTTCTGAAATTTCTGATACGGATTCTGAGAACAAAGTATATTTAGTAAATCTTGGGTATGAAGTAGATACAACTTCACCTGCAACAGGTAGCTATTCGGCAAATGGAGAAGCTAGAGGTTGGAAAAAAATTAGAATCTTGAAAGATGCTAACAATTATATCTTACAGTATGCTGATTTAGATGCTACTACACACAAAGAAATTACTATCTCTAAAAAAGAAGCATATCATTTTACTTTTTTTAGTTTTAATACTGAAAATGAAGTTAGTGTAGAACCTTTAAAAAACGAATGGGATTTAAATTTTACAATTTTCACAAACTTAATCCCTACTGCAGGACCTTATGTATATCCAGATTATGTAACAAATAATATAAAATCAGATGCCAAAGTTTATATGCTAGATACAGAAGAAGATGGGTTTACTTATGATGATTTTTCTATTACCGATGTAGACGCTACAAAATTTACTACAGACCAAAGAAGTATTGGTAGTAGTTGGAGAAATGGGGGAGGACCTAGTAGTTTACCTTCATTGAAAGAGAACGTCTTTTATGTAATAACTGATACTGATGGTAATTTATATAAATTAAAATTTTTAGCATTAACTAATGAAGCAGGAGAGCGTGGATATCCTGAATTTGTATATAGTTTATTACAATAAAATAGTCCCTCAGCAATCTTTAGATTGTTATTTTAGTTGGAAAGGCCGTTTAAACGAAAGTTTAAATGGCTTTTTTATTTCTTAATTACTTGGTTGTAATTTACCAATTCTGTTAAACCTTCTTTATCTGGTTCTTCGGCAAAAGAACGCAGATAAGTATCTAAATATTCGATGGCCCTATCTTCTGGATAAAACAAAACTTTGTTTTGGTCGGTAGACCATTCTATAACGTTTATATACGTTTTACCTTCAAAAGTTCTATAGAAACTTTGTGCATTTTCTGGCAGTTTTTCTTGCAATTCTTCATCTAGATAAATAATGTAATATTTTAAATCTGCTGTAAAAAAATGAAATGATAATAGATTGTCATAAAAACCAGTTAGGTTGTTTGCTAACGGCAGCATAATCGTAAAAACCAAAATGGCCAATTTTTGCGTATTGAAAAACTGTATAAAAAACTCAAAGGCGTTCGATGTTTTTAACGTCCAGAATAGAATTACCACACTTACCATGTTCTGAATATTCCAAGGCACTACATTGTAACCATATCCTAGATAAAAGAGTAAAACGGTAATTGTACCGTGCATTAAAAGAATAAACACGACTCCAAATTTTCTTGTTTTATTAAATAGCAATAAAACGCCCATTAAAGCCTCTAACCAAGGTACTGCGTAGGTAAAAGCTACTAAAAACCATTGTGGTAAAAAACTAAAATGTTTGTTGATAGCCCCCAACCACTGTATGTAAAAAGCTTCATTTAATTTCTGAATTCCACTCCAGAAATAGGTAGCAAAAAAGATCAAAATGATGGCATATAATATTTTTCTTGGATTTGCTTTTCTGTTGAAAATTTCAATCGCAAAAATGGTTAAAAAACTCTGATAAAAGTAGGGTTGTAGTCGGTTTTGATCTACGAGTGCTAAAAAGAGATATAAACCAAGAATAGTCCAACCTTGACATCTTTTATTCTGAAAAATGTAGACAATTTGTATCGCAAAAAAGAATCCGGCTAAAATATAATCGAATGGATAAGTAGGAATCGGTAACCAATCGAATAACGGGATTAAGGGGAAGTTTTTTGTGGTGACCCATAATTTTGGAGCGTACACCATCATTATTAAAACAGCAAGAATAGCAAGGATTCTTACCCAGTTTATTTTCTGTTTGTCTGTTAGATTTGTGATCATCTTAATTATTTATTGAACCAGACCTCTCAGGTTTTAAAAAACCTGTGAGGTCTTTATAATCTATTTATTTTATTTTTATAAAGCTTGTCATTTCTAAATAAGTTTTTCATCCTTTCGACTCCGCTCAAGATAAACTAATTAGAAATCTCATCATTATAACTCCATTTTTTTTAGATTAATCTTTATTTTCTACTCGGAATGATAAATAAACGCTCCTTTTCACCTTGTTTGCAAACAAGTATAGCCCTGATTGAAATGACATCCTTTTTATAGCCTTTATTAATAGGTGTCTTTGCGAGGAACGAAGCAATCTCTTCAATTAAGGGATTGCCACAGTTTACAAAAAAGTAAACTTCGCAATGACGGCTATAAAAAGATATAGTGTAAAGCAGGAAACAGCTTCTAATAAACCAGTTTCTCAGCCAAATATTTAGCTGTATAAGACTCCTTATTTTTAGCTAAATCTTCTGGAGTTCCTTCAAAAATAAGGTTTCCACCATTTTTACCTCCTTCTAAACCTAAATCAATTATGTAATCTGCACATTTAATCAATTCGATATTATGTTCTATGACGATTATGGAATGCCCTTTTTCGATTAAGGCATTAAACGACGCCAATAACTTTTTAATATCATGAAAATGTAAACCTGTTGTAGGTTCATCAAAAATGAATAATGCTTTGTCTTTGGTGTTTCCTTTAACCAAAAATGACGCTAATTTTATACGTTGCGCTTCTCCACCAGAAAGAGTAGAAGAAGACTGCCCTAATTGTACATAACCTAAACCTACATCTTGCAATGGTTTTAATTTACTCGCTATTTTAGGAACTAAATTTTCCGAGAAAAAAGCAACAGCATCATCTATGGTTAAGTTTAAAATATCGTCAATCGATTTTCCATCGAACTTTACTTCTAAAACTTCTTTTTTAAAGCGTTTTCCATTACAAACATCGCATTCTAAATGCACATCTGCCATAAATTGCATTTCGATAGTAACTTCTCCTTCACCTTTACAAACCTCGCAACGACCGCCTTCTACATTAAAAGAAAAGTGTTTTGGTTTGTAGTTTCTAATACCCGATAATTTCTGATTTGCAAATAGTGAACGAATGTCATCATAAGCCTTTATATACGTTACCGGATTAGAACGAGAAGAACGTCCAATAGGATTCTGATCGATAAATTCTACATGTTTTAGAGTGTCAAAGTCTCCTTTTACTTCTGTATGCTGACCGATTTTTTCTCCATGACCAATTAGTTTTTTTTGCATGGTTGGATACAAAATATTTTTAACCAACGTACTTTTTCCGGAACCAGAAACGCCTGTAATTACCGATAAACAGTTTAATGGAAATGTAACATCTACATTTTTTAAATTGTTTTCTCTAGCTCCAATAATTTGTATTTTATTTCTAGAGGTTCTACGTTTTGTAGGAACTTCAATTTTTAATTCTTCGTTTAGATATTTAGCGGTTAAAGATTCTGATTTTAAGATTTCGTCAAAATTTCCTTCGGCAACTACATGTCCGCCATAAGTACCTGCTTCCGGACCAATATCTATAATATAATCGGCTTCTCTCATAATATCTTCGTCGTGTTCTACGACCACAACGGTGTTTCCTAAATCTCGTAAATCTTTTAAAACACCAATTAATCTTTCGGTGTCTTTTGGATGCAAACCAATACTTGGTTCGTCTAAAATATACATAGAACCAACCAAAGAACTCCCTAATGAAGTAGCTAAATTGATACGCTGACTTTCACCTCCAGAAAGTGTATTAGAGGTTCTGTTAATGGTTAAATAAGACAAGCCCACATCGGTTAAAAATAACAAACGATTGTTAATTTCCATTAACAAACGTTTTCCTATTTTTTCTTCGTATTTGTCCAGTTTGATGTTCTTAAAAAAGACTGCCAATTCATCTAAAGGAAGTGTAACTAAATCTGAAATTGTTTTCTCATTTATTTTGACAAAATTAGTTTCATGTCTTAAACGTTTTCCATTACACGATGTACATTTTGTTTTTCCGCGGTAGCGAGAAAGCATGACTCTATTCTGAATTTTATAACTCTTTTCTTCTAAAACGGTAAAGAAATGATGAATTCCGTTGAATGATTTATTTCCGTTCCAAACCAATTCTTTTTGTTCTTCTGTAAGTTGAAACCAAGGTTTGTGAATAGGAATATCAAATTGATAGGCAACATCTATTAAATCTTCTTTATAATGTATATAAGAAGGTGTTTTAAATGGAAAAATACAATCTTCCATAATTGATAAACCAGTATTTGGGATGACCAAATCTTCATCAATACCAATTACATTTCCATAGCCCTCACAAGTTGGGCAAGCACCATAGGGATTGTTAAAACTAAATAAATGCGTGTTAGGTTCTAAGAAAGACATGCCGTCTAAATCGAACTTATTACTAAACTCAGCAACTTTATTGTCTGCTAAATTTTCTATAAAACAAATGCCTTTTCCTTCAAAAAAAGCAGTCTGAATAGCATCTGCTAATCGGTTGTAAAAATCTTCATCGTCTTTTGTTACAATTCTATCTACTACTAAATATAAAGGTTCATTTTTAAATTCCGCTTGCGGAAAATCTGATATTCTATATACTTTGTCGTTCCATTTTAAACGCGCATATCCTTGTTGTTCTAAAACTTGTAAAATCGTTTTTAAATCTCGGTTTTCATCAATTGTAATAGGTGCTAATAATAACAGTTTTGTTTTATCATCAAACTCTTTTACAAAATTAACAACATCAGAAACAGTGTCTTTTTTAACTTCTTTTCCTGAAATAGGAGAGAAGGTTCTACCAATTCTGGCATATAATAATTTTATATAATCGTAAATTTCTGTTGAGGTCCCCACAGTAGAACGCGGATTTGTAGAATTTACTTTTTGCTCAATAGCAATTGCAGGTGCAATACCTTTTATATAATCTACTTTTGGTTTGTGTAATTTTCCTAAAAACTGACGCGCATAAGAAGATAAACTCTCTACATAACGTCTTTGACCTTCTGCATATAGCGTATCAAAAGCTAAAGAAGATTTTCCAGAACCAGAAAGACCTGTAATTACCACCAATTTATTTCTTGGTATAACTACATCTATATTCTTTAGGTTGTGGAGTCTAGCTCCTTTAATAATAATATTTTCTTTCGGATTTACTTTAGAAATGTCAGTCTTCATTCATGAAAAATATAAGCTATAAAAATACCGTTTTTTTAAACCATTTTGAAAGAAATGTGAATGAATTTTGTTAAAATATTTGTCGATTTAAAAAATAATATTGATATTTGGCTTTCATAAGCACCACTAAATTAGACGCATATACATAAAAAACTACTTTTAAATTATTAATTTAATAATAAAAAAAGAAGAGCAACTTGTTCTTCAACAGTAGTTATGATGCAGAAAAACTCAAATACAGATAGTACTTTAGTAAGCGATTACATTAAAGGTAATGAAGCTGCTTTAGCAGTTTTAATAAAAAGACATCAGCAAAGATTGTTTAGCTTTATATATAGTAAAGTACACGATAGAGATATTACAGAAGACATTTTTCAAGACACGTTTATAAAAGTTATTAGAACTTTAAAAAAAGGAAACTATAACGAAGAGGGTAAGTTTTTACCTTGGGTTATGAGAATTGCTCATAATTTGGTGATAGATCATTTTAGAAAAACCAATAGAATGCCTTCCTTTAAGAATACAAACGAGTTTGATATCTTTTCTGTTTTAGGTGATGGAAACCTAAATGCTGAAAAACAAATTATAAAAGATCAGATTCATACGGATGTTAGAGAACTTATAAATGAATTGCCAGAAGAGCAAAAAGAGGTTTTGGTAATGCGTATGTATAAAGATATGAGTTTTAAAGAAATTAGCGAAAATACAGGTGTTAGTATCAATACTGCATTGGGTAGAATGCGTTATGCACTTATAAATATGCGTAAGTTAATAGAGAAACATAAAATTATTTTAGTAGATTAACAATAAATGAAAAAAGTTGTCGTTAGTAGTTTATAACCAATTTATTAAACAAACTATATGATGCAACTTTACTCAAAAAAGCCTTCTGATTTACAGATGCAACCTAAACAAGAAACAGTTCAATTTTTGATTAATTTTTCCAAATCGCTAACTTTTGTAAAAACGAAATCAAAAGACTTCATTGAATTGAATTTGAATTAAGAGAGGAAAAAGCTTCAACTAACGTTGGGGCTTTTTTTTGTATGCATCTTTTTTTATGTTATATGAGTTAATATAGTCTTTGACTTTTACGGAACTTGCAGTCATGGAAAATATATTAGTAGCAGGTGCCAATGGTACCACAGGAAAAAAAATAGTAAACTTATTACAAAAATCACAATATTTTAATCCAATTGCTATGGTTCGTAAAGAGAGTCAGAAAAAGCAATTTGAAGATGAAAATGTAACCACTGTTTTAGCAGATTTAGAAAAGGACGTTTCATTTACAACAGAAAATATTGATAAAATTATTTTCGCTGCCGGTTCTGGTGGCAAAAAAGTAGTAGCAGTAGATCAAGAAGGTGCTAAAAAATTAATAGACGCTGGTAAGCATACAAAAGTTAGAAAGTTTGTAATGTTAAGTTCTATGGGGGCAGATAATCCAGAAAGTTCAGACAAACTTAAAGATTATTTAAAGGCAAAACAAAATGCAGATGTTTATTTAAGAGAAAGTAAATTACCTTATTCTATTGTGAGACCTGGAGCATTAAATAATGAAAAAGGGAAAGGTAAAATAGAGTTGAGTAGTAAATTAAACAAACATGGAGAAATTAGTAGAGATGATGTTGCACAAACTTTAGTACATGCTTTATATGACACTGCAGCTCTTAATAATACTTTTGAAATAATAGCAGGAGAAACGTTAATAGGTGAAGCAATACCTAGTTCATAAAACTTCTTTTTAGTATAAATAATACACCTTGATTAAGGTGTATTATTTTTTTTATGATATTCGTCTAAAACAGATTTTCTACCAACTGTACTTGTAATAATATCTTTATCTAAATCCCAACCACGAGCAGGAGAATATTCTCTTCCGTACCAAATGATTTGTAAATGTAAATCGTTCCAAATTTCTTTTGGAAACAATCGTTTTGCATCCTTTTCTGTTTGTGCAACACTTTTACCGTTGCTTAAGTTCCAGCGATACATTAATCTTAAGATATGAGTATCAACCGGAAAAGCAGGTATACCAAAAGCTTGACTCAATACAACTCCAGCCGTTTTATGACCAACCGCAGGTAATTCTTCTAAACCTTCGAAAGTTTGCGGAACTTCTCCATCATATTTTTCAATTAAAATTTTAGACAATCCGTAAATTCCTTTGCTTTTCATTGGTGATAAACCACAAGGACGAATAATTTCCTTAATTTCTTCTACGGTCATTTTTACCATATCAAAAGGATTATCCGCTTTAGCGAACAATAAAGGTGTTATTTTATTTACTCTAACATCTGTGCATTGCGCAGACAATAAAACAGCAATTAATAACGTATAAGGATCTTTATGGTCTAAAGGAACTGGTATTTCAGGATATTTTTCTTGAAGTGTGTCAATTACAAATTGTACTTTTTCTTTTTTTGTCATTATTTGGAGTTACAAAATTTACAAGTCTGCAAGTTACAAAGTTCTAGTTGAAACCTTATTTGTTTTTATGAATTAACTTTTAGATTGAAAAAAATACACTTCGACAAGCTCAGTGTGATATGAGAAACTTTAATTGATTTATGGATGATTAAAATGGGACTTTAAAAACATATTCACTATTTATTAAGCTACCTACTTTAGACTTCAAGAATACTTTGTTACTTTGTATCTTTGTAATTAAAAATAAAAAAAATGACATCACTAAAAATAGGAGATAACGCTCCGCAGTTTGAAGCAAAAGACAACGCAGGAAATATCATTAAACTTTCTGACTATACAGGTAAAAAATTAGTTTTATTCTTTTACCCAAAAGCAAGCACTCCAGGTTGTACTAACGAAGCTTGTGATTTACGCGACAACTATCAATCTTTTTTAGCAAAAGGATATGATGTTTTAGGAGTAAGTGCTGATTCTGAAAAAAGACAACAAAATTTTATCAATAAAAATGAATTGCCTTTTCCGCTTTTAGCAGATGAAGACAAAGCTGTAATTGAAGCTTTTAATGTTTGGGGACCAAAGAAATTTATGGGGAAAGAATATGATGGAATTCACAGAACTACTTTTGTAATTGATGAAAAAGGAGTGATTGAAGATATTATCTTAAAAGTAAAAACAAAGGCACATGCTGCTCAGATTTTAGATTAAGCAATGATTAACGATTTCTGAATTCCGAATTTTATGAGTTCAGGAGTACTTTTTGTATTCGTAATTTCAAATAGCTCTCTTTTATGAGATTTTAAAGAACTTTCTGTAATATGTAATATTGCAGAAAGTTCTTTTTCATTTTTATCAGAATGCACAAATAATGCCTGTAATATTTCTAACTTTCGTTTTGTAAACGTGTAATTATCAATATTTATTTTTGAGGAGGTTTTACCTTTTTTTATAGATTGATGAACGAAACAATTTAGAATTACCTTTTTAAAATTTTGTAAGTCTTCATCTTTTCCTACAAAAACATCTACGCCTTTATTTATCGCTTTTTCTTTGATGAAATTATTATTCATGGTAGTTAATGCAATGATTTTAAAGTGATTATTTCCTTTTTTTATTTCATCAATAAAATCTAAAGAACATGTTCCATTAAAATTTACATCTAAGATTAAAACATCTAAGTTTTGATAATTTGTAAATGCAATTAGTTCTTTTAGTGTGATAAAAGTATTGGTCACATTTAATTCCGAATGAACATTTAAGCTGTCTTTTAAAGCATCACAAAAAAAACGATTATCGTCTGCAATAACTATTCTTATTGGGGTTTTAGTCATTTGTAATGGGGATATTGATTTCGAAATTAGAACCTTTTTTATTGGTGTTTATTTGTAAAGTTCCGTTAATTTGTTTTACTCTGTTTTTTACACTTTCTAAACCCAAACCTTTCTTGGTTATTATTTTTTCATCAAAACCAATTCCATTATCATTTACTTTTAGTGTAATTAGTTGGTTTTTATGTTGGTTTAGCGTTATTTTAATCTCTGAAGCTTTAGAGTATTTTATAGCATTTGTAGTAAGCTCAGATATTATTCGATATAAGTGTACACATTTATCTTGCGATAATTCGATGTTTTTAAGGTTGAAATTATAACTGATTTTGTGTTTTGTTAAATGGTCTATTTTAGTACAGAATTCTATTAAACTATCAATAAAATTATCTGCATTTACTTTTGGTGCGTATAAGCTGTTTAATAAATATCTATAATCTTTATAAAAAGCATCTAAAATTTCTTCTACTTTTTCTGGCGTTTTTTCATCTTTCTGTAATAAACGTAGTTTTAAAGCTTCTAAATACCCTCCAAAAGTATCATGAACATTATTTACTAAGTTGTTTCTTTCTGTGTGTTGAAAGGCTAATGTTTTATTTTGAAAATTATATTTTAATTCATTACTCACTTTTTTGAGTTTAAAATATTTAAATTGAGTTTCTATGACCGAACCAAAAATAAATCGAGTAAATAGTAATATTTCTATAACCAACGTGATATAATAAATTGTAGATCCGCTAAACTTTATATACAAACTATTGTGGACACTTGGGTTTATAATTTGACCACTTATTATTGCTAAAATTGGCAGTATAAAAGCGATAACTAAATAAATTGGTAGTTGTTTTGTAATGGTTAAATAGAGGTGATTTAGTACCCAAATAAAAGCAATTACTTTTAAGATTGTCCAAACATATAGGTATAAAACAATTAATCCGCCAAATAAAAATTTATAGATATAGAATAGTAAAAGTGTTAAGGCAATGTAGGCTCCTATCTTAAAAAGTAGTTTAGGAATTACTTGAGATTTATTTAATTTATAAAACTTCAGATAAAAAAAACCAATACAAGCTACTCCTATTGTTTGGCTAATACTTCTAATATTGTTGATAGTAAACTCACTTCCTGACCAGAAATATTGTACTCCAATTCCTTTACCTGCTAGAAATTCTATTAAAACAGTAAAAATATATAATGGATAAAATAAAACAGTGTACTCTTTTTTTAAAATGGCAAAAAAGACCAGTATAAATGCCATCGAAATTAGAAACGCGATAAACATTCCGAAATAAAAATATTCTGTTTCTACACGCTTTAAAAATTGATTTTCTGTTTCTAAAAAGAAAGACATTCTTGTTCTAGTATCCTTATTTTTAACCTCCAGAAAAACATCGGTTTTTATATTATTATCTACTGGTATTTTCCAAACAGGGTATCTATAAAAAATATTTTTATGCGGAAATTCTTTGTTATTAGAGACTTTGTAAAGTGTGTCGATTTGATTTCCCTTTTTTAAATAAATTTTTCCATAAGGCAAATATGGGTTTGCAATTGTAAAGTACTTGTATGCTTTTTTTGTTGAAGTTGCGGGTAATAATGAAAAGTGATTCCACAAAGTATTTCCTCCTAAATGTTTATAAATTTTAGGATGCTCTTCCTTTTCAAAATTACCTAATTCATAGTTTTTTATAATTTCTGTAATGGAAACAGCATCTTTAGAAGGTTGTTTAAAAAAGGATATTGAATGATATATTGAAGAAGATTCCTCTTGTGAAAAAGAATTTAAAGTGAGCAATAGTAGGAGGAAGATTAGTTTTATTTTCACAAATAGAATTTAAATACCCTACTAAAGTATGGTTTTTTTTTATGACTTCCTCTTAATTTTGTAGATGAAAAAGAAAAAAATATGGAAGTTAAAAAATTATATGATTATAATGAATTAAAAATTATTGGTAATAAATATCAAATTAAAGATAAAGAAATACCAATAAACCTTATAGAAGATTTTCTTAGTTTTTATAATTTAAATTTACACGATTTGTCTACGCTTAGTAAGTTTTCTGAAAATTTACAAGAAGAAAAGCGTTTTAAAAAATTGAATAAATCTAAATTTAATTCATTAACAAACAAAGAACTTCAAATTTTTAAATTGGTTGTTCAAGGAAATACAACAAATAAAATTGCAACACAGCTTTTTATAGAGCCTACTACAGTTAGTACGCATAGAAAAAGTATAAAACAAAAATTAGAGTTAGAGTCAATATTTGATTTGTATAAATACGCAAATGCATTTAATATTTTTTGATAAGATATAAAAAGGAGAAGTAAAATTGTTTGAATGAAAAAAGTGGGCAAATTAAAACGTGTTCACTTTTTATCTTAAAAAAGAGTGTAGTAATTATTAAATTTAAATAAAATGAAAAAAGTAACAATATTATTTATAGTTAGCTTAATGTTTATAACTCAAAACATCAATTCACAGGCAATTACAAACGTAAAAACCCTGTTAGAAGAAAATGAATATGGTAATGCTAGGTTAATAATAACTCCAAACACTTATGATATGGCAGCAAAAAAACCAACCAAAACCTCTGGAGTTTATGGGCTTTTAGTTTGTTATAGGTATAAAGGCGTTCAAAAAGCGTTGCATCAAGATTTAACTTACGATTTTGCTAAAAAAGGTAAAAAGGAGTTGTTTTTAGGTATGTCTGCAAAGAAATCTAACATTTCTATTGGTCAGGTTTTATTTTATAGAAGAGATTTAGTAAATCCTAACAATTTTCCTAAAAAGTCTGATTGTTTTAAATAGTAGTCTAAAACCAAAACTTCATTCCAACTTTTCTAATTGATGAAAAAGAGGTGATTGAAGATATTATTACTAAAGTAAAAATGAAAGCACATGCTACTTAGCTATTAGAATAAAATTATTAAAACAGCGTATAGAATTAAAAGAATTACTTTTTGTCAGCGCTTGTTTTTGTTAAAAATACTCATATATAGGTATTGTAGATTGTTTTCATTTTTATTTATTTTAAATACTAATTTAACTTATATAAAAAATGAAAACAAAAATACTTCTTTTCGCAACATTATTTTTTTTGAGTCTTAATTTATTTTCTCAAACAATTGCGATTCCAGATACAAACTTTGAACAAGCTTTAATCGATTTAGGTTTTGATTCGAATGGATTAAATGGAAATATTTTAATATCAGAAGCACAAGTTATAGATAGTTTAAATATTCAAGATCCGGAAAATAATACTTTGTTACCTAACGTTTCAGCTAAAATTAAAAGTTTACAAGGAATTGAAGCAATGGCTAATTTGGTTTCCTTGGAAGCAGGAATAAATGAATTAACTTCAATAGATTTAAGTCAAAACACAGCGTTAACCAATTTGTTTTTAAATGACAATCAATTAACAACTATTGATGTGTCTAACAACACAGTTTTAGAACGTTTTGGAATTATGAGAAATCAAATTACAACTATAGAGGTTTCTATGTTGGTGAATTTGGTAGATTTATTTGTGCATGAGAATCTAATAACAAATTTAGATGTTACAAATAATAAAGAATTAGAATGGTTATATACTAGTAATAATCAACTGTCAACAATTAATTTATCAAAAAATACAAAATTAAGAAGAATAGACATTTATGGTAATCTACTTACGTCTATAGATGTTTCTATGTTAGTAGATTTAGAAGATTTAAGAGTAGGTTATAATCAAATAACCTATTTAGATGTTTCTAAGAATAGTAAATTATTTGCTTTTAGTTCTAATGATAATAATTTAGAAGCATTGAATGTGAAAAATGGCAATAACTCTTATTTCACCTATTTTTCTGCAAATAATAATGCTAATTTAACTTGTATACAAGTAGATGACGTAAGTTTTTCTACTACAAATTGGGAGTTAATTGACACAGTAGCTAATTTTAATACAGATTGTAATATTCCTGCCCCTGTTAGTATACCAGATTATAATATGAAAACAGCTTTAGTGGCAGACAATACTATAAATAGTAATGGAGATACTGAGATTCAAGTTTCTGAAGCAGAAGCAGTAACAGGTACTATAACTTTAGAGGCTTTAGGTATAGATAATTTAACTGGTATAGCAGCATTTAAGAATATTACGGGTTTAAATGTTAGCGAAAACAACTTAACAACGGTAGATTTATCTAATAATACTAAGCTTTCTTATTTAAGTATTTATACCAATCAATTAACAGCTTTAGATATTACTTCTCTAACAAGTTTAGAATCTCTATATGCAGGTAGTAATCAGATAACAGAAATAGATGTAACAAATAATTTACTATTAAAAAAATTATGGTTAAACATAAATAACCTAAGTGCTTTAGATATTTCTAATAACACAGATTTAGAAGAATTAGAACTAGATTGGAATTATAATTTATCTGCTATAGATTTCTCAAATAATTTAAAATTATATAGAATTCATTTATGGAAAACGGCAATTTCTACCATTGATGTTACGCAGCTAGTAGATTTACAAAGATTGTATGTTTCTGAAACTAATTTAAAAACAATAGATATTTCTAATAACATAAAACTATATGATTTTAGATCTACAGATAATCCAGAAATACCTACTTATGATTTTTCTAATAATACAGCATTAAATAGAATAGATTTATCAAACTCAGATGTAAGCGATGTGGATGTTTCTAAGAATATAAATTTAACACAACTATTATTAGGACAAAACAATTTAAGAACTGTAGATATTTCTAAAAACACATTATTACAGGAAGTTTATTTAAATAATAATAAACTAGAAAATATTGATATTTCTAAAAATACAAGTGTCACAAAATTATTTTTAAACGACAACTTACTAGAAAGAGCTTATTTAAAAAACGGAAATAATACAGCAATTGTTGAGTTTGATATTACTAACAATGCTAATTTATCTTGTATTGCCGTTGATGATGTTACGTTTTCTGCAATTAATTGGACAAGTATAGACGAATCTGTAAACTTTAATACAAATTGTGGTGCAGAGTGGGAGGTATATACAGAAGATGAAAACCTTGAAACAGCTTTATTAACAGTAGTTGGTTTAGACGCTAATAGTGATGGAGTAATTACTTATGAAGAAGCTCAAGAATTTACAGGTGATTTAGATTTAAGTGGTCAAAATATAATTTCTGTAATAGGATTAGAGGCTTTTTCAAACGCAGCAAGTATTGATGTTTCAGAAAATAGTATTACAGATATTAGTAGTTTTTTAAATGGAGAATCTGTTATACTTTCATCAAAAAGTACTGCAGAAAAAAGAGTGGTTAATAGAACAGGTACCGGAATAAAAGTTTTAAATGTTGCTAATAATTTAATAGAAAAAGCAGATATTTCTAACATAACAAGTATTATAGATTTTGATATATCTAATAATAAATTAACGTATTTAAATTTAAATAACGAATCAAATAGTAGTTTAACAACCTTTAGTGCTATCGGTAATCCTAATTTAAGCTGTATTCAGGTTGATGATGTTGCTATTGCAACGGCTAATACAAACTGGCAGAAAGATACAACAGCAAATTACAGTACAGATTGTGCAGCAGCAGCTTTATCTACTGATAGTTTTTTGAAAGAAAATATTGCTATTTATCCTAATCCGATACTATCAAAGATTCAAATTTCATTATTAAATAGTATACAGTTACAAAGTGTAGAAATATATAATTTTATGGGAAAAAAAATGTTACTGAGTAAAAAAGAGTTGATAAATGTTGAAAAATTTTCAACAGGTGTTTATTTTTTGAAAATATCAACGGACAAAGGGGTATTAATTAAAAAAGTTATAAAAGATTAAAGTAAAGTAGTCTTTAAATAAAAAACGAGTTCAATTTAATTGAACTCGTTTTCTTTTATTTAAAATTTCATGCCAACTTTAAAGTTTAAAACTCTTCCTGTCATATAATTCGGAATCCCGAATTGTGTTTTAGAATATACATCCCTTACCCAAGTATTGGTAATTGAGTTTTGAATATCAAACATATTAAAAAGCTCTAAACCTGCTGATAATTCTTTAAATTTAGACATCCAACCTGTTGTGTATTGTTTATTTGCATCCACAAAAATATAAGAAACTCCTAAATCTGCACGTTTATAATCTCTTAAACGGCTCTGATAATCATACACATTTGCATAAGATGGAGAGCCACCAGGAACACCTGTGTTGTAGACCAAGTTTAAATAGGCTTTTAAGTTTGGTAAATTAGGAACATAATCTTGAAAAAGAATTCCGAATTTAATGCGTTGGTCAGAAGGTCTAGCAATATAACCTTGGTTGTCTATGTTTTCTTCTGTTTTTAAATACCCTAAACTTACCCAGCTTTCGCTACCTGGAACAAACTCGCCATTTAAACGAACATCCAAACCGGTTGCATACGCTTTTGTAACATTGTCTGCTCTATAACGAATTCTAACATTGTCTATAGAATAAGCGTTTACATCAGATAAGTCTTTGTAATACATTTCTGTAGTTAGTTTAAATGGTCTGTCCCACATATCAAAACTATAATCCATTCCTGTAACTAAGTGAATCGATTTTTGAGCTTTTACATCTACATTAATATCACCATTAAAATCTCTTAATTCTCTATATGAAGGGGGTTGAGAATACCATCCACCAGAAATTCGAAACAGCATATCTTTGTCCCAATTTGGTTTGATAGCAAATTGACCTCTAGGACTAATAATTGTCTGGTTTTTAGATTCGATATCGTTTCCTGTAACTGACCAACTTTGAGCTCTAAGTCCTAAATTATAAAAAACTTCATGTTCATTCCAAAATGAACGTTGATTAAATTGTACAAAGGCAGAAACTCTATTAATGGCAACGTTATTATCTTTTCTGATGTTTTGATAAGGAGTGATTTCACCTTCAAAAGCTTCATAAGGTTGATTGTTAGAGGTATGGTTTGGAGGTCTTATAGAAAAGCCTAAAGAATCGATCATTTCCCATTCTCTAATACGATCTCTAATGTCTTCTTTTTGATATTTTGCTCCAAAACTCCATTGTATATCATCTTTCTTGATAGTTCCTTTTATTTGAATATTGGTAATTACTGCATCTAAATCGTTACGAG
The DNA here is from genome assembly GCF_019278485.1 of Polaribacter sp. R2A056_3_33. Taxonomy (NCBI): domain Bacteria; kingdom Pseudomonadati; phylum Bacteroidota; class Flavobacteriia; order Flavobacteriales; family Flavobacteriaceae; genus Polaribacter; species Polaribacter sp. R2A056_3_33. Next base: position 3,204,238 of record NZ_CP058984.1, read on the forward strand.
CATGGTTTAACTGTGAGCCAATTCCTTGAGAGAAATCTACTTCTCCAAAATTTTCTGAACCAATATTAGCGTCAACTTCGCCTAAATTATAGGCTGCAGCAATATCAAAATGCTCTTCTTCTTGTGTGTTGTATCTAGACGCTGTAGTTGTTAATGTAAAGTTGTCATTCACTTTATAATCCGCAGAAAAAGCACCAAACATCGTTAAATATTTATCTTGCTCTTGTCCTGAGTAAAAAACGATTAATTCTAAAGGGGCTGCAACCGTACCAAAACGTGTTCTTCTAGAAATTGGTTGATAATTATAATCGTTCAAAGAAAAATTTCCTAGAAAATTTAATGTAAATTTTTCTGAAAACTCATAAGATAAATAGGTTTGTACGTCTGTAAATTGTGGTCTAAAATTAGTTTCAATTTGTTTACTATTTACAAATAAGCTATTGTCTCTATATCTAACACCTGTAATTGTACTTAGTTTTTTATTTAGAAAATTACCTTCAAAAGTAACGCTTGCACCTAGTAAACTTGCATTTATTGTCGTAGCCGTTTCTGTAGGTTTCTTGTAGGTAATATCTAAAACAGAAGATAATTTATCTCCATATTTTGCTTGAAATCCACCAGCAGAAAAATTAATATTCTGCACCATATTAGAGTTGATAAAACTTAAGCCTTCTTGCTGACCAGATCTAATTAAAAAAGGTCTGTAAATTTCAATTCCGTTTACATATACCAAGTTTTCATCAAAATTACCACCTCTTACATTGTATTGTGTGCTTAATTCGTTGTTATTGCTAACACCGGGTAAAGTCATTAATACGTTTTCTACACCCGCATTGGGTCCAATTACATTTTTAACAACAGCAACATCAATCTTCTTTATACCTTGGGCATTTCTTACATTGTCTTTAATTATAATTTCTTTTAATTCTTCTGTTTTTGAAGAAAGAACAACAGAGTAACGGACACCGTTTCTGCTGTTTCCAATATATTTTTTAGTAAAAGTTCTATAGGATAAATGGCTAAAAACTAAGGTAATTTCTTCTTTAAATGGAATTCGAATAGAGTAGTTTCCATTTTTATCTGTGGTAGTACCAACGTTGTTATACTTTATAGAAACTTGTTCAATAGGTTGTTTGTTTTTATCATTAACAGTTCCTTTAAGGATTGTTGTTTTTTGAGCAAAAGCAAAAACAGGGAGAAAGTATAAAAAGAGTAAGATTTTTTTCACGTAGGTTTTAGTTTACTTGTTTTTTAAAGAACGTTGTAGAAAGTGTATTCGTATTCCCAACATTGTCTGAGACTACAATTTTAAAGATATGTTTGCTACCAACCAATTTTTTATCACTAAAGTTATAGGTTAATATTCTTTTTTTATGATTGTATTCCATTAAAATCCATTCTCCATCTAAAGTAGCTCTATAGTTTTTAATTCCAGAACCAATATCAGAAATCTTTACTTTAATAGTTTCTCTTTTAGAAATCCAATCGTTATTTTTAAAATACAAGACGCTAGCTTTAGGCTTATGAGTATCTGAAACTAAAGCATATTTACCCAACGTTTTTGTAGTTGTATAAAACGTACTGTCCTTTTTTCGAGTGCTTAGGTAATATGGATATTTCGAGTTTTCTACATTCGCTATATAAAGTTGTTTTTTTTCGGCTTCAGAATATTTAGAAACATTAAAAGTTAATGTAAAACTTTTATCTAACGGAATATTAGGAGTATGAATTTTAGCAACGCCTTTATCAACCTTAAAATCTAAATATACATCTTCATAAAAAGTATTCTTAGGAAAAGCAACTGTAACATTTTCTTCTTTAAACTTTTGAAATTTTTTAGCAACTATTTTATAGGCAGTGGTGTCTTTTGGTTGTGTAAAAATGGTGTTGTTTTTTACTCCAGTAATGGGAATTTTTAAGGTACTTGTGTTTCCTTTATAGTCTTTTGCAATAATTTCTATATTGTAATTCAATCCATCTTCAATATTTAATATGCCATTATCTATTAATCCCTTATATGTAGATAGTTTATTGGCTTTTTCTTTATAGGTTTTCTGATATTTTTTCTTATATTTTTTATAGTGCGGATAATCTATATGTAAGTTGATGAATTTACTTTCTGCAAATGAAAATGTTTCTACATCATGATGATAAAAACGTTTTCCATTAACAAGCATTTCTAAACTAAATATTCCATTTTTATTGTATGCTTTGTCTAATTGGTCAAAAACATTTACACTAAAACCAATATGTCCAGAAGCAGCAATTTTACCCACTTTATATTTTCCTTTTTCTATACTCTTTAGAGATATAACCGTACTTCTATTTTTATTGTTAATTCTAGCATTCTGGTCTAATGGATACACTTTTAATGCTAAAAAAGTAGGTGGATTTGTATCAATAGGTTTCAACCCAAAAAACAAAGGATTAATAATGTGTTCTGTACTTGTATCTCTTATTTCGAAGTGTAAATGAGGTCCACCAGAACTACCAGTATCGCCAGAAAAAGCAATGATTTCTCCTTTTTTTATAGGAAATTGATCTGGTTTTAAAAATAAATTACCGGTTTCATAATTTTCCTTTTTGTATTGTATCGCTTTTACATACTCTTGTATTTTATCAGCATATTTACTGATGTGGGCATACACGGTTGTAAATCCGTTTGGATGCGTAATATAAATCGCTTTTCCAAAACCATATTGAGCAACTTTTATTCTAGAAATATAACCTTCTGCAGCTGCATATATTTTTAAGCCTTCTCTTCCTTGGGTTTTTATATCTACTCCAGAATGAAAGTGATTACTTCTTAATTCGCCAAAAGTACCTGATAAAATAGTAGGGATGCCTAAGGGGTTTCTAAAATAGTCTTTTGGGTATTTTTCTTGTGAAAAACTAAAAAAAGCAGATAAGAATGTGAATAACAATAGGGTTTGTCTCAAAATGAAAATGTTTTCTGCAAAAATAGGGAAAATCATTTTTTAGTTAAAGAGTTAATCTTTAGTTTTTTAATAAAATAAGCAACAAAATGTTGTAAAGTTTAAAACAGAATGTTAACTTTGTAGTTATAGTTTTATTCTTAAAATATAGATGGGTAATACAATTGAGGCAATTCATTTACTGGAAGATAAGTTAGAAAGCTTATTGTCAAATTATGAATTTTTGAAGAATGAAAATGAAATTCTGCTTCAGAATACAAGTAAATTACAACATCAATTAAAAGAAAGAGAGCAATTATTAGCAGCGCAGAAAAAAGAGTATGAATTGCTTAAGGTTGCCAAAACTATAGACGGCAGTGGTACAAATACAAGAGATACAAAACTCAAAATAAATACTTTAATTCGAGAAATCGACAAGTGTATCATACAGTTACACAAATAAAGTTCATTAAATTGTGGGAAAACTTAAAATTAATATTGTTATAGCAGGTAGAACTTACCCTTTAAGTGTGAACAACACTAAAGAGGAAGAAGGCATGAGAAAAGCCGCAACTGCTATTAATAAATTAATTTCTATGTATGAAGAAAATTACGCAGTAAGCGATAAACAAGATGTTTTAGCTATGTGTGCGTTACAGTTTGCATCAAAAGCAGAAATAACTTCATTAGAAAAGGATTCTACAGATAGAGAAGTAGTAGATAAAATAAAAGAGTTGACTAATTTGGTTGATTCTCATTTAAAATAAGTTCTTTAAAATATACATTAACAACACACTGCCTACGTTAGTACATTGTTTATTAAACTCAACACGATTCAATTATGAAGGATGAGTCTTAACTACTATAGCAAGCCATCTAGAATGGATCCTTGAACAGTTAGTTAGTCCTATAAGTAACCATATTTGGAGTTTAAAAAACCTCACTAATGTAGGCTTTTTTTTATATATTAAATTTAAATTATGGATGGAATGATACTTCCCATTATTGTGGGAGTTTTGATAGGAATTGCAGGTGGATTTTTGATCGCTAAAGCGATGGAAAAAGCAAAAGGAAAAAAAATACTTAGTGGCACTAGAAAAGAGGCCGCAACAATTTTAAAAGAAGCTAAGGTAGATGCCGATTCTGTAAAAAAAGAAAAGATATTACAGGCAAAGGAAAAATTTATTGAATTAAAGGCTGAGCATGAAAAAGTAATTCTTACTAGAGAGAAAAAGATTTCTGATGTAGAGAAACGTATTAGAGATAGAGAGTCTCAAGTTGCCTCTGAAGTAGATAAAAATAAAAGGTTAAATAAATCTTTAGAACACAAAGAAGGAGAGTTTAATAAAAAATTAGACTTTTTAGAAAATAAAGAATCAGAATTAGAAAAAATGCACAAGCGTCATGTAGACATGCTAGAGCAAATTTCTGGTTTATCGGCAGAAGAAGCCAAAAAAGAATTGATTACTTCTTTAAAAGACGAAGCAAAAACAGAGGCAATGGCTTTTGTACAAACTTCTATTGAAGAAGCGAAGTTAACAGCAGAACAAGAAGCTAGAAAAGTAGTTTTAGGAACCATACAAAGAGTAGGTGTAGAGCAAGCAGTAGAAAACTGTGTGTCTGTATTTAACTTAGAGTCAGACGATGTTAAAGGTAGAATTATTGGTAGAGAAGGACGTAACATTAGAGCTTTAGAGGCTGCAACTGGTGTAGAAATCATCGTAGATGATACTCCGGAAGCAATTATCCTTTCTTGTTTTGACCCTGTTCGTAGAGAGATTGCAAGATTGTCTATGCATAAGTTAGTAACCGATGGTAGAATTCACCCAGCAAGAATTGAAGAGGTTGTTAAAAAGACAGAGAATCAAATTACCCAAGAAATTATTGAAGTTGGTAAAAGAACTGTAATAGAGTTAGGTATCCATGGATTGCATCCAGAATTGATAAAAACGGTGGGTAGAATGAAATATCGTTCTTCTTATGGTCAGAATTTATTACAACACTCGCGTGAAGTAGCAAATCTTTGTGGTATTATGGCTTCGGAAATGGGCTTAAATGCAAAAGTAGCAAAACGTGCTGGTTTATTACACGATATTGGTAAAGTGCCAGATACAGAAAGCGAACTTCCACACGCATTGTTAGGTATGGAATGGGCTGAGAAATATGGTGAAAAACCGGATGTTTGTAATGCAATTGGAGCGCACCACGATGAAATTGAAATGAAAACTTTAATAGCACCAATTGTACAAGTTTGTGATGCTATTTCAGGAGCAAGACCAGGAGCAAGACGTCAGGTTTTAGATTCTTACATTCAACGTTTAAAAGATTTAGAAAATATTGCATTTGGTTTTCCAGGTGTTCAAAAAGCGTATGCTATTCAGGCAGGACGTGAATTACGTGTAATGGTAGAGAGTGGTAAGGTAAATGATACCAAAGCTGCTGAGTTATCTTTTAGTATTTCTCAGAAAATACAAAACGATATGACATATCCAGGTCAAGTAAAAGTAACTGTTATTAGAGAAACAAGAGCGGTTAATGTGGCGAAGTAGATAAAGCCCATTCTTATCCTTCCCAAAGAAGGTAGACTTTTGTATTATCAAAATATTTTTAAAAATCCCTACCATGTTTATGGTAGGGATTTTTGCTTATATACATTTCTTAATATTTGTGTTTCTAGTCCTTTACCTTCTTTGTTGTAGCATTAGCGAAAGCTTTTTTATAGAGTAAATATTTGTAGTATTTACTAAGATAAAAACCCAATAAAAATAAGTGAATATTTTCTTAAACTAGGGTTTTAAGTGCTTTATAACAAGGGGGGTGTAGGATCCGATAAATTAAAAATTAATTAGCCTTTAGTGTGTTTTTAAGGTTTTTTTATCTCCATGTTTCTTAAATTAATGTTAATATAAAATCAGAAAACCATCTCTAGTTAACAAAATGGTAAGCTAATTAGTAGTTTTACTTGCAGTATGCTAACGTTCATTTTAGGTTGATTTAACTTAATATTTTTTGCTTTGTAGTTCAATAACAAAACTAAACTAACTACAAAATGAAACACAAAATTTTAAGTAAATTTTTAATTTTAATGTCACTTTTTCTTGGGACTGCAGCTTTTTCTCAGCAAGTCTTAACAGGGAAAATAATAGATGAAACAGGCGCTTTGTTATCAGAAGCAAGTGTTCATATAGTTAAAGATAATAAATGGACTACATCTGATTTTGATGGAAATTTTAAAATAGAATTTACAGATCAAAACAGTATTTTAAGAGTAGAATTTCTTGGGTATCAAAGTCAAGATATTGTTATTGGAAATAGAAAAAATATTACCATTACAATGTTACCAGAGGTTAATGCTTTAAGTGAGGTAATTGTTACGGCTTTAGGTATTAAAAGAGAACAAAAGAAAGTTGGTTATGCTACTCAAAGAGTAGATGCTTCTATTATTAAAGAAGTTGTTGCGCCAAATGCTGCAGGTTTAATTACTGGTAAAGTTGCTGGTTTAACAGTTAGTAATCCAACAGGTTTATTTCAGGCACCTTCTTTTACATTAAGAGGGAAATCTCCATTAATTGTGGTGGATGGGATTCCTGTTAGCACAGATTTTTATGACATTTCTCCAGACGATATTGTAGATGTTACGGTTTTAAAAGGAACTTCTGCATCTGCTTTATACGGCTATAGAGGAGGAAATGGGGCGATACAAATTACAACATCTAAAGGTCAAAAATCTGACGGATTAGAAATAACAGTTTCTCATAATACCATGGTGAGTGCTGGTTTTACTGTGTTTCCAGAAACACAAACAGAATATGGAAATGGTTCTAACGGTCAATATGAGTTTTGGGACGGACAGGATGGTGGTATTTCTGATGGAGATATGATTTGGGGACCAAAATTTGAGCCTGGAGTAAAAATAGCACAATGGAATAGTCCTATTAAAGACAATATTTCTGGTGATGTTACTCCTTGGTGGGGAGATGTAAGTGGAACAAAATATGATGATAAATCTCGTTATTCTAGAGTGCCAATTGATTGGGAATATCATAATAATTTAAAAGACTTTTTAAGGACAGGAGTTATCAATACGACTTCTTTTTCTGTAGCAAATTCCTCTAAAAATGGGTCTTATAGATTATCTGGTAACTACAAATCGCATACCGGTAGAGTGCCAAATACCGATTTAAAAACAGGAGGATTAACTTTTAATTCAACAACAAAGTTATCAGATAAATTAACCTTAGATAGTAAGTTGGCGTATAACAAAGTTTTCTCTCCTAATTACCCAAGACATGGTTACGGACCAAAAAATCACATGTACACTATCTTAATTTGGATGGGAGATGATGTAAATGGTCAAGAATTAAATGAACACAGATACATTCCAGGTCAAGAAGGATATAGACAAGCAAACTTTAATTACGCTTGGTATAACAATGTGTATTTTGCTGCTAATGAATTAAATCAACGATACGACTCTAATGTTTTAAACGGACAATTAAAATTAAATTATCAAATTTCAGACGATTTTAGTATTCAGGCAATGGGTTCTGCAGTTATGAAAGACCGTTTTGAAAACAGAGAAAGTCCGAAATCTTATTTAAACTATGGTGACCCTAGAGATGGAGATTACAAAACTTGGAATACCAATTCTGTGGATGTAGATTATAATGTATTAGCTACCTATAATAAAGAAATTACAGATAAATTTTCTTTAAGTCTAAATGCAGGAGCTTCATCAGAATATCATAAATACCAACAAGAATACAATGCTACAGATGGAATTATTGTGCCAGAATTATATAGTTTAAATAATACAAAAGGAAACGTTATAGCAAGTACAGATTTTTCTGAAAGGTCTGTAAACAGTTTATACGGAATGTTAGAATTAGATTTTGATAACAAGTTATTTTTAACATTTACAGGTAGAACGGATAAGCACTCTACATTACCAACAGATAATAATTCTTTATTTTATCCTTCTGTTTCTTTAAGTACTATTGTTTCAGAATGGATTGAATTACCAGAATCTATCAACTATTTAAAAGCTTTTGGTTCTTGGGCGCAAGTAAAAAGATCTTTAAGTGCATATCAAATAAATTCTTATTATGACAACGCGGGTACTTTTGATGGGAGTCCAGAATTATCATATTCAGGGAGTTTAGTAAATCCTGATATAGAAGGATCTTTAACAACCAATGTAGAATTAGGTTTAAGTGCAGGTTTTTTAAATAATAGAATAGGGTTAGATTTTGCGTATTATAATGCTATTGATGAAAATTCAATTATTGATTTACCAATTTCTTTAGGATCTGGTTTTTCATCAAGAAAAGAAAATGCACACCAATTTACAACCAATGGTTTTGAAGTTTCTGTAAGAGCAACTCCAATTAAAAATACAGATTTTAGATGGGATGTTTTAGCAAACTGGTCTAAAAAGATACAGCGTTTAACAAGGTTAGATGAAGGAGCAGAACAATACAATAGCTTGCGTTTAAATGATAGAACTGATGCATATTATGCAATCGTTTGGGAAAAATCTGCAGAAGGAGAATTAATTTTAGATTCTAATACAGGGATGCCAACTAAAAATCCATATGAACAAAATATAGGAAATAAAAACCCTGACTTTAGATTTGGTTTAGAAAACACTTTTAAATACAAAGGCTTTTCATTAAAAGTTGGTGTTGATGGTGTTTGGGGAGGTTTAATGAGATCTTTAACTGTAGAAAAAATGTGGTGGGGTGGTAAACATCCAAACTCTACAGAATATAGAGATGCAGAATATGCAAACGGAATTGGAACAGTATATGTACCAAATGGTGTAAATGTAACTGGTGGTTCTGTGCAAAGAGATTTAAACGGAAATGTAACATCAGATACAAGAACGTATGCAACACATACTTCTCCAGTAAGCTGGCAATCTTGGTCTCAAAACTATCCTTATAGAGCGCAAGTTACAGAAGAAGAAAGCGAAACTTTTGCCAATGTATTCGACAGATCTTACCTTAAATTAAGAACCGTTGCTTTAAGTTACGATTTAATAAATGTGTTAAAAGTAAAAGGAATTAAACAAATTAATGCAAGTATAAACGGTTACAACTTATTCATCTTAAAAAAGGCAGATATCATTGATCCAGATTACGGAAATGATGATAATTTACAAGATCCTTCTACAAGATATTTAGGTTTAGGTTTAACTTTTAAATTTTAATAAAAATGAAAGATTTTAAGATAATATTATTTTTAATGATGACTGTTGTAGTCTCTTCTTGTGAAGATTTAGACATCAACGACAATCCAAATAAAGTAAGTGTAACACATCCAGATTTATTACTAACTAACATTGTAACATCTGCTTTTCAGGTAAAAGGAACAGGGGCAATGTATGCTTCAAGAATGATTGTACAGACAGACGGAGAAAGTACATCTCAGTTTTACAAATGGGATAGAGCTGGTTTTGATGCATACAATAGCTTAAGACAAGTAAGTAAAATGATGGAAGAAGCAGATAGAATTGATGATGATTCTTACAAAGGAATTGGATATTTTTTTAGAGCCTATTATTTTTATGATTTAGCCTTAACTTTTGGTGATGTTCCTTATGCAGACGCTTTAAAAGGAGAAACGGAAGATTTATATCAACCAAAATACAGTACACAAGAAGAGGTTTTTACAGGGGTTTTAGGTGAGTTAGATATGGCAAACACTTTGTTAGATGGAACAAGTATTATTACGAGAGATCCTATTTTTAATGGAGATGTTAGCAAATGGAAAAAGTTAGTAAACTCTTTTCGTTTAAAAGTTTTGTTGACACTTTCTAAAAAGGAAGGAAGTTCTTCTTTAAATATTAAAAATGAATTTGCTTCTATTTACAACTCAGAATCTATAATAGCAACTCCAGAAGAAAGTGCACGTTTAGAATTTGTAGATGTGGTAGATTCTAGATATACAGAATTCAATTCTAGTGGGTATGGTTCTGGTTTATACATGGCATCTACTTTTATAGATATGTTGGTAGAAAGAGATGATAAACGATTATTTGCTATTGCAGGTCAGACTAAAAATGCAAAAGAAGCGGGTTTGTCTATAGATGATTTTACTGCGTACGCAGGAGGAAATCCTATTGCGGCTTATAATGATGTGAATTTAGTGGCAGCAGCCGGAGATATATCTAAAGTAAATGATAGGTATACAGCAGACCCAACAACAGAGGCACATAATCTTTTAAGTTTTTCAGAGGTTCAATTTATTTTGGCAGAAGCAGCAGTAAAAGGATGGATTTCTTCAACAAGTGCTCAAATTTATTATGAAAACGGAATTAAAGCAAACTTCCAATTCTATAATACGTATGCAAAAGGTTATGAAGCGTATTATACGCAAGCTGAAGCTGTAAATTATATTGCAGGAACAAAAGTGAACTTTTTAAATGCAACTACAGACGAAGAAAAATTAGAATTAATTCTTACTCAAAAATATTTGACTTCTTTTTTACAAGGTGGATGGAACATGTATTTTGATCATTTAAGAACAGGTTATCCAGAATTTCCATATTTAGGTTCAGACACACCTCCAACAAGATGGATTTATCCTTTAGATGAATACAATAATAATGCTACCAATGTTACTGAAGCAATTGATAGACAATTTAGTGGTTCTAATGACGGAATTAGAGAATTGACTTGGTGGTTACAATAGAAAAATAAAAAGTAATTTATAAGGAGTTGTCTAAAAAGGAAGTTTTTTTGTCAATCTGAATTTATTTCAGATTCTTATGAACATCGAATTTCAGTGAGTTGAGATACTGAAACAAGTTCAGTATGACATGAATTAATCTTTTTTAGACAACCTCTTATTTTTAATTTAAATAAAAATGAAAAAAAAGATATTCATTACATTTTCTATACTATTTTGTGCTCCGTTTTTGTGGGCGCAAAAAATAGAGATAAAACCTTATTTACAAGATGCAGAACCTACTTCTATTAAAATTATGTGGCAAACTGATTTTGGAGAAGAATCTATTGTTTATTGGGGAACAAAAAAGAATAAGTTAAAAAATAAAGTTTCAGGAACTTCTTTTGATATTAATTTTACAGATAAAAGAGTGCACGAAGTTGCCATAACCGGCTTAACAAGGTTTACAACTTATTTTTACAAAGTACAAACCGGTAAAGCCGTTTCTGAAGTGTATCAATTTAAAACACCTCCTTTTGCAGGCGGTTCTAAAAAGATAAACTTAGTGGCTATGAGCGATATGCAAAATGATTGGCAGCATCCAACAAAATTTCAAGAAATTGTAGAAGAAGGAGTTTTACCTTATTTTAAAAAGAATTTTGAAGGCGATATTTCAGACAATCTTGCAATGGTGGTAATTCCAGGAGACTTGGTAGTTACTGGCAGTACTTTTAATCAATGGGAAGAACATTTTTTTAAACAATCAGAAAAATTATTTTCTCAAGTGCCTGTGTATCCAGTTCCTGGGAATCATGAACAGAATTCAGATTATTTCTTTAAGTATTTTAGCCTTCCTAAAAACGGAAGTCCAGAATATGCAGAACATTGGTGGTTTAAAGATTATGCTAATACCAGAATTATTGGTTTAGATTCTAACGATGGTTATCGAGATATAAAGCAACAATTAACTTGGTTAAAAGAACTTTTGGCTAAAACAGCCCAAAATGATTCGATAGATTTTGTTTTTGCACAATTACATCATCCACATAAATCTGAACTATGGATTCCTGGTGAAGAAGATTTCTCAGGAAAAGTGGTAGAATTATTAGAAAACTTTACAAAAGAATCCAACAAACCAAGTTTGCACTTTTTCGGACACACACATGGCTATTCTAGAGGACAATCTAAAGAACATAAACACTTATGGGTAAATGTTGCTTCCGCCGGAGGTGCAATTGATAATTGGGGTGAATTTGAAGGTAGAGATTACGACGAATTTACAGTAACACAAGACGAATATGGTTTTGTTTTAGTGACCATAGATCCAGATAAAGAGAACCCTTCTTTTACCTTAAAAAGAATAAGTAGAGGTAATAATATTGAATTTAGAAATAACGAATTAAGAGATAGTATTACGGTTTTTAAAAAAACGATTCAGCCAAAAACACCTGTTTTAGTTAGTTTTAGCAAAGAAGAGCAACCTATTTATAAAGTAGTTTTAAAAGCAAATTCTTTTACAAGTGATAAAAAAGATGCTTTTCATGCAGGAGCAAATTGGCAAGTATCTACCACAGAGGATTTTGCAAAACCAACTTATGATTCATGGAAACAACATGAAAATTGGTATTACAGAGAAAACCGACAAAAGAATGATGATTTAACGGATGAGGTTTTAGATAGAAAATTACAAAATGATACTACCTATTATGTCCGTGTACGTTACAGAGATCAATTTTTAAATTGGAGTAATTGGTCTGCGATAAAAACATTTAAAACAATTAAATAATGAAAATATTAAAATTATTAAGTGTCTTTTTTTTGTTGATGTTAGCCGCGTGTTCTTCAGAAAAAAAGAATGAAATAACCTTTGTAGAAGATGACTCTAATAAGGTTTTTGTAATTACTTTAGATGGTTTGCGTTGGCAAGAATTGTTTGCTGGTGCTGATTCTTTATTGGTAGGAAATAAAGAATATGTTGGGAATCCCGAAAGTTTGAAAAAAGAATTTTGGAGGGAATCTGCAACTAAAAGAAGAGAAGTGTTGCTTCCTTTTATTTGGAGTAAAGTTGCTAAAACAGGGCAAATTCACGGAAACCGTTGGGAAGGAAGTAAAATGAATTTAACCAATGGAATGCATTTTTCGTATCCGGGTTATAATGAGATTTTAACAGGAAAGGCAGATGATGTAAGAATTAATAGCAACAATAAAATTCCGAATCCGAATACTACGTTTTTAGAAATAGCAGAAAAATCGGAAGCCTATAAAGGTAAGGTTGTTGCTTTTGGAAGTTGGGATGTTTTTCCGTCTATCATCAATGAAGAAAGAAGCGGTTTATATGTAAATGCAGGTTTTAGAGAAGCAAAAGGTACTGATTTATCAGGTAAAGAAGTTTTCTTAAATGAATTACAAGCAGAAACTCCGAGTCCTTGGGGAGGTGTTCGTTTAGATGTTTTTACACATCATTATGCTTTAGAAACAATCAAGAAAAAACATCCGAAGTTGGTGTTTATTTCTTATGGAGAAACCGATGATTTTGCACATGACGGAGAATATGATGCGTATTTAAAATCGGCACAAAGAACAGATGCATTCCTTAAAAAACTTTGGGACTTTACAGAACAAGATCCTTTTTATAAAGGAAAAACGACTTTTATAATTACGACAGATCATGGTAGAGGTACAGAACCTTTAGAAACCTGGAAGCATCACGGAAACTCTATAAAAGATACAGACCAAGTTTGGGTAATTGCTTTTGGAAATAAAATTGAAGCAAAAGGAGAAAATGTATCGGAAGAACAATTGTATACAAATCAAGTAGCTGCTTCTGTAGGAAAGCTTTTAGATTTAGAAATAACAACAGATTCAATTGGGAAACCTTTTTCTTTTATAAAGTAAGAAGTTGTTTTTAACAAGTTAAAAAGGCTGTCTTTAAATTGTTTTTTTTTTGTCAACCTGAATTTATTTTAGGTTCTTAGAATTAGATGCTGAAACGAGTTCAGTATGACAAGATTTAAACTTTTTTAGACAGTCTTTTATTATTTTCTAGGATGATAGGTTTCTACCACTTCTTTTAAATAACTTTTATCTAAATGCACATAAACTTCGGTTGTGGTAATACTTTCATGACCTAACATTTGTTGAATAGCTCTTAAGTCTGCTCCGTTTTTTAACAAATGTGTAGCAAAAGAATGACGCAACGTATGCGGACTAATCTTCTTTTTTAAATCAATTTCTAGAGATAGATTTTTTAGAATGATAAAAATCATTTGTCTGGTTAATCCTCTGCCGCGTCTGTTTAAGAAAACCGTGTCTTCAAAACCTTTTTGCGGTGTGATATGAGTTCTAATGTCTTTTATATAACTAGAAATATATTTTTGAGCAGCATAATGAATCGGTACAAAACGCTGTTTATTTCCTTTACCGATCACTCTTACAAAACCTTCTTCAAAAAATAAATCAGAAATTTGTAGCGTAATAAGTTCACTCACACGCAAACCGCAACTGTACAAAGTTTCTAAAATAGTTCTGTTTCTTTCGCCTTGCGGATGACTTAAATCGATAGCAGAAATAAGTGCATTTATTTCATCTTCGGATAAGGTATCTGGTAATTTTCTTCCAATTTTTGGAGCTTCAATTAAATCTGTCGGATTAGTTTCTCTATAATCTTCAAAAATTAAATAATCGAAAAAACTACGCAAACCAGAAATAATACGTGCTTGACTTCTAGGATTTACTTTTTTAGCAACTTCATAAATAAATTGCTGAATGGACTCTTCATCAATAGTAGTAGGAGTGTGGTTGATTTCATTTTCTTCTAAAAACAACATCAGTTTTTCTAAATCTCTCGTGTAGCTATCAATTGTGTTTTTAGAAAGCCCTCTTTCTATTTTTAAAAAGAGTTGAAAATCTCTAATTGCGTTTTGCCATTTCATGGGATAAAGATATTAAAAGTTAACAGAAAAATTCTCTCAATTTCATTTGAGTCAACTTTTAAATCTTTTCCGTTCATGTAAAAAGTAGTACTGATTTACTTTTGTAGAGAACTTAAAAATTTAAAAATTATGAAGAAATTATTGATAGTTGCTTTTGTAACAATAATGGGTGTAGGTGCTGCAAATGCGCAAGAAGGTATTTTAAATGGAGGGCTAAATGTAGGAGTGCCTACAGGTGATGCCAATGATTTTTATGGTTTAACTTTAGGAGCAGAGTTAAATTATATGTATCCTGTTGCGGATGGTTTTACTTTAGGTCCATCTATACAATATTCTCACTTTTTTGGTAAAGATGTTGAGGTGTTAGGAGGGAGTTCTATTGAGGTTTCAGACGCTTCTTTTTTGCCAATATCTGGTGCTGCAAGATTTAATGTTTCAGAAAAATTTGTAGTTGGAGCAAACCTTGGTTATGCGATAGGTTTAAGTGAAGATTTAGATGGTGGTTTTTATTATAGACCTGTAGTTGGTTATAAAATTGATGATACAACACAATTGAATGTCTCTTATTCTGGAATTTCAAATGATGGTTTAGAAATGAATAATGTTAGTTTGGGCGTAATGTTCGGAATCTAAAATAGAAATATTGATTATATTTACAAACGGAAGCTGAAAAGCTTCCGTTTTTTTGTTGAAAAAATGTATTTTTGATTTATGAAGCTACTTATACTAAACGGACCTAATTTAAACTTATTAGGAAAAAGAGAACCAGAAATTTATGGTTCAGAAACTTTCGAAGATTACTTTAGAACACTTCAATTAAAGTTTAATGATGTAGAGTTGTCTTATTTTCAGTCGAATAGTGAAGGTGCTATCATCGATAAATTACACGAAGTTGGTTTTAGTTTTGATGGCATTGTTATGAATGCAGGTGCTTATACACATACTTCTATTGCTATTGCAGATGCTATTAGTGGTATTACAACTCCAGTTGTAGAAGTGCATATTTCTAATGTACACAATAGAGAAGCTTTTAGACATAAATCTTATTTATCTCCGGTTTGTAAAGGAGTTATTTTAGGTTTTGGTCTAAAGAGTTATGAGTTGGGAATTGATAGTTTTTTGTAGGTGGAAAAAGAAAAAGAAATATCGGTTGTAATTCCTTTATACAGATGTGCAAACACTATAGAAGAGCTATCTATAAGATTAATAAAAGTTTTTTCAAAATTAAATATTTCTTATGAAATTATTTTAATAAATGATGGAAGTCCAGAAAATGATTGGGAAGTAGCTTTAAAATTATCCGAAGGAAATAATAATATAAAATCTATCAATTTAAGTAGAAATTTTGGTCAACACCCAGCAATCTTTTGTGGATTGGAATTTTCAAGAGGAGAATGGGTTGTGGTTATGGATGGAGATTTACAAGATGTACCAGAGGAAATTGAAATATTATACAACAAAGCCTTAGAGGGATTTCCTATTGTTTTAGGAGCAAGAGAAGAAAGAAAAGATACGTTTACAAAGAAGTTAGGTTCGTTAATATTTTATAAAATTTTAAACTTTTTTACAGGATCTAATTTATCACATCAAGTAGGTAATTTTGGGGTGTATCATAAAGATGTTATTCTTTCTGTTTTATCATTAGGAGATGCTATAAAGTTTTTACCTACCATGATTAACTGGGTTGGGTATCAGAAAATAACTGTACCTGTAAAACATGCAAAAAGGCTAGCGGGTACATCTAGTTACAGTTTTGGTAAACTATTAAGTTTGGCGTTTGATAATATTGTATCATTTTCTAATAAACCTTTAAAGATTTTTGTGAAATTTGGTTTTTTACTAGTATTTATTTCTGTATTAATGATTGTCTACAACTTATATTTAAGTTTATCTAATCATATTGTTGTTAAAGGATATTCAACTATTATTATTTCAATATGGTTTTTATCGGGTTGTTTAATTTCTATTATGGGGGTTATCGGCGTGTATTTAGGTAAAGTATTTGACAAAGTAAAGGCAAGACCCTCTTATATTGTATATCAAAAAAAGAATATATGATAGCAGAATATTTAGAATGGGATTCGATTTTTTTTGGAGTTGATGTTTATAGAGGTAAATGCAAAAGTGCTGTAAAAGCTAACGAAATACAACTTAATAAAGGATTGACTTATTTATTTTGTAAAGAAGAGGTAAAGTTACAAGAGAAATCTTTATTCGATGTTAAGATCACATTTGCTAAAAGGCTGACAAAAAAAAGGCTAAAAATAGATTCTCAAATAATTTCTTATCCTTTAGATAACAAGGTATCTAAAGAATTACTCAATTTAACTTATCAAAGTGGACAGTATTCAAGATTTAAAATAGACCCTAAAATACCTAATGATAAATTTTTAGATTTTTATAAATTATGGATTTCAAACTCTGTAAATAGAAGTTTTAGTAATGAGGTATTTACCTATAAAATTGACGGAATTGATGTAGGTCTGATTACCTTAAAAAAGGATAAAGAAACCTGTAAAATTGGTTTGTTGTCTGTTGATGAAGTTCAGAGAGGTAAAAAAATAGGGAGTAAGTTAATGTTGGCAGCAGAAAAGTGGGCACTAGACAATGAATGTAAAGAAATATTGGTGGAAACTCAAGAACAAAATAAAATTGCTGTCGCATTTTATAAGAGAATGAAATATAATATTGTGCAAAAAGAATATATCTATCATTTATGGAGGTAAATACTGTAATTCCATTTAACAAGCCTTACCTAACAGGTAACGAAACAAAATATATAGAACAAGCGGTAGCTTCTGGTAAAATTTCTGGTAATGGAATTTTTACGCAAAAATGTCAACATTTTTTTGAAGAAAGATATGGAATAAAAAAAACACTGCTTACAACTTCTTGTACAGATGCACTAGAGATGTGTGCTATTTTATTAGGGATAAAAGAAGGTGATGAAGTTATTATGCCTTCTTATACGTTTGTGTCTACAGCGAATGCTTTTGTGTTAAGAGGCGCTAAAATTGTGTTTGCAGATTCTAGAGCAGATCAACCTAATATTGATGAAAATAAGCTAGAAGACTTAATTACATCAAAAACAAAAGCAATTGTTGTAGTACATTATGCAGGTGTAGCTTGCGAAATGGATACAGTTATGGCATTGGCTAAAAAATATGGAATTTATGTGGTTGAAGATGCCGCCCAAGCGATAGAATCTTTTTACAAAGGAAAAGCATTAGGAAGTATTGGTCATTTGTCGGCATTTTCTTTTCACGAAACAAAAAATGTAATTAGTGGAGAAGGTGGTTTGTTGGGTATTAATGATGAACAATTTATAGAAAGAGCAGAAATTATCTGGGAAAAAGGAACCAATCGTTCCGCTTTTTTTAGAGGAGAAATAGATAAATATGGTTGGGTAGATGTAGGGTCTTCTTTTTTACCTTCAGAAATTATTGCAGCATTCTTATGGGCTCAATTAGAAAATTTAGAAGATATTCAGCAAAGAAGAAAAGAAATTTGGAATACATATTATAAGTTTTTTAAAGAAGAGGAAAAGGTGTCATTACCAATGGTGCCCAATTATGCAACAAATAATGCACACATGTTTTATGTGCTTTTAGCATCTTTGAAAAAGAGAAATGAGTTTATTTCTGGGTATAAAGAAAGAGCAATAAATCCTGTTTTTCACTATGTAAGCTTGCACTCTAGTCCGTATTTTAAAGATAAGCATGATGGCAGAGAATTACCTAATTGCGATAGATATGCAGATACTTTGGTAAGAATGCCTTTGTTTTATGAGTTGGAACAATCTTGTGTTATTTATGAATAAGAAAAATATTTTAAATTTATTTGTAGGTTTTAGTATTCTAACCACTAGTGTTTATGCAGCTATAAGATTGTTGTCAATATTTATTCAGACAGGACTTATAAGAGATGAAGTTTTTTTTATTAAAGGATTTGATGTTTTTATAGATTCTGGGTTTTCAGAGGCAAATGTTTTAGGAAATTCAACTTTCTTTAATTGTATTTCCTTTTTATTTTATCAAGTAGGTGTAGAAAGGGTAATGGCAATGAGAATGACTAGCTTGTTTTTTGGTCTGGCTAGTATTTTATTACTTTGGTTGTTTGTTAAAAGAAATTATAGTTATTTACCCAAACTCTATAGAAGATCCATTATAATTACTTCTGTTAATGCCATGGTATTATTATCTTTTATATTTAAAGGCATTAACGATAGCGTATTAACTTTTTTTACGTTATTATTTTTTATAATTTTTTTCCACATAAAAAAAAATAGAGAAAGTAAAAGTCTTTATATTTATTTGGGGCTTATTCTCGCGTTAATGTTGTCAACAAGAATGATGAGTGTTTTAATCTTTCCAACATTTTTTCTTATTTTAGGTGTCTATTTTTATAAAGAAAAAATAAATTATAAACTCATTATTCATAAAAGCACATTCATAGTAGTTAGTTTTATAATTGGTTTATTGTTATTAAATTACCCCTCTATAAAAGAAAAAGGGAAACTTTCTTTTATGGAAAAAAAGATAGAATATAAAAATGTTTCTTGGCCTCAAGTACAATACTTAACAGCAATTTGGTTAGAGGAAGGTAAATTAAAATATGGTAAACATTGTAAACCAGAAGATGTTGTTGCTTATATTGATGAAAATGGGAGTAATTCATTACCTAATTCAGTTTTTGAAACAATAACATTTAATATTCCTAGAAGTATAAAAACATCAACTAGAGAAGCTGTTTATTTGATAAAACCTTATACAAGAATACTTGGACTCGTTTTTGTTTTTGGTTTATTTTTCTTTTTTAAAGGTGTTTTTAAAAAAGAGATTACTTTTAAAAAAATTATTAATAATGAAATAGCTGCTTTTTTTATAAATTACAACATAATTATTGTTTTAATTATTTGTTCTTATGTAGAACCTAGATGGTTTTTACCTGTAATTGTATTAATACCAATTTTGTTTTTTTCTTATTTTTATAAGTATGTAAAAAGTAAAAACAAAAATAAGCTTGAATTTTTATTTTTTGTAGCACATTTTTTGTTATTGGGATTGATGAATATGAAGTTTATAATTAATAATTATAAATATCTTATATAATTTATAATTAACCAAATATTTTTTTAAGACATCACTTAAGAGTTTAAAATTACTTTTACTCTTCTTGTGTTTTTAATAAGAATAATCGTTTATTGATTGTTTTATAGAGGTTTATGTTTAATGGTTTATATGCTATAAACAGTTTATAATGCATTTGTAGAGGTGTCAGTTTTACTAGTGTTATTTCTTATTAATATTTATAAAACTCTATAAGTTGTTTTTTTTATGGTTTGAAAAGGTTCTTTTTTTAAAGTATAAAAAGACAGAATTATAGTTGATATTAAATGTTAAAATCATAAATTAAATTATATTTGTTCATTAAATGAAATTTAATAAATGGAGAAAGAAAAGTGGCTTTTTGAAATAACGCCAAAAACAAGTCTTTTAGACTTAAACTTAAAAGAAGTTTGGCAATATAGAGATTTGTTAATGCTTTTTGTAAAACGAGATGTTGTTACATTATATAAGCAAACAATTTTAGGTCCTTTATGGTATTTAATACAACCTTTATTTACTTCTATTATATTTACATTAGTTTTTAATAATATAGCAGGAATTTCAACAGGTTCAGTTCCTCCTTTTTTATTCAATTTAGCTGGTATTACTATTTGGAACTATTTTAAAGAATGTTTAATAGCAACATCAGATACTTTTAAAAAGAATGAAGCTATTTTTGGAAAAGTGTATTTTCCAAGGGTTATAATGCCGATGTCTATAGTTGTTTCTAACTTATTGAAATTTGGGATTCAAATATTTATTTTTATATGTTTTTATATTTACTATTATTTTAATGGCTTTCAGGTTTTACCTAATGCATACATTTTATTTTTCCCTTTATTAATCATTGCAATGGGGATGATGGGCTTGGGATTAGGAATGATAATTAGTTCTATGGTTACCAAATATAGAGATTTAACTTTTTTAGTTTCTTTTGGTGTTCAACTATTGATGTATATATCTGCGGTAATGTATCCTTTAGATTTAATGAGAGAAAAATTAATTAATACTGAAGAAGGAACAGATTATTCTTGGATTGTAGATTTTAATCCGATTGCTCACTTAATAGAGTTTGGTCGATTTATACTTTTAAATGATGGTAATTACTCTACTTTCGGAATTATTTATACATCTATATTTACCATTATAGTTTTCTTTTTAGGATTATTAATTTTTAATAAAACTGAAAAAACGTTTATAGATACAATTTAGATATGGAAAAAGAAGTAATCTTAAAGGTAGAAAATTTATCTAAGCAATATCGTTTAGGAACAGTTGGTACAGGTACAATTAGTCATGATTTTAACCGGTTTTTAGCAAAAATAAGAGGTAAAGAAGACCCATATTTAAAAGTAGGAGAATCTAATAATAGGGCTACAAAAGGTGAATCTGAATATGTTTGGGCTTTAAAAGATATTAATTTTGAAGTTAAAAAAGGAGAAGTTCTAGGTATTATTGGTAAAAACGGTGCAGGGAAATCTACTCTTTTAAAGATTTTATCAAAAGTAACGGGCCCAACTACAGGTTCTATCAAATCTAAAGGAAGAATTGCTTCTTTATTAGAAGTTGGTACCGGTTTTCATCCAGAAATGACAGGGAGAGAAAATGTTTTTTTAAATGGTGCAATCTTAGGGATGACTAAAAAAGAAATCTCTGAAAAATTAGATGAAATTGTAGAGTTTTCTGGTTGTGAACGTTATATAGATACACCTGTAAAACGTTATTCTAGCGGAATGAAGGTTCGTTTGGCTTTTGCTGTAGCAGCTCATTTAGAACCAGATATTTTAATTGTAGATGAGGTTTTGGCTGTTGGAGATGCAGAGTTTCAAAAGAAAGCCATTGGTAAGATGCAAGATATTTCTAATAGTGATGGAAGAACAGTATTGTTTGTTAGTCATGATTTAGTTGCAATAAAAAGCCTTTGTTTTAGAGGTGTTTTATTAGAAGATGGTAAGGTTTCTTGTATAGGTGAAATAGAAGAAGTCCTCAACCAATATGAAAGTTTAAATTTGAAAAAAGTATTAAAAAATGATACCGCTTTTTTTGATTTTAAAAAACAATTTGGAATACAATCTATAAAAACCTTTAGCAATAATAAACAAACAAGAATTATAAAAGCTGGTTCTGAATTTAAAATAGAATTTACTTATAATGTAAAAGAAGATTATTTTGCTCCAGAATTAGGTATAGGAATTTGTAATAACAAGAGAGAGTCTATTATGAGGTTTAATAATCTACATGTAGGTTTTCCTCTTAAAATAACTAAAGGAACTAATATTGTAAATTTAATTATATCTAACTTTCCAATTTACAGAGAGGGGGAATATTACATAACAATTTACTTTGGAAGTTTATCTAATTTTGAAGCACTGGAAGATGCATTTTCTATAAAAGTTAAAGAAGATAATGTGTTTAATTCAAGTAGAATCTTGGAAAATAAACATAATTTAATTATCCATAAAGCAATAAGTTATTCACAACCTTAAAAAGTAAAACTCTAATTTAGTGCTATGTTTAATTATAGATTTAAATTTAATTAATGATTCCAAAAATAATACATTATTGTTGGTTTGGCGGAGCACCAAAACCAGATTTGGTAAAAGACTGTATTTCTTCTTGGAAAAAGTATTTACCAGATTACCAGTTTATGGAATGGAATGAAAAAAACACTAAATTTGAACATCGCTTTGTTAAAAGTGCTTATAAATTAAAAAAATGGGCATTTGTTTCTGATTATGTTAGGTTACAAAAAACATATGAATATGGAGGTATTTATTTAGATACAGATGTGTTGGTCGTAAAAAACTTTGATGAACTTTTAAAAAATAAAATGTTTGTTGGAATTGAAGATAAATTAACTATTAATGCAGCTATTTTTGGAGCAACTAAAAACCATCTATTTATTTCTAAAATTTTAGAAAAGTATAGTAATTTAAAAATTGGAGGATTTGTGAACTTATTTTCCATTGCCATTCCTAAAATAATCACTGAGACGTTTAAAAAAACATATAATTATAATGATCTTTTTTTATCTAAAATAGAAAAAGAAGATATTATCGTTTATCCTACCGATTATTTCTATCCATTACCGTCCAATAAGTCTTCAGAAAAAAATAATTATAAAAATTATTTAACGGCAAATAGTTATGCCGTGCATCTTTGGGATGCATCATGGGTAGATTTTAATGAGTTTGAATATATTAGGGCAAGAAAGTATAATAAAGGTTTTGTTGAGTTAGTGAAAAATGTAAATCACGAACAAAAAATAAATTATAAATATTTAAGAAAGATATTATCAGCTATAAAGGAATCCATTTTAAAACCTAAAAGCTTAAACTGTTAAATGATTTTAGGGATAATAATAAAGAGAGAATTGAGGAACATTCAGGAAAGAGTTTTAAAAAAAAACGCTCTAAATTTAAAATAAATAATTTATAAAATAAATATGAAGCTTGTAAATGTTGCTGGTGGTTTAGGTAATCAAATGTTTGATTATGCTCTTTGTCTGGCTTTTAGAAAACAAGGCAATAAAACTTTTGTATTTGTATCAGAGGATTATAATTCACATTCTTACGGTCATCAGGGATATGAATTGGAGAAGTTGTTTTCTATAAATAAATCTGAACATAAATCGTATGGGTATAAATGGTATATACAATTATTAATAAAAGTCTTAAAGAAATTTTCATCAAGACGTAGACTTAAAATATACAAAATACTTCAATTAGAGGTTATTACAGAACCTAAAAGTTTTTGTTTTTATAAAAAAGTATTTAATCAAAATAAATCATTAAATCAATTATATTTAGGTACATGGCAGAGTGAGAAATATTTCCTAAATGCAAAAAAAGAAGTTAGAGACTGCTTTAAGTTTAATAAAAACTTATTGTCTAAAGACACAAAATTACTTGCTATAGAAATGCAAGAGTGTAATAGTGTATTTGTCCATATTAGAAGAGGGGATTATCTAAGCGAAAAATACGTTACAGCGTTAGGTAATATTTGTAATTTGAGTTATTATGAGAAATCTATACAATATTTGTCGAAGAGTATTAACAATCCAAGGTTTTATTTTTTTTCAGATGATCAAGAATGGGTTAAAGAAAACTTAAATATTGAATCAGCTACTTACGTTCAGTTTAACTATGGAGATAATTCGTGGCAAGATATGTATTTAATGACTCAAGCTAAACACGGTATTATAGCTAATAGTACTTTTAGTTGGTGGGGAGCTTGGTTGATAGAAAATTCAAAAAAAATTATAATAGGACCAAAAAAATGGTGTAATGGTTCAGAGGATGATGATATAATTCCAAATGAATGGATTAAAATGTAATTTTTTTTGAACTAATAACTTTATTCAGCGTGCATATTTAAAAAATAATTATTTCTAAATTTTTAATAAACTTTACCAAGCTTAATTTATGCTTTTTAACTCCATCGAATTTTTAATCTTTTTGATTATTGTTTTTGTTTTGTATTGGTTTGTTTTTAAAAAAACGAAGCAACAAAATATCTTAATTTTATTAGCCAGTTATATTTTTTACGGTTGGTGGGATTGGCGATTTTTGTCCTTAATCTTTTTAAGTACTCTTGTCGATTTTTCGATAGGTAAATACTTAGAAATTACTGATGAAAAAAGAAAAAGAAAATGGGCATTAGGATTAAGTCTCTTTTTTAATTTAGGTATGTTAGGTTTCTTTAAATACTACAATTTTTTTATAGAAAACTTTGTTATTGGGTTTCAACAGTTAGGTATTCAAATGAATGTTTCTAGCTTACAGATTATTTTACCAGTTGGGATATCTTTTTATACATTTCAAACATTAAGTTATACGATAGATGTATATCAAAAAAAGTTAACGCCATCAAATAACTTTGTTTCTTTTGCTAGCTTTGTTTCTTTTTTTCCTCAATTAGTTGCAGGCCCAATTGAAAGAGCAACTAATTTACTACCTCAATTTCATAAAGAAAGAAAGTTTGATTATAATTATGCCGTTTCAGGTATGAAGTTAATTTTATGGGGGTTGGTTAAAAAAGTGGTTATTGCTGATAATTGTGCTGTTTATGTAAATCAGATTTTTGATAATTATCAAGAACAATCTGGACTAACATTAATTATTGGAGCAGTATTTTTTGCCTTTCAAATTTATGGGGATTTTAGTGGGTATTCAGATATAGCTATTGGTACAGCTAGATTATTTGGGTTCGATTTAATGCGGAATTTTAAATATCCATATTTTTCTAGAGATATTGCCGAGTTTTGGCGTAATTGGCATATTTCTTTAACCACTTGGTTTAGAGATTATGTGTATATTCCTTTAGGAGGTTCTAAAGGTTCTAAAACATTTCAGTTAAGAAACGTTTTTATAATCTTTTTGGTTAGTGGTTTTTGGCATGGTGCTAATTGGACATTTATTGCTTGGGGAATTATAAATGCGTTGTTATTTGTTCCTTTGTTATTAACTAATAGAAATAGAAAAAATATTGATGTCAATCATAAAAACACTTCCATAAAAGACATTTTAAGCATTATAGCAACCTTTTCAGTTACTTGTTTAGCATGGGTGTTTTTTAGAGCAGAAACAATAACAGAAGCGATACAGTATATTGGTAGCATATTTGATATTTCTAATTTTTTACCGTCAGTTATTCGTCAAAAAAGAATGTTTCCGGTATTGTTTATCTTTATTTTAATTGAATGGCTTTCTAGAAGAGATGAAATTGTAGTTGTTTTTAAAAACAAGTTTAGGTATGTGTTTTATATCTTGTTTATTTTTATGATTTTGTATTACTCATCAGATTCAAATAAAACTTCTTTTATTTATTTTCAATTTTAATATATGAGAAATTTTTTATTGAAATTAATAGCACTTTTATTGTTTTTAGGAATTATTTTTATAATTCTAGAATATCTTGTTTTTCAAAAAAATAGTAATCCATTTTCTTATAAATACAATTTATTTCAAGAAGAAAATGTTGAAGTTGTTGTTGCCGGAAATTCACATTTATTATTTGGTGTTAAAGCAGATAGTCTTTCTTTTAAGACCATCAATATAGCTAATAAAGGAAGGGAACTAGAAACTGATGTGGATATTTTGATGAAATATTTAGATCATATTGAATCATTAAAAGCTGTTATTATTCCGGTATCTTTTTATTCATTATTCACAGAGTTAAATAATTTCTCTAAGGATCATATTAAACAGAAAAGGTTGTATTACAGATTTTATAAATTAGAAAACTATAATCAAGGAATTTATAAAAATAGTTTATTGATAAACGAACCTTATAAAGAATTAATTGATAACAGTTTCTTAAACCCATTTACTAAAAAAAGCTACTTTTCTAAATTAGGTTGGAGAGCAAATAATGTGAGCTTTGAGGCTGACTCTCAGATAAAAAGCAAAATTAATAATTTAGAGCAATCAATTCATCATAAAAAAGTGATTTCTAAAAATATAAATCGTTTACAAGACTTAATTGATTTTTGTTCAGATAAAGAAATTCAATTATTTGTTGTATTACCTCCTTATTCCGAGTATTTTTACTCACTTACAAAAAGCAAGTATACAGGTATAATAAAAGGGATTTTAAAAGATAATTTTAAAGATTTAACTATTATAGAGTCAAATATGTTTATGCCAACAGACTTAGACTTTTATGAGAATTCAGATCATTTAAATGCTAAGGGAGCTACATTGTATACTAAGAAAATAGATAGTATTTTGAGAAAAAACATAAAATAAATTATTTTCAATGATAAAAGATTATGTAGTTTTAATGAGACCCAAGCATTGGATAAAAAATGTTTTGATATTTTTTCCAGCTTTTTTTTCAGGAAAAGTTCAAAGTTTAGAAAATATTTATATTTTAATATTTTTGTTTTTTTATTTTTCCTTAGCGGCAAGTGTTGTATATATCATTAATGATTTAAAAGATAAAGAAAGTGATCAATTACATCCAGAAAAAAAAGAAAGACCCTTGGCCAGTGGCGCTGTTTCTATAAAAGGCGCTTTTTTATTATTAGTTTTACTTTTAATGCTGTTAATTACGGGTTCTTTTTACTTAAAACCAATTACTGTTTTTGTTACCAGTTTATATTTAATTCTAAATTTGATGTATTCATTACATTTAAAAACAATTGCTGTTTTAGAATTATTTATTGTTGCTTTAGGGTTTGTAATACGTGTTATAGTAGGAGCAGAAGAAATAGATGTTATTCCTTCTAAGTGGATTGTGAGCCTCATTTTTTTCGGAGCACTATATATTATATTATCTAAACGAAGAGGTGAGATTTTAAATACTAAAGCTATAAAAACTAGAAAAGTTTTAAAGGAATATTCAGAAGAATATTTAACTTTTTCAATGGTTGTTATTTTGGCAGTCACCATTGTTTGTTATATGATGTATACCATCGATGTTTCGGTTGTTCAAAGGTTTTCTAATGAGCATCTATATATAACAACCATATTTGTAGCTTTAGGTATGTTAAGACATTTACAACAAACTTTAATTAAAAATAATACAGAATCACCTGTTAAATTCCTTTTTGAAGATAAATTTATTTTTATAATTATACTATGTTGGTTAACTACTTATTATTTTTTAATATATAAAATTTAATTTTAAAATGAAATCTAAATTTAAGACCTCATTATTAATAGAACGAAGTACAAGATTAAATTTTATTTTTATAAGTGGTGTTTTTACTATTTTAGGATTGTTTTTTATTTTTGGAGGGAAAGCTACAAATAATGTTTTTTATATTATTGGAATCTTTAGTTTAATAATTTCTAATTTTATTTTACAGATAAAAAAGGATTTTTTGATAATCAATGCAATAAATATAGTTTTTATATTATTTACAGTTTTTATTTCTTATCAATATATCGATCTTACTTTTGATGGACAAGCTTATCATCAAGAAATAATGATACAAATTTCTAATGGATGGAATCCAGTTTATGAATCGATTAAGATGTCAAACTCTCAGAGTTTATGGGTTAATCATTACCCTAGATCGTATGAGGTATTAGCTTCTTTTTTTTATAATATTACAAATTCTATTACTACAGCAAAATCAGTTAATATTCTTTTTTGTATACTTTCATTTTTTTATTCCTTTTTGTTTTTTAAAGAAAAATATAAAAAGAAAAAAGCTTTTATTATTGCTTTTATTATAGCTTGTAACCCAGTTGTATTAATTCAACTAACTACAAATTTAAATGATGGTTTTTTATATGCTACAACAATTATTTCTTTTTTTACTTACGTTTTAAGTAAAAAAAGAAAAACCTATTTAATAGATTTTTTATTAAGTTTAGTTTTATTAATAAATGTCAAATTTACAGGACTTATATTTGGAGTAGTACTTTGTTTATTGTTTTTATTACAGTTAATCTTTTTTGAAAAAGAAAATAAAATAATAATTTTAAAAAAGTTATTATTCTTAAGTTTATTAATAAGTCCTTTTTTGCTAACTCCTTATGGTAAGAACTTTATAGAAAAAGGACATTTTTTTTATCCTTTAATGGGAAAAGAAAAAGTAGATATAGCAACTTATTATATTCCAGATGTTTTAAAAGAAAAAAATAGATTTAACAAGTTAATTTATACAAATTTTGTTTCAATAGGAAATAGAAGTGATTCTCAACTAAAAATACCTTTTTCATTTACTTTTAATGAGTTACAAAAAATGAGAAATGGAGGGCCAAGACTTGGTAGTTTTGGTGTTTGGTGGGGAGGAATCTTAATTAGCTCTGTTTTGTATTATTTATTAGGAATTTTAAGAGTAAGAAAGCAATTTCAATTTTCTGAGTATGAATTTTTAATAGCTGTTATTTTTGGTTTAATGCTTCTAAATCAAGCGGGTTGGTGGCTTCGTTATACACCTTATTTTTGGCTAGTTCCATTGTTTTTATTTCTTTCTATCGATAGATATAAAAAGCAGACAAAAGGATTAGGTTTGTTATTTGTTTTGGTAGCAATTAATGCTTGTTTAACACTCGTAGTTTCTTTAGGCTTACGTTATAAAGATTCTATTACACTAAAGCATAAATTAATGGAATTATCTACATCAGGAAAAGAATATAAAGTTGATTTTGGGGCATACTTAGGCAATAAAGTTTTGTTTAATGAGTATAATATTATTTTTGAAGTAGTAGATGTTAAAACTCTAAAAAATCCAGAAAAATTTAATAATGAATTATGGATTGAAAAAAAATAAAATGAGAAGAACACTTTATCTATTCGATTTTGACGGCACAATAACGACTAAAGATTCTTTTGTTCATTTTGTGAAAAACAGTTTCTCTAATAAGGATATATTTTTGAAGTTATTTAGAAATTTTTTTAAAATATTTTTTTTGAGTTTAACTTGTAAAAAAAAATCTGAAGTGAAAGAGCTTTTGCTTTCAATTTTTTTAAAAAATAAAACTAAAGAAGAAATTGAGAAGATAGGAGTTGAATATTCAAGAAAAAATTTAGATAGTATAATTAGGCCGAAATTTTTAGAATTCTTAAGCGCTATTAATTCGGATAAAAGTGATGTTTTTATAGTATCGGCTTCACTAGATGTATGGTTGTCAGATTTTTCGAATCGTATGGGGGTTAATCTTTTGTGTACACAACTTGAGTATGAAAACAATGTGTTTACTGGTTTTTTTAAAGGGGAAAATTGTAAAGGTATTGAGAAGGTAAATCGTATAAGTAAAGTTGTTACTTTAACAAATTACGATGAAGTTTTTTCTTTTGGAGATAGTAAAGGAGATAAGGAAATGTTTGAATTATCTACTAAATACTATTACAAGCCTTTTAGAAAATAATTTTTATGAAAAAATTTATAATAAAAATGTCATCTTTAATAATAATATTATTATTAATATTTATTGTTTTTGAATATTTTATTTTTCCAATGAACAATAATCAGATGACAATAAAATATAAATTATTAAATAATATAGAAGATGTAGAAGTGATTATTTTAGGGAATTCACACACTTTTTTTGGAATTAACCCAGATGAATCTTCTTTTAAAATGATTAATATAGCAAATAAAGGAAGAAAGATAGAGACTGATTACTATCTTTTAAAAGAGAATTTAAGTAAGTTACAAAATGTTAAATACGTAATTATACCTATTTCTCATTACACATTGCTATCCGGAAGTCTGTCTTCTCAAGAAAAGAGATTATACTATAGATATTTTAATTTGAAAAAATATAATCAAAATTTTTATGATAATTTATTGTTATTAAATAATCCTTTTAAAGAATTGGTAGACAATTTGTTCTTAGGGTCTAAGAAAAATAATAATCTTTCTATTTCTAAAAAGGGGTGGAGGGCAAATAAAAATAGTTATAACAATAATCTAGTTGAGACTAAAGAGAGAATAAAAGCGATGGAAGGTAGATATTTAGATAGTGTTAATCATATTGATTTTAATTTATCATTTGTAAAAAAAATAGACGAATTAACTAAAGACCATAATTTTAAAGTGATTTTTGTAGTTCCTCCTTACCACCCAGATTATTATAAGTTTTCAAATACAAGTTACCATAAGTTTATTGAAAAAAAGGTTGATTCAATTATTAAATATAATAGCTATATTTTAAAGGCAAAAAAAATTAATATAAAACAAAATAAATATTTTGAAAATTCAGATCATTTAAACGTAAAAGGAGCAAAGTTATTTACCAAAAAATTAGATAGTATTTTAAAACTTAGTTTATGAAAATCCTTTTCGTTTGTCTTCAATATATCCATGCAGCTAGGTGGATCAATCAATTAAAAGATACAGAACATGAAATTTATGTTTTCGATTGCTTAGATAGACCTATTCATAAAGATTTATTGTGGACGAATAATATTACGGGTTGGAGTAAAAGAAAAGTACCTTATTTAAAAGGTGAATATTTTCTTGAAAAAAAAATGCCAAGTGTTTTTAATAAAATAGAACCGTATTTAAAAGTAACAGCTTCAGAAAAACTAGAGGCATTGATTAAAGAACTCAAACCAGATTTGGTACATTCTTTAGAGATGCAATCACAAACATATCCTTTGTTAAAAGTTAGAAAAAAAATCCATTTTAAATGGGCTTATTTTTCTTGGGGAAGTGACTTGTATTTATATCAAAATGAAAAAAAACATCAACAAAAGATAAAGCAAGTTCTTTTTAATTTGAATTATTTATTTGTTGATAATCATAGAGATATTGATATCGCTAAAAAGTTAGGGTTTATAAATGAAGTTGCAGGTGTTTTTCCTGGAGGAGGAGGTTATCAATTAGAAAAAATAAAAGAAAGTGTTACTCAAATAAAAAAAGAAAATTTAATCATAATTAAAGGATATCATCATTGGGCAGGTAGAGCTTTAGTGGTTTTAAAAGCATTAGATTTTATAAAGAAAGATTTAGTAAATTATAAGATTTTAGTATATTCTGCTCATGATAATGTTCTCGATAAGATTACAGAAATGAACAGTAACGGATGGAATATAGAATATATTAGTCGGAAAAAAGAAGTAAGTCAGACTGAATTATTAACGTTATTTGCAAAAGCTAAAATAGCAATTGGAAATAATATTTCAGACGGCATACCAAACACACTTTTAGAAGCTATTATTTTAGGTGCTTTTCCAATACAATCTAATCCTGGAGGTGTTTCTGAAGATTATATAAAAGATGGTGAAAATGGATTTTTAATTCAAAACCCAGAAGATGCTATTGAAATTTCTAAGTTAATATCTAAGGTATTAAATAATGAAGAATTATTAGATAGTGCATTTTTATTAAATCAAGAAATTGCTACTAAATTAGAGTATAATGTAATTAGAAAAAAGGTTTTAGATGCCTATTCTAAAATTGAGAATAAACTTTAACAGTATAACATGAGCTTAAAAACAGTTTTATTTGTTGTAAATAATAGTAAAATAGATTTAAACTCCAGTGGTGGAGCTTCTGTGTACTATAGTCATGTAGATTTACTACATGCTTTAGGTTATAGAATTATATTATTAGCGACACAATGGAATGATGTAAGTGTTTTTAATGATGAAGATTATAATGATGTTAGAGATAAAATAGATACAATTGTATCTTACTCTGTTGTAAAAAAGAAACCAAATAAAGGATTAAAACGATTAGGAGAAGCTGTTTTTAATCCTACAAAATTCGAATATTATTTTATCAATAATGAAAATAAATTTTTTTTTGAGGACATTATTTTAAAACATAAAATCGATTTTGTTTGGGCGGAATGGAGATGGAATGCAATTATGATTGCTGCTTTTAATTTAAAAACACCAAGTATTTATAGTCATCATGATTGGGAATATAAATTAGCAAAACTAAGAAGTCCTAATCAGAATTTAAAGAAACGTTTTCATACGTATCAAAAGAAACGAGTTGAAATCAACTTAATTAAAAGTGTATCTGGTGTAGTTTCTGGTTCTTATACAGAAACAAATGAAGTTTTAGAACATCAAAAAAATGCACTTTATTTACCAACAACTTATATAAATATAGAATCAGATATAAAACCAAGTAAATTTCCTAGAATAGTACATTTAGGAGGTATGGGAACAACAGCAAACAGAATCGGTTTAGAAAGGTTTATTACTGTTTGTTGGGATATTATAAAGGCAGAAATCCCTAATGTGGAATTGGTGGTTATTGGAAAATTAAAAGGAGCCTCTAAAAATCTATTGGACATTATTAATTCAGACAGTCAAATTGTTTCATTGGGTTTTGTTAAAGAATTAGATGCTGTTCTTTTGCCTGGAGATTTTCATATTATTCCTTGGGAATTTAATACAGGAACAAGAACAAGGGTTCCGGTAGTTTTTAACTACAAGCAAGTTTTAGTTTCAACAAAAGCAGCGGTAGAATGTTACCCAGAAGTTACAGTAGAAAATGCTGTTTTATGTGATGATTTATTAGATATGAGCACAAAGATTGTTGCCTTATATAAAAGTAGTGATAAGGGTAGTGAAATAGCTATTGAAGGTAAAAAGTTATTTAAAAATCACTTTACAGCACTATCACAAAAAGAAAATTTAAAAACGTTTTTAGACAAACTATAATGAAAGAGACATTTATAATTGCAGAAATTGCACAAGCACATGATGGAA
Organism: Polaribacter sp. R2A056_3_33; assembly: GCF_019278485.1. Classification (NCBI taxonomy): domain Bacteria; kingdom Pseudomonadati; phylum Bacteroidota; class Flavobacteriia; order Flavobacteriales; family Flavobacteriaceae; genus Polaribacter; species Polaribacter sp. R2A056_3_33. Next base: position 3,236,995 of record NZ_CP058984.1, read on the forward strand.
GTTTAGGTTTAGCACATTCTTATATAGATGCTGTAGCTAAAACAGGTTGTAATGCTATAAAATTTCAGACCCATATTGCAGAAGCAGAAAGTAGTTTAGAAGAGCCTTTTCGTGTAAATTTTTCTTTTGAAGATAAAACGCGTTATGATTATTGGAAAAGAATGGAATTTACTTTAGAACAGTGGAAAGAAATAAAAGCCCATTGTGATAAAGTTAGTTTAGAATTTATCAGTTCTCCGTTTAGTAATACTGCGGTAGATTTGTTAGAAGAAGTGGGCGTAAAGCGTTATAAGATAGGTTCTGGAGAGGTTAATAACTTTGTTTTATTAGAGAAAATTATTCAGACAGGTAAGCCTATCATAATTTCTTCTGGAATGAGTTCTTTTGAAGAGTTAGACAAAACCGTTGCATTCTTAAAAAATAGAAATGCTAATTATTCTATTTTACAATGTACAACTGCTTACCCAACAAAACCATCGCAATTTGGTTTTAATGTACTTAAAGAATTAAAAGAAAGATACAATGTTGTTGTTGGTTTTTCTGATCATTCCTCTTCAATTGAAGCAAGTATTGCAGCGGTTGCTTTAGGTGCAGATATTTTAGAATTTCATGTTGTTTTTAATAATGAAATGTTTGGGCCAGATGCCAAAGCTTCTTTAAACTTTAAGGAAACTAAAAAGTTAGTAAAAGCAGTAAGAAATATCAAAAAGGCTTTAAATAATCCTATCGATAAAAACGATAATTCTAATTTTAAAGAATTAAAACAGATTTTCGAAAAATCTTTGGCAATTAATAAAGATTTAACTGAAGGACACGTTATAAAATTTTCAGATCTTGAAGCAAAAAAACCAAAGGGATTTGGTATTTTAGCCAGCGATTATCAACGTATAATTGGTAAAGAGTTAAACAAAGATCTAAATAAATGGGACTTTTTAACTTTTAACGATTTAAAAGAATAATATGTTAAAGAGAAAAATTTGTGTTGTTGTAACTGCAAGACCATCTTACAGTAGAATTAAAACAGCACTTACAGCTATAAAAAATCATCCTAAATTAGAATTACAATTAGTTATTGCAGGTTCTGCTTTGTTAGGTAGATATGGTAATGCCGTAGATTTTATTGAAAAAGATGGTTTTCATATTGATGAAAAAGTGTTTATGGTTTTAGAGGGAGAAAACCCTACGGCCATGGCTAAAACTACTGGTTTAGGTGTCATGGAATTGGCAACGGTTTTCTATAATTTAAAACCAGATGCTGTAATTACTATTGCAGATCGGTTTGAAACGATTGCAACTTCTATTGCGGCTGCTTATCAAAATATACCTTTAGTACACATACAAGGAGGAGAGGTAACAGGTAATATCGATGAAAAGGTGAGACATGCAAATACCAAGTTAGCAGATATTCATTTGGTAGCATCAGAAGATGCAAAAAAGCGTGTCATAAAGTTAGGCGAAAGTCCAGATTATGTAATAAATACCGGTTGTCCATCTATAGATTTAGCAAAAGAAATTAAAGAAAAACCTTTATTAGATTTTAATCCAATAGAGAAATACGGAGGAGTAGGTACTTCTTTAGAATGGAAAGAAAAAGGATATATTGTTGTAATGCAACATCCGGTTACAACGGAATATAAGGCAGCAAAATCTGATGTTTTAAAAACATTACATGCCGTTGCAGAATTAGATATTCCTACTTTTTGGTTTTGGCCAAATGTAGATGCTGGTTCAGACGGAACATCAAGCGGAATTAGACAATTTAGAGAAATAAATAAACCTCAAAACATTCATTTCTTTAAAAACATGGAACCTCATGATTTTTTAAGATTGTTAGTAAATTCTAAATGTTTAATAGGGAATTCTAGTGTTGGTATTAGAGAATGTTCTTATTTAGGAGTTCCTGTTGTTAACTTAGGAAGTCGTCAAAATAGAAGAGAAAGAGGAGATAATGTATTGGATGTTGCTTATGAAAAAGACACTATAAAAGACGCTATATTAGTCCAAATTAATAATAAAAATATTACTTCTTCGGCAATTTATGGCGATGGTAATTCAGGAGAAAAAATAGCAGACGTTTTAGCAGAGATCCCTTTATTATTTCATAAAACAATTACGTATTAATGAGAATTCTTGGTTTAATACCTGCAAGAGGCGGATCTAAAGGAGTTCCTGGTAAAAATATAAAATTACTAGGAAAAAAACCTTTACTGCAATATACATCAGAAATCGCTTTGGCTTCTAAATATTTATCTAAAGTAGTTTTAAGTTCTGATGATGATGCTATTATAGCTATTGCAAAAGAATTAGGTGTTGAAGTACCTTTTAAAAGACCCTCAAACTTAGCTGAAGATGCATCACCTACTTTACCAGTAATAAAGCATGCACTGCAGTTTTATAAAGATAAAGGAGAACATTTTGATGCTGTATGTTTATTACAAGTAACAAGCCCTTTTAGAACATTAGAGTTCTTAGATGAAGCGATTAACAAATTTGTAAAAAAAGGAACAGATTCATTAGTATCAGTGCAAGAAGTACCACATGAATACAACCCTCATTGGACATTTAAAATGAATGATGAAGGGAATTTAAAAATTACTACAGGAGAAAAAAACATTATTTCTAGAAGACAAGAATTACCAATAACATATCATAGAGATGGAAGTGTTTATTTAACAAAAACGAACGTTATTGAAGAGCATAATTCTTTATTCGGCGATAGTATGGCTTTTATGGTTACTCCTAAAGAAGATTATGTAAATATAGATACTTTAAAAGATTGGGAAAAAGCAGAAAGTATATTAAAAAATAAATAGTTAAAGTATGAATGTAGTCATAAAAAAAGCAATTAATACGCATGTAACTATTTCTAAAAATAAGTTTAAATACACCTTTTTTAAACCCAAAAAAGATTTAAAAGGGAGTAAGCATTTAAGTTGTAAAACAGGTGGTTTTGTTTTTTTATTAATTTCTTCGGATAATAAAAAAAAGCAATTTAAAAAGTTTATCTCAAATGTTATTTCTAGTAAAGGAAAAGTATTAAAATCGAATCTTTCAAATTTAGATGGAATTTTTCAGGTTTTTGTACATGACAAAAAAAACAAGAAGACTGAAGTGTTTTCTGATGCTTTAGGTATTGGTGCTTTTTACTATTTAAAAAAGGATGCTTCTTTTGTGTTTTTTGAAAATTACTATAAGATAGAAAAACTAGAACAAGAGTTAACGATAGCTCCTTTAGGTTTGTTTTCTCAACTTACTTTTGGCTATAGAGTAGACCCTTTTCCAGAATTATATAAAGAATTAAAAAAAGTAAAAGCAGCTATTAAATATACTATAAAAGGTAATGAAATAGTTGAGGATAAATTTACTTTTTTAGAAAGTAAACCTAACTTAAATAAAGCAATTAAAGCTTTTGCAAAAGAGTCTAATAAATTTAAAAACGTTACTGTTGGTATAACAGCAGGTAGAGATTGTTTAACAATTTTAAGTACTTTAAAAGATAAAAATAATATAGAGCTTTGTAATTTTGGAAGTGAAGATGCTGCAGATGTGAAGCAAGGAAAAATTATAAGTAAAAAACTAAATCTTCCATTTAAAAATTTTGATAATGTAAGTGAAGTTAATTTTTTAAATTTTGCGAATAGCATCTCAAATATTTCAGGAGGTTTATCTACTTTATCATATGTAGATATGGTTAGTTTTGCATCTAACATTCCAGATAACAGCAATTACCTTATGGGAGAAGCTGGTGCTTGTGTACGTCTTTTGTTAGATCATAACTTATCTAATAAAGAACAGTTTGATGAATATTTAACTCCAGATATTTTTGTAAACAAAGTTATAAATGATAAGCATAAAAAGTTGTTTTCTACACAAAGAAGCGAGCTTTTAGGTTTATTAGAAGATACGTATTGTAAGGATGAAAATAGTGCTATTTCTATTAACTTTTACAGGCAAGCAAGAATGCCTGGTAATTTTGGAAATAGACATAAAATACTTAATGTTTATGCAGATAAAACATCACCTTTTTTGGCTTATAACTTTATGAAACATAGTTATGGACTGGAGAAAAGTAATTTTATAGATGATAATTTACATCATCAAATAATTTTAAAGTCTAACAATTCCTTAGAAAAATATTTTAAATTTCCATTAGAAAAAACAGATACTACGGTACAAGATTGGAATCATAGGTTTACAACCTATATTGGTGCTATTTATATTAAAATCATTGAAGAAAACTTTGATGTTTTAAAAGAATTTTTAGACAAAGAAGCTACTATAGAATTGTGTAAAGAACAGATTAAAGACCCAGGAAGGGGAATTTATTTTTTACATAGATTAATCTCTCTATTATTATTTTTAAGCAATTTTAAAAATAAAGCGAGCAATGTCAATTAAAAAGAAAAAAGTAGTAATTGTTTTTGTAAATAAGTCTAATTATGAGAATTATGAAAACTCGGGTGTTTTAAAATCATTACATGACAAATACGATTTAAAGATTTGGTATGATGGAGAAACTCGTTTTCCTTCAATTCAATTACCTTCTTTAGATTTTAATGGTAAAATTGAATATTTAAAGTATTTAAAAGAAAAAGCGAGTTTAAAGTATTCCGATAAAACGAAGAAACAACGTACACATACTTATTATAGGCGATTTAAAAGAGTACAAGGTTTTAAAAATATATTAAAATTTAAAAGCATTCTTTTATTTTCTAATTTTTTTAAATCAGATAAAGGAATTTCATTTTTAGAAAATAAACTGAATAGTTATGTGGAAAAAACACGTTTTTTTAAAGAAGCTACTAAAATTTTAAAAGAAGAAAATCCAGATATTTTATTAATAACGCATCAATCTACGAGCATAACTTTAGGTATTTCATTAGCAGCAAACAAGATAGAATTACCGGTATTAAGTTCTATTCATTCTTGGGATAATATTGTTAAAGGTAACAAACTAGTAAATGCAGATTATTATGCAGTTTGGAGTGATTACATGAAAAATGAATTGTTAGATTATTATCCTAATGTAAAAGTAGATACTATTTTTACAACTGGTACACCTCAATTTCATGATTATAATTCTAATCAGAAGTTAATACACAAAGAAGATTTTTTCAATGAATTTAAAATTCCAAAAGCTAAATTTTATATTTGTTTTTCGGCAAACTTTAAAGCTATTGGGCAAGATGAACCTCAATATTTAGAAGATTTAATTGTAGAAGTAAAAAAATACAATTCTATAAATGAAGAGAATATTCATATAATATTTAGACCTCACCCAACTGAAGGTTCTAATCGATTTGATGCTTTATTAAAAGAAAAGCCTAAAGATGTTACTAGAGTGATACATCAAAAAGAGTCTAAATTTAATGCTTCTCAAGTTTTATTTTCTACATTATATTATACAGATGCTATGGTTAATGTTGGCTCTACCATGGGGTTAGATGCAACTTTATTAGGTAAACTTGCTTTTTATTTAGATTATACGGTTAAAAATAGTTCTCCTTTATTTTCTATTGATGAAATTTATAAATTGGTTCATTTTAAAAGTTTAAAAGAATATAATAACGCAATTTATCATCTTAAAAGTAAGAATGACTTTACGGAAATTTTTAAAAGAATATCCGCAGAAAATAAAACAGCAATCGTAAAACAACAAAAATGGGCAGAAACTATTGTGAAGCATCCAATAGAAGGTTTTGCTACTAATTATATGAATGTATTAAATGAAATAATTTAAAATATGCATATTGCTTTTATTACTCCAGAATACCCACACCCCAACTTTAAAGGAAGTATTGGCGGAATTGGGACGTTTACAAAAAACTTAGCAGATGAATTGGTTAAAAAAGGAGAAAGAGTCACCGTTTTTGTTCATAGCCAAAATAAAGCTGAGGTTTATAACGAAAATGGAATTGAAATTCATTTTGTTATTAAAAAAAGGGTAAAAGGAATTACTTGGTATACAAATAGAAGGGTTTTTAATAAGTATGTAAATAAAATTATTTTAAAAAATAAGATAGAGGTAATTGAAGCTCCCGAATGGACAGGTTTTACTGCGTTTATGAATTTTAAGTGCCCATTGCTAATACGTTTGCATGGATCTGATACTTATTTTTGTGATTTAGAAAATAGACCTGTTAAAAAGAAGAATAAGTTTTTTGAAAAAGCAGCACTTAATGGAGCTGATAGAATTATTGGGGTAAGCAGTTTTGTTGGTTTAAAAACAAAAGAATTGTTTGGTGTTAAGAAAGAAATAGATACAATTTACAATGCTATTTCTTCTTGTGGGTTTAATCCCAATCATCAACAGATAAAAGCAAGGTCACTCTTGTATTTTGGTACTCTTATTCGTAAAAAAGGAGTGTTGGAAATAGCCAAAATGTTTAATGAATTAGTAGCAGTAGATGAGGAGGTTACTCTTGTTTTGTTAGGGAAAGATAATAAAGATATATTTACAAGAGCCTCTACTTTAAGTATGATAGAAGATTTTCTTTCAGAAAAAGCAAAACAAAAAGTAAGCTATGTAGAAGCTGTTCCTTATAACCAAGTAATAAATTATATACAACAAGCAGAAGTGGTTTTGTTACCTAGTTTTGCAGAGGCTTTTCCTATGACTTGGTTAGAAGCCATGTCTATGGAAAAAAAGCTAATAACCTCTAATATAGGTTGGGCTAAAGAATTAATGATTGATGGAGTTACTGGTTTTATGATTGATCCTACAAATACAGAAGATTTTAAAAATAAGACTTTAACTTTACTAAATAATCCTGAAGAAGCGGATAAAATGGCTAGAAATGCGAGACAAAGAATTGTAGATGTATTTGATATGAATAAGATAATAATAGAGAATATTAAACTGTATAATCATATTAAACTTTAATAGATGAAATTTAGTTTAATTATTTGCACCTACATGCGTCCAGAAGCAATTATAAAGTTGCTAAAATCTGTAGAAAAACAAGAGTTGTATCCTAATGAGATTTTAATTATTGATGGTTCTACAGATGATAAAACAACCATTGTTTTAAAGGAAAATAAGTTTAAAAACCTTAACTATTTTAAAGTTGATGATGCAAATAGGGGATTAACAAAACAACGTAATTTTGGTATTGATAGAGTATCAGAAAATATAGAAGTTGTTTGTTTTTTAGATGATGATATTATTTTAGAAGAACCGTATTTTAAAAATTTAATGGATACATATAAAGTATATCCAGCAGCTGGTGGAGTTGGAGGTTATATTTTAAATGAAGTTAAATGGAGGGGTTTAAACAAAGGTGATAAGCCAAGTTTTAAAGAGTATGAAATTGATGGTTATGTTAGAAATTTAGGAAGTAGAAATGTTTTACGAAAACGATTAGGATTATTATCTGATAAAGCACCTTGTTTAATGCCAGAATTTTCAAACGGATTTTCTGTAGGAAGTTTACCTCCAAACAATAAAATCTATAATGCAGAATATTTTATGGGAGGCGTTTCTTCCTTTAAAAAGGAAGTGGTAGATACCATAAAATTCTCAGAATATTTTCAAGGCTATGGTTTGTATGAAGATTTAGAATATTGTTTAAGGGTTTCTAAAACCTATAATTTATATGTAAATACATCAGCTACTTTGCATCATTATCATGAAGACGGAGGAAGGCCCAATAAGTATTCTTACGGAAAAATGGTAATTAGAAATGGGTGGTATGTTTGGCGAACAAAATTTCCTAAGCCATCTTTAAAAGCAAGATTAAAATGGAATGCTACTGTATTGCTATTAATGACAATTCGTTTTTCTAATTGCTTAAAAGGAAATAAGAAAAAAGAAGCATTTACAGAAGCTTTGGGTAGAAAAATGGGGTGGATTAGTTTAATTTTTAACAAACCATTAAAAGTATGAAGTTTGCGATTATAACACATACTTTACATAAAAGGAAGAATGAAAAACTCTTTGCTTACGAACCTTATGTTCGTGAAATGAATCTTTGGCTAGAAAATGTTTCTGAAACTAGAATAGTAGCCCCTATATCCGAAGAAAAAATGAAAGCTATTGAAGTAGCTTATAAAGGAAGTAATATTCATTTAAAGGAAATTCCTAGTTTTAATGTATTGTCTTTAAAAACTAAATTAGTTTCTATATTTAAAATTCCGTTCATTTTAATTCAAATTATAAAGGCTTGTTTTTGGGCAGATCACATTCATTTACGTTGCCCTGGTAATGTAGGTTTATTAGGTTGTTTTGTGCAAATTTTATTCCCTTCTAAACCCAAAACGGTAAAATATGCAGGTAATTGGGATCCTAAAAGTAAACAACCAGTAAGTTATCGAATTCAAAAATGGATAATTTCAAATACTTTTTTAACTAAAAATTGTAAAGTTTTGGTGTATGGAGAATGGGAGAATCAATCAAAGAATATTGTTCCATTTTTTACAGCATCTTATGTGAATGATGAAATTATAGAAGTACCTAAAAAAGATTTTTCTTCTAAAATTAATTTTATCTTTGTTGGTGCTTTTACAGAGGGAAAACAACCGTTGTTAAGCGTTAAAGTTATAGAAAAACTTTTAGCAAATAATATAAAAGCACAGTTAAATATGTATGGTCATGGGGGAGAGTTTTTAAAAGTTCAAGAATATGTTGAACAAAATAATCTCGAAGACAATATTATTTTACATGGCAATCAATCTAAAGAAGTCGTTAAAAAAGGGTTTCAAAAAGCGCATTTTTTAATTTTCATTTCTAAATCTGAAGGTTGGCCAAAAGTAGTTGCAGAAGCCATGTTTTGGAGTTGCTTACCTATTTCATCTAAAGTTTCTTGTATTGATAGTATGTTAGGTTCTGGAACTAGAGGAACCATAGTAGAAAGTAATGTAAAAGAAAATGAAATTGTGACTGTTATTGAAAACTATATCAAAAACAAAGATGGCTATCAAAAACAAGTTTTAGAAGCTAAAAAATGGTCGCAACAATATACTTTAGAAAAATTTTCATCAGAAATAAAAAAAATACTTTTAAATGCATAAAATAGGAGTTATACAGCTTATAGATTCTTTAGATGCAGGTGGAGCAGAAGTGTTAGCTGTTAATATTGTAAACGCTCTTGGTGATGAAGGTATAAATTCACATTTATGTACAACAAGAAAAGAAGGAGTTTTAAAAAATAATTTCAAAGAAAATATAGGGTTTTTATTTTTAGAAAGAAAAAAAAGTATCGATTTTTCTGCAATTATTAGATTTAAGAAGTATTTAAAGAAAAATAATATTGGTATTATTCATGCTCATACTACATCTTATTTTTTTGCCTTTTGTGTAAAGATTATCTATCCTAAAGTAAAAATAATTTGGCATAACCACACCGGTAATTATGTGAATTTAAAAGGATTTAAATTTTTTATAATTAAGTTTATGAGTCTTTTTTTTGACGGAATTATTAGCGTTAATGAAGAACTTAATATTTGGGCAAAAAACGAACTAAAACATAAAAAATCAATAAAATTAGATAATTTTCCTCAATTTATAAATAAAAATAAAACAACACAGTTACTTGGGAAAGAAAATAAAAGAATTGTAATTTTGGCTTCTTTGAGAGAAGTTAAAGATCATCTAAACCTTTTAGAATCATTTAATAAAATACATAGTAAATACACCGACTGGACCATACATATTATAGGTAAGGATTTTAATGACAATTATTCAAAAAAAATAAAACAATTTATTTTAGAAAAAAGTTTAGAGAATTCTGTTTTTTTATATGGTTTGTGTTTAGATATAGAAAACATACTTAACCAAGCTACAATTGGGGCTTTGTCCTCTAAGTCAGAAGGTTTACCAGTTTCTTTATTAGAATATGGATTGGCGAAACTACCTGTAGTGGTAACTAATGTAGGCGAATGTAATAAGGTGATAGAAAACGGAAAATCTGGTATCGTTGTAGACAAAGAAAATAGTTTAGAATTGGCAGAAGCCTTAGAAGAATATATTCTTTCAGGAGATAAAAGAAATATTTATGGAGAATTACATCATAAAAATGTGCAAATAAAATACTCACAAAAACATTTTATTACACAATTAATAAAAATATACACTTTATAATTTGATTCAATATATATTAAATAATAAATTAAAACTTATAGCTATTCATATTCTTATAGGGTATTTAGGTACATTTCCTTTATTCCCGAAAATTTATGGATTGGTATGTCTTATTATTCCTTTAATAGTTATTTTTAGTTCGAATAATAGAAATGAAGAAGCTTTTTTATTTGCTTCTTATATGGCAGGAGGAGAAATCTTTTTAAGAATGATTAAAGGGCTTTTTCTTTATGAAACAGGTAAATACGGAGTAATGCTGTTTTTAGTATTGGGAATCTTTTTAGGACCTTTTAAACAAAGGTTTTCTGTCCATTATCTTTTTTATATTTTACTTTTATTATTGGGTATTGTTTTTACACAAGTACCAGAAGGAGAGTCTTTACGAACAAATATTGTGTTTAATTTAAGTGGTCCTATTGTTCTAGGAGTTTGTGCTTTATATTTTTATTATAGGCCTATAAGTAAACAACAATTAATGGATGGCTTGTTTTTTATGTTACTGCCCTTGTTTTCGATGATTACATATATGTATTTTAGAACTCCAGATTTAAAAGAAATTCTTTTTGGAGGGGCTGCGTTAGCTGAAACCTCAGGGGGATTTGGTCCTAATCAAGTGGCTACAGCTGTTGGACTTGGTATACTTATTATAGCTATTTTTTTACTATTGAAAGAGAAGCTAACAGGGTATATTTATTTAGATTCTTTTTTTTTAATTTACTTTATATACAGAGGTTTATTGACTTTTTCTAGAGGTGGACTTTTTACGGCAGCTATAGCTTTAATTTTGTTTGCGTTTTTTTTTATTTTATATAAAAAAATGAGTGTGCAGGTAGTGTTTAAATATGCGTTAATTCTTGGATTCTTTCTTGTCGCTATTTGGGTTTATACCTCTAATATAACTGGTGGAATGTTAGATAATAGATTTACAGGTAAAAATGCAGCTGGAATACAAAAAAAAGATATTACTACTGGTAGAATAGATATATTAGCTTATCAGTTTATAAATTTCTTTGAGAATCCTTTGGGTATTGGTGTAGGAAATGGTAAGTATGAAAGAATGAAATCTCATGAAAGACTTACGGCAGCCTCTCATAATGAGGTGGGGAGGTTAGTGGAAGAACATGGTCTAATTGGGTTTATTTTGTTACTATTATTATTAATTGTACCACTCATTAACTTTTTTAAAGCAAATAACTTTCAAAAAGCATTTATAATAGCATTTTATATAATGTGGTTTTTAACGATTAACCATTCGGCAATGAGAGTTGCTTTACCTGGTTTTATATATGCTTTAAGTTTGATAAGAATTACAGACATTGAAAATGATTTGATAGATGATAAATAAAAGAATTTTATATATAGGCAATAATCTTTCTAAGAAATCTAAATACAAAACTTCAATAGCGATACTTTCTGAGTTATTAGAAAAAGAACATTTTCAATTAACAGTAGTCTCTAATAAGACTAATAAATTAATTAGATTATTAGATATGATCTATAAGACTATACTGTTAAGAAATAAGGTGGATTTTGTTTTGATCGATACATTTAGTACGCTAAATTTTTATTATGCTTATATCATCTCATTAATATGTAAACTATTTTCTTTAAAATACATTCCTATTTTAAGAGGAGGAGATTTACCTAAAAGACTTATCAAAAATCCAGTATTATCAAAAACTATTTTTAAAAATGCTTATAAAAATGTAGCGCCTTCTAATTATTTAAAAGTTGCATTTAAAAAAGAGAACTTTAAAACAGAATTTATTCCTAATACAATTCCTTTAGAAGACTATAAATACTTAGAAAGAACAAACATTCAGCCTAAATTATTATGGGTAAGATCTTTTAAACATTTATACAACCCAACCTTAGCGATTAAAATACTTTTAGAATTAAAAAAGAAATACCCTGATGCAGTTCTGTGTATGGTTGGTCCATTTTTAGATGATTCATATCAAGAAACTGTAAACTTAGTTCAAAAATATAATTTAGAGGACTCTGTTGAGTTTACAGGCGTTTTAACAAAAGAAGATTGGCATAAAAAAGCTACAGAATATGATGTCTTTATAAATACTACTAATTTTGATAATACTCCGATAAGTGTGATTGAAGCAATGGCGTTAGGTTTAACTATTGTGAGTACCAATGTAGGAGGAATGCCGTATTTAATAGAAAATAAGGTAGATGGTTTACTGGTTGATAAAGAGAATGTTGATGCAATGACAAATGCTATTATTGATGTTATTGAAGGTAAATACCTAACATTATCCAAAAAGGCTAGAGAAAAAGCAGAAACATTCGATTGGGATATTATAAAGTATAAATGGTTTAAAATTTTAAAATGATTTATAATAAATTAATTGAAAATCTATTTTTACCTCTAGGAGATTTTATGAATAAATCTTCATATTTAAAGCAATTAAAATATTGGAGAAAGGTAGACGGTTTATCTGAAATTGAATTAGAAAATCTTCAAAAAAAGAATCTAAAAAATATTTTAGAACATACGGTAAATACAGTTTCTAAATACAATTCCATTCAATTAAAAGGGAAAGATCCTTATCGCTGGTTAGAAGGTTTTCCTATTTTGACAAAGGATGATATTAGAGGTAATTCAGATAGCTTACTTTCTAATAAAGTAAATAAAGCTAATTTAATATCTTACTCGAGTAGTGGTTCTTCAGGTATTCAAAGCACTGTTTTTATGGATAAAAAAGAGCAGTCAATTATTAGAGCTATTTTATCTCATTGGTGGGAGTGGAGTGGTTATAAAGTAGGAGATTCTATTGTACAAACGGGGATGTCTCCCAATAGAGGTTTTTTAAAATCTATAAAAGATAGTTTGTTTAAAACAAAGTATATAACCGCTTTTTCATTAACCGAAAAACAGTTAGAAACCCTTTTTAAAGAGTTGAATAATACTAATAATTATTACTTAGCAGGTTACGCATCTTCTTTGAATATTATTGCTGAATATGCTTTAGAACACAATTACAATATACATTTTAAGGCAGCCATTAGTTTTGGAGATAAAATGTTTAATCACTATAAAAAAAATGTAGAAAAAGCTTTTACAACTAAAGTTTATGATACTTATGGCTGTAATGAAGGCTTTTTAATTGCGAGTCAAAAAGATTTGGAATATAAGTATATTATGTCTCCACATGTATATTTAGAAATTTTAGATGATGATAATAATCCTTTACCAGATGGAGAGTTAGGACATGTAGTTGTTACAAGATTAGATGGTTTTTCGATGCCATTAATACGATATAAAATTGGAGATTTAGCGATTAAATTACCTAAAGAAAAATACCCGGAAAATCGAGATTTTAATTATCCTCTATTAGAAAAAATTATTGGTAGAGATACTGATATTGTACTTTTGTCTGAGAATAAAAAACTGACCGTACATTCCTTTACTGGTATTTTTGAGTATGTTCTTGAAATAAAACAATTTAAAGTAATTCAAGAACAACTAAGTGAAATAACTATTGAATATATTAAAGATAAGGGCTTTAATAAAGATGTTTTAGTACGTGTAACAAAGGAGTTGCAAAAGTATATTTTAGATGAAGAGTTTAAAATACGTTATAAAGAAGTAAGCTTTATAGCTGCTTCAAAATCTGGAAAACCACAAATAGTTGAATCAAAGCTTTTAAAAAAATAAAAATTCATTTACAAAACACCTATTTATAACTGTGAGTAAAAATATTGTCATTATTTCTAATTATTATCCTCCAGAAATGGGGGCAGCTGCCAATCGAATTAAAAATTTAGCAGAAGGCTTAAAAAGTAAAGGGAATAAGGTTACTGTTATGTGCCCATTACCTAATTATCCGAAAGGTAAAATTTTTGAAAAATATAGTGGAAAGTTTTTTGTAGAAGAACTAGTAGAAGAGATTATTGTAAAAAGATATTGGATATTTCCTTCTAAATCAAAAAAAGCAACTGTACGCTTATTTAGTATGTTATCATTTGCTTGGTCTTTTTGGTTTTCTATTTTTAGTTTAGTAAGAAAAAAACCAGATGTTTTTATTATTCAGTCTCCACCATTATTAGTTGCGCTATCTGGCTTACTTTTGAGTAAGGTTTTAGGATGTAAAAATATTTTAAATGTTTCTGATATTTGGCCTTTGTCGGCTTTAGAGTTAGAGGTGATTAAAAAAGGGAGCTTTTATAGCTTTTTAGAAAAAATAGAAAAAATAAATTATAAATTAGCTGATAAGATTATTGGACAATCCGAAGAAATATTAACGCATATAAAGGGAGTTGTTGATACAGATTTTTTAATTTATAGAAATGTACCTAATTACAGAAAGTATTCGGTTAAGGAAAAAAGCAAGGGCAATTTAAAAATTGTCTATGCAGGCTTATTAGGTTATGCACAAGGTATTTTAAATATTTGTAATGAAATAAATTTTAAAGAAATTGGTGTAGAATTACATATTTATGGTGCAGGAATGGAAGAAAATGAAATTAAGCAGTTTGCAGAAAAATCTGATAACAATATTTTTTTTCATGGAGTAAAATCGGCCAAAGAAATTAAAGATGAAATAAGAAAATTCGATATTGGTTTTGTTCCTTTAAAAAATAAAATTTATGGAGCTGTACCTTCCAAAATATTTGAATTAATGCAATTAGGTATTCCTATTTTATATGTAGGTTCTGGTGAAGCAGAAGAAATTATTGATGCTAAAAAATCTGGTTTATTTTCTGAGCCTAACGATCTTAAAAGCTTATGTAAAAACATTTCTATTTTTAAACAAATGGATAATAGTGATTACATTATGTGTTCTAAAAATAACATTAATGCTCACGTAAATGAATTTAACTTAGAGTTACAAATGGAGAAACTTCAACATTTTATAAACTTAAATTAAAAAATGCTTTTTAACTCTATAGATTTTGCTGTTTTTTTTCCAATAGTTTTTATTCTTTATTGGTTTGTTTTTTCAAAAACAAATACACGACAGAATTGGGTTGTTTTAATTGCTAGTTATGTCTTTTATGGTTTTTGGGATTGGCGTTTTCTTATTTTAATACTATTTAGTTCTATCATAGATTTTTTTATTGGAAAAAAACTAGGAAAAGTAGATGACTCGTCTAAACGAAAAATATTTTTAACAATAAGTATTGTTGTTAATTTAGGTTTACTTGGTTTTTTTTAATACTATAATTTCTTTTTAGAGAGTTTTACATCAGCATTTACCTTTTTTGGGAGTTCTATTTCAGCCGAAAGACTTACAATTATTTTACCTGTTGGTATCAGTTTTTATACATTTCAAACCTTAAGTTATTCAATAGACATTTATAGAAAGAAACTAGAACCAACCAATAATTTTTTAGCTTTTTTATCATTTGTAAGTTTTTTTCCGCAATTAGTTGCGGGCCCCATAGAAAGGGCATCAAATTTATTACCACAATTTTATAAGAAAAGAACATTTTCTTATGAAAAAGCAGTTTCTGGTGTACAACTAATTATTTGGGGATTTTTCAAGAAAATAGTAATTGCAGATAATGCATCCATTATTGTAAATGGTATTTTTAACAACTATGAAAATCAATCTTTTGAATCTCTTTTAATAGGAGCTTTTCTTTTTTCATTTCAAATTTATGGAGATTTTTCTGGTTATTCAGATATTGCAATTGGTACAGCTAGACTTTTTAATTTTGATTTAATGACCAATTTTAAGTTTCCTTATTTATCAAAAAATATTGGGGAATTCTGGAAACGTTGGCATATTTCTCTTTCTACTTGGTTTAGAGATTATTTATATATTCCACTAGGAGGAAGTAAAGGAACTTTACTTAAGTCTATAAGAAATGTTGGCATTGTATTTATAGTTAGTGGGTTTTGGCATGGTGCTAATTGGACCTTTATTTTCTGGGGATTTATACATGCAGTTTTGTATATTCCTCTTTTTATAGCATTAAAAAAGAAAAAAATAGACGTAAAGAAAACGAATATCAATTTAAATATTTTAAAAATTGCAGTTACTTTTATTTTGGTGATGTTTTCATGGATTGTATTTAGGTCTCTTTCTATTACTGATGCTTTTAATTATATTTCAAGAATTCTAAGTTTAACTAACGGAGGAAGTTTTTATGCTTCTACAAGTAAGTATTTAATTATTACAGGTATTACGTTTTGTAGCATTGTTTTTTTAATAGCAACAGAGCTTTATAACGATAAAAAAGGAAGAGTTGAAACGTATTTTAATTCTTATTTTTTAATTTTCTTATGTTTATTTACTGCTTTCTTGGGAGCGATAAAAAATCATGCAGATTTTATCTATTTTCAATTTTAAAAGATGAAAAAATTTATAAAAAAAATAATTTACTTTTCGGCTTTAACTTTAATTATAGGTAATATTATTGCTTTTGGTACTAATTATTTTTTAAGAAAATCTACTTTTTATAAAAGTTCTTTTTTAGTAAATGGATTTAATCCCGATAAAAAATTAGATTATTTTGTAGTAGGTTCAAGTAGAGGTTTAACGACTCTTAATAGCGGTTTAATTGATGAAAAATTAGGCGTAAAAGGTGTTAACTTATCTATGGATGATACCGATTTAAAGACTCAATTTTTAATGATTCAACATTTTTTTAGATCTAATTTTAAAGCAGATTATTTGGTTTTAGTTTTAGATGCCAATCATTTTACAAAAACGTCTTTAGAATTAGGTAATAATGACTATCGATTTGCACCGTTTGTAAATAGAGATTATGTGAGAAATCATTTTAAAAAATATGAAAACAGTGCTTTAAACATATTAACTAATTCTAATTTTAATCCTTTTTTTGCTTATTCATATTATAATTTAGAATTATTATTACCTGCAACGTTGAGTGCAATAAAACCTAAGTTTAGAAATAAATTTGATGAGTTTGGTAACTATTCATACCCATCTTCTAGTCATAAAGAGGTTAACCTTAATTCTGAAATTAAAGAAATAAATACAGAAATTACCAATCCAATAATTAAAGAGGTTCAAAATTATTTGATTGAAAATAATTGCGAATTAATAATTTATATCGCTCCTTATCAGCAAGAAAAGTTTACTTTTAATAATAAATTAGAATATACTATTATAAACCATTCATCAGTTTTAGAAGATAAAAATGAATTATTTTATGATGGAATACATGTAAATACTAAAGGAAGAAAACAGAGTACATTATTTTTTATAAATAATTTTAAAATGTTAATCAATTAATATTTTTTTATAAATTTACCAACTCCCAAAAAGTATTTTAGTAATCTTTTTTCAATCTCATTTATGTAATTGAATAAATTAAAACAGGTTAAAAAACAGCATCATTTGGCAACAAAAATATCCTACTTTAATGTATCCGAAAGAAAACTTTTTTTAAGAATAATAGATGTTATTATTCTTATTTCTAGTTTGTACCTAGCTTCATTATTTATCAATTTTACCTACATAAAATTTAATAGCAATGCCATTTTTAATTGGTTATTATTATTAATTTTTTATTTTTCAATTTTTGGTCAAATTTTTCAACTGTATGGTTTAAACGTCTCTAATAATAGGTATTTAACCGTTAGAGCGGCTGTTCTTACGGTTTTTGCAACTACCATTTTTTATATTTTTACTCCTTATTATTCGCCAGAATTACCTCCTAATAGATTACAAATAGGCTATTTCTTTTTGCTTTCTTTTATTCCTATTTTACTTTGGCGTTTTATATATATATCATTAATATTTTCTCCAAAATATTTTAAATCTATCATTTTCGTTGGTAATTCAGAAAGAATTAAAAAATTACTTACTCAAGTATATAATGATTCTTATCATGATGTTTCTGCTTATTTATCTGATCAAGAAATTAAAGGAATTAATGGTTTTATAGATATTTCTAAAACTACAATATCTTCAATTTTGGCAGACAATTCTATTACAGAAGTAGTTGTTTCTAAAAGAGACCTTTCTGAAGAAGTAGTGAATCGTCTAAACAAAGAGCTTATTTTGTTATTTGAGAAAGGCGTAAATATTGTGAGTTATGAAACTTTTTATGAAGATGTAAATGTTAGAATTCCTAGAGAATATTTAGACCATAATTTTTATAGGCACATCAATTTTAGTAAGAATAATTCTAATAATTTTTATCTTTTTGGTTTAAGAATTGTAGATATATTACTTTCATTAATTGGAGCTATAGTTTTTTTATGTGTTATTCCCTTAATTTTTGTTGGTAACATTATCGCAAACAGAGGTCCTTTGTTTTACACTCAATTAAGAGTTGGGAAGAATGGTAAACCTTTTAGAATTTTTAAGCTGAGGTCTATGGTTAGAGATGCTGAAAAAGGAGGAGCAGTTTGGGCTAAAAAAAATGATATTAGAATTACTGCTTTTGGAAAGTTTTTAAGGCGTACTAGACTAGATGAAATGCCTCAGTTTTTTAATATTATAAAAGGAGATATGAGTTTAATTGGTCCTAGACCAGAAAGACCAGAGTTTGTAAAAGATTTAGAAGATAAGATACCATTTTATGCAATTAGGCATGTTGTTAGACCTGGGCTAACGGGTTGGGCTCAAGTGAATTACCCGTATGCAAATACTATAGAAGAGCAAGAAACTAAATTACGTTACGACTTATATTATATTAAAGAGCGTAGTACTTTTTTAGATTTCAAAATTTTTATAAAGACATTTACTACGGTCTTATATTTTAAAGGTCAATAATTTTTTTTGATAAATAGTAATACCTTATTGCAAGGAACACCAATAAAGGGATTATAACTACAGGGAACACCTGAATTTCTACAATCCACAAAATAGGAATTATAACTAGAAATAATAGTAATAATTGCATGTATTTTTTCAACCATCTTGGTTGATGTGTTTTTAACAATAGAAAAGCAACCACTACATTAGGAGCAAATGCCCATAATAAGTTAAAGTTATTTGGTGCTGTGGAGTGTGTAGAGAAAAACCAAAGAAAAAATAATGCACAACCTATAAGACCTGTAACAAAGAATAAGGTAAAATCTAAAGACTTCGTTCTTTTATTATTTTTAAAGTCTTTATATGTAATGTAAATACCTAATAAGGCTAAAACGCTAAAGATTAAAAAAGGATTAAAAATAGATGTCTTAGCTTTTTTTTCTTTAAAGTTTAGAAGTACTATTTCTTTCTTTATCAATTTTTGTGGTTGATTTTTAATAAAAACAGTAGCGCTTTTAAATGAAGTATACACATAGTCTGGTAAGTACATATATTGCTCAAAAGTAGCTTGTTCATCTAGTTTTGTACCTGCTATTAAATTTAAGCCAAAAGTTCCCCAAGAGTTCCAAGGAATTTCATTGTTTGTTAATTGTCTAAATGTGAGGTTTTTTTCTAGGTTGTTGTCGTCAAAGACAACTTTGTCTCCTAAAATAGTTTTGGTAATATCTCTTAATTTGGTAGCGCAATTATCAAAATAAGGATCATATTGATAGTTGCTGTTTTCTGGCAAAGCATTGTTTTCTAAAAACTTAAAATAGCGTTGTTTCTCTTGCTGTGTTAAATTTAAAACTTGCTCTTTTAACCAACGTTTGTCTCTTCTGTAACTTGCTATAAAGTATTTAAAATCATAACGAGCTAAGCTATAAATCATATTTCCTTTTGCAAAATTTGTATAAAAGTTAGGCTGATTAAAATCAAACATTCCGTAATTGTAAACTAAATCTAATTTTAAAACGGGATCTTTAATTCTAATGGCAGAATGTCCAAAAGCTTCATATAATTCTTCTCCTGGTCCTGCAGTAACAATACTTACTTCTGCATATTCAGAAAGTTGTACTTGTGCTTTTAAGGGTGAAAATATGGAAAGTAAAAATAGTAAGAGAAAGTACTTTTTGTTCATAAAAACTAAGGTCTAAAAAAACTATAATCTATAGTGATTGAAAAAATATTTGAATACAATGCATTACCAACACTACCAATGTTTGTTAAAGCATAATCTATTTTTATGCCATTGTATTTAAAGCCAACACCAAAATTGGGTTGCATAGAAAGTGATCTTGTGTTGTCGAATTCTGTTATGTATTGAAAATTACCAACACCGGCTCTTAAGAAAACTAATTCATCATAATCTAACTGAAAACCCATTGCTGGATCTATACTTACTACATCAGAAGAAAATATATCATTGGTTTTGGTAAAACGCATATTTGCATTTGCTTCCGAAAGTAGATTAAACATATGGCCTATTCTCCAACTTTTAGCCACTCCTAATTGTAATTTAGGTTTGGTAATTTCTGTTGTTTCTGGTAAATCTTGATTTTCTCCAGGAATGGCGTCTTTAATCTTGTTAAATTCATCTTCATTAATTGCCCAACTATTAAAAGTAGTGGTAATATCTCTTGCCATCAATCCAAATTTCCAAGAATTTCGTTCAAACTGAATTCCTGCATCAAAGCCAAATCCGTAAGAAGAAGCAAAATCACCAATAATTCTTCTAACAATTTTAGCATTTACACCAAATTTAACATCCTTAAAAATTAAATTTCTAGCATACGCAAAGTTAAAAGCATAATCTACGGAAGAAAATAGTTGAATTCTGTTATAATCGATGTTTCCATCACTATCAATTAACTCTGTGGTATTTAAAATATCATCTACCCCAAAACGAATTATAGAAACTCCAACGGCACTTTCTTTGTCTATTGGCATTGCAAAACTAGCGTGATTATAATTTGCAATTCCGGCAAAGTAAGAAGCATGCATTAACGATCCTTGATAGTCCTCTATACCTACTAATCCCGCAGGATTCCAATAAATAGAGTTTACATCATTGGTTGTAGCAACAACACTTTTACTCATTCCTAAGCCTGCCGCATCAACTCCTATTGTTAAAAATTCATTAGAGTAACTTCTAAATGCTTGTGCAGATAAAAGGAGCGGACTAAGTAGTATAAAAAATAATATTTTTTGTTTCAAAGAGTGAAAATTATCAGTAACAAATATCTAAAAACATACTAAAATAACAGTAGTTTTTTAAAGATATTGTTTACAATAGATTAATCTGGATATTTTGTTTGATAAATCTTTCAATTCTAAGTTCTAGCCAGTTGTTTTTAGCGTTGTAAAAAGAAGAAATAAAGCCACAATGACCGCCATAATTTGTAGTTTCAAAAAAGAAATTTTTAGAATTATTAGCTTCCTCAAAAGGAAAGCATTTATCAGATAAAAAAGTATCATCTTTAGAGTTGATGAGTAAAGTTGGTATTTTTATTTTTGATAAATACGGTTTGGCACTCGCTTTTTCCCAGTAATCTTCTGGACTTTTAAAACCAAAAATAGGCACAGTATATAGGTTTTCTAAATGTTTAAATCGGGTAGCCTTTGCCAATTGATCTTTATCTACATGAAATTCAGGAAATTTTGCTGCTTTTTCTAAAATTTTAATTTTCATGCTTTTCAAAAACCGCTCTAAATACAATTTGTTCTTTAATTTTTCTAATTCATATTCTCCAGAAGCAATATCAATAGGAACAGAAACAGCAATTCCTCCTTTTATTTTAGAAGATATATTTTCAGATTGTTCACCTATATATTTTAAGGTTAAATTACCGCCTAAACTAAAACCAATTAGTACAATATTCTCATAGTCATAATGGGCTAAAAGGTGTTTTACAACAAAATCTACATCTTCTGTTTTACCACTATGATACGTTCCTAAAAGTAAATTATCTTCACCAGAACAACCTCTTAAATTAAAACAAACAGTATCTAATCCTTTTGTATTTAAATGTTTTGTGGTAGATATGATGTATTTAGAATTAGAACTTCCTTCTAAACCGTGAATTAATAAAGCCAAGGTTTTAGAGCCCACTAAAGAAAAGTCTAAATCAATAAAATCTTTATCCCAAGTAATAATTCTTTTTCGTTGATAATTACAATGTTCTTTGGTAAAAACAGATCTGTAAATAGTATTAAAATGACCACTTTTAAAGAGAAAAGTAGGAGTGAAGTCCGACGTAAATACAGGCATATATTGAAATTAAACTATTTTAAAAATTGAAATTAAAAGTTTTACTCGTTGTATAGTATGAATTGTGATTTTTTCTAAAAAATACTTACAAATATCATAAAAAAATAAAGAATAATTTAAACCACGCAAATTTGATTTCTTATTTTAGCTTTTCAATTAAACTAAAAAATGAATTTAAAGAAACACATTCCTAATTTAATAACGCTAGGTAATCTTTTTTGTGGAACAGTAGCTACTATTTTTGCGGTTGAAAGTAATTTTATATATGCAGGTTTATTTGTTGTTTTAGGAATTTTATTTGATTTTTTTGATGGCTTTGCAGCGCGTTTACTAAATGTTTCTGGAGAGTTAGGTAAACAATTAGATTCTTTGGCGGATATGGTTACAAGTGGAGTTGTACCCGGAATTATCGTTTATAAATTATTGATAGAGAATGCTGCAGGGATACAAGATTTTAATGAGCAAAGTTATTTGCCTTTTTTAGGTTTACTATTAACTTTAGGAGCTTGTTATAGATTGGCCAAATTTAATATTGATACAAGACAATCAGATTCTTTTATAGGTTTGCCAACACCTGCAATGAGTTTATTTATCATTTCTTTGCCTCTAATTCAAGAATACTCAACGGTAGCATTTGCTCAGGAGTTAATAGCAAGTAATTACTTTTTAATTGCTGTTACTTTGATTTTAACCTATTTAATGAATGCAGAATTACCTTTATTTTCTTTAAAATTTAAAGATTATTCATTTAAAAAGAACATAATTGTATATTCTTTTCTTTTTGCATCTTTAATTTTAATTTACACTTTACATTTCCTTTCTATTCCATTTATTATTATATTGTACATTATAATATCACTTATTAACAAAATAATTGTATTTAATGGAAATAGCCAGAATCCCCCAAAATGAACAAGAAAGGTTAGACGTTTTAAAAAGTTATAATATTTTAGACTCTTTACCGGAAGATGAATATGATGCAATTACAAAAATAGCATCAAGTATATGTAATACTTCAATTGCCCTAGTTTCTATTATTGATAAAAATAGACAATGGTTTAAATCTACACACGGTATAGAAGGCGTAACAGAAACACCAAGAGATGTCGCTTTTTGTTCACATGCAATTTTAGATCCCAATGAGTTATTTATAATAAATGATGCAACAAAAGATAAACGTTTTTTTGATAATCCTTTAACGATTAATGAACCGAATGTAATTTTTTATGCAGGCGCACCATTAAATAGTTCAGAAGGGGTTCCTTTAGGTACTTTGTGTGTTATTGATAACAAACCAAAGATTCTAACAGATAATCAAAAAGATTCTTTAAAATTATTATCAAAACAAGTAGTTGTACTTTTAGAACTTCGAAAAAAAAACAAAGAATTATCTACTTCTAATAGCGAGGTAAAAAAGTTAAACGACCAACTAAATAGTTTTGCTTATCGATTAACACACGATTTAAAATCGCCAATAAATGGTGTAAGTTTTTTGTTAGATGTTTTAAAAGAAGATCATATTGCTCTTTTTAAAAATACAGGAGCAGAAGAGTACATTGGTTTAATTTCAGATAGAGTTGTATATATAAATACTTTGATAAACGAAATTCTAAATTATTCTAAAGTAACCAGTGAAAATATTGTTTTTGAACATTTTAATTTAAAATTATTTTTAGATAGCATTATAACAAATATAGATTTTGAAAATAAGATATTCTTAGATACTTCTCATTTAAATCTAAATGTTTTTACTTCTAAAATAGGGCTTCTACAAGTTTTTCAGAATTTAATATCTAATTCAAGGAAATTTTTTGACGAAGAAAAATCTATTATTACTGTTAGTTTTAAAGAGGATGTAGAAAGCTATTATTTCATTTATGAAGACAATGGTCCTGGTATTGAAGAAAAATACTTTAAAAAAGTCTTTGAAATGTTTGAAACTTTAGGAAGTACAAATGATAATAATACCGGTATTGGTTTATCAACAGTACAATCTATAGTAAAAAGACTTGGAGGTAATGTTGGTTTAAAGAAAAGAGAAAATAATAAAAAAGGAGTTTGTTTCTATTTTAATATTTCTAAAAAAGAAGATAAATTATCAATCTGTAAAGATTAAAAAACTCTCTTCTTTTTCAATTCGAAGTCTTTACCTAAATATACTTTTCTAACCATTTCATCTGCTGCCAATTCTTCTGGAGTCCCGCTTTTTAGAATACTTCCTTGGTACATTAAATAGGTTTTATCTGTAATCGCTAAAGTTGCTTGTACATCATGATCTGTAATTAAAATACCAATATTTCTGTCTTTTAAATGAGCCACAATGCTTTGTATATCTTCTACAGCAATAGGGTCTACACCAGCAAAAGGTTCATCTAATAAAATAAATTTTGGATCGGAAGCTAAGCAACGTGCAATTTCTGTTCTACGTCTTTCTCCTCCAGATAATAAGTCTCCTCTGTTTTTACGAACATGGCCAATATTAAACTCTTCAATTAAAGACTCTAATTTTTCTTTTTGTTCTTTTTTAGATAAATCTGTAAATTGTAAAACAGACATAATATTTTCTTCAACAGATAATTTTCTAAAAATAGAAGCTTCTTGCGCTAGATAACCAATCCCTTTCTGAGCACGCTTATACATGGCATCTTCGGTAATTTCTTCATCATTTAAGAAAATTTTACCAGAATTTGGTTTTATCATCCCAACAATCATATAGAAAGAAGTTGTTTTTCCGGCACCATTAGGACCTAAAAGTCCGATGATTTCACCTTGTTTTACCTCTAAAGAAATCCCGGTAACAACTTTTCTACTTCCGTAGATTTTTTCTATGTTTTCTGCTCTTAAAATCATATTTTATAAATATGTAATTGTTTAATTGTTGAAACGTGTAATGTTAGTTTGTGTAAAAGTAATAAATTATGTTTTTTTTAATCTTAATAGATTCACAACATTCATTTTTTACTGATTAATGCAACTCAAAAGAGCTTACTTATTTTCTAGCATTTCCCAATACTCAACAGCTCTTCTTAAATGCGGAATTACAATAGTACCACCAACCAAGGTAGCAATAGACATTGTTTCCATCATTTCTTCTTTAGTAACTCCATTTTTCATAGCAGCTTCTAAATGATATTGTACACAATCATCACATCGTAAAACAGCAGAAGCAACTAAACCTAAAAGCTCTTTTGTTTTAACAGGTAAATGACCTTCTTTAAAGGTATTTGTGTCTAAATTGAATATTCTTTTTATTACTTTATTATCAGAATCTAAAATTTTATCGTTCATTTTCTGACGATAGTCATTAAACTCCTGTACCTTTTCGTGCATTTTTATTTTGTTTTTTTATTACTATTTTAGAAACTCTAATACTTACCTCATATAAAATAAGGATTGGAATGGCCACAATTACTTGACTAGCAACATCTGGTGGCGTAATAATAGCTGCTAAAATTAATACAACTACTAAAGCATGTTTTCTGTATTTTCTTAAAAACTCTGGTGTTACTAAACCAATTTTAGTTAAAAAGTAAACTAAAACGGGTAGTTCAAATAAAATTGAAACACCTAATAACATATTGGTGACTAGCCCTATATGAGAGTCCATTGTAAAGTTATTCTGAATTAAATCTGTAATTTGATAATTATACAAAAAGTGTATAGAAATAGGTGCAATTACATAAAAGCTAAATGCGATACCACAGAAAAATAAAAAAGAAGCTATAAAAATAAATCCTCTAGACTTATTTACTTCTTTTTTTGTTAATCCAGGTGCCACAAAACGCCAAATTTCCCATAATAGATAAGGGAACGCCAAAATAATACCCAATATAAATGAAGACCAAATAGAATTCATTAATTGTTGGGTGGGCTTTAAACTTATTAAGTTGTCTTTAAAAACAACATTACAAAAGCTACTATCCAACTTAAAAAAAGTGAAAAAATCACAAAATAGTTGATAGGTTATAAAATCGGATTTTCTGTGTGCTAATAAGAAGTTTTCATACACTTCTTTTTGAAACACAAATAATACAATTGCTATGATAAATATTGCGGCAGCACTTCTTACCAAGTGCCATCTTAATTCCTCTAAATGACCTAAAAAGGACATTTCTTTTTGTTGCTCTGCCATTAAAAAATACCTTCTTTAATTAAATCATGTAAATGTACAACACCAACATATTTGTTTTTATGGTCTACAACTAACATTTGTGTAATGCTATTTTTTTCCATTAGAGTTAATGCATCTACCGCCATTGCATCTTCTAAAATAGTTTTTGGGTTTTTACCCATTATATCTTTTGCTGTAATTTGAGAAATTTGTGTAGATTTAGAAAGCATTCTTCTAATATCTCCATCGGTAATAATCCCTGTTAATTTTTCTTTATTTAAAACAGCAGTAACCCCTAATCTTTTTTCAGAAATCTCTACAATAACTTTTGCAATACTATCTGTTTCGTTAACAGTAGGAACTTGGTTTTTTTCTACCAAATCAGCTACTCTTAAATACAAACGCTTACCTAAAGCGCCTCCAGGATGGTATTTTGCAAAATCTTTACTTGTAAAACCGCGTAAATCTAGTAAACAAACAGCCAGTGCATCACCCAAAACTAATTGTGCAGTGGTACTTGTTGTTGGTGCTAAATTATTTGGGCACGCTTCTTTTTCTACATAAGCATTTAATGTAAAGTCTGCATGTTCGCCTAAATAGGAGTCTACATTTCCTGTAATTGCTACTATTTTATTCCCATAATTTTTTATCAATGGAACTAAAACTTTAATTTCTGGAGTATTACCACTTTTAGAGAGACAAATAACAACATCGTCTTGTTGTACATTTCCTAAATCTCCATGAATAGCGTCTGCAGCATGCATAAAAATAGCAGGTGTTCCTGTAGAATTAAATGTAGCAACTATTTTAGCAGCAATGTTTGCGCTTTTACCAATTCCGGTTACAATAACCCTTCCATTAGAATTTAAAATAAAATTAACGGCCTCTTCAAAGTCCGCATCAATTAATTTTGCTAAATTAGCAATAGCATTACTTTCTGTTAAAATAGTTTCTCTGGCAGTATTTATAATTGTGTTTGTCTTTTTCAAATGTTTGGTGTTTTATCAGAATAAAAAAAAGTTATATCTTTAGATTAAGAAACAAGCAAATTTACTATAAATAATAATTAGAGCAAATATAATAGTATGTTTGTGAGTTGATTTTAAAGTTAAAATAATATTTAATAAAAATGGATTTATATACCCCTCTAAAAAAGTTCTTTGGATTTAATAAATTTAAAGGTTTACAAGAGCAAGTAATTAAAAGTATTGTTGAGAATAACAACACTTTTGTAATAATGCCAACAGGTGGAGGAAAGTCTCTTTGTTATCAGTTACCTGCATTAATGACAGAAGGAACTGCTATCGTAGTTTCTCCATTAATTGCTTTAATGAAAAATCAAGTAGATGCAATTAGAGGTATTTCTGAACACAATGGTGTGGCACATGTTTTAAATTCATCTTTAAATAAGACTGAAATCGCTCAAGTTAAAGAAGATATTGCTAACGGAATTACAAAACTTTTGTATGTAGCGCCAGAATCTTTAATAAAAGAAGAGTATGTTGCTTTTTTAAGAACTCAAAAGATTTCTTTTGTAGCGATTGATGAAGCACATTGTATTTCTGAATGGGGTCATGATTTTAGACCTGAATATAGAAATCTAAAACATATCATTAAAGCAATAGATAATGTACCTGTTATTTGTTTAACGGCAACTGCAACAGAAAAAGTACAAGAAGATATTTTAAAAACTTTAGGAATTCCGGAAGCGAATAGATTTAAAGCGTCATTTAATAGACCTAATTTATTTTATGAAGTAAGACCAAAAACAAAGGAAGTAGAAAAAGATATTATTCGCTTTGTGAAACAAAGAATGGGTAAATCTGGAATTATCTACTGCTTAAGCAGGAAAAAAGTTGAAGAAGTTGCTCAGATTTTACAGGTAAACGGAATTAAAGCTGTTCCGTATCATGCAGGTTTAGATGCTAAAACAAGAGTAAAGCATCAAGACATGTTTTTAATGGAAGATTGTGATGTGGTTGTTGCAACGATTGCATTTGGTATGGGAATTGACAAGCCAGATGTTCGTTTTGTAATTCATCATGATATTCCTAAAAGTTTAGAAAGTTATTATCAAGAAACTGGTAGAGCGGGGCGTGATGACGGAGAAGGGTATTGTTTAGCGTTCTATGCTTATAAAGATATAGAGAAGTTAGAGAAATTTATGGCTAGCAAGCCTGTTGCAGAGCAAGAAATTGGGCATGCATTATTGCAAGAAGTGGTTGGTTATGCAGAAACCTCTATGAACAGACGTAAATATTTGTTGCATTATTTTGGCGAAGAATTTGACGTTGAAAATGGTGAGGGAGCAGATATGGATGACAATTCTAGAAATCCGAAGAAAAAACACGAAGCAAAAGAAGACGTTAAACTCTTATTAAATGTTGTTAAAAAGACCTTGCAAAAATATAAATCTAAAGAGATTGTAAATACAATTGTAGGAAAAGAAAATGCTTTATTAACATCTCATAAAACACATTTACAACCATTTTTTGGAAGTGGTAAAGATAAATCTGCACTTTATTGGATGGCACTTATCAGACAGATTTTGGTGGTTAATTTAATAAAGAAAGAAATAGAACAATATGGTGTTGTTAAATTAACTGAAAAAGGAGATGCTTTTATAAAGAATCCTACTTCATTTATGATGACAGAAGACCATTCTTATAGTGAAGAAGATGATAACTCTATTATTACAAATGCCAAATCTTCAGGTGGTGTTGCTGATGATAAGTTAGTAAAACTATTAAAAGATTTACGTAAAAGTGTAGCAACAAAACAAGGAGTGCCTCCATTTGCTGTTTTTCAAGACCCATCATTAGATGATATGGCTTTAAAATACCCAATTAACTTAGCGGAACTTTCTACAGTTCATGGAGTAGGAGAAGGTAAAGCAAGAAAATTTGGAAAGGATTTTGTGAAATTAATTGCTTCTTATGTAGAAGAAAATGAAATTCTAAGACCAGATGATTTAATAGTAAAAAGTACGGGGACAAACTCTGGCTTAAAGCTTTTTATTATTCAGAATACGGATAAAAAATTGCCTTTGGAAGATATTGCAAAGTCTAAAGGACTTGAAATGGGAGAATTAATTAAGGCTATGGAAGGAATTATTTTTTCTGGAACGAAGCTGAATATTGATTATGCTTTAGATGATTTGCTAGATGAAGATCAACAAGAAGAAATTCATGATTATTTTATGGAAGCAGATTCTGATAATATACAAGAGTCTTTAGATGAGTTTGATGGTGATTATGATGAAGAGGAATTAAGGTTAATGAGAATTAAATTTATAAACGAAGTCGCTAATTAATACAGGTTCTTATAGAGAATAAAAAAAATATTAGTAGAATATTTATTACAATACAAAAAAGCACCTAGAAATAGGTGCTTTTTTGTATTGTAAAAGAAGTAAAATTCTATAAAGTAAAAATAGTAAGTAATACCCCTAAAATAATGGCAATAAATTTTTTTAAATTAAATTTATGATTTTCAGAGCCTTCAAAAAGAATAATGGTAGAAATATGAAGAAAAACACCAATAATTATAGCTGTTATTTCTTTTGCATAGGTTGTAAAAAATGGAATTTTATCTCCTAATAATAATCCAAGAGGACTCATCAATGCAAAAACAATCAAGAAAATAAACGTTATTTTTTTAGAATATTTTGTCTGAATTAAAAAGGTTGTTAAAACAAATGCAATTGGTATTTTATGCACTATAATTGCCCATAATAAATTATCTCCTGCATGATGAATAGGTAAACCTTCGGAAAATGCGTGTAAAGACAAACTTATAAATAACAAGGTTGGAAACTCTTTACCATCAGAATGAATATGAATATGTCCGTGTTCTGCTCCCTTAGAAAAAGATTCTAATATAGACTGAATAATAATTCCGATTAATATAAAAATTCCTATTTTTTTATATTCTGTAGTTTCAGCATATACTCCTGGTAGTAAATGCAGAATAGTAACAGATAATAAATAAGCGCCACTAAAAGCTAATAATAGACGAACAGCTTTTTTACTTGGTTTTATTATATAGACCAGTAAAGAACCAATAAAAACTGCTGTTAATAATAAGACATAACTCATTTTGCAATAATAATTAATCGATCAGAATTTTTTGATTCAAACGTATCTAAGTTGTAATTTCCAAAAACGCTTGTAATTGTAAATCCTACTTTTTCTAAAAATGTGGTCATTTTAATAAGATCTAAGTCTTTAACTTGTTCTGTATAAGAGTGGTTTTTTCCATCAGCAAAAAAAGAAATATGCTTTAAGATAAAACCATCTTTAATTTCTCTTTCTATATGAAAGGTGATATTGTCTACAGTTTTTGTTTCTTTCTTAACCAAATTCAGTTTTACTTTTTCGGCATTTAAAAAGTCAAATACAAAAACTCCGTCTTTATTCAAGCTATTTTTAATATTCTCTAGAATTAAAATATCCTCTTTATCGTCTTTAAAATAACCGAAACTTGTAAATAAGTTAAAAATAGCATCATAAGTATGATGAAAAGGTTTGCGCATGTCATGCACATTAAATTTTAACGTATCATTTTCAAATTCTTTTGCAGCACTAATACTGTTTTCTGCCAAATCACCACCCGTAACAGTATAGCCTAAAGAGTTTAAAAAGACAGAATGACGCCCTTTACCACATGGTAAATCTAAAATATGCGTTGTTTTTGGCAAGTTTAAAAAAGAAGTAATATTCTTCATAAACAATTGCGCTTCATTGTCATTTCGTTCCTTATAAAGTGTGTGATAGTAAGAGGTGTTAAACCAATCTGTAAACCAATCTTTTGTTTTCATTTTTATAAAATTTGCAATAACCAGCGAATTACTTTCATTGCTATTGGCCATTCTTAGCCTTGTGCCATTATAGACATTTCAGTCTGTAAAAGTAACCAAATCTTACGTTCTGTAAAATGAATTTCTTAATTAGTATAAAAGCTATTTATAAATAGTATTTTTGCAGTCAATTTTATGAGCATGAACAAAGATTTTAAAATGACAGCAACAACACTTTTCGGATTAGAAGGTGTTTTGGCAAAAGAGTTAAGAGACCTAGGAGCACAAGATGTTAATGAGGGAGTTAGAATGGTTTCTTTTAGAGGAGATACAGGTTTTATGTACAAAGCAAATATTGCTTTAAGAACCGCTGTAAGAATTTTAAAACCGATTAAAGTTTGTAAAATCTACGATGAAGAAGATTTATATGAAGCAATTCAGAAAATTAAATGGGAAAACTATTTAGAAACTGAAGGGACTTTTGCAATAGGAGCAGTAGTAAATTCTAAGAACTTTACGTCTAACTCACATTATATCTCTTTAAAATCTAAAGATGCAATTGCAGATTATTTTAGACATAAATATAGTAAAAGACCTAATGTAGATTTAGATTATCCAGATTTAAAAATTCACATTCACATTCAAAAAGACTGGTTAACCGTTTCTTTAGACTCATCTGGAGATTCTTTACATAAAAGAGGGTATAGAACAGCGACTAATATTGCGCCAATAAACGAAGTTTTGGCTGCAGGTATGGTATTATTATCTGGTTATACGGGTGAGGAAAACTTTATAGACCCAATGTGTGGTTCTGGTACGATTTTAATTGAAGCTGCTATGATTGCCAATAATATTCCGGCAAACATTAACAGAAAATTATTCGCTTTTGAGAATTGGAAAGATTACGATGAGGATTTATATTTTACAATTCAAGAATCCTTATTAAAGAAAATACGTTCTTCTCATTTTAAAATAATGGGGTTTGATAAAGCTCCTTCTGCGGTACAAAAAGCACAAGACAATGTTGCAAATGCTAATTTAGATGATTTTATTGGTGTGCATCATGTAAACTTTTTTAACTCAACAAAAGAAGTTTTTGGAAACACTACTATTTTGTTTAATCCACCTTATGGTGAGCGTTTAAACATTGATACAGAAGAATTTTATAAAAAAATAGGAGATACACTTAAAAATAATTATCCAGGTTCTACAGCTTGGTTAATTACATCGGATACTGATGCTTTAAAATGTGTTGGTTTAAGAACCTCTAAAAGAATAGCTCTTAAAAACGGAGATTTAAACTGTAAGTTTGTAAAGTACGATTTGTACGAAGGAACGCGTAAGTTTAAAGAACGTAAAGAAGATACGGATACAGAAGAAGAAACAAATGATTAAGTCATTGCGAGGAAAGAAGCAATCTGTTAATTATTAAGAAATGAGTTCTTTTAACGATTGAGGAATCTTTATTAGAAGCTATTTCCTGCTTTCCGTTTTATCTTTTTGTGAAAAACAAAAAGGATGTCACTTCAATCAGGGCTAGACTAGTTTGTAAACCTCTAGTGAGTATTAAATTATTCCTTACTAAAATATAAACAACACCTTACAAAAACTGAATAGCACTCAGCTCTGGTAAGGTGTTTTTTTTGATTTAGCTAACGTTGTTGTATATGGTTTGTTGCGTGTTTCAAGCAACTAATTTAGTAAATAATTACAGACCAAGAAAGTCCGCTAGGACTTTTGTAAGTAGGTAAAAAACTAGCAATAAGTTATATACGGGGTTGTGCTTAGTGTTTTAGTTCAGAAGCCAATTAATACAGTCTGAAATTTCTTGATGGTCATTCGGTAAAGCGAGAACTATTCCGTTTGTCTCTATGTTATTTTTTAAAGCAGCCCAAACTTGCTCGTTTTTCCCTTGAATGTTAAGATGCTTTTCAATTGCTCCTTTTGTCCAAATCCATATTCCATTAGAGGTTAGTTTTGCTTTTAAATTTTGAATATTGACTTGTATTGAAGGACTCTGTGCAAGTAATGCAAAAGCTTCTTCAGCTGTCATTGAACTATTCCTTTTAGTTGGCCAGCCATTATTTAAGTTTATTCCATTGGTGGTAGCTAAATTTGCCATTTCAGTTTGACAAGCTAAAATATCGGTGTCATTTGCTTCTAGAAAACCATCGTCAATAGCTTGTTTAAAAGCATAATCCAAATCTACAATTGCTTTACAAGGTAAATCCATCATATCTAATACGAGTTTTGATTTTTTAGTATTACCTGAACCACCTTGTTGGACTAATGCACATTTATTTACTCCTAAAGAGTTTCCTGATATTTTTTCAATTAAGAAAGGCATTAATCTGTTTTCAGTTTTTCCTTCTGTTAATATCACTCTTTCTGAAAACAATATATTACTAGAATTACTAAGCGCAAACATTAATGTTAATTGATGTTGTGCGTTTTGTTCAACTTGTGGGATTGCTGATTTTAAAGAATTTCTTTTATGTGTACCTAGCGTTGTATTTTTACGAACAAGAATAGTATTTGCAATATCTTTTTCTGTAATTATAAAGGGTGAGTGAGTTGTAAATATTATTTGATAACCTTGATTAGCTAATGTTTTTAAAGATTTTCTTAATATTTCAATAGCTTGAGGATGTAAATATAGTTCTGGTTCATCAATTAATAACAATGTTGTTGTTGTTTGTTGTTGAGAAGCCGTTTTTAAATCTGCAAGGTGACGTATTAATGTCATTTGTATAGAACGTTGTGCTCCGTGACCTAATGCTGACACATCTGTTCCGTTTAAACTTTGATTTTCATAAACCTTAATTGTTCCCTTAGAGAATACTTCTTTGAGTTCAGGTGTAGGAACGTGTACTTTAATATTAATATCTGGAAAAAATGAATCTAATTTCTGATTTACTTCTGTGTCAAAATCAGATAATTCGGTTGCTCTGTTACTTCCATCTGCATCAAGAACATCTTTTAAACCATCCAACACAGTTTTCAGTTTAGCTCCATATTGTTGTTCTATTGGTCCAATAATTTCCGATAATAATTTACCAATTGTAGTACTAGACTTTGATTTACTAACATCTTCTTCTGAATTCTCCATAGCTCCAATATGTATAGGCTCAGGAAATAAGTCTTTAATGGCATTATCAATTCCTGTTGGGTTATTTTGCCATTGCCCATCTGTTGTATTAAGAACTTCAAGTCGGATTTGAGCAGCTGTAGCATTTGGTACTAATTGAGTTCTTCTTATAGTTAGTGATTCTGAATTTAAAAACGGTTCTATTCGTTGTCGGTGATTATCATTTAGGTTATCGAGAATAGCTTGACTGATTCCTTCAATTTTAGCGGTCATAATAACTGAATTATTTGGGTCATTAAAATCAGTTATTTTTAACGAGCTTTTACGTAAAACCCATTTTATTGCTTCTAGAATATTCGATTTTCCTGCATTGTTATATCCAACTAATGGTGTGTATTCAGAAAGTTCAAATTCAATCGTTTTTATTGATTTAAAATTCTCGATTTTTACTGTAGTTAATTTATGGCTCATTGGTTGGTTTTATATTATGCACAACGTTAACACTGATATGACACCGTTTTAATGAATTACATCAGTAGATAGCTAAGTTAGCTTTTTTGTGACAAAAGTAAAGAGTAATACTACCTGTTTTTCAACCAAAAAAAATCCAAAACAATTAAGTTTTGGATTTTTAAAAATGATGGAAAAGGATTGCCCTTTATTTTTTGCCTTTCTTTTGCTGCGCTTGTTGTTCTTGCGCTTGTTTCATAGCATCGTCTATTTTTTGACGGAATTTACTCTTCTTCTTTTCCGGCTTCTTTTTGTTTTCTTCTATTTGAGCGTGTATCTTATCTTCATCAATTACGTAGTTTTTAATTACTAACATAATTGCAATAGTTAACAAGTTAGAAATAAAGTAATACAAACTTAAAGAACTTGCATAGTTGTTAAAGAAAAACAACATCATAATAGGAGAGAAGTAAATCATGTACTTCATCATTTTCCCCATATCTGGCATTCCTTCTTGCGTAGGTGGTTGCATATTTGCTTGCTGACTTTGGTTCATTTTCATATAAAAGAAAATTGCTACAGAAGCTAATATTGGAAACAAACTTACGTGATCTCCATAAAATGGTATCTTAATAGGTAATTGATAAATCATATCGTAAGAAGATAAATCATTTGCCCATAAAAAGTTTTCTTGTCTTAATGCTAAGTTTGTAGGAAAAAACTTAAATAAAGCAAAGAATACTGGCATTTGCAATATTGCAGGTATACAACCAGACAACATACTAACTCCAGCTTTACGCTGAATAGCCATGGTTTCTTGCTGACGTTTCATTGCATTTTCTTTCCCTGGATATTTATCATTTAAAGCTGTTAACTCAGGTCTAATTACCTTCATTTTAGCACTTGATAAATAAGATTTATATACTAACGGAGACATGATGATTCTAACAACAATTGTCATTAAAATAATAATTAATCCGTAATTAGATAAAAATCCTTTTAAGAAATTAAATACAGGGTAAAATACAGTTCTGTTTAAGAAACCAAAAATTCCCCAACCTAAATCTGCTGTATGATCTAAATCTGTACCTTCAAAAGTTTTTAATAAGTTATAATCACTTGGTCCGTAAAACCATTTCATGTTATAATTTAACTCACCACTAGCTAATTCTAACGGAGTTTTTAACTCATATCGTTTTGTGAATACTGTATCTAATTCTTCATTTTTAATAAGATCTGTAGAAGTTACAGTACTATTATTAAAAGGAGTATCAGTTAATAAAATAGACGTAAAGAAGTGTTGTTTATAAGAAATCCAATCTACATCATTTAAAATTTCTGTTTTACCAGCATTCAAATAATCTACATCATCTTCTGTTTTATAGTACAGATGAGAATACATGGTGTTTTCTGTCTTTACACTCTTTTCATGTGCATAACCATCTAAAGACCAATCTAAATTAATTGGGTTAGAAGAGTTAATTACAGTACTTAAACCTTGAGAACGAACAGCAAAATTAACCATGTAATTTTTTGGTTTCATCTCATATCTATATTCTAGAAATTGAGTGTCTGAAACTTTTAATTTCATAGAAAGAACAGTCGTTTCTCCATTTTTAGAAACTGTAGGTTCAAAGAATAAGTCTTTAGTGTTTAAAATTCTATTGTCTGTAGTACCAAAATTGATGTTAAAAGACGCGTTTTTGTCTTTTATCATATATAAAGGTAAAGAATCATGAGTTTTATAATTCTTAATTTCAGCCTCTATGATTTGTCCACCTTTATTACTAACGGTTAATTTAACCAAGTCGTTTTCTAAAACAGAAGTACCGTTAGTACCTTTTATTGCACTTTGCGCAAAAGCACCAAGTTTAGTTGTGTAGGCAATTTGTTTTAAAGAATCGTTTTCAAAAACAGGTGTGTTTTCAGTAAAAGTATTCGATGTGTTGTTTTTAGAGTCTACAATTTGTTCTGTATTCGTAGAAGGATCCGTAGTTTCATCTGGTTTGGTAGAGTTAATCCAGTATAATAAAATACCTCCTAATAATAACATTCCTATAAAAGAATTGATATCGAATTTTTTTTGTTCCATGTGTTATTTTAAAATGTCAATTTGTCATTAAACCAAAAATGTCTTTTGATTAAAAAGCGACAAATGTAGTTAAAAAGCAGCTTTATATAATTTTTGCTACTTTATTTTTGATACTAACTATGTAGTTCAAATAGTATTCCTAATTTTTATAATGTCACTTTAAGAGCAGTCGAAATATTTAAGTTTCGACTGCTCTTAATTAAAATCTTTTTTATTTTTGAGACTGTTTTAAGGCAGCTTTAATAAAATCTACAAATAAAGGATGTGGTTTTAAAACGGTACTTTTATATTCTGGATGGTATTGTACACCAACAAACCAAGGGTGTGTAGGTACTTCTACAACTTCTACCAATCCTGTTTTTGGGTTGAATCCTGTTGCTTTCATTCCTGCAGCTTCAATTTGTTCTAAATATGCGTTGTTAAACTCAAAACGGTGTCTGTGACGTTCACTAATCAATTCAGATTTATAAGCTTTGTATATTTTAGAATCTTTTTTCAGTTCACAATCCCAAGCACCTAAACGCATGGTTCCACCTTTTTCGGTAACATCTTTCTGACTTTCCATTAAATTAATAACAGGGTCTTTAGTGCTTTTGTTCATTTCTGTAGAACTTGCGTTCTCTAAACCTAAAACGTTTCTAGCAAACTCTATTACTGCCATTTGCATTCCTAAACAAATTCCGAAGAAAGGAATATTATTTTCTCTTGCATATCTTACAGCTCTAATTTTACCTTCAATACCTCTATCACCAAAACCAGGAGCTACTAAAATACCATTAACACCTGCTAATTTTTTCTCTGCATTTTTAGGTGTTAAACTTTCTGAATGTACCCAACGTACTTTTACTTTAGTTTCATGAGTAGAACCTGCATGAATAAAAGCTTCTGTAATAGATTTATAAGAATCTTGCAACTCAATATATTTACCAATTAAGGCAATTTCTACTTCGTGCTTTGGGTTTTTGTGTTTCTCTAAAAAGTTGTTCCAAACTTTTAATTCTGGTTCTCCTTTAGAAGAAAGCTTTAATTTATTTAAAACAACGGTATCTAAACCTTGTGCTAACATTAAATTAGGAACATCATATATAGTCTCTGCATCTATAGACTGTATTACGTCTTCTTGCTTCACATTACAAAATAAAGCTAATTTACGTTTAATGTCGTCAGAAATTTCATGTTCTGTTCTACACACTAAAATATCTGGGCTTACACCACTTTGCATTAACATTTTTACAGAGTGTTGCGTAGGTTTTGTCTTTAATTCACCTGCTGCAGCTAAAAAAGGAATTAATGTTAAATGAATAACAATGGCATTATCTTCTCCTTTTTCCCAAAGCATTTGTCTTACAGACTCTACATAAGGTAAAGATTCAATATCACCAACAGTTCCACCAATTTCTGTAATTACAATATCATAATCACCGGTTTCTCCTAAAATCTGGATTCTACGTTTAATTTCGTCTGTAATATGAGGAATAACTTGTACCGTTTTTCCTAGAAATTCTCCTTTACGCTCTTTATTAATTACAGATTGATAAATTTTACCTGTAGTTACGTTATTAGATTGACTTGTAGGTATGTTTAAAAAACGCTCATAATGACCTAGATCTAAATCTGTTTCTGCTCCATCATCTGTAACATAACATTCTCCATGCTCGTACGGATTTAAAGTTCCTGGGTCTATATTAATATAAGGGTCTAATTTTTGGATAGTTACAGAAAATCCTCTTTGCTGTAATAATTTTGCTAATGATGCAGCAATAATTCCTTTTCCAAGGGATGATGTTACGCCTCCTGTTACAAAAACATATTTAGTATTACTCATGGTATTCTTAGGTTTGCGCAAAAGTACTAACTCTAAAAATTCTGTCAAATAAAAAAGGTGAAAAGATTTACAAAACTTGTACTTTTGTCTCGTTAAAAAATATTTCATTTTTTTTTAAAATAGTGTTTGTCATAAATAAAAACAGTTGTATATTTGCCAACGCTTTAAAAGAGTAGAATTTAAAGCAATAACATAATAATAGAAGACATTTAAAAATACAGATAATGCCAAAAAGAACTTACCAACCGTCAAAGAGAAAGAGAAGAAATAAACATGGTTTCATGGAAAGAATGGCTTCTGCTAATGGTAGAAAGGTGTTAGCTCGTAGAAGAGCTAAAGGAAGAAAGAAAATTTCTGTTTCTACTGAAACTAGACATAAAAAATAAATGATTAACATTTGTTAATATATAAGGTGTTACTTTTTTAAGTAATGCCTTTTTTTATACCCAAGCACTAACTATTTTTGTAAAACAACATAACACAACAACTTACAATGCCAAAAAGAAAAGACCTCAAATCAGTTTTAATTATTGGATCTGGACCAATTGTTATTGGACAAGCTTGTGAATTTGATTATTCTGGTTCACAATCTTTACGTTCTTTAAGAGAAGATGGAATAGAAACAGTTCTAATCAACTCAAACCCTGCAACAATTATGACAGACCCATCTATGGCTGATCATATTTACTTGTTGCCTTTAACAACCAAGTCTATCATTCAAATTTTAAAAGAGCATCCACAAATTGATGCTGTTTTACCAACAATGGGTGGGCAAACTGCATTAAACCTTTGTATTGAAGCAGATGATAAAGGAATTTGGGAAGACTTTAATGTAAAATTAATTGGTGTAGATATCGATGCCATTAATATTACTGAAGATAGAGAGCAATTTAGAGAGTTAATGTTAAAGATTGATGTGCCAATGGCGCCTCAAGCAACAGCTACTTCATTTTTAAAAGGAAAAGAAATTGCACAAGAATTTGGTTTTCCTTTAGTTATTCGTTCTTCTTATACCTTGGGTGGGGCAGGAGCTTCTATTGTTTATAAAGCAGAAGATTTTGACCAACTATTAAGTTTCGGTTTAGAAGCATCTCCTATACATGAGGTGATGATTGACAAAGCAATGATGGGCTGGAAAGAATACGAATTAGAATTATTACGTGATAAAAACGATAATGTTGTTATTATCTGTTCTATCGAAAATATGGATCCTATGGGAATTCATACTGGAGATTCTATTACAGTAGCACCTGCAATGACACTTTCTGATAAAACATATCAGAAAATGCGAGACATGTCTATAAAAATGATGCGTTCTATTGGAGATTTTGAAGGTGGTTGTAACGTACAGTTTGCAGTTTCGCCAGACGAAAAAGAAGATATTATAGCTATTGAAATTAATCCTCGTGTTTCTCGTTCATCCGCTTTAGCGTCTAAAGCAACAGGGTATCCTATTGCAAAAGTAGCTACAAAATTAGCGATTGGGTATACATTAGATGAGTTAGAAAACGGAATTACAAAATCTACATCGGCTTTATTTGAGCCAACTTTAGATTATGTAATTGTAAAAATACCTCGTTGGAATTTTGATAAATTCGAAGGTTCAGACAGAACTTTAGGTTTACAAATGAAATCTGTTGGAGAGGTAATGGGAATTGGACGTTCGTTCCAAGAAGCACTACACAAAGCAACACAGTCTTTAGAGATTAAAAGAAACGGTTTAGGTGCAGACGGAAAAGGATATACAGACTATAACCAAATTATAGAAAAATTAACCAATGCAAGTTGGGACCGTGTTTTTGCAATTTATGATGCAATTGCAATGGGAATTCCATTAACTCAGATTTACGATATCACAAAAATAGACATGTGGTATTTAAAACAATATGAAGAGTTATTTCAACTTCAAAAAGAAATTTCTACCTACAAAATTGATACTTTAGGAAGAGATTTATTATTAGAAGCAAAACAAAAAGGATACGGAGATAGACAAATAGCACACATGTTGGGCTGTTTAGAAAGTGAAGTATATACAAAAAGAGAAGAATTAAAAGTACAACGTGTTTTTAAATTAGTTGATACTTGTGCTGCAGAGTTTAAAGCAAAGACTCCTTACTACTATTCAACTTTCGAAAATGAAATTGAAACAGCAGACGGAGAAATTATCATTGCAAACGAAAGTATTGTAACTGATAAAAAGAAAATCATCGTTTTAGGATCTGGACCAAATAGAATTGGACAAGGAATTGAGTTTGATTATTGTTGTGTGCATGGTGTTTTAGCAGCTGCAGAATGTGGTTACGAAACCATTATGATCAACTGTAATCCAGAAACGGTTTCTACAGATTTTGATACTGCTGATAAATTATATTTCGAACCTGTTTTTTGGGAACATATTTATGATATTATTCGTCATGAAAAACCAGAAGGGGTTATTGTACAATTAGGAGGACAAACCGCTTTAAAATTAGCTGAAAAGTTAACGAAATACGGAATTAAAATTATTGGTACTTCTTTTGAAGCATTAGATTTAGCTGAAGATAGAGGGCTTTTTTC
Organism: Polaribacter sp. R2A056_3_33; assembly: GCF_019278485.1. NCBI lineage: Bacteria > Pseudomonadati > Bacteroidota > Flavobacteriia > Flavobacteriales > Flavobacteriaceae > Polaribacter > Polaribacter sp. R2A056_3_33. The sequence continues at coordinate 3,277,996 of NZ_CP058984.1, forward strand.
TGAATTGTTAAAAAAGAATAGCATTCCTTATCCTGAGTTTGGTATCGCAGAAACTGCGGATGAAGCTTTGGCTTTAGCAGATGAATTAGATTTCCCTATTTTAGTAAGACCTTCTTATGTATTAGGAGGGCAAGGGATGAAAATTGTGATCAACAAAGAAGAGCTTGTAAAGCATGTTGTTGATTTATTAGGAAGAATGCCAGGTAATAAATTACTGTTAGATCATTATTTAGATGGAGCGATAGAAGCAGAAGCAGATGCAATTTGTGATGCTGATGGTAATGTGTATATTATAGGAATAATGGAACATATAGAGCCTTGTGGAATTCATTCTGGAGATTCTAATGCTACTTTACCTGTATTTAATTTAGGAGATTTAGTTTTACAACAAATTAAAGATCATACACGTACTATTGCAACAGAATTAAAAACGGTAGGATTGATTAATGTTCAGTTTGCTGTTAAAAATGATATTGTTTATATAATTGAAGCAAACCCAAGAGCATCTAGAACAGTACCTTTTATTGCAAAAGCATACAAAGAACCGTATGTAAATTATGCAACTAAAGTAATGTTGGGTCATAATAAAGTAACTGATTTTAATTTTAACCCTCAATTAGAAGGGTATGCAATTAAGCAACCTGTATTTTCTTTTAACAAGTTCCCGAACGTTGATAAGAAACTAGGACCAGAAATGAAGTCTACTGGTGAGAGTATTTTATTTATTGATAGTTTAAGAGACGATCAGTTTTATGATTTGTACGCAAGACGTAAAATGTATTTGAATAAGTAATTAGAAATTATTAGAACATAAAAAAGCATCCAAATTTTGGATGCTTTTTGTTTTTATAATAAACCACTTATTTTAATAGCAATATAAAAGATTAGTTCTAAAAGTTAAGAGAATTATCTATTAGTTTAAGGTTATCTCTTCTAATTTAAAAGAATAGAAAATTCATCTTTTAAAACAGAAAGCCAATCGCTTAACCTTTCTTCGGTTAATTCCGATTGATTGTCTTCATCAATAGCTAATCCATAAAAGAAATCATCATTGTATAATGCTTTAGATTGTTCAAAATCATAGCCATTAGTGGACCAATAACCTGTTATTTTTCCATTATTCTCTAAAATAACTTTTGCTAACATTCCAACGCCATCAATAAAATATTCTCCATAACCATATTGGTCTCCCAAACCATAAAGAGCAACTGTTTTACCTGTAAAATCTATTGTTTTAAATTCATCATAATAAGACTCCCAATCGCTTTGTAAGTCTCCGTCATACCAAGTTGAAAGGCCAAGAATTAGGATGTCGAATTTATTAAAATCTTCTTTTTTTACTTGAGAAACTTCTATAACGTCTATGTTGCATAAATTCCAATTATCTATAATAGAACTTGTAATTTCTTCGGTCATTCCAGTGTCTGAACCGTAAATTAAGCCAATGTCTTTTATTTTTTCCATAGATACAAGTTTCTTACAAGGAAAATACTAGCTAGAGAAACTAGCGCAAGCATAAAAATTTCAGAAATATTATCACTTTCAAAAATTAGTGCTTCAATAAAATGATAAATATTATATATTCCAGCAATAATAGCCCAAATAAAAGAAGTCCATTTAAACCATTTTTTTGAAACCTCTATGGTTAATAAACCAAAAAGTAGACAAAGACCTTCGAATAAAATTCTGTAAATATGATGATTAAAAGGAGTTTCTCCTGTTGCACCTTCAATAATTAAAGTTTCGTTATAATAGATATTAAAAAGACCATAAATGTGATGAACAATCCAACCGATTGCTAAAAATATCCAAAGGATTATAATTTTTGTTCTCATAGGAATCTCGTTTTTATTTAGTAAATCTTTATCTGTAATTTCTGTTTTGTTAGTATTGGATAGTTTATTCTTTTCTTCTGATAATAATTTTTTTCGATTCTTATAGTCAATAGGATGTTTTGTAAATGCACTTTGTTCTTTCACTTTAGGTTTTATTTTTAAGTAAAACAGTAATGAAATTGAAGCAATAATAATCCAAAGCACATCAATTGTTAAAATATCAAATTGGTTTTTTGCAAAGGTTTTCCATAACCAATTCTCAGAGATAATTCCGTTTGTAATTGGTACTAAAAATCCGAATATAGCACCTAAAAGAAGGCTTACTTTATTGGTGTAATAATTATCTCTTTTAAATCTAAAAAATAGAATAAATAAAAGCCATGTAATAAAGTAAAACCAATAAATAGCAGCTTGATTATCGTTAAAGTAACCTATACATGTTTTAACAAACAAAAAAGATAAGGCTGTAACCGGCAACATAGATAAGCATATTGCTAAATAAATATGACCAACTTTAGCTGTATATAATCGTTGTTTTAAAGTGATGCTTTTTTTGTTTCTGGCCTCTACGTAAATTAAAACTCCAGTAATTATTACAAAACAAGTAATTAAAGAAAGTAGAAAATAGATGATTTTAATGGGGGTTCCGCCAAAATCAGCAAAATGTAAACGTCCTAAAACCCTCTGAAAATCTTCTATGTAATTAATTTTATTAGGATTTTTTATAGATTCAACAACACCTGTATATGGATTGTAAATAATTCGTCCAATACCTATAAAACGTTCGCTATCTTTTAGGTCTCCAATAAGAATATACTTCATGTTAGTACCTCCATAGTTTCTTACAAAACCTCTGGTTAAATGAAAATGATCCCATTCTTTTACTGCTTTTTCTGCAAATTGGTTAAAACTAGGAATGTTTTTATCTGATTTAGTAACCCATTCGTAAATTTTTCGATCAGGTCTTACATCTTCCATTAATTTAGCTTGATCTCCATTATATAAAAAGTTAGCAGGTATTAAGACCAATAAACTTAAGCAAAAGTAAGCTCCAGTTACGGCAAACATAAATTGAAAAGGTAAGCCAATTACACCTAATGCTGTGTGAGCATCTGTCCAAACTCGTTTTAATGCAGCTTTAGGATTAAAAGAATAGAAGTTTGATATTATTTTTTTCCAATGAACAATAACTCCCGTTACAATAGCAAACAAGAAAAATAGAGAAACAAAACCAGCTAAGTAAATACCTATATATGGAAATTGAGCAAGAAAATGTAATCGATATAAAAATTCTCCTAAGCTATAATGTTCTTCATAATTTTTTGCCTCACTTGTATTGATGTTAACAGAAAAGTAATTTGTTTTTTTTGTTTCTTCCGTGGCTAAAGAGTCTCTATTTTTACCTAGAGAAACATAAATATGGTCGTCTTTTTCTCCGAAATTTAATTGCAAATCTCTTCCTGTTAATTGATGATCTTCATCTAAAGATTTAAAAATTTTATCGAAATCAATATCTTGTCTTTCTGTATGAGTTATTGAGTTTCCATTTTCCCAAATAGCAATTTCTTCTTTAAATAGAGAAAAAGCACCTGCAAAAAAAATAACAAATAAGGCAAAACTAATAACAATACCACTTACAGTATGTGTATTAAAAAAAACGTTGTAATTTTTATTACTCATTATATAAAAGGATTGTTTTTAGATGCTAAATAATAAACACTAAAAAGAATTAGAATTGTTAAAAGGTAAAGTAACCATGCTTTCCATCCGTTTTTAAATAAAAAAGGGACAATTAAAAGTATGCACCAAACAATAAATATGGTTATGGTAGATGTTATTAAAACTTCTTTTGGATTTGGAAGTAATAATGACAAACACATATGAAAAAGTGCGGCAATTAAATAGCCTCCTATAATACCAGCAGAAATTTTTGCAAATTGTTGCCAAGGAGATTTGTTTAAGTATTTAGTATTTGCAGGCATATTTATGTTATTAATTCTAAAACGAGTAGTATTAAAAATAAAATGATTAAATGTTTATAGTTGACGATCTTTAAAGGATAAATAATAACGATAGTACTTAAAAAAGAGATGAATGAGATTAACCAAAAAATAATTCCAGAGGTAAAACCAAAGATTAAAATTATAGATAGTAAACTAACTATTAAAAACAGTAAGGCTATAGCTTTTGAATAATTTTTATTTACTTGAATCCAGGTTTCTATTGCTGAATTATATAGCAATAGTGCTTTTTTAGAAGTGTTATAAAAAACTAAACTTGCTAATAAAATTAATAATAAACTAATTGTAATCATTTTAATCATTTAAAAATAAACAACTCTAAACCATTAGATTTAGAGCTGTTTAAAAATCAACTCAAATAAATATTAAAACTTGTATTGTATCGTTCCTAAAAATGCTCTAGGTGCTTGTGCGTTAACAGTGCTCCAACCTTTATAATAGGTTTCATCTGTAATGTTATTTACTTTTAATCCGATTCTAATTTTATATGTATTATAGTATATTGTTGAATTGAATACTGTATAACTTGGTAATGTAAAGGTACCTGTCACTGCATTATTTGCTGTTATGTGTTCTGAAGTACCATTAAAACCTGCTCCAAAACCTAAATTCTGTAAAAATTTATTATCAGAATTTACTAATCTATAGTCTGCCCAAAAGTTATAAGTAGCATCCGGTCCGGCAGATTCTGGTCTTCTGTCTTGTAATTCATCGTATTGTAATCCGGTTGTTTCGCTATACGCATCCGTTATTTTACTGTCGTTATAAGAATATGAAGCGCGTAAATTTAAACCAGCTAAAGGATTTGTGTTCACTTCTAACTCAATACCTTCACTTTGTGATTCATTAAGAATTAAACTTTCTGGAAATAAAACTGAATTAGGATCTGATCCTACAAAATCTTCTACTGTAATATTGTAATAACTTGCGCCAACATTTAACTTTCCTTTAAAAAAGTTTGTTTTAATACCACCTTCAAACTGAATGGCTTTTGTTGGTTTAAAAGTGTCTACAGTTCCATCAGAATTTACAGAAGGATCGTTATTTACAAAGCCTGTTTGGTAATTGGTAAATAAAGTCAATTTATTAGGGATTGCTTGGTATAGAATCCCTGCATTTGGAGAAAACGTTGTTTTAGTATAATCATCTAAAAGATCATCATCATTACCATCTTGGTCAAAATGATCTAAACGAAGTCCTAGATTAACCGTTAAGTTATCAGTAATATTAACTACATTAGAGGCATATAAAGCAAAAGTTTGAGAACTTGTACTAATGTGGTTTGCTGTTAGTGGATCAAAAATTGCATCTAAATCAGATTTAGTAGTCTTATAAGTTGCATTTGGGGTAAAGGAAGTTGCTACTACTTCTCCGTTTGAAGAAAAGAAACCATCAAAATAAGGAAAACTAGCTAATTGAGCAGCAAAAGCATCACCAGCTCCTGGAATTGCATAGTTAAAAGTATTCACTATGTTTGGGAATTGTGAGTTTTGGGCTAATGTAGGATTTCCATTTTTATTTCTTGAATTAGTATTTCTGTAAACATAATCTAAGCCTAAAATTAATCGATTACGAACCTCTCCAATTTTAAAATCACCTATAAAATTTTGTTGAATATTTGTTTTTACTGCATCCGCATCTCTTTTGTCATACAAACGAGCAAATACATCATCTTGTAATAGAATGGCAGATTCTCCAAGAATTAAATCTAAATCATTTTGTACATAAGCAGCAGCATCCCCTAATAAATTAGGAATAGTAAAAAAAGCAGCACTTGCGCCGTCAATTAAATATTGATAGTATCCTTTAGCTTCAGAGTAAGTTGATGCAAATACGGTTTGAGAAGTCCAATTATCTGAAATTTTGTAATCAGCAATAGCACGTGTGTTAAAAATATGGCTAGTTAAAGTGATGTCATTAGAAGTAAAAGATTTATTTGGATCTATGCCTAATTGTTCAATATTATTAGAAACCAAAGGCAACCCTCTTCTTAAAAATAACATAGAAGGATTCGTTTGTTCTGTATTAGAATATTCGATACCTACAGATATGTTTAAACGATTATTTACAGTGTAAGATAGAGAAGGAGCAACAAAAAATGTGTTTCTAAACCCTGCATCCTGAAAACTATCTTGTGTTAAGTAAGAGGTATTAATTCTAAAAAATAAATCGTCATTGTTGCCTAAAGGAGTATTTACATCCGCAGATACACGATTCATTCCAAAAGATCCTCCTGTATAAGAAACGCTTCCTCCAAAACCTTTATAAGGTTTTTTTGTTACCACATTTATTAAACCTCCAAAAGAAGAAACTGTGCTACCAAACAATGTTGCAGATGGTCCTTTTATAACTTCGATCCTTTCTATATATGATGGATCTACAGCACTAAATGTAAAGCCTGGCATACCATCAACTAATGAAGGTTGTACAGAAAACCCTCTGGTAGAAAAATAAGCAGTACCTTCTCCTGGAGCACGTCCTGTAGATTCCCAAAGTTTTGTAATACCGGTAGCATTTGTCATTGCATCATCAAAATTGGTTACAATTTGAGATTCTAATAACTCGTTTGTAATTGTACTGTATACTATAGGGTTTTCTAAATCTTTTAAAGGTAATTTAGAAACATAAGCGGTTTTTTTACGAGAAAATTTATTATTTCTACTTTTTAATACAATCTCACTTAAAAGCTCATTACCTTCAAACAGTACAATTTCTCCTAAGTTTGTTTTATCGTTGATTACAATTACTTTCGTTTTAAAACCAAGGTATGAAAGCACTAAGGTTTGATTTTTTTGAGTATTTTTAATTTCAAAATTACCTTTAAAATCGGTTTCAGAACCTTTTTTTGTACCTTTAATAGTTACACTTACTCCTGCAAGAGGTGTTTTTTTATTGTCTAAAACTGTACCTTTTATAGTATTCTGTTGCGCTACAGCTGCGGTTAATGTTAGTACTAATATAAAAAAAGTTACTATTTTTTTTATTACCATTTTTAAATAAAAATTAAATTATAAATTATTTCACAAATGTATTTTAACTAAATTTAACATCAAAATTTATTTAGATTAAATTTAAATAAGGTTAATTTTGTTTTTAAATTATATTTATGTTTCTGTATTTTAGTACTTTATTTGTGTGTGTTTATCTGAATTGTATTTGAGTTTTAAAATTAACTGTTTTTTAAAACGATTTCAACTGGAAATCGTAACACATGTTTTCTGTGTTTATATAGAAATACAAGTGTTGACTTAAAGTTTTACTTAAATTATATTCTAATCAAAAAAAATAATATTGTATAAATACACAATGGTTTATTTTATTAGTTCCTAAATATATTTATCATAATGCTTGATAATCGTTACTCATAAATTATATGTCGTTCTAACTCTTAATTTTTTTGCTTTCTTCATCTTTAGTATGCGTATTAACATGTATTTACAATTAGATTTCTTCAATATTTATTAATTGATGTTTTATTTTATTTAGAATTGTTCTAAATAAAATAAAAAACTATATTTGCTAAATATTATTTAGAGTCGTTCTAAATAGAGCTAGGCAAAAACCTTTAAAATTAAATATGGAATTAATTTATAAAAATAAATATGGAGCAAGTTATAAAGTAAATAAATACCCAAACCAAAATTATGAAATGCAAATAGTTATTGGCTCTGTAGGAGTTTTTATGGCAGAAAATGAACTAGATAATTTATTAGATGTTGTTCGAGGATCTCATGTTCCTTGTAATTGTGACAGCTGCAAAGGAGAACGATGTAATAAAATTTGGACTACAAGTGAATTAGTTGATACTTGTATTAAAGTGGATGACACAATTTTAGGGCTTTTAGAGGATTTAATTTTAGGTACTCAATTTATTTTAAATATAGACGATATTTTAGATGAGTATAGAATTAAATAGAGTATTTATGAAAGAAGAATTAATAGAATCGGTTGATAAAGAAGAATTAAATCAATTGGCACAGCAACTTCGTTGTCCAAAGGGAGAAAAGGGTATTTCTATAGGTGAGTTATTAAGCGACACTAATAAAGGTATGGTTTTAGAAAGTGTGAAATTACTTGATGTACAAGATAAAGATAGGGTATTAGAATTGGGGCATGGAAATGCTTCTCATTTACCCGATGTACTAAAACAGGCTAGTGAATTGAAATATTTTGGAATGGAGATATCTGAAATTATGCAACAACAAGCAGTAAAAATAAATGCAAAATACATTAAGAAAAGGGTTGCATTATTTTTATTATACAATGGACTAAACATTCCATATGTTGTTAATTTTTTTCATAAAATTATTACTGTAAATACTATATATTTTTGGACAAATCCCATAGATTTTTTAACAGAAATACACAGAGTACTTAAATCTAATGGTGTTTTTGTAGTGTCTTTTGCCAATAGTAGTTTTATGAAACAACTTCCTTTTGTTGCTAATACAAACGTTTTTAGTCTTTATGATCATGAAACGTTTATAAACCTAATAGCTGAGACTGATTTTAAATTAGTAAAGATTAAAAATAAAACAGAAACAGTAAAAAGTAAAACGGGAGAGTGGGTCAGTAGAGAGTATTCTATTGCAGTATTACGAAAAAATTAAATCTCTTTATTTTCAATCAAAAAATGTCTAAGAATCTTTATTTATACAAACAATAAAAATAACTAACAGAACAGATCTGATTACAGCTTCATCCGTTAGGAATTAAAGCTTATTTTAATATGTTTTATAATCTTCTCCTTAAAGTTTTGTATTCAATGTGTTTATTAGCACTACTGTTTTTCTCTTCCATATAAATTTCTTATTTATCAATAAAAGATGAAATATTTAAACTTCATATTTTCTCCATTCAAAGCATACTATTTTATATAACAGTAAGCTTTGAATAGAGATTATTTTTTATTTAGTTGGAACATATTTTTTTCATAAATCTATGTTTTTATATCTAAAAAAGAAGCGGTTTTATATCTTTTATTTACAATAATGTTTTAAATTTTATGATTATATATTTATAGTAAAATATTTAAGTTAATTACAATTTATAAAAAATTATTCACTTTTAATAAATGAATGAACATTTATTCATAACTTTGTATTGGAAAATAATTCTAAGTATGGCGCGTAAAATTGATGAAGATAAAATAGCAAGAATTAAAGATGCGATTATGCATACCATTGTAGAACATGGTATTGAAGCAACTACAATTGCTATGATTGCTAAAAAAGCAAACGTAAGTGGTGGGTATTTGTATAGAACTTATACGGGTAAACAAGATTTAATAAATGAACTCTATCGTGATAAGGTAAACTCTTTATATAAAGAGCTAGAATATTTATTAACCATAAACACTAATACTATTAAACCACTTATAGAAGAGTTTATTAGAAATAGAGTTACTTACTTTTTAGAAGAGCCAAATGCATCAAAATTTTTTTATCAATTGTTACATAATGAAAACTTTTTTGCATCAGAAATCATTAAAGAAAAGAGTGCTGAGTTAATGAATAGCATCAAAAAAATTGGAGTGAAATCTGGTGAGATTTCGAAAGAAACAACGGTGTATCAATTGCATTATCACATTTTGGTCTATGCCGTGGATTATATCAATTTTACAAGAAAAAATATTTTTGGAGAACAAGAAGTTACTATAGATGATGTAGATAAACTAACTGATAATATTTTAAATATTTTAAAATAAGTGAATATCAATTTAAAAAATAAATCAATGAAATTGAATGGAATAGGAGTGTTTTTCTCTGTTGTATTAGGTTTTATAACAACATTTACAAACGCCCAAGATATTACCTTAAGGCAAGCGTATGACTTAATGTTGTCTAAAAACGGAGATGCAAAAGCCTCTAGCTTTGAAGTAAAAGCGATGGAAGAAGAGCATAAAGCTACAAAAGGATTGCGTTTACCAACGGTAGGTGTTTCTGGTACTTATATGCATTTAGATAAAGATATTTCGGCTGATTTAAATGAGCAAAGAAATATGGTAGGTGGCTTGTTAGGGATTACAGATCCTGCAGCCGTTTTAGGGAGTTGGGATTTTACTCTGCAAGAAAAAAATATGGGGTTTGCCACTGCAGATATATCGATGCCAATTTATGCAGGAGGAAAGATTAATGCCGCTAACAAAGCTTCAGAAATAAAATTAGCATTGTCAGAAACCAAGCATAAAATTAAAGAAGATGCATTGACGATTCAGTTAATCAATTACTTTTTTAAGTTAAAATTAGCCGAAGAAGCAGTTCAGTTAAGACAAGAAGTATATGATGTTATTTTGTTACATAACAACCAAGCAACTAAGTTTTTCGAAAATGGTATTATTCCAGAAGTAGAAACTTTAAACGCTAAAGTAGCTTTGTCTAATGCAAATAGAGAGTTGTTAGGGGCTAAAAAAGATGTCGATTTGGCTACTACGGCTGTTCAGAACTTAATAGGAGTAAATTCCATTTCTGGTTTCAGTAGTGAATTTAAGGAACCCACCATAGTAAAACCTTTGCAAGATTTTACCAATGATATGTTGACAGACAATGAACAGTTAAAAATCATTGAAAAAAATCATGAGTTAGCAAAAGTAGGTGTACAAGTAGAAAAGAGCGATTATTTTCCGAAAGTAGGAGTTTCTGGAAAATACATCCTTTGGAAAGATAATTTACCATTGGTAGATACAAAATGGTTTGTTGGTGTTGGTGTAGAATGGGAGTTGTTTAATGGTTTTCAAAGAGAACATAAAATAAAAGCATCAAAATATAAAATTTCTCAAGTAGAAGAAATTGATAGACAAGCGCGATTAAATTTAACGACGTATACAGAAAAACTGTACAATACAATGCAAAAAGAACTGGAGCAATACGAAAGTTTACATACAGATGAAGCGTTGGCAAATAGACTAAAATTTATGAGAACACGTGCCTTTGAAGAAGGAACTGGAACTTCACTAGAAGTGATGGACGCAACTCTAAAGTTATCAGAAATTAAATTACATAAAATAAAAGCTTTATACGAGTACAATGTAGCTTACGGAGAGTTAATGGTACTTACAGGAAAAACAGCTTCTTTCTTAAATAAAAATTAATAATAAAATTAAAATGAGAAATTCAAAATTTATAAAATCATTAATAGGTGTTGTAATTATTTCAATTATAGTTCTTACAGGTGTGTGGTTTTTAACGAAACCTAAATCGGTTGTTTTACAAGGTAGAATTGAAGCAAAAGAAATTTATTTGTCTTCTAAAATACCTACACGTATCAATTCTTTTGAAGTGAAAGAAGGAGCAAGTGTAAAAAAAGGACAATTGATAGCAACGCTTTTAAGTCCAGAAATTATGGCAAAAGAGCAACAAGCGTTAGCTTTAAGAGATGCTGCAAATGCTCAAAAGAATAAAGCACAAAATGGAGCAAGGTCAGAAGAAATTAGAGCAGCAAAAAGTGTCTATGAAAAAGCAACAGCAGCAGCCAATGTAATGAATAAGACATACACTCGTATGGCAAACTTATTTAAGGATGGCGTAATTTCTGAACAAAAAAGAGATGAAATATTTGCAAAAAAAGAAGTTGCGTTAAAAGACCAAGAAGCGGCGTTAAGCATGTATCAAATGGCAAAAAAAGGTGCTAGAAATGAAGATATAGATGCTGCAACAGCAATGGTAAAACAGGCAGATGGCGCTTTAATTGAGTTAGAAGGTTATAAAAATGAGCGTAATATTATTGCACCTATAGATGCAGAAGTTCTTGATTTTTTACCAGAAGAAGGAGAATTAATAGGAGCAGGTTACCCTGTGGTTCATTTGGTTGATTTAACAAATAGTTACGCTATCTTAAATATCAAAGAAACGAGTCTTTTCAATTTTAAAAAAGAAAGTGTTTTTGAAGCAACGATTCCTGCTTTAAATAATAAAAAAGTACAATTTAAAATTTATTATGTTGCTGCTTTAGGGGATTATGCTACTTGGAGTGCAACAAAAGCTACTGGAGATTTTGATATTAGAACTTTTGAAATTAAGGCGATGCCTGTTGAAAAAGAAGTAGAGTTAAGACCTGGAATGAGTATTTTAATTGATTATTCTCAATTTAATGAGTAAAATGAAACCCTCTTTACGGATTGCAAAAAGAGAGATCGCACTGTTATTTAACAGTAAGTCGACTTTTGTTCTTGCAGTAATATTGCCTTTTGTGTCCATTTTGTTTTTTAATACGCTTTTAAGTGAAGGTGTTGCTAGAGATTTACCAGTAGCTGTGGTAGATTTAGATCATACTGCAACCTCAAGAAATGTTATTGCTCAGTTAGATGCTGCACCGGATATTAAAATTGGTTTTTTTCCTATAAATCAGCAAAAAGGAGAAGAATTAATTAGCTTGGGAAAAGCGTATGGTGTCGTTACAATTCCTCAAAACTTTGAAGCAGATTTAAAAAGTGGAAAACAAGTAAACATCATCAACCAGTACAATAGTAATTTTTTATTGGCTGGTGGATTAGAATATAAAGCATTTCGGAAAGTTATTGGCACAATTTCGGCAGGTGTAAACATAGAAAAGCAACGTAAAAAAGGAGTGTCAAAGCAACAAGCATTGGTGAATTATCAACCTATAAAAGCAAATAATCATATATTGTCTAATCCGTATACAAATTACTCCTATTACTTAAATACCGGATTTTTAACGATGTTTTTTCAATTATTTGTCATGCTAACCACTATTTATTGTTTTGGGGCAGATCTAAAGTATAGCAAAGGAAATAAGTTATTGAGCATTACAAACGGAAGTTTATCTGCTATTATTTTAGGAAAAGTTTTACCCTATACGATTTGGTTTTTATTTGTAGGTATTGTTACATTATTAAGTATGTACGTATGGCAAGATTTTCCTTTTTTTGGAAGTAAAACAACCGTTTTAGCAGGTTTACTTTTATTGATTTTAGCAAATCAGTCATTTGCATTATTCTTTATTGCTATTAGTGGTAGTTTTAGAGAAGCCTTAACAATTGGATCTGGTTTTGGAGCTGTAAGTCTTTCTTTTTCAGGAATTACATTTCCAATTTTTGGAATGCCAGAAATATTGCAATGGTTGAGTCAGGTTTTTCCGTTTACCCATTTCTTTGAATTATTACTAGATCAATCGCAACGAGGGTTTCCTGCATTTTACTCTTTAAAGGCAATCATTATTTTAGTTGTTCTGTGTATTGTGCCAATTTCAATAAGTTGGTTTAAGTTAAAAAGATTGTTTTTAAAAGGGAAGTTTAATCACAGTATTTAAAATGAAGAATTTATATAAATTATTTTACAAAGGCATCATCTCATTTAAGAATACATTCCGTACCGAATGGAATTCAATTAAATCGGATAAAGCGGTGGCAAGTACTTTTTTATCTGTAACCCTTATTATTTTGGTGGTGTATACTTATATATATTCAAATCAAATAATTAAAGAAGTTCCGGTTGCAATTGTAAATCAAGATGGTACCAGAATGAGTAGAGATTATATTGCTATGTTAGCGGCTACAGAAGGGACAAAAACAATAACATCATTTGCCGATTTAGAAACAGCTAAAGTAGCCTACTATTCTAGAGAAGTGCAAGGAATTGTTATAATTCCAAAGAATTTTGAAAAGAATATTAGAAGTGGCAGACAAACAACCATTACTACTTTTTCTGATGCTGCTAATATGTTATTTTACAAACGTGTTTTAGGAGATGTTACTGCGGTTAACGGATATTTTAGTGCAGGAATTGCAGTAAAAAAAGAAATGGCAAAAGGAGTTTCTTTTGATGAAGCTCAGAAAAATTATACGCCAATAAAAGCAATATCCACCAGTTTGTTTAACACAAATTCTGGATATGCAACTTATTTAATTCCGATGTTAACTGCTTTAATTATTCAATTAGTTTTATTGATGGGAATTGGTCTTTTAAGTGGATCTCGACGAGAATCTAAATCTACACATAAAGAATTTCCAAGGATACTACATAAAGGAGGCGTGCTATCTGTTTTATTAGCCAAAGCGTGTTTATATACTTTAATTTATATCGTTATTATTCCTATTCAAGTTGGCGTTGTGTACACGTTGTTTGGAATTCCGGTGCGTTCTTCATTATTATCAATTTACGTATTTATAATTCCCTATATATTTTCTGTGGTGTTTCTAGGAATATCCATCAGTTCCTTTTTTAAAAGAAGGGAAGATTCTATTGTTTTTTTAGTCTTGCTTTCTATTCCGTCATTAATGTTAAGCGGGTTGTCTTTTCCTGTTGAAGGGTTTTCTAAGTTTTATAAATTTATTTCAGACATCATTCCATCAACACCAGGTATGAATGGCTTTGTTAAATTAACACAAATGGAAGCTTCATTTTTAGATGTAATAAAAGAATGGAATCACTTATGGTTGTTAACGGTAATTTATTTTGTCATTGCTGCCATCTCTTTAAAATTAAGAGCAAAAAAGGAAGTAATGTTAAAAAAAGGATTAGAGGTAAATAGTTAATTATATAGATTATAAGAGTCGAAAACTATATTAGTAATCGAATTAGTTCTCAACTGCGATCTAACTGACAAAAATAAATTAAGTAGCTACTATAAAACAAGAAGTTAAGGTAAATAAAAAGCAGGTTTTTATTTACTGATATATAAAAGTGATTATAAAATCTATACATCGCTTTTTTTTGATTTGAAGACCTTGAAATTACTAAGCTTTTCATAATCTTTCTCAAATTTCTATTATCTTCGTTTTTCTAAAAAAAAGAGACAGAAAATGAGTAGAAATATAAAGGACTATTTAGTTATTGGTTTAAAAGGAATGGGAATGGGTGCAGCAGATGTAGTGCCTGGAGTTTCTGGTGGTACAATTGCCTTTATTTCTGGTATTTATGAAGAATTATTAGGATCTATTAGCAATGTAAATCTAGACTTATTTAAGACATTAAAAAAAGACGGATTAAAAGCAGCTTGGACACAATTAAACGGTAATTTTTTAGCTTCATTATTTATAGGGATTTTTATAAGTATAATTTCATTAGCAAAAGTCATTAAATATTTATTAGAAAATGAGCCTATTTTATTATGGTCGTTCTTTTTTGGTTTGGTATTGGCTAGTATAATTTACATCGCTAAGCAAATTACAAAATGGAATGTTATTTCTTTAGTAGTCTTGGTTTTAGGAGCCTTTTTAGCGTATTATATTACGACTCTAAATCCTTTAGTTTCAGAAAATTCTTCTCCGTTATTTATATTCCTTGCAGGAGCAATTGCTATTTGTGCAATGATTTTACCTGGAATTTCAGGTTCTTTTATTTTAGTGTTATTAGGTGCATATAAACCTGTTTTAGATGCTTTAAATAATAGAGATTTTAAAACGATATTCGTTTTTATGGCTGGTGCAATTATTGGCCTATTAACATTTTCTAGAGTTTTAAAATGGTTGTTTAAACATTATAAAAATATAACGTTAGCTGCTTTAACAGGTTTTATAATTGGATCTTTAAATAAAATTTGGCCTTGGAAACAAACCTTAACATGGCGTACAAATTCTCATGGAGTAGAAGTGCCATTTAATCAACAAAGTGTAAGTCCTTTTTCTTTTAATGGAGATGCAGAGTTAACCATGGCAATTGTATTGGCAGTTGTTGGTTTTGTAATTATTCTAGGAATGGAAAAATTAGCAGTAGCGAAAAAATAAATGTTAGTAGAAAGAACTTTTTTACAGAAATTAATCCTTTTTTTTAAAGGGTTGGCAATGGGAGCTGCAAATAAGGTCCCTGGTGTTTCTGGCGGAACAGTTTCTTTCGTTTTTGGCTTTTATGAAGAATTAATTTACTCATTTAGAAAGGTAAACTTAAAAGCATTTAGGTTGCTGCTAAATGGTCGATTTAAAAGTTTTTATAGCTACATTAATGGCTCTTTTCTGCTTTTAGTTATGGGCGGAAGTGTCTTTAGTTATTTTAGTATTTCTTTAATACTAGATTATTTTTTAGACAACTTTGAGTTGTATGTTTGGAGTTGGTTTTTTGGAATGATTATAGGATCTATCTATTATATTGGAAAAGATTTTGGAGATTGGAATTTTAAAAACATACTATCTTTAGTTATTGGAGCGTCTATAGGAATTGGAATTAGTTTTTTAACGCCAGCAACAGAAAACGACAATCTTTGGTTTGTTTTTGTATGCGGAATTATTGGTGTTTCTGGAATGACGCTTCCAGGACTTTCTGGGTCTTTTATCTTAATTCTGTTCGGGAACTATGTTTTATTATTGGTCGATTCTGTGAATGTATTATTTAATGTAGTTACCAGTGTTTTATCTGGAGATTTTACGGTTTTGTCTGATCCGATAAAAGTACGTTATTTAAAAATAATTAGTGTTTTTACTGCAGGTTCTGCTTTTGGATTGGTTTCTATTAGTCATGTTTTAGGCTATGTTTTAAAACGTTGGAATCAAATTGTAAATGCAGTTATTATAGGTTTTATTACAGGATCATTAGGTATTGTTTGGCCTTGGAAAAAAGCAGTGTATTTACAAGAACAAGGGAGTTTTTTAATTGATCAAAAAGGAAATAAGATTGTTGAAAATTACGAACGTTTTGTTCCTGATTTTTCAAATTTAGAAACCTGGACAGCTGTATTTTATATTGTGTTAGGTGTTTTGTTAATTTTAGTAATAGATTTTTATGGGAGAAAGAAAAAATAAAGTTTTTGGATTATTAGGGAAAGATATTGAGTATTCTTTTTCTCGTGGGTATTTTACCGAAAAGTTTAAAAAATTAGATTTACAAAAATGTAGATATGTTAATTTTGATCTTCAAAAAATAGAAGATTTTACTGCTGTAATAAAAGAAGGAGGAGATAGTTTAGTCGGAATAAATGTTACCATCCCTTATAAGGAAGAAGTAATGAAATACTTAGATAAATTAGATGAAACAGCAAAAGCAATTGGTGCTGTAAATACTATTAAATTTACTAAAAGAGGAAATTTAAAAGGATATAATTCTGATGTTGTAGGTTTTGAAAAATCAATATTTCCATTGATAAAAAAACACCATAAAAGAGCTTTAATTTTAGGTACAGGAGGTGCGTCTAAAGCAATTGCATATGCCTTAAAAAAGAATGATATTAAGTTTAAATTTGTTTCTAGAAACCCAGAAGGTAAAAAAGAAATTTCTTATCAAGATTTAACGGAAGAAATCATGGAGAAATATCAAATTATTATCAATTCTTCTCCAGTTGGTACATCTCCAAATACAGATAGATGTCCGGATATTCCGTATCAGTTTATTACAGAAAAACATTTGTTGTACGATTTAATTTACAATCCAGAAGTGACAACTTTTTTAGCAAAAGGAAAAGCACAAGGAGCTACAATTAAAAACGGATATGAAATGTTGCAATTACAAGCAGAAGAATCTTGGAGAATTTGGAATAAAGCATAATTAGAATGATATTATTTATTTAATATTAAAAGAATAGTTGGCAATTAGCGCAGCGCGTTAGTGGGTGCATTGGAAATCCTTTTTATGAAGAATGAATAAAAAGATTGTAAAGGAAAGCCCGACCTGCAAGGGAACGCCCAAAAGTAAATTATCTATGTTATTTTATAGTTAGATAGTTTGTAGATTTAGTAAGTTGTCAGTATCTTTATAAGATATATAATAGTAGTATTATAGTAGACCTTAAACATTGTAGATATGTTAGAAAAAAATGAAGTAAACGTTGATAAGACGGAAAAGAAAGTAGAAGAAGTTTTAAATGAAACTAAAAAAGTTGAAGTTGTAGAAAATCTTGAAAAAACAGATGATACTGTTGATGCAGTTGATGAAATAGAGAAATCTATTGCTAAGGATGCTGAAAAAGATACTGATAAAGATGCAGAATCTGATGTTGTAGATTATTCAAAATTATCTTTAGAAGATTTAGTTTTAGAACTTAAAAAAACACTTTCTGATAATCCTGTTCAAAAAATAAAAACTCAAGTTGAAGGTATTAAAAGTGCTTTTAATCAGAAATTTGGAGCTCTTTTAGCAGAAAAGAAAGCAGCTTTTTTAGAAGAAGGAGGTAATTCTATCGATTTTCAATTTTCTAGCCCTATAAAAACGGATTATAATACGCTGTTGTCTGATTATAAAAAACAACGTGATGCACATTATAATGATTTAGACAAGCAACTTTCTTCTAATTTAGAAAAAAGACTTTCTGTTATTGAGCAATTAAAAGATTTAATTGAAAATGCAGATACAGCAACAATGTATAAAAGTTTTAGAGAATTACAAGATTCTTGGAAAACGATTGGACCTGTTTCTAAGAACCATTATAATGATACTTGGAAAACCTACCATCATCATGTAGAGCGTTTTTATGATTTATTACATTTAAGCAATGATTTTAGAGATTTAGACTTTAAACATAATTTAGAAGAAAAATTAAAAATTATAGAAAAAGCAAATGCATTGGCAGAAGTAGCTGATATTAATGTTGCTTTTAAAGAGTTACAAGATTTACATAAAATTTGGAAAGAAGATATTGGACCTGTTTCTCAAGAAATGAGGGAAGATGTATGGGGTAAATTTAGTGAAGCAACTAAAAAAATTCACGATAGAAGGCATGATCACTTTAGAGAAATGCGTTCTAAGCATCAAGAAATTATAGAGAAGAAATTATTGGTGGTAGAAAAATTAAATGCTTTTGATACTTCTAATAATAAAACGCATAACGATTGGCAAAAAAGTATTAAAGATATAGAAGAATTAAGACAAGAATATTTTAATGCAGGTAAACTTCCGTATTCTAAAAGTGAAGAAGTTTGGCAAAAATTTAAAGCGGCTACAAAGAAATTTAACAGCGCTAAAAATGTTTTTTATAAGCACGAAAAAAACGATCAGCAAGAGAATTTAAAGAAGAAAATGGCGTTAATTGAGCTTGCAGAATCTTTAAAAGAAAGTGAAGATTGGGAGTCTTCGACGAATACTTTAAAGAAAATACAAGCAGATTGGAAAAAAATAGGGCATGTACCTCGTAAATTTTCTGATGATATTTGGAAGCGTTTTAAAGCAGCTTGTAATCATTATTTTGATAGATACCACGAACAGAAAAACTCTTTAAATAAAGAGCAACAAGAGGTTGTAGATGCTAAAAAAGAATTCTTGGAAACGGTTAAAGAATTAAAAGATCCTACTAAAGAAGGTATTTTCGAAATTATAAATAACTGGAGAAATTTAGGTGCATTGCCAAGAAATGCAAGACACATTGATGGTAAATTTAATAAGTTAATCGATAGAGCTTTAAGTGGTTTAGATCTAGACAAGAATGAAGTTGCTATGTTAAAATTTACACATGTTGTAGATAGCCTTGCAGCAGATAACGATGTTAGAAAGTTAGATTCTGAGCAAATGTTTGTTAGAAAGAAGATTGATGATGTTGTTAAAGAAATTCAACAATTAGAGAATAATTTAGGTTTCTTTTCTAACGCAACAGATGATAATCCTTTAGTATTAAATGTAAAAAATAGAGTAAATGAGTTTAAAGCAGATTTGACTATTTGGAAAGAAAAGTTAAGTTATATTAAGAACTTAGATTACTAATTTACTTATAAAATATATGAAGTTTAAAACTCGAAGCAATTTGCTTCGAGTTTTTTTGTTTATATACGGTGCCCAAAATTGTATAAGTATAACTATTTATTTCGTGTGTTCACTTTTAATTTACTATTTCCAAAATGCCGAAGTGACATGTTTTAAATTTCGGGATGTTTTTATATTTTTCAATAATTTTTCTCAAAGTTTGACCTTTCGAGCTTAGAGAGAAATCACACAAAGTTGCTCAACGTTGTGTTCTCTTCTTTATGTGACTTCTCATTCCATTCGAAGTGATAAGTTAGAGTTTTGTTCTTTTTTCTACTTGGTTAGTATCTTTGAAAAGTCTATCTACAAAAGGGTAAACATAGAGTGGGTTAAAAGATTCTTTTCAGAATGACAATCTATGTGTGAAAAAAGAATAATAAAAGTTAACTTAGTCTTTATTCTTGTCTCTTTTAGCGAAGCAGTTTTGAATTATTTTTCTATATAAAACAAAAAACTCGAAGCCTAAAAGCTTCGAGTTTTTTATAATTTATGAGTAGAAAGATTAAGAAAAGAATTTCTCCATTTTTAATTTTTCTTCTTCAGCCAAAGCAGCATCTACTAAAATACGACCACTATGCTCATCGATAGTAATTTTCTTTCTATTTGCTATTTCTAATTGCACCTGAGGTGGAATTGTAAAATAAGAACCTCCAGAAGCACCACGCTCAATAGCAACTACTGCTAAACCGTTTTTTACTTTAGTTCTAATTCTTGTATAAGCAGCAAATAAATGTGCATCTAAAGTTTGAGAAAACTCTTCAGATTTCTGAGCTAATAACTCTTCTTCTTTTTCAGTTTCTTTTAAGATTGCATCTAATTCAGCTTTTTTATGGCTTAAATGTTTTTCTTGTTTCGCTAACTTTTCGTTAGTAGCATCAATTACCTCTTTTTTCTGAGCTATTTTTGCTTTGTATTCAATAATTCTTTTTTCAGCTAATTGAATTTCTAAATCTTGATATTCAATTTCTTTAGATAAAGAGTCAAATTCTCTGTTATTTCTAACTTTCTTTTGTTGCTCATCATACTTTTTCATTAACCCATTAGACTCATCAATAGCTAATTTTTTGTTGTTAATGTCAGTTTCTAAGTTTGCTGCGTCTTGGTTTAAGTTCGCAATTCGCGTGTTTAATCCGGCAACTTCATCTTCTAAATCTTCAACTTCTAAAGGTAGTTCACCTCTAACGTTTCTAATTTCGTCAATTCTAGAGTCGATTAATTGTAAATCGTATAAAGCTCTTAACTTTTCTTCAACCGAAATTTCTTTCTTCTTTGCCATGTTTATATATAATATATAGGATTTGTACTTTCTTCTGATAAAATGACTGCAAAATTACTAAATTTTTTCGTAAGATAGTCTACCAAAAGGTTTTTTGTAAACTGTTCACTCTCATAATGTCCAATATCTGCCAAAAGGATACTGTTTTCAGCTTTAAAAAACTCATGATATTTAAAATCTGCACTCACATATGCATCTGCACCTGCTTTTATTGCATTAGAAATGGCAAAACTACCAGATCCACCTAAAACAGCTACTTTTTTTATTTTTTTATTGATTAAATTAGAATGTCGCACACAATCTGTTTTCATTGTGGCTTTTAAATATAAAAGAAAGTCGGTTTCATCCATCTCTGATGGAAGTTCACCAATCATTCCCATTCCAATATTTTGGTGTATATTTTCTGTGGTTATAATTTCATATGCTATTTCTTCGTAAGGATGATTTGCTTTTAAAGTTTTTAAAATAGCAGCTTCATTCTTACTTTCGAAAATGATAGAAATTAAAGTTTCTTTTTCAGTTGTATCTTTTCCTTTTATACCAATAACCGGATTCGATTTTTCGTTTCCTCTAAAAGTTCCTTCACCTAAAATATTAAAAGAACAATTATCATAATTCCCAATATTTCCTGCGCCTGAAGCAAATAGAGAATTTCTTAATGCTTCTGAATCTTTAGTAGGAACATAAGTGGTTAGTTTTTTAATAATTCCCTTCTTAGGAATTAAAACTTTAGGGTTTTCTAAACCTAAAACTTCGCACATTTTAGCAGAAACACCATTATTAGAATTATCCAAGGCAGTATGCGTTGCATAAATGGCAATGTCATTTTTTATGGCCTTTAAAACTACGCGTTCTACATACGAATTTCCGTTTAGTTTTTTTAAACCTCCAAAAATAATAGGATGAAAACTAACAATTAAATTACAGTTCTTAGCAATTGCTTCATCTACGGTTTTTTCTAAGGTATCAAGAGTTACTAGTACACCAGAAACGGTAGTATTATAATTCCCCACTAATAAACCAACATTGTCAAAGTCTTCAGCATAATTTAAAGGCGCTAATTCTTCTAAGTAGTTGGTGATGTTTTTTATGATCATAAATAAATATTGTGTCAAAAAATCAAAGTTAACATTTCTGTTTATAAATTCATAAAAATGACTTACTTTTTGGATGTGAATTTCTTCAATTTGTTAAAATAATTGCGTTATAGCCTATGGAAACTCTTTAAAGTAGATTTTAAAAGAAAGTTGCGTAGACAAATTCATCCTTTTCTTTGATTAAACTTATTTGTTTTAAAACAATTGCAGGTTTTTGTAGTGTCTGTTTGAGAGTGTCGAGAATTATTAGGTTTCTAGAATAAGTTTCGATTAACATCAACTATACATTTAGATTGACACTAATAATTTATATAACGAACTAATTTCCGCTTTAAAGAATACAGCAATCAAAATAATCGATAAACTTTACAAAAGAAATTTACGTGAAATTCGTGTTTTTTTCTTTTTTAATGTGTGTAACCTGCTTATTTTTGAATCAATGAAATTTCTAAGATTTTTACTTTTTCCGTTTGCCATTATTTATGATGTGGTCACTAGCATACGAAACTTTTTTTTTGAAGTAGGTTTTTTTAAACAGACTTCTTTTAAGATTCCGATAATTGTGGTTGGCAATTTAAGTGTGGGAGGAACTGGGAAAACTCCGCAAATAGAATATTTAATCCGTTTATTAAAAGATGGTTTTAAGACAGCTGTTTTAAGTAGAGGATACAAACGTAAAACAGAAGGTTTTGTATTGCTTAATAGTACGCATTCTGCGGAAGATGTTGGAGATGAACCTTTACAATACTATGAAAAGTTTAATACCATTGATGTTGCTGTTGATGCAAATAGAGTAGCAGGAATTACTAAGTTGATTACAGACAATGCTCCTGAAGTTATTTTATTAGATGATGCTTATCAACATAGAAAAGTAAAAGGTAGTTTTTACATTTTATTGACAAAGTATGATGATTTATTTACGGATGATTTTTTATTACCAACAGGAAATTTAAGAGAAAGTAGTAGTGGAGCAAAGCGAGCGGATGTTATTTTGGTTACCAAATGCCCTGTAAATTTAACGGAGTCTTCCAAAAACAGCATTAAACAGAAGTTAAAGAAGTTCCATAAAAAGGTGTTTTTTACAACGATTTCTTATGATGTTCAAACGGCTGGATCTGAATCTATTTTGGTGAATGATTTAAAAGACTACGATGTTTTATTAATAACAGGAATTGCAAATCCAACACCACTTTTATCTTTTTTAACGGAGAAAAACGTAAATTTTAAACATTTAAAGTTCCCTGATCATCATCATTTTACAGATAATGAAATAGAAATAATTAAGAAGGAATACACGAATTTAAAGTCTTCTAAAAAGCTTATTTTAACAACAGAAAAAGATTACGTGCGTTTAGAAAATAGGGTGGAAGCACTTTCATTTTTAGGAATACAAACTTCTTTTTTAGAAGAACAAGAAGTGTTTAATTCAATACTTAAAAACCATATACAATAAAACCAGCGTTGTTAGGACGCTGGTTTCTTTTTTTGATTTTTGTTAGAAGTATCTTTTTAAGAACACCTCATCTATAGGACACCATTTTTTTTAATAAGTCACATGGTGTTTATTTTACCCTGAATTTATAAAATATAAAGACCTCAGATGGTTTTAATATCTAAGGCCTTTGTATTTATTATACTATTTTAAAATCTAAAACTTCTTGCGTTAGGGATAGAAGTAGAAAGCGCACATCCCAGAAAGGGAGAGGACTTGTAACGAATAGCCCGACCCTTGTGGTAACGCCCAAATACTTTTTACATTTCCATAGAATGAAAGACGTTTTGCACGTCATCATCTTCTTCTAGTTTCTCCAACAATTTTTCTACATCTGCTTGTTGCTCTTCGTTTAATTTTGTGGTTGTAGTAGGAATTCTTTCAAATCCTGAAGATAAAATTTCTGTACTATTTTCTTCAAAGTAAGTTTGGATAGCTCCAAATTGCTCAAAAGGAGCATAAATGATAATTCCTTCTTCATCATCAAAAACTTCTTCAACTTCAAAATCGATTAATTCTAACTCTAATTCTTCTAAGTCGATTGTAATATCTTCTTTTTTGATTGTAAAAGTACATACATGATCGAACATAAAAACGACAGAACCAGAAGTACCTAAATTACCATCACACTTATTAAAAGCAGACCTTACATTGGCTACAGTTCTATTATTATTGTCTGTTGCAGTTTCTAAAAGAACCGCTATTCCGTGAGGTGCGTACCCTTCAAACAAAACTTCTTTATAGTCTGCAGTATCTTTATCGGTAGCTTTTTTAATTGCACGTTCTACATTATCTTTAGGCATGTTTGCAGCTTTTGCATTCTGCATAACCGCCCTTAATCTAGAGTTAGAATCGGGATTTGGACCACCTTCTTTAATAGCCATTACAATATCTTTACCAATTCTAGTAAAGGTTTTTGCCATTGCTGACCAACGTTTCATTTTTCGTCCTTTTCTAAGCTCGAATGCTCTTCCCATTTCTAATGATGTTTTTATAAAAATTATAAATACAAATGTAAAAATTAGCAAGTTGATTCACAATTTTTTAAACAAGGATTTTTTAGAAATATACCTATTTGTAGGTATTGTTCTGAGTAACTATTTTTTATAGTTTTAAGGTGAACCTTTTAAATATATAAATTATGAAAAAAATTACTTTATTATTTTTATTTTTTTGTTCACTTTCTGCTTTTTCGCAAGTGAAACTAACGTCTTCTACAAAAGAATATAACAATGGTACAACTTGGGATCTTAGAAACAAAACAACGTATACGTATGATGCGAACGAAAACCTGATTTCAGAAAAATATTATGATCGGAATAATTCTTCTTCTAGTTGGACGTATAGTAGTAACGATTCCTTTGTATATAATAGTGAAAATAAGGTTGTAAGCGATACTTATGAAAGTTTTGATTATTCGGGAAATGTTTCTTATGGTTATAAAGCAAATTACACATACAATGCTAATAACCAAATTGTAGAATCTATAAATTTAGAATTCAAAGATGGTGTTTATGTTGATGATTATAAAAATATATATACGTATTCTGGTAACAAAATAATAGAAGTTGTAGATTATTATTGGAATGGTTCTGCTTGGGTTTTAACTGCAGATTATTCTTCAAAGAGTACAGTAAATTATGGAGCTAATGGTTTAGTTTCTGAATTTTATTATTATGAATGGAACGGAAGTGCTTGGAGTTTAGATGGTAAAGATGTGTATGGCTATAATGCAAATAATAAATTAACAAGTTCTATATATTATGATTGGAACGGAGCTGCTTATGAGGCCAATTATAAAGATGAATATGGTTATGATGCTAACGGTAATTTAATCTTGGAAAAATGGTCAGATTATAATAATGGATCTTTTGAATTATATTCTGAAGAAAATTATACGTTTGATGTAACTCAAATGATGAGTAGTTTTACGCATCCATTTAAAGATAAATTTGGTTTTGAAGCGTTGACAGGACAAGGTAATCGATTTGTAAATAAAGTATTAGGTTATAGTAATGTAGATTATAGAACTACACACAATTATGGAGAAGTTACAGCAAGTGTAAAAGATTTTAGTTCTATTGATTTTGCAGTGTTTCCAAACCCAACTTCTTCAATTTTAAAGATTGATGATACTCGTTTTACTTTAAGAAATATAGAATTATTTAACGTTTTAGGAAAAAAAGTATTTGTATCAACTAAAAATGAAATAAATATAGCACATTTAGTGAATGGCGTTTATCTATTGAAAATAGAATCAGAAAAAGGTAATGTGGTTACAAAAAGAATAATAAAAAATTAAAAGTAAAATTATTTTATGTACCAAAAAGAGCCTTTATGTAGTGTTACTAGAAGGCTCTTTTAATACATATGCGTATTGTTATTTTAAAAGATCGTACGTTTCTTTTGCAATTTCTAGTTCTTCGTTGGTAGGAATTACTAAAATCTTCACTTTGCCTGTATCTTTCTGAATTTCTCTAATTTCTTTAGAACGAATGTCGTTTTTTTGTTCATCTAATTCAATACCAAAAAACTCTAAGTTTTCGCAAGACATTTGTCTCATTAAAATTGAGTTTTCTCCAATACCGGCTGTAAATATAATAGCATCTAATCCATTTAAAGCAGCAGTATAAGCACCTATAAATTTCCTAATTCTATAACCTGCTAAATTTAAAGCGATTTGGCACTCTTCATTACCATTACCTGCTTTTTCTTCAATTTCTCTTAAATCAGAATAACCAGTTAAACCTTTCATTCCAGATTCTTTTTGTAAAATATCATTTACTTCATCTGCAGATTTACTAAATTTCTTCATTAAAAAGAAAATAACAGATTGATCGATATCTCCAGCACGAGTTCCCATAACTAAACCGTTGGTTGGTGAAAATCCCATAGTGGTATCAATACATTTTCCGTCTTTAATTGCAGACATACTACAACCATTGCCTAAGTGAATTGTAATTATTTTTGATGATTTTTCACCTAAATGTTCTATTGCTTTTTCGGAAACATATTTATGACTAGAACCATGAAAACCATAAGCTCTTACTTTATTTTCTTTTAAATAAATAGTAGGAATTGCATATTGGTACGCTTCCTTTGGCATTGTTTGATGAAAAGCAGTGTCAAAAACAGCTGTTTGCTTTGCAGAGGTAAAAATGGTTTCAGCAACTTCTATACCAGTTAAATGTGCAGGATTGTGTAAAGGAGCTAAATCAAATAAATCTTTAATATTAAATTTTACTTTTTCAGTAATAAGAACAGTACCGCTATATCTGCTTCCTCCATGCACAACTCTATGTCCAATTGCTTTTATTTCATCAACCGAATTTATAACACCTAATTCTGGATCTAATAAAGCTTTTGCTATTTTTTTTAAACCAACTTCATGATTTAATATTGGTGCGACTTCAGAGTGTTCTTTATCTTCTTTTTTGTGTGTGAAAATGGCATCTTCCATACCAATTCTTTCTACCAAACCAACGCATTTTACAGCTTGAGAAGGCATTTCTATTAATTGGTATTTTAAAGATGAAGAGCCTGCATTTATAACTAAAATATTCATATTATCCTTGGTGTGCTTGTATTGCTGTTAATAAAACGGTGTTAAAGATATCTTCTACTGTACAACCTCTACTTAAATCGTTTACTGGCTTGTTTAAACCTTGTAACATTGGGCCAATTGCTAAAGCTCCTGTTTCTCTTTGTATAGCTTTGTAGGTATTGTTTCCTGTATTTAAATCTGGGAAAATTAATACAGAGGCTTGTCCAGCAACTTCAGAATCTGGCATTTTTGTTTTTGCCACAGACATATCTACGGCTGCGTCATATTGTATAGGTCCTTCAATTTTTAACTCTGGATGTAAGCGTCTCACTATTTCTGTAGCTTTTCTCACTTTTTCTACTTCTTCTCCTTTTCCAGAGCTTCCAGAAGAATATGATAACATTGCTATTTTTGCATCTATACCAAAAGCTTCTGCAGATTGCGCTGAAGAAATTGCTATTTCTGCTAATTGTTCTGCGTTAGGATTTGGATTTACAGCACAATCTCCCATTACAGAAACTCGGTCTGATAAACACATAAAAAATACAGAAGAAACTACAGATACACCTGGTTTAGTCTTAATTAACTGTAAAGATGGTTTTATGGTATGCATAGTTGTGTGCACTGCACCAGACACCATTCCGTCTGCTAGACCATTCATAATCATTAAGGTTCCGAAATAAGAAACATCGTTTACTAAGTCTTCGGCAATGGTTTCTGTCATGCCTTTATGTTTACGTGCTTCATATAATGTTTTTACAAAAGCATCATTATGTATAGAGTCTTCCGGATTTAGAATGTTTATTTTATCTAAATCTATTTGTAATCCAATTTGATCACATTTAAGCTGAATTGTGTTTCTATCTCCCAATAAGGTTAAATCAACAATGTCTAATAATTGTAAACGTGCTGCTGCAGTAATAATTCTTTCATCATCACCCTCTGGTAAAACAATATGTTTTTTATAAGCTCTTGCTTTTTGTAGCAAGTTGTATTGAAACATACTTGGTGTTAATTTTACGGAATTGTATGAAGTTAGTGTGTTTGTTAAACCTTCTGCATTTACATATGTATCAAAAGTATCTAGAGATAGTAATATTTTTTTGTTGTGGCTTGCGTAAATTTTAGATTTTACTGCGCCAATCTTATTGGTAATACCAAAAGTACCTCCCTTAACGGAAATAATAGGCACGGTAGATTGTACACCTTCAATTAGTTTGGTAATGGATTCTTCTGGTAGTAAAGAACCTGTTAAAACAATTCCTGCAATTTTTGGATAGTTGGTAGAAGCATTAGCTTGTAAAGCACCCAAAATAATATCTGCTCTGTCCCCAGGAGTAACTACTAAAGCATTTTCTCTAATTCTTGTTAAATAGTTGCGCAGTTGCATAGCTCCAGTACTATAACTTCCTATGGCATTGTCTAGAAATTGTTCTCCAAATAATACTTTACCTTCTAAAGCTTGTAAAACTTCTCTAACGGTTGGATATGCTAAAAAGTCTATTTTAGGAATTACGTTTATTTGTAAGTTTTCTGGAAAACTTTTTTCTAATTCTTGTTGAATGTAGTTTACCTCATCACCTTCAATTTTATTAGCAATAATACCAATTACATCTACTTCTTTTTTGATAAAAGACTTATAAGTAAGTTGCATGGTGTTTACAAAATCTTTCTTTTTCTTGCCATTTCCAGAACCCACTATTAAAGCAGGAATACCTAGGTTTTTGGCAATCATTAAATTTACATCTAGCTCTGTAAAACCACCTTCACCAGAAAAGTCTGTACCTTCTACTAAAACATAATCATATTTAGCTTCAAGCTTTTTATATTTTTTAATTACTTTATGAATAACGTCATCTGTTTTTCCTTCACTTAAAAGTTCTACAACCTCGTTGTGCTTATATGCATAACAGTCATCATAATCAATATCTAAATTAAAAAAGTTAATAGCAGTATTGGTATGATCATCAAATTTACTGTCTTTAACTTCGTTGATAATAGGCCTAAAATATCCTACTTTAGATGATTTAGTTAGCATCATTCTTAAAAGACCTAATGACACCAAAGATTTACCACTGTCGGATTCAATTGCGGCAATATATATAGCTTTACTCATTTTTTTTTGTTAATTGTATTTGCAAAAATATGTTTTAAAGGAACTATTAAGTATGATAATAGTCACTTTTGGATGTTGATTTTATAGAAAAAAAATACCTGTTTAGATATTATTTACAAAATGTTGGCAGATATTTAAACTTGTAAAACACCCATATTAAATTGTTTTGTAATAGGAGCGTGGTTTGCTGCTTCAATTCCCATGGAAATCCAATCTCTAGTTCTTAACGGATTAATTACAGCGTCTGTCCAGATTCTGGCAGCGGCATAATAAGGTGAAATTTGCTTGTCATAACGCGATTTTATTTTGTCAAATAATTCAGCTTCTTTTTCTGGAGTTATTTCTTCGCCACGTTTTTTAAGTGATGCCGTTTCTATTTGTAGCAATACTTTTGCAGCAGAATTTCCGCTCATTACTGCTAATTCTGCACTTGGCCACGCAACAATTAATCTAGGATCGTATGCTTTACCACACATTGCGTAATTACCTGCTCCGTATGAGTTTCCTATAACAATTGTAAATTTTGGTACTACAGAATTACTTACTGCATTTACCATTTTTGCACCATCTTTTATAATTCCACCATGTTCAGATTTAGAACCGACCATAAAACCGGTAACATCTTGTAAGAAAACCAACGGTATTTTTTTCTGATTACAATTGGCGATAAAACGGGTAGCTTTATCTGCGGAATCGTTATAGATTACTCCTCCAAATTGCATTTCTCCTTTTTGTGTTTTTACTAATTTACGTTGATTGGCAACTATACCAACTGCCCAACCATCAATACGAGCGTAACCAGTAATAATTGTTTTTCCGAAGCCTTCTTTGTATTGTTCAAATTCAGAATTATCTACCAAACGCTTTATAATTTCTAACATATCATATTGTGCGTTTCTTTCCTTCGGAAGGATTCCGAAAATATCATCTTCATTTTCTTTTGGCGGAAAAGCTTCGGTTTTACTAAAACCAGCTTTGTCATAATCACCAATTTTATCTATAATGAATTTTATTTTATCAAGCGCATCTTCATCGTCTTTTGCCTTGTAATCTGTAACTCCAGAAATTTCACAATGTGTAGTTGCGCCACCTAAAGTTTCATTGTCTATAGATTCGCCAATTGCGGCTTTTACTAGATAACTTCCAGCAAGAAAAATACTTGCAGTTTTATCTACTATTAAAGCTTCATCACTCATAATTGGTAAGTAAGCACCACCTGCAACACAACTTCCCATAACAGCAGAAATTTGTGTAATTCCCATACTGCTCATAATGGCGTTATTTCTAAAAATACGACCAAAGTGTTCTTTGTCTGGAAAAATTTCATCCTGCAATGGCAGATAAACACCCGCAGAATCTACTAAGTAAATAATTGGTAATCTATTTTCTATGGATATTTCTTGAGCACGTAAATTCTTTTTTCCTGTAATAGGGAACCAAGCACCTGCTTTTACAGTAGCATCGTTTGCTACAACAATACATTGTTTTCCTTTTACGTATCCCATTTTTACAACTACACCACCAGAAGGGCAACCGCCATGTTCTGCATACATATCTTCACCAGCAAAAGCACCAATTTCTATAGATTTAGAATTGCTATCAAGAAGGTAATCGACTCTTTCTCTTGCGGTCATTTTACCTTTTTCATGCAGTTTGTCAATTCTTTTTTGACCACCACCTAGTTTTACTTTGGCAAATCTTCTTTTTAGATCTGATGCTAACAATTTATTGTAATCTTCGTTTTTATTGAAGTTGATATCCATCGAAATTTATTTCTTAATTTATGCTAATTTAAGAAATATTCTTTTGATTAAAATGATAAAAAAAAGAGGTTGTCTAAAAAGGAGTTTTTTTGTCAATCTGAATTTATTTCAGAATCTTAGAATTACCTAAATTTAGTAAGTTTAGATGCTGAAACAAGTTCAGTATGACAAGGTTTAAAACTTTTTAGAAGACCTCTTTTATTTTTTTAAAGACGCTTTTATTTTCTTAATAAAGAAAAATGGCCTTTTTTAAGAATTGGCTTTTTTTCAGTATCAATAGGTATTAGTTGTACAGAAAACCAATAGTCATTAGAAGCGAGGAGTTTACCATTGTAGGTACCATCCCAACCGTCACTATTTATGGTTGTTTGTGCTATTAACTTGCCATATCTGTTAAAGATGTTAATAGTACTGTTTGACTGATATAAGCTGGTATTAACTCCTTTTACTGCCCAAGTATCATTTTTTCTATCGCCATTTGGCGTAAAGAATTTAGGGAATTGAATAACCGAAACTATTAGTTCTGAAGAACCACAACCATTTTTATTTTCAACAATTATTTTATAAATTCCACCTTCTATATCTTCAAAAACATTACTGTCTTGATAAGATCGAATTGTCATTCCGTTTTCATCTTCTAGCGCATATAGAAAATCTTCGTTAATTAGTGGATTTCTAGGAATGTCTATTCGGATATTTAAATTAGAATTTATAATAGAAAGATCATCTGTAATGGTAACAAAACTTTCTTCTAAATTCTCGAAATCTGATTTATAAACGGTGATGGTTCTAGAACGAGAACAACTGTTTGTTGATGCTGTAACTGTATATTCGCCAGCATTACTAATATCTAAGTTTTTGCTATTTCCTAAAACATCTCCATTTTTGTTTGTCCATTGGTAATTGTATGTGTCAGCAGGGTTTAATAGATATAATGTGTAAGGAATATTTTCTGTACATATAATTATTGGTTCACCAGGTGATTCCCCTTCAACAGTAAATTCTGGAATCTTATTTACCTCTAAATAAAACTCACCAATTCCTTGACAATTGTTATTTGTTATACTGATTAATTTGTAAAAAATAGTGACTGGAACACCTATATACGGATTGTTTTTATTTCTGTAATTTGCTAAGTTTTGTGTTTCTGTAATTTCATTTAAAGACCTTGTTCTATCATCATCAGACTCATAAAATTCAATTTTTATATCAGAATCTGTAGAGATTTTATTAGGTATACTGCTTAAGTCAAAAAAAGTAATTCCGTCTTTATCGTCGTTGTTAATGGTGTTATTTCCTTCCGTATCTAAAAAATCGTCACATTGATAAATGGTGTCATTAAAAGTTTCGTTAGGAGCATAACTAACGGTTAAATTAATTTTAGAAATAGAATAACAACCTGTTGTATTAGAAATGGTTTTTACCCAAGCTTCTCCTGTATTGTCTATAAAATAACTTGTTTTATCTGCAACTTCTGGTGAGTCATTTTTGGCGTCTAATTCAGTAGCATAGTATTTAAAAGTTACATCAGTTTCATTTGTAATGTTAATTTCTGCTTCCGTAAGGTTAAATGTTGTTTGGTAGTCATCATTATTATCACATTGAAATAATTCTACTGGATTATTTACAATAGGTTTTGGGTTTACTATTAAAGTAATTGTATTAGAGATTAGACCACAAGTATTACCTAGTTTGTTAAGTTGTACTCTAAATTGATAATTGTTTATTTCTTTAGAAGCTGCTGTAATTTTTAATTTTGAAGTATCTACATTATTAAATTTAGTATCATCAATAATTGAATTCTCGATAATATTTACGAAGCTAATTCCATCATCAACGGATATTTGCCATTGAAAAGTTGAGGCATTTGTTTCAATTTCTATTTCGTTTACATCTCCTTCACAAAAAAGAACATCTTCAAATGTTGTTATAATAATAGGTGCTGAGGTTGTGTAATTGGTATTAATAGGATTTATATAACCGTCAGAGTTTATTACTTTTCCGTTGTTATCAACATCTAAATAATTTGGAGATAACCTACCAGAAGCATCTCCCGTAAATTCAGCTTCAATAACATCAAAACAATTATCACCATCAGAATCTAAATCAATAAAATCAAAGAAGGAATCTTGGTTAGTAACGATTAATGTAGTGCTATCAGAATTTTTGAGAGGAGTTTTTAATACTCCTGAATCTGGTGAAGTTTCTAAGTCGTCTAACAAACCATTTGTACCAACTGTTCCATTAATTTTTCCATCATTATCGGTATCAAAAACTCCATTTCCAGATTCAATAACATCATAAATACCATCGTTATCAGCATCGTAATCTAAATAGTTTTTAACACCATCTGCATCTGCATCTAAATTTGTTGTAATGGTACCAAAAACATCATCTAAACCATCAAGATTTGCATCTGTTTTTGTTAACGAAATATCTTGACCGTAAGCATCATACAAGTCAGGAATTCCATCATTATCAGCATCTAAATCGAACATGTTTTCAATTCCGTCACCGTCTGAGTCTAATGAGAAACATGTTAAACCTAAAGTTCCATTAAATGTAGAAATAGCACTGCTATTATTGTTATAATGTTCAAAAGAGATGTTTTTAATTTGACTGGCTACAAATTGAAATGTACTTGCACTTCCTACTAAATTTGACTTAAACTTGAATTTAATAACTGATGATGAAAACTGCGTAAAATCATCTTCAAATTCATCATCAAAATTAGAGTCTACTAAAATCTGGTTGTCAGGATCTACTAATGTAATATTTTTATTTGCTTGAGATAATCTTATAATAAAATATTCTTCAGAAGAAATAGTGTGATCTTTTGTAGTATTTTGAGTTAATTTAAAGTTGATATTATCATCAGTAAATGTTAAAGTGTATTTAGAATTTGATGTTGCACCTGCATTAGCAGTAGATATAAAATCACCAATTGAGTTTCCTATAAAAGTTGTGCTTTCTGTAGTTAAACTAGAAGTAATTGTTGTTACATCATCTTCTACTGTTGGAATGTTTATGTTTGATAAATCAATAGTTTTATTACCCAATGATTCATCACAATTTAAAATTCCATCATTATCTATATCTACATCTAGATTGTCTATAATGCCATCTTTGTCATAATCATCAGGACAAATACTAACTGGGATTTCTGTAGATTCAAAAGTTTTTAAGGTAAATGGATCACAAACAATTATACCAACTAATTTGTAGTTTCCTGGCTGAGTAGGTGTAATTTTAGGAGTAGTAATTCCTGTTGAAACATTGTTAAAAAACCATTCATAAGTATCAAATAAGTCTAAATTTGCAACTTGTAACTCTAAACCATTACCAAGACAGTTTCCTAAAGTAGCAATATCAACATCAAATTTAATTTCTGGATTAGAAGGAAAACCAGAAAAGAAACTACCAGAAGAAGCAGCTCCGTTTTGGTTAAAATAAGCACAATATAATTCCCCGCTACTTTCTATAGAGGTATTGCTCAATAAATTGGTTACTTTATAAGTTACATACTCCGTGTTTCCATCAACATCAAAAGGCCCAAGTGCAGTGAATTCAGAAATAGGTCTAGCATTAATATTAATAGTAGCTCCTTTGTTCGTAACAATAGTAATACCACCATCAAAGGTTGTAGCGCCGATATCTTCAATATTAGGAATATTATCTACTTTACCTCGGTTTTCGCAACTTA
Organism: Polaribacter sp. R2A056_3_33; assembly: GCF_019278485.1. NCBI lineage: Bacteria > Pseudomonadati > Bacteroidota > Flavobacteriia > Flavobacteriales > Flavobacteriaceae > Polaribacter > Polaribacter sp. R2A056_3_33. The sequence goes on from NZ_CP058984.1 coordinate 3,312,457, forward strand.
AAGGCGGAACAAAAAATAAACCTTGATTTGCTTCACTTGTATTTGCTCCAATTCCTTGATACGCAAAAACAGGTAGAGAAGTTTGTACGTACATATTACCATTAGAATTGTACTCATTTCCTTCAATCAAGTAATACTCTCCTGCATTTATAGTTGCTTCAGAAGTCGTCTTTCCGTTAATAAAAATATCAGTATTATTTTCATGTGCAACAATTAATACGTTTTCCCAACCGTTAGAACCTTCACCTTTTACAAAAATATATTCAGAACCAATTTTATCTACTCCTACAATTTGGTCTATTCCATAATCTCTACCACTTCCATTATGAAAACTTCCATTTGCAGAACCAATGTTTACTACTATATCTTTATCAGACTCAATTAAAGTACCAATTAAACCGTCTTTGTTAATATTGTCCTCAGAGCTATTTGTTGCAACGATATAACTATCTCCTTCATTTAAAGTAACAGAAATTGGTAAACTCCCAGAATAATTTTTGATTAAAATTCCAGTTGGTAGATCATCAAAATCTACAATAGTATTATCTTCTGTAGCCATTACAGAGATAAAATTTAAGTAGTTGTCTTGTGGATTTTCATTTGTAAACATTCCTGCTCTAAAAGATGTTCCTAAAGCAGAAGCACCTTTACTAACCAATGCACCTGCTTGTGCACCAGAACCAGCTAAAACTCTTACAGAAACATACACAACATCACTAGCTTCAATTATGTAACCTTTATCGGAGTGCACAATACTTGTTTGTCTTGAATCTACAAAAAGTTGACTGTTTCCTGTACCAATAGATATTTCTTTTGGAGAAGTATTAGTGACAATACCAGTAATAGGTGTAGTAGAACCAACTTGCGTAACTGTATAACTTACATTTTGATTGCTTGGAGTAGAAATATAAATATACTGTTCCTCAGGATTTGCATTTCCTACTTCAGCGTAAGTTAATGGCGGAATAAAATGCTTTCTACTTAATTGTGCATTTATATTTTGAAAAGTAATAAAACAGATAAAAAATAGTAATACGTGGGGGAAACTTTTTCGCATTGTAACATTAAATTAAGTATTCTTATTATTAGTGGTTAAACAATTTTAACAACACAATAATTTAATGCCAAATTACAAAAGTTTATTGATTTTTTTTATTTAATTATAGTATTAATATGGTTATAAATCTCTCTTTTGTAGTAATCTGTAAGATAGGTAAACAAATATGAACGCCCAGAAAGAAACAATAAGAATAGAAGAAAAATGTACATCGTAACTTTTTGTAAAACTTTCTCCTATTTGGCTTGCAACAGATTTTACAGCACCCAATCTAGAAAAAGGTTCTTTTATTAAGTTTGATATAGCTTCTAGAGGTAAAAATTGCATAATGGCGTCTACAGATTCAGTTGTTTTGTCTGCATCTCTAAAAGTCCAAAATAAATACCCTTTAAACATACTTTCTACAATAAGCCAAACTACCATAGCTCCAACAGCAAAAGCAGAACGTTTTACTAAGATTCCAAAAAATAAACCCATAGAAAAGAAACCAACTAGCTTTATAAAAAAAGCTAATAAGTAAACTAAATCTGTTGTAATTATTGAAAGTTCATTGTAATCTGAATACACTAAGCCCAAAATTAAAGAAACTACAAATACAAAAATGGTTGAAATTAAAGCAAATACAACTACTGTATAAAATTTTGAGAGTATAAATTCTTTTTTACTTAAACCATCAATTAAATTTTGCTTTAACGTTTTATAGCTATATTCATTGGCCATCATAGAAACAATAACCAAGAGCAAGAAAAACTTTAAAATTGAAGCCATGTAAGTATTAAAATGCCAGATGTAAGGAAAATTAAAAATGCCCATATCTGCTAAATGGAATTTTATTGGACCAATATCAAATTTTATCACTGCAATTAATGCAATAGAGGTAAGTAGACCAAAGTAAATAAGAGATAATACTTTACTGGCGCTGTTGTGTTTTAATTTATGAAATTCTATAGTAAGTAGTCTTAACATGACTTTGTAGTTTAAAGATGATTAATTATTATTGGTTAGATCTAAGAATTGTTGCTCTAAACTAGGTTTGCGTTTTACCAAGTGAGATAGAATAATTCCATTTTTAAATAGAAATTCATTTATTTCTGTTGATGAAATTTCGCTGTTTAAAGTAGCAATTATGGTTTCGTGATCTTTACTAATTTTACCAATTGCAGGATGTTCTTCTAAAATAGTCATTAATTTATCTTCGTTCGTTTCTACTTTTAATTCGAATAAACCATTAGAAGCTGTCATTTCATCTACACGACCTGCATATAATTTTACACCTTTTCTTATAACAACTACGTGAGAACATACTTTTTCTACTTCGTCTAATAGGTGAGAAGCTAATAAAATAGTCGTTCCGTTTGCTGCAATATTTTGTATAATCTGACGAATTTCGTGAATTCCTTGTGGATCTAAACCGTTAGTGGGTTCGTCTAAAATTAAAATTTCAGGATCATTTAATAGGGCAGAAGCAATAGCTAAACGCTGCTTCATACCTAAAGAAAACGTACTAAACTTACTGTCCTTTCTGTCAAAAAGATTTACAGTTGCAAGTTTCTCGTTTATTTTTTCTGTTGATATTTCTTTTATCTTACAAATTAGAGCTAAGTTCTGAGTAGCTGTCATGTAAGGGTAAAAGTTAGGGCGCTCTATAATTGCACCTACTTTTTTTAAGGCTTGATGTGTAGTTAGTTTTCCGTTAAACCAAGAAAACTCTCCAGAAGTTCTGTTTACAACGTTTAAAATAATACCTAAAGTGGTCGATTTTCCACTTCCGTTTGGTCCTAAAATTCCGTAAACATTCCCTCTTTCTATATCAAAAGAAAGATTGTTTACTGCGTGAACTTTTCCGTATTTTTTATCGAGATTTTTGAGTGATAAGATAGTTTCCAAAGAAATTGATTTAGTCGATTATGTTTGTAAGACGACTAATTTACAATTTTGTTACGGGAAATTGAGGTAAATGTTAAACTGTGCAAAGTTGTAATTGTCAAAATTAGAGCCTCAATAATTATTGTAAGTGTAATTTTAAACACAGTTACACTAAAAAACGCTTAAACAATTACACGTATTTCCTAATATTCAGTAAAATCGTAATCATCATCAAAATGACCAAACTCATCATCGATGTCTTCTTCATCACCAAAACCATCGTCTAATTTTTCTGCAATAAATTCTTTTTCTGGTGCTTCACTAGGTATTTCTCCTACAGTTAAAATAATTTGTGGTAAATCACCTTTTTTATCAGCCGAAACCTCAATAACTTCAACGTAGAAAGTCCACATTTTTAAGAAATCGTAAACATAAATTAGTTTATCACCTTCTTGGGGTAACGTCTCATTTAAAATACAAGTCTGCATTGAAACACCTTCGCCAATCTCTTCCATATTAAACAACGGAATTTCTTCGCCTTGGTTCCACTCGTCATCGGTTTTATAAAAAGAAGCCATTTCTTGACCTCCAAAACCAAAAGATTTTGCAATGGTTGCATGTAAAACTTCTAAGTTTAAGCTGTCATCAACTAAAATAGTTCTGATTACATCTTCTTTTGTGTCTAAAATTATGCGTATTTTGTACATGAAATGGTTTCGTTTTTTCTGCTGCAAAAATACAAAATTTTATATGTACTTTTACCATATAAAACGAATGATATGGATACAGTTGCTATTTTAAAAGCATTTAACGAGAGTTCTAAAAACACATTAATGGAAACTCTTGATATTGAATATGTTGCTCTTGGTGACGATTTTTTAACTGCAAAAATGCCTGTAAAATCTAAGGTTCATCAACCTTACGGACAATTACATGGAGGCGCAACGGCGGCTTTGGCGGAAAGTGTAGGGAGTGCTGCATCTAATTTTTTTATAGATAGTAAAACGCAGTTTGTAAACGGAATTCAGTTGTCTATAAATCATATAAAAAGCAAAAGAGAAGGTATGGTTTTTGCTACTGCAAAGAATATTCATAAAGGTAAAACAACGCATTTATGGGAAGTTAGAATTGTTGATGAAAATGACGATTTAATTTCCGTAGCAAAAATGACAAATATTGTTTTAACAAAGAGATCATAAATACAATACATTGAATATTATTTTTAATAAAATTGAAGAAAATTACAAAAGAAACATCCCTTTTGTAGTTTATAGAAAACCGAATACAGAATCCGTTAATGGGTTTTTTATGAAGGATGATGCATTGAATTTTACAACACAATTTAAAGAAACCGGATTTGTTTTTGCGCCTTTTAATTCCGATGAAAAAGCTGTTTTATTTCCTTTAGAAAAATCAGAATTTATTCATGAAAATATTTTAATTGAAGAAAATTTATCTCTTAATGATACTATTTCAAGTGAGGTGAATTCTGATAAAGAAAAACATCTTCATTTGGTAGAAAAAGCGCTAGATGATATAAATAATAACGAACTTATTAAAGTAGTTGTTTCTAGAAAAGAAGAAATTCAGTTAGATGAATTTGATGTACTTCTTACTTTTAAAAAATTACTAAATACCTATGCAAATGCATTTGTATATGTTTGGTTTCATCCAAAAGTAGGTTTGTGGTTTGGTGCCACTCCCGAAACCCTTTTAAATATTAAAGGAACCCGTTTTAAAACGATGTCTTTAGCAGGTACACAGGTTTATGTGGATTCTAAAGATGTTGTTTGGAAAAACAAAGAATTAGAAGAGCAACAATTGGTTACCGATTTTATTGAAAGTCAATTAAAACCAGTTTCGACCAATCTTAAAATTGACAAGATAGAAACGGTAAGAGCTGGGAGTTTGTTGCATTTAAGAAGTAGTGTAGAAGGTGAGTTGAGGTTTACGTCCAATTTAAAAACATTAATTAGAAGTTTGCATCCAACACCTGCTGTTTGTGGTCTTCCAAGAGAAAAAGCTGAAGAGTTTATTTCTAAATATGAAAACTATAAAAGAACATTTTACAGCGGTTTTTTAGGAGAACTAAATATTGAAAATAATAGTTCTTCTCTTTTTGTAAACTTAAGATGCATGAGTGTAGCAGATAAAATAGCTTCTATATATGTTGGTGGCGGAATTACAAAAGATAGTTCAGCAAAAAAAGAGTGGGAGGAAACCATTGCTAAAACAAAGACAATAAAGAAAGTGCTTTAACTTATAAAAATAAAAATAAAAATCAAAAAACCGCAAATAGTAAATTTGCGGTTTTTCTTTTTGTGTAAAACTTGAAATAAAATATTTTTAACGTATTTATTTGTTCCTACTTTGATATTCTCAATTATGCAAATACAAAAATAGTCTAGGACTGTTATATATCGTCAAAAGAAACATTTGTAAAACTCTCTGTAGATTTTATTTCTTCAGTTGTTTCAGTTCCTTCTTCCTTTTTAAAATCTTTTTGGTGGCGCTCACTAATTACTTCGCTCCCTTTTTCATTTAAAATATAGTCGGTTGCTTTACCTAGCATTTCTTGAAAATCTGTAAAATCTTCTTTATATAAGTAAATTTTGTGTTTTTGGTAATGGAAAGACCCATCATCATGTGTAAATTTTTTGCTCTCCGTAACAGTTAAGTAGTAATCATCTGCTTTTGTTGCTCTTACATCAAAAAAGTAAGTTCTTCTTCCTGCTCTTAATACTTGTGAAAAAATTTCTTCCTGTTCAACTCTCTCTGCTCTCTCTGCCATAATTATTGTAAAATAGTAATTATAATATTTTTTTTATACTTAACAAATCTAACAAAATATTTTATGTAGCAAGGTTAAAGATTAAATTTCTTTTTCTAAAAGTTGTTGGTCATACAAATCTTTATAGTAACCGTCTATGGTTATTAGTTGATTATGAGTTCCTTGTTGTATGATTTCTCCTTGGTCTAAAACAATAATTTTATCGGCATTTTTGGCCGAAGAGATTCTGTGACTAATTATAAAAGTGGTAATATTTTTTGATATTCTCTCTAAATTCGAAAGGATTTTTTCTTCAGTTTCTGTGTCTACAGCAGACAAGCAATCATCAAAAATTAAAATTTTAGGTTTCTTTATTATTGCTCTTGCAATAGAAACACGCTGCTTCTGTCCGCCAGAAAGGGTTACACCACGCTCTCCCAATACGGTTTTGTATCCGTTAGGGAAATCGATAATATTTTTATGTACATCTGCATTTTTGGCTGCAGCAATAATCTCTTCTTGTGTAGCGTCTTCTTTACCAAATTTAATATTGTCTTCTATACTTTCAGAGAATAAAAATGGATCTTGTGGAACAAAACCAATCTGACTTCTAACAGCGTCTAAATTGGCTTCTTTAATAGGGATGTCGTCTAGTAAGATTGTGCCTGTTTTTGTATCGTACAACCTAGAAATTAATTCTATAATAGTAGATTTCCCCGAACCTGTTTTACCTAAAATAGCAATGGTTTCGCCAGATTTAACAGAGATGTTGATGTTTTTTAGAGCAGTTATATTAGTATCATCATATGTAAAAGTTACATCTTTAAAAGTAACATTTCCTTTTAACTCTATTGGCAAATTGCTGCTATTTTGTATTTCTGGTACGTGCTGTAAAAACTCATTAATTCTAGCTTGTGAAGCTTCTGCTTGCTGCACCATAGAGGTGACCCAACCTACAACAGCTACGGGCCAAGTTAAGATATTTACATAAAGCATAAACTCTATAATGGTACCTATTTGTATTTCATTTTCTATATATAATTGACCTCCAACATATAAAACTAATAAGTTACTAATACCAATTAAAAAGACCATCAACGGAAAAAATAATGCATTTGCTTTTTGAAGATGGATGTTCTTTTCCTTGCTTTCATCTGCAATTTTATCGAAGTCTTTTATAATTGAAGCTTCAATTCCGTAAGATTTAACCACATTAATTCCTGAGAAAAATTCTTGATTAAAAGTGGTTAATTTTGATAAATATTGCTGAACAATAGTACTTCTTTTATGTATTACTTTACTTAAAACGAATATTGAAATCGATAATAAAGGAAAAGGAATTAAAGTGTATATGGTTAGTTTCACATCAATACTCATCATTTGAGTAAAACCAACAACTAACAAAACAATCATGTTAATGGTATACATCACTGCAGGTCCTACATACATTCTTACTTTAGAAACATCTTCAGAAATACGATTCATTAAATCTCCTGTTCTGTTTTTTTTGTAGAAATTGAGTGATAACCTCTGATATTGTTGATAAATTTCGTTTTTTAAATCAAATTCTATCAACCTAGAAGTAACAATAATAGTTTGCCTCATTAAAAAAGTAAAAAAACCAGATAATATGGCAACTCCTATAATAAGAAGCACATTTATTAATAATTGGTGCTGTACTTCTTCTAGATTAGTAACAGTACCGTCTTGGTAATCTTCTACAATGTTTAAAGAATCTCCTACTATTTGAGGGATTTTTAAAGCTAAAAATTTGGCTAAAATGGTTATTGATAACCCTATTAATAATCGCCATTTATATTTAGAAAAGTATTTGTTTACGTGTCTTAGTTCCTTCAATGAATATTGAATTTTTAAAAAATAAAATTACAATAATTATAATATCTATAAATTATTTTTTTGTTAAATAAGTAAAAATGCAAAGATACAAGATTCAGGATAGAATTAATTCTTAAAAAAGAATAAAAAGGTAGTCGAATAAAAGTAAAATAACACTATTTTTGCACCCAAATTTATATATAAGTTCTTTAGAAAATGATTAACAGGAGACATATTCGAGTTAAAGTAATGCAATCTGTGTACGCTATGTTACATTCTTATAATGATGATATCATTAAAGAGGAAAAATTTTTAAAACATAGTATATTAAAAATGTACGATTTGTACGTTTTAAACCTACAGTTATTGGTAGAAGTACAAAAATTAGCAGCTAAAAAAATAGCACTTTCTAAAAAGAAAATTCTTGCTACCAAAGAAGATTTAAACCCAAACAACAAGTTTTTAAACAATAGACTTATAAATACCATCGCAGAAAGCGTAAGTATAGAAGGTTATGTTGAGTTAAATGATGTGAATAATTGGGAAGAAAATGATGAGTATGTAAAAATTATTTTTGACAAATTGCAAAATAGCGATTTGTATAAAAAATATTTAGCTACTGAAGAAGATTCTTATAAAGTAGATAAAGCTTTTGTAATTGATTTCTTTAAAGAAATTATTGCACCAAATGAAAAATTAGGCGAATATTTTGAAGACACTATGATTTCTTGGTCAGATGATATTCCTTTTGTAAATACTTGGGTTGTAAAAACGTTAAGTAAGCAAAAAGATAATACTATTTTTGTTTTAGGTAAATTATATAAAGATAAGGATGATGAAGATTTTGTATCTAAAATGTTTAAGAAAACAGTTTTAAATAATACAGAGTACGAGTCTATTATTGAAGAAAAAACACCAAACTGGGAAACAGATAGAATTGCCGATATAGATATGATTCTAATAAAAATGGCAATTGCAGAGTTTTTTAATTTCCATTCTATACCAACCAGAGTTACTATTAATGAATATATAGAAATATCTAAAGATTATTCTACAGAAAAGAGTAGCTACTTTATAAATGGAGTTTTAGATAAAATTTCTAAAGAATTTATAGAAAGTAAAAGAATTGTTAAAATAGGTAGAGGATTGCTTTAAACTATTGTTTTAGGTAATTAATTTATTATTTTTACGCAAAATTAAATCATAATGAAGAAAATAACAATCTTATTAGCATTTGTAATTACAGCATCTTTCTTTACAGCTTGTAAAGACGGAGGAAGTGCCGTTAAAAAAGTAAATCAAGAAAATTTAGATAACGCTGCATCTAGAGATAATGAAATTAAAAAAGGAACAGCTTTAATTTCATTAGATAAAACAATCTATGATTTTGGTACTGTAAATGAAGGAGATTTGGTAGAAACTAGTTTTGTGGTTACCAATTCTGGAAAAACAGACTTAGTAATAACAAACGCACAAGGATCTTGTGGTTGTACAGTTCCTACTTGGCCAAAAGCACCAATTAAACCAGGTGAAACTGGTATTGTTGATGTGAAGTTTAATACAAACGGTAGACCAAATAGACAACAGAAAACAGTAACCTTAACAACAAACACAGAAGCTGGTAGACAGGTTTTAACAATTAAAGGTTCTGTAACACCAAAAGCAAAATAAAAAATATGTATACTGTAATATTTTTACAAGAAGGAATGAGTGGTAGTTTAATGAGCATGTTGCCTTTTTTAGCAATTATTGTTGTGTTTTATTTTTTTATGATAAGACCACAAATGAATCGTCAGAAAAAAGAAAAAGCTTTTCAATCTGAAATTAAAAAAGGAGCAAAAGTGGTTACTTCTAGTGGTATTCATGGTAAAATAGCTGAAATTAATGAAGCGGAAGGTACCGTAACTATAGAAACTGGAGCAGGGAAAATTAAGTTTGAACGTTCTGCTGTTTCTATGGAATTAACAAACAAAAAGTTAGCACCAGCTAAAAAATAAATAGTTAGTTAATTAAAATATTAAGTGAGCTATGTCTTTTTAGATACAGCTCACTTTTTTGTTAACAAGCTTTTGTGTAGATTGCATTAAAATTGATTTATTACCTTGATAAAGAATAGAAAAATAACGAAAAGTTTTATTAGTTTTTTAATAGCCTCTATTTTAATGTGGTTTTTAATTACGCTTTCTAAAGAATATACCACTAGTCTCACTTTTTCTGTAAACTATAAAAATATTCCTCAAGATAAATTATTACAGAATAATCCTACAAAAGAAATAGATATTATTGTAAAATCTACTGGGTTTAATATTATAAGATCTGGTTTTGGTGATAAAACAATTACCCTAAACGCTAACAGTTTACGTAAAAAATCTTCTGGGAGCTATTATTTTTTAACAAGAAACCAAGTTAGCACAATTCAAAAACAATTGCATTCTGGCATTGAATTACAACAAATTGTGTTGGATACTATTTATTTAGATATTGGTACTTTAACTTCTAAAAAAGTGGCCTTAAAACCAAATTTAGATATTAAATATCAAATTGGTTATGATATTTTAGAGCCAGTAAGTGTGGAACCAGATAGTATCTTTATTTCTGGTCCAGAAGCACAAGTAAAGAACATAACTTCCATCGATTTAAAAGTAATAAAACTAGAGAATGTTAGAGAAGATTTTTCTAAAGATGTTGAAATTGTATTGCCTAAAAACTCCGGTAACATTAAGTTTAATTCTAAATTTACAACTATTAGTGGTAAAGTAGAGAAGTTTACAGAGGGTACTTTAGAGGTTCCGTTTACAATTAAAAATCTTCCAAGAGGAGTCGATTTAACGATACTTAATAAAACTGTAGAAATAGTTTATGTAGTAGGTCTTTCTAACTTTAATAAAATTGATAAAAACTTTTTTGAGGTTGTTTGTGATTATAATCTTTCTAAAGATAATAACCTTGGGTATTTGTTACCTAAAGTTATAGGAAAACCAGATTATGTTAAAAGTTTTAAAGTGATACCTAATAAAATAGATTTTTTAATTCAGAAATAAAATGGTTGTAGGTTTAACAGGTGGTATAGGAAGCGGAAAAACTACAATAGCTAATATTTTTGCCAATTTTAATACGATTGCTATTTACAATGCAGATTTAGAAGCTAAAAAGTTAATGAATACCTCTCCTGTAATAAAGTCTAAAATTATTGAAGAGTTTGGAGATGAATCTTACCTAGATAATCAATTAAACCGATCTTTTATAGCGAACCTTGTTTTTAAGGATAAAAACAAATTAGCAGCCTTAAATGCAATTGTGCATCCTGAAGTAAAAAATCACTTTAATGAATTTGTAAAACTACATACAGATAAAGAGTATATTTTATATGAAAATGCGATTCTTTTTGAAAGTAAAAGTAATCTAAAATGCGATATTATTATATCTGTTTATGCACCTCTTAACGTTAGAATAGAAAGGACAATGCTAAGAGATAACAGTTCTAAAATAGCGGTAGAAAACAGAATAAAAAACCAATGGTTAGAAGATAAAAAGTTACTACAATCTAATTATGTTATTACCAATTTAAGCAAAGAAAATACTCATTTTCAGGTCCTTAAAATCCATAATATTTTAACAAAAAAAGAGGTCTCAATTTAATTTTATTCAATAGGATTGTTAAAATAGTCTTAAATTTAAAGTTAAGTTGTTAATTTAGGTTAAAAACAATAAAATCAACTTTTGAAAGCCGTAACTTTGATGTATGGGTAAGAAAATGTTTGTTCTTATTGTGGTTTTAATGAGCATTTCCTTGATAGGAATTATTGCTGTACAATTGTTTTGGATAAACAATGCGGTTGAAAGCAGAAATGAGCAATTTAAGAATGATATTCAAAAATCTTTGGGGAATGTAACCCAGAGAATAAATGATAAAGAGGAAGCTTTTTTTGATAAAAAAATGGAAGATTTCTTTGATAACGTTGGTTTGGCTAACGATGCTCAAATAAGAAATTATTTATTTCAAGAAATAGATACTATTACGAAAGAGCGTTTTTCTATAGGAACTACTTATTTAGAAGAAAATTTTAAATTACCAACAGAGTTTTTAGACAATGATTCTATCATAGTAAAAAGAGTTACTGGCAAACAAGATTTTTTTCATTCAAGATTAATTAAAGGAGTAGACAATGCTTTTTCTTCAACAGATGAAAATAGATACTCTTTTACTAAAAGATTTAAGAAAATTGAAAACGCTTATAATTCTGCATATTTTGAAGACTATAAGAAAATTACTCCTCTTCATCAAAGAATAAGTAATAACGATTTAAATAATACGATTAAGGAAGAGTTAGAAAAACGAAATGTATATTTAGATTTTAAATATGGTGTTTATAGTAAAGATGGTTTAGCTACAAAACTAAAATCTGGATATTATACTATAAACAAAAAAGAAAGCTATCCGTATCCTCTTTTTTTTAATGAAAATGGAGATGTTGAATATGAGTTATATGTAACTTTTCCGTCTAAAGATAAACACATACTTTCTGGTCTTTCTGGAATTTTAATACTTTCATTGTCATTTATATTTATCATTATTATCGCTTTTTCTAGTTCTTTGTATCAATTAATTAGACAGAAAAAAATATCAGAAATAAAAACTGATTTTATAAATAATATGACGCATGAGTTTAAGACACCAATTGCTACCATTAACCTTGCTTTAGATTCTATTAAGAATCCAAAGATTATTAATGATAACGAAAAAGTGTTGCGTTATGTAAAAATGATTAGAGACGAAAATAAAAGAATGCACTCTCAAGTAGAAAATGTCTTAAGAATATCTAGGTTAGAAAAAAATCAGCTAGATATTAGTAAGGAAACTATTGATATGCACGACACAATAGAAGATGCAATAACACATGTAAGTTTATTAATTGCAGATAGAAAAGGGACGATAAATACACATTTTGAGGCAATTATAACAGAAATTCCTGGTAACGAATTTCATTTAACAAATATAATTGTTAATATATTAGAAAATGGTTTAAAATATTCTGAAGGTGCACCAAAAATTGATGTCTATACAGAAAGTACTAATAAATTCTTTATCTTTAAAATAAAAGATGAAGGAATAGGAATGAGTAAAGCGGTTCAAAAACAAGTTTTTGATAAGTTTTATAGAGAACAAAAAGGAAACATACATGATGTAAAAGGCCATGGACTTGGTTTAGCATATGTAAAAGAGATTGTAGAAAAACATCATGGTACTGTTTTTGTAGAAAGTGAAAAAGGAAAAGGAAGTACGTTTACAGTAAAATTACCTTTAATTTAAAAACATAACAATGGGAAGTAAAAAAATTTTATTAGTTGAAGATGATCCAAATTTTGGAACAGTCTTAAAAGATTATTTAGCATTAAATGATTATAATGTAACACACGCTAAAGATGGTATAGAAGGTTTAATCATGTTTAAAAACAGCGATTATGACTTATGTATATTAGATGTTATGATGCCGCGTAAAGATGGTTTTTCTTTAGCACAAGATATTAGAACTACTAATAAAGAAGTGCCAATTATTTTCTTAACGGCAAAAACCTTAAAAGAAGATGTATTAAAAGGGTATGCAGTTGGTGCAGATGATTATTTAAATAAACCATTTGATTCTGAAGTCTTATTACATAAAATTAAGGCAATTTTACAACGTAAAGACACAGATAAAACAGCAGAATCAGAACAATTCGAATTTGTTATTGGAGGCTTTTTCTTTAATTCTAAATTAAGACATTTATCTATTGGTGAAAATGGAGAACCTATAAAATTATCTCCAAAAGAAAGTAAATTGTTACGTATGTTGGCAATTCATAAAAATGATTTAATGCCAAGAGAATTAGCATTGACAAAAATATGGAGAGATGACAATTATTTTACATCTAGAAGTATGGATGTGTATATTGCAAAACTTCGTAAATACCTAAAACCAGATGAACATGTAGAAATTTTAAATATACATGGTGAAGGATTTAGAATGGTAGATAAATCTTAAATAAAAATAAGTTTCCCAGAAATAAAAAACTCAACATGATTGGTTATCAGGTTGAGTTTTTGTATATTTAATATATGGCAGAATTTATCAAAATATATAATGAGAATCCAAACCAAAAAGAAATAGACAAAGTTGTTGCTGTTTTAAAACGTGGCGGTTTGGTTATTTATCCAACGGATACTGTCTATGGTTTAGGTTGTGATATTACTAATAATAAAGCTTTAGAAAAGGTAGCTAAGATAAAAGGTGTAAAATTAGAAAAAGCAAATTTTTCTTTTATTTGCAACAATTTAAGTCATTTATCAGATTATGTAAAGCAAATAGATAGTGCTACCTTTAAAGTTCTTAAGAGAGCATTGCCAGGTCCTTATACATTTATTTTACCAGGAAGTAACAACTTACCAAAAGTCTTTAAAAAGAAAAAAACAGTAGGTATTCGTATTCCAGATAATAATATTATTAGAACTTTAGTAGAAACGTTGGGTAACCCAATAGTATCTACTTCTATTAGAGATGAAGATGAAATCTTAGAATATACTACAGATCCAGAATTAATCTTTGAAAAATGGTCTAAACGGGTCGATATTGTGATTGATGGTGGCTACGGAGATAATCAAGGATCTACAATTATAGATTTTACAGATGGATATCCGGAAGTAATAAGAGAGGGCAAAGGAAGTTTAGATATCTTGTAATGCCAAAAATTCACTTAGAAACTATTATTAATATAGCTGATATTGATATTGTTTTCAATTTAATTAGAAGTATCGATTTACACAAAATTTCTACAAAAAACTCTAAAGAAGAAGCAATTGCTGGTAAAACTTCTGGATTAATATCACTTAATGAAACAGTAACTTGGAGAGCAAAGCATTTAGGCATTACCCAAGAATTAACTTCTATTATAACAGATTTCGAAGCATCAACTTTTTTTGCTGATGAAATGGTTCATGGTGCTTTTAAAAGTTTTAGACATGAACATTTTCTTGAGCAGAAAGGTGATAAAGTGATTGTGAAAGATATTTTTGACTATGTTTCTCCTTTTGGTGTTCTTGGAAAACTTGCTGATTTTATTTTTCTAAAAAAATATATGCAGTGTTTTTTAATTGAAAGGAATAAGGTGATAAAAGACTATGCAGAGTCTGGGAAATGGAGAGAAGTTTTAGAAAAGAAATTACTTTAGTTCGTCAAACTTTTTTCTACCCAATGCAAAATATTGCCAAACAATACTTGTGTGTAAATTGTAGTCTTGTTTTTTTTGTAAAACTCTACGTTTTTTCAAAAATTTAAAGAAGTTTTTATAAAGGCTCAAATGAGCTTTAACAATTGCTAATGTATGAACTGGTTTTAATTCTAATAAAAATTTTAACCCCGCGACTCCGTCTAAAATTAAACGAGAAAAAAGAACGAACAGAAACCATCTTTTAGGAACGTTTTTTACAACATTCAGTAAGCTATTTCTAAAATTTAAATATGTTTTCTGTGGATTTGTTTCCTGTAAAGTAGCGCCACCAACATGGTATACTGTAGAAGTGCCCACATATTTTATTTTAAAACCTCTATTTTGTGCTCGCCAGCATAAATCTATTTCTTCTTGATGCGCAAAATAATCTTCATCTAAACCTCCTAGTTGATGATATACTTTAGAGCGAATAAATAAACATGCTCCAGAAGCCCAAAAAATAGTAGCCTCATCATTAAATTGCCCGTTGTCTTTTTCTAATTGATCAAATACACGTCCTCTACAATAAGGATACCCGTATAAATCTACAAAACCTCCTGCAGCGCCAGCGTATTCAAATTTTGTTTTGTCTTTAAAATCTAATAATTTAGGTTGAATAATAGCAGTGTTTTCTTCATTTTTAAAGACAGTTTTAATTGGTTGTAACCAATTTTCTGTAACCTCAACATCAGAATTTAAAAGACAGTAAATATCTGCATCTATAGATTGCAAAGCATCATTATATCCTTTTGCATATCCACCATTTATAGTATTTTCTATTACTTTAACGGTTGAGAATTTTTCTTTTACATAGGTAACAGAAGAATCTGTAGAGGCATTGTCTGCTATATAAATATTAGCTTCTTTAGAACTAAAATCTATAACCGATGGTAAGAACTGTTCTAACAGTTTTTGACCATTCCAATTTAATATGACGATTGCTATTTTCAAGAATGCGAATTTACTATTTATAAGTTATTTTTTTTATATAATTTGTCTTAATAAAAGTATAAATAAATTGAACTTACACATAAATTTAAGCAAAAGAGAAGTATACTTTTTCTATTCTTTATTCTGTTTTACTTTTAGAATAATGACAATTGTTATTTATAATCAGGAATATTCTTTAAAAAAATATAAGTTTCCTTTTCAAAATCCATTTTACAATAAAAATGCTCTAAACCGTTGGTAACGATTAAGTAATTGGCTTTTAACTTTAAATTATATCGTGCAATTTGATCGAAAGTATCTTGTGTGATTTTAATAGAAGGTGCTTTGCATTCAACAATAATTTCATGGTTTCCTTCTTTATTAAAAACTAAAATATCTGTTCTTTTTTTGCGATTATTAATGGTTAACTGTTTTTCTAAGGCAATTAAAGTAGTAGGATATTTTTTTTCTTCAATTAAAAAAGAAACATAATGTTGACGTACCCATTCCTCTGGAGTTAAAACCATATATTTTTTTCTCAATTTATCAAAAATAAGCGTCTTATTTTCGCTACTTTTGAGTTTGAAATTATAAGAAGGTAGGTTAAGTTTTTGCATCAGTCAAAAGTAAGTAAATGAACGAAATAAAAGACATTGTTTCAGATATAAAGAAAGGAATTATAAAGCCAATTTATTTTTTAATGGGTGATGAGCCTTATTATATTGATAAAATTTCTGACTATATAGAAGAACATATTTTAGAGGAAGCCGAAAAAGGGTTTAATCAGCAAGTAATGTATGGTAGAGATGCAAGCATAGAAGATATTGTTTCTGCTGCAAAACGTTACCCAATGATGGCGGAAAGACAGGTTATAATTGTTAAAGAAGCACAAGATTTAAGTAGAAATATAGAAAAGTTAGTTGCTTATGCAGAGACGCCACAACCAACCACTGTTTTAGTTTTTAACTATAAATATAAAAAACTTGATAAACGTAAAAAGCTACACAAAGCAATTGCAAAAACAGGTTTAATTTATGAAAGTAAAAAACTGTATGAGAATCAGGTTTCAGATTGGATTCGTAGAGTTTTAAGTGGTAAAAAATATAAAATAGAACCCAAAGCATCTCAGATGTTAGTAGAGTTTTTAGGTACAGATTTAAGTAAAATTTCTAACGAGTTAGATAAATTAATGCTAATTCTACCTAAAGAATCTATTATTAGTGATAAGCATATAGAAGACAATATTGGTATTTCTAAAGATTTTAATAATTTTGAATTGCGAAAAGCAGTAGGAGAGAAGGATGTTGTAAAAGCGAATAGAATTATAAATTACTTTGCAGAAAACCCAAAGAATAATCCTTTGGTGATGACTATTTCTTTATTGAATGGATATTTTACACAACTCCTTTCTTTTCATGGTTTAAAAGACAAGTCTAAAAGTTCTGTAGCAAAAACATTAGGTGTTAATCCTTATTTTGTTGATGAATATTTTTTAGCCGCTAGAAATTACCCAATGCGTAAAGTGGCACAAATAATTGCTTTTTTAAGAGATGCAGATGTAAAAAGTAAAGGTGTGGGAGCAAGCCAATCTCAAAAAGATATATTAAAAGAATTATTGTTTAAAATATTACATTAAAATGAAAAATATTTTCGAAAAAGAAATTACAAACGACGTAATTAAAAGAATCAATAATTTATCTGCTACATCAAAACCAACTTGGGGGAAAATGTCTGTGTCTCAAATGTTAGCGCACTGTGCTGTTACTTATGAGATGGTTTTTACAGAAAAGTATCCAAAACCAAATGCTTTTACCAGATGGATTTTAAAAATGATTGTCAAAAAGATTGTGGTGTCAGAAAAGCCGTATGCTAAAAATGGAAGAACAGCAGCTCAATTCATTATTGCTGATGACAAGGAATTTGAAACTGAAAAGAAAACTTTAGTAGATTATATTATTAAAACCCAAGAATTAGGAGAAACTTATTTTGAGGGTAAAGAATCTAATTCTTTTGGTAAACTAACTGCTGTAGAATGGAATAATTCATTTTACAAGCATTTAGACCACCACTTAACTCAATTTGGAGTTTAGGTTTGCATATTTTTTATAAATAAAGAAAGCGAGTAATATTTATATATTGCTCGCTTTCTTTGTTTAAATTAATAATTATTTAGTTCGTTTAAAATCAATTTTTTAGTAAGAATTTGATTCTTTGCATCCTTAATTCTAATAAAATAAACACCTTTTTTAAATGCTGATATTTCAAAGTAATTACTGTCTATTACTTCTTTAGAAAACGATTTTACTTGTTTTCCGGTAATATCAAAAATGGTAACTTCATTTGTTTTATCAGAAAGAACAAAGTGTGTTTTAGCCGGATTTGGATACAGCTTCATAGAACTTTTATCGTCTATAGTAAAATCATCCGAAGAAAGAGAAGCCGGATTATTTGCATACACTTTAAATTCACCTGGAGCTAACGATATACTAGCAGTTGTATTTGTAACTGTTATTGTAGTATTGTCTTCTAATAAATTATACCAAGTACCTGTTTGTTGAAAAGCAGGAGAAATATTCTGCGTGGTTACTCCAAAATTACCGATAATAGTAATGTTTTGTATATCTGTAGCAGATGTATTTGTTAAATGAATTTTATTTAAGCCATTAGCATTGCCAACATCTAGAGTGAAATCTGAAGTTTCAAAAATATCATACTTCAGTTTTAATTGAATTAATTTAGACCAAGTTTCTTTTAAACTTTCTCTATTAACATTGTCTAAGTAGTTCCATAAAATTGGTTTATTACCTGTTCTACCATTTTCTTCTATAGAAATATCATACCCTAATTCTCCAAATTGCCATATCATTTTTGGACCTGGAACTGTAAAATAAAAAGCACCCGCTAATGCTTCTCTAGCTAATGCTGTATTTAAGTCTTTAACACTGTAGCTTCCGTTTGCGTTACCAAATTGTATGTTTTTATACATTAAACGTTCTTCGTCATGGCTTTCCATATAGCTTACATTTGCTGGCACAGACCAACCTCTATTTTTGTAAGAAATCCAAGAAAAATCGGCTTCAGTTCCATAACCCATTGTAGCTTGGTTGTATTGATGGTTGTGGTTACCCCAAACCATAATTCCTTTTCCTTCATTTAATTTATAATTCACCCATTCAGTTTCCTCTTCATTGGTGCCTAAATGTTCGAAAATAATATAAAAATTAGGGTCTATTTCCCATTGATCATCAGCATATTCTTTTAAAACATCTACTCGGTCTTGCTGGTATGCATTTGTACAAGCATCACCAGAAGCACAGTTTTGAGTAAACCCTTTTGTTAAATCCCATCTAAAACCGTCAATTTTGTATTCGTCAATCCAATATTGAGAAACGCTTTTTACATAATCTTTTACACCTTGTTTAGAGTGATTAAAATCGTTAAAAACACTGTAAGAATGTGTTGCAGTTGGATTGAAAAAAGGGCTATCTGAATTTGCTTGTCCGCCATAACCACCATTGTCTGTATTGTACATTCTATAATACGGATTTTGACCTGAAGCATGATTAAAAGCAACATCTATAATTACCGCAATTCCTCTTTTATGACATTCATCTATAAATTGTTTAAAAGAAGTAGTATTTCCATAATATTTGTCTAAAGCCATGTGAAAGGAAGGATTGTAACCCCAAGATTCGTTACCGTCAAACTCCATAACTGGTAAAAATTCGATAGCATTGATACCTAATCCTTCTAAATAACCTAATCTTGCTTTTATTGCATCATAAGAATGCAATGCATCAAAATCTCTTATTAAAAGCTCATAAATAACCAAGTCTGTTTTTTCTGGCTTCGTAAAGTTGGTAGTTTTCCAAACATAATCTGAATCTCCAGTTCTTAATAAAGTAACTGCGTGGTTGGTTTCTCCGGTAGGGTAACTTGGTAAATCAGGATAAGTTGTTGCATTTATATATTGATCATTATATTCATCTAAAATTACAGTAGAGTAAGGGTCTGCAACTCTTAAATCTGCATTAATAATATATTGATATGTATAATCTGTTTGCGGAGTTAAATTTGTAAGTTCTATCCAAAAACGATCTGTAGCACTGTCTTTTTTTAATAAATAAGTATTGTTGATTTGCCAGTTGTTAAAACTACCAATTAGGTGAACAAACTCTTTATTGGGTGCATAAAACACCAAAGTAGCTTTTGTATTGTCTGATGCGTTTAAATTAATTCCATCTTTCATTCCTGCAGGAACAGCTGCTTCTGAAACGGTTGGTTTTACAATTACTTTAAATGTTGTGCTTTTAGTTTCAGCGTTATTTGTAGCTTCTAAAATGAAAGAAGTACTTTCTGTAACAGTAGGACTGTAGTTGTATGTTGATGTATTATTTTGTTGATTAATAACAACTCCATTTGCTTTTAATACAAAGTTTGCAGATAATGAAGTAGTTGCTTCTATTGCTAAACTTTCTCCTGAATTTAGTATTGTTGTAGTAGTTGTAGGAGCATTTAAAGTTAGTTGATAAGCGCCAACTTCAAAATATTGGTCTTGCGTTTTTTTATCTCCAGAACCATCCTTAGCTTTAACTAACATACCAATACGTCCTAAACCAGTTCTGTTATAAAGAGTTGAGGGTTTAAGAGTTATTGAATACGTACCATCGCTATTGTTTGTTAGTTTTTGAGCTTCGTTAGAGTTTGTCCAACTTCCATTTGTTGGAGAATCTATAGAGTTTGCATCATTGATATCATAAGACCAAGACCATAAATAGATATCTGAAACACCCCAAGAAGCAGTTGTAATGCCTGAGACTG
Organism: Polaribacter sp. R2A056_3_33; assembly: GCF_019278485.1. NCBI lineage: Bacteria > Pseudomonadati > Bacteroidota > Flavobacteriia > Flavobacteriales > Flavobacteriaceae > Polaribacter > Polaribacter sp. R2A056_3_33. Next base: position 3,332,982 of record NZ_CP058984.1, read on the forward strand.
TAATTGTTATGTTATCACTCTCGTTAAAAGTAGTAGGGGAAACAGAAAAAGTAGCATTTTGTACTTGACTATAGCTTAAAGTAGTTATTAATAATAAAAGTAGTGTAATTTTTTTCATAAGTAATAGTGTTAAAAAACAAAGACTACCGCTTTTAGGGGTAGTCTTTGTAAAGTTTAAAAAAAAATTAATTTATTGTATACGTTGGATTTTCTGGATCTGTAAAGTTTAATATAAAAGAATAAGTTCTAGCAGTCGCTACTAAATTAGCTCCTCCATTATCTAAAATTCCATCTGCATTGTCATCTCCATAATTTAATGCCCATGCTCCATTAGATCTAAATTTATATTCACCAGCTTTAAGAGCAACATTATTTAATATCCAAATATCATCATTAGGTTGAGACCAATCTCTTGTAAATAATACGTCTGGACCATCCCATCCATTAGGAGTTGCTTCTCCTACAAGTCCCCAAATATCTTCTATTGGTTCTAAAGAATAAGATAGATCGTTTAAGTTTACAGTAACAATATATCTACCAGCTGTAGTAGCAATATTAGGTCCAGATGCATCTAAGAATCCTGCAGCACCTGCTCCGTAACCTGTAGCCCAATCATTATTCATTCTAAATTTCATTTCACCATCTAATAATTTTACAATTCCTCTAAATTGATCTGAATAAGAATCGTAAGTAAGAGCAAAATCTGGAGTTTCTCCCCAATTATTATATGAAGAACCAACAATACCTAATGAGAAATCTTCTATTTTATAGGTGTTGCTATTTAAGTTCATGGTAATTTTATAAGCACCAGCCTCAACAGCTATGTTACTTCCACCAGTATCTAAAGTTCCGTCTGCACCGTTATCTCCAAAATCATTGGTCCATTCATTGTTTTCCCTAAATTTAATTTCTCCATCAATTAAAGTAACATATGCAACTAAAACACCAGCTGTACTTGTTGTAAAGAATGGTAAATCAGGAGTTGCACCCCAGTCATTAGCTGCAGAACCTATAATTCCCCATGTAGTAGATAAATCTAAAATACTTGAGTATGGAGTTATATTAATTGTTTGTAAATTAGTATCAATTAACAATTGATTGCCAATAAAACCTTGTAATTTTATAGATAAATCTGAAGCAACATCTGCTTCTGCACCTAAAGCCAATGCAATAGAATTTAACTCTAAAGTTGTAAATGATTTCTCTAATTTGTCACCAATTTCTATGGTTTCTGCACTACTAAAATCTCCTGTGGCTAAATCTATTAAAATTTTATACGTTGGCACTGCATCAAAACCAAAATCTGGTGCTGTCCAATTTGTATTTAAAGCAATTTCATCTTGATTTTCCTCTAAAAGTACAATAGGTGTAGTTTCTTGAATAATCAACTCTGTTGTAGCTGCTACATCTGGGTTTATGATTACTCTGTCATTAATATCTTCACAACTGGTAAAACCAATTGATACAATAATAAGAGCGAATAATGAATTTATTATTTTTTTCATGTCTTTAGTTATTAGTATCCTGGATTTTGTGTTAAATTAGGATTCGTTGTTATAATATTGTTAGGTAAAGGAAAAAGATTTCTATAATCTTGAACTCCAGATCCGTTTTTAGAATTACCTTTAAAAGGCCATAAATAAGTATCAGAAGTAAAGTAGTTGTATCTTATTAAATCTGTTCTTCTTTGTCCTTCCCAATACAGCTCACGAGATCTTTCATCTAAAACAAATTCTAAAGTTAAGTCTGTTGTACTGATGTTTCCACTTGCATTTCCGAAAGCTCTTTCTCTTAATTCGTTAATTTTAGTTACAGCCAATCCTAAATCTCCACCGCCACCTCTAAGAGATGCTTCTGCGTAGTTTAAATAGATTTCTGCTAATCTTATTAACGGTAAATCTGTATCTACAAAATCTCCTGCAGCATCAGATCCTTGGTTTCCATTAGAATCGATGTTTTTAAATTTAGTAACAGCATATCCATTTTCAAAAGTAGGAATCTCTTCGATTTCTAAAGTTTGTCCATCTGAATGGAACATCCCTCTTTTATCGTTTACATCAAATTTATTAACCAAGTTTTTGGTAGTTCTTAAGCCTCCCCAGCCACCGTTTACACCAAACTCTGTAGCATTCATGTTTCCACCAATCGCAGCATGTACTAAAAATGTAGTACCTCCATAAGTTTGAGATCTAAGACCATCAAAATTTAATGCGAAAATAAATTCATTTTGTGCTCCGTTTGTATTGTTGTCTGCTAAGAAAAGTTCGTCATAAGCACTTCCGTTTCCATTAGCATCTGTAGTGTTAATAGAGTAACTAGAAGACATAACGTTGTTTGAAAAAGTTACTGCTTCTGCATATTTTGCTGTTCCAGTAAAAATTTCTGCATTTAAATATAATTTAGACAATAATGCCCAAGCTGCAACTTGATCTACTCTACCATACTCGCTAGATCCACTTACTTTTAATTCATCTTGAATTTCTAATAATTCAGTTTCAATAAAATTGAATATTTCTGTTCTTGATGCTTGCATTCGTAACTCAGTAGAAACTGAAGTTACTAAAGGTACGTTACCGTATATATCCATTAAGTTATAGTAAGCAAATGCTCTTAAAAAACGAGCTTCGGCAATATAACTTGCAACTTCTGTATCTGTTAAAACAGCTGCATTATTTATAAATGAGTTACAAAAAGATACTTCTTGTGCTAACCTATAGTACAATGCTTCAGAAAAATCATTACTACCAGACCAATACATACCGTGTAAATCAGGTAAACCTGCATCTCCCCAACCAACTACAGCGTGGTCTGTTGTTAATTCATTTAAGTTGAACAACATTCTAGAATATTGAGAAAAACCTTCATCTATATCTTGTATGTCTGCTTCACCTGAAGGTCCTTTTTGGCCTGTTAAAGCTAAACTTGCATATAATTTAGCAAGTGCTCCTTGTGCTTCTGTTGCATTAGAAAACACATCTTGTTCTGTAAAACTATCTGGATCAATTGGTAATTGATTCAAATCTTCGTGACATGATATAACTCCTAAAGAGAATAACATGATTACAATTAAATATTTAAATTTTTGTTTCATTTTTCTTTTTATTAAAAGTTAACGTTTACGCCTAATACAAAAGATCTAGGTCTTGGGTAAAAATCATTATCGATTCCTAAGTTAATTTCTGGATCTAAACCATCATAATCGGTTATTGTTAAAACATTTTGTAATGATCCATAAAAACGAAACGTTGTGTTTTCTATCTTATCTAAAGTATAACCAAGTGATATATTATCAATTTTAAAGAAAGAAGCATCTTGTACAAAATGATCACTTAAGGCCGTTCTATCATTAATAACTGTAAAACCACTATTGTAGTAATCTGCATGTAAATTAGATAATATGCTGTTGTTTGTAGCGTTTTTTTCAACACCTTTATTCGCAGCAACATCATTATACATATAGTTACCAAAACTTGCTCTAGTTTGTATAGATACATCCCAGTTTTTGTAACTAGCACCTGTGTTAAAGCCCATTAAAACATCTCCAAAAGGGTCTTCATTAATGTATTTATCATCATCATTAATCATATTGTCGTTATTTCTATCAACAAATACGCCTTCTAAAGGTTTTCCATTGGCACCGTACACTTGTTGAAAAACTAAGAAACTATTTGCAGTTTCACCTTCTCTATGTACTTGTACATTATTACCAACACCTGTAGAGATTCCTCCTTGTGGTTGGTCTGCAGATAATTTGGTAATTTTATTATCATTTAATGAAATGTTGTAATCTACAGTCCATTCAAAATTATCTGTTCTAATAGGGGTTGTGTTTAAGTTAAACTCTAAACCTCTATTTTCCATATTACCAATGTTGGCGTTAATTCTGTTTCCAAAATTTGTAAAAGGATCTACAATAGAACTAGCAATAAGATCGTTTGTTTCTTTTAAATAAGCATTTACAGAACCTGTAATTCTTCTATCAAGAAAAGCAAAGTCTACACCAAGATTTAAAGTTCTTCCAACTTCCCAACGTAAATCTGTATTAATTGGTTCTGGTCTAAATGTTTGGTAAAAAGAGTTTCCGAATTGATAGTTAGCAGTATCTGTACTACCTTGATACCTAGTTAAAAACTGATAATCACCTAAACCATTAATATTACCTATTTCACCATAACCAACACGTAATTTTAATTCATTAAAGAAAGAATCTTCCATAAAATCTTCTTTATGAATGCTCCAAGCTGCAGCAAATGATGGGAAGAATCCCCAACGATCATCAGGGTTTAATTTAGATGAAGCATCAGCTCTTACTGTTGCTGTTAAATAGTATTTACCTTTATAATCGTAATTAGCACGACTAAAATATGATAATAACACATTTTTAGATTTATCTACAAATTCATAGGTATTACCATCTTCTTCTGCTTCACTATCATAACTATAGTTATCATATTCAAAAGACTGATATGCATAACCAGCAACTGCTGTGAAGTTATGCTTTTCATTAAAAGTTTTTGCGTACGTTAAGTAAGCGTCTAAAACTTTGTTGTCTGAATTTTGAGTAAATCTTGATAAAGAACCATTAAAAGTTGCATCTGAAGTTGGAATAAATTCTGAAGTAACTTTTCTACCATGACTGTTAGAAGTATCATACCCTAAGTTAACTGTTGCAGTTATATCTTCTAAACCATGAATTTTATAATCAAACTTTACATTACCTACAAAACGTCTAATTTCTGCAGAATCATCTATTAAGTCTAATAAAGCTAAAGGGTTTGTTGGCGCTAAGTTGTTTTGGTTTCCGGTACCAGCGTCTAACCATGCAAAGTAACCACCGTATTGAGAATTTGAATCATAAGGAGATTGTGTAGGATCAAAAGATACAGCTCCACCAATTGCACCTCTATCTGCAAATTCATTTTCTGTGTACATTCCTTTTACATTAAAATCTATCTTTAAATGTTCATCAAATAGAGTAGGAGATAAGTTCATAGAAGCAGTAGTACGTTGTAAGTTATCTCCTTTTAAGATTCCTTCATGTTCAGAATATCCTAAAGAAGCTCTCATTGGTATTCCATAAATTTTACCTAATGCACTAAAGTTATGATCTTGTCCTATAGCAGTTGTATAAATTTCTTCTTGCCAATCTGTATCAGCAGTACCTAATAAAGCAACTTGATTAGGTGTACCAATATCATTTATTAAGCTTCTAAATTGATTTGCAGATAAAACATCTACTTTATCTCTTAAAGTATAAACAGTTGTTTGAGAGCTGGCGTTAAACTTAAACTCACTGTCTTTCCCTTTTTTAGTAGTAATTAAAATTACCCCGTTTGCAGCTCTAGAACCATAAATAGCAGTAGAAGACGCATCTTTTAAAACTACAAATGTTTCAATATCATTAGGATTTATAAAGTTTAATGGATTTCTAGATCCTTCAACACCACCATTGTCTAATGGGATACCATCTATAACATATAATGGTTGGCTATTTAAAGATAAAGAACCCGTACCACGAATGTTAATGGTTTGTCCATCTCCTGGAGCACCAGAACCTCCAATTACATTTACACCTGCAACTTTACCACTAATAAGTGATTGTGCAGATACAATAGGTCCTTTGTTAAAATCTTTACTTGTTAATAAATCTGTTGTACCTGTTAAATCTTCTTTTCTTACCGAACCGTAACCTACGACTACAATTTCATCTAGAGATTCTAAAGATTCTTCTAATACTACAGAAAGGTTAAAATCTGTACCTATTGTAACCTCCTTGTCTGAAAAACCTAAATATCTAAAGACAAGTACGTTTCCTGTTTGTACCTTATCTAGAGTGAAAATCCCATCAAAATCGGTTTGCATACCTCTAGTAGTACCTTTAATAACTACACTAACACCAGGCAAAGGATCGCCAGATGTTTTATCTTTTACAACACCTTTAACTGTTTGTTGTGCAAACACGCTAAAAGTTGATGTTAAAAGAATTCCAATTAACAATAATTTAAATTTTTTCATGTATAATTTGTTAAATAATAACTGTAAATTTGATTTTTTGATTACAATAAACTTACATTCCACTCCGTAAATATACCCATTAGTAGTATGTTTACAACATGATATAAATCACGAAAACGTTTTCGTGTTAACAACTTTTTTCATGTGATTATCATTATATTGATAAAAAATCACGCTAATATTTTATATTTAATAAAGAATGAAGCAAAAAATTACTATAAAAACAATTGCGAAAGAATTAGGAGTTTCTACGTCTACCGTATCAAAAGCTTTAAAGGACAGTCATGAAATTAGTAAAGAGACTAAAGAAAAAATTCAAGCTTATGCAGATTACTATAATTACAAACCTAATAGTTTAGCGCTTCAACTTCGCAATCAAAAAACAAAAGTAATTGGTGTTATTTTACCTAAAATAGTGCATCATTTTTTCTCTACGGTTATTATGGGGATAGAAGAAGGTGCTATTGAAAAAGGATATCATATTATGGTTTGTTTCTCTAATGAATCTTATAAAAAAGAGGTAGAAACCTTAAAAGTGTTATCAAACGGAAGTGTAGATGGTTTAATTGTTTCGATTGCAAGTGGAACATTAGAAAATAAAGACTTTAAACATTTTGGAGATCTTGTTGCAGAAGAAATTCCGTTGGTCTTAATAGATAGAGTCGTAGATGAAATTTTGTGTGATAAAGTAGTGGTAGATGATGTTGGTGCTGGTTATAAAGCAACGAAGCATTTGTTAGAAAATGGTAGAAAAAAAATTGCGCTAATAACAACACCAAAGCACGTTAATGTTGGAGCTTTAAGAAGGCAAGGTTATGAGAAAGCATTGATAGAAGCCTATATTAAAACAGATTCTAATTTAATCCTTGAAATTGATGAGGAAGCTGATATCTCTGATCAAATAGAAAAAGTATTTGAACAAGATATTGATGCAGTGTTTGCTGTAAATGAAATTTATGCAGCTAAGGCAATGAGAGCAGCAAAACAAAAAGGACATAAAATACCAGAAGATTTTTCTGTAATAGGTTTTACAGATGGTTTAATCTCTAGATATTCTTCACCTTCTATTACAACAATAGCACAACATGGTTTTGTAATGGGGAAACAAGCAGTTGAACTTTTAATAGAACGAATAGAAAAAGAATCTGAAGTATTTAAACCTAAAAAAATCGTAATTTCTAGCGATTTAAAACTACGAGAATCTACGAAACCGTCGTCGTAGATTTTTACTTTCCTTTTCTTCACATATATAAAAAACACATATCTTTGTTAGATATTTACGATTTATCAATAAATTACATTCCACAAAATTTATGAATTGATAAGTCTAAACGCTTATCGTTATATTCACTTAATAGCATACGATAAATGGAAAAGCGTAAATTAAGTTTTTGGCAAATCTGGAACATGAGTTTTGGGTTTCTAGGAATACAAATGGGGTTTGCTCTACAAAATGCAAACGCAAGTAGAATTTTACAGATTTTTGGAGCTGATGTTCATGAACTTTCATGGTTTTGGATTATTGCACCATTAATGGGATTAATTGTTCAACCAATTATTGGGCATTATAGCGATAAAACTTGGGGGAAATTCGGTAGAAGAAAACCTTATTTTTTAGTAGGCGCTATTTTAGCTTCTATAGGTTTAGTTTTAATGCCACAAGCCGATATCTTTATAGCCTTTTTACCAGCACTTTGGGTAGGAGCAGGTTTTTTAATGATTATGGATGCTTCTTTTAATATTGCCATGGAGCCTTTTAGGGCGTTAGTTGGTGATAATTTAAGAACAGACCAAAGAACGCAAGGTTTTAGTGTACAAACAGCTTTAATAGGTTTTGGAGCAGTAGTTGGTTCTTGGTTACCGTATGCATTACACCATTGGTTTGGTGTTTCTAATAGAACATCTTTAGGCGTTGTACCAGATAATTTAATTTGGTCATTTGTTATTGGTGCTGCAATTTTAATAATTTCTATTTTAGTTACAATAACCACTACAAAAGAATACTCACCAGAAGAATTAGCAAGTTTTGATGTGGATTCTGAAGAAGATATAGAAGAAGAAAGTTCTAGTTTGATGGATATTTTTGAAGATTTCAAAAAAATGCCAACAACAATGCGTCAATTAAGTTGGGTGCAGTTCTTTTCTTGGTTTGGTCTTTTTGGAATGTGGGTTTTTGCAACCCCTGCAATTGCACAACACATCTATGGTTTACCTTATACAGACAGTAGCAGTGCTACGTATCAAAATGCAGGAGATTGGGTAGGAATTCTTTTTGGAATTTACAATTTAGTATCAGCATTTTATGCATTTGCATTGCCTTACATCGCAAAGAAAATTGGAAGAAAAAGAACACACTCTATATCATTAATTATTGGTGGTTTAGGATTATTGTCAATTTATATAATGCCTAATGAAAACTGGTTAATAGTTTCTATGATTGGAATTGGAGTAGCTTGGGCAAGTATTTTAGCGATGCCTTATGCTATTTTAGCAGGTTCTATTTCTGCTAAAAAAATGGGTGTTTATATGGGGATTTTTAACTTCTTTATTGTTGTTCCTCAGATAATAAATGCTTTAATTGGTGGGCCATTAGTAAAGTATGCTTATAATAATGAAGCAATATTTGCTCTAATGATAAGTGGTGTTAGTTTCTTAATTGCTGCAGCATTGGTCTATAAAGTAAAAGATGTAGATGATGTTGTACAAGCAAAATTATAAGAACATAAATAAAATTAATTAGTTGCAAAACTAATATTATATCAAAATTAAAATATTAAAAGTAGATGAAAAAAGGATTTATTTTCGATTTGGATGGGGTTATCGTAGACACTGCGAAATATCATTATTTAGCGTGGAAAAAATTAGCAAACGAATTAGGTTTCGAATTTACCAAAGAACAAAACGAATTATTTAAAGGCGTAAGTAGAAAACGTTGTTTAGAGATTTTGTTAGAAATTGGAAAAAGAGAAGCAACTCAAAAAGAGTTTGATACTTGGATGATCGAAAAAAACGTAGATTATTTAAAGTATATAGAAAATATGGATGCTTCAGAGATTCTTCCTGATGTGCCTAAAGTATTGGCCTTTTTAAAAGAACAAAATATACCAATAGCCTTAGGTTCTGCAAGTAAAAATGCGCAACCTATTTTAGAAAAAGTAGGTCTTTTACATTACTTTGATGCTATTGTAGATGGTAATAATGTTACCAAAGCAAAACCAGATCCAGAAGTATTTCTTTTGGCAGCAAAACAATTAGGTGTAAATGCAGCTGATTGTGTAGTTTTTGAAGATGCAGTTGCAGGTGTAGAAGCGGCAAATGCAGCAAAAATGATCAGTATTGGTATTGGAGATAAAAAGATACTTTCTGAAGCAGTGCATAATTTTAATGACTTTACTGAAATCAGCACAGATTTTATACAGCAGTTGATTGATAAATAAGTCAACGGAAACAATAGAATAGAAAAAAATAAATTACAGAGCAAGAATCAGTCTAACTATATAGTTTCTATGTTCTAATATATTAAAAACACACAATGAATCAAGATTACATCATACCAAACGAATGGTCTATTATAGAAGAAGGCTTTAATTCAGAGAAAGTAAAATCATCAGAAAGTTTGTTCAGTATTGGTAATGGCGCCATGGGACAAAGAGCTAATTTTGAAGAAAATTATTCAGGAGAAACTTTTCAAGGAAGTTATATTGGTGGTGTTTATTACCCAGATAAAACTAGAGTTGGATGGTGGAAAAATGGATATCCAGAATATTTTGCAAAAGTATTAAATGCACCAAATTGGATTGGTATTAACGTATTGATCAACGATGAGAAATTAGATTTAAACACTTGTAAAGAGGTTTCTAAATTTAAAAGAGAACTCAACATGCAAGAAGGTTGGTTGTCTAGAAGTTTTGAATCTGTTTTGCAAAACGGAATCAAGATTAAAGTAGCTACAAAGCGTTTTTTAAGTTTAGAGTTAGATGAAATTGGAGCCATTAGTTATAATATAACTCCATTAAATTCAGGTGCTAAAATAACGTATACTCCTTATATAGATGCAGGAATTACCAATGAAGATACTAATTGGGAAGATCAGTTCTGGGATGTCTTAAAAGTATCTCAAAATAAGCAACAAGCTTACATTGAGGCAAGAACCATGAAAACACATTTTTATACATGTACTTTTATGGAGTCTCGTTTGTTTGTAGACAATAAAGAAGTAGAGTTACCTTGTAAAAGCGAGCAAACTTCAAATTTAATTTCTTGCACATATCAACAAGAAATTAAAGAAAATGAGACATTTACCATCCATAAATTTGGTGGTTATGTGGTTGATAGAGATTATGATAAAGACACATTAGTTGCTGCTGCAAAAGTAGCTTTAGACAAAGCTGTAAGTTTTGGTTTTGATGTTTTATTAGAGAAACAAAAGGAATCTTGGGCACAAATATGGAGTATGAGTGACATTACCATAGAAGGTGATGTAAAAGCACAACAAGGAATCCGTTTTAATATTTTTCAATTAAACCAAACGTATTTAGGTACAGATGCTAGTTTAAATATAGGACCAAAAGGTTTTACAGGAGAAAAATATGGAGGAAGTACTTATTGGGATACCGAAGCATATTGTATTCCTTTTTACATGGCAACCAAAGACCAAGCTGTAGCAAGAACGTTGTTAGAATACAGATACAATCATTTAGACAAAGCTATTGAAAATGCAGAGAAGTTAGGTTTTACAAACGGAGCAGCATTGTACCCAATGGTTACCATGAATGGTGAGGAGTGCCATAACGAGTGGGAAATTACTTTTGAAGAAATTCATAGAAATGGTGCCATCGCTTTTGCCATTTATAACTATCACCGTTTTACCGACGATTATTCTTACATTCCAGAAAAAGGATTGGAAGTTCTAATTGCCATTGCACGTTTTTGGCAACAAAGAGCTACTTTTTCTTCAGATAAAAACAAGTTTATGATTTTGGGTGTTACAGGTCCAAATGAATATGAGAATAACATCAACAATAACTTTTACACTAACTACATTGCAAAATGGTGTATTAATTATGCGTTAGAGAATATTGAAATTGTAAAAACAGACCATATTTCAGATTACATCAGAATTAAAGAAAAGGTAAATTTCTCTGATGAAGAATTGGCAAAATGGAAAAGTGTTGCAGATGGTATGTATTTTCCATATTCAGAAAAACACAATGTGTACTTACAACAAGATGGCTTCTTAGATAAAGAATTAATAACGGTTGCCGACTTAGATAAAAGTCAGAGACCGATTAACCAAAAATGGAGTTGGGACAGAATTTTACGTTCGCCGTACATAAAACAAGCAGATACTTTACAAGGTTTTTATATGTTCGAAGATGATTTTTCTACAGAAGAATTAGAGCGTCATTTCGATTTTTATGAACCATATACAGTACACGAAAGTTCATTATCTCCTTGTGTGCATAGTATTCAGGCTGCAAAGTTAGATAGAATGGATCAGGCATATACGTTCTATTTACGTACTTCTCGTTTAGATTTAGACGATTATAATCACGAAGTAGAAGAAGGATTGCATATTACTTCTATGGCAGGAACTTGGATGAGTATTGTAGAAGGTTTTGGAGGAATGAGAGTGCAAAATAATACCCTTTCTTTTTCGCCAAAGATTCCTAAAGGATGGAAAGCTTATTCATTTAAAGTGAATTTTAGACATCAAGTTATTACAGTTAATGTTTCTCAAACAGGAACAGAATTTACATTGGAAGGAAAAGAAGCAATTGATATTTTAGTTGATGGAAAACAAGTAATTGTATCACCAAGTATATAAATATAAATAGATACCTCAAAGGTTTTAGCTCCTTTGAGGTATTATATCATTAATAAAAATGAAAAACTTATTCTTAATTTTTGTTATTGTATTTTTGTTTTCATGCCAAAAAAGAGAACAAAATAAAATGGAGGTTACTAAGGAAATTACAGTAGTAATAAACGAAATTGAAAGAGTAGAACCACCAAATTGGTTTGTAGGTTTTAAGGATACTTCGTTGCAATTATTAGTAAAAGAAGAAAATATTGGTGATGCAATACCTTCTATTTCTTATGAAGGAGTTACTCTCGAAAAAGTGAACAAAGCTAGAAGTAATAATTATCTATTTATTGATTTAAAAATTGATGCGTCTACAAAAGCAGGGAAAGTTAATATCGATTTTACTTTTACGGATGGCACAAAAAAAACACATACTTACGAGTTAAAATTAAGAGATAAAAAGTCGGACGATTTTATAGGTTTTAACAGTTCTGATGCTATTTATTTAATTACTCCAGATCGCTTTGCAAACGGAGATGATTCTAATAATATCAATACAGCATTAAAAGAAACAGATATAGACCGTTCTGATAATTACAAGCGTCATGGAGGCGATATACAAGGAATTATAAATCACATAGATTATATTTTAGACCTTGGTTTTACAACTGTTTGGCCAACGCCTGTACTTTTAAATGATATGGCAGAAAGTTCGTATCATGGCTATGCAATTACAGATTATTATAAAGTAGATTCTCGTTTCGGAAATTTATCAGAATATAAAGAGTTAGCTGATAAATTAAGAAAAAAAGACATGAAATTAATCATGGACCAAGTTGCCAATCATTGTGGTATTGGACATTGGTGGATGGAAGACTTACCTTTTGGTGATTGGTTAAACAATCAAAAAAATTATGAAGAGAATATTGATAATTGGAACAATGAAACCAATATTGGGTCTAACCATAGAAGAACTACAAATCAAGATATATACGTATCAAAAGCAGATTTAAAAGGAAATAATGAAGGATGGTTTACACCTGCAATGCCAGACTTAAATCAGCGAAATCCGTTTCTAGCAAAATACATTATTCAAAATAGTATTTGGTGGATAGAAACCTTGGGTTTAGGAGGTATTCGACAAGATACATATCCATACCCAGATAAAAACTTTATGAGTGATTGGGCAGGAGCTATTATGCATGAATATCCTAATTTTTCTATTGTTGGGGAAGAGTGGAGTTACAATCCGTTAATTGTTGGTTATTGGCAAAAAGGGGCTAATAATAGAGATGGTTATGAATCTAACTTAAAATCTCCCATGGATTTCCCAATGCAAAAATTTATTGTAGAAGGCATCAATGAAGAAGAGTCTTGGGACAAAGGTTTGATAAAACTATATGAAGGTTTAGCCAATGATTTTCATTATGCATCGCCAAAAGATGTGTTTATCTTTTTAGATAATCATGATAAAACAAGGGTTTTTACCGAGCTTTGGGAAGATACCTCAAAAGTAAAAATGGGGTTGAGTTATATGTTAACTTTACCTAGAATTCCTCAAATTTATTACGGTACAGAAATTTTAATGAATGATTCTGCAAACCCTGGAGATCATGGTTTAATACGAAGTGACTTTCCAGGAGGTTTTAAGGATGATGCTGTAAATGCTTTTACGGGTGAAGGATTAAATGAATACCAAAAAGACATGCAATCTTTTGTAACAAAGGTTTTGAATTATCGAAAAGAGAGTAAAGCAATTCATGATGGTAAAACCATTCATTTTGCTCCTTTTATGGGAACTTATTTCTTGTTTAGAACAAAGGATGATGAAACGGTTGTAAATATTATCAATAAAAATGACCAACCAATTACAATAGATTTAAAGCGATTTGAAGAGGTTGGATTAGAGGGGAAAACCTTAAAAAACATTATTACGGGCGATACTTTTATTTGGGGAAATGAAATTCATTTATCTGAAAAAGGTAGTGTTCTTTTAACAACAAAAATATAGGTAGTACGGTCTAAACCTTTTGAGGTTTTTAAACATAAAATATGAAGAATTATAAAATATTTTTTTTATTACTTTTTATAACAACTTTTTCGTTTTCACAGAACACAGACAGAGTCTTTAAAAGCATAAAACAAACAGCTAATGGTTTTAATATTAATGTTAATGATGGTTTGTACATTGTTACATTTTTAAACTCAAAAATTATAGAAACTAGCTTTATTCCTGCTGGTGAGCAGCAAATTAAAGAATCTCATGCGGTAGTTCTAAAACCATCAGAAGTAGATATTACCCCTGTAATTAGTGCAAATGAAAGTAATTTCTTTTCAGAAGGAATTTCTGTACTTGTAAAACATAAACCTTTTCAAATTATTTATAAGTATAATAATGAGGTTGTTATCTCAGAAAAAACAGGTTATTTTAAGTCGGAACACCAAGCAATGGATTTGGTTAGAGGCAATATTGTTGCCGATAAAACGGATAAAATTGAATTCAATTTAACTTCAGATGAGGTCTTATATGGTGCAGGATCAAGAGCTTTGGGCATGAATAGAAGAGGCAATAGATTGCCGCTTTATAACAGAGCTCAGTATGGTTATGAAACACATACGGAGTTAATGAATTTTACGATTCCTTTGGTCATTTCTTCAAAAAAATACATGCTTCATTTTGACAATGCCCCTATTGGTTATTTAGATTTAGACAGTAAAAAAGACAACACATTAACGTACGAAACTATTTCAGGAAGAAAAACCTACCAAGTTATTGTTGGTGATTCTTGGCTAGAATTGGTTGACAATTATACAGATTTAACAGGAAAACAGCCTTTACCAGCTCGTTGGACTTTAGGGAATTTTTCGAGTAGATTTGGTTATCATTCTCAAGAAGAAACAGAAGTAACAATTGCAAAATTTAAAGAAGAAAAAATACCTGTAGATGCAGTGATTTTAGACTTGTATTGGTTTGGAAAAGAGTTGCAAGGAACCATGGGGAATTTGGAAGTTTACAAAGATTCTTTTCCTGATATGAAAGGAATGATTTCTGGACTTAAAGACAAAGGTGTGAAAACGGTTTTAATTACAGAACCTTTTATTTTATCTACTTCTAAAAAATGGGATGAAGCTGTAGCAAAAAAAGTTTTAGCAACAGATTCAATCGGAAATCCTGCAAAATATGATTTCTATTTTGGAAATACAGGTATAGTAGATATTTATAAAAAAGAAGGGAAAGAATGGTTCTGGAGCATATATAAAGAACTTATAAATTTAGGAGCAAAAGGACTTTGGGGAGACTTAGGAGAGCCAGAAGTTTTGCCTTCTTGGGTCAATTTTCAAGATAAAAAAGCAGACGAAATTCATAATATTTACGGGCATGATTGGGCACGTTTAATTTTTGAAGGATATCAAAAAGATTT
Source organism: Polaribacter sp. R2A056_3_33 (assembly GCF_019278485.1). NCBI lineage: Bacteria > Pseudomonadati > Bacteroidota > Flavobacteriia > Flavobacteriales > Flavobacteriaceae > Polaribacter > Polaribacter sp. R2A056_3_33. The sequence continues at coordinate 3,348,225 of NZ_CP058984.1, forward strand.
TTCGAATGAAAGACCTTTTATTTTAATGCGAGCAGGTTATTCTGGGTCGCAACGTTTTGGGATGATTCCTTGGTCTGGAGATGTTAACAGAACTTGGGGAGGATTACAATCTCAACCAGAAATTTCCTTACAAATGGGAATGCAAGGTTTGGGATACATGCATTCTGATTTAGGCGGTTTTGCTGGCGCAAATTTAAATGATAATTTATATATCCGTTGGTTACAATATGGTGTTTTTCAACCGATATTTAGACCTCATGCTCAAGAAGATGTTGCAAGTGAACCTGTTTTTAGAAGTGATAGAGCTAAGAAATTGACAAAAAAAGCAATTGAATTACGCTATAAATTATTGCCATATAATTACAATGTAGCGTTTGAGAACAATCAAAAAGGAACGCCTTTGATGCGACCTATCTTCTTTGAAGAAGACGATAAAAGATTGATGACTAATTCATCAACCTATTTATGGGGAAAAGATTTTTTAATCACACCAATTTTAAAAGATTCGGTAGCAAGCAAAGAAATTTATTTTCCAAATACAGCCAATTGGTTTAATTTTTATACAGATGAAAAAGTTATTGGTGGACAAACAAAATCCGTTGAATTAGATGAAGCAACAATTCCTACTTATGTTAGAGGAGGTGCTTTTATAACGATGGCAAAATTAGTACAGACTACAGATGCTTATAAAGGTGATGTTTTAGAAGTTCATTATTATTTAGATACTTCTGTTAAAGAAAGTAAAAGAACATTTTATAATGATAATGGTTTGCTTTCTAAAGCATTTGAAAAAGGAGCTTATGAAATTCTAGAATTTAAGTCTAAATTAACCAAACGTTGCTTAGAATTTGAAATGAAAGCAGCATTTGGTGAATATTGGAATCCAGAGCAAAAAGAAATTACGTTGGTATTGCATAATATCAATTGGAATCCTAAAAAGGTAAAAGTTGATGGAAAAAGAAGACGAATTTTATCAGAAAAAAACACCCTTACAATTCCATTAAATTGGAATCCTAAGAAAGAATTAAAAGTAAAAATTTTATTAAAATAAGAAATCAATTATGAAAAAAATATACAGCGTTATATCTGTTTCAGTGTTAGCAATAATAATTGGTTGTTCAACAGAAAAAACACCAAAAATTAAGAAGATGAATACAAATCAAGAGAAAAAAACAGTGGTCTATCAGGTATTTACACGATTATTCGGTAATACAAATACCACTAATAAACCTTGGGGAACTATTGAAGAAAATGGTGTTGGTAAATTCAATGATTTTACTGATAAAGCCTTGTCTGAAATTAAAGATTTAGGAGTTACACATATTTGGTACACAGGTGTTCCGCACCATGATGTAATTAGAGATTATACCGCGTTTGGCATTTCAAATGACGATCCAGATATTGTAAAAGGTAGAGCAGGATCTCCATATGCAGTAAAAGATTATTACAATGTTAATCCAGATTTAGCAGTAAATGTAGAAAACAGATTAGAAGAATTTGAGGCTTTAATAGCGCGTTCTCATAAAAACGGATTAAAAGTAATTATAGATATTGTACCAAATCACGTTGCTAGAAATTATCAAAGCTTATCTAACCCAGAAGGGACTAAAGATTTTGGAGCAGATGATGATAAGACAGTGGAGTATAATGTAGATAATAACTTTTATTATGTGCCTAATAAAGCTTTCCAAGTACCAGACTTTTTAAATGGATATGCGCCTTTAGGCGGAGAAAAAAATCCGTTATCAGATAATAAATTTGATGAAAACCCAGCAAAATGGACAGGTAATGGTTCACGAGCTGCAAAACCTCATTTTAATGATTGGTATGAAACTGTAAAAGTAAATTATGGTATTGCTCCTGATGGGAAAAAAGATTTTGAAGAATTACCAGAAGGTTTTGATAATGAAGATTACAAAAAACACTTTGAGTTTTGGCAAGACAAAAAAGTGCCTAGTTCTTGGATTAAATTTAGAGATATTGCATTGTATTGGACTGCAAAAGGAGTAGACGGATTTAGATACGATATGGCAGAAATGGTGCCTGTAGAGTTTTGGAGTTTTATGAATTCTGCCATTAAAATGAAGAATGAAGATGCTTTTCTATTGGCAGAAGTGTACAACCCAAATGAATATAGAAATTATATTAGAAAAGGAAAAATGGATTATTTGTATGACAAAGTGCAGTTGTATGATACCATAAAAAATATTATGCAAGGTCATGGATTAACAGATCATATTGCGCCAATTCAAGAAGATCTAAAAGATATTGAACACAATATGTTACATTTCTTAGAAAACCATGATGAGCAAAGAATTGCAAGTCCAGAATTTGCGGGAGATGCTTTAAAAGGAAAACCAGCAATGGTGGTTTCTGCAACAATTTCTACGGCACCAACAATGGTGTATTTCGGGCAAGAATTTGGAGAACCAGGTGCAGAAAATGCGGGGTTTGGTACTCCATCTAGAACTTCAATTTTCGATTATATTGGTGTGCCTACATTACAACGTTGGGTAAATGATAAAGAGTATGATGGAGGCCAATCTACAGATCAAGAAAAATCATTAAGAGATTTTTACAAACGTTTGCTAAACTTTACCATTAAAAGTGATGCTTTAATGGGCGAGTATCAAGATATTCATCATTTTAATCGTGAAAATGCAGAATGGTATAATGAAAGAGTTTCTTCTTATGTAAGATGGAGTGATGATGAAAAATTAATTATCGTTTCTAATTTTAATGCTCATGATACTTATGGTTTCGAGTTAGGTTTACCACAAGATATTATTGCAAAATGGAACTTAAAAGAGGGGGAATATCAAGTAGAAGATCAATTGTATAAAGAGTATTCATCAACTTTAAAAGTAAAAAACGGAGAAGCTAGAGTTAGATTAGATCTAAAACCATTAGAATCATTTATCCTTAAAGTTAAGTATTAATAACATAAACCTCAAAGGTTTTAAAACTTTTGAGGTTTAAAACATAAAATATAATTATGAAGAACCTTGTTTTTTTCATCTTCTTAGCATCTATTTTTAGTTGTAAAGAAAATTCATCAAAAGAAAAAGTAGCAACACAAACTGCTCAAAAAGAGTTTGTTTGGGAAGGCGCAAATATTTATTTTTTATTGACAGACCGCTTTAATAACGGAGATACCTCCAATGATATTAATTTTGAAAGGACTAAAGAAACAGGGAAGTTACGTGGTTTTGAAGGTGGAGATATTAAAGGAATTACTCAAAAAATAAAAGAAGGTTATTTTACCAAGTTAGGAATTAATGCTATTTGGATGACGCCAATTGTAGAGCAAATTCATGGTGGAACCGATGAAGGAACTGGAGTATCTTATGGTTTTCATGGCTATTGGACAAAAGATTGGACAAGTATAGATCCAAATTTTGGGACTAAGGAAGACTTGAAAGAATTGGTGGCTATTGCGCATAAAAACGGAATTCGTATTTTATTAGATGCCGTTATCAATCACACAGGGCCTGTTACAGAAAAAGATCCTGTATGGCCTTCAGATTGGGTAAGAACAGAGCCTACGTGTACGTATGATTCATATGAGCATACGGTTTCTTGTACGTTGGTAGAGAATTTACCAGACATTAAAACAGAAAGTAATAATGCTGTAGAATTGCCAATTCAGTTGGTAGAAAAGTGGAAAGCAGAAGGACGTTACGAGCTAGAAGTAAAAGAATTAGAGGAGTTTTTTACAAGAACTGGTCACCCAAGAGCACCTCGCTTTTACATTATGAAATGGCTAACGGATTATATTACTGAATTTGGAATTGATGGTTACAGGGTAGACACCGTAAAACATACAGAAGAATTTGTATGGCAAGAATTTAAGCAAGAATGTGATGCCGCTTTTGCTATTTATAAAAAAAATAATTCTGAGAAAGTTTTAGATGAAAATAATTTTTATTTAGTAGGCGAGGTGTATAATTACACGATATCAGATGGAAAAGAATTTGATTTAGGTGGAGAAAAAATTAATTATTATGACAATGCTTTTCAAAGTTTAATCAATTTTGAATTGAAATGGAATGTGAAACAGATGGCAGAAACAGCTGTTTTTCAAAAATACGATTCACTTTTAAATACAGATTTTAAGGGATACGGAATTTTGAATTATCTAACCTCTCATGATGATGGTCAGCCTTTTGATAAAGAAAGAGAGCAGCCTTATAAAACAGCCACTATGTTGCTATTAACTCCGGGAACTTCACAAGTATATTATGGAGATGAATCGGCAAGAAATTTAATAATAGAAGACGCTGTTGGCGATGCAACCTTGCGTTCTTTTATGAACTGGGAAGACATTCAATCGAAAGAAGAAACTCAGAAAATTTTAGAGCATTGGCAAAAATTAGGTCAGTTTAGAGCCAATCATCCAGCGGTAGGTGCAGGGAAACACTCCCTTATTTCAAAAGAAAATGGAGTTGTTTTTTCGAGAGTTAGAAAAGAAGATAAAATTATTGTGGGTATCAATTTACAGAAAGGAAATAAAGAAATTGAGGTTTTATCATTATTTAAAAATGGAGAGAAATTGAATGATTTTTATTCTAACCAAACTGTAGAAGTGAAAGACGGAAAAGTCGTTGTAAACTCAGAATTTGATCTTGTTTTGTTAGAAAAACAGTAAATTTTAATTATTAAACTAGTAATACAAACGTTCAAAATTTATTTTTGGACGTTTTTTTATGTATACTAATTTATTTTCAGGGCGTTACCTAAAGGTCGGGCTTTACACTATATCTTTTTGAGAAAAACAAAAAGGATGCCGTTTCAATCCCTAACGCAAGGACGTTTGCTAACAAAAGATCAAAATTAAAGAATGAATAGAATTTTAAAAATTATACAAAGAAGTCTGTTTTTAGATTGTATTTTATTTTCATTTTTCTGTTTTAAAAAAAAAGAAAAGTCTATAAAAAAAATAATAAAAAAATCCGCAAAAATAGAACAAACAGAGCGTACTTTTGTATTTGCTAAAAAACAGTGTAATTAAAAGCAATTTAACTAGCAATTATTCATAAAGTAAGTGCCTACTACAAATTGGCATAATTAATGAATAGATAAACAAAGTAAGTGTGTTATTTAGATATTACAAAAAAAAGTTGTAAATTATAATATCAAGTGCACAAAAAGAAGTATCATTTAAGTTGGTTGCTGTCAGCTTAAAACGATATTTTTTTGAGAAAATAAAGAGTCATTATGTAAAATGACAAATAAAGAAATAATATGGGGACATTAGTAAATAATTATATTTTTAAAGCATTAGAGAGCTACCCTTTCGATTTGGAGGAGGTAATGGAGGCTTTAAATTTTGCATTATCTTATGATGATAAAAATACAATGGCATTAACTTTAATGGGTAGGGTTTATGCGGAAAAATTGTATAAATATGAAGAAGCAATTGTGTATTTTAAACAAGCTTTGGCAGAAAATATTCATGCTTTTGAGGTATATACACCTTATATTAATACACTTCTATGGAATGAAGATTATAAAGAAGTAGAAGATTTTATAGATTTTGCTTTAACTGTAAAAGGATCTGATAAAGCACTTTTATATCTAAAGAAAGCAATTTTGCATGAGCAATTAAAAGACTATAAAACAGCGCTTACTTTTATAAAGTTAGCAAAAGAGCATACTTTTAATTCAGAATTTATGGCAGATATTGTTATCGAAAAAGAGAGAATAAAAGGAAAAATGCCTAAGAAAAAGAAAGCAAAAGCAACAAAGAAACCCGGTAAGACTTCTAAAAACAAGAAATAAGTAAAGGGTGTTAGCAGAAAAAGCTAACATCTTTTTTATTCAAATAGAGCGTCTAGAGTTAAAACGTCTATAACACCATCTACAAAAAGGTTGTTTTTTTCTTCAAAATCTTTAATAGAATTTAAAGTTTCAAGCTTATAAAACCCATCTAATTTTATATTGAATCCCTTTTGATTTAATTGCTTTTGAATTTCAAATATCAAAGCACTTTTATACCCATAAAGCATTGTTTTATCAGGATTAAACATACTTTTAATTTTATTGATTGCAATTGATTTTTGGTGAGATTTTAAGTCGGTTCCAGTATTTTCTAAAAACTGAATTTCTTCATTAGACAAACCTTTCGTTTTTAATACAGCAGATTTTTCTAATTTACTTTCATAAAATTTAATAGTTGCAACTTTATCTGCATATTTTTTAACGGCTAATTTGGTTTCTTCTGTATCCTCTTCAGGAGTTCTAACATCAATATTATTAGCTGTCCACTGCAGTTTTACAAAACTATTTAAATCTTCAATAGCTTTATAATAATTGATAACCGTTTCCTGGTTGTAATAAGCGTTATCTATTTCTTTTGTCGTTTTATAATCAACATTAGGAGAATTGAATCTTTTATATTGAGAATATTGTCCGTAACCAATAAAAAAGGCAATAATCAATAAAAGTAAAATAATTAATTGTTTCATAAGGTTTGATTATTGTCTATTAGGTATTAACAAAAATAAGCAAAAGAAAAGGTTAGGAGTGTTTTCTATTAGAAGAATCTCTAATAAGTAATTCTACATCTAAAATCTTTTTGGTAAGTGTTTGTTTTACAACATCATTTTTAACATGTTCTAAAAAAGAAAGTGCAGCTAGTTTACCAATTTCCTCACTATGTTGCTCTATACTTGTAATAGAAGGAGTAACCATAGAACTAAAAGGTTCATTACCAAAACCAACCAAAGCTATTTCATCCGGAATACTAATTTTTTCTTCATTTAACACTTGTAAAGCACCAAGAGCGGCATAATCTCCAGCTACATAAACAGCATCTGGTCTATGTTCTAACGCTAGTAATTGATGCATTTTTTCTCTACCATCTTCAGTTGTTAAGTTACTTTCTATCAATAACTCATCTATGAGAGGTAAGTTGTGTTTATTTAAAGCATCTATATATCCTTTAATTCTGTTGTTAAAAATTCGGGTACGTTTAAAACCACCAATATGTGCAATTCTTTTACATCCTTGTTCTGCAAGATGTGCTACTATTAAATGACTGCTATTGTAATCATCTATACCAATATAATCTACATTTAAATCATTTTCTCCACGATCAAATGTGATCAAAGGAATTCCTGCTTTTTTAACTTTTTCAAAATAACTTAAGTCCACAGTTTCATTTGCCATGGAAGCAATAATACCATCTACTTGAGTAAATAATAAAGTATCTATACTAGCACATTCTTTTTTAAAAGATTCGTTAGATTGGGTGATAATAATGTTATAGCCTTCTTTATTTAGTACTTCTTCTATATTTTGTATTACAGAAGAAAAAAAATTGCTATTTGTTCTAGGAACAATCACACCCACTAGTTTACTTTTTCCACTTCTAAGAGCACTTGCTAGGTGATTTGGCTGGTAGTTTAGGTTTTTTGCAACTTGTCTAACGGCTTTTTTTGTTTTCTCACTTATTCGAGAATCGTTATGTAATGCCTTAGAAACAGCTGCTGGAGAGATGTTTAAAACACTTGCAATATCTTTTATGGTAGTTTTCTTTTTGATAATACTTTTTTTTATATATTTGCTTAATCGATTAAGCAAATATAATTCGATATTTAATATAATCAAAACGATAGTTCATTTCTTTCCTTTTGATTTTATTTTGAAACATTGCTTAAACGTTTAACCAATTAACTATAATATTAAAAAAAGGATTAAAATGGCAAAAGTAGTAACATTTGGAGAGATCATGTTAAGATTAGCTCCTCAAGGATTTCTAAGATTTTCACAAGCAAATAATTTTGATGCAGTTTACGGAGGTGGAGAATCTAATGTAGCAGTATCATTAGCAAACTACGGAATTGATGTAGATTTTGTAACGCGTTTACCAAAAAATGATATTGGTGAGTGTGCAATGATGGAAATGCGTAAAAGAGGTGTTGGTGTAGATAAGATTGTTTATGGAGGAGACCGTTTAGGAATTTATTTCTTAGAAACTGGAGCTGTATCTAGAGGATCTAAAGTGGTTTATGATAGAGCGCATTCTGCTATTGCAGAAGTAGAGTCTGGAATGATCGATTGGGATGCAGTTTTTGAAGGATGTGAATGGTTTCATTGGACAGGTATTATCCCTGCAATTTCTCAAGGTGCAGCAGATGTAACTTTAGAAGCTTTAAAAGCAGCTAGTGCAAAAGGAATTACTATTTCTACAGATTTAAACTACCGTGCAAAATTATGGAATTTCTGTGATGATGCTCATAGAGAGTCTATTATGACTGAATTAACTTCTTACTGTGATATCGTTTTAGGAAATGAAGAAGATGCAGAAATGCATTTCGGAATTAAGCCTGATGGAGCGGCAGTTCAAACAGCAGGACATGATGTAAAAGCAGAAGCTTTCTTATCTGTTTGTAAGCAAATGATGGAAAAATTTCCAAGAGCTAAAAAAGTAATTACTACTTTAAGAGGTTCTATTTCTGCATCTCACAATACTTGGGCAGGAGTTTTATATGATGGAAATGAAATGTTACAAACGCGTCAATACCAAATTACAGATATTGTTGATAGAGTAGGTGGTGGAGATTCTTTTATGGGAGGTTTAATCTACGGATTATTAACATACCCAGATAACGATCAAAATGCATTAGACTTTGCAGTTGCTGCATCTTGTTTAAAACACACTATTAAAGGTGATGCAAACTTAGTTACAGTTGCAGAAGTAAATAAACTTATGGGTGGTGATGCATCTGGAAGAGTAGCTAGATAAATCTAGTTTTTTGTTTAACTGTTAAGTAGTTTACACTATTTAACAGTTAAATAAATTTATAACTGTACATATACTAACTTTAAAATCAACGATATAATATGAAGAAATCTATAGCTATAATGTGTGGAGGTGGTCCTGCTCCAGGAATTAATACAGTAATTAGTACTGTTGCTAAAACCTTTATGAAAGATGGTTATGAAGTTATTGGTGTTCATCATGGATATCAAGGATTGCTTTCGGAAAACCCTGAATTGGAGATTTTTGATTTTCATCGTGCAGATCGTATTTTTAGTAGAGGTGGTTCTAGTCTTATAATGAGTAGATTTAAACCTAAAGACAGTGATTTTAAAGCAGATTTTTTTAAGAAAAATAACGTAAAATTATTGGTTACTATTGGAGGAGATGATACTGCTTCTACTGCAAATAGATTAACCAAATATTTAAAAAGTGAAGCATTAGACGTTAGACATATCCATGTTCCAAAAACAATAGATAACGATTTACCTTTGCCAGATAGAAACCCAACATTTGGTTTTCATACAGCAAAAGATGAAGGTGTTCGTATTGGAAATACCGTTTATGAAGATGCTAGAACCAGTCAAAACTGGTTTGTAATGTCTGCAATGGGACGTTCTGCAGGACATTTGGCGTTTGGAATTGCTTCGGCATGTCATTTTCAAATGGTGATTATTCCAGAAATGTTTAACAAAACAACGATTACATTTGAGAAGTTAATCAATATGATTATTTCTTCTATTATAAAATGTAAGGTTATGGGGGTAGAATACGGTGTCGCTTTAATTAGCGAAGGTGTTTTTCACTTTATGGAAGAGAAAGAAATTATCAATTCAGGGATTAACTTTACCTATGATGATCACGGACATCCAGAATTAGGAAACGTAAGTAAATCGCATATATTTAATTACTTACTGCAAGTTAAATTAAAAGAAATAGGATTAAATATTAAATCTAGACCAGTAGAATTGGGATATGAATTAAGATGTTGCAATCCTATAGCGTTCGATTTAACCTTATGTACTTTGCTTGGTATTGGAGTTAAAAAATTATTTGATCAAGGTGTTACAGGTTGTATTGTAAGTGCTAATTCTAATGGAGATATTTCACCTTTATATCTAAAAGATTTTGAAGATGAAAATGGTAAAATTCCACCAAGATTAGTAGATATCAATTCTGATATGGCACAATTATTCATACAAAACTTATTCTTTTTAAAAGAAAAAGACTATGAAAATGCGAAAAAATATGTTACCAATCCGGAAGCATACGATTTCAAAAAAATATTAAACTGGGTATAATATTTAATTCGTGTAATTGTTTAATTGTTAAATTAATTGCAATTTTAAATTACGTAATTAAACAATAACCAAGTAAAGGATTAAACAAACAGTTAAAAAAACACAAAATAAAATGGCACAATTTTCAAGATTAGAAGTAGCGCAAGTAATGAAAGAAACAGGAATGATTCCTTTATTTTTTCATAACGATATAGAATTAAGTAAAAAAGTATTAAAAGCATGTTACGATGGTGGGGCTCGTTTAATGGAGTTTACAGCACGTGGAGATTTCGCTCACGAAGTTTTTGGAGCGTTAACTAAATACGCTATTGCAGAATTACCAGGTATGATTATGGGAGTTGGATCTGTAACAGATGCAGGAGCAGCATCTTTATACATGGCTTTAGGAGCAAACTTTATTGTAACTCCGGTTTTAAGAGAAGATATTGCAATTGCTTGTAACCGTAAAAAAGTATTATGGTCTCCTGGTTGTGGTACTTTAACAGAAATTACTAGAGCAGAAGAATTAGGATGTGAAATCGTAAAATTATTTCCTGGTGATATTTATGGACCACAATTTGTTAAAGGAGTAAAAGGGCCTCAACCTTGGACTAGCTTAATGCCAACAGGTGGAGTTTCTCCAACGGAAGAAAATTTAAAAGGTTGGTTTGATGCAGGTGTAACTTGTGTTGGAATGGGATCTAAATTAATTTCAAAAGAAATTATTGCAAATAAAGATTATGCTAAATTAGAAAAAGATGTGAGAGCAGCTTTAGCTATTGTAAAAGCAGTAAGAAAATAGTCTAAACTATTTAATACAAAAAGCTCCAACTGAAAAGTTGGAGCTTTTTTGTTTTTACAATTAAATATGGTCTATACTTTTTTGCATTTCGTCGATACTTTAACATTCCTGACCAACCACCTAAATAATGGTCAATTAAATTAACTTAGATTTGTATATATAAATTAAAAATTTCTGAAATGTCTAAGAGCTTAAAAATATTATTAATTGAAGATAATCTAATTGAAATAATGAAAATGAAAAGAACACTTTCATTATTAAAATTAGAACATACAATTCAAGAAGCTAAAAATGGTGAGGAAGCTTTAAAAATTTTAGAAGATAAAAGTAATTTTCCTGATTTAATTTTATTAGATTTAAACATGCCAAAAATGAGTGGTATAGAATTTTTATCTATTCTAAAAAAGGATGAAAGTATACAGCATATTCCTACTGTAATTTTAACCACATCAGATAATCAAAGAGATTTAGACCAATGTTATAAAATTGGGGTTTCTGGTTATATTTTAAAACCTTTAAAATATGATGATTATGTTCATAAAATTGAAAAAGTTTTATCCTATTGGAGTACAAATGAATTAAAAAAATATTAAAGATGAAGGGGATAGTTTTTACAGAGTTTTTAGATTTAGTTGAGGAAAAGTTTGGTTTAGAAATGGTTGATAAAATTATTTCTCAATCAGAATTAGCCTCTGAAGGAGTGTACACATCTATAGGAACCTATAGTTTTTCTGAAATGTTACAATTGGTAACTAACTTAAGTGGTAATACAGGTATCTCTACAGATGATTTACTTTTGGTTTATGCAGAACATTTTTTTTCCGTTATAAAAACGAGTTATCCTGGTCTTTTAGAAACATATAAAGACCCAATAGAAATGTTAGCTTCTATAGAAAATCATATACATGTAGAAGTTCAAAAAATATATCCAGATGCAGAACTACCAACATTTGTTGTAGAAGAAAAAACAGATAACTCTATTATAATGCTTTATAAATCTAGCAGAGCAATGCATCACTTTGGATTAGGTTTAATGAACAAAACTTTTGAACATTTTAATGCAAAGGCATCTATTGTTTTAGAGAAAATTAAAGAAGACGGAACAGAAGTAAGGTTTATTGTCCACAAAATTTAAAAAAGGTTTTATTTATATCAGAATTTTTTATGAGCTAAAAATAAATTAAATTTAAGAGCTATATTATAAAAGAAATATAAAATGAATACCCCTTTAAAAGAAAATCAAGACCAAATAGGAATATTACAGCGCGCTCTAAAACGCGAAAAAGCAGCAAGGAAAGCTGCCGAAAAAATTCTTGAAGATAAGTCTAGAGAATTATATTCTAAATCTGAAGAGTTAACAGAACTTTTAAACGAGAAATCATCTACACTAGAAGGAGTTTTTAAAAACATTAATGATGCATATTTAGTTATGGATTTATATGGAAATGTTTTAAAGATGAATGAAGTTGCTGTAGAAGTTTTTGGCTATGATATAAATAAAGAGGCATTTAATCTTTCGAAAATTGTTTATAAAGAAGATTTAGAATATACCGCTAAATCTTTTAATAAATTATACACAGAGGGTTCTTTTAATGATTATACCGCAAGAATTGTTGATAAGAATAATAATCTAAAGTGGATAGAAGTAAATTGTTCTTTAATTTATAATAAAGAAAATAAACCAATTGCTGCCCAAGGTATTATTAGAGATGTTAGCGAATGGGTAAGGATGAAAAAGCAATTAGAAGATCAAAAACACCAGTTAAGTATTATTATAAATAACTCTCCTATTGGTATTACTTTATCTAGAAATGATCAAAAAGGATTATTATTAATAAATAATTCTTTAAAAGAAATGTTAGGTTATTCTTCAGAAGAATTTGATAATATTAAAGTTGGAGACTTAACACACCCAGATGATATAGAAAAATCTAAAAAACTAACAGATCAACTTTATAAGGGAGTAATAAGTACTTACAATTTAGAAAAAAGATATATAAAAAAAAATGGCGATGTTTTATGGGCAAAAGTTACAGTTACTGCCGTAAAAGATGACAATAATATTATTAACTATAATGTAGTTACCGTAGAAGATATTGAGAAAGAAAGATTAGATAAAGAAAAAATTATAGAATCAGAAAATAGATTATCTGCGCTTGTTTTAAATTTAAATAGTGGTATTATTTTAGAAGATGAAAATAGAAAGATAGTTTTATCCAATACCAAATTTTGTCAACTATTTAATATAGATGTACAACCAACTGATTTAATAGGTATGGATTGTAGAGAAGCATCTGAACAGAATAAAGTGTTATTTAAAGACTCTTCTAATTTTGTTCAAAGAATGAATGAAATTGTAGAAAATAAAGTAGCTGTTTTTGGTGAAGAACTAGAAATGGTTGATGGTAAAATTTTAGAACGAAATTATACACCTGTTATAGTTAACGGTAAAATAAAAGGTTATTTATGGGCATTTAGTGATGTAACCTTAGAGAAGAAATACAACTTAAGTTTAGAGGTAGAAAAAGAAAAATACAGCAATATTATAGCTAATATGAATTTAGGATTGCTAGAGATTGATATAGATGATCAAATTTCGATGGTAAACCAAAGTTTTTTAGAAATGTCTGGTTATGCCAAAGAAGAATTATTAGGAAAAGTAGGTCGTGATATTTTTACATTAAAAGGTAGTCCGGAGGTTTTAAAAAATCAAAAAGAAAAACGACTTAGGGGTGAGTCTACTTCTTATGAAATTAAAACGGAAAATAAAAAAGGAGAAACTAAATATTGGTTGGTAAGTGCTGCTCCTAATTACAATTTATTTGGAGAAAATATTGGGTCTATTGCCTTGAGTCTTGATATTACAGAAATTAAAAAATTAGAATTACAAAAAGAACAAATTTTAAAAGAATTAGAAAACAGTAATGAACATTTGCATGAATACGCACATATTGTTTCTCATGATTTAAAATCTCCGCTTAGAAGTTTAGAAGCTTTAATTTCTTGGATTAAAACAGATAATGAAGGAAAATTTGATGAAATTACACTTCAAAATTTTGACCTTTTAGAAACTACACTAGAAACTATGGAAAAATTAATTTCTGATGTTTTAGAGTATTCGAGTGCAGGTTCTATTACACAAGAAGATGAAGAGGTAGATTTAAATACTACGCTATGCGATTTACAAAAGGTTTTATTTATACCAGAAAATATTTCTGTTAATGTCTTAAAAATATTACCGATAATAAAAGGAGATAAAACAAAATTTCAGCAGTTATTTCAAAATTTTATAAGTAATGCAATTAAATTTTGTGACAAAGAAATAGGGATTGTAGAAGTAGATTATATAGAAGATACTACTTTCCATCAATTTTCTATAAGAGACAATGGTATTGGAATTGAAAAGAAATATCATGATAAAATTTTTGAAGTTTTTACCTCTTTAAATAAAAGAGAAGATTCAACAGGAATAGGCTTGTCAATTGTAAAAAAAATAATTGACTTACATGAGGGAGCTATTTGGTTAGAAAGTGAACCAAATAAGGGAACTACTTTTTATTTCACCATTAAAAAAACTTAAATGAAAACCGTACAACTTAAAAAACATAAAAATGCTGATTGGAAATACTTATCGGAAAATATAACTTTAAAAGCACCGTTAGTACTTGTATTTGGAAATAGATATTTATTAGAAGATGAAATTATTTTTGAAGAAATTAGAGACAAATTTAAAGACGGACATATAGTTTTTGGTTCGGCTTGTGGAGATATTTCATCAGAATCTATTGATGATGAAAGTATTACTATTACAGCTATAGAGTTTGAAAAAAGTAATTTTATTATTAAAACTGCAAATGTTTTAAATGCTGCTTCTGATGCTAAAGTAGATAGTTTTAAAGTTGGAAAGGATTTAATTAGCCAATTTTCTGAAGAAGGTCTAAAGCACATTTTTGTAGTTTCTGAAGGTAGTTTTATAAACGGTAGTCAATTAACAGAAGGCATGAATTCGGCTACAGATAATAACTTATTAATTACTGGAGCTTTGTGTGGTGATGATGCTAGATTTGAAAAAACAATAGCTTCTTATAACGAAAAACCAAAGCCAGGAGAAATAGTTGCCATTGGTTTGTATGGAGAATCTTTAGAAATAACATTTTCTATTAATGGAGGTTGGACTCCTTTTGGACCAGAAAGAATTGTAACAAAATCTGAAGGAAATACGTTATATGAATTAGATAACTTACCAGCATTAGATTTATACAAAAAATATTTAGGAGAAAAATCTAAAGAATTGCCAGGAGCAGCCTTATTGTATCCATTAAATGTAAAAACAGAAAATGGACACAATACGATTGTAAGAAGTATTTTAAATATAAACGAAGCTGAAAATTCTATGATTTTGGCTGGTGATATCTTAGAGAATTCTAAAGTACAATTAATGATGACCAATGTAGATAATATTGTAAATGCAGCAGAAAAAGCTGCTAAAAGTGCGCTAGAGTTTAGAAATAAAAAACCAGAATTGGCAATTTTAGTAAGTTGTATTGGTAGAAAATTGGTTTTAGACCAAAGAGTAGAGGAAGAGGTAGAAGAAGTGATAGAAGTTGTAGGAGATTCAACAACAATAACAGGCCTGTATTCTTATGGAGAAATTGCTCCTTTTATTGGAGAAAATAGTTGTCAACTTCATAACCAAACCATGACAGTTACACTAATAAGCGAATAATGAATTCTTTATTAAAAAGACAAATAAGAAAGTATCTACCCCAAGAATTGCAATCTAATGAAGATTTAGAGCGGTTCTTAGATGCTGTTGATAAATCTTATACTACTTCAGAAGAGCAGTTTTTAATGCTTCAGAGAGCTACTAAATTTAGTTCTGAGGAGCTATTTTTTGCAAATGAGCAACTTAGAGAAGAATCTGATTCTCAGAAAAAAGTAATCTCAAAATTAGAAAGTGTCATAGACAAATTACAGTTTTATGATTTAAAAAATAACCGTCCTAAAGAAAGCGTAGATTCTTTAAAATTGGTTGACTTTATTGATGATCAAACTAAAGAAATCATTAAAATTAATCAGCAAAAAGATAAACTTTTAAGAAATTTAGAACGACAAAATCAGGAATTAAATGATTATGCTCACATGGTTTCTCATGATTTAAAATCTCCTCTACAAAGCATTGAAGCTTTGACTGCATGGGTCTTAGAAGATTATTCTGGGGTTTTAGATGCTGCCGGAAAGGAGAATTTACAATTTATTAGAGACAATGTAGAGAAAATGGATACACTTGTAAAAGGAATTTTAGAATACTCTACAATCGGTAGAATGGAAAAAGATATTTATGATGTAAATTTAAATGATTTAGTAAATAACTTAAAAAAGAAAGAAGAAAAATTAAATAGCGCTACTTATATAATTCCTGAAAGATTACCTACCATCAAAGGTGATAAATTTAGATTAGAGCAATTATTTTTACATTTATTAGATAATGCTGTCAAATTTAATGATAAAAAAGAACCTACGGTAGAAATAGGTTTTACTGAAGATTCTGATTTTTGGAAATTTTACATAGAGGATAATGGAAATGGAATTGATAACAAATATTTTGATAAAATATTTGTTGCATTTCAAAAATTAGAAGATGATTATAAATCTACTGGAATAGGTTTGTCTATCGTAAAAAAAATTGTTGAAGTATATAATGGAGAAATTTATTTAAAATCTGAGCAAAATGTGGGTTCTACTTTTTACTTTAGCATAAAAAAATAAAGATGGAACAACCAAACTTAATATATATAGAACAATTAGCAAGAGGAGATGAATCTATTAGAACAGAGCTTATTGGGGTGATTAAAACAGAGTTTCCTGAAGAAAAGAAAGAATACCATAATAGCTTAGAGCATAAACAATTTAAAAAAATTGAAGAAAATGTTCATAAGATTAAACATAAAATTAGTATTTTGGGACTTGAAAAGAGTTACGAAATGGCAAATAAGTTTGAACATAATCTTAGAGAACAAAGTTTAGAAGGTCAGGAAGATTTTGATAAAATTTTAAAAGCAATTTCAGACTATATAGAAACTATATAAGTTTTATGAATTGTATTATTATTGATGATGAAAAAATGGCAAGGGCTATTATAAAAACCCTTTGTAATGAAGTTAAGTCGTTAAACGTTGTTGAAGAGTTTTCTGGAGCTATTGAAGCCATGAAATATTTGATAGAAAATACGGTAGATTTAATTTTCTTAGATATCCATATGCCTGGTTTTAGTGGATTAGACTTTATAAAAACCTTAAAAAACCCACCTAAAATTATCTTAACAACTTCAGATCCTAAGTTTGCTATTGAAGCTTTTGAGTATGATTTTATTATAGATTATTTATTGAAACCGTTAGAATTTCCTCGATTTAAGAAAGCTATTCTTAAAGCAGAAACTAAAACGATTTCTATTAATGAACCTAAAAAAGAAGTTGTTGACTCTAAAAAAGTTGATAACGATTTTTATATTAATATCGATCGTAGATTAATAAAAATAGACTTACCAAGTATTTACTTAATAGAAGCTAAAGGAGATTATATTAAAATAAAAACAGAAACCAAAGATTATACGGTTCACTCTACACTTAAAAAGATAGAAGAGAAGTTGCCTGAATCCCTTTTTTTAAAAATACATCGTTCATATATCATCAATATTAAAAAAATTATAGATATTGAAGATAATAGTGTCTTAATCAAAAAAGATGTTATCCCTGTTAGTAGGTCTAAACGTCCAGAATTAATGAAAAGACTAGACTTACTTTAATGCTTGTCTAAACAAGTCTTACAGCTCATCTATAGTTAAAGTGTTAGTGGCTAAAAGTTTATAAACCACCTTTACTTTGTGCTTATTTTTGTGGTATAATGAAACATATCATAGAAAAAATAGTGCTAATTCTCCTTTTAATAACAATTGGAAACACAAATGCTCAAACAGACAAAAGTAATTTTGTTGGTGGAGATCGTGTGAAAAATAAGCAACAATTTTATAAAAAGAATTCTACAAATTCTTTTATCGATTATTTACCAGAAACAGGAATGAATCATACAGAAACAGCATTAGTTTCGATTCCTGAAAAACTTGTTGTAAATAAAAATATAAAAGATTTTTTATCGGTAGTTTATCATCAAGGAGATCAACAAGTGGCATCTGTTATAGCTACTGAAACAGAAGGCGGTATTTATAATCACTTTAAAGCAATTTGTAACAGGTTTAATGGCGTTAGTTTAGACAGTATTAATACAATTTTAATTAAAGAACATAAAATAATAAAAACTAAAATTAGCAACGTCTCAGGAGAATCAGAATATACTTTAAGTTTTTCTATTAACACACATAGAAAAGAGCATGAGTTGTTTAGTTTTTGGAATATAGACCAATATCCTACGGGTAATTATCAAAATTATTTTATTTGGGGAAGTTCTTTCGCTCAGGTTTATTCAATAGCAGATTATATTATAGAACAGCATACTGAAAAAAATAACTTAAAAAGTACTTTGGTGCCTAGGGTATTACCTAATGTTTTTGTAAAAAAAGGAACTTATTCTAATGGTATTCTTCATTTAAATTTGGTAAATAGAACACAAGAGAGATCTGTTAATTTTGTTGGTAATATAGCAGAAACTGAGATTGCAGAGCATGTTAAAGTGGCTAATACGTTTTCTCTATCAGGAGCATATAATGAAGCTTTATCAATACAAACAGGCGTTTTATTTGATATTGGTTTTTATTTAGAAACTTCTTCTTCTTCTCAAAAGGATGATTTGTATTTGGCAGGTGGACCTTGGGGTTTAGATTACTTAAAAGAATATGTAACGGTTTCAGACTTTGAAGTACAGACTTTTGAAAGAGAATTAAAAGAGGATGTATATGAGGTAGAAAGAAGTGTTAAGGCTATTGGAGAGGTAAAAGGAAATATTAATTTATTTAGACACCTTTTACCAGAAAATAAAACTTTAAATGTAACTCAATATGACTTGATTAATTTTAATATTAAAAATAATGAGCCTGTAGAAATAGTACTTATGTCTGGTGAAGATAGAGCTTGGGAAAATAGGTTACGTTATACAATTCCTGCAAATTCAGAAGAAAAAAGGTATAGTATTTCATTTTTAGATTTTGTAGATCATCAAGGAAATCATGTAAATATTTCAGATATTAAAACTATTGTATTTTCAATTATAGGTGATTATACCAATTACAAACCTTTTAATTTTGATATAAATAAAATAGCATTTACATCAAATAGTACTTTAAGTAAAGATGATCTTATCCTAGAAAATAATAACAAATTAATAAATTACCCTAATCCTTTTACGAGTTCTACAACAATTCAACTTTCAGCAGCTTCTAATGATATTCAAATTCAAGTTTATGACTTAATGGGTAGAGTAGTAGATATTCAAAAAATAAGCAGCCGTTCTTCTTTTATTAAAGTACAATACAATGCTCCTCAATTAAAAAAAGGAGTTTATAAATATAATTTGATTGACGATGAATACAAGCAACATTCCGGAACTTTTATCGTCAAGTAGTCCCCCAATTTCTAAAAGGAATGTTATTAGGCAAAAGAGAAATCTTTTGCCTTATTTTTTATATAAAGGTTTTCTTAAAAAAATCCATTTAAATCTTACACCAAACTCTGTATATGTAAAACCAGCAGAACCTACAGTGGCAACAGCAGAAGCAATATTACTTTGTAATCCGTAGATATTTAAGAGTGCGCGTTCGGAAAACTTATAGCCTAATTTAGCTTGAACCCTATAGGTGCTAAGAGCGTCATCATCTTCTATGTATTGCAAACCAGTAGCCGCCGTTAATCCATAAAACCACTCCTTGTTTTTTGCAGCAGCTTCTTCCTTTATAAGATTCACAAATATTTCTACAGCATTAAATTTACTAGGACTAAAATAATTGATATCATCTTCATCTTCTTGTTGTAACTTAAAAGAAATATTTTGATAATTAAGTCCTGCTTTTATAGAAGGTTTTGCAAACAGATTGTAATATAAAGAAGTAAATAATAAGTTTCTTGTATTTTCATCACTTTGCCAAGTATAATAATACTGAGTAAACCAACCTAAATTAAAGTTGGTATTTAAGCTATAATTTAAAATAAGATTATTTTGCACAATTTCATCATTCAATAATGCTGCATTAAAATTCTGAACATCTCTTTTGTATCCTAATTCTAAGCTTTGAAGCTTAAATGGTTTTATATTAAGTGAAATATCTGTTAATAGTTGATTGTATTTTTTTGATTCTGAATCAGAAGAAGTAACACCAAAACTACCTTTTAAGGTTAGGTTATTTAGTAATTGATAAGAAACACCTAACAATAAGTTATTTGTAGTGGCTTTTAATGAGTCAATTTGATTATTAAGAGTGGTTCTAAAGTTATAGTTTGCTAAAATTTTAAACTTTGTAGAAAACGGAACTTCAGCTTTCAAATCGTATGCATTTGCTTCGTTATTTCCATTATCATAAGAATAAGAATATTTGGTTTCTACATACGGAGTAAAACTTAAATCTAGTTCCTTAATAAAATTAGAGGCATCTTTTTGTTTTTCATAAAAAACTAAAGTGTTTTCTGCACTTTTATAAGCATTATTATAATAGCCAGATGCTTTTAAAGCATTTGCTTTTCCTAAATTACCATCAAAAGAAGCACTGTCTTTTTTTAAGATTAAATTATAATCATCAATACTTTTCTTAAAATCACTTTTATAAATATTAAGTGTTGCTCGTAAAGAAAGCATCCAATTTTCTGGAGTTTCATTATCATCTAATAGTTTATCAATTTCAGTTTTGGCAGACGTATATTTTTTATTCCAAATTAAAGCTTGAATGTATCTTTCTATCGTTTGTTTTTTTAAGGTTTCAGAGGTGTTTTTATCAATACTTTTTAGCGCTGTTTTGCTTACAGTTAATGCTGTTTTATCATCACCATCTAAGTGATGTGCTAAAGCTATTCCATTTAACGAAATAAGTTTATCTTCTGGCTTTTTACCTATAATTTCATAAGTGTTTTTTGCTTTTTCTATTTGTTTAGAAATTAAATATAAATTAGCAAGGTTTAGTAATGTTTCTTTATCGTCTTTAAATGAAGTGAAATTTTCTTTTAAAATGGTTTCTGCTTCCTTATATTTTTGATCACTTACTTTCTTACTTGCCAATCCTAATCTCATATATTTTTTAGAAACCAGTGCATTCGGGTTTCCAGGCAATACTTCTAAGGCTTTATCTACATTGATTAATGCATCTTCAAATTCTTTTAAATTAGATAGCGTATTTGCATATCCTAATAAAGCAGCAAAGCTTTTATCATTTTCTTTTAATAATGTTTGATAATAAATTTTTGCATCAGGGTAATTTTTACTCCAAAGTAAAGATTCTGCATAATTCAATTTTACTTCAAAATCAGCCGGATAGTCTTTTAACAAATCTGTAAAAAGTGTTACGGCAGCAGTAGCTTTCCCATTTAAACCAATAGCTCTTCCGTAACAAAGTCTGGCCGTTTTATTTTTAGGATACTCTTTTAATATGTCTTTAAAAAAAACTTCGGCCTCCTTGTATTTACCTGTTTCTAAATAGGTAAAGCCTTCTTGCATGTCTTGACTAAAACTTTGTATACTAAAGAAAAGAAAGAAGATCAGTGTTGAATATAAAAATTTCATAGATTTTGATTTAGCTTTGGCAAGTTAAGCATTAGTAATTAATCATTAAACTATATAAAAGTGTTTTTCAACTTAGAAATGTATTATTTTTAAAGGATCTAGATGATATTTGTCTAAGTATTACTTAAAAATTGAATGTTACTAATATCAGTAATTTTTGACTAATTGTAAAATAATAAAAGAATACTAGTGATTGTAAAGAAATTTATAATAATTTTAAAAGCCTAAATAGGATCATAAATTAGCAAAAAAATGCAAGAAATTATAAGGTTTGTAAAAAAAGGTATAAAACCTGAACAATTATTTATGCTAAGTGTGCTCTTAGTAAACGGAGGTAATTATATATATAATTTAGTTTTAGGAAGGGTTTTAGGTCCTGAGAAATTTGCAGATGCTGCTATTTTAATTACTTTTTTATTGGTTTTATCTTTTGTAGCCATGACTTTTCAGTTGGTAACAGCTAAGTTTTCTGTACTTTTTGAGGATAGTATTTTTTCGGGTTTTATTTCTAAAATTTATAAAAATGCTTTATTTACAGGAATTATTTTAGGTATTGCAATCATTGTTTTTGCTACACAATTACAACATTTTTTTAAAACGACCTCTTCTACAATGTTTGTTATTTTTGGAGTTGGTGTACCATTTTACTTTTTAATGAGTGTAAATAGAGGTGTTTTTCAAGGAAAGCAGGAATTGAAATCACTGTCTGTAACTTATCAATCAGAAATGATGAGTAGGTTATTATTAACATTTGCCTTGTTGTATTTTCTAGACATAGATTCTTCATTGATAATTGCTATTGGTATTTTTTTCTCTTTTGTTTTTGGGTTAATTCCTTTTAGAACGAGTAACTTTTCTTTATTCAAACCTTTTAAATTAGACAATGTTAATAAGAAATTGGTAAAGAATTTTTTTATTATTACGGCGTTTTATGAGTTAACTCAAATTATTATAAACAATAGTGATATTTTGCTAGTAAAACATTATTTTGATTCTTATGAAGCAGGTTTGTATGCTTCTTTAGCTTTAATAGGTAGAGTTGTTTATTTTATTGCTTGGATGTTTGTAATGTTACTTTTGCCAACAGTAGTTCAACTTAAAAAAGAAGGAAAAGATACGTTACCTATCTTATTAAAATATGTAGCATATATTGGCTTTATAGCTGCAACTATTGTAATTAGTTGCTTTTTCTTTCCCAATGAAATCATTAATATTTTATTTGGTAATGAATACGTGTCTGTAGCGTCATTACTATGGAAATATGCATCAGCAACAGGTATTTTTGCAATTTCAAACATATTTGCTTATTATTATTTATCATTAGACAAGTATGTGCCCGTTGTTCTGTCTGGTATTTTTGGAATGTTACAAATTGTTTTAGTTGTACTTTTTCATGAAAGTTTAGAACAAGTTGTACATGTGCAAATTATAGCAATGGTTTTATTATTAATAGTACAACTTAGTTTCTTCTTTTTTAAAGATTCTAAGTCTTCCAAAAACCCAAAAGAAATAACCTAAAAGCAATGTCTATAGTTATTTTCCAATCAACTATATATAATTGCGTTTGAGCAGTCTATTTAATTAAAATTGCTGCAAAATTTTGAAATTTGTAGTACCATAAAAAAACAATATGAAATTAGCAATCGTAACAGCGTATCCACCAAGTAAAGTAACCCTAAACGAATATGCATATCACTTAGTTAAAAGTTTTAGGTTGAAAGAAAAGGTTACAGAATTAATTCTTTTAACCGATGAAACTCTAGGTGAAAAAGACATTCAGTTTGAAGCAGATGGTTGCAAAATTACGGTAAAAGAATGTTGGCAATTTAATAGCTACGCTAATACTAATAATGTTATAAAAGCAATTAATGAAACAAAGCCAGATACTGTTTTATTCAACTTACAATTTATGAAGTTTGGAGACAAGAAAGTTGTTGCTGCATTAGGATTAACATTGCCTTTAATTTGTAAAGTGAAAGGAATACCTACCATTGTTTTATTACATAATATTTTAGAACAAGTAGATTTAGAAAGTGCCGGATTTACCTCAAATAAATTGGCTCAAAAAGTATATAATTTTATTGGTACTTCATTAACAAAGTTGATCTTAAAAGCAGATTTAGTTGCGGTTACCATGGATAAATATGTAACAACTTTAGTAGATAAATACAAAGTTGATAATGTAAAAATGATTCCTCACGGAACTTTTGAAATTCCAGAAAATCCATCACAAAAATTACCTGAAGGTCCTTTAAAGATTATGACTTTCGGAAAATTTGGGACCTACAAAAAAGTAGAATCTATGATTGAAGCTGTAGAAATTGTAAGAAAAGAAACAGGTTTAGATTTAGAAATTGTAATTGCAGGAACAGACAACCCAAATGTACCTGGTTATTTAGAGAATGCTCAAGAAACTTACAAACATGTACCACAACTTACGTTTACTGGGTATGTAGAAGAAAATGAAGTAGCACCGTTGTTTACAGAAAGTGCTGTAGTTGTTTTTCCTTATACGTCTACAACCGGAAGTTCTGGAGTATTACATCAAGCTGGAAGTTATGGTAGAGCAGTGGTAATGCCTAATTTAGGAGATTTAGCAACCTTAATTGAGGATGAAGGTTATAGAGGTGAGTTTTTTGAACCAGAAAGTGTAACAAGTTTGGCAAATGCAATTAAAGCAATTGTAACAGATGATACATATAGAATAGAACTTGGCGAAGCAAATTACAAAGCAGCAACGGCGTTCCCTATGGCAAGAATTACAGATATTTATTTAGAAGAATTTGATAAAATTATAGCCAAAAAGAAGTCATAATTATTCTTTAGAAATGTATTTATAAGATAATTTTTTTTCTCCTTTATTATTGATAAAACCAAATTTCTTCTGCGGATTAGTTCTCCAAGGCAGTCTACCTAAAACCTCTTTAGGAACCACATCAAAATCATATAAAGTCCATGACATAAAAGGAACAGAGTTCTTTGTCAGGACTTTTTGTATTTCTTTATAATAGTTAGCTTGTTTTTCTTCAGAACCAACAAAAGGTCTCCAAAAACCACCATAAGATGATAATCCAAACTCTTGTAATACAATAGGTTTGTCTTTTATTTCTTCTTTTAAGGCTAAGTATTCATTCTCAAAATTAAGTAAGTCTTCATAATAGTGAAAAGAAACAACATCTACTTTGTCTTTTAAAATAGTGGCACTTTTGGTGTTAGACCAACCAATGGTTACGGGATGTTTTTTATCAATATTTTTTATCAAAATAATCATAAAATCTAACCAAGCGGTTACATTTTCTTTACCTCTAGAGTTAAAATCTAAATTAGGTTCATTTTTTACGTCCCAAGCTAAAATAGCTTCATGTTCTTTAAAAGTTTCAACAATTTTTTCTGCATGTCTTTGGTTCAATGTCCAGTCTAAAACATCATAATTTCCATAAAAATCAAACAAAGTAACCACAACTTTTAGGTTTTCTGCTAATGCGGTGTCTAATACTTTTTTTAGTTTTTTTAGTTTTTCTGGTTTCACATTTGCTTTACCAAAATCTTCATAAGGCACAAAAATTCGAATAGAATTTAATGCAGCCTCTTTTATAATTTTAAAATCGTTTTTTATAATATCAATATCAAATTCATCACCGTACATATTCCAAGGGGTTGCTTGTGGGTAATAATTGATCCCTTTAATATCAGCAAATTCTAAGGATCTTTTTACAGGAGTATTTTTAAAATTTTCCGAAGCTTCTTTTACCATGTGTCTTACGCGCCAAAAGCCATCTTCTAATAATAATACATATTTATAAGAAGTAACTTCGGTAGTTTCTAAGATTAATTTTTCATCTTTAAAAACCTTTTTATACTCGATTGCATTGGTGTCTTTTAAAACAATTAATTGTCCGTCTTCACTAAAAAACTCGATGTCTAAATTATGTTCTAATGTAGTAGCTTCTATAGAAGTGTTGTTCAGTTTGTTGTAATCTAAATTAGCATAGATGTTTTTTCTTGCACTTTTAGTAAAGTAATCTTCTATACCAACTCTTGTGTTTGTTTTGTAAGCAATTTGCTTTACATACCACGCGTCTAAATAATCGTTTTGCACGGCAGCAATTTTTTGAGCACTTATTTTTCTGCCTTCATTACCATCATCTTTCCATGTTACTTTAGGTAAGTATTGTTCTGCTTTTTTAACTTCTGTATGCAACATTTTACTTCTATCTGCACCAGTGTTTAAAAAACTGTATAAAGAGCTTACCAAGAATAAAAGAACGCCAATTATTGCTAGGTAAGTTAGCATTAATACTCCTCTAAGAATTTGTTTATTTATTTTTACCATAATTTAATACTTTTAAAATCTTTTTTAAGACCTGCAGTTTCAATACTAAAATCATAAACATCATTTTCAAAAATATTGGGATCTAAGTAAAAAATTGCTATCCCGTTTAAAGACTCATTATATTTTTCTTTGATAAGTACGTTGTTTTTATAAATAGATAGTTTTACAGATAAACCGTCTGGAATGATTTGATTCATAAAACTTTTTAAAGGACCAATTTTAATACTTCTATTCTTCTCCAAAAAGGAAACGATATAATCTTCAACAACTTTTTTATACTTTACTGTTATTGTATTACTTTCTGCAATACCAATAAAATAGGCTTGCACGTTCCAAGTATCTTCAAAATCTGGATGTATAATTTTTGCGTGTGCGACTCCGTTTACAGTAGTACCAGCAGTTTTTAAAATATTTCCTTTTTTATTCGTAACGTAAAATTCAATATAACTACCATCACTAACAATATTTTTATTTTTGTCTTTTATTGTTGATGTAAAAAAAGTTGTTATTTGATTTCCATCTGCATACTCATGATTTCTACGAAAATATAGTTTAAAGTTAGTAGCAATTGCTGGCATTACATTTACATCAAATTCTTTAGAATTTAAACCGAAAGATTCTGAAGAAATAATCATTCTACCACTTTTTTTAGGAGCATAAATATTTTTATGACCAATTAGCTTATCTGTAAAAATAGCTTCGGTTTTTTCAGTTTTTAGAAATTGATACTTTACATCCACCTTACTTTTATTCGGTATAGGATTGTCTAAGCTATCTGTTGGTATTACCACCAACATTGTGTAATCGGTATCACCTGCATCTATACTTGGCGGACCTAAATAAGTTTCTATGGATGTTGATTCTTGCAGAGGTGAAATAGAAATGTTCCCTGAAATTATGGTATCTGTTTGTGTAGTTTTCCAAGAAAGTATTCCTCTTTTTCTTGTTAAAAAATCGGGGATTTTAAATGTAACTTTTTTATTGATACTTTTAGATTCTATTACTGTAGCTCCATAACTGTTAGTACAATATAATTGAAATGTGGTATCTTTTTTAACTTTAAAATCGAGTGATATTTTATCACCAACCAGATAATTTGTTTTTGTTGATACTAATAAAACAGCAGGTTTTTTAGTTGTTGTTTCTTGTGAAAAAAAAGAAACAATAACCAATTGAAAGAGAAGTAGAAAAAATACTTGTTTTAATTTCATTATTTAGGATTACCGATATACATACTTAATTCTATTCTAACATAGCTAAAAAGTGGATGGATTACTTTTTGTAGTTTACCAATAGTATGGTTTTTTATTCTATTTGGCATTATTTTAGAAGCAATATCTTTATTTGGTAAACCGTTTACAAAGCAAAAATCCATATTTTTACTTATTGTTTTAATGGTTGGGTTTAGAGGAATAGCATAGTTAAAACGAATTTTTCTTTCTTGTCGTATCCCTTCTTTTAAAAATAAATTATCTACCCAAATCATTTCTTTATCCTTGTTATAAAATGTAATAATTAATTGAGGAACCGTAATTTCTTGAATTCCACTATTAAATAAAGTTCCGCTTATGCTAGTTGGTTTTATATTTATTTCACTTAAAACAATATCCTTAAACAAGTCCGAATTGGTTGTGTTTCCTGCAGCTTGTAAGTTAAATTTTGTGGGTTGCTCACTGAGTTCTATAGGTGTAAATTCATCTGGATTAAAAGTTTTAGGAATAGAATCTTTTGTTTTAGACCAAGCAATACCTTCAAAATTAATTCTAAAAGCACTAATCTCTTTTGGCATTAATTTGTGTTTTAAAATGTGTTTAGCATTATAAGTAGCCAATTCTTTATTCTCATCATTATAAAGTGTCCCTTTTAAGACTACGTCTGATGGAACATTATCTATATTTTGTACTTCTCCAATAATAGCATAACGTTTGTTAAACTTTATTAGTTTGGCAGAAACAATTTCTAAAACGGGTTGTTTTAAAACATCTTCGTGATGGGTTTGTTCTGTAGTAATTCTTCTTCTTCCTTGATTAAAATAACCTGTAGAATTCTTAGAATATAATTGATCTGGTGGTAAATCTATCGATTTTCTTGTTGGTTTTAAATACCACTTACTGTTTCTTTTAACAGTTGTTTTAAATTCAGTTTTTGATAATTTTTCTAATGGAGTAATCCATTTTGTTTCTACCTTTAAAGTGGCCAAACTATCTGTCTGCTTTATAATCTCTGTGGTTATAGCGTCTAACTTTGCATAAGAACTTAACAAGCCATCTGTAACAGATATCTCTAATAAATATTGTGCTCTTGTAAGCTCATCTTTTGGATCTATGTAGGTATAACTTTTATTCAACTCTTTAAAATCGACAGCGTCATAATACGCTTTTACTACATTTTCTGGAGATCTTTGTGTATCGTTTTTAATATAAAACATATAGCATGCATAACCAATTGTAATTATTAAAATAACTGCCCAGAGATGAAATGCTTTTAATACAATTCTCGGAAACTTATTGTAATCTACTTTAAATTTAAAGTATACTGGAACAGCTTTAAACTTTGTTTTTAAACTATGAACAAATAAGGACTGTATATTTAAAATAAATGCAATAAGTACAGTTAAAAAAGGAATGATCCCCCAAATTATTTTTACCCAAGCAGGTACATCTTCTTTGGGTAAAATAGAAGAAATAGGGGGTACGTTTAATTTTTCCCAAACCATAATGCCGTTCTCTAATTGCGATAAACGCTGCCATCCGCAGAAAAATAATACGGGGTCATAAAATTTATCATTCGAAAAAATATATTTTAAATTATACTTTTCTGGTGTTGTTAAAAATTGTTGCAGAGAACCAATACCAGCAACTCCTTTAAACTTTGAGTTTTCTAAACGCTCTATAGGTCTTGTTGTTAGCTCTGGCAAACGTCTAGCAGAATGATAATTACCATCTACACTCATTGCGTTTGTTTGGGCTGCTAACCACGCCATTTGATCTCCAAACCCTAACGTTAAATACCTCCAATGGTCATGCGAATCTTGGCTTAGAAAGTTTACAATAGGAAGCATTTTTATCTTTTGAGGTTGAGAAGGTCTAAAATATCCCAAACTCATGGTAAAAATTACCATAGAAATATAAAAAGCGGCCAAAAGGCCTCCTAATAAACGGTGATAAACGGCACCAAATCGTTCTTGTATTAGAACTTTTAAATCTCCTTCTACAAACCTATAGATAAACTCTCCAAATATAGGAATAGACATGATTGAACCCCAAAGCGTAAACCTGTCTAGGGTTAAAATATTAAAGGCCGTTTCACCTAAAATCATTTTAGGTATTGGTGTTGTGCCACCCGTTCCCAAAATAACTAACATGGTAAAAGACAATCCGAAAAATAAATACCTTTTACTAAAGTATCTGTAAAAGATATAAGGAAAAATGAATAGTAAAATTCCCCATGGAATTGTGAAAAATACTAAACCCGAAGATGTTATATCTATAAAGCTATCCCTAGATCCATGAGGGATAGGTACTTGTGTTATTGGGTTTAATTTTGAATTCATCCAATAGGGAAAAATACAAAATATTATAAGGAACAGTGAAGAGACCCCAAACGCAAGGTTTTTCTTCAGTTGTTTCATAAATGTTTTTAGAAATAAAGATAAAGTAACTTCTTTATAAGAGTTAACTTCTTCTCTAGCAACATCCATAATAACTGTTCCTATTAAAGGAAATATAAAAAATAACATTCCAAAGATAGGGGTGACATGATGAGAAGTAACGGTAACAGCGATTAAGGAAAGAGAAGTAAAGAAAAATTTATATTTTCCCGTTTTAAGCCATAGGTATATTTCGGGTAACGAATGCATTAAAACAGAAACTCCTATAATACTGGGTAATTGACCAAATATATGCAAAGTCTCTACAAAAGAAGACGAAAAAACAGCTAAAATAGCAGCATAACCAGCAACAGTTCTATTAGATGTTATTAATAAAGAATATCTGTAGGCCCCAGTAACAAATAGAACAATGGCTATTAGAGCCACTGTAAACATCCCAAATTTTAAGCCTCCGATTAACGATAAAGCTCCAATTGTTTGATGCACCAATGGAGGATAACTCTGCACCGTAAAGCCAGTATACCATTTATAATTCCAAGGTTCAAACCAACTAGTTGCATAATGATCTGCAAAAAATAAATGAATTAAAGCGTCATAGGTAGTTTCTAATGTAAAGAAAATAGTAGAACCATGAAAAAGTACTGCTAATAGAATTGCAGTAATTAAGTATTTATTAGATTTTTCTTTCATTAATAGATATCTGACTTAGAATCATGTAAAGGTAAAAATTTTAAGCTTAGTTTTTTTTATTTGTCTAAAGTAACTTACCTTTCATCCTAATTAATAAACCTTTAAAGATCATATTATAAAATAAAAATAAAACAAAAGTATTTTTGAGGTGTAAATAAGTAATATAAAAATATCGTTATGAGAATTTTAGCTATTGATGATCAAAAATTAGTTCTAATACCTTTAGAAAGTAGGTTAAAAGAAATGGGGTATGAGGTATTAACAGAAACAGATGCTCTAAAAGGAATTGAATTATACAATTCTTTTAAACCAGATTTAGTGATTGTTGATATTAATATGCCAACTATTTCTGGTTTAGAGGTTGTAAAACATATTAGGGAAGTTAAAAAATCTAATACACCAATTATGATTTTATCTGGTAATACAGATGATGACATGATTACAAAAGGCTTTGATTTAGGTGTAAACGATTATATGAAAAAACCTCTAAGTTTAACAGAGGTTGGGTTAAGAACAAAAAGATTAATTGGTCTTCCTGAAAATACAGATACTACAAAAAAATATAAGAACACTATTATACAACAAAGATGTGTTGGGGTTGTAATACCTTGTTATAATGAAGAAGAAAGATTGCTTAGCAAAGAATTTACAGATTATATAGATAAAAATACCGGATATCACTTATGTTTTGTAAATGATGGAAGTAAAGATAAAACTTTAGAGGTTTTACATAAGTTAAGAAAAGGTAGAGAAGACTTTATTACTGTTTATGATTGTGAAAAAAATGGAGGTAAAGCAGAA
This sequence comes from Polaribacter sp. R2A056_3_33, assembly GCF_019278485.1. Classification (NCBI taxonomy): domain Bacteria; kingdom Pseudomonadati; phylum Bacteroidota; class Flavobacteriia; order Flavobacteriales; family Flavobacteriaceae; genus Polaribacter; species Polaribacter sp. R2A056_3_33. Next base: position 3,379,221 of record NZ_CP058984.1, read on the forward strand.
GCTGTTAGGCAAGGTATGTTATATATGGCTAAGCAAGAAGATTTAGACTATATAGGTTTTTTAGATGCAGATTTATCAACAGATTTAGCCGATTTTGATGATTTAGTTTCAACTATTGAAAAATCTAATTATAAGATTGTAAGTGGTTCTAGAATTAGTAGAATGGGCGCAAATATTACAAAAGAGTCAGCAAGAAAGATTATTAGTTTGACCATTAATTACATCATTAGAAAAATTCTTTCTATGGACTTTAAAGATACCCAATGTGGTGCTAAAATTTTTCATAAAGATGTGATAGATATTTCTTTTAAAGAAAAATTTGTTACCCAATGGATTTTTGATGTTGAAATTTTTAGAAGAATAACGCTTCATTTTGGATTAAAAAAAGCGAAAGAAATATTATGTGAACAGCCATTAAAAAGATGGATTCATGCTGATGGTTCTAAACTATCAATGAAAGATTCTGTTAAAATAGTTGGTCAACTAGGGCAAATTGCTTGGCATTATAGAAGTGGAAAAAAAGATTATAAAAGTACTGTTGTTGCATAATCTTTTTTATCGAAAAAATATGAAAAAAGGAATCATAATAATATGTAATAAGAATGACCTTGATGTTTTAGAGGAAATCCGTTTTAAATCACTTTTTAATAAAGAGTTTAAAATATGTATCGTTAATAATGGTAACAATAATAAAATATTAAATTTCTTACTTAAGTTAAAAGAATCTTCTAAATTTGATATTTCTATTTTAAACTTGAGAAAAGAGACAGCTTTAAAGTTAGCAATGAAAGCAGGAGTGCGGTTTTTGTCTAACTTATATGATGTTCAGTTATTTGTGCATACTACCCCAAAAAGTGTTTTTAAACACAATTTAAAAAAGAAATTAGAAAGTATTAAGGATGAAAATTTCATAAATAAAAAAAATGAAAGGGTTTTGTTGCGAAGCGTGTATTCGTTAAACGAAATTACTAGTTGAAAAAAAATATATAATGAAAAACTTAGAAAACAAACTACTTAGAATTGAAGGTAAAGTGCAAAATTATGATTGGGGAGGAGAAAGCTTCATTCCTAATTTAGTTTCAGAAACTATAGAGCCAAACACTACATATGCAGAATATTGGTTAGGAGCACATTTAAAAGCACCTTCAAAAGTTATTACAGAAGAAGGTAGTGTTTCATTAGATGAGTTTTTAGAACAAAATATAACAGAAAATTTAGGCGTTGAAGTAGCAAAAGACTTTGGTAAATTACCATATTTATTCAAAGTTTTAGATGTCAGTAAAATGTTATCTATTCAAGTACATCCAAGTATTGCTGCTGCTAAAATAGGGTACAAAGAAGAAAATGAACAAGGAATTCCTTTAACTGCTGATAATAGAAACTATAAAGACGAAAATCATAAGCCAGAAATAATGGTGGCTTTAACCGATTTTTGGTTGTTACATGGATTTTTAGAAAGTGAAAAATTAGCAAAAAACTTAAAAGAAACTATAGAGTTAAGTTTCTTATTAAATACTTTCTTAGAAGAAGGTTATTTAGGGCTTTATAAAAAAGTGATGGAATACTCACAAGAAGAAGTAAATACAATTTTGAGACCTTTGGTAAAAAGAATTCTTCCAAAATTTGTAAATAATGAATTAGAGAAATCTTCACCAGCATATTGGGCAGCCAAATCATTAAACAATAAAGATTCTGAAGATATTGATAAAGGTATTTTTTCTATTTACTTTTTTAATATTTTAAATTTAAGTAGAGGAGAAGCAATTTTTCAAGATGCAGGAGTGCCGCATGCGTATTTAGAAGGTGTAAATATGGAGTTAATGGCAAATTCAGACAATGTGTTAAGAGCAGGGTTAACTAGCAAACACATAGATGTTGAAGAACTTATAAAAAACACAAAATTCGAAGAAACGATTCCTATTATTTTATTCGGTGACGAAAATAAAGAGAATGGAGAAGTTATTTTTAAAACCAAAGCAAAAGACTTCGAATTAAGTAAAATTGAATTGATTAAAACAATGTCTCATACTTCAACTTCAAATTCCGTAGAAATATTAATGGCTTTAAAAGGAGTTGCTGTTGTTACTCAAGAAAATGAATCTATCTCTTTAGATAAAGGGCAGTCTGTGCTTATAAAAGCAAATACTAGTTATAAAATTACTACAACTTCTGAAGTAGAAATTTATAAGGCAAGTGTGCCAAAATAAATTTATAAACTAATTTAAAATTGTTTTAGAGTGCTTTACTCTAAAACAATTTTCTAATCCCAAGAATTTAGGATCTCCTGCTTCTTCAGACCAAAATCCTTCTAGAATATCTTTATTCAAGCATTTGTAAACCACTACTCCTTTATAAACTTTATCTTCAAAACCTAAATATTTAAAGTTGATAACAAGAATATTATTCTTAAAGAAACCTACTCCTGTTTGCTCTTGAGAGTCACTAATATTCCACTTAGCAACAATTCTGTTATTTTCATCTAAAGTTAGTTGTAGCTCTCCTTTATACGAATTTTCATTAGCATCTTGGTTGCTACCAATAATAGAATATGTTCCAGCTAAATCTTGAATTGTCATTTTTTTGAAAGGTTTAGACTTTTAAGTTTACAATAATAAGCTATTTTATAATTTCATAATTAATTTTACTATTTTATATACTAAATCATGGTTTTAAAATATTATGTAATTTAAAAAATAAGCCGGATAATTCTGGTTGAGGAGCTTATATGGCTAAGAAATTGGAATTAGACGGTCTGTATAATTATTGAAAAGTTAGGAATAAGTATTGTTGAAACAAACATAGTTTAAATTTTGATGTGCAAATGAAAAGCACCCACAATAAAAATTAAGTTTTTATTTTCTAATTTTATCAGAAGAAGAAAAAAACAATATAGATGGGCACACAAAACATAAAATTAAGATAGAAATATGTCTCAAACATTATTTGATATTACAGGGAAAGTAGCCTTAATTACGGGGTCTACGCATGGTTTAGGAATGGCGATGGCTATGGGGTTAGGGAGAGCAGGTGCTACTATTATTGTGAATGGAAATTCATCACAAGAAAAAGTAGACAATGCAGTTGTTGAATATCAAAAAGAAGGAATTATAGCTTTTGGTTATCAGTTTAATGTTGCAGATGAAGAAGAAGTTATTGCTGCCGTTAAAAAAATAGAAAAAGATGTGGGGGACATTGATATTTTGGTAAATAATGCAGGAATTATTAAAAGAACTCCCTTGGTAGACATGGAGGTTGCTGATTTTAGACAAGTAGTAGATATCGATTTGGTGAGTCCTTTTATTGTTTCTAAACACGTAGTTCGTGGAATGATGGAAAGAAAATCTGGTAAAATTATTAATATATGTTCTATGATGAGCGAGTTGGGTAGAAATACAGTTGGGGCTTATGCAGCAGCAAAAGGAGGCTTGGTTATGCTAACCAAAAACATGGCAACTGAGTGGGCGCGTTTTAATATTCAAATAAACGGAATTGGACCTGGTTACTTTGCGACTTCACAAACAGCTTCTATTAGAATGGAAGGGCATCCGTTTAACGATTTTATTGTAAACAGAACTCCAGCAGAAAAATGGGGAAATCCTAATGATTTGGCGGGAGCAGCAATTTTCTTATCATCTAAAGCAAGCGATTTTGTAAACGGTCATATTTTATATGTTGATGGTGGGATTTTAGCAACCATAGGAAAACCATTCAACGAAGATTAAAAAAAATATAGTTTATTAATAAAAAAATAAAGATATAATAAGCTGAAAAAAATAGAATTCTTTTAATACGAATATATAAGATAGTTAGTAAAGGGAATTTCTGTATTGTTTATTAATAAGGTTTATTCTTTAAATAAAAAACCATACAACTTATTAATTTTAGTCTTATTTAATGATATTTAATGTAACTTAGTAACCAAACATATTATAACAAGTTATGTATAGACTTTTATTTTTTATTTTTTTTATTAACGTTGTTAGTACTGCTCAAGAATTACCGCCAATTAAAATTTTTACAGCAGAAGATTACAATGCTCAAAATCAGAATTGGGAAATTTCACAATCTGAAGATAATCTAATATATGTAGCGAATAATGGAGGTCTTCTAGAATACAATGGTGAGCATTGGCAATTGTATACTCATTTTTCAAATCCTATTTTAAGATCTGTGAAAGTAAAAGATAAAATAATCTATACGGGGTCTTTTATGGATTTTGGTTTTTGGAAAAAAAATAAAAAAGGCCAATTAGAATATAATTCATTAGTAGAAAAGTTACAAATAAAATTAAAAGAAGGAGAGGAGTTTTGGGAAGTTGAATTTTATCAAAACTGGATTCTTTTTAAATCTAAAACAAGAATTTACTTTGTAAATACCATTTCTAATGAAGTTAAAATAATTGATTCTGAGGAAACCATTTCTGGACTTTTTATAATAAACAACACCATTTTTTTTCAAAAAAAGAGCATTGGTTTGTTCACATTACAAAATGGAGAAGAAAAAATTTATTCAGATAATGTGTTTTTTAAAAACAATAATATTATCAATTGTTTTTATTATAATAAAGAGCTTGTTTTTTTATCTGAAGAAAAAGGTTTTGTTTCAGTAAAAGGAAGTAAAGTTGTGTCTCAAGAAACAGACTTAAATAATGAGAGTTTTTTAATTTTTAGTGCAATTCAATTAGAAGATAAAAGTTTTTTGCTAGGTACAATCTCTAATGGAATTGTTTTTCTGAGTAAAGATGGGGAAATTACGTCTACTATTAACCGTAAGAATGGATTAAGTAATAATACAGCGTTGTCTTTGCTTCAAGATAATTCTGGTAATATTTGGATTGGTTTAGATAACGGTATAAATTATTTAAATGTTTCTTCAGCATTTAAAATTTTTGAAGATGAAGAAGGTACTTTAGGTACCATTTATACCTCTTTGTTTTTTGAAAATGAACTTTATTTAGGGACAAATCAGGGACTGTTTTTTAAAGATAAAAATTTAAAATTTAAATTAATAGAAAAGACAGAAGGACAAGTTTGGTTTTTGAAAGAAATTGATGGGAATCTTTTTTGTGGGCATGATAAAGGAACTTTTATTATTAAAAACAAAAAGGTAATTAATGCTATAACCGAAGAGCTTGGAACCTGGAACATAAAAAAAGTACCAGGAAACAATAATTATTTAATTCAAGGGAGTTATCAAGGCTTGTCTATTTTAGAGAACGACAATGGGGATTGGCAGTTCAGAAATAAAATTGATGGTTTTGATGTTTCTAGTAGGTTTTTTGAGTTTTATAATGATAGATTATATATAAACCATGAGTTAAAAGGCTTATATGAATTACAAATTGATAATAGTTATGCTAAAGTTCAACAAAAAGAGAAAATTATCATTCCAAAAGTAGGTTATGGATCTAATATTTTTTCTTTTGGCAATAATTTATTTTACTCATCATCAGAAGGTGTGTATAAAAAACAAGACGATGATAGTTTTAAAGTAGACTCATTGTTTACAAAAAATTTAAAAGATTTAGATAACTTAACAACGATAAGGAAATTAGCTCAAAAAAAGAATGCTTTATATAGTTTCTCTAAAAATAATATTCTTTTTATCACCTCTAACAGTATTAGTTTAAGTCCGCAAGTAAAAGCGATTCCTATTGATGGTACTATAAGGAATAATGTTTTGGGGTTTGAGAACTTAACCCAAATTAGTGCAGAGAATTATTTAATAGGTACCTCTCATGGGTATTTACTTTTAAATGATGCTCTTGTAAAAAATGAAAAAAACGTAGATATTTCTTTTCAACAAATACTTGTCAATAAAATAGATAGTGATAAGATTCATCTTTCATTAGCAGAAGCCGTAGAATTAGAAAATAAGCAGAATAATATATCGTTTTCATATAGTATTTCTAAATATGATAAAATGATAAAGAATGAATATCAATATCAGTTAGAAGGATTGACTAATAAATGGTCAGATTGGACAGAGGACTCTACACAATTGTATGAAAACTTATCTTATGGAGATTACACTTTTAACGTAAGAGGTAAATATGGAAACCAGATGACGGATATTAAATCTTTTGAATTTTCTATCAAGCGTCCTTTTTATTTAAGTAACTTATATTTAGTTTTTTATGTAATATTTATGGTGTTTATTATTGTATTGATAAATATTTATTACAGAAGAAGGTATAAACGTAAAAATAAGATTCTATTAGAGAAAGCGCAGAAAGAGTTAAAGTTAAAAGAGTTGGAAAGTGCTCAAATAATTATGAAACTTAATAATGATAAATTAAAAGTAGATATAGAAAGTAAGAGTAGAGAGTTGGCTAGTTCTACAATGAATATTATAAAGAAAAATGATTTTTTAAACACAATTAAAACAGAATTGACAAACGGAGAAAGTAAAGACGTATCAAAAGTGGTTAAGATTATTGATAAGAACTTAAACAATACAGACGATTGGAAAATGTTTCAAGAAGCATTTAATAATGCTGATAAAAACTTTCTAAAAAAGGTAAAAGACAAGCACACTAGTTTAACTCCAAATGATTTAAGACTTTGTGCCTACCTTAGGTTAAACCTATCTTCTAAAGAAATTGCTCCTTTATTAAATATTTCTCCTAGAAGTGTAGAAGTTAAAAGATATCGCTTAAGGAAAAAAATGGGGTTACCACATGATGAGAACTTAACAAATTATATTTTGGAAATTTAACACCCCTACATCTTCTTTTTTTACCACAACAACACCTATACGCTGGTAATTTAATTGTGTTTTAGGTTAATATTTAACACATGTGTAAAGTCTTGTGTTTATTAGGGATATGGTATTTTTTAGCCATTTTATTTGTGATGTATGTTTTTTGTTGTGGTTGTTTTTATCATTTAACTATAATTTAACTATAATTTTATAATCAAATAATAAATACCTTATTCATGAGAAAACAAATCACATTATTACTCCTTTTATTTGTAGGTTTTTGTGCTTCTGCACAAACTATAAATGTAAAAGGTGTTGTTAAAGATGCTAAAACGGGTGATCCATTACCGGGAGTAAGTATATTAATTAAAGGAACAACTGTTGGAACTGAAACTGATTTTGATGGACTTTTTAGTCTTGCTAAAGTTGAGAAAGGAGCAACTTTTGTATTTAATTATTTAGGATACGCTGTAAAAGAAGTATTGGTTAATCAACAAACTTTAAATATTTCTTTAGAAGAGTCGGCAGAGGCTTTAGATGAAATTGTTGTTGTTGGTTATGGTAAGCAAAAAAGAAAAGATGTTACGGGTTCTGTATCTATAGTAGGAGAGAAAACCTTAGAAGCATTAAAACCTATTGATGCAACGAGTGCATTACAAGGAACAACTTCTGGAGTTGCTGTTAACCTTTCGTCTGGATCACCAGGTGCAAAAGTGAATATTTTAATTAGAGGTGTTAGTTCTAATACCAATAATCAACCGTTAACAATTGTAGATGGTTATGAAGGAGATTTAAATAGTATCAATCCAAATGACATTGAATCTATTACCGTTTTAAAAGATGCACAAGCAGCTATTTATGGTATAAAAGGAGCAAATGGTGTTGTATTGGTAACTACTAAAATTGGTAAGAAAAATAAAAAAGCAACTGTAAAATACGATACGTATGCTGCTTTTCAACAAACTACCAAAAAATTAGATTATTTAAACGCAACTGAATATGCTTTAGTTTTAAACGAAGCGTATGCAGCAAGTGGGCAAACATTACCTTTTAGTAATGTAGGAGAATTAGGTAAAGGTACGGACTGGCAAGATGAACTTTTTAATGATGCTATGTTAATGAATCATAATATTAGTGTATCTGGTGGTGGAGAAAGTTTTAGATACTTTGTAAGTGCATCTAGAACAGAGCAAGATGGTATTATTGCAAAAGATAAGTCTAATTTTATTAGAAACAATATCAAATTAAACTTAGGTATAGATATTAGTGAAAAATTAAATTTCTCTGTAATAGCAAACTACTACACAAGTGCTTCACAAGGTTTTGACGCTTCACTTTTATTTAATGGTTTAAATTATGCACCAACTTTTGGGCTAAATGAAAATGATACAAATAACTTTTTAGGGATAGAGGTTGTAAACCCTTTATCATTATTACAAAATACTTTTGGTGAAAATAATGGTAATGGAATAGAAGGTAATTTTAAGCTAGAATATAAACCAATAGAAGGTTTAAATATAGTTTCACGTGTTGGTTATAAGATTTATAATGAAAAGCAACGCTCATTTACACCTATTCAAGAATATGGTTTAGCTAAAGTATACAATAAAACACAAAGTTCTGTTTATCAATTTAAAGCAACTTCTACAAGAGTAAATTGGGAAACATTTGCAACGTATCAGAAAACATTTTTAGAAAACCATAATACTACTTTTACTGTAGGTACAAGTGTACAGAATGATTTGTTTGATGGTATCTATGCTACAGGATTTGATGTGCCTAATAACTCGTATGAATTTGCGGACATTAGTTTAACCAATAAACAAAGTGAACAAAGAAGTTTAAATACTGGGAATGGAGATATTAGGTTAACCTCTTTCTTTGGTAGAGCTCAGTATGATTATAAAGGTAAATATTTATTTTCTGGATTAGTTAGAAGAGACGGAGCTTCTGTTTTTGCAGAAGATCAAAGAGTAGATAATTTTTGGTCTGTAACTACAGGTTGGAAAATTTCTGATGAAAACTTCTTAAAAGATAATAAAACGATTAACTTTTTAAAATTAAGAGCAAGTTACGGTACTTTAGGAAACTTAGTTGGAGATAATCTGTACAGATCTTTATTAGATGGTGAAGGTGAGTATGTTTTTAATGGAAGCTTAGTAGATGGTACTGCACAAGGTGCTTTGTCTAATCCGTCAGCAACTTGGGAAACAGCAGAGAAATTAGACATTGGTTTAGATATGAATCTATTTGATGATAAACTGACAATTGTTGCAGATTATTTTGAAGAAACAAGAAAAGATTTATTAATTGAAGACTTCCCAGTTTCTGGTTTGTTAGGTTCTGGCGCAGCAGGAGGATCAAACCCAACAGTAAACGCAGGTACTTCTAAAAATACAGGTGGAGAGTTGGCAATTAATTATAATGCTATTTCTAAAGAAGATTTTTCTTTAAATATTGGATACAATGTTACCTATGTAAAAAACAAAGTAACAGACGTTTTAGACGACGCTATTGTAGAAGGAGGTGATTTTGGAATCGGTAACCTTCCAACATCAAGAATGGAAGTAGGACAACCAATTGGTTATTTCTTAGGCTTACAAACAGACGGAATTTTTCAAACACAAGCAGAAGTAGATGCACATCCTTCTCAAACAGGGCTAGGAGCAAGTGTTACTTCTCCTGGAGATATCAGATATAAAGATACAAATAACGATGGTGTTATAGACTTTGACGACCGTGTGAACATTGGTAATCCGCAAGCAGATTTTTATATGGGATTCAATATTTCTGCAAAATATAAAAATTGGGATTTTACTTCTTATTTATATGCAGAGCTAGGAAAAGACATGGTTAGAAATTTTGAACGTTTTTTACCAAATGTGAATAAGCCTGCTTATTACTTAGATAGATGGACAGGTGCAGGTACAAGTAACTCGGTACCAAGATTAACTAACGATGCTACAAATAACAGACTGTTTTCAGATTTCTTTGTAGAAGATGCTTCTTTCTTACGTATGCAAAACATACAAGTAGGATACACTTTTGCACCAGATTTATTAGAAAAAGTAGGGCTGTCTAAATTAAGATTATATACTTCTATCAATAACTTATTTACGCTCACAGATTACACTGGTTATGATCCTTCTATTAATGACGGAGCAATTGGTGCAGGTATCGATTCTGGTAACTACCCATCTGCTAGACAATTCTTGTTAGGTTTAAATGTTGAATTTTAAAAAATAAAAGATGAGAAATTACAATCAAATAATAAAATTAGGATTCATCTTTATGGCAAGCTTATTTATTTTAAGCGCTTGTTCTGATGACTATTTAAATAATTCTAAAATTTACGCGGAAGATTCTGAATCTTTTTTCAATTCAGAAACAGATTATTACAATGCTTTGGTAGCAGCTTATGATCCTTTACAATCTACATTTAGAAATGTATTAATGGGAGAAATAGCTTCTAACAATACTTTGTGTGGTGGTGAAACAGCTACAGATGTTCCTGGATATCAGCAAATAGATGATATGACTCATACTCCTGTTAACGATCAACTTCAAGACCTTTGGAGCCTAATGTATGGTGGTGTTAATAGAGCCGCTTATATAATAGAATTTAAAGATAAAACAGACTTTACAGGTAAAAATGTAATTCTTGGGGAAGCTTATTTCTTAAGAGCGTATTATAATTTTGAATTGGTAAAATGGTTTGGAGATATTCCTATTAAAGCAGACGGTCGTTTTGTTTTGGGTGATGAAAAAACAATACCAAGATCGCCAAAAGCAGATGTATATGCTTTAATTGAAGCAGACTTAGAATATGCAATTGCAAACATGACGTATACAGCGCCTCAAGTTGGTAGAGCAACAAAAGGTTCTGCACAAGCATTATTAGGAAAAGTTTATTTATATCAAGATAAATTTGATGAAGCTGCAAGCATTTTAGAAAATGTAATTAATAACGGAGGATACGTATTAGAGTCTGACTACAACAAAATTTTTGAATTTGACGGAGAAAATGGTACAGGTGCTGTTTTTGAAGTGCAATATACAGATACACAAGGTGCAAGTTTCGATTGTTTACAGTGTAGTGAAGGAAATGTTGCCGTTGGGTATCAGGGTGTAAGAGGTTATGAAGGTAGTTTGTTTACTTCTGGATTTAGTTTTAATGTACCAACACAAGAAGTGGTAGATGAATTTGAAGATGGAGATAACAGAAAAGAGGTTGCTATTTTAGATATTGATGCATGGGCAGCTTCAACAGGTGCAAAATTTACTACAGGTTATGAGCATACAGGTTATTTTAATAGAAAATATCTTCCTAGAAAAAGAAATGAAGAGGCAGCAGGAGATTTAAACTTAACAAACCCTAATAATTATAGAGCTATTCGTTTTGCAGATGTTTTATTAATGGCAGCAGAAGCTTTTAATAGAAAACCGAGTCCAGATGATGCTAAAGCAAAAACATACTTAAATATGGTTAGAGAAAGAGCTTTTGGTGATGCAGATCATAATATTGTTACAACAGGTTCTAATTTAACAGCTGCAATTTATAAAGAGCGTAGAGTGGAATTAGTAGGAGAAGGTCATCAATTTTTCGACTTGGTAAGAACAGGTAGAGGATCTCAGATACCAGGTTTTACAACGGGTAAAAATGAGGTTTTTCCAATTCCGATTGAAGAAATACAATTTGCACAAGGAAATTGGGAACAAAACGATAAATACTAATAATTATGAAGAAATTAAAAATAATATACAAAGCATTAGTAATACTTTTGATCATTAGTGCTTGTACAGAAGAAGATAGATCTTTAGACTTCTTAGATAATGTAGTACCTCCATCAAATGTTGCTGCTAGTTATAACTTATCACAAGATAACTCAGGTCTGGTTACTATTTTACCAACAGCAGTTGGGGCTACCTCATTTGATGTGTATTTTGGAGATGAATCAGCAGAAGAAAAAGGTGTTGAAGCTGGTAAAATGGCACAACATACTTATGCGGAAGGTACCTATACAGTAAAAGTGGTAGCTTATAATACTAAAGGAGATACAACAGAAGCAACACAAGAATTAGTAGTTTCTTTTAAAGCTCCAGAAAATTTAGAAGTTACTTTAGAAAATGATATTGCTATTTCTAAACAAGTAAATATTACAGCGAAAGCAGATTATGCTGCCACTTATGATTTTTATTCAGGAGAAGCAGATGTACCACAACCAGCAGCATCAGCTAATATTGGTGATGCTATAAATTATCAATACTCTACAGCAGGTACGTATACTGTAAAAGTGATTGCAAAAGGTGGTGCCATCGAAACAACAGAATACACGAGTGAGTTTGAAGTTACTGCTATTTTAGCACCTTTAAAATCTGCAAGTACACAACCGGCAAGAGATGCTGTAGATGTTATTTCTATTTTTAGTGATAAATATACAGATGTTGCGGGTACAGATTTTAATCCAAACTGGAGCCAATCAACTATTTATACTCCTTTTGAATTAAATGGAGATGCAATGATTCAGTATAGTAATTTAAACTATCAAGGAATTCAAATAGGTTCAATGCAAGATGTTTCTACTATGGAGTTTCTTCATTTAGATGTTTGGACAGCAGATGCTACGGAATTAGATACCTATTTAATTAGTGTTGGCAGTGGAGAGAAAATGGTAAAAACTGCATTAACAAAAGATGCTTGGACTACGATTAACATTCCTATTTCAGCATTTACAGATCAGGGATTAACCTTAAATGATATTCACCAATTCAAGTTAGAAGGTTCTGGTACTGTTTTTATAGACAATCTTTATTTTTACAAAGTGAGTTCAACTCCTGTTTCTGGTGTAACACCATTAACTTTTGAAGTGGATTACCAATTAAGTTCTTTTGATGGTGGTGCAGCTGCTGTAGTAGCAAATCCAGATACAAATGGTAATAGTTCTTCTTCAGTTTTAGAGCTTGTAAAAAATGCAGGTCAACCTTGGGCTGGTTCTAAAGTTACAATTTCATCAACATTTGATGTTTCTAATGCAGTAATAACCGCAAAAGTTTGGTCTCCAAGAGCAGGTTTAAATTTATTATTAAAGTTTGAAGACGCTACACCATGGCCAAATACGGTAGCTTCAGAAGAAATAACAGCTACAACAACTACAGCGAATGCTTGGGAAGAATTAACGTTTGATTTTTCAGGAATAAGCACAACTGTAGATTTTAGTAATCTAGTTTTAATAATGGATAATGGTACAGAAGGAGATGGATCTGCTAATTATACTATTTATTTAGATGATATTTCTACAAGTCCTGTTTTAGATTTTGAACCAGAATTTATATTAAGTTCTTTTGATGGTGGAGCAATTTCTGTAATTGCAAATCCAGACACAAACGGAAATGAATCTGCAATGGTTGCACAAGTTGTTAAAAATGCGGGTCAGCCTTGGGCAGGATCTAAAATTACAGTTCCTACACCATTTAGCTTTACAGCTGGAACAAGTGTAAAAGTTAAAGTTTGGTCTCCGAGAGCAGGTTTAAATTTATTATTAAAGTTTGAAGATGCTACCGCATGGCCAAATACAGTTGCTTCCGAAGAAATTACAGCAACTACAACAACAGCTAATGCTTGGGAGGAATTAACATTCGATTTTTCTGGAATTAGTACTTCTGTAGATTTTACAAACTTAGTTTTAATAATGGATAATGGTACAGAAGGAGATGGTTCTGCTAATTATACTATTTATTTAGATGATATATCACAATTTTAAAATAATGATTATGAAAAAACTTAAAAATATTTATATAATCTTATTTTCTTTAATGACAGTACTTTATGGCTGTCAAGAGAATGAGCACGAATTTGGAGAAATTGTTTCACCAACAGACATCGTCATTACTGCAGAAATTGTAGGTGCAGATGTAGACAACCCTTATGGAGACGGAAGTGGTTCTGTAAATTTTACAGCTACTGCTGCCAATGCTTCTTCTTATGTATATTATTTTGACGGAGTTGCAGAAGCTGCACCTTCAGGAATCTTAACAAATAGATTTTCTAAAGTAGGTGTAAACTTGTATACAGTTGTTGTAAAAGCAAATGGTACAGGTGGGGTTTCATCAACAAAAACAATAGATGTAGAAGTTTATAGTTCTTTTTCTGATGTTGATGCAGAAAACTTTTTAAGTGGTGCCAATGTTGGTGACAGTAAAAAATGGTATTGGCAAGCAGATGTGGCTGTTCATGTAGGTATGGGACCAGCTACAGATGATTATGGAAATGGAGAGTTTGCTTACGAAGCTTGGTGGAATGGAATTAAAGCATGGGATGATGAAAAATCTTGTATGTATGATAATGAGTTTGTATTTACAAGAACAGCAACCGGACTTACTTTTGAACAAACTGTTGGACCTGCTTTTGTGCCAGGAACGTATGCAGGTGTATTAGGTGTAAATGGAGATCAATGTCATGATGAAACTGTAGTAACAACAATGTTTGGAACTAAAAATGTTTCTTTTGGACCTTCAACATCTAAAGCAGGTACAGAAGGTTCTTATAACAATGTGGAATACAGAGGTACTGAATTTGAAATTTCTGATGGTGGATTTATGGGATGGTATGTAGGTGCTAGTACGTATGATATTATTTCGATTTCTAATGATGAAATGATTGTTAGAATTATAGAAAATTCAAATTCTGGTAGTGGTGCAGCTTGGTATCATAAATTTACATCAACTAAACCTGTAGAAGGAGCAAGTACTCCAGATTATACCTACAATAATTTAGTATGGGAAGATGATTTTAATACAGATGGAGCACCAGATGCAGCAAACTGGACTTACGACCTCGGTGCAGGTGGTTGGGGTAATGGAGAATTACAAACTTATACCAATACAACAGAAAATGCCAAGGTAGAAGGTGGTTCTTTAATTATTACAGCAAAAGCTGATGGTAGTGGAGGTTATACTTCTGCTAGGTTAAAATCTCAAGGATTGTATAAATTTAAATACGGTAGAGTTGAGGTAAAAGCAAAGTTACCAGCTGCGGCAGGTACTTGGCCAGCAATTTGGATGTTGGGTTCTAACTTTCCAACTGTAGGATGGCCTCTATGTGGTGAAATGGATATTATGGAACAAACAGGTGCAGATAAAAATACGTCTTTAGGTACTTTACATTGGTTAGATAGTGCTAGTTCTACCAACGCAAGTTATGGTGAAACAACTTCTGTTTCTAACGCATCTTCAGAATTCCATTTATATACTTTAGAATGGTCGGAAGAAAAAGTAAAAATATATGTAGATGATGTTCCTTTTTATGAGTTAACAAACAATGCAGATTTACCATTTAATGCAGATTTCTTCTTAATTCTTAATGTAGCAATGGGAGGTTCACTTGGAGGAAGTGTAGACGATGGATTTACAGAAGATACTATGGAAATAGATTATGTAAAAGTATTTCAATAATATTATTGAGTTATTTTTTAATAAGGTCAGTTTTATATGGCTGGCCTTATTTTTCTATATTTTTATAACTACAATACTTTAAAATTTATGTCAAAGTTGATATTTATGAAATATATTTTCTTACCAATTATACTATTAGTTTTTATTTTAAATTCTTGTGATACAAAAACAGATAAAGTATCTATCTTAAAGAATAAGCAAGGAATGAAATTAGTTGTAAATGGAGAAGATTTTATAATTAATGGTATGAATTGGGATTATTTTCCGATTGGTACAAATTTTTCTTACAGTTTATGGGAGCAATCAGATGCGTTTATAAAAACGGCATTAGATGCAGAAATGAATTTATTGAAAGAAATGGGTGTTAATACAATTCGTGTTTATGAAGGTATTCAACCCAAATGGATTACTTATATCTATAAAGAGTATGGTATTTACACCATGTTAAATCATTCTTTTGGTAGATATGGTGTTGCTATAAATGGAAATTGGAAACAAGAAACAGACTACAGTAATGCTAAGGCACAACAAAGCTTGCTAACAGAGGTTAGTGAAATGGCAGAAACATATAAAAATACTCCTGGATTATTATTATTCCTTTTAGGTAATGAAAATAACTTCGGACTTTTTTGGGCAGGATCAGAAACAGAAGATTTTCCTGAAGGAGAGTCTGAAAAAAATAAGATAGGAGAGTTAAGGGGTAGAGCAATGTATAAGTTAATGAATGAAGCTGCCATTAAAATGAAGGAGATAGATAAAAATCACCCGGTTGCTATTTGTAATGGAGATGATTTGTATATAGATATCATTGCAGAAGAATGTACAGACGTAGATATTTATGGAACAAACATGTATCGAGGTAAATCTTTTGGAGATGCTTTTGAAAGAGCTAAAAAAACATTGGATATGCCCATATTATTTACAGAATTTGGAGCAGATGCTTTTAACTCAATAACGCAAAAGGAAGATCAAAAAATGCAAGCCTATTACATGTTAGAAAATTGGAAAGAGATTTATGAAAATGTTTCGGGTTTAGAAAAGGCAGGAAATGCTATTGGGGGGTTTACGTTTCAATTTAGTGATGGCTGGTGGAAACTTGGACAAACAACAAACTTACATATTCATGATAACCAAGCTTCTTGGGCAAATGGAGGATACGCTTTAGATTATATAAAAGGAGCCAATAATATGAGTGAGGAGTGGTTTGGTATTTGTGCAAAAGGACCAACTGATACAAAAGGTTTTTATACGTTAACACCAAGAGCTGCTTATTTTGCTTTACAAAAAGCACACCAATTAAATCCCTATGCAAAAGGGATTACAACAGATTTAATTTCTAAACATTTTAGAGAAATTAAAATTTAAAAGCTTTTAGCTAATTAATAACAAAAACGTACAAGGTTAAAAAAGCCTTACAGGATAAATAAATAACAACTTCTTTAATTAAGAATAAGAGGTTAAAAAAATAATTTTGATGACAAAAAAAACTGTTTTTTTAGGAAATAATAAGGCCGAGTTTAAAACGCAAGAGGTAAAAGGGGAAATGATCAACTTCGAAAATGAAGTATATTATAAAATTTCGAATAGTAATGAAATGAGACCTTTTTTTATGAGTATTGTTTCAGACTCTAATCATTGGATGTTTATTTCTAGTAATGGAGGTTTATCTGCTGGTAGAAAAAATAGTGAATACTCACTTTTTCCTTATTATACAGATGATAAAATTACAGAATCTGCAGATGTAACTGGTAGTAAATCTATTTTTCAAGTTTCAAAAAACGGGAATATTTATTTATGGGAACCTTTTTCTCAAAGACAAATAGGGTTATATAAAACAAAACAAAACTTATATAAAAACAGTTTTGGAAATAAAGTTGTTTTCGAAGAAATTAATGAAGATTTAGGAGTTACTTTTAGATATCAATGGAGTTCTTCTGATAAATTCGGATTTGTAAAAAAATCAACTTTAATAAATAATTCTTCAGATAAAACAGTTGTTACGTTTTTAGATGGTTTACAGAATATTTTACCTTCAGATGTAGAAACAGACTTACAAAATTCTAGAAGTAATTTAGTAGATGCTTATAAAAAGAGCGAACTGCAAGTAGAAGCTGGTTTAGGTATTTATGCATTAAGTGCTATTATTGTTGATAAAGCAGAACCTAGTGAAGCTTTAAAAGCAAATATAGTTTGGTCTTTAGGTGTTAAAAATCCTACGTATTTGTTATCATCATTACAATTAGATAATTTTAGAAGAGGTATAGAATTACAGCAAGAGGTGGCAATTAAAGCCGAAAAAGGAGCTTATTTTATTAGTGCAGTGGTAACTTTAGAAGCAGATGAAACGAAAGAATGGATTTTTATAGCCAATGTGAATCAAACTATTGGAGATATTCAAAGAGTTTCTAAAGCAATAAAGGATGATGAAAAATTATCAGAAATTATTCATAAAGATATAGCATTAGGAACAAAAAAGTTAATTGATTTAACAGGTGCAGCAGATGGTTTGCAAGTATCTAATGATGCTTTGGTAAACACAAGACACTTTGCAAATACACTTTTCAATTTAATGAGAGGTGGTACTTTTGATGATGATTATAAAATTGAAAAAGATGACTTTATAAAATATATTGGTAAGGCAAATAAAAAAGTTTTAAAATTAAAAGAGGCTGTTTTAAATGAGTTACCAGAATTATTTACACTAGATACCATTATAGCTATTGCAGAGAAAGATGAAGATAAAAATTTTAAAAGACTTTGTTTCGAATATTTACCATTAAAATTTAGTAGAAGACATGGAGACCCAAGTAGACCTTGGAATAAGTTTTCTATCAACACAAAAAATGAAATTGACGGTTCTAAAGTTTTAGATTATGAAGGTAATTGGCGTGATATTTTTCAGAACTGGGAAACATTAGCACATTCATATCCAGAGTTTATAGAAAGCATGATTCATAAGTTTTTAAACGCCACAACTTTTGATGGTTACAATCCTTATAGAGTTACAAAAGATGGTTTCGATTGGGAGGTTATTGAAGAGAATGATCCTTGGTCTTATATTGGATATTGGGGAGATCATCAAATTATTTACTTATTAAAATTCTTAGAATTTATAGAGAATCACTATCCAAATCAATTAGAAAAACGTTTTTCTGAAGCTGTTTTTGTATATGCAAATGTGCCTTATAGAATTAAAAAGTATGAGGACATTCTAAAAAATCCTAAAGATACTATTGATTTTGATTTTGAAGAGCAAGAAAATATAGAAAAAAGAAGAGAAAGATTAGGTGCTGATGGTGCTTTATTAAGGGATGAAAACTACTTTATTTATAAAGTAAATTTAATTGAAAAATTATTAGCTACAGTTTTAGCAAAAGTTTCTAATTTTATTCCTGAAGGTGGAATTTGGATGAATACTCAAAGGCCAGAATGGAATGATGCAAACAACGCTTTGGTAGGAAATGGTGTTTCTATGGTAACACTAAATTACTTAAATCGTTTTTTAAACTTCTTTGATAAAGTAGTTTCAAAATCAGATACTGAGCAATTTGAAATTTCATCAGAATTATCAACTTTCTTTAATGAGGTAGTTGCTACGCTTAAAGAAAATAAAAATATTCTTGAAGGAAAAGTATCTGATAAGAATAGAAAAGTTGTTTTAGATGGATTGGGTTCTGCAGCAAGTACTTATAGAAGTACTGTTTATGAGCTTGGTTTTTCTAGTGATAAAACAATGCTATCTAAAGCAGGTCTTTTAGAGTTTTTATCAGTTACAAAACAATATTTAGAGCATACTATAAAAGCGAATAAGCGTTCAGATAATTTATACCATTCTTATAATTTAATGACTATTGAAAATGATGCAGAAGTGTCTGTTTCTTATCTATCTGAAATGTTAGAAGGCCAAGTTGCTGTATTAAGTGCTGGGTATTTATCGCCAAAAGAAGCTTTAAAAGTTTTAGACGGAATGAAAGCTAGTGCGCTTTTTAGAGAAGATCAATACAGTTATATTTTATATCCAAATAAAGAATTACCAAGTTTTGATGAGAAAAACGTAATTCCGAAAGCTTCGGTAGACGGTTCTCAATTATTATCAAAATTAATTGCTGATAACAATACACAAATTATCAATAAAGATGTTTTAGGTAACTATCATTTCAATGCCAACTTTAACAATGCAAATAGTTTAAAAGCAACTTTTGAAAGTTTACCAGAAGTATATGCCGATTTAGTAGAAAAAGAAGCTGATTTATTAGCTTCTATTTTCGAAGAAGTTTTTAACCATAAGGCATTTACAGGTCGCTCTGGAACTTTCTTTGGTTATGAAGGTTTGGGGTCTATTTATTGGCACATGGTTTCTAAATTATTATTGGCAGTGCAAGAAAATTGTTTATTAGCCATAAAAAATAATGAAGATGAAGCTGTAATTGGTCAGTTATTAGATCATTATTATGAAATTCAGGCAGGAATTGGAGTGCATAAATCTCCTCAATTATATGGTGCTTTTCCTACAGATCCGTATTCTCATACACCAGCAGGAAAAGGTGCGCAACAACCAGGAATGACAGGTCAGGTAAAAGAAGATGTGTTAAGTAGAATAGGGGAGTTGGGTGTTTTTGTTAAAGATGGAAAAATCAACTTTAATCCAAGATTATTAAAAGGAAGTGAGTTTGTAGAAACTGCTAAGGTTTTTAAATATAATGCAATTAATAAAGAACCAAAATCTATCAATTTAGAAAAAGGTACCCTTTGTTTTACCTATTGTCAGGTACCAATTATTTATAAAAATTTAGGAGGTGAAGGTGTTACAATCTTTTTTACAAATGCAGAAACAGTCACATCAGAAAGCTTAATTCTTAATGCGACTATTTCGAAAAAAATGTTTGAGAGAACAGGAGAAATAGATCGTATAGAAGTTGCTATTAAAAAATAATTTAAAGAAGTATTTAAAATTATAATGTATTACGCATCTGCAAGGTCTTTTTACTTTGTAGGTGTGTAACATTAGAAAAAAATATAGAAAGAATATGTTTAGTATCAAAAATAAAAGAGAAAATTATAAAGGAGAGAGTACTCAATCTGATTTTCTAAAGATTACTTGGTTACAATTTCTGGTTATGTCTATATTACTTACGAGTTGCTCACAAAAAAGTGCTTATCAAGAGTACGTATCAGATGTGTATCAAACATCTCAAGCTGGAGACAACCTAAAATTAATAGCAAGTGATGTCGCTAAGACAACTTCTTCTGAAGTAAAGAAAGTAAGAATAGAGCTTCTTCCTAATCAAGAATTTCAAAAGTATTACGGTTTTGGAGCTTCATTTACAGAGTCCTCTGCATGGAATTTAGCTACTATTCCGGTTGAATTACGTAAAAATGTTTTGACCAAACTTTTTAGTCCTACAGAAGGTGCAGGATTCACCCTTACACGAACGCACATTAATAGCAGTGATTATTCAAACACGCACTATACGTATATTGAAGAGGGAGATGAAGATCTTTCAACATTCAGTATTCAAGAAGATATGAAAGGGTTTTCTGGTGATGAAAATGATCAGGTACGTGGTATTGAATTGATAGATCCAAATTATGATCTTATCCCAATGATTTTAGAAGCATCTAGCATTCCTGGTGCAGATTTTAAAATTATTGCTTCGCCATGGAGTCCTCCATCATGGATGAAAACAGGAGAAACAGCTAAAATGACTAACGGAACCTTGCTTCCTAAATATTATGGTCTGTGGGCTAAATATTTATCAAAATATGTAAGTGCTTATAAAGAAAAAGGGATTACTCTTTGGGGGCTAACACCACAGAATGAGCCACTACATGCTCATGATGCAGCATGGGATAGTAATGGGTTTACTCCTGAACAAGGTAGAGACTTTTTAAGAGACCATCTTGGTCCTCAACTTGTAAAAGATGGCCATCTTAAACTTGATGATTTGGATGCTGGATTACGCGTATTGATTTATGATCATAATAAATCGACAATGAATGATTATGTTGCAGCAACCTACCGAGATCCTGAAGCATCTAAATATGCTTGGGGAACTGCTTTTCATTGGTATACAAATTCTGAATTAAAAGAAAATAACTGGTATGCGAATGAATTAGCTGAGTTAGAAAAAACTTGGCCTAATAAAGGGATGATTCATACGGAATCAAGTATAGATATTGATGCTAATGACCCGATTGGGCAATATTGGAGAGCAAGTACAGACTATGCAGGTACTTTTGTTCCTTTTGAGACGTATGCTTACGATATTATTACAGATTTAAATCATGGAACTCAAGGTTACATTGAATGGTGTAGTATTCTTAGTAACAAAGGACAACCAAATCCTTACGACAACTTTAATAGTGCTCCGGTACTTATTAATCCTGTTACTGATGAGGTAACATACACGCCACTTTATTACTTGCTTAGTCACTTTAGTAAGTTCATTCGCCCTGATGCACATAGAATAGGTGTAAAAGGAGAAGAGGTAGATGGATTGATATACACTGCTGCTAAAAATTCTGATGGTTCAATTGCTGTTGTTATTTTTAACAAAAATGAAGAAATTAAAGAAGTATCGATTGCATTAGAAACAAAGACTTTTACATCGAGAATTGCACCTAGATCTGTTCAAACTATTCATTTACGTAGTAAGTAAAGAAACCAGAAACATAGCATTAGCTTAAGTGCTATGTTTCATTACAAATATTAGATAATAAAGATATTCAAAGTTTCAGCTTTGGAGTATAAATAGTATTTAATCATCAAAAATATGAATTCAATTTTTAAAATATCTTTTGTAATTATTGTGTTAATTTCTGTTGTTGGTTGTAATTCTAAAACAGCAATTAAAAAAAAGGAACTTACTGCAGAGCATATTTTAGGAAATCCTGATTATTTAGCAATTTCTTATGGAGGTTATAGAGGAAAATCAAGAGAAGATAATCAGCCAACAATTCTTCAACTAAAAGAAGATTTAAAGTTGATGCACGCAATGGGGATTCGTATTTTAAGAACCTATAACGTACAACCAAAATTGCCACATGCTGCAAATGTTTTAGAAGCCATTCATCAACTTAAAAAAGAAGATGCCAATTTTGAAATGTATGTAATGTTGGGTGCTTGGATAGATTGTTTAAATGCATGGACAGACAAAGAGCCAAATCATAATCTTGAAAGTCCAGAAAATGAAGGAGAAATAGCAAGAGCTGTAGCCTTGGCAAATAAATACCCAGACATTGTAAAAGTAATAGCTGTTGGTAATGAAGCAATGGTAAAATGGGCGGCAAGTTATTTTGTGCAACCGAATGTGATTTTAAAATGGGTAAATTATCTTCAGAATTTAAAGAAAAAGGGAGAGTTGTCTAAAGATGTTTGGATTACAAGTTCAGACGATTTTTCTTGTTGGGGTGGCGGAGATTCTTTGTATCACACTAAAGATTTAGAAGATTTAATAAAGGCGGTAGATTATATTTCAACACATACATATCCATATCATAATTCTCACCACAATTCAGAATTTTGGAAAGTACCCGATAATGAGTTTCATTTATCAGACAAAGAAAAAATTGATGCAGCCATGTTAAGGTCTAAAAAATTTGCCATAAAGCAATATAATGCTGTAAAAAGCTATATGAAAAGTTTGGGAGTAAACAAACCTATTCATATTGGTGAAACAGGTTGGTCAACTATTTCTAGCGGATATTATGGTGTAAACGGTTCTAGGGCTAGTGATGAATATAAGCAAGGATTGTATTACAATCATCTTAGAGAATGGACGAATAAAGAAGGTATTTCTTGTTTCTATTTTGAAGCTTTTGATGAACAATGGAAAGATGCGGAAAACCCAAATGGATCGGAAAATCACTTTGGATTGATCAACCTAAAAGGAGAAGCAAAATTCCCAATTTGGAATTTAGTAGACAAAGGTGTTTTTAACGGATTAACAAGAGGAGGAAAGTTAATTACAAAAACATATAATGGAAATAAAGAAGCATTAATGAATGATGTTTTGGTTCCGAATACAGAGTATAATAGATAAAAATAATAAAAATGAAAACAAACTATTTTTTTTACACGCTATTTTTAGTAGTGATGATTAGTTGTAATCAAAAGGATAATAAATTATCTGTAGAGGTTTATGAAACTTCGGAAGCAGGTAATAAGTTAACCCAAATTACAGATTTTGTTCCTGTTGAAAATGCAGCTACCATAACACTTAATCCTAAAAAAACTTTTCAAACAATTACAGGTTTTGGTGGTGCATTTACAGAATCATCTGCTTATTTATTAAATAAATTGAGTCAGAAAAACAGAGATACCATTATTCAGGCTTATTTCTCAGAAGAAGGCGCAAATTACTCATTAACAAGAACGCACATGAATTCGTGTGATTTTTCTTTAAGTCAGTATTCATATTCTCCAGTAGCGGATGATGTAAAATTAGAGCATTTTACAATTAAAGATGATATGGATGATTTAATTCCGATGATAAAAGATGCCATGAACGCGTCTAAAGATGGATTTAAAATATTTGCTTCACCTTGGACAGCTGCTCCGTGGATGAAAGACAATAATGAGTGGGTTGGAGGAAAATTACTACCAAAATATTATGATACATGGGCATTATTTTTCTCTAAATACATAGATGCTTACGAGGCTGAAGGGATAGATATTTGGGGGTTTACAGTTGAAAATGAACCACACGGAAATGGGAATAACTGGGAGAGCATGCATTTTACGCCTAAAGAAATGACCGATTTTGTAGAGTTTCATTTAGGTCCAAAATTAGAAAAAGATGGGTATGGTGATAAAATTATTTTAGGATATGACCAAAATAGAGAAGGTTTAAAAGAATGGGTTGATGAAATGTATAGAAGTGAAAGTTCATCAAAATATTTTGATGGAACTGCTATCCATTGGTATGAAAGTACGTATGAAATTTTTCCAGAAGCGTTGCAATATGCGCATGATAAAGCACCAGAAAAATACTTAATTGAAACAGAGGGATGTATCGATTCTGAAATACCTGTTTGGCAAGATGATGCTTGGTATTGGAAAAAAGAAGCAACAGATTGGGGATATGACTGGAGAGAGCCAGAGAATAAATATTTACACCCAAAATATGCTCCTGTAAATAGATATGCAAGAGACATTATTGGTTGCCTTAATAATTGGGTAGACGGTTGGGTAGATTGGAATATGGTTTTAGATACAAAAGGTGGTCCAAATTGGTTTGAGAATTGGTGTGTGGCTCCGGTAATTGTAGATCCAGAAAAAGATGAGGTGTATTTTACACCACTTTATTATACAATGGCTCATTTTAGCAAATACATTAGACCAGAGGCAAAAGTTATAGGGCTAGAAAATTCAGATAAAGATTTACAAGTTACAGCAGCACAAAATACTGACGGTTCTATAGCTGTGGTGGTTTTTAATGAAGGAAAAACAAAGAAAAGTTTTAAAATCTCTTTAGGAGAAAAAGAAACCCTTATTAATATTGATGCCCAAGCACTGCAAACTATTATGATTGCAACAAATTAAAAAAATAACAATATGTCTACTTATAAAACGTCTTCTAAAGTTCCATTGAGCCAAAAAATAGCCTTTGGAGTTGGAATGCTTGCAAATCAAATGTTTCCAGCTGTAATTGGTATTTTTATAGTCGTTTTGGTAAAAGACTTAGGCTTTCCAGGATGGATGTGGGGAGTTATTTCTTTAGTTCCAAGAATTTTTGATGCTGTCACAGACCCTATTATGGGATATATTTCAGATAACACAAAATCTCGTTGGGGTAGACGAAGACAATATGTTTTTATCGGGGCAATTGTAATGGGAATTTCTTTTATAATTATGTGGCAATTGTTTAGAGAAAACTCGCTTGATTATAATTTTTGGTATTTCTTATTAACCTCATTTGCATTTTATTTAGGTCTTACCATTTTTAGTGTTCCTTATGTAGCTATGGGTTATGAAATGAGTGATGATTTTCATGAGAGAACAAGTATCATGGCAGTTGCACAATGGATTGGTCAATGGGCTTGGGTTATTGCACCTTGGTTCTGGGTTATTATGTATGATCCGGAATGGTATATAACTGCGGACGTTGCTGTAAGAGAATTGGCCGTTTGGGTAGGCGTTATTTTTGCAATTTGTGCAATGATACCAGCAATTTTTATTGAAAGTAAATCTACTGTAAATGAGAATTATGCCTCTTTAACATTAAAAAATATTGGAAGAAGTTTAAAAGAAATAGGAGATAACTTTGTGGAGGCTTTTAAGTCTAAACCTTTTAAGAAATTATGTTTTGCTACCTTTTTTGTTTTTAATGCATTTAATACTGTAGCAAGTTTTACCTTTTTTATTATTGTGTATTATCTTTTTAAAGGAGATGCCGCTGCCGCGGGAATTTGGCCAACGTTATTTGGTAGTATAGGTGCTTTAGTAACTACTTTTTTAGTAATTCCTATTGTGGCTAAAATGTCTAAGATGTTAGGGAAAAAACAAGCTTTTATGGTTTCTCAAGGGATTTCTGTAGTTGGTTATATTATGCTATGGTTTTTATTTATTCCTGGTAAACCTTATATGTTTCTATTTGCATTGCCTTTCTTTTCTTTTGGTATTGGTGGCTTATTTACATTAATGATGTCTATGACTGCAGATGTTATCGATCTAGATGAGTTAAATACAGGTAAACGTAGAGAAGGTGTTTTTGGTGCTATCTACTGGTGGATGGTTAAATTTGGATTTGGAATTGCAGGTGGTTTAAGTGGTGCAATTTTATCTGTAGTAGGTTTTGATTCTGCAGTTAATATTCAGACAGAAGAGGCACTTATTGGATTAAGATTATTCTTTTCAGGTTTTCCTATAGCAGGAACTCTTATTGCAATGTACATCATGAGGAATTATGACCTTTCTGAAAAACGTTCAGGTGAAATTAGAATAGAGTTAGACAAGCGTAAGGGACACTAAAATAGAGAAATTGATGATGTTTAAGTTTCTATGAATAACAGGTAAAAGGTTAAGAAAGTAAAATTAAAATATTAAGAAATAAGATAAGTTACTTTTTAAATTATTTTTTAAACGCTATGAATATTAATTATTTATAGCGTTTTTTTTATAGGATCTATATTGTATAAATAAAGGAGTTTAAGTTGAGGTTTTAATGGTTATTGATGCCAAATTAGGAGTTGTAATAGTTATACTTTTTGTGTAGGATGGTGTAACGGGTTTTAATCCTTATTTAACTTTAAGAACATAAAGGGATTCAAATTGCATAACAGTAATTAAGATCTTGATAAATGAATTGTTTATTTTGTGTATAGTCGAAAGTTATTCGTTTTATTTTGGTTTAGAATAATCTCAAACAAAAATAGAACTCTACTTATGTTTCTTTAGCTATACATTACCAATACAAATAAGTATATCTATTTAATAATTAGTGATTTAAAATAAAAAATAAAACGTTGTTAAGTACTTATTTCATTGATAAGTAAACTTAAAATTCATAATATTTTTTGGTTGTATGTTTTTTGCTGTAGTGTTTTAGGTCAATATAGTACACAATAGAGTTAATATTGTTTTATAAATTTAAAACACAAATAATTATGAAAAAAATTACTTTACTACTAGCCTTTTTAATTACTTCAATAGGCTTTTCACAACAACAAGAATATCATTTAGATTTTGAAGAAGGTACTCCGTCAGGATTAGCGTCTAATTGGTATACCTTTGATAACGAACCTGCTCCAGCAGAAATAGTAGACAATCCAAATTTAAATGGTGTAAATACTACCGCTTCTAAAGTAATGAAAGTTGTTATGGGACCTGGTAATGCTTTTTATGCAGGTGTTAATAATAAATGGGAAGACTCTAAATTTGGTACTTGGAAAATTGATATGAGTGTTGCAAATAACTTAACCTTAACTATGGATGTACATAAAAATTACGTAGGTACTGTAGGTATTAAAATGGGAACAAATAGTGCAGGAACATCATTTCAAATTACAGACCAAAATGTTGGTAATTCAGTTGTAAATGAATGGCAAACTTTAACATTCGATCTTTCTGGTATAAATCCTAATGGCGATTTATCAAATATTAGTCAAATGGTTGTTTTTGTAGATTGGAGGCAAGATATGGCTGATAGAGCAGAAGGTAATACCATTTATATTGATAATATAAAATTTAATGCAGAAAAATTAACAGATGCACCATTAGCTCCTGTTGCAGGTACTGCTTCGTTACCATTAGATTTTGAAAGCGAAATAACTTGGTCAGATTTTGATGGAGGAGTTGTATCAACAGAAACAAACCCTTATAACAATGCAGACAATACTTCTACTAAAGTTGGTAAGATGGTAAAATTTGAAGGTAAAACTTGGGGAGGAAGTGCGTTAACCTTAAGTTCTGCAATGGATTTTGCTAATAATGATACTTTTACAATGAAAGTATATTCACCAAGAGTAGGAGCAAAAGTATTATTAAAAGTAGAAAATTCTGGAGATGCAGGAATTAATTATAGTAAAGAAGTTCTAACAACAATTGCTAATGGATGGGAAACTTTAACTTTTGATTATGCAGCAATAAGTAAAACGGCTTCTTATGAAAAATTAGTTATTATTTTTGACAATGACATAATGGGAGATGGAAGCGCAAATTATACTTTTTATATAGATGATATTACGTTGTCTTCTTCAGGCGTTGTACTACCTACAGTAGCATTACCTCTAGATTTTGAAAGTGCAACAACATGGACCAATTTTGACGGAGGAGTTGTCACCACAGAAACAAACCCTTATAACAATGCAGACAATTCTTCTGAAAATGTTGGTAAAATGGTGAAAAATGCAGGTCAACCTTGGGGAGGAAGTGTCGTCAAATTAAGTTCAGCAATGGATTTTGCAGCGAATGATACTTTTACAATGAAAGTATATTCTCCAAGAGCAAACGCTAAAGTATTATTAAAAGTAGAAAATTCAGCAAGTCCAGCTACTAGTTTCGAGAAAGAAGTAACCATATCTACAGCAAATGCATGGGAAACAATTACGTTCGATTATTCAGCAATTCCAAGCGGATCTTATGACAGTGTTGTTTTAATTTTCGATTTAGGAACCATGGGAGATGGAAGTGCAAACAATACCTTTTATATTGATGATGTTGTTTTATTTAATTCTGCAACAGCAGATGTAAAAGATAATGAATTAATAAAAATTTCGTTGTTTCCTAACCCTACTACAAGTAGATTAAACATTTCAGCTCAAACCCCTATTAAAAGTGCCGTTATCTATAATTTATTGGGTAAACAAATAATGAATTTGGAAATCAATAAAAATAACGAATCTATTGATGTTTCTAATTTATCCTCTGGAATTTACTTAATTAAGTATTCTATAAATAACGTATTTGCAACAGCAAAATTTATTAAAGAATAATTAATATTTTTATTTAACTTAAAAAGGATACTATTTTAGTATCCTTTTTTTTGTCCATTATATAAAATAATTTATAAAAGTTTAACAAAACGTCTGAATGACTAACTTTTTACATAAAAAAATCCTATATTTTTTATATAATTTAGTTCTAATGAAGATTTGTATTTTTGCTTTTCAATATCATTATAAATAACGATAATTATTTATAATAATATTGAGTAAGTTACCCTCGGCTTTAAAATTATAAATCAATTTAGAATGGATATTGTTATTATTGAAGATGAAGATTTGGCAGCAGCATCTTTAGAAAAGTTATTATTAAAAAGTAATTATCCGATACGTATTAAAAAACGATTAGAAAGTGTTGCACAATCTATAGAATGGTTTAAAAATAACAGTTGCGATTTAATTTTAAGTGATATCCATCTAGGAGATGGAGAAAGTTTTGAGATTTTTGAAAATTTAAAAATTAAAATTCCTATTATTTTTACAACCGCCTTTAATCAATATGCAATACAATCGTTTCAGTTTTTTGCTATCGATTATTTATTAAAACCTTATGATAAAGACAAATTAAATACTGCTTTAGAAAAATACACCAACTATACAGCAAAACCAGTTACTGATTATAGTGATTTAGAAAATTTATTATCTCATTTAAACACTTCTAAAGAAAGTAAAACAAATCAAAAAAGATTTTTAGTTTCTAGAGGAGAAAAATTAATTTCGATTAGCGATAGTGAGATAGCCTATTTTATGGCAGAAAATAAATCACTTTTTTTATTTACTACTAAAGGAGAAAGTTATTTGTATGACGATACTATATTGAATTTAGATTTAAAATTATCTAAAAAGGATTTTTTTAAAATAAATAGAAAATTCATTGTAAGACATAGTGCTATAAAAACAATTATAAAATACAGTCAGAATCGATTAAAAATAGAATTAGAACCTTTTTCTAAAGGCAACGATTTTATTTTAATTAGTTCTAAAAATGTTCGAGAGTTTAAAGAATGGTTAAATAATTAATATGCAATCATCTAAATTTAGTACCCGATTAAAAAAGAATCAGCAATATTTGTATATCAGTTTATTGTTGATCGCTATTTTTTTTGTTGGTAATTCGTTAATCACTCCTAAAATTACATCAGTAACAGAAGAATTAATTCAAGATATAATTCAAGGGAATTTAAAATCTAAAGAGAATATTGTTGCATTCGAATTTAATCAACTGAATAATTCTTTTAAAAATTCACAAAAAATCTTACAAAATTTAGAAAACAACTCTTTCGAGTTTGTAAAGGAGAAATTACTTTTTACTTCAGATTTAGCCTTAGAGCATCACAGTATTCATAATAGTTTTGTGTCTATAATAAGCTCTAATGATGTAAATGAAAATTATTTTTCTAATAAGAAAGATAGCTTGTATCAAAAAGAAATAAAAGCATTACTAAAAGAGATTCAATTTATAAATAAAGATGTTTTAATTGATACAATTCTAACTAAGAAAGGTAACGTAATTAATAGAAAAATATATGCAAAAAAATTGCGAAACAATAAGAATGTTTATACAGGGTACGATGTAGATTTAATCTCATTATGGAGTTATTTTTCTGAAACTTATAAAGGAGACGGAGGTTATACGGTAGTTGCCAATAAAGACGGTATTTGTATGCTACATCCCGATACAAAATACATCGGTAAAAAAATAGACATGTATTTTAATACCATTTCTGTTGAACAAATTTTAAAAAGTTCCCTTAAAATTAATGGATATTATGTGCCTGATAATGTCAATTCGTTAAAAGATAAAGCAATATCAGAATTTCTTGGGTTGGAAGTTTTACGTTATTTTGATACCATAATGACCGGAAATTCACCTTTAATAGTAGTTATTAGTTTTCCTATAGATATTCATTTAAAAGAAACCACAAAAAATATACAAGGGTATTTCTCTTGGATTAGTTTTTTAGCTTTTTCTACATTTATGTTAATCTTATTGGTTTCTAGATTACAGTTAAAAAAAGAATATGTAGAGAATATAAAGGTTGTAGAAGAAAAAGAACATTTAATAAATAGCAACGAGAAGTATCAAAAAGAAAATGCTATTCTGCAATTAAATCAACTTAAGAAAAAAATAAATCCACATTTTTTATTCAATAGTTTAAATTCTTTGCATGTTTTAATTGATTTAAATCCAGATTTATCTCAGCAATTTGTATTAAAACTTGCTGATGTATATCGATACCTTTTAGAAGAGCGTGAAGGAAATTTAATTTCTGTGAAAAAGGAAATTACTTTTTTAGAACAGTATGTCTTTTTGCAAGAAATTAGATTTAATAAAAGCTTAAGTGTATCCATCGTTAATAATTGTGATGCTGAAATTTTGCTAAGAAAGATTCCTTTTTTGTCTTTAGAAACCTTGGTAGAAAATGCGATAAAGCATAATGAAATCACTAAAATAAAGCCTTTAATTATAGAGATTATTATTGATAAAGATTTTATTACTGTAAAAAATAATTTTACACCAAGAAAGCATAAAGCTAAAGATAGCCATCATATTGGGTTGAATTATTTAGAGAATACCTACCAATATTATCAAATTGCTACCTTTAAAACAGGTGTTGTAGACGGTAAATTTGTCTGCACATTGCCTTATATAACCTAAAAACAGTATTTCACTCCGTTTTTTATAGAGTTCACTCTATTCCGTTTTGCTAAGTTGTTGATATCATGCAAATTTGATGTTTTAACACTATTATTTATGAAAACATCCTCTTTTAAAGGTGCTTTATTGGTTCCATTTTTAATGACTTCTCTTTTGATACTTACCTCTTTATCTGGTTTTTCTCAAGATAAAAAGGAAACAGCTAATGACGAAAAAAAAGATTCTATAAAATCTACTGATGATAAAAAACTTACCTATCAGAAGTTTTTAAAAGAAGGGAATGTTAAAGAAGGATTATTTAATGTTTACAGTATAAAAGAAGATTATTATTTCGAAATTCCAGATTCGTTATTGTCTAGAGATTTGTTAATTGTAAATAAGGTGTCTAGTGTTCCTTATGCTTTAAACGGACATGGCTTAAATAAAGGAATGACTTTTGAAACTAAGTTAATTCGCTTTTATAAAGATACTATTCTAAACAAAGTTTGGGTTAAAACGGTGAATCCAAGAGTTCAATCTCCAGAAAATGATGCAATTACTTTATCTGTAAAAGATAATTTTGGTGAGTCTATTATAGAAGAGTTTAAAATAGAAGCAATAAATACAGATTCTACATCCGTATTTATTAAAGTAAATAAAATATTTAACGGTAAAGAACAGAGTTTTAGTGATTTGTTAACCAATATAGGTTTGGGGGGGAGTTTAAAAACAAACTTATCTATTTTAGAAACAATTAAATCTTTCCCTAAAAATATTGTTGTAAAATCTTTATTAACGACTTCTGTTAAAGAGGGCGGAAGTGCAGCTTTACCTTTAACAATTGGAGTTACTACTAATATTGTTTTATTGCCAACAGATGTAATGAAACCTCGTTTTTCAGACAAACGTATTGGGTATTTTGATAAGCCAATGGATTATTTTTCTGATGATCAACAAGAAGTTGAGTCTAGAGGAATGATTACAAGATGGAGATTAGAGCCTAAAGAAGAAGATATTGAAAAATACAAACGAGGAGAATTGGTGCAACCCAAAGAACAAATCATTTACTATTTAGATCCTGCTACGCCAAAACAATGGAGACCTTTTATAGAACAAGGTGTGTATGATTGGAATGTAGCTTTTGAAGCTGCTGGATTTAAAAATGTGCTAAAAGTAAAGTTTCCTTCGGATGAGGACAAGAATTTTGATGCAGATGATGTTCGCTATTCTGTAATTACGTATGCAGCATCAGAAAAACAAAATGCTATGGGACCTTCTGTAGTAGATCCTAGAAGTGGACAAATATTAGAATCAGATATTATTTGGTGGCATAATTTAATGAAAGGATTGCATTCTTGGATTCGTGTACAAACGGGACCAATTGATCCAAAAGCAAGACCTAATAAATTTTCTGAACAACATATGGGAGAGGCAATTCGTTTTGTTTCTTCGCACGAAGTTGGTCATACCTTCGGATTAAAACATAATATGGGCGCATCATTTAGCTACCCAGTAGATTCTTTAAGATCTAAAACGTTTACCGCTAAAATGGGCGGAACAGCTCCTTCTATTATGGATTATGCTCGTTTTAATTATGTAGCGCAACCAGAAGATGAAATTACAGATATCACTCCTAAAATTGGTGTATATGATAAATATGCAATTGATTGGGGATATCGCTGGATTGAAAATACATCTGCTCATGAAGAACTTCCGGTTTTAAACCAATGGATTCGTAAACACGAAAATGATCCTTTATATTTTTATGGACCGCAACAAGCTCAAGTGATTGACCCGAGATCTCAAAGTGAAGATTTAGGTGATAATGCTGTAAAAGCGAGTGAATACGGATTGAAGAACTTAAAAAGAATATTGCCAAATATTTTAGATTGGACAGCAGCAGAAGGACAAGATTATTACAAAGCTTCAAAATTATACAAAGCGGTAATAGACCAATGGGGCACTTATAACGGTCATGTAATGGCAAATATTGGTGGCGTTTATGTAAACAATACGGTTTATGGAGATGGCAAAAATACTTTTGAACCAGTATCTGCTAAAAGACAAAAAGAGGCATTGAGTTATATCATAAAAAATGCTGTTTTACCTCAAAAATGGTTATTTATGCCAAAAATTATTAATAAGGTTTTTGCAGTAAGAGATGCGCCAGATGGAGAACGCTTTTATTCGCCTGTTTCTATGTTACGCATTCATCAAACCAATGCAATTTATGCGCTGATAAAAACAGATAGATTGATGAGGATAACAGAGAATAAGGTTTTATCAAAAGACAATAAAGACGTATTTACAGAACAATATTTATTTGATAAATTATTTGAAGCCATTTTTAAGAAAACAGAAAAAGGAAAGTCTTTAGATATGTTTGATAGAATTACTCAGAAAAATTATGTGGATGTATTAACTGTAGATCGAAATAAATTATTAGAAAAAACGAAAGAAAAGACCATTTCAGAAGATGCTAATACCTTTAAAAATGTACACTTTTCTTACCTACCAAGAGTAGCAGATATAGGTACCAATAAAAGAGCTGCATTAGAAAAAATATTAAAGCTTTTAAAGAAAAAAGAACATAGAGGAGATAGAGCTACTCAAGCACATTATAGTGACTTAATAGCAAGAATTGAATATAATTTGAAAAACTAAATCATGAATAAATTAATATACATATTAATTTTTATTCCGAGTTTACTTTTTGCTCAGCAAGAAAA
Organism: Polaribacter sp. R2A056_3_33; assembly: GCF_019278485.1. Taxonomy (NCBI): domain Bacteria; kingdom Pseudomonadati; phylum Bacteroidota; class Flavobacteriia; order Flavobacteriales; family Flavobacteriaceae; genus Polaribacter; species Polaribacter sp. R2A056_3_33. The sequence continues at coordinate 3,413,184 of NZ_CP058984.1, forward strand.
AGTAATTAAGGGAAAAGTTATGGATGCCGCCTTCCAAATGCCTATTGTTGGTGCATCGGTCTACGCGTCATCGGCAATAATAGGAAATGAAACGAATACCAAAGGAGTTATACAAGGTACCATGTTAGGTACTACCACAAATTTTGATGGAGCGTTTTCTTTAAAAGTAGAAGCAGACATTAAATACATTTTGATTTCTTATATCGGCTATGAAACAGAAAAAATAGATATCTCTAATGTAACTTCAAACCTAACAGTTGTTTTAAAGGAAAGTGCAGAAAGTTTAGATGAAATTATTGTTACAGGATATCAAAAAATTGAAAAACGTAAAATAACATCTGCTTACGCAAAAGTAGAAATGACAGATATTAATCAGGCAGGTGTTTCTAGTGTAGATCAAATGTTGGTTGGTCAATTATCGGGTGTTGCCATTCAACCAATAAGTGGTGCTCCAGGAGCTCCTTCAAAAATATCTATTAGAGGAGCCGCTACTTTAAATGGCTCTTCAGATCCATTATGGGTGTTAGATGGTATTCCGTTAGACGGAAATGATATTCCACAAGATTTTAGAGATAAAGACAATATAGATAATTTACAATCGTATCCAATTGCAGGTTTAAATCCAGAAGATATAGAAAGTATTACCGTTTTAAAAGATGCTTCTGCAACTTCTATTTATGGAGCAAGAGCTGCCAATGGAGTAATTGTTATCACTAGTAAAAATGGTAAAAAGGGTGCAATGCGTATCAATGTAAACGCAAATGTATTTGTAACTCAAAAACCAGATTTTAGTAAGTTGAATTTAATGAACTCTTCGGAAAAAGTAGATTTCGAATTACTATTGGCAAGTAGACCAGATTTAAAATATCAACAAGATAGAGGAGGAGTTGCTAGAATTTTAAATAATTATGGCGAGTATAATAATTTTAGAGATAATGGTTTTGCTAGTATTTCTAGTGCCGCTCAAAATGACATCAATAATTTAAAAAACATCAATACTAATTGGGGAGACGAGCTATATCAAATGGCAGTAAACCAACAATATGGTGTCAGTATTTCTGGAGGAACAGAAAATAATGATTACTATTTTTCTACAGGAATTTTTGATGAAACAGGAGCTACTAAAGGTACTGGTCAGAAACGATTTAATATTACGTTAAAAGATAATTTTAATGTAAATGATAAATTAAAAGTAGGTGTGGCGTTGTTTGGTAGCCAAACAATAACATCATCTTACATAACTGGTGCAGATGCGTATACAAATCCTTCTAACTATTCTAGAAATGCCAATCCATATTTAGAAATAAAAGATGCAGATGGTAATTATGTTTATGATCCAGATTTGGTAGAAAGATCAGACTTAAATCTAAATTATAATATTTTAGAAGAAAGAGAAAATACCAATTATGAGTTAGTAGCGAGTTCATTAAAAGCCATTTTTGATGCAAGTTATAAAGTAAATGAAGAGATTCATTTTAATACACAGTTAGGTTTACAATTAGATTTTGATAAGACAGAAAAATATAGTGGTGAAGAAAGTTACTATACCCGTAAATATGAGCAAAGATCTCAATATGCATCATCTACAGGTACTTCGTATTATATGCCTAAAGGCGGAATTATTCAGAATTGGAATGCAGATGTTTTTCAATATAACTGGAAAACAACAGCAAATTACAACACTTCTTTTAATGATGTACATGAGTTAGATGTTATGTTGGGGACAGAATTTAGAAGAAATAAGAGAACCCAAATACATACCAAAGGTTTTGGTTATAATAGCAATACTTTAACGTCTATTGCTATTACAGATGAACGTTCATTAACAAATTCTTTGTTTGATCCTTATCAAAAAACATATAGTGAGAATGCGTATGCTTCTTTTTTCGGAACAGCTTCTTATACGTATGATCAAAAATACACAGCTTTTACGAGTTTAAGATATGATGGCTCTAACTTATTTGGGGTAAATCCTAAATATAGATACTTACCTATTTGGTCTTTTGCAGGTTCTTGGAATGTGTATAAAGAAGACTTTATGTATGATTTAGATTTTGTAAGCGATTTAAAACTAAGAGCATCGTACGGAGTACAAGGAAATATAGACAAAACAACATCTCCTTTTGTGGTTGGAGAATATTATACATCTTCTATTTTACCAGGTGTTAGTGAAGAAACTATTAGAGCTTTAAATGCGCCTAATGCAGATTTAAGATGGGAAAAAACAGTATCCTCAAACATTGGTTTGGATCTAGGATTGTTTAATAATAAAATCTATATATCCGGAGATTATTATGCCAGAAAAAGTACCGATTTAATTGGTTTAAGATCGGTGCCTTTAGAGAGTGGCTATAATTTTATCAATACCAATTGGGCAACTGTAAGTAATAAAGGATTTGAACTTTCTATCAATACCACAAATATTGATACACCTAATTTTAAATGGACGAGTGGATTTAATATTTCTCACAATAAAAGTATTGTTGATAATATAGAAATTAGAGAAGAAGACTTTAAACCTTCCTTAAAAGGATATAGTGTAAATGCCATTTTTGCAATTAAAACAGCAGGTTTAGATAGCAACGGATTGCCTTTGTTTTGGAAAGATGGTAAAAAAGTGTCTGCAGTAGATTTTTATAATTTAGAAGAAGGCACAAATGGAAATCAATTAACAAGAGAAGAACATAGAAACTTATACTCTTATGTAGGCGATGGAACTCCTAAATTTAGCGGAGGATTTAGAAATAGTTTTAAACACAAACAGTTTGATTTACGTGTATTAACTAATTTTAATATTAAGCAAACCGTAAAAGCAGCACCAAGTTACAATCTTGCTTTAGCACAACCAGGAAACAATTACAATACAGATATTTTAAAAGCAGGTACAGGGAATTATCCAGCTTTAATAGGATTAACATCACCCGGTTTCGATACAGATTTAGTGTACACTTGGTTTAACTCTTCAGATGATGGGCAAACTTATAACGATCTAGATATTTGGGTTAAAGATATTTCTTACATACGCGTAAGCAGTATTAAACTTAGTTATGCCATACCAAAAGAGAAATTAAAAAAGTTAAAAATATCAAGTTTAAATTTCAATCTAGAAGGACGTAATTTATTTGTTATTGGTACAGATTACAACGGATTCTTTGATCCAGAAACCTATGGAAGTTTGTATGCACAACCGATTCCTAGAATTATTTCAGCAGGATTTAATCTTTCTTTTTAAAAAAGAGTTTATGAAAAAAATAATATACAGCATCTTTATAACCTTAAGTTTTATCTCTTGTGATAAGTACTTAGATATAGAACCAGTAGGACAAGTTATACCTAAATCTGTAGAAGAATATAGAAGTTTTTTAACTTCTGCATATTCAATTACAAAAGAATCTAAAGTATTAACAACGTACAGAACTGATGAATTGGCTTTAAGTGCAGATGCTTTGGGTGTAGAACAATATGAGGATCTTTTTATCTGGAATGATGTAAATCCAAGTCCTTTAACAAGTGTTTTTCCGTATGCAAGTTTATACAATACTATTTTTTATACCAATCACGTAATAAATAGTGAAGCAACTATTGAAGGAAATCAATCAGATAAAGAGCAATTGGTAGGAGAAGCGTATGCTTTAAGAGCAATGCAATACTTCGAGTTGATTAATTTATATGCGAAACCTTACAATAAATCAACAGCAAATACAGATGCTGGTGTGCCAATTACTTTAGAATATGATGCCGAAAAAGAGTTTTTAGTACAAACTGTTGAAGATGTGTATGCCTTAATTTTAAGCGATCTTACCATGGCAGAATCTCTAATTAATATCCAAAAACAAGAGGCCGGTTATAACTATAGATTTTCTATGATCGCTGTAAAAGCTTTTAAATCTAGAGTTTATTTATACCAACAAGAGTGGCAGAAAGCGATTGATTTGGCAAATGAAGCTTTGGCAATCAATGCAGAAATTCAAAATTTAAATATAGACACTTCTATAATGCCATCAGAATATAACGCTGTAGAATCTATTTTGGCATTAGAAACAGTTGCTTCTTTTGATCTGGTTAACAATACAACTATTTCTAAGACTTTAATTGATGCTTATAATCAAACAGCAGATGTCCGTTTTTCGCTTTATTTTAAAGAAAATACAGACGGAAGTTTTAGTTCTAATAAAAGTGCAGAAACTAAATTTAAGGTTTCTTATAGAACAGCAGAATTACATTTAACCATTGCTGAATGTTTAGCAGCATTAAATGAAGATGTTTTGGCAAAAGAGAAGTTAATCTCATTTGCAGAAAATAGATATACAACCGATGGTTTTATTGCTTATAAAGCAAACGTAAATTCATTAAATAGTAACGACCTAAAAGCAGAAATCTTAGAAGAACGTAGAAGAGAATTTGCAATTGAAGGTCAAAGGTGGAATGATTTAAGAAGAACTAACCAACCTAAATTAACTAAGATTTTTGACGGAGTAATCTACACATTAGAGAATAATGACGACAGATATGTCATTCCTTTTCCTAATGATGCAACTATTAATAACCCTAATTTATAAATAATAAACCGTTGTAACCTGTTGTTATCTTATAGGTTACAATTTCAACAAAAAGATAAAAACAACCCAATTAAATATTTTAAATTATGAAGAAAATTTTTTCTATCCTTAGTGTTTTTTTAGCCTTAGCTATAACTACTGTTTCATGTTCTAGTGATGATGATGCTCCAATTTTATCGTCTTTGGCAACCATTACAGATTTTACAATTGCTATTGATGGCGTAAATGCTGATGATATTGTTTACGATTTAGGAACAGATATTATTGTAACTGTCCCTTTCGGAACAAAATTAACAGCAGTTGTACCTACTATTACAGTTTCAGAAAATGCAACGATCTCTCCAAATTCAGATACAGGAATTACTTTTGTAGACGGAGAAGCAAAAACTTTTGTAGTAACTGCAGAAGATGAAGTAACTACTAAAAACTATACTGTAACTGTTAATGTTCGTGGTGAAGTTGGTAGTGGATCTCAATTAGAAACAGCTGTTTTTACGGAAGATTATGTTTTTTTTGCAGCAAGCACAACTACTACTTATGGGTATGATGATAATTTTGGATTTGTAAATAAAATCTCTATAGATGAAGGATTTGGAGCTTCTGTTTTTACTTTAGTTTATGATGATAAAAACCAAGTTATTGAAAAAACAAGTGACGCAACAAGTACGGTTTATTCTTATGAAAATGGTCAAATTGTAAAAGGTGAATACAAAGAAGACGATGTGTTAGTTTATACTTATATCTATACCTATAATACATCTGGAAACTTAATTAAAGAAGAAAGAACAAATCATGAAGGTGATGATGCTTTAGTAGATGATATTACTACTTTTGAATATGACGCTAATGGTAATGTTATAAAAACGAACAGAGGAACAGCTCAAACAAATCCTTCTGAAGCAACTTATGACACAAAAAACAATCCTTTTAAAGGAATTTATCCAGCTGCATATGCTGCAATTAATGTTGGTTTTGATGCTGTAAATACAAACAATCCTCTTACTCGTGATACAGCAGATGCTAATGTTTCTTATGTATATAATACAGATGATTATCCTTTAGAATCTTCTTATACTAATAGTGAATTCGGCTTAACGGTACTTAGAACATTTACATATTACGCTAACTAATTAGATCAATTAATTCCCCTTTTTTATTTATTACACAGACACCCTTAATTTTAAGGGTGTTTGTTTTTATAAAACTTATTTTAAAATGAAGAAATCCTTTTTAGTACTCTTTTCTTTTTTGATGTTTGCTTGTAATTCTAATTCTTCAAACGAAGTAATACTTCCTGAAAATGAAGAGATTCCATTAACAAAAGAAGAAGAAATAATTAAAATATATAACGAATCTGTTTTACCTTTATTTAAAGAATATTCAGATACAGAAATACCTACACAGTTTAAAATAGATAAAAACGATTTAGGTATAAATGCAGGAGCAGCTTTTGGTTATGTAGAAGTGAGTCAGGGTTTGGTAAATTTAACCAAAGAAGATATTCAATTATTTGCTTTAACACATGAAGTTGCTCATATTGTAACTATAAAACAAGCAAGGCTTTTTGATTTACAAGGAAGTATCCCTAAAGGTACTGTAACAAATGATTATAAAAAAGCAGAATATTTAGCAGACTTAATAGCTATCCATTTAATTAAAACCAAACTGAATAAAGAGTTTAATTTGTTAACCTCTAATTTTCCTTTTTTGCAAGATTTATTGGGTGATACTACTTTTACACATCCTTCCGGAAGTGATCGAATTAATTGCATAAATACTTATTTAGAAAATACATTAGTAACAAGCAATGATATTGCTTTTAAAAATACGTTTCTAAACATATGGCAAATGGAGTAGTGATACCATGTTAGAAAACATTTATCAAAACTAATTGAAGGCTCGGTAATGGTTTTATAGTCATTTAAGATTATTGTAATAATTAAGATATTTCCTAAATGTAAATATTGTAAACAAAAAATGATGCTTTTAAAATTTTTTAAAAAAATAAGATGTTTATTCTTTAGGATTATTTAGATCATTTATTTTAAAGCTGTACCCTAATTTTTTTAGGGAATATATTAATCCTTTTACAATGCCGACTGATATACCCAATGATCATTTTCCTTTGAAAAAAAGGAATTTTCATGTATCAGATTTAAAGATTCATTTTCGTGAAAATATGCTTTAAATTCAACCGTATTTTCTGTAGATTCTAAAACATCTAGTTTTACCCATTCTACGGATTTTGTCCAAGTTAATATTTCCTTTTTTTCGAGGTTAGAGGGTCTAGTTGTACTATGGTGACTTTTTTGTAGGTAATCAATATTAGCCATAACAAATGCACTATATCTTGAACGCATTAAAATTTCTGGGGTAGCTACAGTATGTATATTTTGATGCGCTTTTTTACAACAATCAACATATAACTTGGATGGATTACACGGACATTTCATTGTTTTATTCTTTGCTAATACAATATTTCCTTTTAAGTAGAAGGATTTAGTGAATTATTTAATGCAAATATAAAGGTATATCATCTTATTAGTATAGCTTAAATTGCTATAAATTGATAGAGCAGCGAAACAATATATTTTTTGTAAAAATGAAGTTGTTAGTCTAATTGTTAATCAAATTAAACGAACAACTTCATTTTAGTAAACAAACCTATTCTTATTCCAAAATAAACATTTTAGCTACCCCCTAAAAGGCACTTCACTATCTTCTTCATCAAAATTACGTTGAGACACTAATTTATTTTCTAATGGCTCATAGAGTTCAGATTTCATATTACTACCATTAAATTTAGAGGTCCAGTATACCAACTTCTTTAGGTTAAGATTTCTAAAGTCTTCCGATACTTTTTCTGAAAACTCACAACCACTAAGACTTAATACTTCCAGCTGTTTTAATGATGCTAGTTCTACCGGTAAAACAACTTGCTTAAAATTGTTCATTCCTAAAACACGTAGATTTTTTAGATTCGCAATCCAAGTTGGTATTTTTTCTTCTTTATGATGTGCACTGATAAAAAGCGTTTCTAAATTTAATTCAGAAATCGATTCTGGATATGTGCTTCCATTTTCATCTAAACCTTCTAACCAAAGGTGTTTTAAAGAGTTCCAACGCGATATCACTTCAATACTTTCATCACTAATATGATCACATTGTATCAGTTTTACCGCTTCAATAGTTTCTACTTTTAGATTGTCTATAGTTTTAACAGCCACACTCTGCATTATTAATTTTTTAAGCTGAGGCAATGTTACCGCAGGAAAAGCATCAAAATCTCTGGCTTCAAATACATCTAAAAATTCAAGGTTTGGTGTATGTGTTAATAAACGCTCTAAAGCCTCGGTAGTTCCGTTATAATTATCAATTTTTAATACTTTTAAATTTTTATGTTGGTGAGCAGTTAATGCATTGTTATGTTCTGGGTTATTTTTTTTAAACGTAATGGTAAGCGCTTTTAAATTCACGAAGTTTTTAAGCAAACTACCTATTTGACTCACATTACTGGTAAAATCAAACGATTCAATTTTTTCTGGATGTCTAAAGGTTTCAAAATTTAAGACATTATTTACATCATTATTTCTATGTCCAAGATTAAATTTAGCCGCACTAATTACTGCATAAAATTCCTGTAAATTAAGAATTGGTGTGGCTTTAACTTCCACATTAAACACATCAAAAGGTTCTGTTCCTGCTTTTATGCCTTTAATTTCAGAAATAGTTAAATTGGTAATATGCTTAGGTAAATGGTCGGTGTCTACAACTAAAGCACTCGCATTTTTAATGGTAAGGTTTTCTAACTGCGTTATTTTTGAAAATACTGAAGGAAAAACTCTAACAGCTAATTTTATATCTCTAGTACCAGACTCTTGAAACCTGTATAATTCTACATTTTTTAGTTTTGTACATTGCTCAATCCCTTCTAAAAGCCAATCTAGTTTATGCTCTAGTTTGTAATTAAGCGTTGTTAAGTTTTTAAATGCAGCTAACGCTGTTTTATGTGGAATTTCTGGTGCTTCACAATCCACTGTTATCGTCTTTAATTTAGGGAAAAACGACGCATTATCTAACACAAAGTTAAGCAGTTTTGGTGAATCTATTTCTATAAATTCTCGCTGACTTACTTCCGTCATTGGTGATATATTAGTTTCGCTATATGTAATTTTTGTTACCAATTTAGGTCTAGGTGTATCTCCAAAACATCTAGACGCATCGCCAAAAAATAAGGTAGATGATATGGAATCTATCTTAGGTGCAATAAGCTCAAAATATTCTAATTTTGGTAAATCCTCAAAACCACTTGGTAAGCTATCTATGCTTTTAGATAACATTTCAAACTTTTTTAGTTGCTTTAAATGACTAACATCTTTAGGTAATGCTGTTAATTCATGTAAGTAAAACAATTCTATACGTTTTAAGGTTGCCGGAAACACGACCTGAGACAGGTCTTGGACACCTACATGGTACAGCTTTAATACTTTTAATTTCGTAAGATTTGTAAGCCAATTAAAATCATTTAAATTCAGGTTGACCTTACATGCTCTATTCCAATAATCACCTTCAATACGTAGTTTTTTTAAGGATATTAGCTGAGACATTGTACTTGGAAACTTTTTTAAACAAGGAGCAACAAGTTTTAATTTTTTTAAATTTGATAAATTACCAAAATCCTCTGGTAGTTGTTCATAATCACCTTCTAGATCTATTTCTTCTAAAGACGTTAATTTTGATATCTCATTAAGAATACTATCATAGGTATTGCCTTCTCCTTTTAAATGGATTTCTAAACTTTTTACGCCATTAAATCGTCTTAATATATGAGGATGTTCTAGCAAGCGATCTAAGAAGTCTGTTGAAAGATGAAAAGATCTCATTTCTCTATTCTTTCTCGTCATTAGATCAAATAATTTAAGAAGATCTAAGTCTTTAGATAGCAATCCATATTCTAAAAGAGATATCATTCTATCGTCGTGCCTTCCTGTTTGTGTTATTTTTTTTCGGCTTTTAAAGGCTAGTTGCAAAGCTTCTGGGGCTTGTTTTTTTATGATGTTAGCACACTCTGCTCTATTTTTTTTATCTGTTGTTGCTTTTGCAATCGTAAAAATTTCGTAATAAAAATCTTCTGGAAAGTTTTTACCCTTTTTAATCTCTTCATAATATTCATCCATTTTATAATAGGTGAATTCAGGGATTTCTGTTGGTCTTGTCATAGTAATCGTTAATTTTTAGGGTATAAATTTCTTTTGGAAATAGGGTTTTTAGATTGCGGTTCGCTCTAATTTTTTTTTTAGCTACCCCCTAAAAGGTACTTCACTATCTATATCATCAAAATTACGTTGAGATACTAATTTGTTCTCTAATGGCTCATAGATTTCAGACTTCATATTGCTACCATTAAATTTAGACGTCCAATACACCAATTTTTGTAGGTTAAGGGTTCTAAAGTCTTCGGCTACTTTTTCAGAAAAATCACAACCACTAATACTTAATACTTCAAGTTGTATTAATGTTGATAATTCTACTGGTAAAACAACTTGTTTAAAATTGTTTATTCCTAATACGCGTAAGTTTTTAAGATTGGCAATCCAAGTCGGAATTTTTTCATCTTTATGATGTGCACTGATAAAAAGCGTTTCTAAATTTAATTCAGAAATCGATTCTGGATATGTGCCTCCATTTTCATCTAAGCTTTCTAACCAAAGGTGTTTTAGAGAACTCCAATGCGATATTGCTTCAATACTTTCATCGTTAATATGATCACAATGTATCAGTTTTACCGCTTCAATAGTTTCAACGTTTAGATTGTCTATGGTTTTAAGCGCGACACTCTGCATTAATAATTTTTTAAGCTGAGGCAAATTTACAGCTGGAAAAGCATCAAAACCTTTGGCTTCAAATATCCCTAAGAATTCAAGGTTTGGTGTGTGTGTTAATAACCGCTCTAAGGCTTCGGTAGTTCCGTTATAATCATCAATTCTTAACACTTTTAAATTGGTGTGTTTAAAGGCCGTTAATCCATTATTATGTTCTGAATTGGCCTTCTTAAATGTAATGGTAAGTTCCTTTAAATTTATGAAGTTTTTAAGTAAGCTATCTAACTGACTCACATTACTGGTAAAATCAAACGATTCAATTTTTTCTGGATGTCTAAAGGTTTCAAAATTTAAGACATTATTTACATCATTATTTCTATGTCCAAGATTAAATTTAGCCGCACTAATTACTGCATAAAATTCCTGTAAATTAAGAATTGGTGTGGCTTTAACTTCCACATTAAACACATCAAACTCTTCTGTTCCTGCTTTTATTCCTTTAATTTCAGAAATAGTTAAATTGGTAATATGCTTAGGTAAATGGTCCGTGTCTACAACTAAAGCACTCGCATTTTTAATCGTCAGGTTTTCTAACTGTGCTATTTTTGAAAACACATTTGGAAAAATTCTAACCGCTAATTTTATATCTTTAGTATGCCACTCTTTAAATCTGTATAGTTCTACATTTTTGAGATTTGTACATTGCTCTATCCCTTCAAAAAGCCAATCTAGTTTATGCTCTAGTTTATAGTTAAGCGTTGTTAAGTTTTTAAATGCTGCTAATGATGTTTTATGTGGAATTTGTGGTGCTTCACAATCTACAGTTATCGTCTTTAAATTAGGGAAAAACGAAGCATTGTCTAACACAAAGTTCAGAAGTTTAGCCGAATCTATTTCTATAGATTCTCGCAGACTGACTTCTGTCATTGGTGATATATTAGTTTCGCTATATGTAATTTTTGTTTCTAATTTAGGTCTAGGGGTTTCTTCAAAACATCTTGATTCGTCTCCAAAAAAGAGGGTAGACGATATGGAATCTATCTTAGGAGCATTAAGTTTAAAAAGTTCTAATTTTGGTAAATCTTCAAAACCATTTGGTAAGCTATCTATGCTTTTAGATAAAACCTGAAACTCTTTTAGTTGCTTTAAATTACTAACATCTTTAGGCAATGCTATTAATTCATCTAAGCCAAAAAATTCTATAACTTTTAAGGATGCTGAAAACTTGACTTGAGATAGATCTTGAACGCCGATAAAACGTAGTTTCAACTCTTTTAATTCAGTAAATTTTGTAATCCAATTAAAATCAGTTAGATTCATATTGGGAGTAGATTTCCCAGTCCAATAAGCGCCTTCAATACGTATTTCTTTTAAGGATGTTAACTGAGACATTGTACTTGGAAACCTTTTTAAACAAGGCGCAACAAGCTTTAGCTTTTTTAAATTTGATAAATTACCAAAATCCTCTGGTAGTTGCTCAAACTCTCCCTCGAGATCTATTTCTTCTAACGACGTTAATTTTGATATCTCTTTAATAATACTATCATACTTATTACCTTGATCTTTTAAATGGATTGTCAATTTTTTAACACCGTTAAATCGGCTTAATATATGAGGATGTTCTAACAAGCGATCTAAAAAATGTACCGAAAACCAAAAAAATCCCAGTTCTCTATTCTTTCTCGTCATTAGATCGTGTAATTTAAGAAGTTCTAAGTCTTTAGATAGCAACCCGTATTCTAAAAAGGAAATCATTCTAGCTGCGTTCCTTCCTTTTTGTGTAATTTTTTTTCGGCTTTTAAATGCTAGTTGCAAAGCTTCTGGGGCTTGTTTTTTTATAATGTTAGCACACTCTGCTCTATTTTTTTTATCTGTTGTTGCTTTTGCAATCGTAAAAATTTCATAATAAAAATCTTCTGGAAAGTTTTTACACTTTTTAATATCTTCATAATATTCATCCATTTTATAATAGGTGAATTCAGGGACTTCTGTTGGTTTTGTCATAGTAATCGTTAATTTTTAAAGTATATTTTTTTTTTTGAAAACAGGGATTTGAGTTGCGGTACGTTGTGCTTAAATTTCTTTAGCAGTACAGATCATATTTTTCATATCTGTTATCAAAATCTTCTTTTAAGATTTTATTTTTAGCTAATGCGTGAAATTTAGACGATTTCATATTGTTTCCATTAAATTTTGAATACCTGTAAATTAAATCCTCTAAATTCAAATTCTTAAATTTATCAGACACTTGTACTGTAAAATCACACCCTCTGATACTCATTATTTTTAATTGGGTTAATTCGGCTAATTCTTCCGGTAATGGACAATAATAAAACTGTTCTATTCCTAGAACTCGTAAGGATTTCATTCTGCCTATCCATTTCGGGATTTGTCTTTTAGTTAAAAATCCATCAATAAAAAAGGTATCTAAATTTAAGTCTGCAATGGTCTCTGGGTAGGTTTCAAGATCTTGACTAATGCTTTGTAGCCAAAGAAACTTAAGCGTTTTCCAATGTGATGCCGTAACCATAGCATTGTAACCAAAATTGTCACACGATAAAACTTTAAAAAGTTCTATGTTGGGCACTGTTACGTTTTCTATAGACTGTATATCATCGCTATAAAATAATTTTAGTGTTTTTAGTTTGTTTAAAGTAACCTTAGGTAAATCGGCAAGTCCTACACAATCGTAAATTTCTAAAAACTCTAGATGAGGCGTATGCTCTAATAATAATTTAATAACACTAGTGTTACCATTAAAATTTTTAATAGTCAAGTTCTTTAAATTATGGTGTGTATAAGCGGTTAAACCGTTGTTTTGTTTGGCATTATCTACATTAAAATCAATGGTTAGTGTTTGTAAATTACAAAGTGCTTTTAATGCCTTATCTAAGCCTTTTACATTACTATTAAATATAAAATCTTTAAAGCTTTCAGGGTCTTTAAAATTATCAAAATCTAAAGTCTCATTTTTAACACTATTTACATCGTCTAACTTTATTTTTTTAGCACGTATTACTGAATAAAACTTTTGCAATGCGGTAATAGGTGTATTTATTACTTTTATATGATTTACCTCAAAATTTTCAATACCCGGCTCAATTACTTTTATATCTGTAATGGTAAGACTATCTGTCTTTATAGGTAAATAATCTGTATTTAAAACAAGTGCTTTTGCACTGTGCACTTTTAAGGTTTGCAAATACTCTATTCTAGAAAATGACTGAGGAAAATTAGCAACACCAGCGTTCGTTATTTCAGCATCAGCTCCATTATATATACCATAAATAAAAACGTCTTCTAGCTTTTTACATTCGTGAATATCCTCTAAAACCCATTCTAAATGATGCGCTAATCTATACTTAAGGTTTTTAAGTTTTTTAAATGCAGAAAGCGTATGTGCACTTCTTCTTTTTGGTGCATCACAAGTAATTTCTATCTCTTTTAAATTAGTAAAAGACAAGGCATTACCTAATACAAAACTAAGAAGCTCTGGATTGGTAAAAACGATTCTTTTTAGCTTAGTTACAGGGGTTACTCCATAAGGCATAAACTCTGTATACAAACCTAGTAAACGTTTAATATTTGGTCCAAAAATAAAGGATGCAGGAACTTTCTTTAATTTAGATAAATGAATAACTTCTAAAACCTCTAAGGTTTTAAATTCACTAACAGATGCAGGAAAGTGTTCTAACGATTCCATACCACTTAGCCTCAATTTTTTTAGTTTTGGTAAGTGACCAAGTGTTTCTGGTAAAGCGGTTATATTTTCTAACCTAAAAAGCTCTAATTCTTTTAAACTTGCCGGAAGCTGTACATCAGAGAGGTCTTGTACCGTAAAGGAACCTATTCTTAAATGCTTTAAACTTGTCAATTCTGTAAGCCAAGTAAAGTTAACTATGTTAGGGTTAGGATCGTCATTACCAAAAGAAAAACTCCCTCTAAACTCCAACTTTTTAAGTGCTTTTAACTTGGTTATTCCTACGGGAATCCATACCAAATTAGGTGCTGCTAGTATAAACTCTTTTAAGTTTACTAATCGTTCTAGTTCTTCTGGTATGTATTTATAATCAATGTTAAGTTCAAGTTTCTCTAATGAAGTAAGTTGCGTTATGTTGTTTACAACATTACTAAAACCTTCTTCCTGTCTAGAGGTGCTAATTGTTAATTCTTTAATACCATTAAACTGACTTAAAAGACGTGGTGTTTCTATGAAAAGTTCAATAACTTCTTTACTTCTATATTCAAGCGAAAGCGTTAATCGCTTACAAACAAGTGTGTATAGTTTACAAAGGTCTAAGTCTTCTGAAAGTACACCGTATTCTAATATAGCAATCAGTTTTTTGTTAAAAGATTGAGAATCTTGTATTGTCGTTATTTTTTTTCGACTCTTAAAGGCGAGTTGTAAAGCTTCTGGTGCCTGTTTTTTTATGATATTGGCACATTCGGTTCTAATCTGCTTGTTTTTAGTAGATTTAGCAAGTACAAAAATCTCATAATAAAAATCTTCTGGGTAATTTTTACAAGCTTTAATTTTTTCAAAAGATGTTTCATCTTCATAAAAATTGAAACCAAGTTCGTGCTTAGCAAGTATCATAAGGTTGTTTTATTTTGGTGTTACAAACCTATTTTAAAAGTGGATGTAATTTATCACTGTATTCTGTGATATTAATAATACACCTTCATTTTAAAAAGTTAAACCTTTACAAAAAAATATCACTAAATACCGTGAGTAAAAAAAGTTGAAGTACTTTTATCTTGCCACTAATTATAACTCCTTTTTTTGATAAGGTTTATAATCAGCATTTATAATTGATTTAAAGAATTAAAAGATATGATTCCAGTAGAAGACGCTAAAAAATATATAGAAAAATATAAAAAACCAGCAATAGATAGGTTTGAATTTCGTACATTTTCTGAGCCTTATAGAGTTTTAGCTAAAATATTAGGAGGTTTTGATAAAGGTGAAAGAAGAAACTATTATAATGTAAGTGATTTTGTTGCTATTTTTGACAATCCAATTACGATAAATCCTTGGAGAACCGAAGAAGGAATGCGTTTAGGCATACAGTTGTATGGTATTGTTCAAACTCCATATTTAGCCGATATGTGGGACTTTATGGATACGTTACCTTATCAAAGAGGATATGACAGAAAAGCTTTTAGATCTGTAAAAACGCAAGATACATTACGTAATAAATTACAGTTTTTTACGCAATTTTTACGATTAAGTAGAAGGGGGGTTGGCGGCTTAACATTACAAGAACAGTTTCAATACAGCACGTATTTTCCAGGTTCAAGTAGTTATTTCTTAGCAACCTTACTGCATAATGGAGATGGGATGTTTGATGAGTTATTAGACGATATTATTCAGGCTGAAGATGAAATTGGTGGTATTAGTATAGATATTATAAAGGCGTTATTACTTTCTGAAAATGAAAAGCATTGGGAAATGGTTGGTAAGTTATTACTAGCAGCCCAACGTCAAGAAGGTTTAAGGCAAACTATTTTAGAATCTTTAGACGAAGCTGGTCTTGGAGCTTTAAAATACATGATTAATATCGTTTTAGAAAACGACCTTACTCGTTTTAGTAGTGTTACTAGAGCAGTAAGTACTTGGTTTGGATTAAATTGGGATACGCCTAAAAAATCGGTAATCAATAGAGTTTTAGAATTGGCACAATCTTTAATTTTAAACTTAAAAGAAGTCGATACACTTCTTAAAAGTAAAGATAATTTAGAGGTTTTAGTCGCTTTATGGTCTATTGCAATTTTAGATGTAGACAAAGCCAATGCCAAAGCGTTAGATCTTGTGTATACATCAGAAGATAGAAATAAAAAGATTTTAGCATTATATTTTATATCTAAAACAGACAGAACAAATGATTCTTTAGTTGCTTATTTCAAAAATGAAATTGGTAAAGATTATGCTTTAGATCATTGGATGGCAGTAAATTTACCACACAATACTTCATTAGATAATGACACTTTTTCAAAATTATTTGATGTAGCAAAAGCAGCAGAAGAAAAAGGTAAAACTTTCGAAACTAAAATATTCTCTTGGTGGAGTTTTACACCTAACTCTTATTATTTTTATCAGTTTCTTTTAAGCGGATCTACAGAAGAGCAATTAGAATTAATGGCGAACGATTTAGAACTGTTGCCAACAGAATTTAGAGAGAGTTATATTCGTAAAGTTTTCCCTATAGATTACAGTTATTCTTTTTACAATTATCAACAAGATTCTAAGAAAAAAGAACCTTTAAATTTTGATAAAAATTCGTGGAAAAGAGCTTTAGCAAGAAAAGCAATTTATAACAGAAACGAATTGTTAATGGCTACCGGACTTAATTTGTTTAGTAGAATGCATCTTTATGATGAAGATTTAGAAATTGCAGAAGATTTATTAAGAAGAAAACATAAAGATTTACGCACCTCTTTAATTCAGTTATTGGTAAAATTACCAGCAGATCGTTTAAGAAACAGTGCTACAAATTTGGTAACAGCAAAAAGTATAGATCAACGTTTAGGTGGTTTAGAAATGTTAACGCTTTTACACGACGATAATAGACAGTCTAACTTTGTAGAAGAACAAATACGTATCTATAACGAACGACCTAGAATTTCTAAAAATGAACAGGTTTATTTAGATAAATTTTCTGACAATGCAGAAGAGTTTAATTATAGTAATGGTTTTGGTGCTATAGATTATGATAACTTAACACCGTTATACATACCACAATCTCGTTTTGAAAAAAAGACCAGTTTCTTCGATAAATTAGGCATTACCACTTCCGATTCAGCAGGGTTTAAATTTAAAGAATTTATAGACGCTAATAAGATTGTAAAAGAGGTAAATAAGTTAATAGCAATTGTTACTAAAAACAAACATTTCGAATATCAAGCAGAACTATATAGAGGAGAAATAGCAACCACTTATATAGAAAAAGGGATTCGTAGTATAAAAAAATTAGGTGATGATGCTACTGCAGAAGATCATTTACAGAACCTTCCTTTAGCAAAATTATGGATTGCTTGGTACGAGCAAAGTAAATTGAATGATTTTGAGATGCACGCTGCAATCCGTTATTTAACTCACCATAATAATCCATTTGGAGATTACAAAGAATTAGGCGCTTTTGCAAGACAATATTATCCAGATTTAGGCGGATTAAATTTAGATAAAGAAGATAGTTACAACTCAAAATCTGAAGCTTATAATGAAATTTTACAACGTCTATTTAAAGTTTATGTAGAAGAAAAAACAATAGCTAATTTTAAGCTAGATGTTATGGAAGATATGATTGCTAATTTTCCAGACAAGCTTAAGCTAGTTCAGTTTCAAACCTCTAATTACCGCTATAATAAAAAAACGTACAATTGGGCAAACATCATTTTACCACTTGTACCAAGTTTAAGTATTAATAATTTAGAACTTCTTACAGAAGAACAAGTTCAAAAATATTGGAGCTTTTATATGTATTTAGTTGCGCAAGATATTGAACATCCTAATACTACTGCAGATGTAAAAGTAATAACAAAACAATTCAGTAGACCAGGAATTGTACCATTCCCAAGTATTGCAGTAACCTTAAGACTTTATAAAAAAGGATTAATTAACGATGATGATTTATGTTTTCAAGCCTTACATTCTCGTGAATTAATGGTCATTATGGACGGTGGTTTTAATTATAGAATGAACTATAAATGGATAGAAAGAGACAGCGTACCTAAACACGTATTAGCACCTTTAAAAACCAATTTATTAGAAACAGAATTAGAACGTGGAGATTTAGAAACCACTGCAACAGGTTATATGAGTGGTATTCATCGTGTAGAAGGTGTAGATTATGTATTTAGAATTTTAGAACGTTTAGGAAAAGATAATTTTGAACGTGGTTATAGTTATTATGGAGAGAGTAAAAAAACTATTTTTAGTGCTATGCTTAAAAAATCTCTATTTAAAGATACTGAAAGTTATGCCGATTTTGCTGCACGTGCAGATGCTTCTAAAGTTACTAAAAAACGTTTGATAGAACTTGCCTGTTATGCAACACAATGGACAGGTGTTATTGGCGAATATTTAGGATTAGAAAAATTAGAAGATGCCGTTTGGTGGTTTCAAGCACACGCTTCAGATCGTATGAATAGCGAACAAGAAACCATTATTTCTCGTTATTCTAACATTCCAAAAAGCGATTTTGCACTTGGTGCCATAGATGTAGATTGGTTTAATAGAGTGTATAAAACCATCGGAAAAACCAATTGGAAATTATTACATGACGCAGCCAAATATATTTCTGACGGAAACGGACACCGACAAGTAAAATTATATTCTAGCGTAATGTTAGGCGAAGTAAAAATCACCGAAACATTAAAGAAAATTAAAGACAAACGAGATAAAGATTATGTGCGTGCTTTAGGCTTAATTCCGTTAAGTAAAACCATACCAGAAAAAGATTTACTAAAGCGTTACAACCTATTGCAAGATTTCTTAAAAGAAAGCAAACAATTTGGAGCGCAACGTCAAGAAAGTGAGGCTATTGCTGTAGAAATTGGTTTAGACAATTTATCTCGTAACGCAGGTTATCAAGATCGTGTACGTTTTAGTTGGGCAATGGAAGCAAAAGCTACTCAAAAAATTATGGAGAATTCTAAAATTTCCATAGAAGAAACGGAGGTAGAATTGGTCATTAACAATCTTGGTAAAACAGATATTAAAGTTACAAAAGGAGGGAAGTCATTAAAAAATATTCCTGCCAAATTACGTAAAGACAAACAAGTAATTGCTTTAAAAGAAAACAAAACATACCTTTCTAGACAATACAGTAGAACTCGTTTATCATTAGAAAATGCAATGGTAAATGAAGATGAATTTACAGCACTAGAAATTCATAATATGATGCAGCATCCTATTGTAAAAGTAATGTTGAGTAAATTGGTAATGTATGTTCCTGAAAAAGAAATTTCTGGTTTTTACAATGAAAATGTTTTAACAGATGCTAGCGGAAAAACGCATCAATTAGAAGAAAACGACCTTTTAGTTATTGCGCACGCCTCTCATTTATACAAAGCTATAGAATGGGATATGTATCAGAAACACTTATTTGCAGAGCGTTTAACACAGCCTTTTAAACAAGTATTTAGAGAGTTGTATTTAATTACAGATGATGAGCGCGAACACAGAAATCGTTCCGAACGTTACCAAGGACATCAAATTCAGCCTAAAAAAACCATAGCACTTTTAAGAAGTCGTGGTTGGACGGTTAGTATGGAAGAAGGTTTGCAAAAAGTATATCACAAAAAAGGTTTTATAGCAACCATGTATGCTATGGCAGATTGGTATTCGCCCTCAGAAGCAGAAGCGCCAACCATAGAAGATATCTGTTTTCATTCTGTAGATACATATCAAAGAATTCCGCTTACCGAGATTCCGTCTGTAATTTTTAGTGAAATTATGCGAGATATAGATCTTGTGGTAAGTGTTGCGCATGTTGGTGGTGTAGATCCAGAAGCAAGTCATAGTACCATGCAAATGCGTGCTGCTTTGGCAGACGAATCTGCAAAATTATTCAAGCTTAAAAACATTACCGTTAAAGAACGTTTTGTGTTTATTAAAGGAACCTTTGGCGAATACAGTATTCATTTAGGAAGTGGTCAAGTAAGCAAAAACGGATTAGCATTGTCTATAATTCCGGTGCATAGTCAGCACAGAGGACGTATGTTTTTACCATTTGTAGACGACGATCCAAAATCGGCAGAAATTATTTCTAAAATGAAACTTTTATCCGAAGATAATAAAATACAAGATCCAACAATTTTAGCACAGATAAATAGCTAATATAAATATAATAAGGGCGTTACCTCGCTTAGGCGAGGTCGGGCTTTTGTTGCAAGTCCTCGTGCTAACGCACTGTGGGCTTTCCACGACAATCCCTAACGCAAAAAGCATTTAGCATATTATGGAATTAACGTTACAACTTAAAAGATTAGGCAAAAAGAAAGTAAAAAAAGTACCTTTTACTTTAGAAGAAAATCCTAAAAATTTAGAAGAATTATTAATTGGTTGTGTAAAAAATCAAGTAGAAGCTTTTAATAAAAAACGAACAGAAGTTAATGTAATTGGGTTTTTAAGTCCGGCCGAAATACAAGAAAAAGCAGAAAGTGGTAAAGTAGAATTTGGCGAATTAGCCAATACCGATTTAGCAAACTTGCAAAAAGCAATCGATAATGTTTTACTCGCTTTTAAAGACGGGTTGTTTGTGGTTTTTGTAGATGAAGACGAAATTACAGATTTAAAAGCACCTTTAGACCTAACGTCAGAAAGTGTAATTGCTTTTATAAGAATGACCTTTTTAGTAGGTACGTATTGGTAGTTTTTTTAATCAATAAGTATGAAAACAGAAAACATACAAACCCAATTAGCTGTACAAATTTCTAACCATAATAAAACCTGGGGAAATTTATTAGCGAATACAAACTTTGGTAACGAAGCTTCTAGTTATTGGACTGTTACATTGCAACCAACTAATATTTCTGTAGATATTACAACTAATTCTTTCACTTTTAAAAAAGCAGAATTTTTATTTGATGTTAATGTAGGTGTTTCTTCGGGTGATGATATTAGGCTTTTTACAAAACAAGTTTCCGGTAAAGGAGTTTATCAATTTACAAACAAGAAGATGATTGAACTTACAGTGCTTGAAATTGAGGAATAAAGTTTTAAGAAGCTGTTGAAAATTAATTAGAAAACAAAAAATAAATCTATTAAAAATAATGGAAAAACAATTTAATACTAAAACAGGATTTTGTCATATTTTACCTGATAAGATTATTCTAACAAGAGACGGAATTATTGGAAATGTTGCAAACGTGGCGGTAGGAAAAAGCATAACTCGAGTTTTTATCATTTATGGAGGAATTGCTGCTTTTTTACTTTTTTCAGCATTTGATAGTTTTCAAAAAGGTCAAATTTTGATATCGATATTTTCTTTAATAGTTAGTTTATTTCTTATATATGGAATCTTTAAAAGCATTAATAATTCTGCAACACCAATAATTGAACGAATAGATATTAAGAGTATCAAATTTAAAAAAGCAATATTCGGAATAACGCGTTCTAGATTTGAAGTCCTTTTTAAAGACGAAAAAGGAAAAATTAAGAAACGTATAATAATGTTACCAGGTTCAATGAAAGATGGCACAAAAGAAACCGAAAAAGCAATAAAAATAATGAAAGAAGAGAATTTATTAAAGCAATAAAAAAATGTGAACCATTAAACTCACATTGGTAATATACTCTTTTATGTAAAAAGTGGTAATATTGAAGGTATAGCATATCTATAAATTTAAACGCTATGTTATAGATTTAGTAACGTTTTCTATTTCCAAGGAAATAATTATAAAAAAAAGGTATTCTTAATATTAAGAATACCTTTTTTTTATAATTTTATTTAGAAAACGTCCAGAATAGATAAACCGTTAAATTTTGAAATAGCTGAATACAGTGATAAAAAAAATTAGATACCTCTGTAGTTTTGTAGTAAATAATAAAAACAAAACATTATGAGCGGTTCAGTAAACGGAAATGAAAATTCAAAAGAAGTAGAAAAAATAATTGAACAAACTGAAAATAGTGATAAAAAAATATATCCTATTTTAAAACCAGGAAATTGGGTTGGTTTAAAAGCAGGTGCTTTAAGCAATACTTTAATTCCTTCCGAAAATGGAGCAGAAGTGGTAATTGCATATGGAATGGATACACCAGATAACTTTGTGTTTTTAACTCAAAAACATTTAGAAACTATGGATGGACAGCAAATTACAAGTGAAGCTTTTGAAAACTTAGGAAACTATGAAGCAGAATTAGAATTTGTTGGATCATTAGATAATAAAGCGGTTGCTACTAACGGAAACGACTTTTCTAGTGAAATAATTCTTTCTAAAGCACATATGTTAAAAGCACATGCTATGTTAGATGCAGAAGAGTTATTGGTATCTATTCCAAGAAGAACATGTATGACCATTATTTCTAGAGATGTAGATGAAGAAACAATGAATAAATTTGCGTACTTACATAACTTTACTTGGGAAGATGATAGCTTTGGAAACGCACCTATTACCAATTCTCTTTTTATTGTAAAAGAAGGAACTATTGTAGGACACATTCCATTATAATTCAATTTAAATAATTACAAAAAAGGCATTCTTATTTTTAAGAATGCCTTTTTTTATGGTTCTAATAAACATCATAAATAATTACTTAAATCTAGAAATAGCTGAATACGGTGATAAAAAACTTTATATGCTTCTCTAATTTTGAAGTAAATAATAAAAACTAAACATTATGAGTGGTACTCTTTACGGAAAAGAAAAATCAGAAAAAGAAATAGAAAAAATAGTTGAAGAGACTAAAAATAGTGATCAGAAAATATATCCTATTTTAAAAGCAGGCGATTGGGTTGGTCTTAAAGCTGGGGCATTAAATTCTAACTTAATAAGATCAGAAGCGGGACCAAAAGTAGTTATTGCGTATGGTATAAATACTCCAGATAATTTTGTGTTTCTAACACAAAAGCATTTAGAAACTATGGATCAAAAGCAAATTACAAATGAAGCATTTAGAAACTTAGGGAATTATGAAACAGAATTTACATATTCAGAAGTACTGCAAAATAAGGTTCTAACCTCTAGTGGAAACGATTTTTCTAGTGAACGTATTCTTTCTGAAGCACATATGTTAAAAGCACATACCATGTTAGAAGCCGACGAATTATTTGTTTCTGTACCAAGGCGCTCTTGTATGATGGTAATTTCGAGAAATGCTGAAGAAGAATTACTTAAGGCTTTTTTAGGCTTACACAAAGACGCTTGGGAAGACGATAGTTATGGAAATGCGCCAATAGCAAATATTCTTTTCACCATGAAAGCAGGTCGAATTACGGGACATATCGCCTTAGATAATATAACAAGAGAGGAATAAAAATAGCTAAATACTATTTCTTTTATCAATTGAAAATTATAAAATCTATCAGATAAACCACTAAATAAACAAATGGCTGAATACAGTGATGAAAAAACGTATGTGCTTGTTTAATTTTGTAGTAAATGTATAAGATGTAGTATTATAAGTCTAACAAATTACTGCCACTTATATTTCTTTTGTTGGTTGTAAATAGCGAAGGATACATATTAAAAATAAACTTTAAAAAATAAAAATTGAAAAATCTAGATTGTAGTATCAACTATAGGGTACAGAACTTAATGGTAGATGTTTTTGAGTCTATAAATGCTTCCGATAAAGCAACATTAATGATTAGTGAGCTTTTAGATACAAGAAGCATTTTTGAACTTGTTTTCGAAATTGTTAAAGAATCTGGTTTTTACAGTCAAGATGAAAACTTTAATCTAATAAAAGCTTTAAATATAGATACTGATGAAGCTAATATTAAAGACGCTTTGTATGTGACTTGGGTAACGATGGGCGAAAACTTAAACACAGCAAAAACTCAGGAAGAATTTAATGCTAAGTTTGCTTTGTTTGTACCTATTATTTTAAAACGTATGGAAGCAATTAACCACATTTCTGCATAAATTTTTACATTATTTACGATTCTTAATAATTCCATTTGCCTAATAAATAGCCACGATTTGTATTAAAAAAATTACATTATGACATTAGATCTATCGAACCTTCAACGTTATTACAACAATTTAAAAGAAAAAGAAAATTACCCTAAAGCTTATCTCTATGAGCTTTTTGCAGTTGGTAAAACTTCTAGAGATTCAATTATTATTGATGAGGTTTCTAAAACTTTAGAAGCGCACGGTACGTCAGAACTTCTTAGCGCTTTTAACACCCGTAATAAACTACCAGAAGATGGTCAGGATTCCTGGAAAATTTTAAACGCCTTGCTTAAATACGGACTAAAAGATCCATTGTTTCCTATTGGAAAAATCTACAATGATTTTCAATTTTCATCACTTTCTATTAGAGAGGAAACGATTGCAGAAACACTAGAAAAGCAACCTGATCTTATTTCGCGTTTAAATGGTATTAGCCACCTAAAAATAGATGATGTGTTTAGTAACGGTTTGCCAAAGGAAATTTGTGATATTACCTCTTTAATGTCCTTAGAAATTAAAGGCAATTACCAAGTATTACCAGTTTCTATAGGGAATTTACAACAGCTAGAAAGTGTTACTTTAAAATTACCAAAACTCGCTTCATTTCCAGAATCGTTTTGGTCTTTAAAAAACATAAAAGAACTAGAATTAAGCGACATAGAAACAGACTTTCAAGAATCACTTCACCTAGAAAAACTCACAAACTTAGAAGAATTAGATTTTATTTTAGTCAATTTAAAAGACGCCTCTCAATTACAATTACCAACAAGTTTAAAGGAAATAAGTTTTATTCGTTTAAAACATTTAACCCAACTTCCTGCGCGTATTTCTATACTTAAAAACCTTAAGAAATTCAATTTGTATATGTGTCCTAATTTGAGTGAAATACCTAACGGATTCAATCAATTAGACAATTTATTTGTACTGAAGTTAGATGCCATTCCTTTAATTAAAACCATAGAAGACCATCAAATATTTACAAAGCGTTGTGAATACATCACTTTAGATGATGGTTTAGAAATTGTACCAGGAACGTCTCCAATTTTAAATACTGAATTATTAATTAATGATGTCGAAATCTTAAATTACGTGTTATCGCATCCAGAACGTTTTACACATCTAGAAAAACTAAAAATTCAATATATCACAGATTTTTCTGATGTAACGCTAGGATTCGGACAATTAACAACACTTAAAGCTATTGATGTTCATCAAGGAAGCCAAATGGAAACCTTGTTTCAAAATATTGAAAATTGCACACAATTACGCTATTTAAAATTATACGGTGCCAACATAGAAAGCATTCCTGAAGGTTTAAAAGACTTGCAACACCTAGATTATTTATGCTTTAACAGTTGTAGAAGTTTAGTTTTAGAGGCTAAAAATTTACCTTCTAAAATTAACGAATTACATTTATTTGACATTAAGGAATATATTGCTTCAGAAAAATTATTAGAAACAGAACAGGCTTATTTTGGTAATTTAGCGATTGAAGCATCTCAAGTTTTGTTTCGTAATTTAATTACAACATCCCTTCATTTTTCTGGTATTAATAAAAGTGAAAACACAGAAGAAGACTTAATACAATATTTGCCAAAACCGGAAGTATTGACCACTCTAAAGGCTTATACTAATACTGGGCATTTTCAAAATATACTTCATTATTGTACCAACTTAGCGTATTTACATTTAGATAATAATGAAGCTAGCCTTTTGGCTTTAACACCTAAACCTGCGCCTCAATTAAAATATTTAAAATTAGATTTTTATAAAGCCGAAAACCTAGAGGACATTATTGCCAATATGCCAAATCTAGAAACCTTAGAAATGGCCCATTATGACGTTACACCTAGATTTCCTAAAGTTAAATTGCAACATCTAAAAAAATTAAATGTAAGTTATACGTCTTTTGAAACGCTTGAAACTTTAGAGGCACCTGTTTTAGAATCCTTATATATCGCGTTAAGTTACCAATTTGGAATGGAGGCTTATGCTAAATTAAATCAGTTTAAAGCTTTACAAAAACTAAACCTTATGGGAATTAGTGGCGATGTAAACAGCATTCCTAAAAGTATTACGGAGTTAAAGCTTACCGAATTTTTAATAGGTCACAAGTACGACGCTTTACCAGAATACATTCAGCAGATTAAAACTTTAAAAACCTTATCCTTAGGCGGAAATGACTTTGTAGATTTACCAACTTGGATAGCAGATTTACCTCATTTAGAACGCTTAGATATTGATGGTTGCTCATTTGAAAATGCAGTGCCAGAATACTTTACAAAACTAAAGCTGAAAGAACTAAAATATTACCTTTCTGGTTTTCGTGGTTATAACATGAGTCCAGATAAGTATAACAACTTAATAACGCAAGGTTACACCCAATTGAAAAAAGAGTTTAGCAAAGAAGCTATAGCCTAACTTTTGTGGTTATCTGCTATCTAAAACAAAATAGATGAAAATAGAAAAATTAACTAATAATCGTTCGCCTTACCACGAAATGTTGTTTGACAGTTTCTTAATCGAAAATATAAAATCGTACGAAGAACTTATGGAGGTTTATCAAAACTACAAACAAAATCATCCTGACAAGACTATAATCTTAACCCTTGATGATTTAGGTCAAGCCGAATATACTAGTGGTCATGCGTGTGACTATAATTCTTTGCTAGATACTGATAGCTATGATTTATCTGGACTTGATGAAGCTTGTTATGATGAAGACAACGAACATTTGGGGCATCTTTCTACACCATCTGAATATTTCATTATAAAGGAAAATTTTTTAAAACACACAAAAGGCATTGACTTTAAAACGGTTTGTGAAAAAGATTTAACCATTTCTGAAGACGAAGTTTTAGATTTAGAAAACATTAATGAATCTCCATTAGCCTTTTTAGACCAACAAATTATACTGAAAATTCTTCCCGTTGAAAAGCCATACGAAGGACTTACAGGATTTCCGAATGGATATTTTGATGCCGACTTAAGTCCTTTTGAAAATTACGCGCTATCGAAGTACTTATTTGAAACCTATAATTTTGAACTTTTTGGAATTGGCGCTTCCTTTTTAGGATTTATTAAAAATGAAAAATTAGAAGACAATAAAGTAAAAGCATTGATAGCTGACTTGGCAAAATTGTATAATACAACAGCATCAGAATTTGAAAAATTAGCAGAGATTATTAAAAATAAAAATCATTTATTTTTAAGATACACCGAATAATTTCAGTCATAAAAAAACTAAAAAGCCCAATTATACATTTATAATTGGGCTTTTTTTATTTATGATGAGTACCTGAAATTTACTCAGAAAATTGTTTAATAATTTCAAACAAGGTTAATTTAGTTCTCTTTATACTGCCATCATCGTGACGAAATATATGTACTTTAGTGTTATCATAGCATCCAAAAAACAATAAATCTCCTTCAGAATTAGCACCAATAGCTTTACCTAAAGCTAATTTTTCTAAACTCCACTTGTACCCATCTAAATCTTTAAATGACGGATTCATAAATTCACTTAATGTTTTAACATACGGGTTTAATGCGTGAATCTTACTGACTTCCATTCCATCTATGTTGGTAAGCTCCATCATCTTTTCAAAATTATATAACTTAAATTCCTCTTCCTCAAATACAACTACCCTTGGTTTTTCCGCAATAAATTCTCTGTAATTTTTTCTAAACATCAGTTTTAGTTCATCTACAGAGGTTATGATTAAATCTTCATTCATATTTTTAACTTTTTAAAGTATTAGTTCTTAGTATTTTCTTTTGTTTTAGTATCTACAATCTGTAGTAATGTTGGCATTCGGTATTTACCGTGCATTCGTTTTATGGCGTTACAAACCTCATCTCTATCAGTACCAATAGCAGTTACATACAATGGTTTTTTACTTTCGCCACGAAACACTTCTTTAAATACAGATGTTTTAGACACAAACTCAGATTTAGCGATACCAACAACCGGAATTTCAGCTTCTAAAGCTTGGTACAAATAACCACCTAAGCCCAAATGTTTTTCTTCTAGAATCACGTAACCATCTACAATAATGAAATCTATTTCTTCTAAATTCACTTGTTTCAACAAGCTTAAAATACATGGTAATTCTCTTTTGTAAAAAGATCCTGGTTCGTATGGTTCTATACCTTCAATAATATCCGTATAAATTTTTGTTGGTTCGTCGTCTTCCCAATCGTTAAAGCTTACCGCAATTGTTTTAGCTTTTCCGTTGTAATAATAAGTATCAAAAGCGAGTATCATAATTGTTGTGTTTTTTTGTTATTGCATGTATCGTTCTCTTCTAATTTAGGAACGATAAGATCTGCTTTACTAAGTGTGTATTTTATCTTTGGATATGTAAAGTTTAAACTTCTATTTTCTTCACCGCGTTGTTTATAAAATTCTTTTTCTTGCGTTTCATTTGCAAGTTCCATTATTGTATTATCTTCAAAATAAGGAGTATCATTATTGAATTTTACGAAGGTTTTAGAGGTTCTAAAAGTGATGCCCAACCATTTATTGTCTGTTAATTTTAATGCTTCACGGTTTGGGTTCTCTAGTATTATTTTATGAGAATATTTAGCATTCGTTTCCAAAGAAAATAAAACAAGAGAATTATGAGTTAGAGTGATATCAAATTCTTCTTCGGTAGATTTATCTTTAATTCTAAGGATACGAGTGGTTGTATCTGTTAACTTTTCTGGATGCTTATAGCACGAAAACAAACCAATATAAGAGTCCGTTTTTAGATCTAAACTTAAATCTGAATGGTAACCCATTTTTGTGTAATTCTCGTCGTATATCTCAATAAGACCACAATTAAAAGCTGTTTTTGGTTGATTTTCTTGTTCTAAAATCTTATTTATTTGGTTTAAAATATTAAGATGAGGTACAGTAAAATAATGCGACAGAATTGTAAACTTAGTGGTTGTTCTTACTATTGGAATAGCATCCATATACTTAACGATATGATTACCAACGCGTCCTTTTCCTAAAGTTTCAAAGACAATTTCTTTTGATAAAGATTCAAAAAGATTGGTTTCTAAAGGAAGTATCGTTTTATAAAATGGATGGTTATTCATAACGGTTACATTTTCTAATTAATAGATTGGTTTTTTATAATCTCCAGTATTCATACTAAAATGGACTTTACCATAATCGACACGTTTTACTGTTTTGTTTTCTTCGTAATAAGACGTTCTTAAATCAACAAGATTTTCAGTATCCATAGCTTCTAATTGTACTAATTTATCCTCTTGTTTTATATAGGTTTGGTTATTTGTATAAACTGCTTCTAAGTTAGAACAGCGAATTACATAGCCCATTCTAATGGGAATTAAATCGATGTCTAAAACCGATGGTCTAATTTCATGCGTGTATAATCTGTTGGTAGACAACGGAATTAAAAACACAGAATTTGGATATAATGTCACCGAAAATTCTTTAACTAAAGTAACATCTTTTACAGACGATTTTAATTTAAAAAGTAATCTAGATAAGCCGCTAGATTTACCATAAACCCTATCAAATTTATTGGTTTTAGAAGGACTTAATTTATCAAAATTAGTTGTATCGTAAAACGTACAAAAGGCAATTAGACCTTCTTTTGGCATGTCTTTCGTTTTATCAGAATGCGCTTTTATCTTTGCTTTTACATCTTTTGGATGGTCTTTGTCTTTCTTTTTGTTCTCGTAAATTTGAGCTAATACGTGGTTTAATTCGGTGTTTTTATCAAAATCGAATTGTACGGCTTCGTTAATTGTATTGACAATATGTGCGTCTGTTGCTCTAAAATTATCTGTTGGTCCGGTTAAATTACTAGAACATCTTAATAGTTTAAAATGAAGTTGCTCTTCGTTTTTATCTGATTCTTTCTTGGTTATTTTACTTAAATAAATTCCTTTTCTTAAAGCTACAGTTTGTTTGGTAGATTCTGTTAAATGCTGAAATTGATGTTCTTTTTCTACCTTAGAAAAGTAATTATCTTCTTTAAAAAACTGACGATAAAACACACCAGCATTATGGATATTTATAGGAACTTGTCCTTCATCAATAATTTTATATTTATCAGTATGAATGTCATCATAATTAAAAGAAAATTCTTTAATAATTAATACATCTTTAGCATCAGTGTTTAGTAATTTAATATCACCAATAACATATATTCTAGTTCCTTTTTCTGTGTTTTTAATCTCAGAAAAATGATTTACAATACGACCATTAAAATTGGTTTTTAAATAATTTAAAGCTTCAGAAGTATCTACTGAATTAGTTAAATCAATTAAAATATTTTTAGTTTTTGAGAGTGCATTTTCTATGTTCATTATTTTTCTATTTGATGTTGGTAATAACTCAATGCTTCCGCTCTCACTAAATCGGTATAATTCCTATTTTCAGAAATCGATTTTAATAAATCGATGTATTTTTTACGTTCTTCTTCTTTTAAACCATTAATAAACCGATTCAATAAAAGGGTAGCCATAATGGTTCCGTTTTCTGTATTGAACTTTAATAACTCAGCATTATAAATTTTGTAATTTGGCTTGTCTATATGTTCTATAAAATGGATAAAAGAAAAATCTTCATCTAATTCTGGATCTTGACGTTTTAGAAAATCAAAAAGTGTTTGAATTAATTGTTCTTTTTGCAAATCTGTAAAATCACCTACATCAGTTAATTCATCTCCAATAACATCAAAAAATTCACTTATTTCATAATCTTCCATATCGTCATTGACGTTGAAGTTTTTAATTTTTGTGATTGCGTTATCTAAATTCATTTAATCCGTTTTAACTTTTAATCTAAATATGTTTATTCGTCCTTTTTGTAAAAGCTAAAACTATTCAAATCAATTTCGTAGTTTAAAGCTTTCTCGTCGTTAACAGCCGCTTGTTTAATACTTACTTTGTTATTTTTATCATTCCATTCAAAATCTGTAATTCGAGCATAAAATTTGATAGGAATAAAGAATAAAGCTTTAGGATTATTCTTCTGTAATTTTGATGGAAATACACCTGCTTCTTTTAAATTTGGATAAACCGCTGTATCGAAAATAAAAACTTTACAATAATCAGCATCATGCATTCTCCCTGACTCCAAGTATATTGCTAAACGACCATCTAAAGATTGAGAAATATGACTTTCTTGCTCTTTATATTTTTCAAGACTTCTATAATTAATGATACTACCTATTAGTAAAGAAATAAGTATTAGAAGAAGTAAGGCTACTTTTTTATTCATATTTAAAGACTTATTTAACGTAGTGTTTTATCTTAAATAACCTTCTCTTATAAAAGAGAATTCAGTGTCAATCAGCATTTGTAAATAGGCTTCA
The DNA here is from genome assembly GCF_019278485.1 of Polaribacter sp. R2A056_3_33. Lineage (NCBI taxonomy): Bacteria > Pseudomonadati > Bacteroidota > Flavobacteriia > Flavobacteriales > Flavobacteriaceae > Polaribacter > Polaribacter sp. R2A056_3_33. The sequence continues at coordinate 3,444,531 of NZ_CP058984.1, forward strand.
AAACTATCTGCAATCACTTCAAACTCATTCGGATCGTGAAGAAACCTTACCACTTGTCCTATTTTTCCTTTTTCTGAAGGACTGCTCCGTTATCAGTATTTAGAGCACTAAAAATAATGTCACCATCTTTAATTTTTTCATTAAAAATTGAATTCGTATTAGCGCTTTCTTGGTTATTAATAAAGAACCAAGAAAGCGTAAGAATGGCTAAAAGACCAATAAAAATATATTTGATTTTTGCTTTCATTTAAAATGATGACTTATTATTTTATTTTAATACAGGTATAAGGTGAGACCAGTTTAAAGCGGTAGCAAAATCTAAAGCTGTTTTACCTGTTTTAGTTTTTGCTGTTTTATCTGCGCCTAATTCTAATAAAATATCTACCGCAGTTTTGTTTCCTGCAATGGTTTCTGTGTGTAATCTTGTCATTCCATTTTCATTTACAGCAACTACCACATCTAAGTTTTCTGTAAAGAAATCTCTTGCAGGTTTTTCCATAACTTTACTCATTGGGTGCTCAATAAGATTCTCTTTTTTCTCTTCTTGTAAGTGTGCAACCAGAATAGTATTGTAGTCGCCAAAGTTTAATCCCCAAGCATTATCATGGTTTTCTCTGGCTTTATCTGTCATATCAGAACGCAGTGCCTGAATGGTATATCCGCCATAAGTTTTACGATCTATAGACAACATCCAATCTGATATTTCTGATACTTTTCTAGTTACGGTATCTCCTTCAGTAACATTAGTCAATTTATTTGGTGCGTTTTGTAAAATACCTGTAATAAATTCTCCATCAAAATCAATTTCACTAATCCACATGTGTTCTACCAAAGGTTCTTCTTTTCCTTCAATTTTTTGTTGAAAAGGAATTTTTACTAAAGCTAAATCGTGAGCAGGAACAACTCTTTTAGCTTCCCAATAAATTTCGCGCCAAAAGTAGTTAAAGGTAGACTGCGCTTTAAGATAAGCAGCTTTCATTTTTTCGTTTTGTTCTGTGTAAAATATATTCTTTTCTTGACTCATAATTTCTTTGTTTTTAATTATTTATTTTTTTAAATTTTAATACCAAATCAAAAGATTTGATGACTTTGTAAATAGCAATAATCTTTAGATTAAAAAGAATAGCTTATTTGCTTTATATTGTATTACCAATTTTATTTTTGCCAGTTATAATCTTTAGGTTTTTCTAAAGCATACGTCTTCATTTTAGAATGACTTATTTTATTACTGACCTTAAAGTTTTTTTTATAAAGGTATTGTGTCATTATTGGATAATTATTTTTTTCATTAGCATTGGTAAGTCCCAATTCTGTAAATTCAAAAATGTTAAATGTCCAATAATTGTTATTTTCATAATGATCAAGTTTCATAGTAATCGTTTCAAAGATTCCATCCTTATTAAAATCTCTTTCTTCACGATTTCCATCCATCATATCATCATAAGAAATTTTTGAAAATCCTTTGTTTTTATTTTGTATCAGATATATTACACGAACATTTAAAGCAGCTATTCCATTACCCATATACGGAATTAAAAGTTTTATGTCTTTTAGATTATCAGCATTAAAATCAGTTATTCTAATTGGTTCAAAAATATTTAACGTACTAAAAAACATATCTTCAGAAAGTTTCTGAATTTGAGTTTTACCTCTAAATATTCTTATGGAAGATTCTTGATCTACATCATCTGTATAAGATGTTAATTGAATTGTTAGAGATTCTGTTTCGAAAAAATTATCAATTGTAATTGTATAATTTTCTTGTTGTTTGGTTTCTGTCCAATTATTAAATTCCTCATAAACAGGTTGAGGCAATTCTTCAAAAGGATATTGACAATACCCCGTTAAATAAATTAAATTGACTATAATTAGTAATGATTGTTTCATGTTATTGTAGCTTCTGTATAAAAAACATCTATTAAGTCTTTTTAATAAAAATGAATTGTTTTTATCTCTAAATGATTTCTTTATACGAACAAAGATGAAACTTTAGTGGTGTTTTTAAGTAACGGTTTTCAGTGATATTAAAATATCAAAAAGTGTTTTGCTCTTTTCTGTTTTTTACAGAATTACCACTTCATAATCGATTCTTCTTTCCAAAAAATGAACCTAAATTCTTCATAATGATTTCCATTTCCAATGGTGTGGTTATCTCTAAGACCTTTATCTAACTGTAATTTATGAAGCATTCCTGATGCAGAACCAATCCATAATGTGTTTTCATCATCAGAAATAGTAATACTAGTAATTGTAGAACCTAAAAAGTATTTCCAAATGCAATTTCCTTTTGTATCAATGGCTTTAATATATCCGAAAGCATCACCTAAAATATAATATTTAGAAGTTGCTACACCACAATAAACCCTCATTCCGTCATCTATAACGGTATAATCTTCGCTTTCTTCATAAGCTGTTATATTGATATTTGTTAAGTTTGTAGCATCTACACCAATAGTTACACCATTATAAAAGTGACAAGAATTTGTAATTAATTGATGGTCATTTTTAGAGAAAAGACAAAAATCTGGATAAGAAGATTGCGGACCAACTTCTCCAATTTCTTCGCCATTATTATCTAAAATTCTATGGTCGCTGCATTGGTCGCCAACAACAATGTATCTATTATCATTAGAAATAGTAGCATTTTCCATATCTATATCAGATTCCCATTCTTCATCTTCTAAATCAGGAATTGGATGTATCATGTTTTCCGAACCTTTAGAAATAATAAAAATTCCTTCGGATGTTGTGAGTAAAACTTTATGTCCGTCGTTAAAAGGAATTAATTCTGAAATCCCTAAATCTTTAGCTTTATCTAAATTAAATGTAGCTATAACAGTACCTTCCCAACCTTGTGTTGTTACAATAGTATTGTTTGATGCAATAGCAAAAACATTATTTTGTTTAGATTTTCCTATTGCATTAATAGAGGTTTTAAGTTCTATAATTGTATCGTCTTTAAGAATATATGCTTGTCTTTTTTGATAAGCAGTACCTATTAAAAACACAATTTTCTGCTCATTTATAAAATGTAACTGTTCTACACTTTGTCCTTTATCTTGTATAAATTTGATGAAAGGCGTGTGTGCAGGCGGAAAATCATCTCTAAATTGAGTAATGGTATTATTTTTATTAGCCTCTTTTAAAAGCTGATAAACAGCATCTGCTAAATACTCTCTTTCGTCTTTAGGTTCTTCTCCTTTCCAATTTTCCCATCCGTTCGTTTCACCAAACTGCACCATTTTATTTACGTCAGAAGCATATTTGCTTCCTAATAAATTCCAAGCTTGTTTGATGTCTTTTGTATTCTTGTCTGTGAATTTCATTTGTACTATTTTTTTCTTTTTTGGAGAGAACCTAAAGTTAAAAGAGGTTATTATTTAATTAAAAGCGATAGCTGTTTTGTTATTGATACTAAATTTAGCTGCATCTAAAAGAGTAACACAAACTAATATTTCTATCCAAAAATCACCTTCATCTGCTACAATTTTATTTAATTCGTCAATATTGGTAACATCATTATTTTCATCTAAACCAATACCTAAATGCTTTGTAATACTTTTTAATTCTTTTAAAAGATCGTAAGAAGACCCAATCATTGCGCCAGGTACAGGTGCTTTATCAGTATCGAAAAGAACTTCTGGTAATGCTACAGGAATATAAAAACCTTCAGCGTCTGAATGTGTTAAAAGATGGCTAGACATATAAGAATAATGATCTTCTAAAATGGCATCACCTTCTGGCTCTTCTTCCGAAGAAAAAGGAGTTGGTGTCCAATCCCAATTCTCATTATCTTTATGCTCCCAAACGTGGGCTGCAAAACGTCTTAAATGATGTAAAAAACTATAAGGAAAACCTCCAAATTGTAATGGCTCTATTTCCATTTCATTTGGTTCTTGGTAAGTTTCAACACCATTTTTTATTAATATTGTATTTATATTATCAAAAATGACTTTATAAGCCTCGTAACCTTCTGGTTCATTTTCTTTAAAATCTACTAATATTCCACTAGAAATTGTTAATCCCATAACTATTTTGTTTTTTATATTGTTAGACAAAATTAGAGGGAATGTGCTTTTTTTTTATCACTGAAATTAATGATATTATCAAATCATACATTTCATTATTAAGTAAAAAAAATAAAGGTTTTATTTTTATAACGATTCTGCGTCAATGCCCATTTTTTCAAACTCATCATAAACACAATCTTTAGCATAACATAAGGTTGCTTTTTTAAGGTTAGGAAATTGTTTGGCATCAACAGCCGTTTCCATATCCCAATCATCTTCACCACCACCAGAAAAAGGGGAGAGGTTCATATAAATATCGTTTCCCCCATCTTGATAAATGTCTGTAATTTCTGTAGCCAAACGTTTAGGAATTGGTAAATCTTTAAAATATTGCACCACTTCTGCTATAGGTTCATAACCTTCTTCATCAATATCTATTTTACGCTCTCTATACCAATCTGCAAATTCATAAATGTCGAATTTAGGTTCTAGTAAGCCTTTCATATACATTAATTCTTCTATTATAGACAGTTTAAAGCCAAAATCTACAAAAGTAATTTCTTCTTCATCTAAAGGTTTAATACTATATTTATCGTCTGGTATACCTTGCCAACGTACATAAGGTTGATAAGCACTTACTTCAATAGCCTTTATAGTTTCTTCTTCATTAACACTAAACCAAGCACAAATAGTATTTAGAACTAAAGCGCCAGAATCATCATCTTTAAAAAGCTGTACACGTTCTTCTTTATTAGTTTTATAATAATTGGTAATCTCTTGATCATTAAAATAAAACGCTCCAGAGAATTTATGCTTAGGACAAAAACTGTAAGTATCAAGTTGTAGTTCTAAAGTTAAAGATTCTATGCATTCACCATTTTTAGAATATGCTAGAAGACCTAAATCATCCCAAGTAAAAATAGTATTGCTTTTTCTTTTAGTTGTTCTGTAATTATCATTTAAACATTCCTTTAAAGTGTTTATAGAAATAGGAAATTGAATAGAAACTGAATTAATTAAAAAACCTGTTGAAGATAAATGTATTGTTGTCATAAGTACGTTTTAAGAATGCCAAAGATAATTACTCGTTTAAAAATGGTACTGCCTGATTTCAGTGATATTTAATTATAAATCTTTTAAATAAAAATATAAATCACCCTTTTCGGGGATAAAAAAATGAAGAGTTACCTATAATTTTGTTGAAAATATATTTTATGGAGGATAAAATTAAAAGTGCTGCTTTTTTAGATTCATTAAAGCGCAACAACGAAAAAATAAGAGACGATCGTGCAAGTGCTATTGCAGAAGACGCACAGTTAATGTATAAACGCGAAACGGAAGATTTAGCGTTATCATTAAAACGTTTAAAACGCGAGCAAGAAAACATGTTAGACATGAGTCCGACCGACGCAAATAGTTTGGTTTTAGCGTCAGATTTTGATGCAAAAGATTATGTAGCCAAAGACTTAGAAATGTCTGTAAAGATTAGAAATTTAGAAATTAAATTAGAATTAGCCAAAAAGCGTTACACGCATTTATTTGGTGGAATCATAAATGAATTATAATTATGGGAGGAGGAAGATTTAGTAACGACGCTTATAAACGATTAAGAAAAACGAAAGATTATAGTAACAAGTCTAGAGAAGAGATATTTACAGCTAGAAATATAGATGGAGAAATGGATCCTGTAAAGGCAATTGTAAGAGAATCTAGAGATTCTGAAGAACATCCAGAAACGGTATCTATTATTGTAGCTTTAGACGTTACCGGAAGTATGGGGTTTGTACCAGAACATATTGTTAAGGAAGCTTTGCCAGATCTTATTGGTTCTTTAATGGAAGCAGGAATAGAAGATCCGCAAGTATTATTTTTAGGGATTGGAGATTTTATTTATGATGCTGCTCCTTTACAAGTTGGTCAGTTCGAGTCTTCTGCAGAATTGTTAGACCGTTGGTTAACGCGCGTTTATTTAGAAAGCGGCGGCGGCGGAAACAACCAAGAAGGGTACAACTTGGCACATTTGTTTGCTGCGCGCCATACTTCGATTGATTGTTGGGAAAAAAGAAAGCAAAAAGGTTTTTTATTCACCATTGGTGATGAACCTGTTTTTCCTACAATTCCAGCAGAAATTATAAAAAGATACACCAGCGCAGAAGAAGCAGAAACAATTACTACGGAAAATATTATTAAGGAAGCTCAAGAAAAATATAATGTATTTCATATGCATTTAGAGCATAATGAATGGTCTAAAAGTGAACACCGAAAAGGAAATTGGAAAGCACTTTTAGGAGATAATTTTTTAGAAATTGCAGATTTTAAAACCGTAGCAAAACGTATTGCAGATGTGGTAATTCAAAATCATAAACCATTTAATGCAACCACAAATACCAATACTTCTTCTGATGATATAGAAGTAGAAAATATGTTATAAATGACAAAATGTAGTATTGTTATAGATTTAGGTTTTGGTGATGCCGGAAAAGGGTTAACTACCGATTATTTAGCATCACAAAACTCTAAAGAAAGTTTAGTAGTTCGGTTTTCTGGAGGACATCAAATAGGGCATACTGTAAGTACAGAAACACTTACGCATACGTTTAGTAATTTTGGTTCTGGTACGTTATTAGGCGTTCCAACGTATTATTCAGAACTTACTACACTTTTTCCGCCTGCTATTTTAGATGAAGGAGAATTCTTACAAAAATACCATCCAAAATTGTATTTTCATCCGCTTGCGATGATTACAACTTTTTATGATATTGCTTTTAATAGAGCGGTAGAAAAGCAACAAAATAATGGTTCTTGTGGTTTGGGTTTTGGAACAACTATTGCTAGAAATAAAGAAGAAGTTTATTTGTATGCAAACGATTTACAGTTTCATTGGGTTTTAAAGCAACGTTTAATAAGTATAAAAAACTATTACGAAACAAAGTTAAAAACGGAACCAAAAAGCGTTCAGGAATATTATAAAAACGAATTAAAGGACTATAACGAAGCGTATTTTATAGAAAGCTGTTTTTCTATTCAGAAATTTTATAACTTAAACGCTCTTTCTGATTTAGCAACCTCTTTTAAAAATTTTATTTTCGAAGGAAGTCAAGGTGTTTTATTAGATACACAACATGGTTTTTATCCGCATACTACGTGGAGTTATACTACTTCTAAAAATGCAATTCAGCTTATAAAAACTCATTTAGGAGTTGACGCAGAAATAGCTATTTTTTATGTTACACGCTGTTATCAAACAAGACACGGAAACGGACCAATGGCTAACACAGAACCTGTTTCACTTCAAAATAATGAAGATGAAGCAAACGTTACAAACGAGTTTCAAGGTGTATTTAGAACACAAGCTTTAGATACACAATTATTAAATTATGCTTTAAGTGTTGATGCAATTCATCATCAGAATTTAAAACTAAAGAAAAATCTAATGGTAACTTGCATCGATCAATTACCTAGTTTTTCTACTAAAAATCTACTTCAAAAGTTAGATGTAAAATTCAATATGGTTTACGAAAGTTACGGACCAAAACGAGAATGTATTACACAAACTTCATCAAAATAATTACTGCATATCTATTGCTAAAAATATTCTGTAGTATTTAAAATCATTAGTTTCAGTGATAAAAAAAATATTGATCCAAAGTATCTTCGCAGTATTAAAATATAAGAGAAAATGAACAATAGTATCAAATATTCAGAAGATTTTAAATTATTAAAATGGGATGATTTTAATTTTGAACCTATCAAAATAGAGACACTTCCAATTCTTGAAGATCCTGAACATTACAAGAATTCTTTTACGTTTAGAGACGCGCTTTTAAAAGCTGTAGAAAAAGCGTCTGAAAAAAATTTATTAAACCTCATATTTATTACACCAGATTATGAAACCATTCATAAATTTTATGGTATTGGGTATTTAGAAGACAAAACGCTTTTTACTGTTGAAATAGAGCATACGCCAATATTTGAAGCATGGTTTACAGTTATTCATGATGAACAACACAAAAGCGCTACAATTTATACCTTTAGTAAGAGTTGTTATAGTTCTCAACCTGCTTCTAATTTAAAGAATATTACTTTTCAAGAAAACACAGGTGCTTTTATTGATGAATTTATTCCGAATCAATTTATAGCAGAAAAATTAGCCAAAGAAAAAACAGATTTTATAAGCCCTTTTATTCAGTTAGAATCTAAAATTAATTTAGAAGAAGTAAAACAATCTTTTAATGCTTTAATTTTAGAAAAAGGATTGACAATACATCCACCAAAAAGCAATGAAGACATATATGTTAAGTTTGAAAAAGAAGCGGGTTTTCCTTTTCCAACAATAATTAAAGAGTACTTAACGTTGCATAGTGGTATTGATCGATGCGCCATAATGAGTGCCGAAGATATCTATAAAGAGTGGAAACAATGGAAAGATTGTTATGATGATTGGACGCAAGAAGAGTTGTTAGACACATATTCGACAAACAAAGGAAAAGCATTATTAATGTACACCACACCATATTGGATTCCGTTTTTCGATTTACAGAATGGTAATTTTTTAGCCTTCGATTTTGCTCCGAATACAAAAGGTACAGCCGGACAAATTATTCGTTATGGTGCAGATCAAGAAATTGGATATATTGAAGCAGAAGATTTAAATACTTTCTTAAAAAGTTTAATGGGTAACGAAGGCGAAATTGAAGAAAATGAATGGTTTTACATCGAATAAAATCTTCTGAAAAAGAATAAAGTATAGTACAATATAATTTGAATAACACTTAGTAAATGTCTGCGATATTTAAAGAGAAAATAGTTCCGAAATTAGAGATGTCATCTTTAGAGGCTTCTGAAATAAAAGCAATCCTTCAAGTTTTAAAATTGATGAATGCTACTGATAACGATGTTTATCTAAAGGCAAAAAACACTACTACTACAGAAGGTGTACATGCAGAATTTACAGAAAAAGTAGCACAACTTATTTACTTTCATCCTACTGTTTTTGCAAACGAAAAAGAAGGATTAGAATTTATTGCATCTTGGTTACCGTTGTTAAAAAACGGATTTTATCCGGATGAAAAAAGTAGTGATAAACTTGTTGAGTTTTTATATTTTAGTCTCAGTTATTTTCAATCACCAGCAATTTCAGAAGCTATTAGAATAGCTGTTTTTCAGGTGTTAAAAGCATTGGTACAAAGTGAGTCTGAGGCTTCACTTTCTGTAGCTCGTTTTTTAGTTCATAGAATTTTTGATATTAGAGATGTATTTAGTTCCGATTTTTTAATTCAGCATTGTATCAAAAATAATATTTTAAATGAAACCTATTCTGTCGTTAATTCAGACAAAACTATAACTACGTTTCCATTTAAAATAGACAACAACTTTATTCAATATTTTTTTGATAATGATTGGCGAAAATTCATTACAAAATTTCATCAAATACTACCTGTAGGTCGTGTTTATGTTAAAGGAGCATACGATTTAATGTTGCCTTGGTTTAGTACAGAATTAGCTGCGTATTATTACAATAATTTACAAATAATATTTGAAGCGCATAAAGCAATTAAAGAGCGCATTATTTATGTAGAAGCAAATAGTTTAGAGTTATTAAACCTAAAAACTACTGAAGGTTTCCACCCGTTAATTGCCGCTTTAGGACCTAAATTATTATGGGATGCAGGCGATGTTTTATTATTCAATAATCGTGATAAAAATATTCCGCAAGAGCAATTAGATGTTTGCTATTTAAGATTTGTAGATTGGTTAAACGCCGATGGCGGAAGCAATTTTTACTCAGAAACTTTTAAAGATTACGGAAAACAAATTTTTACTGAAAATAGGGCAGAAGCACTTCCGTTACAACTTATTCCGTTTTGGTTTGATAAATGTCACCCTAAAACAGGTGTTAAAAATCAGACAGAAACCTTCAATACTATATTTTCAAATTTATTAATTAAAGACAGAAAAGGAAAACTTCCTATAATGCGTTATGATCACAATGATTTTCAAATGACGGGTTCATTTTTAATTCAAAATGTTTATCAGAATAAAGACAACTTAAAAGGTTTTCTTGAAGACTTTATAAAAGAAGGCATTAAAAATCCTTTAAATCAGTTTCTAATTCGCACTTTTTATGATGCTCGCGAAGAATTATCAACTTTGTACAATGCAGTTCAGCAAGAAATTTTACAATTGTATTTATTAGAAATTGCTTATTCCGCAAGAGATGTTAGCGACGATATCAGAAAAGAAAATTTACCTTTTATTGTAAAAACACTAGCTGTTTTATGTGTAGAACCTGGTAATTTTACGCGTGTAAATGAAATTTGGGCACTAAAAAACATTGATTCTTGCGTTACCGATCTTTGTAACGATTTTGCAAAAGGCCATTACGTTAATGAAGATCGTCCTTTAAACTTACATATTATTCAAGCTTGGTTTAATTATTTAGGTGATTTTTATTACAGTTCTAGACAAGAAGCCGTTTGGATTTCAGATGTTTTAAGCACGCAAGGTATTCGTACAGCAAACTATTTTAATACTATAGAAGAAGATGCGAGTTACTTTTTAGATAGAGCTATTAATAGAATTATCGCTTTTCATAGAAAATGCAAACTCAAAGAAAAAGACAACGGTATGTTAGGCTACATTTCGATGCAAATTGATACGTATTTAACCGATTTTCTAACGACATTAAATAAAAGGAAATTAAATGCAAACACGGTAAAATACCTTACTGATTATAGTAGAAGTGTTATAGCGTGTTTTACATATCAAGAAGAATTATTAGCCACTATTGATGGTTTTTATCATTTTCACTTTAAAGGAGAACCTCAAACAGAAATGGAAAGTATTGCAGCAGAGTTGCAAACTATTAATGTTGAAATGGAAGTTAAAGAAATTAACCAAAAATATGTTGATGCTGTACTTTATAATCTAGAAAATTATAAGGAAAATGGAAGTTACGATATTAAACTCTTAGAGCCTTTAGATGAAAAAATAGAAGAATTTAAAGTTTGGTTAGCTAATGATAAAACAGGAATTGAAGCTAAACTTATTCAAGCGCTTTATATGACTTTACTTGATACAAATTTAGCACCAAAAACGGAACAAGAAACCTACGGAACACTTTGTAGAAGTTTATTTGTGCATTTGGTAAAAGGAACTAAAATGGCGCCTTCATACGGAATGGGATTAAAAGCGATGGCAAAATCTGGAGCCTATTCAGAAGATTTAACAACGGCTTTATTAGAACTAGTTGACCATTTAAAAGCTTAGATAATGACACAAGAAATAACACCAAAAATACAAGACCAATTAAATTTATCGGCCTTGATTTTGAAGAAAAATTATAAAAGTGCCGACTTAACAAGTTGGTCTGGTTTCGATTTAGAAAACCAAATGCATGTTAAGCAAGCAAAACGACTTTTAAGTTTATATGGCATAAAATCTGGTTTGCATTTACGTAATAGTTTACAGCGTTACGAAAACGGAGAAATGGTTTCTAATGCGTTCGAAAAACTAGCAATAGAATTCCGAATGAGTACCACAAGAGATTTTGATGCAAAATACAATGCCGAAGAAAACCCAAAAACGAAAGGCATTTATAAAATGGTTTGGAAATATCGGTTTAGTCTAAAAAAGCAAAAATTAATTGGGTACGAAATGGCGTATTATATTTTTCAAATACGCTTAGGGCACGTATTAGGTTTTATTGATACAAGAGAAATGATTTTACGTTTAGAAGAAGCGAACGACACTATAAAATCTACCTTTTCTAGTTGGGGAGAATTTCATAGAAATGTATGTTTAGGAGATGAATATGTTTTAGGAACAACAGAACAAGATATTAGTAAATTTCCAGGAATGGAAACACTTTGGGAATGCTACCAACGCTTATATATAGAACACGCCGATTGGTTTAAAACATGGAGAAAATGAGTTTAACAAGACAAGAAGTTATCACACAAATAGCGCGTGCAGAAGAACTTTATAAAGCAAATCTTTATGCTCCTTTGCAACCTATTATGGCCAATATTCAAGAAAATATTGAAATATTAGGAGAGAGTTATCCTGCAGATACTGCCAGATATTATCGTATGTATATGCTTTATATTGGTGTTTTTGAAGAACTAAATATGCCTGTTTTAGAGTCTTATTTACAGGCTTTAATCAATATAAATGAAGTTTTACCTTCAGATTACGAATACGTTTGTAGTTATTATAAACAATGTAAAGATTGGGTGTATGAAACGGCATTAATGGCACATCCGTATAACGAAACTTTACACATCCATTTTGCTTTAAAGCTGCAAGAAGAAAACCGATTTGAAGAAGCAATTGTTACGTTAAAATATATTTTAGAATGTTATCCTGTGTTAACCGAAGCTCGGTTTTTACTTTGGGAGGTGGAAACTGCTCGTATAGAGCAATTACGTATTTCTACGGAAGTAACAGATGCTTATGAATTATTAAATTTAGCATCAGATACTCATCGTAAGGAAATTTTAAAAGGCTTACAATTTGATGATAGTTTAGAGCAAGCAGATCAAAATTTAGCACGTATTCAAGTAGCCTTATGGGACAATAAATCTTCCGAAAATAAAAAGCAATGGATTGCAGAATGGAGACATTTAGAATTAACAGATATTACTCGTTTTTTATTAGCAGATTATGCTAAATCTTTTATGATGTACGATATGGTGTCACAAATTTTAGCAGCACCACAAAAACCTATATTTCCAGAAGAAAATTACACCAATTTTCAAGAATATCAAAATTATATGGAAGCCTTAGCAAACTCTGGTTGGCAATTGGCACAACATCAATATTTGTTAATAGGAAATTCATCATACTATTATTCAAAAAACAAAAAAACCATAGAAATTTGTGTAGAACGCGGTTTAGCTATAAACCCGAAAAATCCGTTGCTACTAGTTTTAAAAGCGAAGTCTTTTTTCTTTGTAAAAGATTATAATGCTACGGGAGCAGCTTATCATGAGGCCTTTAAAAATGGACTTAGAATGAGTGAATATTTGTTTTATTTACTAGAAGTGAATAGTAGAATAGAAAGTTGGCAAGGTATTTTAGATATTGTAGTACAATTTCACAGAAGAAAAGCACCAACGCTTAAAACCTTATTTTTTCAAGCGCGTGCGCTTATTAAATTAAACAGATTTGATGAAGCTTATAAAGTTATTAATGAAGCACTTTTAGATTTTCCGTTACCACAACATTCGTACGCACCTTGGTTGTATAATTTACGTATGATTATTCATAAAAGAAACCATAATTACACCGCCTTTTTTGAAGATATGCAAGAAGAAATTAACTTTTATAAAATTGGTGATGACGATTATTGTAGTACCATGAATATGTGTATTGAAGCACTTATAGAAAAAGGAGATTGTGAAGAAAGTTATAAATACGCGATCTATAATTATGAGCAAGGAAAATTATCGGCAGACTTATATCCTGTATTTCAATGGATCTGTTTTTACACCTTTTTAAAAAAACCAGACGATTTAAAGAAAGTTACGGAAGCCGATTTAGTACAAAACCCAACTACATTTATAGATTACAGAAATAACGGTTTTATCTTTTGGATGTTAAGAAATACTACGGATGGATCAGCATCTTTAAAAAAGGCAGCAGAACTTTCTACGAATAAAGGTGCTTATTTAAAATTAGCATTAGTGTGTTTAACAGAAGGGTTTGATAAGCCATCTGCTATAGCACTTTGTGAAACCATTAAAAAAGAAGCTCCGGAAGCTAGAGATTGGAAACTAGATTTTGAATATGCTAATTTATTAAAAGAAGATAACCAACATGAAAAAGCTTTATTAGCACATCAAAATTTATTACAACGTTATCCAGAAGAATCGTTTTTTAATTTCCCTAAAGATGAGTATCATGTAATGTTAAGAGTCTTTAAACATTTTTCTAAAGAGTTAAATAATGTAGAAGGATTTACAAAATACAATGCGATGTATCTAAGTAAAGATAATCCGTCTGAAGATGCTTTGTTAGAACAATTAGAAATTGCAACCACAAATTATAAAGAAGATGTATTTTTGCAACATAATTTACTGGAAAACGTTTCTAAATTAAATATTGAATTTAAAAACGGAGAAATTGAAATGTTAAAAGAATTGAAAACAAAAATTAGAAACATTTATTTCGCTTAAAGGTACTATGTTTACATAACTTAATGAAGCTACTTATAAAACATCATCTTTTAGTAATACTCCTTTTCTTAGGCGTAATTAATCTCACTTTTGCACAGGCGGTAAATAATACGCCTCGTATAGATTCTCTTACTTTAGAATATCAAAAGAACCTTAATTCTAATCCGCAAGTAGCAAAAAAAGCAGCTACAGAATGGCTTAAAGAAAGTAGAAAATTAAAAATTGATATTCAAGAAGTTAGTGCATTGTATGCTTTAGGTAATTTGGGTAATATTACTGGAGATTATAAGAGTACCATTACGTATACAAATGAAGCAATCTCTTTACTTCATAAATTAAATATAGAAAAAGGTTTAGCAGCTTGTTATAATATTATGGCATCTGCTTATAAAAACTTAGGAGAATACCCGAAAGCTATTGATAACTTTATGCAATGTTTAAGTTTTTCAGAAAAAACAAATGATAAAGTACAAGAGGCAAATGCTTATCAAAATATTGCAACCCTTTATTTGCTTCAAAAAGAATATCAAAAATCTGCAGAAAATTTAGATCGTGCAGCCAATATTTACAGAGAATTAGGTGACAATGATGGCGTTTTAACTACCTTATTTAATTTTGCTAATATTTTAAAAGAAGAAGGAAAGTTTGATAAAGCGCGTAAGCATTATAAAACAATTTTAGACTATAGAGAAAGAGAAGGAAATAAAGCAGTTATTGCTTATGTAAACATTAATCTTTCTCAAATGTTGGTGGAAGAAGAACGTTGTGAAGAAGCTGTAATTGCTTTAAAGAAAACGTTGGCACTTTTAAAAGAGTTAAAATTTAATTCTGATATTGCTATTGTTTTAAACGATTTGGGTTTATGTGAAGCTAAATTAGGAAATAAGAAAAAAGCTATTGGTTATTTTAAAGAAGCACTGTCTATTGGTGATGAACAATCTTTATTCGTTTACAAATCTGATATTTATAAGAACTTAGCACAACTTTATCAAGAAGAAAAAAACTATGAAAAAGCATTAGAGTTTTATCAAAAAGGAGTTACTACCGTTGCAGAGCAAAAGACATTAGATAAAGAAAAATATGTAGCGAAAATTCAAGAAGGGTATGAAACACAATTAAAAGAAGCTAGAATTCAGCTTTTAGAAAAGGAACAAAAAATAAGTGAAGTTGAGTTACAAAAAGTAGAATTGACTGTTAAAAGACAACGTATTGTTAGAAATGCTTTTATAGCTGGTTTTGTACTTGTAGTAGTCATTTTAATTATACTTAGATTATCTTACGTTAAACGTTTACGCATTCAGAAAGAATTAAATTTACAACAAGAAGAAAATGCAAAACAAAAAATTACAGATATGATGAAGGATCATAAATTATCTGTAATAGAACGTTATCAAGAAGGGCAAGATGAAGAACGTTCTAGATTAGCACGTGAAATTCATGATGGAATTGGAAGTGATTTGGCGGGTATAAAAATAGCTTTTGAACACTTTACAGAAAATAGTAAAGAGGAGTTACAATCTAAAAGAATTGCAAATGCTATAAATAATGCTTGTGTAGATGTGCGTAGTCTTTCTCATCAATTACATCCGCTTTCTTTTTCTAAAATAGGATTTACTAGCTTTTTAACTGATTTTATTGATCAAATAACAAAGAAATCTAAACTAGATATTCAAACCTATTTCTTCCCGGAAGAAGATATAGATAAATTACCAGCAGCACTTTTAGCAGATGCTTATAGAATTGTACAAGAATTATTAAATAACATTCTAAAACATGCAGAAGCAACAAGTGCAGATGTACAATTAACCAAACATGAAGACCATTTAAATATTGTAATTACAGATAATGGTAAAGGGTTTGTAAAGAATAAAAAACAAGGAATTGGGCTACGTAATATTAAAGAACGTTTACAAAAAATAAATGGAACTTTAGATATAGATAGCAGTTCTAATCATGGAACTTCTATTACAATAGACATTCCAACAACATAAATATTGTGAAAAAAACAAACATTATTATCGCAGACGATCACCTTATGTTTTTAGAAGGCATAAACACCATATTAAGTGATATGGAAGAAATTGGTGAAATACATATAGCAACAGAAGGTAAACAAGTAATTCGATTGTTAAGTCAGTTTGAAGTTGGCTTAATTATTAGTGATATTAGCATGCCAAAAATGGACGGTATTGAGTTACTTACCGAAATAAAGAAAAAGCATAGTAAGGTAAAAATTATTATGTTAAGCATGTTAGATAACCATAGAACGGTACATAAAGTAATACAAAAAGGTGCTGATGGTTTTGTGCCAAAATTTACAAGTAAAGACGAATTGCAAAAAGCGGTACGTACCGTTTTAGGTAACGAACAATATTTTTCTAAATTGATAAAAGAACGTTATATGGAAAGCGTTTTTAAACGTAAAAAATATAAAAATATAGAAATTTCTCCTCGAGAAAAAGAAGTATTAGCGCTTTTATCGGAAGAGTTAACGTCTAAAGAAATTTCTGAAAAATTGTTTATTTCTGTAAATACGGTAGAAACACATAGAAAAAATATCCTTTTAAAAACAGGCTCTAAAACAACAACCGGAGCTGTAAAATACGCCATAGAATCTGGTTTATTTGATAATAAAAAAAGAGGCTTTACATATATGTAAAGCCTCTTTTTTATCTAAAAATTGACGAAAAAATCATTATTTAGTTCTAATTCCTTCTTTTTCGATCGTTTCTACAATTTGTCTTAATTCCTTTACATAAGAGCTTTTGTCATTTTCTTCTGTTAACAATTCTCCGCGATAAATAAACTTAGAATCCAAGTCAAAAAAGACAATATAAATTCCTGTTTGTGGATTTTTCCATTTTCCTTTTCCTTCATTTACAATTCTCTTATCCTCTAAATACTGAATCCAAGCTCCTTTAGATAAAGAAGATTTATCTATATAAATTTTGCTATGTTTAGTAATTTTAAAATAAGGATATGGTGTTGCTAATTTAGTTTGTATATTTTTTGTAATCATTGTTTTTAAAATATCAAAATCAGTCACTTTTTTAGATAACACCATTGGTTTTACTTGCCATTTGCTATCATCAATATCTAATGGAATTATCATAAAACCATCTGGATGTTTCGCTGTTTTAATTAGTAAGCTAAATTGAAAACCAGTGTTTAACTCAATATAAGATTGATTTAATCGATCTATAAAACGTATAACTACATTTTCCAATTCATTAGGTTTTAGATCTCTCTTAAAATTTAATTCAATGTTTTTTGTCGAAAAAATTATTTCAGGAATTTCATTTTTAAAATCCGCTATAACCGCTTGTCTTGTTTTATATTGTTTTAATGCATCTTGATATAAATCATCAAAAGTTATTAATTCTGATGTTGGATACATCGGCAAAGTGTCATTTTCTAGGATTTCTTTTACATTGATGTGTGTATAAAACTCAATTTCAGGAATGTCTTTATCATAAATTAAGACACTAAACATATTAGGGTCCATTGTTGCTGCATTAAAAAAACGATTTAAATCACTAAAAACAAGTTTACCATTATATTCTCTTTGCAAATAGGTTTCTAAATTTAAAGAAGCTTTCTTTTTAGAAATTCCGATATAATTAGAACAACCTACAACGATTAGTATTAAAATTATTAAACAAATTACTGACATAATTGTAATTTTCATATGCTGTTATTTTATAAAATAAATGTAGACGAATCTATTGGTAAAGCACTCACGGAATTCAGTGAGTTTTTAGTTTCACTTAATGATGGTACAAATTTAAGAATCTCTTCTAATATCTTTGAAGTATTACAGAAATGAAAAAAAGGCATCATGAAATTAGAAGAAAAAAAAGCGGCGAAATTAATAGAAGACCAATATTTAGGAGCTTATCAGAAAGAAGTAAATGAGATTCTAGGTAAAGAAATCCCTATTAATATTAATTGGGATACTTTTGAAATATGCTTTATTAAATTTGTGCCAAGTATCTGTTTACAACGCCTTACAGATGGTTTAAAAGAAGTTTGTAAAAACGATAAGTTAAGAGAAGTTATTGCAGCAAATATAAACGCAATAGAAATATATTGTGTACCTAATGAAGATGCGGAAACTAAAAAAGAATTAAAATTAGGTGGTGGTGTATTTTCTTTAACAGCATGTTGGGGCGGTCATCAAAGTGGTTATTATACAGACTTAGATATTACCGAATATTTAGAAAGTAATTTATAGATGTGCTAATTATTTTTTTATGTTTTAAATAGGATTTATAAATTGAATAAGAAGGCCTTTTAGATGTAGATCTTAAAGGCCTTTTAGATAATTATACTATAGATTTCTTAATTCATTTTTACATCATTAAAAACAACACCTGATAAAATTCCACTAAAATAAGTACCTTGAGACTGTACGTTATTTTCTGAAAAAGATTGATTGTAATTATGGATGATAGCATCATCAAAAACAAAATTAATTACAGGTTCATCTTGGTTTTGGTGATAAATTTTTAAACTACCAGACCATTCACCTGGTTTACGAGATAACCATTCTAAAAAGAAAGTACAAATATCATTATTCATTGCTCCAGATATATTTACATCTAAACCTCTGTCTTGTTCTTCGTTTGGATAGAAAGTAGAAGATAAATTATAATCACATTGCGATAGCTTAAATAGCTTTTCTGTATGTTCGTCTTTTTTAATTCTTAACTCTATACGCTGAATTACATTTAATTCTTTCATATTATAATTGTTTTTTTATTTAATACAAAGTTGAAGGAATTAACTTAAATATTTCTAACTGTTTTCAGTGATATTTATAATCAACAATAAGAAGTGTGAATAGAGTGATGTGCATATGCTTTTTTACAAAACTTAACTTTTAACTGCTATAAAAGCATCACCTTATATATTACTAAATCTTCTTATATGTAGTTTTGTTTAATCAAAACAAGTAATTGTTAAACATTTTGTATATTTACACAAAAAATAGAGATGTTCGGAATATTTAAAAAGAAAACAGAAGTACAAAAATTACAAAGTAAATATGAAAACCTTATGAAGGAAGCTTATTCTTTGTCTACTTCGGATAGAAAAAAGAGCGATAAAAAGACATGTGAGGCAGAAGAAGTGATGAAACAATTAATAGCTCTTAAGGCATAGATTTTATAAAGATATGAAAGAAGATAAAAAACCAGACAATGTAGTTTTTAATACAGAAACTCAAAAGTATGATGCATCGCTGAAACCATATGCAACTTCTGTTGGTGCTCCGGTTATAACAACTTCTGATAGTATTGCTTGGAAAAATAGAAGTATTAATAAGGTGAATCATAAAATGAAGTCGAAGTATTTAGAGTTAAAAGCTGAATATGAAGATATGATGAAGGAGTATGAGTATAATAAAATGATTTTTGATGCGGAATTTACTTTTGAACCTATTCTTGGAGAAATATATCATTTGTACAAAAGAGATAACGAAGAAACTTTTTTGTCAATTATAGCTCCAAATGAATGTCGTTTTAATTCTTTAGGTAGTTTTTATTTAAGTGCAGATCAAATTTGGAAAAAGGTATAAGATGAAATTAGAAACAAAACAATTTACAGAAAGAGAATTAGATCGTATTATAGAGATGGCTTGGGAAGATAGAACTCCTTTTGAAGCTATTGAATTCCAATTCGGATTACCAGAAAAGCAAGTAATACTTGTAATGAGAGGTAATTTAAAAGAATCAAGTTTTAAACGTTGGCGTAAACGAGTACATAGTGGTGTAAGTCAAAAACACTTAAAAAAACGCAATCCAAGTATTACACGTTTTAAGTGTTCTCGTCAAAAAGAAATTTCGGGTAATAGAATTAGTAAACGTTAATAAGAGGGAGATAACAAGGTTATTACTTTCCATATTTTATAAGGATAAAAATAAAATAATATCTAAAAAAAACTCGTGTTTACATCGAGGTCATTTATTTAAATACGTATTGAAAAAACAGCCTATAAATATTGTTTGGTTAAAACGAGATATTCGTTCACAAGATCACGAACCTTTGCATAAAGCGGAGAAATCAGGTGTTCCGTACAAAATAATTTATGTGTTTGAACCTTCAATTATTGAATATCCAGATACCAGTCCAAGACATTTAAAGTTTATTTATAATTCTATTAAAGCTTTAAACAATACCCTTAAACCTTTTAACAGAAATGTAAGTGTTTTTTATGCGGAAGCGATGGAGGTATATCATCATTTGAATGAAGAATTCAATATACAAAATGTTTTTAGTTATCAAGAAAGTGGAATTCAAATAACTTGGCAACGTGATAAAACAGTTAGCTCTTTCTTTAATCAAAATAAAATAGTTTGGCAAGAATTTCAGCGTGACGGTATTTTACGAGGTATTAAAAATAGAGATAATTGGAATAAGCAATGGCATATCACCATGCATACTCCGGTAATTCAAAATAGGTATTCAATTTCTAAAGAAGCAGCGTTGAAACATCCTTTTTTGTTACCTGAAGCATTGGAAAAAGCATGGAAAGAATATCCAAAACAATTTCAACCTGCCGGAGAACGAAATGCTTGGCGTTATTTAAAATCGTTTGCAGCAGAAAGAGGCAAAAATTACCAAAAGCATATTTCAAAACCAACAGAAAGTAGGATTTCTTGTAGTAGATTATCACCATATCTTGCTTGGGGAAATATTACAATAAAGCAAGCTTTTCAGTTTGTAGGTACGCATCCTAATGGAACAAAAAACGATAAAGCATTTTCTGCAATGTTAACACGTTTGCACTGGCATTGTCATTTTATTCAAAAGTTTGAGGTAGCATGCAGTTATGAAACGGCATGTATAAATAAAGGTTATGAATTATTAGCACATCAAAAGAATGAAAAATTTATTAAAGCATGGAAAACAGGAATGACAGGTGTGCCTTTAGTTGATGCTTGTATGCGTGCCGTTGAACAAACAGGATGGATTAATTTTAGAATGCGAGCAATGGTAGTTTCATTTTTAACACTCAATTTAGACCAAGATTGGCGAGATGGAGCCTACCATTTGGCAAGGCAATTTTTAGATTATCACCCAGGGATACATTATCCGCAGTTTCAAATGCAAGCAGGCACTACAGGTATTAATACCGTACGTTTATATAATCCTGTAAAGAATTCTCAAGAACATGACCCTGAGGGAGTCTTTATAAAAAAATGGATTCCAGAATTAACAAATGTTCCAGTAGCATACATTCACGAACCTTGGAAAATGACAATCATGGAGCAAACGTTTTGTGGAGTTATAATTGGTGAAAATTATCCATTACCCATTGTTAATCTGCAAGAAAGTGCGCAATTGGCTCGAGATAAAATATGGGGACATAAAAAGCATCCTGCAGTAGAAAAAGAAAAGAATCGCATTTTAAATATGCACGTAAATAGAAAATAATGATTTACAATAAACAAGATATAGAAGGATTTGACCGTGTTACTAAATTAAAAATCATTAATTCGGTTACAGGTATAAAGCCAGCAAACCTTATAGGTACTATAAATAATAAAGGGCAAAGTAATTTAGCTATTTTTAGCTCTATAGTTCATTTAGGTAGTAGTCCTGCATTGTTAGGTTTTATTACAAGACCACAAACAGCAGAAGTAGGGCATACGTATGCTAATATTAAAGAGAATAAAGTATATACAATCAACCATATCCATCAAGGTTTTATAAAGAATGCGCATTATACATCAGCAAAGTTTGATGCAAACACGTCTGAATTTAAACGCTGTAATCTTACTGAAGAATATATGGAAGATTTTAAGGCGCCATTTGTAAAAGAAAGTAACTTTAAAATAGGAATGCGCTTTGTAGAAGCTGTTGATATAAAACATAACGGCACCAAATTAATTATAGGAGAAATAGAACAGTTAATTTTTCCAGATGATGTTATCGTAGATGGTGATATTGATTTAGAAGCTACCGAAAGTATTGGTATTTCTGGCTTAAATAGTTATTATTCCCTAAAAAAGATAGCAAAGCATCCTTATGTAAGAATAGATGAAGTTCCTGAATTATAAGAATGAAAAAACAACACCTTCCTGAAAAAATATGTATCGTTTGTAAACGACCATTTACATGGCGTAAAAAATGGGAAAAGAATTGGGAAGCTGTAAAGTATTGTAGTGAACGTTGTAGAAGAAATAAATGAAAACAATCAATTTAATATTTCCGCATCAATTATTTGAAGAATCTCCAATTTTTCAAGTAGATGCACCTGTCTATTTAATAGAAGAATATTTATTTTTTAAGGAGTATTCTTTTCATAAACAGAAAATAGCATTTCATAGAGCTACCATGAAACGGTATGCTGATTTTCTTCAGAAAGAAAAAAATATTGATGTACATTATATTGAAGCAATAACAGATACTTCCGATATTAGAGAATTGATTCCTGCTTTAAAGCAAAAAGGAATTGAGCATATTAACTATATAGACCCAACAGATAATTGGCTTTATAAAAGAATAGAAAAAGTGTGCTTAGAACATAATATAACTTCTACAATTTATGATTCTCCTCTGTTTTTAAACTCAAAAGAAGAGTTGCAAGTTTTCTTTAGAAAGGATAAAAAGAAATACCATCAAACAACTTTTTATACCGATCAAAGGAAAAAACGTAATATTCTTTTAGAACCCGATGGAAAACCAACAGGAGGAAAATGGACTTTTGATACCGAAAACCGAAAGAAATATCCAGCTAAAAAAACACCACCGTCAATTCAGTTTCCTAATGTTGATGGATATTTTAAAGAAGCACAGCAGTATGTGAATACTCATTTTTCAAATAATTTAGGGGATTTAACAAATTACGCTTTATATCCAACTGATTTTAAAACGAGTAAAGATTGGTTACATCAGTTTTTTGAACAGCGCTTTATGGAGTTTGGGGTGTATGAAGATGCTATTGTTGCTGAAAATTCAATATTAAATCATAGTGTGTTAACACCAATGCTTAATGTTGGTTTAATAACGCCTAAATATATAGTTGATGCTTGTTTGTTATTTGCAGAAGAAAATAATATTCCTATTAATTCTACAGAAGGGTTTATAAGGCAAATTATCGGATGGCGAGAATTTATAAGAGGTATTTACGAAGCGAGAGGAAGTGAAGAAAGGACTACCAATTTTTGGAAATTTACAAAGAAGATTCCGAAATCGTTTTACGACGGAACTACAGGTATAGGTCCAATTGATCAGACGATAAAGAAAGTATTAAAAACAGGATATTGTAATCATATAGAACGTTTAATGGTGTTAGGTAATTTTATGATGTTATGTGAATTTGCCCCAGATGAGGTATACAAATGGTTTATGGAATTATTTATAGATGCTTATGATTGGGTAATGGTGACTAATATTTACGGAATGAGTCAGTTTGCAGATGGAGGTTTAATAGCTACGAAGCCTTATATAAGTGGTAGTAATTATCTTATGAAAATGAGCAATTATAAAAAGGGAGAATGGCAAGCAACTTGGGATGGTCTTTTTTGGCGTTTTATGAATACACATCGTGATTTCTTTTTGTCGAACCCAAGATTAGGGATGTTAGTGCGTATGTTTGATAAAATGCCTTTAGAAAAACAAGAATTACATATTAAAAATGCTGAGAGGTATCTTTTAAAACTTTAAAAAAATCATATAGAGAAAGGAAAAAATATTACTTACAATAGTAATAGTAATAGTAATATTGGTATAGGTTTATTTTTTTTAAGGAATGCCAAATAAATATACTCAATAATTTAATTTTAAAAAAAAAATATGGAACAATTAGTTATTTTTGATAGTAATACAAATCGTAATGCTGATAATTGGAAGATTATTAATGATGCCGTAATGGGAGGGAAGTCGTCTGGATTATTTTCTTTAAAAGAAAATGGTAATTGTGTTTTTAGTGGAACTGTGTCTTTAGAAAATAATGGCGGATTTTCTTTGTTGAGGAATCGTTTTGATAAAATAGTACCGAACAAATATTCTAAAGTTATTATCAGAGTTAAAGGAGACGGAAAAAGATATCAATTTAGAATAAGAAGTAAAGTAACAGATGATCATGTTTATATTGCTTTTTTTGAAACGTCTAATGAATGGGAAGATATTGAAATATTGTTATCAGATATGTATCCTACCTTTAGAGGTAATAAATTACAAAAACCAAATTATAGTAAAGAGAGTCTAGAAGAATTAGCTTTTTTAATTGGAAATAAAAAGGCAGAAGGTTTTAAGTTAGAAATAGAGGCTGTTATTTTAGAATAATAACAGCCTTATTTTTTATAGTTTTGTTGAGGTTCAATTATATTTTAAACGATACAATACCGCAATCCATTTCAAATATTTGACCAGAAAAAGAAGCTGCATTGTCAGATAATAAGAATTCAGCGGTTGCAGCTACTTCCTTGGGATTTAAAAATCTTTTTAAAGGATGTCTTTCTGTTATTTTTTCAATCATTTTATCATTTCTTAATAATTTAGAAGACAATTCTGTATCTGTTATGGTTGGTGCAATTGCATTAACTCTAATTGTAGGAGCCAATTCAGCACCTAATGATTTTACCAAACCTTCTACCGCAGATTTAGAAGTTGCAATACTTGCGTGAAATGGCATTCCTAACTTAGAGGCAACAGTGCTAAATAATAATATGGATGGATTAATTCCTTTTTTTAATTGTGGTAAATATTTTTGAATCGCTTTTACGGCTCCTAAAACATTAATTTCAAAATCGTCTCTAAAATCACTTAATTTTAATCTAGAGATAGGTTTTAAATTAATACTACCAGGGCAATAAACAAGACTGTCAACATTAGTTAAATCTGGTAATTCGTCAGTAAGTATATCGCAATTAAAATGTGTTAAATTAGGGTGTTCATCTTCGGGTTTTGTTCTACTTATATTTATAACCTTGTTTTTATCCAAAAGTGAATTTACTATTTCGTGGCCAATACCTTTGCTTCCGCCTATTATTAATATATTTTTCATTATTTCTTTTTTTTAATAAATACGTATAAATTATTCTTGTATTACAACAAAAATACGTAATTTTGTTTAATACTTTTTGTTAAAGGTTAAACAAAATAAAAATATGAAGAAAGAAGATTATAAAATACATATTATTGGTGCGGGTATTAGTGGTTTAATAGCAGCTACTGTACTTGAACAAAATGGGTATTCTCCTACGATCATAGAAGTTACAGATAGTGTTGGAGGAAGGGTGAAAACAGATTTGATAGATGGTTATCAATTAGATCATGGTTTTCAAGTCTTACTTACAGCGTATCCTGCAGCTCAAAAATATCTTGATTTTAAATCTTTAGAATTACAATATTTTTTACCAGGTGCCACTATTTTTAAAAACGGTACGCAAACCACTTTAGGAGATCCTTTTAGAGATATATCGTTACTTTTTTCAACTTTATTTTCTGGTATAGGCAATTTTTCTGATAAAATTAAAATATTAAAACTGAATAAGAAGCTGAAGCAAAAAACGATGTCAGAAATATTTTCTTGCAAAGAGCAATCTACATGGTCATATTTAGAAGAGTTTGGTTTTTCTTTTAGGATGATAAATGATTTCTTTACCCCATTTTTTAGCGGGATTTTTCTTGAAAACAAATTAGAGACATCTAGTAGAATGTTCGAATTTGTCTATAAAATGTTTCAGGAAGGTTATGCTACTTTACCCAAAAAGGGTATTGGAGAAATTCCTAATCAATTATATAGAAACTTAAAGAGAACTACTTTTAAATTTGATACTAAAGTAGTTTCAATAAAAGAAAGGAAAATAACTTTGGATAATAATACAATATTAGAAAGTAATTTTACAATATTGGCTACAGAAGCACATGGTTTAATTCCTAATATGAAACATCAAAAAATGGCATGGAGCTCTTGCGATACATTCTATTTTGAAATCGAAACTCGAACTATTAAAAAACCTTTAATCGGTCTTATTCCTAAAAAAGGCACTTTGATAAATAACATTTTTTATCATACAAGTTTAAAAACAACTAAGCATTCAAATAAAGAATTACTTTCTGTTACTGTGGTTGACAATCAAAATTTATCAAAGAAGGTACTTCTTGAGCGTGTACAAATAGAATTAAAGAAATATTGCAATATTGATGTTGTAAGATTTATAAATCAATATAGTATACCTTTTGCTTTACCAAAATTAAGCAATTTAAAATACGAAATGGCACCATTAGAAACAAGATTAACGCGAGGAGTTTTTTTGGCCGGAGACACATTATTAAACGGTTCGTTAAATGCAGCTATCATTTCCGGAGAAAAAGCTGCACTAGGAGTTATAGAAACGATATCAAACATGCCTTAATATTTATATCTGTGATAATTTTATTAACCACGTTTAATCTTTTAACTACAATATTTAGACTTAAATGTTATCAACTTTATATCTAAATTGAAGTATCCCTGTTTGATCACTTGCTGAATCTTAATCTATTATAATCAATCTATTAAGGTTTTTGATGGAGTTCAAAAAAGACTGATTTAAAATATAATAATAATAAAATATAGCAATTGCAAAGAAAATTTCTTTTGATTTTATAGTTGATTATTTGGTTTTAACGTTTTCGTTTTTAATAAAATTATGGTCATAAAGCCTAATGGAAGTACAATTAATAGCCAACCAGTTATGCCGCAAATCAATTCAAAAAATAAACGCTTTATGGTATCTAAAAAAGAGACATTAAAAGCTGTTTTAATTTCTTCTACTGTTAATAAAGTATGATTGGTATTCATAATGCTTTCACCAATATGTATAAACGGTAAGAATAACATAAACTGTAATGGAGTTGCTATAAAGTTTACTGCAATCATAATTGGTAAATTCAATTTAAATTTAATTGAAACATATGTGAGTATTATAGTTGTTATACCATAAAAAGGAATAATAGTAATAAGAAGACTAATGATAATTGCTTTTAATATCGATTTCCAATGCAACCCTTGTTGAAAAGGTGCTTTAATTTTTTGAAAGATCTTTTTAAAATTTAATTGCATTGTAAAAATTTTAGTATTGTTTTATTATATAGACTTGATTATTTAGATTACTTACACTTTTTAGGTTTTTTATATAAAAAAACCAAGATAAAATACGATACCTTGGTTTTAATTATATTTAATAATACGATCTTCTTAGGGAGTTATTAATAATTTGCTTCAACAGTTACTTCCACAGTTTTAGCAATATTTGTTGAAGGTTTTCCTTTTTCAAAAGCCACTTCATAATCTGCCAATGTAATATTGAATTTAGAAGTAAGATTAATTTTACCTTCAGTTATTGTAAATTTTACATTTTCAGTTATTGGTTTACTTACACCGTTAATGGTTAAACTACCTTCTACTTTTGCAGTATAAGTTCCATTTTTACTAAACTTTACAGCTTCAATATTAACTACTTTACCTATTAATTTTGCTTTAGGATTTGCTTTTGTATTTAAAAATTTTTCACTGTTAAAATGTTTTTGCATTAAAGATTTTTCAAACTCAAAACTTTGCATAGGTACAGAAAATACAATGTTACCAGCATTTGTGTCTATAGTACTTACAGCTTTAAAGTTATTAGCTTCAATATCTTCTGCTGGTGTTGAAGAGAAAAATTTTAAGTGTGTATTTGTGCTTACTTGTTTTTGAGCAAACGAAGTTAAAGAAATAGCTATTACTGCAACGATTGTTAAAAATGATTTTTTCATGTTATTAGAATTTAATTTTAATTATTATTTGTTTGAATTATTTTGTAGTTATTCTTAATTTATTTTGTGATGACATCACACTTTTCAAGTATTACGTTTTCGTACATATCTAAATCAGTATCAAATGCTGCTCCAGATCGTATTACACCTTTTACGGTAATTTTGTCACCAATTTTAATGTTTAAAGTATGTGGGTTGGTTTCTGCTGTAAATGTGCAACTTACACCCGCTTTATCTGAGTCAGATTTTAGTAGAACAACTTTTTGTTTATTGAAGTCTTCAGAAATTTTAGCAACAATACCTTTAATTTCGAGCACTTTAGAGTTGCCTTCTTCGTCTAGGTATTTATTGTTTGCTTTTTCTGAATCTGTTAGATATTCATTTACAATTTCACTTGCACTATAGCTGAAATCTGTAGTAGTGTTTTGAACATCTCTGTGAGGTTGAAAGAAAAGTACTGCACCTATTATACCTGCAATTACAATTCCTAAACCTAAGGCGATAATTATTTTTTTCTTAATACTCATTTTATATCCTATTTTTTTGGTTACAATAGAATAGACTCTGAGTTTTAATTTACTGACAAAAAAAGTTTAAAAATTATTGTTTTTTTATTTTTTCGAGGATTTTAGATTTCCTATCTGCTGAGAGTTGAACCTTGTTATGAGGCTGTTTTTGGTTATATAACTTATCTACAGCTTCGTCTAAAAATTTTGAATGATCTTCATAAGCTTTGCATGTTTTGCAGATAGATTTGTGCAATTTTAATTTCGTTTTTTCTATTACCGATAATTTAGAAAACGTTTTTTTGTCTATTAACTCAACTGTCTTTTTACAAGAGTTGGTTAATTTATTCAATATTCTCGGTATTGTATTCTTCATTTAATTATTTCTTTATCAAGCCCAATTAGTTTCTAAACACTCTTTTAGCAAAAGTTTGGCTCTGTGTACTATCTGCCAATAATTAGACACAGTTACACCCAAATCCTGACAAATTTCATCGGTCTTTTTATCCGTTAAATATTTTGAAGTAATGGCAACATTCCACTTTTTCGGTAAACCACCAATGCAATTTGCAAAAATTCCATTAAAATTTTCATTATCCAATAAATGTTCTTCATTATCCCAAATTGGATCTACTTTTCTATCTTTCCAACTATTGGTTTCATCAAATAAGTCATCGGATAATTGAAAACCTTCTTTTTCAGAAATTTTAAATTCATGCTTTTTAATTTTAGCATTTTTTCTATAAAAGTCTATAATTTTGTTGTTTAAAATCGTAAATAACCATGTTTTAGGTTGGCTATTTCCTTTAAAACTATCTATTTTATGATAAGCAGACATAAAGGTGTCTTGCACTAAATCTTCAGCAATTTCTTTTGCAGAAGTTTTATATAATGCCCAAGAATACAATGTGTCACTGTATTCATTAACCCAATTTTCAAAAATAATTTTAGGCTTTTCTGTTTCAACTTCCATTAAAATATTGGTTAGTACTATTTATAAATCAAATATACTATTTTAAATTTATAGGTAAAGATATCTAATTTTCAGTTAAATAAAATTAGTGTGGCTTACAAGGTAAAATACTATAAATACATTTACATTTTTAAATTGGTCTAACAGAAAGTATTTTCATTCTGTTAGTTAAGTAATGAAACCAAATTTAAGATATATGGCAAACAAAATCCTACTAAAGGAAGCTAAAAGATAACAAATCTATTTCCCGATACAAAAGTTCCCAAAAATATGCCCTAAAATATCTTTATCAACATCATATTCACCGGTAATATTACCAAGGTGACGCAAACACTCTCTAATATCGATAGAAAACAAATCAGTAGAAATTTCTAAGTCGATACCTTCTTGCACAGAAGAAATTGCGATTAAAGCGTTATTTAAAGCCTCAAAATGACGCGAATTGGTAACAATCGTTTCATTGTTACTCAAAGCTCCAATATTAACCAAAGAAGTCAATTCATTTTTAAGTTCTTCAATACCTGTTTTATTTTTAGCAGAAAGTAGAATTAAATTATCAATTTCAGACTGTAAAATAGACGAATCAGAACAAGATAATGTATCAACTTTGTTAGCAATCACTAATAAGCGCTTGTTAGGGAAGCGTGTTTTTATAGTTTCTATTTCTTCTAAAAACTCTTCACTAGCATACGCGTATTTATTGGAGTCAATTAAGAAAATAATCAATTGGGCATTCTCTGCTTTCTCGTACGCTTTTTTAATCCCGATACTTTCTACAACATCTTCTGTTTCTCTAATTCCTGCAGTATCAATAAACCTAAAAGCAACACCATCAATAATCATTTCATCTTCAATAGCATCACGTGTTGTACCAGCAATATCAGAAACAATGGCTTTTTCTTCGTTTAAAAGTGTATTTAATAAAGTAGATTTTCCTACGTTTGGTTCCCCAATAATAGCAACCGGAATTCCGTTTTTCATGGCGTTTCCAAAAGAAAAGCTATCAATTAAACGCTTTAGAACAAAAGTGATTTTAGCAACCAATTCTTTAAACTTCGTTCTATCAGCAAATTCTACATCTTCACCAGAAAAATCGAGTTCTAACTCAATTAAAGCAGCAAAATCTAACAACTGAACACGCAAGTCTTTCAATTCATTGGTAATTCCTCCTCGCATTTGTTGAATAGCCATTTGGTGACTAGCAGCGGAGTTAGAAGCAATAACATCGGCAACAGCTTCTGCCTGACTTAAATCCATCTTACCGTTTAAAAAAGCACGCATGGTAAATTCACCATTGTCAGCCATTCTACAACCATTCTGTAAAAATAACTGAATAATTTCTTGCTGAATAAAGCTAGAACCATGACAAGAAATTTCAACTACATTCTCTCCTGTATAAGAATTAGGATTCTTAAAAACAGATACTAAAACTTCATCAATAAGGATTTCGTTTTGTACAATATGCCCTAAATGAATGGTATGTGTTTTCTGGTTTTTCAGTGTTTTACCTTTTTTAATCGATCTAAAAAAAGAATCAACAATAGTAATGGCATTTTCGCCAGAAAGTCTAATCACAGAAATTGCACCAACACCAGCAGGAGTTGCCAAAGCAATAATAGTATCGTTTTTAATCATATTGCAAAAATACACAAGATTTTACAGAAAAATAAAAAGCTCAACACAAAATGTGCTAAGCTTTTTAAGTAATTGGGGGAATAAAGTTTCTGGGGTTAAGATTGCTCTTTGTCAACAATATTCTTGATGTCTAACCTTTGATTTGGTAATATCTCTAATGTTCTCATAGGGAACGGGATACTAATATTTTCTTTATCAAAAGCTTGCTTAATTTTTATAATAGCGTCGCTCTTGGCTTTTAGTTTTTCTAATGCATTTGTAGAATCTATCCAAAATCTACATAAAAAATTAATAGAACTGTCTCCAAATTCAGTGAAGTAAAATTCTACATTTTTACCCAATTCATTCTGACTAAAATTAGAGCCAATCACTTCTTTTGTTAAAGCTTGCACTTTTTCTAAATCCGCACCATATTCTACACCACATTCTATAGAAATTCTCATTTTGGTAGTTAAAGAATAGTTTTTAAAAGGGCTTTCTAAAATAGTTTTATTGGGTATAACTACCATATTATTATCTGCCTCTTTAATAACAAAGTAATTTAAATTAATATCTATTACTTCGCCAGAATAGCCATTGGTCTCTACCCAGTTACCAATATTTAAGTTTTGCCTAAAGGATAAAACAACACCAGAAATGGTATTAGACAATGTACCTTGCAGTGCCAAACCAATTACAATACCAGACACACCAGCAGCAGAAATAATGGCTTTTAGGGTGTCATCAAATTTTAATACGGTCATTGCCAAATATAGACCTACTAAAATAGTTAGGGCAGAGGCAAATCTAGAAACTAAATCTCTAACAGATTTTTGTCTTATTTTTTTTCCTATCGTTTTGTTTACAATAGAATTCATTCCTCTTGAAGCAAAATAGGCTACAAATAGTACAACTACTGCAATAGCAATATTGGGAATATTTTTGATAAAGACATCTTTCCAGATCTCTAGTTTTTCAGTTATTTTATCCATTTTTTAATTAAGTGATGAAATTATTTTGAAGTAATGTAAGCTAATTTTATTATTCTACAAAACTACTGTCCAATACGTCACTCGTGTTTTTAGACCATGCATTCAACATCCAAGAAGATTTTTCTAGCTCTCTAATGTATGCTCCAATTAAATCTGCCGTACCTTCATCTTCGACCTCATTGGCTTTCTTTATTACTTTAGAAAGTTGTGTTAAAATTATATTTTGATCGTTTTTTAAAATGTTTACCATTTCAACATCTGTTAATAGTGGACTAGATTCTTTAACGTTAGAAACTTCTATGTAATCAGACAATTTACTAATTGGGTGGTATTTTAAGGTGACTATTCTTTCTGCAATATCATCAATTTTAAGTTTTGTATCATTATACATGTCTTCAAATTGATTGTGTAATTCAAAAAAGTTTTTACCTAAAACATTCCAATGAAAATTTCTTAATTTCTGATAATACACTTGGTAATCTGCCAACAGTACATTTAATTCTGATACTACTGGTAATGCTTTGTCTTTGTCAATATTTAAGTAATTCATAATATATGTTTTTAAGTTCCATACAAAATTACAATCAATGCATAGTTTGTCTTTGCTCAAATAGAATACATATTAACTCAAATACTTTTTTATAAAATAACAACTCAAAATATGTAACAAAACAAACTTTTTTAAGTCTAATAAGTACACAACTAAAACTTTATATATAAAAATGAAAGAAGATAAACAGCTATTAGTACTTACACATTTAAGTCAATTATTAGATTTTGTAACCGGCATTGGAGGCTTTATAGTTCCTTTAATTTTATGGATCACAAAAAAGGATGAAATCTTTGGAATGGATGCACACGGAAAAGCAATTCTTAATTTTAGAATCTCTATGTTTATTTATATCTTAATTTGTATTCCCTTAATTTTTCTTTTCGGATTAGGAATTTTAGGGTTCATTGTAATCGGGATTTTCTATTTAATTTTTCCAATTATAAATGCCATAAAAGTAAGTAATAATGAAGCTCCAAATTATCCTTTGAGTATTACATTTATAAAATAGAAAAAGAAGAAATTTGCTTATTAAAATCGTCCATTTTTAGGACGATTTTTTTTGTGGTAAATATGATTCCTAAGTTGGGCGTTCCCTAAAAAGGTCAGGCTTTACACTATATCTTTTTGTAAAAACAAAAAGGATGCCGCTCCAATCCTTAACGCAAACAAATTATAGACTATAAGAAAAATTGATAGTTATCTTTTTAATGGTTGTTTTTATTTTTATGGTTTTTAAAATCAATTAGTTAGGTGTTGTTTGTTTAAGTTTTAATTTAACTTTATTTTTATTAATTTATAGTTGTTTTTTATCACAATAATTACATTGTGAAAGACAATACGATCAATAAAAACACCATTTAAATCACAAAATAAGAAGTAACTATTTGAGTAAAATTTTGAAAATATATAAGATTAAATGTTCTTTATAATGTCTTCATATTCGTAAAAAAAGAGCTCGAATTTAGGCATGGTTTCCATGTAAAATTCAAAACAATCTCTCCAAGAATTTTTATTATAAACGCTAAATTTTCCTTCAAAAGGAACATAAATTCTATGAATTATTTTACCACTTTCTAGCTCAAATTCATCGTTAAAAATCACCTCTGGTAATTCAGTTTCTAGCAACGTTTTTAAAGATAACATTTGGTCATAATACAGCAGGTTTACCAATTCATCTGGGTGCTCAATGTCTAAACAAACCATAGCTTGTTTTCTTTCGGCAACAAATTTAAAAGAGAAACCTTTAATTTTAGTGTTGTATAATAACCATTTTCTAGGGAAAGATTTCCCAAAACTAGTCCAAAAATCTTTTCGTAAAAGTGCTGATTCTTCTTTAGAGAACATTTGTTATTTTTTATTCTGTGTAAATATGTGGACCTTTTCTGTGCTAAACCCAGTAGAAAACCAGGTTCTATAATATAAAAGATCTGTATTAAAATTAGTAGCAATAAGATTGGCAATTGCTTCTAATTTGGTGTTGTTAAAATCAGAATTCGATTTATCAATGTTTAAAACAATTCCAAAATTATGCTCTTTGGGTACATTATCATCCCATTCGTTTAAGACTCCAACTTTATAAGGTTTGTTTATATGATAATCAATTCCGTTACAATTAATTTCTGCGCTTTCTGTTTCATCTTCGGAAATAAAAGTCATTTTTGGTAATGATAAAACCGAACTAAATTGCTTACAAAACTCTTTTAAACTCACATCTACAAAAACAGAAAAATGTTCAATTTTAGAAATATTATCTATATCCATATCTAGTGTTTATCCGTGTATTTTAGCTGTATTACCACGTTCTTTCATTAATTCTGCTTCAAAAGCTAATAAGGCATTCCATTTTTCGTTAACAATCTCTTTGTCTTGGTATTGACGTGCAAACTGTAAAAAAGTAGTATAATGTCCTGCTTCAGAAATCATTAAGTTATTGTAGAATTTAGACAATTCTTCATCTTCCATATTTTCAGAAAAGACTTTAAAACGCTCGCAACTTCTTGCTTCAATTAGGGCAGCAACTAACAAACGCTGAATTAAAGCATCGGTTCTGTCTCCTGTCTTTTTAAAGAATTTTTGCAATCGGATAGCATAATCATTCTTTTGCTCACGTCCCAAAACCATTCCGCGTTTTACCATTAATAAATGCACCATTTTAAAGTGTTGCATTTCTTCAATAGCAATATTGCTCATTTCCTTTACCAACTCTGTCTCTTCAGAATAATTAATAATAATAGAAACGGCATTAGAAGCTGCTTTTTGCTCTAAAAATGCATGATCTGTAAGTATTTGCTGTAAATTGTCTTTGGCTATTTCTGCCCAAGAAGTTTCGGTTTCAAATTGTAATCCTAACATACTTTTATATTTTTTTGTAATCTAAAGCTCAAATAAGCTAGAGATTTAATTTTTTAGCATTTACAAAGGTTTTCTATCTACTTTAAAAATAGGGCAAGCATTTGTATTATAATTAGGTAATACGGTTGCTATAATAACCTGTTTTACAAAATAGTGTACCTTCAAAAAAAATTGAACGTCAAAAATAGTGCAATTTTCATTAAAAAGTACCTTACATTTTTTATTTACTTGTGGTGTGCTATGTTTAAAAATATTCGTTTTGTAAATGTATTTCGTTAGAAATCAATAAAAGTTGTCTTCAAACAAAAGAATTATAGAGGAGATAGGTAAAAAGCTGCTTTTAATTTAACTTAATTTGTTATATTTTTTTTCAGTTATTAAACTTACTATAGTCATATCTAACGCTGTAGAGAGTTATTAGATTAATAAATAGGTTTAGCTGCATTCAACCAGACTTTTTATATGTTTTTAACTAAATGCTATCCAATTAACTACTTAGCTTTAATGCTTTAACTTCAAAATTAATTATTGCACCTATTTTTAAAGGTTTTTGAATCTATATATTCGTTTTTAAAGCCATTAGTTCATATACATCTATGTTGAATAATAAGTTTAAATTTTTGAGAAAACGTAGCCTTATTTGTAATTTTATAAACTTTATGTAAAAAAGAGATATATAGTTTCATTTATCTGTAGAATAATGTAAAATTTAGATATAATAAAAAACTGCTTATTTTATTTTTATGATAGGCAAACATTCTTATTTTTACATTTAATAGAACGATTGATATATGATAGAATTAGCAGGTATAATTATTTTAGGAATATTAGCACAATGGGTAGCATGGAAATTTAAAATCCCAGCAATATTACCTTTAATTTTAATTGGTTTACTAGTAGGACCAATTGCTGCAGAGTTTTTAAGTGAAGATGGAACAAAGTGGATAGAGCCAGTCTGGAATGGGAAAAAAGGTCTTTTTCCTGGAGATAGTTTGTACTACTTTGTGTCTTTAGCTATTAGTATTATCCTTTTTGAAGGTGGCTTAACCTTAAAAAGAAGTGAAATTAAAAATGTAGGACCCGTAATTACAAAACTAATAACAATAGGTTCTACCATTACTTTTTTTGGAGCAGGAATGGTAGCGCATTATGTTTTTGATTTAAGCTGGGAACTTTCTTTTCTATTTTCGGGTTTAATTATTGTTACAGGACCTACTGTAATTACGCCAATTTTAAGAAACATTCCTCTAAAAAAAGATATTTCTACGGTTTTAAAGTGGGAAGGAATTTTAATAGATCCAATAGGTGCTTTAGTGGCGGTATTGGTTTTTGAGTTTATTAGTGTAGGTGGTGGAAGTGGTTTTACTAAAACAGCCTTATTAGAGTTTGGTAAAATATTACTTTTCGGAACCACTTTTGGGTTTACGTTTGCACATGCTTTAGCGTATGCTATCAATAAAAAAATGATACCGCATTACTTATTAAATGTAGTCTCTTTATCTACCGTTTTGCTGGTGTTTATAGAGTCGGAAGTTTTTGCACATGAATCTGGCTTATTGGCAGTTGTGGTGATGGGAATGGTTTTAGGAAACGGAAAATTAAGCAACTTAAAAGAATTGCTTTATTTTAAAGAATCTTTAAGTGTTTTGTTAATTTCCATCCTATTTATTTTATTGGCTGCAAATATTAACATGGAAGATTTACTCTTGTTATATACCTGGAAAACAGTAACTCTTTTTGCTGCTGTTGTCTTTGTAATAAGGCCTTTAGCTGTTTTTGTAAGTACTAGAAATTCTAAATTAAAATTCAATGAAAAACTATTTATCAGTTGGGTAGGACCTCGTGGAATTGTAGCGGCAGGTATTGCTTCTTTATTTGGGAGTAAGCTATTAAAACAAGGTGTAGAAGGAGCGGAGTATATTACGCCTTTGGTTTTTATGATTGTTTTAGGTACTGTTTTATTTAATGCCACTACAGCAAGGTTGTTTGCCAAAATGGTGGGTGTTTTTCTAAAAAGATCTGATGCTATTTTAATTATTGGAGCCTCTAGTCCTGCAAGGTTAATTGCAAAATATTTAAAAGACAATGACAAAAGGGTTATTTTGATAGACTCTAATAAAAACTTTATTCAAAAATCATTAAAGGCAGGTTTAGAAGCTATTGAAATAGATATTTACAACCAAGACTTAACGGATAACATTGAGTTAAATGATGTAGGTTATCTAATAGCTATGACGGGAAGTGAAGCGGTAAACAAATATGCTATAGAAAGTTTTTCTAATAATTTTGGAGAACAAGGTTCGTATCGATTGGCAACTTCCGAAGAAATAAAAAATCCAAATTTAAGTATAGAGCAACAACAAATATTATTCAATCCAAAAGGTGATTATATTAATTTAAGTGAAGCTTTTAGAGAGAATCCTAAAATTTATGAAGTAGAAATTAATACAGAAGAAGAATACAAAACAATGGTTTCTAGGTTGTTTAATGAATTTAAATCGGTGCTTTTATTTATCAGAAAAGATGATAAATTATACCTAATCCCTGAATTTGAAAAAACAGAATTAACCAAAGAGGATTGTACTTTAATTTACTTAGGTAAAAATGTGTAATAATTTAGTGAAAACAATTTGCTTAACTATAAACACTAATTAAATGAAAGCTCACAATTTTTTTCAGAGCTTGTCGAAGGATTTTATTTTAATTCTTAATTCTATAAGTATTAAAGTTTTTGTTTAAGTAGTTGTTTGTAAGTGTTGATATATTAGCATTTTATTGTTTTTTTTTAAAAATTTAATAAAGATATTTACTTAGCTAAAAATGCTAAACCAATATACTCACGATGCCCTCTTGAGTCTGTCGAAGGGTGCAGTTTAAGACGCTTAAAACTGCCCAGTTTTCACTTATTAGAATACTATTTAATAAAACACAAAAACTCAAACAATATAACTATCTTCAATCTCTTTAGTATCTTTTATTATTTCAGAAGTATATTTTTACAACTCTAAAATTTTAAGAGCATTTCTAGTCTTTCGTTTCCTTTCTTTTAAATGATGATCAAAAAACAGGTTGTTATTATTACATTTATAAGTAACAATAATCGAAGTATTGTTACATGTCTAACTCAAAAGCCTGACGTAGTTTGTCTATAAGAGGGTTTATTTCTTTCATCTTATTATATTTCTCTTGCGGAGTGTAGGCAAACTTCTTTTCTATGGTTTCGTTTAAGCGAACATCAAGACTGATACCATAATTGTTAAGTTTTTTTCTTAAGAAATTTATCAATTCAGATCTTCCTTTCTTAAATTGCTCTTCCATTAACTTATTAGGTACCGAAAAAGATATTTTATAGTTTTTACCTAATTGTGGTGCGTCTGTTCCTACAATAGAAGCCATACTACGCTCTCCTTTTTGAATTAACAGCGCAACATACTCTTTCCATAGAGTCTGTAAAGCTTCTTCTGTAAAAAAGTCTTTTGGATGGTTGTCGAAATTTTCTTCTACAACCGCTTTCTTTTCTACCTTTTTTTCGTGAATACTTTTTAAGGATAACGAAGATGCACGCCTACCAACAGATTTTAATATTGGTTTTATTCTAGGTTTAGGTGGTTCAACCTTTGGAGCTTGTGCAATAACAGGTTTTTCAATTTTTTTCTCAACCAGTTTTGCAGCCTCTTTTACAGCAGGAGAAAGTGCCTGAAAAAATGTAGCAGGAATTATGTAGTTAGCTGGTTTTTTTTTTTCTCCATCAAAAGTGATAGAGGCAATTTGCATAATGGTTAATTCTACCAGCAGTCGCTGATTTTTACTTGCTCTATAATTCAAATCACACTGATTTGCTTTTTCTATAGATTGCATTAAAAACGGAATGCTTGCCTTGGTGGCTTGTTCTAAGTATTTCTTTTTAGCAGCATCACCAACTTCTAACAGTTCTAAAGTAGCTTTGTCTTTAGCAACTAGTAAATCTCTAAAATGACTTGCCAATCCGTTTATAAAATGATGTCCTTCAAAACCCTTTGCTAAAATAGTATTAAAAGCATTTAATACTTGTGGTATTTTGTTGGTTAACATTAAATCTGTCATATTAAAATACGTTTCGTAGTCTAATACATTTAGGTTTTCGGTAACAGCTTCACGGGTTAAATTGTTTCCAGAAAAACTAACAACTCTATCAAAAATAGATAAAGCATCACGCATTGCGCCATCCGCTTTTTGAGCGATAATATGCAAAGCATCATCTTCTGCCGTAATATTTTCTTTTTCACAAATTACTTTTAGGTAATTTTTAGCGTCTAAAACACCAATTCTTTTAAAATCGAAAATCTGACAACGAGATAAAATTGTCGGTATAATTTTATGCTTTTCTGTAGTTGCTAAAATAAAAATAGCATGTGCAGGTGGTTCTTCTAACGTCTTTAAAAAAGCATTAAAAGCTGCCTGAGATAACATGTGTACCTCATCTATAATATATACTTTATACTTACCGGTTTGTGGCGGAATACGAACTTGGTCTGTTAAACTTCTAATATCATCAACAGAGTTGTTAGAAGCAGCATCCAGCTCAAAAATATTAAAAGCAAAATCTTCATCTGCAGAAACTTCTGCATCTTGTTGATTAATGTTTTTTGCCAATATTCTAGCACAAGAAGTTTTACCAACTCCACGTGGACCTGTAAACAACAAGGCTTGCGCCAAATGATTGTTTTTTATAGCCTTTTCTAACGTGTTTGTAATGGCTTGTTGCCCAACAACATCCGCAAAAACTTGTGGACGATATTTACGCGCAGAAACTATAAAATGCTCCATGTATAATAGATTGTATATTGTTAAAGTCTTTTTAAGTGTTCTTATAAATCAAAAATAAATTTTGATTAAAAAAGGCATTATAAGTTTAAAAAATTAGTAAACTTTCTGCTTCGCTTAACGAGACCGGTTTATTTTGTGACTAAATTATTCAACAAAAATAGGGGTATCAGGTATTTTTTACAAGATATTTTCTTAATAAAAACCTAAAGTTGTAAACAACGTGTAAAATATGTATATTTATAACGACTACTTAGGTAAGTTAAAATTAAATTTGATTCCCAAATAATGGGATTGAATGTTTCTAAGGGTATATTAAAGATATAACCCTTGGGATTTTTTTAATTAAAAGTTCGGAAAATTGTACTAAAGATCAACCAACTGTCTTTTGTGCAATTTTCTTTTTAACCCTAATCCTTAAGTAAAATGAATATTTTAAAGTCTGTTACCTTTTTAAGTTTATCAATATTATTAATTTCTTGTTTCGGTTTTACTGATAAAAAAGAAACTCAAACTGAAACCAAAGCAAGGTATACCGCTAAAGAAAATACCAAAGTCGCGTATTTTGCAAGTGGCTGTTTTTGGTGTGTAGAAGCTATTTTTGAAAGTGTAAGTGGAGTAGAAGAAGCTGTTTCTGGTTATGCTGGCGGACATACGTTAAACCCAACATATAAAAGTATTGGAACTGGTAAAACAGGACATTCAGAAACTGTAGCAGTGTATTACAACCCCGAAAAAGTTTCTTTTGAAACGTTAGTTACCGTGTTTTTTGGTTCTCAAGATCCAACAACAAAAAATGGACAGCATCCAGATTACGGAACTCAATACAGATCTATTGCTTTTTATGAAACTGCAGCAGAAAAGGCAATTATAGAAAAA
Organism: Polaribacter sp. R2A056_3_33; assembly: GCF_019278485.1. Lineage (NCBI taxonomy): Bacteria > Pseudomonadati > Bacteroidota > Flavobacteriia > Flavobacteriales > Flavobacteriaceae > Polaribacter > Polaribacter sp. R2A056_3_33. Next base: position 3,485,140 of record NZ_CP058984.1, read on the forward strand.
ATGATTGAAAAATTAAATGCAGAAGTGTACAATGGTAAAATAGCAACCGAAGTTACCAAGCTTAAAAAATTCTATAAAGCAGAAGAGTATCACCAAGATTTTGAACGTAGAAATCCGAATCAAGGGTATATAAAAGCGGTTTCTATACCAAGATTAAATAAATTTAAAAAGAGGTTTCCAGCGTTGTTGAAGACAAATAAACATTAAAGAATAGGTTTTATATATTGAAAAAAGCAACTCATTGAGTTGCTTTTTTTTGTTTTTAGCTGTTATACTTTAAATATAATGATTCAAGAACTAAAGTAAATGAGAAGAAAATATTATATAGTTATTTAATAATAATTAATTTCATCTTCAGTTACAATTTAATATTAGTTTCAAACTTCTTTTAGAAGCTATTAAAACAGGCTTTTGCTATCGCTAAATCGGGATTAACTTATGATAATAATTATAGAAGTGTTTTAGTGAAAAATTAATGAGTTTTTCTTGTTTTTTACCACAGTACTTTGTTCGCTGTAGTTTTTTCAATTCAGATTATTAATTAAGATTCAAGTAAAATGAAAAAAAACATATTTTATAAAATTATTGTTATAGAATTAATTTCAATATCAATTGGTCTTTTTCTTTTCTTTCGCTAAATAAATTTAATATAAACCATAAAAATGTTCTTACAAAAGTCACTATTATAGACATTCTTAAAAACTCTTTTAAACTTAATTTAAATTCATAACCAATATATGTGAGTAATGAAATCCAAAAAAGAACTAATATTCCAACAAAAAAAACAATTCTATCATAAAACAATTCAGAATTATTGCCCTTTCCAGCTATTAAGTAAAAAAATATAAAAACTGATAAAATATTAAGTATGACCCAACAAATTGAAATTGCTAATGAAACTCCGACAGTTATAAAAATTCCCTCTTCAAGAATATTATGTTTAAAAATATATAATTGTAAAAACTTAAAAATAATATTCCTAAAAATATGATTAGTGAGTTTTTTTGTATCGGTTCAATTTCAAATATTTCTTTTATCATAAAGTTAATTCTGAGTATGAGTGAGCAATTGCAGCTAACGGTCTCGGCGATTAGTAGTTGCGTGGTTTAGCACTAAACTTTGCAAGTACACACTAAACTGAAAATCCGTGAGGATTTTCAGAAGTAGGCGAGAACAAGCAATTGCTTATTATAGCCATTGTTGTAGCAAGTTTTTTAATTTTTTAAGTCATCAGAGAAATGTCCCTTATGTTTCCCTTTTGAAAATTTGTCTTTGTTAAATTCATTTGATTTTCCTTTCGGGATAGTCAAACTTTTCCATTCGTTTCCTTTAATCATTTTTCCTATGTAAACAATCTGCCCGATATGATAAGGATAATGAGCAAATTGTCGATTTATAGCTTCCAAAATTGAGTGTTCCTGATTTCTGATATAAACTTTTGTTTCAAAATTATCTTCGTTCACAGAGTCTAACGCATCGAACAGACATTTCCATCCGTCATTCCATTTTTCAAGCAATTCATTTTTAGTTTTTATCACCGATTCAAATTCCAAATCTCTTTTCCGCCATTCTTTTTCTCCGTCAGAGGTCAAAAAATCGTTCCAGCGAGATTTCATATTTCCCCAAAGGTGGTTTACGATTATTGCAATTGAGTTTGAGTCTTCGTTAAACTGCCAAAAAAGGTATTTTTCCTCTAATTGGTCAAATGTTTTTTCTCCGACAGATTTGTAATATTCAAATTGCTTTTTTACACTATTTATATATTCGGTTTTCATTCAGCGTTTCGTTTTTTCAAATTGGCTACGTTGATGTATAAGAATAGTAGCGGATTTTCATTCACTAACTTTCCGGATTAACAAATACCTTTTTTATATTTTCAATACTTTGGTTTTAGCGACTAAATCGCTATTATTTTTATCCATTGTTGGCAATAGTATTTTATAATCAAATGTCAAAGACAATAACAAGAAGGGCAATACCATATTAAAATAACTAATATCAAAACTTGAATCAAATAGAGTTGCCTTAAATCCACTATAATAAATTGATGTAAAGAATGCTATTGATACAGGTAGTAATAGAAAAATAACGATCAAATATATTATTGATTTTATGTTTTTTGCTCGAAAAGAATATATCATTGGCGCTATAATTAAAATAAGACTTAATATGCTAGGTAATTGTCTGTTTTGAAGTTCAAAAGGATTATGTTTATAAAAGTGTTCCAAACTGCTAACTTTGTTAAAACAGATATATGAAAATAATATAATGGTAGCTAAAGATACTGCTATAAAAGTTATCTTTTTTTGTACGGAAAATCTGTAAAAGTGCTTGAAAAATAATATTGAAATTGGGATAATAGCAGTAATTCTGGTCATTACCAAGGATGTCAATAAAAATGATTCTAATAGTGTGTTGTTTTTTATGTTTCTAAAAATTCTATCTTGCATAACAACAACAACAGCTAAAATTATAATAAAATTAGACATCAAATCACTTTTAACATATATTTCCCAAAGGTATGAAGGTGAACCTATTAAAAGTAATAAACATAATAGCCTTTCCTTATAAGTGTTAAATACTTTCGATATAATATAAATAAATAATAAAAATGCAAAGGATTGTAAAAATCCAATATTACCTAAAAAATAGAATGGAATTCCAATGAAAAGAAGGGTAGGTAAATTTGAAGTTCTTCCATTCAAATGGTCTACTGCAGAATAAGGATACTCTCCATTTAAAAGAGCTTTTACACCAACTTCCATTGCTGACCATCTGTCCACCATAAGCGAATTACCATCTACATTAATGTTTATATAAATTGTAAAAACAAAGAAGAGTATAGAAGTAATATAAAACAAAGGTTTATAATAATTCTTTAAATTTAATCGAATGTATACAATACTAATTATTGATATCAATAATGTATAAATAAAGGCTACTACGTAGCCATTTAAAACATCTATTCTGCTAACATATTTAACTACAAAAAGAGTATTTATAAAAATAAAAATTAAATATGTAAATGATAATCTTTGTTTCATATTATTGACAACGTTGTTGTGTATGATTTCGTTGCGTTGGTTTAGCAGTAAAGTTACTAAATAATTACAGACCAAGAAAGTCTGCGAGGAATTTCGCAAGTAAGCAAATAGCCAGCAATAAAGTTTATACGGTGTTTGGTAAAGTAATTTTTAGAATTCAGATTTTATTATTTTAACTATAAATTCTCCTTTTGTGTTTATTAACCCTTTTTCACTAATTCCTTTAGAATCATAGTTTATTGCAAAAGCTTTTCCATTTATTAAGTTTATTATTTTGGCAAACTGTTTACTTACAATTTCCTTTTTAGAATTTATAATTACTGTTTTTCTATTAGACCTTAATACTGCAATCGTTTTTTGTTCATTAACTAAAGAAATTAAATTTGATTTAGTAGCTTTTACTTCAATTTCTTTATCAAATGAATTGATAATTTTACCATTTATGTCAATTAATTTGACATCTGAAGAATAATAACTGTCTTTCACTAAAGCAAAGCCTTTATAAAAATCAGTTACATCATCATATTTTGCAGGAATAATTAATTCTCCATTACTATCAATATAACCTTTTTTCCTTTCTTTATTTGTAACAATAGCTCTGTTAGAATGAAAATCACCAGGTTTTTGGGTATATTTAAAAGAGATTTTTTCATTATTTTTTGAGTCAATAAATCCCCATAAATAATAGTTTCCTGATAATTTACAAACTGCAACTAATCCATTAGAAAAATTTGAAGATTTGTCATATTCTGGTGTAATTACAATTTTATTAGATTTATTCAAAAAGCCTATTTTTTTAGTTTTTCGATTCTTAATTTGTTTTAATCCATCATAAAACATTTCAACTTTCTTACTGCTCATTGCTTCAAAGACTTTCATACTTGAAGACAATTCATTTAAACCTAATTGTTTATTTATTTCCTTTTGGTTGTAATCACATATTATGTTTCCTTTTAAGTCAATAAATACTTCTTTATCGTCATTCGTAATTGCCCAAGTATTATCAGTAATGAAAGGTTTTATTTCTTTAAATTTATACTCGGTAATTGGATTTTTGTTAAAATCAATTAATCTATATAGTTTCGTATTATTGTCAAAATCATAAGTAACACCTTCATAAAAACTGAAGGTTGTTAAATTCTTATCGTATTTTTTAAATGTGATCTTTTCAGCTGTAACGTTTCCAAGAGTATCAACTAATGCAACCCCATTATTTTTTAATATTCCAAAAGATACTCCATTATAGTTTTTCCCAAAATCATTTGCTACAACTTCTTTTTGAGAATAAACAGAATTGACTAATAATAAAAAAGTAATTGTAATAGTTCCTATTTTCATTTTTTTTATTTTACCTAACGTTGTTGTTTAAGAAAAGTTGCGTGGTTTAAGCACTAAAGTTAGTAAATAAAACACGAACCAAGAAAATCCGCGAGGACTTTCCCAAGTGAGCTATAACTAGCAATAAAGTTTATACGGTGTTAGGCAAAGTATTTATATGTTTTCTAATATATCTCCTATGAATATTCTAATTCCTTTTGAACTCTGAATCATATAATAGGTTCCTGCAATTTTTTCATCTATTGATACAAATTCATCTGTTTTTCGTATTCCTCCTTCAATTTGTTCAGAGTCTTTTATTCTTACTGAGGAATAAAAATGTTGATTACTTAGGTGTACATATCCACTTCCCGCATCATAGATTTTTTTCACCCATTTGAAACCTTTAATTTCTTTAATTAACTTCACTAATTTTGTGTCAGTTAAATTTTGTTTTTGATTTTTGTGATAAGTCATATCACGAATTTTAACGCCTTGACGAACTTTCTTTGCAAAAACTTCAACATTAAATTCTGATTGAATCGACGCAAATATTCGTAATAAACTATCTAAGTTAAGTCTAACTAGAGGTGCAGCAGCAATATAATTGCTGTCTTCTACTAGTGTAATGTAGCCTCTATTTAAGTTAACTGTTCTATTCAAAACAGAAACACAGAATAAAGTAAATTCAGTATGTCCTATTTTTTTAATTAGAGTTTTTCCAATATTAATTAGTTTCTCATCTTCATTTTGTAATTCTTTTAATTTATTGGAAAGTTCTTTATTCATCTTGTATATTTTGCCTAACGTTGTTGTATAAGCTTTGTTGCGTTGTTTAAGCAGTGAATTTAGTAAATAAAACACGAACGGCGAAATTCCGAAGGAATTTCCCAAGTGAGCTATAAACAGCAATAAAGTTTATACGGTGTTGTAAATAGTGTTTTTTTAGTTTCAATATGTTTCATTTATTTTTCTAATTCTAACCCACTTAAAAATTACCCAAATATAATTCACTTTATAATTCAACATTTGTTCGTTATAAAACATAGCGTGAAAATCTTTATGTGTTGAAAAACTCTCAACTAACTCAACTTTTGTATAAAAAAATGGAATTTCATTGATTTTACAAGCTCCAAAACGTATGATATTATAAACATTTTCTTCTTTAATTTTTTCGTAATAAAACTCAAGATGATTTCTGTAAAATTCCGATTTTTGAACTGAAGCTGAATTTCCTTTTTTATATCTTTTAGGGTTAGTTTCGTTTACAATTTTTTCAACTTTTTCAATATCTCTAAAGAATTCATCTCCACAAGAAGCAAAGTAAAACCTTTCCCAAATAGAATCATTTTCAACATTATACTTATTTGAAAGTCTTCTTTCACTAAATTCCTTAAATTCATTAAACATCTGCTTTTCCAACATAAAATCTCCAATAAGTAAATTCAAACCTATTTGTAGAGTCAAAATGGCAAAGATTAATCTCTTAATAGTCAATTTTTTCAATTTCAGATTTTTACAGTTTGAGTGGTTTCACGCATTATTTACAACGGTGTTAGGCGTAGTGTTTTTACTTTTCAATACTTCTTTTTTCAACTTGGTTTTTTAAATGTTCTGTCGTGTTTCCCGCTCCACGAAGTTATATAATATGTAATACAATCATAATTAAAATGTTCAAGATTTTTCCCACTTTCAAGAATTTCTATTTCTTTATTTGTCAAAAGTGTTGATGCTCCACCACCAGCAGAAACAACAAACAATTCGTCTTTTAATAATTTATAAAAATTTTCAAATGCTTTTTTCAGTTCCTTTTTGAAGTTCAGTTCTGCAAAATTATCATAATGGCTATGAAAATTACCAAACCCAACAGTTAATTCGTTATTTTCAGTTTCAAAGTATAAATTAGCAACAGTATTTTCATTTTTTGGTTTTAGTTCAATTGAAATATACTTTTTTCCAAAATTCGATTTTTCTAATGATATATTTTTTAAGAACTCTTTGTTATGTCTTTTTAAATATTTATAAACTTTAAAAGAATAATCATTTAACTCTTCACGTTTAAGTTCGTCTTTCTGTAATTTTAAAAAACTATAAAAATTATCTTTTATATTACTTAATATCATTTTATTACGTTCGTTTTTTTTGACATTACGCCTAACGTTGTTGTATAAGCTTTGTTGGGTGGTTTAAGCAATGAAATTACTAAATAAAACACGAACGGCGAAATTCCGAAGGAATTTCCCAAGTGAGCTAAAAACAGCAATAAAGTTTATACGGTGTTGTAAAACGTTTTTATTTCAGTTTTGCTTTTATTTTGTCCCAAAAAGTGACTTTTTCGTTTGATTCACCATCTTTCGTAAATTTTATTTTATTCCAATGTTTGTCTAAATCCTTAATTGTTTTTATTTTCAGACTTCTGATATTGATTTCGGTTAATCCCGTTTCTAAATCAGCTTTCATACTTTCATACCAAGTTTGATTCGCTTCTTCATTATTTGTTATTTCAACATCCTTAATTTGCGAACTAAATTCAGCTGTCAGTTTCTTCCACAATTCCGAATCTTTTTCGTCAGTATTGTAAGAGATTATTGGTTTGTCATTTTCTCTTTCATTTACGAATTGAATAATTTTCATAAAGATTTTAGTCTTTTGGTTTTCGCCCAAATTCGTATCGCTTAAATCTCTCAAACAGATATTTATTCCACCAAAACAAGTTGAATCGAAACCATATTCTTTTCCATTCAGATTATAATAAATTCCTTCTCCACGAGAACCAAATTTTATATGAGGAAATTCGTTTGATTTATCTGTGTTCATTGCTGTTGTAAAACGTTTTTTTTCATAATGTTTTCATACCGATAAATAAAGTTCCAATAATAATTATTAAAAGCCCAAATGAAAATAATTTATCGGAGGTTTTAACGTGTGGATTTTCAGCTGAAAATCCATAATCAATTTCACTCGAATTTCTTAAGAAGAGAATAAAATCTCTATTGTGAATTTTTTCACTCAGTTTTTTAAATAATCTGTCAAAAATCCAATATACTAAAGGAACACAGAATCCAAAATACATTAATCTTTCATTTCTTAACTCATTTTTTAATAATAAGCCAAAAATTCCGACAATCAAAAATCCTAAACAGAAAAACCAAACCTTCTTGGGTGTCATCCATTTTGCTTTTCTCGAATAAAGAATAAAGAAACTTATTCCAAGCGCAAAAAAAATTCCGATTATACTTTTATCCATTAAATTTTAATTTCACTTATTGAGGTCAATTGTATTATACTGATATAGGTTGACCTTTTTTTAGGTTAATTTATACCGTTCAAAAAATTTTTTTAGCCGTTTAGAAGGCAAAAAATATTTTGAACTAGTTTTGTTTTCAAATTGTTAGTTCAGTCAAATTTACATTATTTCTTCGATATGATTTGTATTTGATGTTTGGATTTAAATGTACTTCAGCTGGTTTTCTTAATTCTAAGCTAAAATGGGTTCTTAAATTGTTGTAAATATATACTGCTTGTTTTGTTACTTCTTGAGCAATGGCAGTGTTTTTAATGCAATTTCTAAGTCCATATTCATATTTTAAAGTTCTATTAATTCGCTCTGCAATTGCGTTTTCATAAGGATCATATTGTTCTGTCATGCTCATCATTATGCCATTTTCTTCTGCAAATGCTGTGTATTTGGGGTTACAGTATTGAAAACCTCTGTCAGAATGATGTATTAATTTTTTATCAGGGTATTTTCTATTTTTAATAGCCATTTCTAGCGCTTCTGAACAAAGTGATGTCTTCATGTTGTTATCTAATTTATAGCCCATAATTTGCTTAGAATATGCATCTGTAACGATTGCTAGGTAATTGTGTCCATTGTCTGTTTTAATGTATGTTATATCGCTTACCCATAGTTGTTCTGGTCGAGTAGGAACTTGGTCTTTAATTAGGTTTTTATATTTTCTAAATTGATGATTAGAGTTTGTTGTTGTTACATAGTTTTTAAGCCTAGGAACAAGTAAATTGTGAAGCCTTAACACATCGTACAACTTGTCTCTACCTATTTTAATACCTTGTTTTATAAAGTCTTGTTTAAGTTCATCATATAACTTAATTCCGCCAGTTCTCATACCAACTAATTTTCGATATTCCTGTATCATTTCGATGACTTTTTCATCGTTTAGTCGTTTGTTTTCTTGGGTTTTGAGTCTTTTGTAGAAAGCTTGTTTACTAATCCCAAAACACTCATAGAACCATTTTCTTTTAAACGGTTTTTCTTTTTTAGTTCTATCTCTTTCGCTAATGTTTTGGGCAACGACTTTTTTGACAAATCGACTCCAGTAATGATTTCCATGTCAGCAATAATATCTTGTTGAAATTCCTTTACAAACTCCAATTCTTCAATACGTTCCTTTAGTTTTTTAATCTCATCTAATTTACTCATACCTGTATTTTGTTGGACTAAAGTACTATATTTTTTGATCCAATACCCAATTGTAGTTCTAGGAACATCATATTTTTTGGAAGCAAAGTTTGTGGAAATCTGTCCATTCTGAATTTGGTCAACGACGAATAATTTGAGTTCTAAAGTTGCTTTTTCGTACGTTTTTTTTCGCCAAGGTTGTTTTTGTGTTTTCATAAGTGACTATAATTAAGTGTTTAATTTTTAGTCAACCTATTTCAGGAAAGTACATTGTTCAAATGTTGGGTAACGTGTTTGTATATGGTTTGTTGCGTGGTTTAAGCAACTAATTTAGTAAATAATTACGGACAAAGAAAGTCCGCGAGGACTTTCGTAAGTAGGCAAGAAGCCAGCAATAAATTATATACGGTGTTGGCAAATCGTTTTTATTCTTCTTCATCGACTAATGGATAACTGAAAATAGCAATTACTTCATTATCTATTTCGGCTTGGTCAAAATATTTCGAGTGAGAATCGTCCGTATCATTTGCATAAAACTCACGAGTAATAAATTCCACATTATCCAATGAAGTTACTATCCAGCCAGATTCGTCAATCATTTCCTCCGCAATCATTTTCGCTTTTTCAATGTCCGAATAATTTATCCAGCAATTTATATAGGCTCCAGCATCGTCGGATGGATTTATTGGTTCGGTTTTAGGTTTAGCTGTGTATTGAATATAAATCATCTGTTTCAAAAATTCACTTTATTGGTAAATCGTTTTTTATTCAAATTTTCGATAATCGTTTTTTATTTTATTATTCAGTTTAATCCATCCAGGATTATTCTTAATTTCTATTATTTCCACTTTAATTTCAGATTCAAATTTCGGGGGGATTTTTGGTTTTTGCGTTGAGTAGATTTTCAGCGTATCATTTTCCGTTTTGTATATTATTCCACCAAATCCGTGAAAAATATATTCAGATATTGAGTCAGGTTGAAATTCCATTTCTCTTTTTGTTGAAATCACAGAAACTTTATGGTCAGAGGTTAATCCCCAATTTTTACTTTTCAGATACAGAGAGCTTTTTTTATTCGGAAAGTAAATTTGTTCCCTTTCAAATACTGGTTTTCCAATTTCGTCCCAACTTGCAAATTCACGTTCTACTTTCATTCCGAACCAAAAGGAAAGTATAATTAGTAAAATCGAAATTATTATTAAATGTCTTTTTTTCAATTCGGATTTCGGTTTTTCTTAAATGTTTGCCAACTTGTTTATATACTTACTTTAACTCATCATATCTTCCTTTATTAGGGAAATATGCTCAATTATTTAAGTTTTTTGTTTGAAATTCTTTCATAGCAAATAAGGGAAGAATTTTTCATGATAAAAGTACAATTTATATGGTGTTTATATAGATTAACTTATTAACAGTAATTTGTTAATTATCAACCTTAAAAAGACTTTATTTTTGTCATTTCGGTTTTAAGAGAAGTCGCATAACAGTATTACCAAAAACCAGAGTAACTCTATGGGACTCCTCTCGAAAAGTGCTCTAATTGTGAGGGTTTGTATCATTAAAACCAAAAAAGATACATGAGAGTATAAACGGTGTAGTGCCCCTTTGTATTTAATCAAAATAGTCCACGAATTAGATGACTTCTATAATTTCGACCTTTTAGAGAAATCACTTATAGGAACATCATTTATAAAATTTAACTAATGAGATTTCACGTAAAGCTATCTTAAGTTTAATAGAGTCATAGAAATATTTATTTCTTTTAACAAAAAAAGCCTCACATTTCTGTGAGGCTTTATAGTAAATATTTTGAGAGAAAAATTTATTTCCCTTCTGCAACAGGAATTGCAATTCCTAAGTTTTTTAAGACTAATTCTGTAATATCAAATTTAGTATCAATGTAAGCAAATTCGTTACCAGTCATGGTTAAAATTTGAGTGTACCCTTCAGCTTTAGCTACAGTAGCAATAGCATTACTTAATTTTTTATATAAAGGTCTCATTAATTCGTCTTGCTTTAATTGCATTAATTGGTTTCCGTTTTGCTGGTATTTTTTAATATCAGCTTCCATTTCTGCTAATTCTTTGTATTCAGCTTGTTTTGCTAATTCTCCAAGCGTTTTTTCATTCTTTCTAAAAGCTTCTATTTTAGCTTTATAAGTTTCTACTTTTATGGTAAAAGAAGAATCTAATTTTGCTCCGTAATTTTGAGATCTTTCTGATACAATTTTTGTTTCAGGCATTAGGTTAATAATATATTCACTATCTACTGTACCGACTTTAGATTGTGCAATAGAAATAGAACTAATTAAAGCAAAGGCAATACATATAATTTTTGATTTCATGTTATTTTGATTTTTTGTGCAACAAAGATATAAAAGCGAATGAATTACAAAAGTTTTTACGGTTTTGATATGTTAATTTTATCAGAAATTTTAGTAATAATAGTGTTTATGTCAGTTTGATAATCAAACCACAAGGTTGTTTCATCTCTTTTAAACCAAGTGCCTTGTCTTTTTGCAAACCTACGGGTATTTTTCTTAACTTCTGAAATGGCAAATTCTTTGGTAAAATTACCATCAAAATAAGAGAACAATTCTCTATAGCCAACCGTTTGTAATGCGTTTAGACTTTTATGCGGATATAAGTTTTTAGCTTCTTCTAACAAGCCGTTTTCTATCATGATATCTACGCGCATATTAATACGATTATAAATAATTTCTCTGTCTGCGTCTAAACCTATTTTAATGGAAGTAAAATTTCTAGGTGCTTTGGGCTTGTTTTTAAAAGTGGAGTAGGGAATGCCAGAACCAATACAAACCTCTAAGGCTCTCATCACCCGTTTAGGGTTTTGTAATTCAATTACATTGTAAGTTTCTGGGTCTAATTCTTTTAATTGTTCTTGCAATACTGCTACACCTTCTTTTTCTAATTTAAGGGTTAAGGCTTCTCTTATTTTAGGATCTACTTCAGGGAAATAATCCAATCCTTTTAAAACGGCATCTACATACAAACCAGAACCACCAACCATAATCTGAATTGAATTTTCTTTAAAAAGGTCGTTTAATTTTGCAAGGGCATCTCTTTCAAAAGAGCCTACATTATAATCTTCAAAAATACTTCTGTTTTGTATAAAATGATGTTCTGCAGCTGCCAATTCATCTGCATCTGGTACTGCTGTACCAATGGTCATTTCTTTATAAAACTGTCTAGAATCGCAAGAAATTATAGCGCTTTTAAAATGATTTGCTAATTGAATGCTTAAGGCTGTTTTACCAATTGCAGTAGGACCAACAATGGTAATTAAATAATTATTAGAAGTCATTTAGTTTAATTTACTACCACAGTTATAACAAAATTGAGCACCATCTTTATGGTTTTCTTTTGAGCAATTTGGGCAAGCTTGTGTATTTGTATCTACGCTATTATTTGCGCTTTTTGTCATTTCTGCTGTAACAATTCCTGTAGGAATGGCTATAATACCGTATCCTAATATCATAATAATACTTGCAAGAAACTGACCAAAAGGTGTGTGTGGAGCAATGTCTCCATAACCTACAGTTGTTAAGGTAACTATTGCCCAATAAACACTTGTGGGTATGCTTGTAAATCCGTTTTCGGGACCTTCTATCATGTACATAATTGTACCTAAAATAACACATAGTATCACTACAAAATATAAGAAGACCGAAATTTTGGTTCTACTCATTTTTAAAGCGATTAATAATCTATTAGAAGCACCAACATATCTCGCTAGTTTTAATATTCTAAATACTCTTAACAGTCGTAAAGCTCTTAAAGCCGCTAAATGATGAGAGCCCACTAAAAATAATGAAAGGTATTTTGGAATGGTAGAAAGTAGGTCTATAATACCATAGAAACTAAAGATATACTTAAAAGGTTTATTTATGGAGATAATTCTTAATATATATTCAATTGAAAAAAGGATGGTAATAACCCACTCAGCTATGTTTAAAAAAGTGTGATACCTTGTGTCGAAGCTTTCAATACTTTCTAGCATCACTAATAAAATACTAGCAAGAATGGCTATTAATAAGACAACATCAAATAATTTACCAGCTTTTGTGTCGGCTTCATAAATAATTTCATGAATACGGTGTTTCCAAGAAGTGTTTTTATCGTTATTCTTCAAATTTTATATAAATTTCTTTTACAATACTACTCTTATTTTAATAATGTAGTATTTTTTCAACTGTTTTCTCTCTGTTTACAAAGGATTTCAAAAATAATTAAAATAAAACATCTTTTGTTAAAAGCATGACAATCTTTTCGTCTTATATATTTAGAAACTTCTTTGGAGATTTCAAAATTTACAAGCAACATCTATCTAAGGGAGTGGAATTATACCAATTTGGCTGATTATAATGGACATGCAAGTAGCATTAAAGATTCTTAGAATGTCTATTTATGTGCACTTGCCTTAAATGAAAATGAATGGATTTTTTTAAGAAGTCAAAAAATTAAAAACTGAATTAATAAGTGCTATATAAGAGTTAGGTCCTTTAACAGAAATTAACATAAAAAATATATAAATTCGCGAAAATTTTAAAAATATGAAGAACAAATTACTACTATTTTTTGTGATAACAGGCTGTTTACATTCTTACGGTCAGCAGTTAAAAGGGATTGTTTTAAATCCGCTAAATGAACCTTTAGAAAACGTTTATATTATCAACCAAGATTCTAATTTACATACACATACAAATGAATCTGGAAGTTTTATTCTTGAAAAAACAACTGTAAATAATATATTACAGATAAGTATTTTAGGTTTTGGTACAAAGACATTAAAAGTAACTGAACAAGATTTAAAAAACGGAATTACCATAAACCTAGAAACAAAAATTTTTCAATTAGAAGAATTGGTATTGCGTAAAGAAATAAATGCGTTACAAACCTTAACAAATATAGATGTACAAGTAAATCCAGTAAATAATTCTCAAGAAATTTTAAGAAAAGTTCCTGGTTTATTTATAGGTCAGCATGCTGGAGGAGGAAAAGCAGAACAAATATTTTTAAGAGGTTTTGATATAGATCACGGAACAGATATTGCGCTTTCTATAGACGGCATGCCAATAAACATGGTTTCTCATGCACACGGACAAGGATATTCTGATTTACATTTTGTAATACCAGAAACCATACAAAAAATAGATTTTGGAAAAGGACCTTATTATGCAAATCAAGGAGATTTTAATACTGCTGGTTATGTAAATTTTGATACAAAAACAGCTATTGATAAAAGTATGATATCTGTTGGTTATGGAGATTTTAACTCTTTAAGAACCGTTGGTATGTTTAATTTATTAGAAAACTCTAAAAACAACGATGCGTATGTTGCTGTAGAATATATAGAGTTTGATGGTGCTTATGAATCTCCGCAAAACTTTAATAGATTGAATCTTTTTGCAAAATACAATACGTTTTTAAACGGAAGAGATAAGTTAACACTAACAGCTTCTCACTTTACAAGTTCTTGGGATGCTTCTGGTCAAGTACCCGTTAGAGCTGTAGAAAGCGGCTTGATTAATCGTTTTGGTTCTATTGATGATACAGAAGGTGGTTCTACTTCTAGATCTAATTTAAATGCGCAATTACAAAAGACATTAGATAATGGTGCTATTTTAGAAGCAAACACATTTTATTCTAAATACGATTTTGAACTGTATTCTAACTTTACTTTCTTTTTAGAGGATGCTGTAAACGGAGATCAAATTAAACAATTTGAGGATAGAAGTATCTACGGAATGAATGCCAAGATCATTAGTACTAAAGAGTATGGAAATGTAGAGGTTAAGTTTACAAAAGGGATTGGTTTGCGTTACGATTTAATTTCTGATAACGAATTATCACACACAAAAAACAGAAGCGAATTGTTAAATAACATTCAATTAGGAGATGTAAAACAAAGCAATTTATATGCGTTTTTTAACTCAGAATTTGAGATTGGAAAATTTAAAATAGCACCTTCTGTTCGTTTAGATTATTTTAAGTTTTTATACAATGATGCTTTAAGTACAACGTATGAAACATTGAGTAAAACAAAAGCAATTGTAAATCCTAAATTGAACTTTTTATACACGCAGAATGATAATTTACAATGGTTTTTAAAATCAGGAATTGGTTTTCATTCTAACGATGCAAGAGTTGTTTTACAAGAAAATGCAGATAAAGTTTTGCCAAGAGCATACGGAGCAGACCTAGGAAATATCTGGAAACCTACTAAAAATTTAGTGGTAAATACGGCTGCTTGGTATTTGTTTTCTGAAGAAGAATTTGTGTATGTTGGTGATGCTGGTATTGTTGAACCATCTGGAGAATCTGAGCGTTTTGGATTGGATGTAGGAATCCGTTACCAATTAACAGATTATATTTATTTTGATACAGATGCAACAGTTACACATGCAAGAAGTTTAGAAGCAGAAGACGGAGAAGATTACATTCCGTTAGCACCAAGTTTTACAATGGCAGGTGGTTTGTCTTTTACTAATTTAGGGAAGTTTTCTGGTGGATTGCGTTACCGTTATTTAGCCGATAGAGCAGCAAATGAGGATAACACTATTACTGCAGAAGGATATGTAGTAAGTGATTTTAACATTAATTATAAAGTGAATCAAGATGTTACTTTTGGTGTTGCTTTAGAAAATATTTTTGATGTTGAGTGGAATGAAACTCAGTTTGCAACAGAAAGCAGGTTAAAAAATGAAACAGATGCTGTAGAAGAAATTCATTTTACACCAGGAACACCGTTTTTTGCCAAAGCAACCATAACGTACACGTTTTAATTGAAAGAAATTTATAAAGGTTTTTTCTTGTATTTATAAGAGAAACTAGTATTTCCGCGAAAGCGAAAATTAATAAGTTAATTTTTAGTTTGATGAAATGTCTATTACAGCAATGTAATAGACATTTTTTGTTGTTTGTAATAAATACTAATTACGTTGTTTAATTAGTTATTTAACGCCCAGATTAATGCTTTTTCTTTGGTAGCTCTAAAAATGGTGTTGTGTTGCTCGTTTGGTTCGTCTGAATATTTCCAAATTAAGTTCTTATCAGATTGTTCTAATTTGTTGTTTAATGTTTTGGTGTGTTTAGAAATATCAACAGCATCAGAACCAGCAAACCATAGTTTTTTTTGGTTATTATAATTGTCTTTAGATAAGTTCTCAAAATTATTCACCAAGTAGCTTTCATTAAACCATAAAGAAGGATCTATTGCTATATAGGCATCAAACATGTTGTTGTCTAAAAGGAAGGTTTCTACCACAAATAATCCTGCTAAAGATTCACCAATAATAGCCTTTTTAGTAGCTGTTCTATATTTTTTATCAATTGCTGTAAATAATTCATTTTTAATAAAATTTCTAAAGTTGTTTGCACCACCAGCATTTGGTATATAACTTAAATCATATTCAATATTTGTGGGGCCACATAAATCTCTTCCACGTTTGGTGTTTTCTATTCCTACTAAAATATAAGGAGGTATTTTGTTTGCTTTAATTAATTTAGCTAATGTATTTGCTACATGCGGAAAATCTTCTTTAATTCCGCCGTCAGGCATATACAAAACAGGTAAGCTATCTAATGTTTGGTTGTAATTTGGTGGCGTCCAAATATTAATGATTCGGTCTTCATTTACAAATTTAGAAGCAATCGTTAAACTATCATGTTTAGGAACTGTATCATTGTAAACAATACCTTTTTTACATCCGATTGTAATCGTTACAAGTAAAAAGTAGAAGATTATATTTCTCATTTATAGGATTTTTTTATGGGGTGAAGGTGTTTTTAGGTGTAAAACGATTCTTTAGCTAATATAGTTTTTTTTATAACAAATATTGTAACAGCTATTTATCAGTGTGTTATACTATTAAAAAGTGTCATCATTTCAATAGCACTTACTTCTTAAAAATAAATTGAGAATTATGCAAATTTAATTGTTTAAAAAAAACTTAAATATTGCTAAAATCGTTTATTTTATAGGATAATTTTTAATTATTCAATAATAAAGATTTCTTATTTTATTGATATTGTAATTTTATAGATTTTCGTTATTTTTGATTTATTACTAATATTAATTTTTTTTCTTATGAAGTATAACCTATTATTCAGTTTTTTATTCGTTTTTTTATCAAGTATTATGTATTCTCAAAATTCTAATTCAGACATTAAAGTAGGAGATGTTTTTGTTGTTGGAGAGGTGAGTAATAATAATTATGAGCATATAGATTTTCCTAGAGCAAACTTTATTATAAAAAAAGGTGGGCTTGCAAATTACAAAAATGTAAAAGGAGAAAAAGTTCAAATTAAATCAATCAAAGAGAAAAAAAATGGAAATCTAGTAGCAACAATTGAGTTAGCTTCTAAAAAGAAATTTTTTAATAGTCATAAATACGTTAAAGTAAATATTAATGAAGCAATTTTACAAAAAGAGCTATTAAGAAATTAATAGTATTCTTTTTTCTTTAGTTTGGGCTTTCTATTTAGGAAGCCTTTTTTTTTGTTTAAGATTTAAAAAAAGAAGTCTAGAAGTAGGTAAATACATGCTCTTTATTTAATTCAACTTATTATATTTTTTTAGTGATTAAATTTATTATTGTCAGTTCGAGCTTAGTGGAGAACTATTAGACTATTAAATAGGTATCGACTGAGTTCAACCAGACATATCAGTTATTTTTAAACTAAATTCTATGCAGTTAATTATATTCCTTCTAAAGAATTCATTTAATAGGAGGGATGCTTTAGTTTATACGATATTAGGCTTTCTTTTTTTGATAATATTTTCGCCTCGTTTTTATAACTTTATACCTAAAATCATCAAAGAATAAGCTTGCTAATAAAAACAGTGCAGCTAGAATTAAAGTGTTTAATTTTAAATCTAATTTAGAATAGAAAAACCCACCTATTAATCCGCCTGCAAAAAAGAATAGAATAATGTAAACACGAAGTTTAATATTAGATTTCAGTAATTTTTTTTGTGGTGCCAATTTAGGAAAACATAATAAAGAAAGATCAATTCCTAAGTCTGTAAATAAACCCGTTAAATGTGTCGTTCTTACTACTGCATTAGAAATTTTTGTTACAAACGAGTTTTGTAACCCCATAGCAAAAAGTAACAAACAGGTAATAAGGTTTGCGTATTCTAATTCCATAAAATTACTAACAAGCCCTATAGAAATTAAAACAAGGCATTCAATAACTGTTGGCAATACAAATACATTTAGTTTTTTGTTCTCACTGTATCTTTCTATTAGAAAGCTAGATAAAAAAGAACCAAATAAAAACGAAAAAATATAGAGGAAGTAAATCGTTCCTTTCCAAAAATCAAAATTAGCTACGTCATATATAAACAGTGCAAAATGACCTGTAACATTTGTAGTTAATTGTTTGAAAGCTAAAAAACCACTCACATTTACAATACCTGCTACAAAAGAAAGTATGGTTGCAATTCTTAAATTATGTTTTAAAGTTCTGCTTTTACCTTGATGTCTAAACATTTGTTTTCGTTTATTCTGTACTTATAAAAGACCTGTAATATTAATACGTATTCGGATGTATTAAAAATCTATAAAGTTCAGAATTATAAAGTAGTGGGCAAAGTTAGTTTTTTTAGATGATTATACTTTTAAATGCCCTTTAATTTATTGAATAAGGTTATTTAAAAGTAGTAAAATTTATCAAGCTGTATTTCTTTTAGTTTGATAATATTATTGACTTTTAGTAGATTAGATACGGAGTAAAGTTCAGTATGAAAAAAATATTTTTAATCAATAAAATTGTAAAAAAAATGATGATTATAATAAACCTAAGAAGCTACTGCTCCTAAAGTATACAGTTGCTCTAAATTAGGAGATGCACTACCACCTGCAGGTTCTAAAGTAATACCAAATGCTTCAGATTCGTTGGCATTTTCTATGGTAAATATTTTATTTGTATCTGCCATAAAAGTGTCTATTGTACCTAAACTTGTAGGCGTTAAAGGACTTAATTTTAAAGACCAAACTTGGTATACCTTTCCTTTTG
Source organism: Polaribacter sp. R2A056_3_33 (assembly GCF_019278485.1). NCBI lineage: Bacteria > Pseudomonadati > Bacteroidota > Flavobacteriia > Flavobacteriales > Flavobacteriaceae > Polaribacter > Polaribacter sp. R2A056_3_33. The sequence continues at coordinate 3,503,964 of NZ_CP058984.1, forward strand.
GAGGTGCTGGTAATCCTTTAGCATCTAAGTAAATACTCTTTGTTTTTTTATCCCAATATACCTTTGCATAAGATGTTGGAGATACTTTTTGACCCGCTAGAGGCACAGAAACAATGTCTTTATCTCTAAAGATATCAATTAATTTTTCTGCTTCTGCTAAGCTGTTAGAAGCTTTGTCTATTTGTTCTTCTAATTGTTGTTTTTCTGTAGCAACCTGATCTTTAAGTTGCTTGTTTTGTGTAAGTGTCCAGATAAGTACACTTCCTATTAATAAAGAAGCAGCCCAACCACTATATTGTAACCAATTTGTTTTCGGTTTTGTAATAGAGATTACTTTTGTTTCTTCAACTTTTAATTGATTTTTTATTTCTGAAAATGAATATGGAGTATCTTTTTTAGCAGCGGCTGTTAATTTTGCAATTGCTTTTTCTATGGATACAACTTCGGCCAATACTTCTGGATATTCTTTAATTTTAGCATGCACTTCCTCGTTTTCCTTTTCAGAAAGCGAGCCTGCAACATACAGTTCTAAAATTCCAGATGTTATGTATTCTTTTATATTCATTATTTAAACTCCAAGCATGGTGCGTAATTCGCCTATGCAATTTCTATTTCTTGTTTTTATGGTGCCAATTGGCATTTCTAATTCTTCAGAGGCTTCTTTTTGTGTAAACCCTTTAAAATATAATAATTCAATTACTGCTTTACATTTGTCTCCTAATTTGGTAACAAATTCTTTTAAGCCAATTGTATCAGTAGCAGTATCTAAACTATCACTGGTTTCTAATATATCTACGAAAAAATCTGAGTTATGGTTTTGTTTAGACTGTTTAAATTTTTTAGAACGTGTATAATCGATAGCTGCATTTCTTGCTATGTTTAGTATCCACGTAAAAAAACGGCCTTTTTTTGCAGAATAAGAATCTGCTTTATTCCAAGCTTTTATAAAGACATCTTGCGTTATTTCTTGTGCAACATCATCATTTTTAACAATGTTATTTACAACACCAGAAATACTATCACAATACATATTGTATAGTTTTTCATAGGCTTTAACGTCCTTTTTTTGAAATTGTAAAATTAATAGCTCTAAATCCATAAAATGTATCAGCCGCTAATCTATTAAATAAAATTGATATGCAGTCATTTTAAGATAGCAATCATAAAAATAATTTGATTGTCTCGATTACTACTCTTAATTAAAAGTTTTTTTGAATGTTTATGACAGATATAAAAAAATTAGTTCTTTTCTAAAATTATATAACCACTCTCAGAAATAATAATTTGTTTGTAAAACTCCTTTAAAGCATAATATTCTGCTACAGAAAATATTTTTTTTGAGATTTGCATTCTTGTTAAAACAGTAATTGTATTTCCTTTTTTTACTGTTTTAAGTATGAATCTACCACCTTTATTAGGTAGTGATATTGCTTTGTCTTTAGGTAAATTTACAATGGTGTAATTTTCTGGAATTGTTAAGCTTAAGTAAAAATTATTCAGTCTAGCATACCCAAAATCTACAGGGTAATTTCTTTCTTTTAATTTAAAAGGGTTTTGTTTTATTCTATTAAATAAAAACGGATTTATTCTTATTTTGTTACCTAAGACTTCATCCATTTCTAATCGGATCGTAAATTTTTCTTGTAATTTTTTATCTAAGTTTTCTAAATTGTCTCTTTCATATTCATCAACTTCTAGGTTTGGATATTTAACTTCAAAATTTTCTAAATAACCATCTTCATTGGTTAACGACATTTTTTTTCTTTGCTCTGTTGCTAAAAGACCGTTTCTTATCATCATTAAAGATCCAGTAAATATGCCTTCTTCATCTAACGTAAGACTAGAGTTTATGTTTAGGGATGATCTGTATTTTGGCTTTAAAGTAACCCAAGAGCTTTCTTCTTTAAAGTTGATTATTCTAGCTTCTCCATTTAATACTCTATACGGAACTTCGCCAAAAGGAATAAATTTGTCTGTTGCGTCTAAAAAATAAGATGTACCATCTATAACAGCTTGAACAATTACATAATTATAGTCATAAATAACTGGAAATATTTTTGTAGGAATTCCGTTTTCCCTTGTAGATAAAACGACTAAATTGGCATCTATATCCGCCGCTTTTAAACTGTTGTATAACGAAATGTTTATTTCACCAACATCACCAGATTTTTGCTGAAAAGCTTCTTTTACTTTTGCATCTTCATTGGTCCAATACTTTTCATTCCAAGTGTAATGATTCTGAATAAAAGTGTAAATTTTTTGCGCTCTATCTAAACTGTTTTCAGTTTCTAAAATAGCTTCAGAAATATTTTTTCTAAAAAAATTTTTTTTTGAGGTCTGATTATTAAAAAAACGATCTTTTAAGCTTTTATCGGCTTGTTTCCAAGTAGTCGTTAAGTTGTCTACAACACCTCTATAACTAGTAATCGATTTTATATCAAAAGAAATTTTAGAGATGTAATTTTTTTTGCTCAACATATAATCTTCTTCTTTAAAAGCAGGAATATCATTCATCCCATAAGAATATGTTGCACATCCTCCTTCACCTATACCATCAACATAGACACATTTTTTATCCATCGAAGGTTCGTCTTTATCTAATTGTAAATAGCCTGTTTTTTTTATATTATATTGATAATTCCCTAAGATAGATGCATCAAATTCACTTTTTATTTTTGGTATGTCAGATTGAAACTCCCAATCGTTAATGCTTAAGTATGGAGATAAGACACTGTAGGTATATTCTATAACAGAGCCTTCTTTTATATTAGGTAGCGTAAAGTTTTTAACCGTCCAGGTATCTCGTTCTTTAGAAGTAAAGATATCCTTATCATCAAGATATGTGCTGCTCATAGTACCGTTTTCGGTAATATTATAAGTAACTGCACTAATGTCTTTAACTTTCTGTTTTTCGTATAAGTTAATTGTAATATCGGCTAAATTAAAAGAAGCCTTATCTAAAATCTTAATTCGATAGTAGTAATCTGTTCTAGGAATTTCATCATTATCTCTATCTGGATATCTATTTGCGTGTTCGTATAAAACAACAGCGGTTGCCGTAGAGTCTTTATCGTAAATTGTCATTTGTAATTCTTCTAGAGTGGTTTTACCCATTTTAGTAGTTTTACTTTTTTGTGCAATAATTAAAGTGGATGAGAGTAGGAGTAATAGCGTTAAAAATTTCATTTACAGTCTAATAATTTTCTGTACTTTATTTTTGTTGATGTAATTTTTGATAATATTTTTTGCTTGAATCTTGTTTTCAATAGGAGTTAATATCTTTTTTAAAATATCTATCTTACTTTCTTGATTGCTTAAGTTTGTGTAACCACAACCATATACCTCGTTCTTTTCTATTAAAATTACGGCATTTTCTTCTACTTCTCTCCCTTTTTCAATGATAATAAAATCTTCATTATTAAAATCTTGAGTAATAAATTTCGGATTCTTTTTAAAATTAAATTTAGGAGTTAAAGCATCTAATTCGATAGCATATTTTAAACGGGTAAAAAGTTCATTTCCTGTTTTGTCAAAAGAAATAGATTGTGCTCTTTCCTGAATTTTAACTGCTCTTTTGGTTACTTTTAGAAATAGGTTATTTACTTCCGATTTAATATTCTTGCCTTTTCCAATAAATACAACTCTACCTTCTTTATCATGAATGTAAAAAACTCCTTGTACAGTTGGTATTTCCTCTATTAAACTTCTTAATTTTTGCTTTTGATGTCTTCTGTCAAAATACTTTATAGAACTTTGTATAATACTTTTATTCGTGTCTTTTTCTAATAGTAATTTAAACAATTGCACGGTTGCCAAAGCATCTCCAGAAGCTCTATGTCTGTCTGTAATTGGTATTCCTAAAGATTTGGTAAGTTTCCCTAAGCTGTAAGAAGGTTGGTCTAAAATTAATTTCTGACTTAATTCTACAGTACACAATGTATTTCTATTAAAGTCGTACCCTAATCGATCAAATTCGGTACTTAAAATTCTGTAATCGAAAGTGGTATTATGAGCAACTAAAATACAATCTGATGTAATTTCTATAATACGTTTGGCAACTTCATAGAATTTAGGCGCATTTTTAAGCATCTTATTATTAATGCCCGTAAGTTTTACCACAAATTCTTGAATGGGTTTTTCCGGATTTACTAAGCTAATGAATTGGTCTACTGTTGTGTGGCCGTCAAATTTATATATAGCAATTTCTGTGATGCCTTCTTCATTAAATTTTCCTCCTGTGGTTTCAATATCTAAAATTGCGTACAAAGTCTTTTTCTTTTACGATAAAATTAAGCATTATAATTTCTTTGACCAAATATAGAACTACCAACTCTTACCATATTACTTCCATTTTCTATAGCAAGCATATAATCTCCACTCATTCCCATTGATAAAGTTTTTAGTGATAGTTTTTGAGTTTTAAGTTCGTTAAAAAAGGTATTTAGTGATGAAAATTCTTCTTCTAACTGTTTCTTATTGTCTGTAAATGTGGCCATTCCCATAAAACCGGTAATTTTTATGTTCTTTAATTCTGCGAATGCTTCTGATGCTAAAATTTCATTTATTTCATCAAAAGACAAACCAAATTTGGTGTCTTCTTTGGCTATTTTTACTTGTAATAAACAGTTGATAACTTTATCATGTTTTTTTGCTTGCTTGTTGATTTCCTTTAAAGTAGAGAATTTATCAACTCCATGAATCAAATCTACAAAATGTGCCATGTACTTTACCTTATTACTTTGTAAATGACCAATCATATGCCATTGAATGTCTTTTGGTAAAGCATCATATTTATCCACCATTTCCTGAATTTTATTCTCACCAAAAATACGCTGACCAGCAGCATACGCTTCTTGCAAATCTTCTAAAGGTTTGGTTTTAGAAACAGCAACTAGGGTTACATTTTCTGGAAGTGATTGTTTTATTTCTAATAGATTTTCTTTAATCATGTTTTCTTTTTTTGTTATTTAGACGAAGATTCTAAATATTATGTATGGATGAAACTTCACAATCACATAAAAAATAATTTCGAAATGACAGTTGTTGTTATAAACTAACTGTCATTTCGAATGAAATTATTTTTTTAAGAATCTTGTATTAATAATTTTTTCTAATTCTTTAACAAAGCAATAATCTGATTTGCTAATTCAACTCCAATTCTATCTTGTGCTTCTTTGGTTGCAGCTCCAATATGCGGAGTTAAAGAAATTTCTGGATTCATTAATAATTGTACTGCTGGAGTAGGTTCTGTTTCAAAAACATCTAAACCTGCAAATTGTACTTTACCGCTTTCTATAGCTTTTACTAAATCTACTTCGTGTAAAATACCACCTCTAGAGGTATTTATTATACCTACACCGTCTTTCATTTTTTCAAATTCTGATGCCGTAATAATATAATCTTCTTGATCTGGCGTATGTAAAGTAATAAAATCCGATTCTTTTAAAAGTTCTTCTTTATCTACAGTTTCAATAATAAAGGTAGTTTTTTGTCCGTTAAAAAACTCTAAAGTAATTGGTGCACTTGTAACTTCATCATCAGTTGCTAAAACATTCATTCCAACACCAATAGCAATTTTTGCCACTTCTTGACCAATGCGTCCAAAACCGATAATACCAATTGTTTTTCCTCTTAATTCAATTCCCTCAGAGTAGGCTTTTTTCAATTCTTTAAAACGAGAATCTCCTTCTAAAGGCATTTCTCTATTTGAAGAATGTAAAAAACGAGCCATCCCAAAAAGGTGTGCAAAAACTAATTCTGCCACAGAGCCAGATGAAGCTTTTGGTGTGTTAATTACATGCAAACCGTTGTCTTCTGCATATTCTACATCTATATTATCTAAGCCAACACCACCACGTCCAATTAATTTTAAACTTGGGCAAGCTTCCATTAATTCTTGTCTTACTTGTGTTGCACTTCTTACTAAAATTACATCAACATTGTTTTCATTGATATAACTTTCTAACTGATTTTGTGCTACTTTTATGTCTAGTACTTCAAATCCTCCTTTTTCTAAAGCATCTATTCCGCTTTTAGAAATTCCATCGTTTGCTAATATTTTCATTCTAACTATTGGGGTCATTCTTAATGTTGAAATGTGGCTATCTTAACGTAAGATTCCTTCATTTCAATCGGAATGACGATTTTTATTTTATTTTTGAATTCTTTCTAACTCTTGCATCGCATCAACCAAAACTTGTACGCTATATAAAGGTAAGGCGTTGTACATACTTGCTCTATAACCACCAACACTTCTGTGTCCATTTATTCCGCTAATTCCTGCTTCTTTACACATGGTATCAAATTTCTCCTTTAAAGAATCATCTGTTAAAGTAAAAGTAGCATTCATTGTACTTCTGTCTTCTTTGGCTACAATTCCTTTAAACAACGGGTTTCTATCAATTTCAGAGTATAAAAGGGCTGCTTTTTTATTATTTACTTCTTCAATAAATTCAATTCCGCCTAAATCTTTTAACCATTGTAAGGTTAACATAGAAACATAGATTGCAAATACAGAAGGTGTATTAAACATACTATCTTTATCAATATGAATTTGATAGTTTAACATAGAAGGAATATGTCTTTCTACTTTACCTAAAATTTCTTCTTTAATAATGACTAAAGTTGCACCAGCTGGCCCCATATTTTTCTGAGCACCTGCATAAATAAGATCGAATTTTTCGAAATCTAACTGACGAGAAAAAATGTCTGAACTCATATCACAAACCAAAGGAATATTGGTTTCCGGAAAATCTTTCATCTGCGTACCAGCAACGGTATTGTTACTTGTACAGTGAAAATAATCTGCATCTTCTGGTATTGTATATCCTTTAGGAATATAGTTGTAACCTTTGTCTTTAGAAGAACCAACTTCTACAACTTCTCCAAAAGCTTTTGCTTCTTTAATTGCTTTATCTGCCCAAGTACCCGTATTTAAATACGCTGCTTTTTTATCTAACAAATTGTAAGCAACCATTAAAAACTCTAAACTTGCACCACCTTGTAAAAACAAAGCTTTGTAACCTTTATTTTCTAATCCTAACAATTCTAAAGCTAAAGAACGTGCTTTTTCTATTACTTCTACAAAAGGTTTACTTCTGTGAGAAATTTCTATTAATGATAAATTATCATCATTAAAATTTAAGATTGCTTCTGAAGCTTTTTGCAATACTTCTTGTGGTAAAATACAAGGACCTGCACTGAAATTATGTTTTTTCATACTCTTAAGTTCAATATTTAATGTTTTAGATTCAAAGTTGTAACACTTTGCGAACTTTGCGAAAAACTGAGCGTCTTCGCGGTTAATTTTAAAATCCCTCTGCTAGGGTTAAATAGTTGATAAAAAATCTAATGTATTTACACCATCTGCGTAATCTGTTAATTCAGGATGTTGTGTTTGCCCAAAAGCGATTTCATTTTCTATAAAGTCTTTGGCAACAATACATTGAATTTTATCTTTATCTTGATGTAATTTTATTTTTAAATCTGTTTCATTGTCGTAATATTCATAGAAAATAGTAGCAATAGGAGAGGCATAGCTTTCGTCTTCTTTAATCATTAGAAAACCGTTTTCTAATAAATCAAACAAGCTCATTAAATACACCGCTTTGTTATAATCATAATTATTCGCATATTTTGCGTTTTCAATCATGTCTTTTTTAGCATACATTCCTGTAAAAAAAGCATCAAAATTATAGCCTTTAGGTACATATAATTTAGAAACAGATCTGCAACCTAAACCAAAGTATTGAAAAACATCATCCGATAATTTAATAAAATCTTCTTCGGTTTCTTTTCCGGTGATAACTGCCACGGAATTTCTGCTTTTTCTAATAATATTTGGTTTATTCTTGAAATAATATTCAAAATAACGCGCAGTATTATCGCTTCCGGTAGCGATAACAGCATCAAAATCGGTTAGTTTTTCTTCCGTAAAAGTAATTTTTCCCTTAAAAGTAGGTTCTACATACTCTAAATACTTCGCTAAAAAAGGTAATAAGTGTTTATCACTAGAAGATTGCTTAACCAATACTGAATGCCCAGATATTAATACCGATAAAAAATCATGAAATCCTACCAAAGGTATGTTTCCAGCCATTACAATCGCCACTTTTTTTGATGGTTTAATAGTTGAATCTAAACTTTTGGTAAATGTATTTAAGTTATTTTCTGTTAGTGATTTATGTAGGCTATTTAAGGAGAATAAAACATTGTCTTTTGTAAACCAAGAGTTCTTTTCTTGTGCTAGTTTTATTTGATGTAAAAAGCCATCAAAAAAGATTTCATTATGTTCAATATTATCGATTTTTTTTATTTTATCAATAGAAAACTGACCTAAAAAGGCGCCTAATTTTGCGAAAGCAATAATTCTGTTTTGAATACTATCCATTTATTTTGGTTGTCTATTATTTTGGCTTTATTTTTGCAATTGCAAAGGTACAAAAACAGAACAGAAAATTATGGCAATTATAATAACAGATGAATGTATAAATTGTGGGGCATGTGAACCAGAATGTCCTAACACTGCAATTTACGAAGGAGCAGATGATTGGAAATATTCAGACGGAACAGATTTGAAAGGAAATGCAGTTTTACCAAATGGTAAATCGGTAAATGCCGATGATGTTCAAGAACCAGTTTCTGATGAAATCTATTATATCGTTCCAGATAAGTGTACAGAATGTAAAGGTTTTCATGATGAGCCACAATGTGCTGCAGTATGTCCTGTAGATTGTTGTGTACCAGATGACGACGTTGTAGAAACAGAAGAAGAGTTGTTAGCTAAGCAAAGCTTTATGCATAACGACTAATAAAATATTTTTATAATATTATAAAAGCCCCAAATCAATCAGATTTGGGGCTTTTACTTTATAAATACCTTTATAGTAGTTGTTTAGAATATATCTCTAGAATAGTAAATCTAGATCAAACGAATAAATATTACCTAAATCATCAGAGAAAAAGATAAATTTTGATTTTTTAGAAAAGAAAGGATCTTTACTAGAAGTAACATCACCATTTTTTCCTTTTATTTTTGTTTTTAATCGAATGAGTTCTTTAAAAATATATTTATTTTTCGTTTTTGTAATTTCATTTACAGAAATATAATATCTATTATTTTCTTTGTTTTTTACAGAATGCGCTTCAAATATTTTTCCGGATGTTACATGATTAATAATTGGTCTACTGGGACTTTTTCCTTTCTTAAGAGGCTCATACGGAATGTTTGTCCAATTTCCTTTTTTATCTCTTATTCTTAATACAAATTGAGGTTGATTAATTTTATCAACACTATTTTTAGAAGCCACCATCATTTCTCCACTTTCTAAAACTGTCGCATTTAAGTGATCATCTGCGTTATTGTTTCCTTGTTGAATAATGATTGGTTGAGACCATTTATCTAATTTATTTCCGTCATAATGAATTCGTTCGTAGATGGTTTGTGTATTTTGATTAGACCAAATTACAGATAGTTGGTTTTCTAATTTAGCAATTAAAGAAATGTCATCTTTATTTATATTATCAGCAATCGTAAATGGTGTAGACCAATTTTTTCCGTCTAAAGAATGCCAAACCATTATGGATTCATTCATATCTGCACAAACCCAAAATTCATTTTTAGAATCTTGGGTAATCGTTGCAGTTTCTATAGAATGACAGTTTTTAGGAATAGAAAGCGTCTGTTTCCATTGAATTTCGTATTCCTCTTTTGAATAAGTCATTTTAACAACACTCAAATTACATTCATCCACTAAGACAATATGTACATCATTCTCTTTCTTAAAAACATCAGCTTTACGGGGTAAGTTTGTCAACAGCTTATTAATTACCGTTTGAGGAGACCATCCTGAAACATCTTTTTTTAATAACTTAGGTCCATCTTTATCACCAACAATTAACCATTGTCCATGCTCTGTAGCCCATGATTTAGATTGAGGTTTATCCGCTGTAGCATCTCCATAATCAACTTTATAAATAGGTGTTACATAAATTTCGGGCACCTTCTTTTTTTGAGGAAAAGATTCTTGTCTGTAAATTATCAAACAAAAAAGAAGAGGTAATAGTGATAAAATGTTTTTTAATTTCAATTGATTGTTAATTAGATTCACTGTTTATTAATAAAAAAATAATAGCACCAAATTATTGATGTAAACCTTTGCTTCTTAATAATTCTAATAACATTTCGGGTTCATCAGTCTGAATGATATTAGCACCATTTTTAATCAATTCTTCAATTATTTTTTCTCCACTTCCATAACGAATTTCAGCATCTTTTTCTCCTAAGGTATTTATCCAAATTCTAGCATTGTTTTCTTTTAACAAATCACCAACTTCTTTGGTATTAAAGCCCGTGTCTATATGTATAACTTTTGGGTTAAACTTTACAACAGCCGAATCTGCCATTTTTAAAGAATATGCTCTAGGCATTAATTGAGCGGATTTATCTAAAATTTTAATGCGTTCTAACTGGTTGTAATCATTATCAAAATAAAATACCTCGTTTTTATTTCCAAATTCATTTACAGCTTTCACTAATCCTTCTACATTGTCCGTTTTCATATCTACATCTACCATTATTTTACCTTTAACTACTTTTAAAAATTCTTCAAAAGTTGGTACAGATTCTTTGCTTATTCTGCCATAAGGTGCTTTTAGTTTAAAAGCTTTAATCTCGGCTAATGTTAAGTCTTCAACTTCTCCTGTTCCTGTAGTTGTGCGATCTATAGAGCTATCATGCATTAAAATTAGTTGTCCGTCTTTTGTTGTTTTTACATCAACCTCTATTATATCTACTCCTAATTCAATAGATTTTAATGAAGATTCTATAGAATTTTCAAAATTCCCCATGTGTGCACCTCTATGAGCTGCAACCAAGATTGATTTTGATGTTGCATTTTTAAACTCTTTAAGTGTTGTAGCTATATTTGTAGCTTTTACAATTACTTCTGTTGTTTCTTTTTGAGGTATATTTTCTTTTGTACAAGACCACCCTATAAAAAAGACGAATAAAATAATTAGTTGTTTTGTGATTTTCATTTTTTGCAATTTTTATCGTTGTTTTAGTTGATGAGTTATTCTACTTTTTCTAGATCTTTTTTTAATCTAACAGGTGTTTCAGGAACTTTATTAATCAATGTTTTTTTGCCATCTTTTTTTATGATTTCAAAAGCGTCATATAGAATGCCAATAGGTGTGTATGCTCCATATTTAATGGTGTCTTTAGATACTGTTATGATTTGAAAGAGTTGCGTGTATTCACCTCGTCTCACCATCCATTCTTGATCTTTAGATTCGTACATTTTTGGTCCACTTACAGAAACAGCATAAACAGCACCCGCATCTTCTACTACAGTTAAACCTTTTCCTTCATTTTTAGGAAATCCCCTTGCATATGTATGATCATGACCTTGTAAAACTAAATCCACACCATATTTATCAATTAAAGGTTTTATAGCTTCTCTAAGTTCTTTATTATCACGTCCTTTTGCGGTAGAATAAATAGGGTAGTGGGTTGTGATAATTGTCCATTTTTTTGTGTTTGCTTGTAATACAGAATCTAACCATTGTATTTGAGCTTTTTTTGATTCTTCACTTTCATCAAAACCTTCGCTATCTAAAGAAATCATTTTCATGTCTTGGTAATCTATAGCAAAACAAGTTTCTTTTAAAGCTTCTGTTGGGCCATTTTCTGGCAAGGTAAACTGTGGTCTCCATAACGAAGATAAAACACCATTTCTGTATTCATGGTTACCAGGCGTCATCATACTTGGTACCGTTGCATGAATAAAATTACCTGCGTAAAACCATTCTCCCCATTCTAAATTTGCATCTCTATCATTAATTAAATCTCCAGCATGTAACATAAAATCGACCTGTGGAAATTGACGATAGGAATTACGAATGACTCTAGACCATAAAGATTTTACGTTGTTTTGAGCATCCCCAAAATAGATAAAACTAAAAAGCTTTTCATTTCCAACATTTGCTGTTTTATACTGAAACCATTCACTCCAATACCCATTATCTTTGCTTCCATTTCCAACACGATAAACATAAATGGTATTTGGTTTTAAATTATGAACTACTGCAGAATGATAGGTCGCTTTTACAAGAGGTTCATTTCTGTTTTGGTTTTCAAATTTTTGTGAGGTTGCATTTATTTTTTCAACATTTCGTAATAAAAATTCGGGTCCATCTGTTGCTAAAGCTATTTCTATAACTCCATTAGACACTTGTTGATCTGTTCTCCAATTTACTGCTAAACTATGCGCTGCATCTGCTGTAAGATTTGCTATAATACGATCTGGTGTACTAGACGGAAATATTAATTTATGTGCAACTATAGAGTCGAATGCAGAATAATGTGTATGTGTACTTTCATTATCATGCGTGTGTTGTGCTTGTAGTAGAGCGCTAAATAATATAGTGATTACTAAAACAATTAAACTTTTTTGTGTTTTCATTATTGAAATTTATATTGAAGTCAAAAATATTTTATCATGAACTAAAAAGCGATTTCCTTTCAATAAAGAATCGTTAAGGATTCATTATTTTTAGGTTTATTTGTTAAGATAAATTACATATAATTAAACAAGAAATTACATTATAGTAAACTAAAGATTAAAACAATTGCATAGTATTGGATTCTGGAATAATAGCCATACTATGCATTTTGTTTTTGAAAAAATATTTGTACCAAGCAACCATACTTTTATATCAAGAGAGTTGCCTTTATCGCCAAATAAGAAAATTCATTCTCATAAAAACTTTGAAATAAATTATGTTACTTCTGGCAAAGGAAGAAGAATAATTGGTGATCATATTTCTAATTTTGAAAAAGGAGACCTCGTACTTATAGGATCTGATTTACCTCATTGTTGGGATTTACAGAATAGTGATCATAACGAATCTCCAACTTGTATTGTGACGCATTTTTCTGAAAATGTTTTTAATTTTGATTTTTTTAAAATCCCAGAATTAAAGCAAGTGGAATTATTATTAAAAGAAGCAAGTAATGGAATTCGTTTTAAAGTTAAAGATGATGTAGAAATACATAAAACTTTAATAGAAATGGTAAAAACGGATGGTTTAGAATACTATATTAAACTATTGAAATTATTTGAATATCTTATTAAAATAGAAGATAGAGAGCAACTGTCTAATCCTACAAATAAAAAGACTGCTTTTTCTAAAAATGTAGATAAAATAGATAAGGTATACGAATATGTTTTTTTAAATATTAAAGAAGGAATTAATTTGGATGAAGCATCTGCAGTTTTAAATATGGCTCCAAGTTCTTTTTGTCGATTTTTTAAAAAGAAAACAGGACTTACTTTTATGGAATATGTAAAAAATGTAAAAGTTGGTATTGCTACAAAATTGTTGGCTGAAACGGATAAACAAATAGCTGAAATCTGTTATGAAAGTGGCTATAATAATTTAGCTAATTTTAACCTTTATTTTAAAGCAAAAATGGGGAAAACACCATCTAATTATCGTAAATATTTTAGACATTAGAGTTTTTGTTTTAGTATAAAAAAGACTTATTTTATTTACAATAAAAAATGCCTGAGGAAACTCAGGCATTTTAAAATTCTTCTTCTATTTAATATTACCAAGGTTTTGTAACATCTTGTACAATCCATGGTTTTGCATAAGGGCTATCATTAGAATCGGTATTGCTATACGGAGTTTCTTCTAAGGAAGCAACTCCAACAGCATTATTTGATGTGTTGTTATTTATTTCATCACTAGGATACACAAACCTTAATGGCATTACATCTTCTCTAGCTAAAGGACCAGCATTTAAAGATGGAAAACCTGTTCTTCTCCAATCTAAATATGCTTCATCACCATTAAACATATTTGCAATCCATTTTTGTTGCATAATTATTTCTAAACTACCATCAAAGGCAACTCCTGAATTGGTTATATATTCATTATAATTGTCAGTGAGTCCCCACACTTCTAAAGAAGCTTTTATTCCTTCTAAATAATTAGTTTCGGCATTCGATCCCCAACCTCTTACGGCTGCTTCTGCTTTTAAAAACGATATTTCTGCATACGAGAACAACCTTGCTTTTAATAAGTTTCCTCCATCTTCTTTTAGATTAAATACTTCATTCATTCTAGATACATAACTATTTGTACCTCCTCTAGAACCTTCGGTATTTAGATTGTATGTGTAAGGATCTGCATTACTTACAGCTACTGGTAAACCTACGTAAACGCTACTTGTATCAATAAGTGTTTTACCTGCTTCTATATCTGCTGCATAGGTGTTTGAGGAGTAGATTGCATAACCATTTTCTTCTAAGGTATCTTCGTTAATATAACGGATACCGTCTTGTTCTGCTATATCACCACCTCCAGGAATTTCATCTGCTGGTACAACTTTAGTAGGGGTTGCAACAGGAGCAAACCAAACTGTAATTCTAGGGTCGTTAAATTCTTTTAATTTGTCTGTAATCGTTGTGCAAGGCTTTACTCTATAAAATTCTGAAGCAGAACCAAATTGCCCACTTTCTGGCCAAGATTGACTCGAAATACCTCCAATATAGCTAAGAGATAATTCATTATCAATGCTACTTATTAATGGTTTTAAAAGTGTTTTTGTTACACCATCTTGAGAAAAACTTGGTAATTTTTCTGATAAACGCATATAATAACGTAGTGCTAAGGAGTTCGCTAATTTTTGCCATTTAGAAGCATCTCCAGCGTAAAAAACATCTTGAGATGCGTCAACATTTTCAAAATTACTTCCTTCTAAAAGTGTAGCCGCTGTTTCTAAATCTGCAATAATGCCTTTGTAAACAGCTTCTTGTGTATCATAAGCTGGTTTTTCTCCGTTTAAATTATTACCGTGTAAAGCATCTGAATATGGAATGTCTCCATAATAATCGGTAAGATTACCAAATAACATCGATTTTAGTATTAAAGTTACCCCTTCATGAAAATCTAAACCTAATGCTACAGCTTGCTCATTGGCTACTTTGTTAGTGCGTAGTAAGTTGTAATTAGTAGACCAAATAGATCCTGTAGCCCAATCATATCTGTTGTCGGACCAAGAATCTCTTTGTATAAACTGCGATGCAGTTCCGGTGTCTCCAGCATAACCTCTAGAAGTTGTACTTGTTGCAAGCCCTGTCATTACCGTACTCATTAATAAATTGGGGTCTGCCAAATTAGGCTCAATTCCATTTGGGTTCTCATTTATTTCTACCAAATTACTATCGCAAGAAACGATAAGCAAAGTTGTAATCAATAGAAATAAAAATACTATATTTTTTATAAATTTCATATTCTTGATTTTTTATTTTAATTTAAAAACTTGCGTTTAGTTTAAAACCAACAGGAATTGACCATGGTTGAATGTTGTATCGTTCTACACCTTGTGCCATTCCAGATCCTGAACTTTGAAAAGCACTTTCTGGATCTATATTGATGCCTGCTTTTGTCCATAAAATAATATTACGGCTAAATAATGAAAGCGATAAATTGTTCATACCCATTTTTTCTGACACTTCACGAGGAAAAGTATATCCAATAGAAATTTGTCTAAGTTTTAAGTAATCTGCATCAAAAGTTGCTGCTTTAGAATAGCTCCAAGGATAATTGTCTCCATAAGAATGGTATTGTGTACCTTCTCCACCTAGGTTTTCTTGAGTAGCTACAAAATTACCACTATCATCATAATACCCCATTACTCCAGGTAAAAATACACCATCATTTAAACCATCATAAGGGAAACCACCATACTCTGCAGTAGGTCCACCAACAAGTGGATAGAATTCTCCGTTTGGTGATAAAAACATATCAGAATTTTCTCTAATGTAAGCAGGTATATTATTGACGTTGCTTAAGTCATGAACTTTATCTAGCCATCTTGAAGTTTGTACATCAGATTCTGAATAACGATACGTTTGAGAAACAAATTGTCCACCTTTTCTCCAATCAAAATTCATTGATAAATTCCAGTTTTTATACGTAATAGAAGTTTGTAATCCCATTTTAAAATCAGGATTATAATTACCAGTAACAGGAGCCACTCTATTTCCGACTGCATCAGATAAAGTTCTATCGTCACTATCCCATCCTTCATCATCTAACAAAGGCCATCCGTAGTAAGGCGAATTTTCATCTTCTACACGAACAAATGCTCTATCTACTAGCTGACCAATTTCTTCACCAACCCAAGTATAGGCGCCATTTCTTGCTTCAGACCAAAAAGAAACATAATCTGTGCCTGGAGCTAATTCTGTAATAATGGTTTTGTTGGTCGTAAATGTTAAATTCATATTCCAACGTAGATCATCATTTTTAACTAAAACACTTCCTAAGCTTGCCTCAAACCCTTTACTGTTTAAATTACCAGCATTAAATAGTTTGCTTGTAGCACCAGAAGAAATTGGCAAAGATTTTTGAAAGATTTGGTTTTTGTTATCAGATTCATAATACGTGAAATCCAATGTTATTTTATTTCTAAAAAGTGATAGGTCAACACCGTATTCTGTAGATGTATTAATTTCTGGTTTAATTTCATCATTTTTTAAAGCAGAACTTACAGATAATTGTGAAGCAGCTCCCCAGTCTCCAGAATTGCTTAAAACAGAGTATAAATTATAAGCACTTGTATCATTACCTGCTTGCGCCCAACCTACACGCAGCTTAAATAAAGAAACATCGTTACCCATATCAAAAATCTTATCTAATAAAATACTTGATGAAACTGAAGGGTACAAAAAGCTATTATTATTTTCAGGTAAAGTACTAGACCAATCATTTCTAACACTCGCATCTACAAATACAGTATTTTTAAAACTAATATTACCTAAAGCATAAAAACTATTTACACGTTTTTTAGATGAAGAACTACCATAGCTAATATTATCTGAGGCTATATTAGATAATGTAAATAAGTTAGGAACCACTAAACCAGAACCTCCATTTTTAGTTTGTGCAGATGATGAATTATTATTTAAATCTCTTCTGTTACCACCAGCGGATAAGCTGTAATCAAAATTTTCGTTTAATTTATCTTGATAAGTAAGTAAAAAATCGACATTTGTTTCTACACCATTTATGTTAGATAATCCATAAGCACCATTAGGTTCATCATTAAAACCGCTAGATATTTTAGTTTCTCTTACTTCATGAGTATCATTATAAGCAAAACGAGTCATTAAAGAAAGTTTGTCTGTAAATTGATAATCAGCTTGAATATTACCCATCAATCTTTTTCTTTTAAAACCATTATTTATTTCATTTGCTAAAAAATAAGGGTTGTTAAATTCAAATTGAGAAGGATCATCCCCAAAATTATAGGGTGCATTTTGGCTAACGCCCTCTACCAACCAATAATCTTTCATGTCAAGAATATCTATATGGCTATTAATATCATATAATGCTTGTAAAGGGTTTGCGCCTCTGTCTGTTGTCGAAGGGCGATTATCTGCACCAGAAATAGTATATTTTATACTTGAGTTAATTTTTAATTTGTCATTAACATCAAAACTACTATTGATACCAAAATTATGTCTATACAAATCAGAATTTGGAATAAAACCTTCATGTTGCATATTGGTATAAGACATTCTATAATTCATTCTGTCTGTACTATTTTCTATAGAAACAGTATTTGTAGAGGTAAATGAATTTTCAAAGAAATTTTTAGCATTGTTTGCACCTCTAGAGGTTAATGGTTTTGCCACACCAATTCCCGTAGCTATTTCTTGATCTGAATATGGCCATTGAATAGCACTTAAACCTTTGTCTAATTCAGGACCAACCCAACCAGAAGAAGTTTCGTCTATTTGTGTTGTATTAGGGTTTGGTCTACTACCGTTGGCAAAAAGTGTAGATTTTTCGATAAATTTATAAGGGATTTCGTAGACATTACTAGAACTAAAAGAAATGCCTAAACCTTTATTTTTTTTACCTGATTTTGTAGTAATTAAAATAACACCATTACCACCTCTTGCTCCATATAGTGCAGCAGCACTAGGCCCTTTTAAAACAGATACGTTTGCAATATCATCTGGATTAATATCACTAATACCACCGCCATAATCTACTTCTACACCGCCACCAATACTTCCAATGTTGGTAAGTCCACTACTTAAAGGAACGCCATCTACAACATATAAAGGTTGGTTATCTGTTGTTAATGAAGAAGCTCCACGTAAAATAACACTTACAGTAGAACCAGCACCGCCGGTAGCGTTAATTTGCACACCTGCAACTCTACCATTTAATGCGTTTAATGCATTTTCTTGCGTTACAGTTGTCATATCATCTCCGGATACTTCAGCAACGGAATACCCTAATGATTTTTTCTCTCTAGAAATTCCAAGTGCGGTAACAACAATACCATCTAACGCTTCTGAAGATTCTTCTAAGGTAACGTTGATATTTGTTTTATTACCAACATTAACTTCTTGTGTTGCCATACCTAAATATGAAAATACAAGTATTGAATTGTTGTTAGGAACAGTAATATTATAATTACCATCAAAATCGGAAGTTACCCCGGTAGTTGTTCCTTTTAAAACAACAGATACTCCAGGTAAGAGTATTTGATTAGTGTCGCTTATAACTCCTTTAACTTGTTGTTGTGCATATATGTTTGCAGATAACAAGCATATTAAAAAGAAGGTAAAAAGCCTTAAGTTTCTTTTTTTCATACTGTGAATGAATTAATAAAATAGTTGATTTGTTGTGTTAATTTCGGACAAACCTATTCTAAAAATTTTGTTAAAACTTAATGTATATTGTTAGTTATAGATTATATTTTGCCTCTTTTTTTTTCTTTGTTATTTTAAGGTTCACACAAGGTTAATATAATGTTACATTGTAAAAAAGAGCATTAATTGAAGTTTCATTTTTGAATTAAAATGAGCTGTTTTTTTTGATAAAGCAGTTTAAATATCACACAAAACGAATAAGATTTAATCATTTTAATCTTCTTTATTCAACTTAATTTGTAATCAATAAAAAGAAGAATGTTTTCTTTTAAAAAAATAAAAGATGAAGAAGGTTATACTATTAAATAAGAATTTTTTATTCTTGATATTACTCTTGTTGAAACTATCTGTTTTTGCACAAGCAGATAGTTTACCTCTAAAAGGTATTTGTGCACATCGTGGAGCAAATAAGACACATCCAGAGAATACAATTGCCGCTTTTAAAGAAGCCATACGTTTAGGAGTTCAAATGATAGAGTTTGATGTGCAATTAACTCAAGATAATAAACTTGTGATCATGCATGATGCTACTGTAAATAGAACAACAAATGGTTTTGGAAAAGTATCTGAGTTAACTTTAACTGAAATTAGAGAATTAGATGCAGGTAGTTGGAAAGCTGAAAAGTTTAATGGGGAAAAAGTACCAACTCTACAAGAAGTTCTTAGAATAATGCCACAAAACATATGGTTAAATATTCATTTAAAAGGAGACAGAAGGGTAGGTGTAGAAACGACTAAAATGGTAATGGCAGAAAATAGAGTTCAACAATCTGTAATTGCATGTGGAAAAAAGGCGGCTAAAGGAGTAAAGCATATAAATAAAAATATCAAGATTTGTAATATGGAACGTTCAACTTCTCGTGTTTCTTATATCGACCAAACCATCAAAAAAAACTTTGCATTTCTTCAAATAAAAAATAGTAGAGATGATGTAAACATGTTACGCGACCTAAAAAAACTAAAGCAAAATGGTGTTCGTGTAAATTATTTTCATTCAGAAAAAAAAGAGCAAGTGAAAGAATTACTAGATGCTGGGGTAGATTTTATTTTGACTGATAATTTGGTAGAAATGTTAGAAGCTTTTTCCTTAATAAAATAAGTATTTAAATATATAGTAACCTTTATAAAAATCATTACAATTTATGAAAAAGTATGTAATCATTTTAGGACCTTTTTTGTTTTTTCTTGTTCTACTAATAAAAAAGAATTTGAGCCTAACAAGAATTCTGTAAAATTGTAGATGAATTTGTGATTAAAAAATAGTTAGATAAAATTATATTTTAAGGCATAAAAGCATACTGTTTTTGTTTAAGTAAATACCCAACGTTCGTTTACGTTGGGTATTTATTTAATTGAGCGTTTTAAAGTAGATTTATACTTAATTATATTGTTCTAAATATTGACGAATTAAAACTTTATTTTTCCAATTAGAAGCGTCATAAGCTTCTTTAGTCATATAAGCAGTTCTTTTTTTATAGGCTTCTTTAATTTCTTCTTTGGTCTTCTTTTTAAAGCTATCAGCATCAAAATCGGTGATATTATTTACAAAGGTTTCTCTGTCTTCACTGACGTTTATTTCTACTTTAACATTAAATTTTACCTTGTTTTTATCTTTGGCATTTTCTATAAATTTTATAGGTCTATCTATGTATGCGTAGTTCGTTTTGGTTTCTTTTACGTAGGAAGTATATATTTTATCATCTTTATTTTTTTCATAAAAAAAAGTTACATGATGTTGGTTTTCAGAAAATTTGATTCCAAATAAAAACTTTAAATTCAAATGTTGTCCACGTTTTCCATCAGCATATTGGTATTTTATTTTTTTAATGAAAAAATCAGTAGGATCAATATACATTTTACCCGAATATTTAGATTTTGATTTGTTAGGAGTAAATGAAACAACATAATACTTTTTAGTGCCTAGCATTTCATTTTCTTCTAATTGATGTTCATAATATTTCTGATCAAGAAAATTCTTTTGATTAGAAGCATTAAAAAATACAGTTCTATATTTTATATTTCTAAGTGGATAACTTTGGTTGTAATCACTAAAAGTATTGTCTTTTGATATTGAATCTGTAACTCTAGCTGTTTCCGCCATAGACAATGAGTCTTCTAGTTTAAAAAGTCCAGATTTTACTTTATATGTGTTTTTAGAATTCAAATGTTTTAAAACGACGTTTTGCAGCCTTTCCGTTATGTTTTCTAGGGTTACACCGTTTCCTATATCTATTTTTTTAAACCCCTGAATAGCGGTTACTTCGTAAGAATCTACTTCTTTTTTTCGTTCTTCAGAATAGAATTTTTTATTTAAAACAGTTGCTTTAAATTCTGTTCCAAAAGCAGGATTTTTTTCTTGAAGATTATCAGCAAATTGCATTAATTCTTTTTCTGCTAATTTTCTTTTTTTTCTACTTAAAAGTGAACTAGAATTTAACTCGAATTCTAGTTTTTTAAAATCTAAATTTTGATTTTCAATAGCATATACATCTTGTTTTACAGGTGATGAAAGATAGTTTTCTTTCATGTTTTTAGCTGTTTTTATCAATAAGCTATCTAAAGTAACTTTGGTTAAGTTTAGTTGAAATTCATCGAGTAGATTTACGTCTTCTTGTAAGTTTACTACGTAATGATTATTTATTAGTTGCCTTTTTGTAATGGTTTTTGGTTGATAGCCTAAGCAAGAAATAGTAATAATTTTTACGTTATCTAAGTTTAAAGTATAATTACCTAATTCATCTGAAGTCGAACCAGATTTTTTGTCTGTTAAAAGTGCTGCTTTCTCAATTGGATTTGAAGAATTTAGACTGATGATTTTACCTGAAATTGTTTGAGAGTTCATTACTATAATATTTAAAAATAGTAATGAAAAAGAGAGTAGTTTTTTCGTCATGAAATGTTGATTTTTTTATAAATGTATTGTTATTCTTTATTTATAAATAAAAATCATTTTAAGTTTAACAAAGTATTATATTTGCATTCTTAAAACTTTAAGAGAGTTTATTAATTTTAAGTTAAAAAACTTTCTTTTGAAGCAAAAATTATTTAGATGAAAGCCGGAATTGTAGGATTACCAAACGTAGGAAAATCAACTTTATTTAACTGTTTATCAAATGCAAAAGCGCAAAGTGCAAACTTTCCTTTTTGTACCATAGAACCAAATTTAGGAGTTGTAAACGTGCCAGATACACGTTTAGAGAAATTAGAAGAATTAGTTGTTCCAGAAAGAGTTCAGCCTGCTACTGTAGAGATTGTAGATATTGCTGGTTTGGTAAAAGGAGCAAGTAAAGGAGAAGGTTTAGGAAATCAGTTTTTAGCAAATATTCGTGAAACAGATGCGCTTTTACATGTAATTCGTTGTTTTGATAATGATAATATTATACATGTAGATAATTCTATAGATCCTGTTAGAGACAAAGAAACAATCGATATTGAATTGCAATTAAAAGATTTAGAAGCTGTAGAAAAACGTTTAGAGCGTGTAAAGAGAACAGCTAAAACGGGTAATAAAGAAGCGCAAGCAGAATTAGTAGTTTTACTTAAAATTGAAGAAACTTTATTAAAAGGTGTTTCTGTAAGAACTTTAGATTTTACAGAAAAAGAAATGGAATTTGTACAACCATTACAATTTATCACTTTAAAACCAGTGTTATATGTTTGTAATGTTGATGAAGGTTCTGCCGTTTCTGGAAATGCATATGTAGAAAAAATTAGAGAGGCTGTAAAAGATGAAAATGCAGAAGTTATTGTATTAGCAGTTGGTACAGAAGCAGATATTACAGAATTAGACGATTATGAAGAAAGACAAATGTTTTTAGCAGATATTGGCTTAGAAGAAGCGGGTGTTTCTAGATTGGTTCGTTCTGCATATAAATTATTAAACTTACAGACTTATTTTACTGCAGGTGTAAAGGAAGTTAGAGCTTGGACAATTCCTATTGGTTCTACAGCGCCTCAAGCTGCAGGAGTGATACATACAGATTTTGAAAAAGGGTTTATTAGAGCAGAAACAATTGCTTATGAAGACTTTGCTACTTATGGTTCTGAAGCGAAAGTAAAAGAAGCTGGTAAGATGAAAGTAGAAGGTAAAGAGTACGTTGTTAAAGACGGTGATATTATGCACTTTAGATTCAATGTGTAATAACAAAACGAAATACTGAACTTGGTTCAAAATTTTACATATATAGAAAATCCAATGAAATTTCATTGGATTTTTTTTGTGATAATTTTAAATAGAAACTTTACAATAACTTCTCCTTTTATAAAATCACTTTATTCTATTTCATATTTTTTATTATTGTTAGATGCGGATAGAATCCACTTGTTTTTTATATCCAGCAATTAGAATCTATAGCGCTATTTTGGGTTTTCAAAGCATAATTAAAGTTTTTAATTCACTAATTATAGGTCTAATTATTGTTGTTTACATATAATTATGATGTAATTAAAACATATAAAGCAACACTTCTTAACAATGAATCCACTACATTTAAGTATTGCCAATTTTGGTGATATCAACTGTTATTAATAAGATTTAATTATGTGGTTACGTGTTAGTTGTAATTTGGCTTTTGATATAGATATACCCACTCCTTTTATTTTAAGATTACGCCCTCGAAGTGGAGCAGAACAGTGGATTGAGCGTGACGAATTTAAAATAACACCCAATATAAAAATCCTTGAATTTACAGACGATTATGGTAATTTGTATCAGCGTTTTGTTGCTCCGGTAGGTAAACTATCTATTTATACGAGCTCAGATGTAAAGACTTCTGAATTTGTAGATGTCAATTTTGATGCACCTTTTATAGAAATAGAGCAATTACCTAATGATGTGCTTTGCTATTTATTACCAAGTAGGTACTGTGAGTCCGATCGTTTTAATGATTTAGCAAATTCCATTACTCTAGATAAACCCGCTGGTTATAAACAAGTATTTGCAATAGAAGAATGGCTGAGAACTAATATAAGTTATATTCCAGGAAGTAGCGATTACCCTATTTCTGCCACAGAAGTGTATCAGAAACGCTCTGGAGTTTGTAGAGATTTAGCCCATTTAGGCATAGCATTATGCAGAAGCTTAAGTATTCCTGCTCGTATGGTCGTTGGTTATTTACACCAATTACAACCTATGGATATGCATGCTTGGTTTGAAGCTTATGTTGGTGGACGATGGTATACTTTTGATGCTACTCAAATCGGACAAAAAGGAGGGTATGTAACTGTAGGTTATGGTCTTGATGCAGTAGATGTTGCTATTTTTAATCAATTTGGACCTGTTGCTCATTCTTTAGAACAACGTATTAATGTGGTACAAATTAAAAATTAATAAATTTTTATTGTAATATTATTAGGATGTTGTTTCAATTATGTACTCGTATTTACTACTTCAATATTCCTATAAAAATAGCAATATAATACAACCCCGTAAATATAAAAACCACACCAGCAACAGTACGCATTACTTTTTCTATTTTGGTGATTTTGTTGTAAAACATACCAACTTTACCTGCTGTAAAAGCTAATAAATATGTAAAAAGAATAACAGGTAAACCTGTGCCAAATGCAAATATTATGGGTAAATACAATCCATCTACAGATGCTATTGTCATTGGAATTAACATTCCAAAAAATAAAGCGCCACTATACGGGCAAAATGCCAATGCAAATACAACACCAATTAAAAAAGAACCTAACAGACCTTTATCTTTAAATTTATCAGATAATTTCTCTTGAAAATTAGATTTTCCTAAAAAATTTAGTTTGATAATATTCAGCATAATCAAACCGATAATGATTAATAAAGGACCTAAATATTTTTCTCCATTCTGATTAAAAAAACGTGCAATATGGAATTTACTTGCTCCAAAGTATAAAATCAATCCAATAACAGTATAACTAAAACTACGTCCTAAGGAATATAATAATCCGCTTAAAAAAACTTTTCGCTTACTTGCTATATTTTTAGAAATAAAAGCGGTTGCCGTAATATTGGTAGCCAAAGGACACGGACTAATAGCTGTCATTAATCCGAGTATTAAAGCAGATAAAATTGGGATGTTATAATTCTCTATAAGAGATTGTAAAAACTCCATTTATAACATTTTTAGTTGCTTGTCTAATTTTGATTTTAGTTCTTTAGAAAAAGCATCTTGGTCATTTCCGTTCATAAAAGCAAAATCAGTTAAGTTTATTTGTGTTTCTTTTCCGTTTTTTATCACATTTATAATTAATGCAGTTCCGGTAGCTTCAAATTTTTCGGCTACTTTTTCATTTTCTTTTTCATCAACATTAATCACTTGAAAGGTAATTTTATTTTCTTCTAATTCTTTCGAAAAATACGTATTTAAAGTATATTTAGTATTTTTTTCTATGGCATTACAAGTCATACAACGGTGAGTAGAGTGGAAATCTATAACCTCTATTTTAGAAGTTGATTGATCTAAAGATTGCTCTTTATTTTTCTTTTCTCCGCTGCAAGCGCTTAATATTAAGACGAATGTTAGTACTGATAAAATTTTAATTATTTTCATTTGATATATATTTATAATTTATTCTTTTCTCTAGACTTTTTCATCTGTTGTTTCAAACTCTAGTGTATTATTTTGTTCAATTAACTCCTCTTTTATGTCTCTATTTTATTTCTTTAAGTTTTCAGAACAATATGCATACACAAGATTTAACGCAATACCATTAAAAAAAGAGTGGTTAATATCTTTAACACTTAATGAAGCTGAGGTCTGATTATGTATGTGTGACATATAGAATTTTATAGTATTAAATTGAATAGAAATCCTGACAAAATGATTGCAATAGTAACTACACCAAAAAAGATAGCAATTAATTTTAATGACATTACTTTTTTAAGCATTGTAGCTTCAGGAATAGACAAGCCTACAGTTGCCATCATAAAAGCAATTGCTGTACCTAATGGAACACCTTTAGCAACAAAAACTTGAATTATTGGTACAATACCAGCAGCATTTGCATACATAGGTACTGCAACGATAACTGCAAGAGGAACTGTCCACCATTGCCCACCACCTAAATAAGTATGAAAAAAGTTTTCCGGTACAAAACCATGCATTGCTGCACCAATAGCAATTCCTATAATTATATAAAGTAGAACACCTTTTACAATATCCCAAGCGGCATTTGTTATTTCTGGTAATCGTTGGTAGAAAGTTTGTTTTTCTTCTTCTTCATATTCAGCATGACTTATTTTATTGTCAAGAATCTTTTTTACCCAATCAGAAAGCAATGGTTCTAGGTTAAATTTACCTAATAACCAGCCACCAATACTCCCTAATAAAATACCTGAAATAGCGTAAATTAAGGTAGCTTTTACTCCAAATAACCCTAAAAACATTGCTATAGCCACTTCATTTACCAAAGGTGAAGTAATTAGAAATGCAAAAGTAACTCCTAACGGAATTCCGCCTTGTACAAAACCAATAAACAGCGGAACTGAAGAGCAGGAGCAAAAGGGAGTTATTGCTCCAAAAATAGATGCAAAAAAGTATTCTAAACCATAAAGTTTTTTTCTATGTAGATACTCTTTTAATCGTTCAATAGGAAAATATGCATTTACAATTCCCATTATAAAAACGATAAAAAATAAAAGGATTAGAATTTTAATTGTGTCATACACAAAGAAATTTAAGGCAGTTCCTAAATGCGTATCTGTACCAATATTAAAAATGGAATAAATTAACCAATCTGCAAAATTTTGTATCCAATCAAACATTTTCTAAAGTTTTAATGGTTCCAGAAATAGCACAAGATAATTTTATGGTATTGTAAATAGTACCAAATTTTTCGATGTTCTTTTTTAGTAAATCTACATTTAGTTTTTTATCGTTGCTATAAATGTTTAAATTGTAGATGATATTATCCATCCTTGGCGGACTTTCTAAACGTGTTGCTTTTACTTCAAGGGTAGCTTTTAAATAGGTAAAATTCATCATACTAGAAAAACGTTCTACATTTTTTAGCATGCATGCAGCAAACGAGCCTAAAAATAATTCAGCCGGATTCGGTAAAGTATCAGCATTTTTTAAAGTTGTACCAAAATTAATATTCGATTTTTTTATATGAATAACAGCATCTTCCTTTGATTGGGAAGAGGCTTTAATTTGATAATTCATAGCTTGAGATTTAAAGATCAGTCAATAAATACTGACTTTTTGTTTAAATAATTTTTTGTTTTATAATGGTTAGTAATATTATTATTAACAGTTCTAGTGCAGTCGATAACTATTAAACCATATAAAGAGTTTTCGACTGCGAGCAACCAAACATATTACTTATTTAAATTACTACTATATTATTTTAATAGTGCCAATACTTCCTCTTTAGAGGGAATTCTTCCTTTAATGCTAATGACATCATTAATAACTAATGCAGGAGTCGTCATTACATTATATTTCATGATTTCCATAATATCTTCTACTTTTTCTACAGTAGCATTAATGTTGTTTTCTGCAATTACATCACTAACAACGGCTGTCATAGATTTACATTTTGGACAACCAGTTCCTAAAATTTTAATTACTTTATTCATAATAGTTTTATTTGTTTATCGCCTATAAGCGATTTGATTATTAAAAAAATATCACTCAAAAAATTGTTGAAATAACGATTTAGCGACAGTCCAATTTTCTTGATTGATACAATACTTTATTTTGGGTGGTTTTAATTCTCCCTGAATTAAACCTGCATTTTTTAACTCTTTTAAATGTTGAGAAATTGTTGATTGTGCCAAAGGAAAAACTTCTACCAAATCGCCTGTAAAACAACAGGATTGATTTTCTAAATGTTTTAAAATAGCAATACGAGTTGGATGTGCCAAAGCTTTTGCAAATCTTGCTAAGGCTTCCGTATTTTCTTTGTATTCTATGGGGTCTAAATTTCTTTTCATAATATCTATCGCAAATTTACGATTGGTTTTTAAGGTGAAATGTGACATTTGTCACATATAGCATTTTTTTTTAATAAAGTTTTAATTTTTTTGAATATCCTTTTACAATAAAGTACATGAGTCAAATTAGTTATTATAGTTTTAAAAATAATATTTTTGGCACAACTATTGAAAATAGGTTACAAACTACTTATTATGGAAAAACAATTACTATTTATTTTATCATTTTTAATTTTTACTTCTTGCAGTAGTGTTAAAAGTACACAGGAAGCTATTAATAATGGAAATTATGATGGAGCTATAAACATAGCTTTAGAAAACTTAAAGAAAAATAAGGCTAAAAAAGGAAATCAGCCGTATGTTATTATGTTAGAACAGGCTTTTGTAAAAGCAAATTCTAAAGATTTAGCACAAATTAATTTCTTAAAGAAAGACAATAACCCAGAAAGGATTGAAACTATTTACGGACTTTATGCAAATTTAAAAAATAGACAAGAAATTATAAAGCCCTTGTTACCTTTAGCTATTTTAGAAGAAAATAGAGCTGCTGATTTTAAGTTTGTTAATTATGATAATGAAATTATAGCAACAAAAAATCAATTATCAGATCATTTATATGAAAAAGCTAAAGAACTATTTAATAGTAATAATAAGTTAGATTATAGAACTGCTTATTCTGAATTAGAGTATTTAGAAAAAATAAATCCGAACTATAAAGATGTTAGAAGTTTAATGGAAATTGCGCATCAAAACGGATTAGATTTTGTGATTGTTTCTATGAAAAATGAATCAGAAAAAATAATTCCTAAAAAATTAGAAGAAGATTTATTAAACTTTGACACGTATGGTTTAAATGATTTTTGGACTGTTTACCACGGAAGAAAAAATAGAGAAATCACCTATGATTTTAGTTTAGAGTTAAACCTTAGAAATATATCAATTTCTCCAGAACAGGTTAAAGAAAAAGAAATTATTAAAGAAAGTCAGGTTAAAGATGGTTTAATATATCTTTTAGATGAAAACGGAAAAAATGTTTTAGATAATGAAGGCAATAAAATTCAGGTTGATAAAATGGTAAATATTCGTTGTTACTTATATCAATTTACGCAATTAAAAACAGCAAAAGTTGTTGGACGTGTAAAATATGTAGATTTAACTTCTCATCAATTAATAGAAACGTATCCTATAGAAAGCGAGTTTATTTTTGAACACATTTATGCAAACTATAAAGGTGATAAAAGAGCTTTAAGTAAATCTTATTTAGATTTGGTAGTTTTAAGAGTAGCTCCTTTTCCTAGCAATGAGCAAATGGTGTATGATACCGGAGAAGATTTAAAAGAAAAACTAAAATATATTATTACAAGTAATAAGTTTAGAAATTAAAAAAAGCCTCACAAATTATTGTGAGGCTTTTTTTATGAAAAAGAAAAATTATTTTTTAATATAGTTTTCTGGAATAGCAAAGTCATTTCTAAATCCTTCTACAAATTTAATATTTGTAATTTTTGCAAATCCAATTTTATCGGTTAAACCTTTATCAATACTCCAACCATAAAATTCCCAATTTGCAGCAAAAGGAACTCCATCAACTTCTGTATAATCGATATATTTAATAGCATGCGGATCTGCTTCTGCAGCTTCTGTACTTTTATTAACGGTAACAATATAAGCAACATCTTCTAAAAGATCTGTTTTTTTGTCTTTATACACAACGTACCAATCATCTGGTGCATCACCCGTATTTGCTTCGAAACTTAATTTTGCAGTATCATAGTTCAGAGTAGCTTCTTTAGTTTTAAAAGCATCATTCCAGATAGTTCCATTATCGCTTAATTTATAAGGAAATAAGAAAAAATAACTCCAAGTATAAGCATGAAAACGTACCCCTGGATTTGCTTCTAAACTAGGAGAAACAAAAATGTTTTCTTTATTTACATAAATTTCATCACCATTTTTATAAGTGATTTTTGCAATATCTGAAGTTGTTGAAACAGTTACGTTTGCATTAAAAACCTCGTTTCCTCCAAATTCTATAAAAGCATCAAATTGTATTGCTTCTTTTGCTAAAAAAGCATCTTTTTTATGAGCTACTTCTATTTTTTGAGCAAAAGTTTTTTCTACAACAGGTTGTGGTTTTTCTTCTATTTGTTTTGTTTTAGCTGGATCTTTTTTACAACTTACAACAAGTAGTAAACTAGCAAATAATGTAATAAATGTTTTTTTCATGTGGTTTGTTTTAAATGGATGTTAATTAGATGTAATCGGTTTAAAAATGTAAACCTTACATTTTATATTCAGAAATTTGATTCTTTTTTAAAATGTGAATTAAAACTAGGATAAAACAAGAAAGTAAAAGGATTATTCTTTTGCTCCGTGACTTTTTGCTGTTTCTATCCAGAGTTCTGCAATTCCTTTTGTGTCTGCTCCCAAGCCTCTAGATAAATGCAATGCAACGCCCATAATTAACACACAAGCTTCATGCACTTGATCTAGCGTTTGCAAACTATTAAATTGTTTTTGTGCTTTTAATAGTAATAAATCGTTGTGTTTCTGTGCAAATTCTATCGAATTATCTCCAACTTCTTTTATTTCAGGAATCATTAAGGCGTCTATCCAATCTTTTCCAATTCGTTCTGCCAAGATCTCAGGAAGTTCATTACCCATTTCTCTCCATAAAGTCAATGTTTTTGTATCGCCAGAGGCGGATAATCCACCGTCTAATAACAATTCAAAAGCAATATCAGCAATATTTTGCATTACGTTTAAATAGGCGTCTTGTGCTTTTTCAAAAGGAGCTGCACCTTGTCCTTTTAGATAATCGCCAACACTTAATTTTGGTAAGTTTAAAACTTCTGCACAATCTGTTAAACACGGAAATTGTGCTCCTTCAAAAATATAATCTGCTTTTTCAAATTGAATTTGACGACCTAGAGGATATAAACGACAGGCTAACGGACGACCTTGGTGCACGCTACAACCATGATTTTCGACATATTGACTGCAAGCATTCTGTCCTTTTTTATCTTGTTTTCCGTTAAAAGTTAATCGAATACCTCCAAAATCGGTATACAAATCTCGAAAATCTCTCGGACTTACTTTTTTCTCTTTACTAAAACTGAATAATTCCCAAGGATTTAGCATAACCGCTTTTCCAAAACAGCAGGTCCCAGCTCGCGAGCAGGTGAGTGGTAATATACTTTCGGTGCTCAGCTTAGTAGTTTGCATTCGTTTTGGTCGTTTTAATAATTAGTTTTTATACCGATTCAATTAAACTAAAAAAGAATCATTGAATTGAGCTGTAAAGATATTATTTTTCAACCTTAAATTTAGAAGAAATAGTTATTTAACTTTCTAAAATCTCTAGCTGTTGCATAATTTGAACTTCTGTTACTGGATATGGTTTTTCTTCCCTAATCGTATTATAAACATCATCAAATACTTGCATATAAGAAGATTTTTCAGAAGCTATATTTTCTTGTTTCTTGATGCCTTCATCATTAATTGTGGTTAATACACCTTTATTATTAATATCTTCTAAACCAAACAAAGAGTTAGAAGGTTTCATGCCTTTTTGTAATTGTTGTTCTTGTACATCAGCACGTTGTTTAATATAAGAGCCTTTAGTTCCGTGTAAAATAAATGCAGGTTGTGGATCGGTAACCAATAAACTTGTAGTTATAAAAACTTGCAGTTCATTTGGATATATTAAATGAAAATGAGCATAATCATCTACTTGAGTATTCGGACGAAATTTACCTAATTGTTTTTTCCATTCTTGCGGAATTCCAAAAATAGAGATTACAGCATCTAACAAATGCGGACCTAAATCATATGCTAAACCACTTCCAGGAACAGGTGTTTCTTTGGTTGCTTTTGGACCGATATCATATTTATAACGATCATAACGAAGGTGAAACTCTACCAATTGCCCTAGTTTACCTGAATCTAACACACTTTTTACTGATAAAAAATCACTATCATAACGCCTGTTTTGATATGCTAAAACAGCACGATTGTATTTTTTTGCCGCTGTAAATAATTTTTTTGCTTCGGATGATTTAACAGTAAAAGGTTTTTCTAGTAATACATGTTTGTTTGCTTGTAAAGCCTTTAAAGCAAACTCAAAATGAGTAGTATTTGGAGTATTGATAATAACCAATTCTATTTCTGAATCAGCTAAAAGTTCATCAATATTATCATAACTTTTTATTGTAGGGTAGGTAAGATGTGCTTTTTTAGAAGATCTTTCTACAACCGCACTTAATTCAAAATTAGGATGTTCATTAATAAATGGAGCATGAAATATTTGTCCTGACATTCCAAAAGAAAAAACACCTGTTTTTAATACATTTTTATTCATAAACTGATTTTAAAACTTTAGATATTTTTAATATTCCATTAATGCATTAAATTTACTATTTAAGTTATAAATATTTAAATTATCATCAAATGCAACCTGAACAGCCAAAAGTTTTATTTCTAATTCAGATATTTTATTGTCAATTTTATTTTTATCACCGATAGCTTTACTTTTTTCTAAAACTTGTTTTAAAGCAGATTGATAAGTGCTGAAAATTGAGATATACTCTTTACTTAAAGATTCTACCTCATCTCTTATAAACTTTGCCTGGTTTAATGCATACGTAGGATACATTAATTTTTTATTTGTTAAATGATTGTTGTAATCTAAGGGTTTAGCACTAATTATTTTATCTACGCTTTGCTGTACAATACCTTTTGTATAGTGCTTATTTATAACGTTTGTTAAGGTTAATTTTTTATCCTGCTCAGAAATGGCATTAGGGTTTAAAGTATTAGAGCGCTCTGTGGTGTATTGTGTTAAAAGTAGCACCAAACCTTCTTTTCTAATATCTAAATTGCCAAGGTTTTGTTCAAATTCTGTTTGTGCTTTTGCCAATCCCTCATAATGCACCAAATACACATTTAATGATTTTTTTAAATCTATAACATCATCTATGGAAACATCGTTTCCTTTAAGCGCATTGCCCATCACCAAATCTACAACAGACTTTATAGAACTCACCACAGGTATTGCACTGGTTAATTCTTCTGTTAAAGGAGATTTTATAATGTTATCAATAAAAAGTAGAAATTTAGATTTTTTTACGCCATTAATTTTTCGATTACCTTTTATGATTTCATTCTCTAAAATTTCTGCAATTTCTTCGGATAAAGAAAAACCTAAATCTGAATTTTCAGGATTGTTTAAGCTAGAGATTTGAGTAAGATAATCACTAGTTGCATCTAGTTGTTTTATAGCGTTTAAACTTG
The DNA here is from genome assembly GCF_019278485.1 of Polaribacter sp. R2A056_3_33. Taxonomy (NCBI): domain Bacteria; kingdom Pseudomonadati; phylum Bacteroidota; class Flavobacteriia; order Flavobacteriales; family Flavobacteriaceae; genus Polaribacter; species Polaribacter sp. R2A056_3_33. The sequence continues at coordinate 3,536,919 of NZ_CP058984.1, forward strand.
CGTTTGAAGCAAAAACAAATTCTGTTGTATTTATTATTTTTTTTCTTCGTTGTTCTAATTGGTTCTTTAAACCAAAAAGCTCTGCATCAGAAAATTCTTTAATTATTTTGTTGTTAGACTTCATTAATTCTTCAAAATTATTCACTTTTAAAACAATCGTGTCCAATTTTTCTTTTGTTTTCAAAAGCTCAAAATAGTTTTTATAAATTACATTTAAAGAGTCTTTATTGTTTTGTGCGCTTACTATTGATGCCGAAATAATGGTAATAATTGTCAGTAATTTTTTCATAAGATACGTTGTTCTTGGTTTCAAATTTCTTAAAATATTAATTCTGATACAAAGCAATATTCATGCCTTTAATCACAAGCGAACGAAATTAACTTTTTTGGGTTTAAATATCAAATTGAAAAATGACTATTTTAATTGTTGTTTACAATTTTATCAAATCTAGAATCCATGCACACACTAATATCTGTGGTTCTAAAATTTCCGTTAAAAAAAAGACTGAAAATGGTTGCAGGACTTGGTGCATTTTGAGCTTGTTTGTTGGTTTTTATTTTGATTATTTTTAGAGGTAGATTTCTCTTTTTCGCAGTTTCGGTAATTGAGTTTCTGGCATGGAATCCAGCAAAGGGACATCTATTAGAATAATAAACCACAATTCCGTTTTTCTCTGAACAAGTTCCGGATTTTACAGAATCATTAAATTTTGGATTTTCTGCTTCTAAATATATTTTCTTTGCTAAAAGACAGAATCCGCTTCCTATTTTTTCTACTTCTTCAAAACCTTGTTTTAGAAACCATTTTGTATCACTCATAAAATGGAATTTCTTTGCACCAACAACGGTTACCAAACCACTTTTATGTTGTTTTTTAGCATCAGCAATAGCAGTCTGTAAAAGCTTTTTAGCAAGACCTTGTTTTTTATATTTTCCGGAAACCCAAAAGCAATCGATATTTAAATAATTTGGAGCCGTAATAGGAACCCAAGATTATTCCGCATCAGCATATTCAATAAAAACTTTTTGCTCTCTCATTTATTCTTCTAAAAACATAGCCTTTTTCGAATTGATTTTTAAGCCAATCTTTTTTTGCATGATAACTTGATAAACATTTTTTATCAGAAATAGCACAACAAATATGCTCATTTTCTATGCTCTCTGAATCTAAAGTTATAAAATCACTCATTTTAAATAGGAATTAAAATGTGAGTAATTTATCAATAGAAAAGAAGAGAACCAATGATAATAATAAAAAAAAAATGGTCGTCTGAAAAGCTGAAATGACTGTCATTCTGAATTTATTTCAGAATATAAACAAGTTGATAAGCTATAAGAAACTGAAACGAGTTCAGTTTGACAAAAATATCTAATTTTTAGGCAAACTCTTTAAGTAAAATTATAAGTTAAAAGGTTAATTCCCTTTAATCCTTTCCCATAATTCCGATAACAGTTTTTTTGCATCTCTTTTGTCTTTAGCTTCTTCAATAAAAGACGGAACTCCATTAGCATCGATTTTAATTTTATATTTAAAAACAAAATTTGTAGCATTTGGTTTCATGCTTAATGCCCCAAAACGTAAATCATTAAAATACAGTACGCCATTTACTTTATTGATGGTGTACCAACCTTTAGAAATAGCAATCATACGTTGCATTTTTGGTTGACTTACTAAATTGCCTAATAACTCATGATTTTTAGAATAAGTAGAAAACTCAACAGGATTTTTATCAAAAAAAGAAGAATGACCAATTAAAAAAGCATTTTCTGTTTCTACATTAGCAGTCCATAAAAGGGTGTTTAAAGGTGTTGGTTTTGTTTGTATTTCTTTATACTGAATATTTTGTGCAACTAATTCTTTAGTAAACGTTTGATAAGAAACACCTTTTAGAACAAAGGTAAGTACTAAATAAGAACTACTAATAATAAGGGCTGAATTATTATAAAAACGTCTTTTTTTAGCTTCTTTTTTCTGACACATCGCCAAAATTAAAAGCACCAAAAAAGGTATTGTATATAACGGATCTATTACAAAAACATTTTTAAAAGCCAAACGAATGTCTAAAGGCCAAAAAAGTTGTGTTCCCCAAGTAGTTTGTGCATCTAAAATTGGATGTGTTATAAAAGCCCAAAAGAAAAGCCAAGACCAATCTTTTACATTTTTATATTTTTCATATCGAGTGACAATAAAAGCTAAAATAGGAGCAAAGAGCACCGAGAAAAAGATAGAATGTGTAAAACCTCTATGTATTTCTAAGGCAGTAACTTTATCTGCAAAAAAATTAGCGAAAATATCTAAATCCGGAATTGTACCTGCAATAGCTCCATACAACATGGCTTTATTACCAATTTTTCTACCAAGAACAGCTTCTCCAACTGCGGCACCTAAAACTATTTGTGTTAATGAATCCATTAGATTATTTTTTTACTAATAATTAATAACTCTTTCTAAATTTTTTTTCAACTGAATAATTAATCAAGTTCATAAAGTTTTCATGAACTCCTAAAGTATTTTCTAATTTTAACTGCTGAATAAGGTTTAAAATTTGTTCAGTATTAAACTGTAAATCTGGGATAGAAATATAATTTTGAAAAATATCGCCAATGGTTTTGTAATACAGCGTTTCAAAAGAATTTAAGTTCTTAGGTTTAGCTGTAACATATTCATAAGAATTTACATCAAAAGACTCTAAAACATCGCCTACATACTCTTTGTGTAAAATCTGTGTAGGGTTTACAATATTCAATTCTTTTATTTGTGGATTTAAAAAAGCGTGTAAAATAGCTTTGGATACAAAATCTACAGGCACAATATTTAAACCACTTTTTTTGTCAATCCAAATTCTGAAAGCTTCTTTAGATTTGGTAGCATACTTTGCTAAAAAGATGGCCCAAGAATAGAAAACATCATATTTTGGAGTTTCGTAAAAAGGTTTATCAATTAAACGACCGCAAATAATACTAGGTCTTAAAATTTGAGAAGTTATATTTTTAAGCTTGCACGTTTCTTTTACAAAACGTTCACTTTCATATTTAGATTGCTCATACGGATTTCTAAAATTGGTAACGGTATAGTTTTCAATAGCATCACATACTTTTTCATTTTGGATACCAAAAGAATACGCCGTACTAATGTATAAAAAACGTGTTACTCGCTCTGGTAATTGCTCCAAAAGCTGCTTGGTTACCAAATAGTTTTGTGAGTGTACAGTTTTCTTAGAATCACTTGTACTAGATAAATTAGTAGAACCAGCACAATGAATTACGGTATCAAAATTATAAGTTTCTAATACTTCTCTGCTAATTGTTGCTAAATCATTTGGAATTATTGTGATTTTTTCTAGACAATTTTCAAGTGTAAAATCATTTAAAAATTCAGGACGAGAAGCATCTTCTAAAACAGCTAGTAAGCGTTGTTCTGCTGTTTTTTCATTAGCTCTAATCACTACAAAAAGATGATTTACTGTTTTTTGAACAATGGCTTTGTGTAACCATTCAAAAATAATATGACTTCCAACAATTCCCGTTCCTCCAGTTAATAAGCAATTCATATTTTTTTGATGAAATCTCAATAGATGATTTAATAAAAAAATAGTTGTCTTATTACAGACAACTATTTTCTGCTTGAGTGCAGTCTAAACTTTATTGATTATAAAATTTTTGAATGAGCTCTAACGAACATATTATTTTATCCTTTGTAAAAAGGAAGTTTTACAATTGTTGCAGGAATTGCTTTTTTACGAACCTGAATATGTATTTGTGTACCTACTTTAGATAAAATTCTTGGTACATAACCCATTCCAATTCCTTTTTGTAAACTAGGGCTCATAGTACCAGAAGTAACTTCTCCAATAACGTTTCCGCTACCATCTACAATATCATAACCATGTCTTGGAATTCCTCTTTCATCAAGTTCAAAAGCAACCAATTTTCTTTCTGGTTTGTGTTCTTTTTCTTTTGCTAAAGCTTCTGCATTTACAAATTCTTTGGTAAATTTTGTAATCCAACCTAATCCTGCTTCAATAGGAGATGTTGTATCGTTAATATCATTTCCGTACAAGCAATATCCCATTTCTAAACGTAAAGTATCTCTTGCAGCTAAACCAATCGGCTTAATTCCAAAATCTGCTCCAGCTTCAAAAACTTTATTCCAAATTTGTTCAGCTTCTTCATTTTTACAGTAAATTTCAAATCCGCCAGAACCAGTATAACCCGTTGCAGAAATTATTACATTCTCAATTCCGGCAAAATCACTAATTTTAAATTTATAAAAAGGAATGCTTGCTAAATCTACAGAAGTTAAAGATTGCATTGCTTCTATAGCTTTAGGACCTTGAATAGCTAATAATGAATACCCCTCAGATAAGTCTCTTAAATCAGCATTAAACTCCTCATTGTATTTAGAAATCCAGTTCCAGTCTTTTTCAATATTAGATGCATTTACAACTAGTAAATACGTGTTTTTCTTAATTTTATAACAAATTAAATCATCTACTATTCCGTTATCTTCATTAGGGAAACAGCTATATTGTGCATCTCCAATTTCTAATTTAGATGCATCGTTTGAGGTAACTTTTTGTATTAAAGGCAATGCATTTTCACCTTCTACTAAAAACTCTCCCATGTGGCTTACATCAAAAACACCAACGGCATTTCTAACAGTTAAATGTTCTGCTGTAACTCCTTCGTATTGTACAGGCATGTTGTAACCAGCAAAAGGAACCATTTTAGCACCTAAAGCAACGTGAATATTATTTAATGCAATATTTTTCATGTATAGATTTCTTAAATTTCAGCTAAATTATTGAAAAAAATGGAATTATCTATCACGAATACTTTGTTAATATTTTTACCTAGAAAATAATAAATGTTACTTTTGAAATTCTCAATTATAAAACCACCCTTATGAAAGTTTTTAACTTTTTATTTGTCATTTTTTTGCTATTTACCTTAAATAGTATTGCGCAAACTCCTACAGATTATTTACCAAAAGAATTTCATAAAGAAAGACGTGCTATTTTACGATCTAAAATGCCAAACAACTCGGTTGCTGTTGTGTTTGCAAACCCTATTAGAAACAGAGCAAATGATGTAGATTATGTATTTCATCAAGATCCTAATTTTTATTATTTAACAGGTTACAGAGAACCAAATGCAGTTTTAGTATTGTTTTCTGAGTTTCAAATAGATGAAAAAGGAAATTCTTATAACGAGGTTTTATATGTACAAAAAAAGGATGCAAGAGCAGAAATGTGGTACGGAAAACGTTTGGGGGCAGAAAAAGCAGCAGAAGAGTTAGGTTTTAATACCACAATGAATGCAGAAGATTTTATAGCGTCACAAATTGATTTTAAGAAATTTAATAAGGTTTTTATTACAGAGTTTAAGGAAGATTACAGAAATTCATCTAGAAATAATGCTGAAATTTATGATTTAGTAGCAAGTTTTAAGGAAAAATCAGGTTTTAATGAAATTCAATTTTCATCTAAAAACATAGAGAAAGCATATAATCAGATTGCAAATGTTCCTGATAAAAATATGATTGAGCTTTCTAAAAAGATAAATGAAGATCTTACTCGTTTTCCAGAGTTACAAAACGATCAATTGATTACCAATTTTGCAAAAGCGAAAAGTGATAATGAATTAAAAGATTATCAGAAAAAAATCTTCATAAGATTAATCGCTAAAAAGAATAATAACTTCAATTTTTACTTTTTAACCAATACTTTAGCAACCATGAGGGAGGTTAAAACAGTAGAAGAAGTTAAGTTATTAACCAAAGCAGTGCGAATTTCTGCTGTTGGACAAATAGAGGTAATGAAGGCAATGAAACCACACATGTCGGAAACAGAGTTACAAGGAATCCATGAATTTGTGTACAAAAAATACGGTGCAGAATACGAAGGATATCCGTCTATTGTAGGTGCCGGAAACAACGGTTGCATTTTGCATTATATCGAAAATAATAAAACAAAAGTTGGCAACGATTTAGTTTTAATGGATTTAGGAGCGGAATATAGAGGGTACACGGCAGATGTAACGCGCACAATTCCTGCTAACGGAAAATTCACAAAAGCACAAGCAGAAATTTACAATATTGTCTATAAAGCACAAGAAGCAGGAATTGCCTTTTATAAAATAGGCGAACCAATGAGTGCGCCAAACATGGCAGCGATAAAAGTGATTAATGAAGGCTTGTTTCAACTCGGAATTATAAAATCTATTACGGAAAGACACAACTATTTACCACACGGAGTTTTGCATCATATTGGTTTAGACGTGCACGATCCAGGAAATTATAATAACTTTGAAGAAAATATGGTGGTTACTATGGAGCCCGGAATTTACATTCCTGAAGGTAGTGATTGTGATAAAAAATATTGGGGAATTGGTATTCGAATCGAAGACGATATTCTAGTTACCAAAAACGGACCTGTAAACCTTTCTGCAGAAGCACCTAGAACCCTAAAAGAAATAGAAAAAATGATGGCAAAAAAGTCTGTTTTAGACGATTTTGTATTGCCAAATTTAGATTAATAATTATGAGCACAGAACAACCAAATAATCCGTTACACGGTATAAAATTAGCCACCATGTTAGAAGAACTTTTCTTAGAATATGGTTGGGAAGAATTAGGATACAGTTTAAATATAAATGCCTTTAAAAACAATCCTACGTACAAATCTTCTTTAAAGTTTTTAAGAACAACACCTTGGGCAAGAGAAAAAGTAGAGCAGTTTTACTTAAAAAATATGATTGATTAATTTTTATTTGAAGCTATTTCCTGCTTTTCGTTATATCTTTTTATAGCTGTCATTGCGAATCGTACTTTTACTGTGTGAAACGGCAATCTTTTGTTAGAAATTTATTAGCTAATTTTAAGTGCTATAAAAAGGATACCACTTCAATCAGGGCTAGAGTTGTTTGCTGACTATTTTTAATTAACATGTTCTATGTCATTCTGAATGAGGTATAAAGAGGAGTCTAGAAGCACTATGAGATCTCTCATTAGTTTATCTTGAGCGAAGTCGAAAGGCCAAAAAGCTCACTTCTAAATGAGATGTGATGAAAAAATTATAGATAAAACAGAATAAATGGGTAATTTAACCTTTCAATAATTCCAACAATTTTTCCGTTCCAACACTTGCAACTTCCTCAATAATCGTTAAATTATTAAAACGCCCCTTAGAAACGGCAGGTTTAGGATCTATAAAGTAAATAGGTGTATTAGGTTTTATAAAATCTACCAAACCAGCTGCAGGATATACTTGCATAGAGGTACCAATAATTACTAAAATATCTGCTTTTTTAGTAATTTCGATCGCTTTATTTAACATGGGTACCATTTCTCCGAACCAAACAATGTGAGGTCTTAATTGACTTTTATTAGGACATAAATCTCCTAAAACTAAGTCTTTTTTCCAGTCTATAACCATATTTTCATCAACAGAACTTCTCACTTTTAAAAGTTCACCATGTAAATGCGTTACCTTTTTACTTCCTGCACGTTCGTGTAAATCATCTACATTTTGGGTAATGATTTCAACATTAAAACTCTGTTCTAAAGCCACTAAATTTTCGTGACCTTTATTTGGTGCAACTTCTAAAAGTTGCTTTCTGCGTTCGTTGTAAAAGTTTAAAACCAATTCAGGATTGGCTGCATAACCCTCAGGCAAAGCAACTTCCATTACATTATGTCCTTCCCATAAACCATCTGCATCTCTAAATGTTTGTATACCGCTTTCGGCGGAAATTCCTGCTCCAGTTAAAACAACTAATCTTTTCATTAGATAATCTGTTTTTGTATTTTTATAAATTCTTAATGTAAGGTAAAAATAATAAAATTAAGTTTGTATTTATGATTGATGATAAACTATTAAATTACTTCGAAACTTATTTAACAGATAAGAGGAAAAATCTTTTTAAAAAGGTTTTAGAAGATAGAACGCGTCATTTTGCGGTGGTTTTAGAAGATATTTTTCAACCTCATAATGCAAGTGCTGTGGTTAGAACCGCAGATATTTTTGGTGTGCAAGATGTACATGCCATAGAAAATAAATACACTAATAGAGTGTCTAGACATGTGGCAAAAGGTTCACAAAAATGGATTACCTCTAAAAGATATAAAAAAGACGGTGATAATACCAAAGTTTGTTTAGAGAACCTGCGCGAACAAGGATATCAAATTATAGCAACAACGCCACATAATGATTCTTGTTTATTACAAGATTTTGATATTACTAAAAAATCTGCATTTGTATTTGGAGTAGAAGCAGAGGGCGTTTCTGATTACGTAAAAGAGCAAGCAGATGGCTTTTTAAAAATACCAATGGTAGGTTTTACCGAGAGTTTAAATATTTCTGTCGCCGCAGCAATTATTTTACAAGATGTAACCACAAAATTGAGAAATTCTTCTGTTGATTGGAAATTATCTAAAGAAGAAAAAGACGTTTTGTATTTTAATTGGGTTCGCAAAACGATTAAAAATGTAGATAAAATAGAAAAACATTATCATGAAAATTTAAAAGGAAAATAAAAAAAAGTCATTCCTACTTTAACAGGAATGACTTTTTTTATGAAGTATAGATTGTTTTATCAATTTATAGATAAAAACAAAATATTATTACTTTACTATTATTTTCTCAATTGTAGCGGTAGATTCGCAACGTTTCACTAATAAACTTACCTTTTCTAAGTCTTTAGTACCTGTAATATAATATTCAGGACAAGGTTCTTGTCTTGGTTTGCTTTTACCAAAATTGACATCACCTGTATATAAAATAGTATTTATTTTTAAGGAATCAATATCAAATTTATGCATCGCACTTCTAGCATCATCAGAAAATAAACGTTCTTTAATTCTGATTGATTTTAGTGTTCTAGCATCCATTCCATAATCAAAAGTAGCTTGTTTCTTTTGCCAGAAAAAATATACAGCAATAGAACCTAATGATAAACCTACTAAATAATAACCTATTCGTTTAATGAGCATTGTAAAATTTTGAAGTGCAAATTTAAGTCTTTTATTCAGTTTTAAACAATATTACTTATTTTCTTATTAAAGAAAAGTGAGATCTAAAAATTGCAGGGTCTCCATCTGTATTTGTGTATTTTAATACATACCAATAATCTGTACTTGGCATCCTATTACCGTTACTACTTAAACCATTCCAACCAGGGCCACTCGGTTTTATAGTTTTTATGAGTATACCAAACCTGTCAAAAATATCTATTGTTGCTGTTGGGTCATCTTTTAAATCAGTAATATTCCAATAATCACCTTCATCTGGGTTAAAATAAACTGGATTATTTAAGGCAGTAAACTCAAGTTCTATATCATTACAAATATTGTCAAGGTCTCTAATTGTAACAATATAAGAGCCACGACTTATATTTCTAAATATATTGTTTGTAGAGAAATCTGTACCATTTAAAGAATATGTATAATTACCTAAACCTTGTTCGATTGTGTTTATTTCTATTTCGTATGAACTAGAGAAATTTTCTGATAAGATATTTACTTCAAATTTAGGAGTAGAACTTTCTATTACCACTTCTGTAGGGCGATAATTACAGTCAGTACTACTATTAGGGTTATTTATATCAATCTTTCGTGTAGCTTCTATTCGGTATGTACCAACTTTATCAGCTTCCCATTCTGCACTAGAATTGTCAAATAAATCTCCATTTAAATACCATTTTATATCATAAGCACTTGAATCTATTCCTGTTTCTATTAAGAAAGGATTATTTGTTTCGTTTGTGTCATAATCAACACAAATAGTTCCTCCTTTTGCCTCTATATTTAATAATGGATATAATGTAACTAAAAAGGTACCATCGGCAAAACATCCTGGGTAACCTATAGAGTATGCGCGTACATAAATAGTATTAGTAATAATTTCTGAACTATTATTTGTAATCGTATATTCTGAAGGGGTTATTAAAGTAGTTCTATTTAAATCGCTATAATATTCTACTATAATTTCAGGGGCGGTAATCGAAGGTAACGTAGCGAAACTACATTGGTTTATATCATTTATGACTCCTAAATCTTCTAAATTTGGTTTGGCAAAGATGTTTACTTCAAAAGAACTAATACTCTGACAAGGTTCATATCTAATAGAATTTTCTCCAATAATATAAATTGTTTGGTTTGAATTAATGATATCACCAGCAGTTAAAGGTTCTGTTTTATCAATATTTTTATAATAATTACCATTGGCTAAAACGGGTAGTTCAAAAAAGTCACAAGCTAATATTACATCATCTAATTCATCTACTACCTTGACTAAAATAGTTACTTCAAAACTTTTTTCATTAGTGCAAGTTTCTAAATCTGGGTGTTCGCTGTAGATAAAAATAGTTTGTGTACCCTCTTCAATAAAATCTCCAGGAAACATTTCTGTCCCAGTTCCGTTTGGTCCTCCAGATTCAGTAAAATATCTTCCACTAAAACTTAATATTGGTAACTCAAAAGGGTCACATTTTTTAACATCAGGAAAATCGGGTATTATTGGTTTTTTATTAATAATTACATTAAAATCTGTCTCTACAGTACAAATTGTGTTAGTTTTGTATATATAAATTTTTTGTGAGCTATTTATTTCATCCCCTTCTGATAGTAATATTTGTCCTGGGGCATCAGGACCACCAGATTTTGTGTAATAACTTCCATTTTCTAATGAAGGTAATTTAGGTAAATCATCTTCACAACTTACAATGTCATCAATATCATCTACTTTTGGTAATGGGTTAATGGTTACTGAGATCTCATAACCAGTACAATTTGGTGTAGTGGTTATTTCATTTGCATAATAGTAAATCTTTTGTGTTGAAGTAATTGGAGTTCCTGATGGTATTATTGTTCCATAGGTGTTGTCTGTATAATATTTCCCTATACTTGTAGTTGGTATGGTATAACTACCGCATTCTATGATATCTGGAAATTCACTACGTTTTATAATGGTAACATATAGTCTATTAGATAATAACCCTCCAGAAGTACAGCCAGTAGCTTCATCCTTATTATATATAAATAAACGAATTGTAGATTCTATTAGATCTCCTGGTGAGTATTTTGTACCTGTACCATTATATCCTGTATAATATGCACCACCACTAGGTAATGGGTCTAAAACATACGATTCACAAGTAATAATGTCGTCAATATCATCTACAGGTGGTATTGTATTTAAAACTATCTCAAATTGTTTATTTACACATGCTTCCCCATTAAACTCAGAATAAAAATAGATAGTTGTATCTTCTGTCAAAATTTCACCAGTAGGTAGTAATTCTCCAGTTCCATTTTCTTTTGTATAAAATTTACCTAATGGAGTCTCAGGTATTGTAAAAGATTCACAATGATCTGTAGCAATATTATAATTTTCAGCAAAGTATACTTTAAAACTTGTTTGACTGGAGCAACCTGTAGTCTCATTTTTATTGTAAATATAAATTGTACTTTCAGTTGTGATTTTTTTACCTACAGCCAATTTGTCACCAATACCTCCAGATTTAGTAAAATACTCTCCATGTATTAGGTTTGGCAACGCATATTCGTTACAAGCATAAGCATCTGGTAATTGGTCTACTAAAGGAGGAGAAGTAATGCTTACATTAAAACTAACAATATCAAAACACTCTTTATCAGTAATAGATAATCTTGCCCAAAGCGTAAATGCATTTGTTGTTATTGGATAATTTGTAGGGTTTGTAATTGGATTTCTGCTATTGTTAGCATCATCTATAGATTCAAAGTAATCAATAGTGTAGTTAGATAGTGGTGCTCCATTTAATATTTGACTTTGTACTTTATCTGGAATATTAAGTGTTGTATCTTCTGTACAAATATCAATATCGTCTGGAGTTGTTGCTTTTAATGATGTAATTTCTATTTTATCGGTTAATTGACAACTAGGGGCTGTTGAAGATGTAATTGTTAATGCATATGTACCTATAGTGTTAACCGTAATTTTAGTTCCATTATCAGTTAATGGAGTGCCGTTTTTTGTCCACTCAAACTTAAAACCATCAGTTTCATAAAAACCAGAATCTATTATAACATCATCCCCGTTACAAAGTTCTTTATCTGCTTCTAAATCTAAAGAATTATTAAAACTACCTGCTTCTATAAATACTGCAGAGTCAAAACCTGAATTATCATAATCTGCGATAACAAATTTTATTTTGTATTTATTATTTGGCACTACTGATGCTTCGGCTTTTAGTGTCTTTGTAAAACCTCTCATATTTATGGTTGAGTTATTACTATTATCTACATAATAAGTACTAAATAATTCTGCATTCACAGAAGGGCAAAAACCGTTATTATTAATGTCTCTTATATTTTTAACAGAAACATTTTGTTTAATATCTGTAATAGTTGCTATGTTGTTACTTATTCCAGTTTCTAGGTTGGTTAGTATAATAGCGAATAAATCTCTACTATCACATTGAAAAACGCCATATTCATTAGAAGCAAATATGTAATTAAAACTAAAGTTTTTGCTAACAGGTGTGAAGTTAAATTCTAGAGAACCAACATCGATAATGTTTTTATTACCTCCATCATTATCACTAATGTCTTGTAAATCAGAATCTCCACTTAACGAAATTTCACTACTTAACTTTGTATCTGTAAAAGGTCCTTCTGTATCTTTAGCCTTACCTGTTCTTATAATAATACCTTTATTTATAGGGAAATCACCACCATTATTATTAAAAGTGGCAACAGATTTACTTGAAGAAATATCTACGTTAGAAAGATTGATACAAGAGTTATCTATAAGTTGATTAGCTAGTTGTTCTGTTGTTTTGGTATCATCTACCGTTACCGTTTGAGAAAAGGTAGAAAATGTAAGTAATAACGCAGCAACAAAAAATATAGATTTAAAAAATCTATTTAGGTTACTCGTTTTAAATTTTAAATGTTTCATACTAATAAATATTTATAATAGAAAAATATTGATGTTATGAGGGAAGGTTAATTTTAGGGGGAAGGTTAAATAATTAATAAATTAATATCTCTAAATGGTAAATCAAACCAATCGGCAACTGTTTTATTGGTAAGAATTCCGTGATAGAAATACATTCCGTTTCGTAAACTTTTATCAAAACGAGCGGCATTTTCAAAACCGCCTTCTTCTGCAATATTTAATAAATATGGGGTAAAAATATTACTTATAGATAAAGAAGCTGTTCTTGCATAACGAGCAGGGATATTTGGTACGCAGTAATGTACAACACCGTGTTTTATAAAAGTAGGTGTTTTGTGCGTAGTAACATTAGAGGTTTCAAAGCAACCACCTCTATCTATACTAACATCTATAATAACAGCTCCTTCTTTCATGGTTTCTACCATTTCTTCTGTAGCACAAATGGGCGATCTATTTTTACCTCTTATGGCTCCAATTGCTACATCTGCACGCATTAATGCTTTTGCAACCGATTTTGGCTGTAGTGTAGAAGTGTAAATAGGTGCGCTTAAAGAATCTTGTAGTTTGCGTAATTTGCTAATAGAATTGTCAAAAACTTTTACTCTTGCACCTAAACCGATAGCTGTTTTTGCAGCGTATTCACCAACCGTTCCGGCACCGAAAATAACAACGCTAGAAGGCGGAACACCACCAATATTACCTAATAATAGACCGTTTCCTTTGTTAATTCCACTCATTAGTTCGGCAGCAATTAATACAGAGGCGGTACCAGCAATTTCACTTAAAGATTTTACAATTGGATAGGTATTATGATCGTCTTTAATATAATCGAAAGCAACGGCAGTGATTCTTTTCTTAGACAAACACTCAAAGTATTTTTTATTTTGAGTTTTTAATTGTAGCGAAGAAATTAGAATTGTTTGCGGATTCATGTATTCGATTTCACTTTCAGTGGGCGGAGCAACCTTTAAAACAATATTGCATTTAAAAGCCTCTTCTACATCATAAGAAATTTTTGCACCTGCTTCAGAATATTCTCTATCTGCATAATTTGCGTTATCTCCAGCACCTGTTTCTATGACAACTCTATGTCCGTGAGCACATAATGCGGAAACGGCATCTGGTGTTAAGCAAACACGTTTTTCACCTAAATAGGTTTCTTTTGGCAAACCAATAAATAGTTCTCCTTTTTGCCTTTTAATTTCCAACATTTCTTCTTGCGGAAGCAATTCTTCTTTACTGAAAGGAGAAAATGAACTCATAGTTAGGTTATTTTAGTTGAATGTTTCGTTGTTCGTTATTTAAAATAGTCAAATAAATTTGAACAGCCTCTAAAGGTAGTAAATTTTCTATATTTTCTGGCCATTCTATTAAACACCAATCATTATTATCTAAATATTCTTCAATTCCCATGTCTAGGGCTTCTTCCTCGTCTGTAATTCTGTAAAAATCGAAATGAAAAACTTTTTCACTATTTGTAGTCTGATATTCATTAACTAAAGAAAAAGTAGGAGAGGAGATGTTGTCTAAAACACCTAATTGTTTGCAGATCTCTTTTATAAGAGTTGTTTTACCTACGCCCATTTGTCCGTAAAATAATAACGTTCTATTTTCTGCGGATGTAATAATCTCAGCTGCAACTTCAGATAAATCTTCTAAAGAGTAATTTTTTTTCATAAAGACAAAAATATAAAAAGTATTCAGTAATCAGTAATTGTTTACAGTCAATAATCTTTAAACTTTATAAATGAAGGAGGAGAGGCTATGTTTTTAATGCTCAGTTTGTTAAATTAAAAAAGTCTAACAAGTAGTTTAAACCTGTCAGACTATTTTTATAATTAATTGTGTTAGCAAACAAGTTTAGCCCTGATTGAAAGGTTTGTTTGAGCTCTTTATTGCTTTTTTTTTTTAGCAATAAAAGCGAGTAGTGAAAGCAGGAAATAGCTTCTAATAATTGAAACTATATAACTTTTACTGCTGTAGTAAACTACTTTTGCTTCGGACTATAAACGGCACATGGAATAATAACTTCTTCTAAAGAAATACCTCCATGTTGATAGGTGTTTTTGTAGTATTTAACAAAGTGATTAAAGTTGTTTGGATACGCAAAAAACAGATCTTCTTTGGCAAAAATAAACGGACTATTCATGGCTACAGTTGGTAAAAAAATGTCTTTTGGATTTCTTACCGCATAGACATCTTTATCTTCGTAAGAAAGACTTCTACCTGTTTTGTAGCGTAAATTGGCACTAATATTTTTATCACCAATTACCTTTGTTGGGTTTTTACAATTGATGGTTCCGTGGTCTGTGGTAATAATTAATTTCTGACCTAATTGTTGTGCTTTTTGTATGATTTCGAACAATGGTGAGTTTTTAAACCAGCTTAACGTAAGACTTCTGTATGCCTTGTCGTCTCCAGCCAATTCCTTTATAACCTCCATTTCAGTTTTAGAATGAGACAACATATCTACAAAATTATACACCACAGCGGTTAAATCGTTTTGTTTGGTTCCGTTATAGTTATCTGCTAATTCTTTACCGTTTTTTAAGGTGGTTATTTTATAATATTCGTGTGTAATATCTAAACCTAAACGTTTTATTTGTGCCGTTAAGAAATCGTTTTCAAACAAATTCATTCCGCCTTCATCGGTGTCATTTTTCCAGAAATTTGGATGACGTTTTTCCATTTCAGAAGGCATTAATCCAGAAAATATTGCATTTCTAGCGTACTGCGTTGCTGTTGGTAAAATAGAAAAATAAGAATGCTCTTGATCCTTTTTGTAATGATTATTTATTAAAGGTTCTAAAATTCTATATTGATCGTAACGTAAATTATCTATAACTACCCATAAAACTCCTTGGTCTTTACTTAATTCTGGTACCACGTAGTTTTTAAAAAGTGTGTGAGAAAAGGTAGGTTTATCGTGTGCTGTTAGAAAATCTTCATAATTTTTTTTGATGAATTTAAAAAACTGACTATTGGCTTCTTGTTTTTGACTTTCTAAAATACCTAACATTCCAGGGTCGCTAATGTTTTCTAGCTCTAATTCCCAATGCACCAATTTTTTGTATAGATCTATCCATTCTTCATAAGAATTTACCATGGCTAAATCCATAGAAATTTTTCTAAATTCTTGTTGGTAGTTAGAGGTAGTTTTTTCTGATATTAAACGAGAATGGTCTAAGTTCTTTTTTAAACTTAATAAAATCTGACTAGGGTTTACAGGTTTTATTAAATAATCTGCAATTTTAGAACCAATTGCTTCTTCCATTATATATTCCTCTTCACTTTTTGTAATCATAACAACAGGCAAATTTGCATGTATTTGTTTAATTTCTGCAAGCGTATCTAGTCCTGTTAATCCAGGCATATTTTCATCTAAAAAAACGATATCAAAATTATGCTCACCTACTAAATCAATAGCATCTGCACCATTGGTAGAAGTAGTTACTTTGTAATTTTTACGTTCCAAAAAAAGAATGTGCGGTTTTAATAACTCTATTTCATCATCTACCCATAAAATTTGTATACTGCTCATATTTTTGTTTATCATTTTAACAATTAAGTATAAAAGTAATTAAAAGTTATACTTTTTAGGTTTTAAAAATGATAAAATATTGCCAATTTTGAGAATATTACTTATAAATGAATTCGTTATTTTTAAAAAGAAATAAGGCTATTAATCATATTTTATTATCAAAGTTTCCTTTTTCTAAATATAATTGCTTTCAGAAAAAACTAAAACTTTAAATTTGCTAGTTCGTGGCATTAATTTGTAATTTGCCATATATTGATAAAAACACTCATTTGAAGAATAAAAAACATAATAAATTAAAGATTTTGAACGACCCTATTTATGGGTTTATACAAATACCAAATACTTTAGTTTTTGATTTAATAGAACATCGTTATTTTCAACGTTTAAGAAGGATTACCCAAATGGGTTTTTCTAATTTGGTATATCCAGGTGCAAATCATACGCGTTTTCATCATGCAATTGGTTGTATGCATTTAATGCAAAAAGCAGTAAGAGTTTTACGTTTTAAGCAAGTAAAAATTTCTGAAGAAGAAGAGAATGGTTTGTATATAGCAATTTTATTGCACGATATTGGTCATGGAGCTTTCTCGCATGCTTTAGAGCATAGTATTGTAAATGGCATTTCTCATGAAGAAATTTCATTAAAATTTATGAGAAAATTGAATGATGAATTTAACGGAAGGTTAGATATAGCTATCGAAATATTTGAGGGAAAATATCCTAGAAAGTTTTTGTGCAAGCTTATATCGAGTCAATTAGATATAGATAGATTAGATTATTTAAAGCGTGATAGTTTTTATACAGGTGTTACAGAAGGTAATATTTCTTCGGATCGGTTAATTGCTATGATGAATGTAAAGGATGATGAATTAGTTATTGAAGGGAAAGGAATTTACTCTGTAGAAAACTTTTTAATTGCTAGACGATTAATGTATTGGCAAGTATATTTACATAAAACGGGTTTAGTCGCAGAAAATATGCTGGTTAATGTTTTAAAAAGAGCAAAAGAATTGGCGGATGATGGAGTAGAATTGTTTGCAAGTACTTCTTTACGTTATTTTCTTTATAAAAAAATATCGCAAGATAATTTTACAGATGAAACTTTAGAAATGTTTTCTAAATTGGATGATTATGATGTAATGTCTGCCATAAAAGAATGGGCAAATCATAGTGATAAAATTTTATCTTTACTATCTATGATGATTGTTAATAGAAAATTGTTGCGTATAGAAATTCAGCAAAAAGAGTTTGAAACCTCAGAATTGAATAAAAAAATAAATAAAGTTTCAAAAAAATTGACGCTTTCAGAAAATGAAGCAAAATATTTTGTTTTCACCAAAAAAATCGAAAATCAAGCATATCAGCAAGAAAAACCTATTTTTATTCTGAATAAAAAGGGAAAACTAAGAGATATTGCCAAAGCATCGGATCAATTAAATTTACAAGCGCTTACAAATCCGGTAATAAAATACTTTATTTGTTATCCAAAATAGAATGAGATTAGCCAAATCACTATAAATTTTATATTTTTGCGCTTAATGAAATTTACAGCACAACAAATAGCAGATATTTTAGAAGGTGACATCGTAGGTAATTCTGATGTTGAAGTTTCTAAATTATCTAAAATAGAAGAAGGAGAAAAAGGTTCTTTAACCTTTCTCTCTAACCTGAAATATAAATCTTTTTTATATACTACAAATGCATCTGTAGTTATTGTTAATAGTACTTTTGTTCCGGAAAAAGAAGTGAATGTAACACTAATAAAAGTAGAAAGTGCTTATGAAGCTTTTTCTAAAATATTAGCATTTTACAATGAAGTTAAAAATAATAAAATGGGTAGAGAAAACCCTCATTTTATTTCTGACTCGGCAAAAATTGGTGTTAATGAGTATATTGGTGCATTCTCTTATATAGGAGAAAATGTGGTTTTAGGAGAAAATGTAAAGGTTTATCCAAATGCTTATATTGGTGATAATTCAATTATTGGTAATAATTGCGTCATTTTTTCTGGAGTAAAAATTTATTCTGAAACAATTATAGGTAATAATTGCAAAATTCATTCTGGATCTATTATAGGTGGAGATGGATTTGGTTTTGCACCAGATAAAAACGGAGTATATACTGCCATACCTCAAATAGGTAATGTTATTATAAAGGACAATGTAGATATTGGCTCTGCTTGTACAATTGATAGAGCCACTATGGGATCTACAATTATTCATGATGGTGTAAAGTTAGACAATCAAATACAAGTAGCCCATAATGTAGAGATTGGAAAAAATACCGTAATTGCAGCTCAAACAGGTATTGCAGGTTCCACCAAAATTGGTGAAAATTGTATGATTGGGGGGCAAGTAGGTTTTGCAGGTCATATAACAATTGGTAATAATGTAAAAATATTAGCCCAAGCAGGTATCTCTAAAAGTTTAAAAGATAATGAGATGGTAAATGGTTCACCTGCATTTAAAATACAAGATTTTAATAAAAGTTCGGTTTATTTTAGGAATCTACCTAAAATAGCATCGAAAATTAGCAATATAGAAAAAGAGTTGAAGTCTCAAAAACTGATAATAAATGAGTAAAAAGCAAAAGACAATTCAGAAAGAGGTAAGTTTATCTGGCGTAGGTATACACACTGGTAACACTGTAAATATGACCATAAAACCTGCACCTGTTAATCATGGTTTTGCTTTTAGCAGAATAGATTTAGAGGGAGCGCCAATTATTGCGGCAAAAGCAGAGTATGTTGTAAATACACAAAGAGGAACTAACTTAGAACGCAATGGAGTTCAAATTCAGACTTCAGAGCATGTTTTGGCTGCTGCTGTAGGTTTAGATATAGACAACCTTTTAATAGAATTAGATTCTTCAGAACCACCAATTATGGATGGTTCTTCTAAATATTTTGTAGAAGCATTAGAAAGTGCGGGTATACAAGAGCAAGATGCAGATATAGAAGAATATGTAGTAAAAGAAATTATTTCTTTTAAAGATGAAGTTACAGGAAGTGAAATTATTTTAATGCCATCAGATGAATACCAAGTTACAACTATGGTAGATTTTGGAACTAAAATATTAGGTACGCAAAACGCAAATCTAGAAAAGATTTCTGATTTTAAAACAGAAATTGCAGATGCTAGAACGTTTAGTTTTTTACATGAAATAGAAATGCTTTTAGAGCACGACCTTATTAAAGGTGGTGATTTAAACAATGCTATTGTATATGTAGACAAAGAATTGTCTGCAGCAACCATGGAAAAATTAAAAACAGCATTTAAAAAAGATAATATAGCTGTTAAACCAAACGGTATTTTAGATAATCTTACTTTACATTGGGCTAATGAAGCTGCAAGACATAAGTTATTAGATGTTATTGGAGATTTAGCTTTAGTTGGTATTAGAATTAGAGGTAAAGTTATTGCTAATAAACCAGGACACTTAATTAATACTTCATTTGCAAAGAAATTAGCAAAAATTATTAAGCAAGAAAAAAGAAATAACGTTCCTCAATACGATTTGAATTTACCTCCTTTAATGGATATTCATCAGATTATGGATGTGCTACCTCATAGACCTCCATTTTTATTGATTGACAGGATTCTAGAGCTTTCTGATACACACGTTGTTGGTATGAAAAATGTAACCATGAACGAGAACTTTTTCGTAGGACATTTTCCAGGAGCACCTGTAATGCCAGGAGTTTTACAAGTTGAGGCAATGGCACAATGTGGTGGTGTTTTAGTTTTACACACGGTACCAGATCCAGAAAATTATCTAACTTATTTTATGAAGATGGATAATGTAAAATTTAAACAAAAAGTTTTACCTGGAGATACTTTAACATTTAAATGTGAGTTAATTACCCCAATAAGAAGAGGTATTTGCCACATGCAAGCGTATGCTTATGCGAACGGAAAAATAGTTGCAGAAGCAGAATTAATGGCTCAAATTGCTAGAAAAAAATAAACTATGAATCAACCTTTAGCGTATGTACATCCGCAAGCAAAAATAGCAAGAAACGTAGTAATAGAACCTTTTACTACCATTCATAATAATGTAACCATTGGTTCTGGAACTTGGATTGGTTCTAACGTAACTATTATGGAAGGTGCTAAGATTGGTGAAAATTGTAGAATTTTTCCAGGAGCAGTAATTTCAGCAATTCCACAAGATTTAAAATTTAATGATGAGGAAACTACTGTAGAAATTGGTAACAATGTAACTATTAGAGAATGTGTTACCATAAACAGAGGTACTTCAGATAGAATGAAAACCAAAATTGGTGACAATTGTTTAATTATGGCGTATTGTCATATAGCACATGATACCTTTGTTGGTGATAATTGTATTTTTTCTAATAATACAACCTTAGCAGGTCATGTTACTATTGGAGACAATGTTGTTTTAGCAGGTATGGTTGCAGTGCATCAATTTGCATCTATAGGAAACCACGCTTTTGTAACAGGTGGTTCTTTGGTAAGAAAAGATGTTCCTCCGTTTGTAAAAGCAGCAAGAGAACCTCTTGCTTATGTAGGTATCAATTCTGTAGGATTAAGAAGAAGAGGCTTTTCAACAGAAAAGATAAGAGAAATTCAGGATATTTATAGAATACTTTTTCAAAGAAATTATAACAATTCACAAGCAATTGATATTATAGAAGCAGAAATGGAAGCAACTCCAGAACGCGATGAGATTATTCAATTTATAAAAGAATCTCATAGAGGAATTATGAAAGGTTACTCTAAAGCGAACTAACTCTTTATAGTAAAGTATCGTTTATAAAGCTTAAAAATAAAATTAACAACTATTGCTTATAGTAAATAACTAAAGGCAAACATCAATAAAATATGGCAACAACATCAGATATTAGAAACGGATTGTGTATTAGATACAACAACGATATATATAAAATTATAGAATTTTTACATGTTAAACCTGGTAAAGGGCCTGCATTTGTAAGAACAAAATTAAAAAGTGTTAGTAACGGTAAAGTAGTAGATAATACTTTTCCTGCAGGAAGAAAAATTGACGATGTACGTGTAGAAACTCATAAATTTCAGTTTTTATATCACGATGGTGAATTTTATCACTTTATGAATGAAGCAGATTATACGCAAATTCGTTTGTTAGAAGCTGCTTTAGACAATCCTGGATTAATGAAAGAAGGAGAGATTGTTACAATTATCATCAATTCTGAAGATAATATGCCTCTTTCTGTTGAAATGCCTGCAAGTGTTATTTTAGAAGTTACCCATGCAGAACCTGGTGTTAAAGGAAACACAGCTACAAATGCAACAAAACCTGCTACAGTAGAAACAGGAGCGTCTGTAAATGTCCCTTTATTTATAAATGAAGGAGATAAAATTAAGATAGAAACTACTAAAGGAACGTATCAAGAACGTATTAAAGAGTAAGAATTAGTGAGCAGTATTCAGTAGCAGTTTGCAGTGCTTACTCAATACTGAAACTGTGACTGATTATTACGACTGAAAACTGAAACATGAAATTCCAAAAACCACAAACGCTTCAGCAAATAGCAACACTAATAGATACTACATTTATTGGTGATGAAAATTTCGAGATTTTAGGAATCAACGAAATTCATGTTGTAGAAAAAGGAGATATTGTTTTTGTAGATCATCCTAAGTACTATGACAAGGCATTAAATTCTGCTGCAACCACAATATTAATCAACAAAAAAGTTGATTGCCCAGTTGGAAAGGCATTATTAATTTCCGAGGATCCTTTTCGTGATTTTAATAAAATCACAAAATATTTTAATCCTTTTATTGCATCTAAAGTAAGTATTGCTGCAACCGCTATTATTGGAGAAGATACAGTAATACAGCCTAATGTTTTTATTGGAAACAATGTTACAATTGGTAAAAAATGTGTAATTCATCCAAACGTAACTATTTACGATAATACATTTATTGGTAATAATGTTACTATACATGCGAATACGGTTTTAGGAGCAGATGCATTTTATTATAAAAATAGACCAGAAGGATTTGATAAATTGATTTCTGGTGGTAGGGTAGTTTTAGAAGATAATGTAGATTTAGGTGCATCTTGTACTATAGATAAAGGTGTAACAGGAGATACGACTATTGGAAAAGGCACAAAAATTGACAATCAAGTTCATGTAGGTCATGATACGAAAATTGGAAAAAAATGTTTAATAGCATCACAAACAGGTATTGCTGGTTGTGTAATTATTGAAGATGAAGTAACAATTTGGGGACAAGTTGGTACAAATAGCGGAATTACCATAGGTAAAGGTGCTATAATTCTTGGTCAAACAGGAGTTACAAAATCTGTTGCGGGAGGAAAAAGTTATTTCGGAACTCCAGTTTCAGAATCAAGAGAAAAATTAAAAGAAATGGCAGAAATAAAACGTTTTTTAAAAGATAGAAAGTAATCTTGATTGTTTTTTTTTGAGAATTAAAACTCATAAAAACATTAAGACTGTCTTGTTCTAAAAAATAAAGGAGCTTAAAACATATAATTATTACTTTTTTATTGATAATAATTTGTTTGAATCCTTTTTTAGAAACTATCAATAAACTATTTTTGTGTAACAAAATAAAATATCAAACCAATGAGTGTTTTAGTAAATAAGAATTCAAAAATTATTGTTCAAGGTTTTACAGGTAGTGAAGGTACTTTTCATGCTGGTCAAATGATTGATTATGGAACGAATGTAGTTGGAGGGGTAACTCCAGGTAAAGGAGGTCAAGAGCATTTAGGAAAGCCTGTTTTTAATACAGTAAAAGAATCTGTAGATGAAGTAGGAGCCGATACTTCAATTATTTTTGTACCACCAGCATTTGCTGCTGATGCAATTATGGAAGCTGCAGACGCAGGAATTAAAGTAATTATCTGTATTACAGAAGGGATTCCTACTGCAGATATGGTAAAAGTAAAAGCTTATATTGATGGTAGAGACTGTAGATTAGTAGGCCCAAACTGTCCAGGAGTAATTACGCCAGACGAAGCTAAAGTTGGTATTATGCCAGGTTTTATCTTTAAAAAAGGTAAAGTAGGTATTGTTTCTAAATCAGGAACTTTAACGTATGAAGCAGCAGATCAGGTTGTAAAACAAGGATACGGAATTACAACTGCAATTGGTATTGGTGGAGATCCAATTATTGGAACTACAACAAAAGAAGCTGTTGAGTTATTAATGAATGATCCAGAAACAGAAGCAATTGTAATGATTGGTGAAATTGGTGGTAATTTAGAAGCAGAAGCTGCAAAATGGATTAAAGCTGATGGAAACAGAAAGCCAGTTGTTGGTTTTATAGCAGGTCAAACTGCACCAGCAGGAAGAACAATGGGGCACGCAGGTGCAATTGTTGGTGGAGCTGATGATACAGCACAAGCAAAAATGAAAATTTTAGCAGAAAACGGAATTCATGTTGTGAGTTCTCCAGCTAAAATTGGTGAAATGATTGCAAAAGTTTTAAAATAAAAACTAATTTTATCTGTAATATACAGGTATAATAATTATAAACTCGTAAGACATTTTTGTTTTACGAGTTTTTTTATTTTTAGTATCTTTGCAATCTTAAAAATAAAGACTTAATATGAAATTATTAGAAAATAAATCTGCTATCATTACTGGTGCAACAAGAGGTATTGGACGTGGAATTGCTATTGAATTTGCAAAGCAAGGAGCAAATGTGGCATTTACATATAGTTCTTCTGTAGACGCAGCGAATGCTTTAGAAGAAGAATTAAAAGCTTTTGGAGTTTCTGCAAAAGGATACCAATCTAATGCTGCAGATTTTGATGCTGCTCAAGAATTAGCTAAGGAGGTTTTAAAAGAATTTGGAGCTATAGATATTTTAGTAAATAACGCAGGTATTACAAAAGATAACTTGTTAATGCGTATTTCTGAAGACGATTTTGATAAAGTAATTGAAGTAAATTTAAAATCTGTTTTTAATTTAACCAAAGCTGTAATTCGTCCGATGATGAAACAAAGAGCAGGTTCTATTATCAATATGAGTTCTGTAGTTGGTATTAAAGGAAATGCTGGTCAAACTAATTATGCTGCTTCAAAGGCTGGTATTGTTGGTTTTTCTAAATCGGTTGCTTTAGAGTTAGGGTCTAGAAATATTAGAAGTAACGTAGTTGCTCCTGGTTTTATAGAAACAGAAATGACAGAAAAATTAGATGAAGCTACTGTGCAAAGCTGGAGAGATGGTATTCCTTTAAAAAGAGGAGGACAGCCAATAGACATTGCAAATGCATGTGTGTTTTTAGCTTCTGATATGAGTGCTTATATTACAGGTCAGACTTTATCTGTAGATGGAGGAATGAACTAAAGTTAAACACTTTATAAATTATAAAAAAGCTTCAATATTATATTGAAGCTTTTTTTGTGTTATTAAATATGGATGTTTAGTTCTATTTTTATGATTATATTATTGCAATGTTTTTAAATAATTAACAACATCTAGCATTGAAGTATAAATGTTATTGGCTAATGTAAATCTCGGATCATTTTTGTCTTCAGGAATAATAAAGGTGTGCATACTAGCAGCTTTTGCGGCAATTAATCCCGTAACACTATCTTCTAACACCAAGCAATTTCTAGTAGGTACTTTTAACAATTTTGCTGCTTTCAGATAAATAGCCGGATGTGGTTTTCCGTATGCTTCATCGTCTGCACTACAAACTACCTTAAAATAATGAGTAATATTCAGTTTGTTAAAAACCGCGTCAATGATAGGTTTGCTAGAAGAGGTAGCAAGGGCAATATTAAAGTTGTTTTTAGTTAAAAAATCTAACAACTCGAATAAGCCTTTTTTTGCTTTTCCTTTTTCAGTAATTAATTGAACTACAGCTGTAATAATTTCTTTTTCTAATATTTTAGGATTTATTGATAATTGATGTAATTGACACCAAGTGAGAGCAACATCATCTATCCTTTTACCCATGGTGTTTTTTATACAATCTTCTACAGTAACGGTTACATTGTATGTGGATAAAATTTTTATTTGTGCTTGTCGCCAAAAAGGTTCGGAGTCTATGATAACTCCATCCATGTCAAAAATAAAAGTGTTTAATATCATTAAATGTTGATTAAGTAATTTTTCTGAAACATTTTATTGTAAATATCTTTGCTAAACATATACAATTGTGCTGGTTTTTTAGAAACTCCAACTTGTTTTTCGTCTAAAGGAACCAAGTATTTTTTATTTATTAATTTTCTTCTAAAATTCCGATTATCTATTTCTATTGCCAATATAGATTGATACAAGTCTTGTACATCATTTATGGTAAATTTATCTGGTAATAACTCAAATATAATTGGTTCTTGTAGACATTTTGTTTTTAAATCTTCATAGGCTTCTAAAATGATTTGTTTGTGATCAAATCCTAATTCAGGTAAGTCATTTATTGAAAACCATTGTGCTTTATATTTGTTATTTTCGATAGCAACATCTTCTGTTTTTAATAAAAAATAATAAGCAATTGTAATAGTTCTTAAGTTGAATTCCTCATTTTGAATCCATAATAAGTCTTTTTCATTCGTCAATCTATTTGGATCACCAAAAGCTCTAAATTGTTTTTTATATAAATTGGTAAGTCCGGTTAATTCTTTTAATACCCTAGAAGCAGAGTCGTCTAAAGTTTCATCTTCATAGACATGATATCCTGTTAATACATAATCATCAACAAGTACTTTATTTTCAGATTTTGATTCTAAATATCGTTTTATTAATAAAACATTTAAAGATTTGGTATCTGTATCATATCCAAAAACGACACAATCTACCGATATATTTGATATTTTCTTGTTGCTCATATTCTTAATTATAACGTAAAGTTACTCTTTTTTTTTAATTACTTTAAATAAACGTATTTATTACGTATAATATTTTTTAAAATTTTGAAAACGATTCAGAACTTCCTAGTATTGCAGTTTTACTGATTAAATGACTGTTTAGGGTATTAATTTAACATATATTAAAGCTAATATAGAATATTTATTTTTCTTTTTTATTGTTTTTGTAAAAGTTTTTTATTTACATTTGCTTATCAAACGTCATTATGACGTTTTATTTTAAGAATATCATATTAAGATTTATAACTATTTAAAAGATAAGTAATGAGACAATTATCAAAAGAAATGAAACCACTAAGTTATTATATTAAAAAGGGAAGTGTTTCTATCGTACTTTTAAATATATTTTTATTGATATCTGTACAGCATACAACTGCTCAAAACGATTTAGTTAATGATGAATATCAGGCTTTTAGTGTTGGAGCACATGTTAAAAATATGCATTTATGGCACGGGAGTGTTGTACATCCCGGAGCAATGATTGCTACTAGTTTAGAATACAATTCAAAAAATGATAAATTTACTTTTGGTCTTTGGGGAGGCGCAAGTTTTTCTACGATAGATGTAAATAATATTACAACAGGAAAAACTGAAAGTGCTTTTTATAAAGAAGTTTCTATTTATACCAAATATCGTTTTTCTGATCGTTTTTTTATTGAGGCGGTGTCACATAACAATTACACAGGTGTAGAAGAAAGAGGTGATAAACTACAATTTTGGAGTTATGATAAAACGCAAGGGTACAACTTTGTAGATGTTAATTTTGGATACAATATATCTCCAAATACTTTATTATATTTAGCAACTATAATTAATGGAGGTTCAGGAGATTATGAAGTTCAAATGGACGGTTCTCTAAAGAATTCATGGACGCATTATTTTGAAGTAAATAGTAAAGTTTGGGAAAAAGGAGACGCTAGCTTATCTTTATTTACAGGTGGTGCTTGGTCTTTTACTACCGATAAAACTTTTTATACAGAAAGTGCTGCTAATATTATAAATGTAGGAGCAACATTTAGTAAAGATGTTAAAATAGGCAACTATAATTTACCAATTGGAGTTACTGCAATGTGGAATCCAGAACAAGAAAAAACGGTACTTCAATTAGATCTAACTTTATTTTAAGACACATATAATTACTAAATATTTACTACAGCATGTATAACAATATCACTAAAATTAAAAAGAACTAACTTTAAATAAACATCATATGGAAACTCCCAATCAATATCAGCAGTTCGAAGACTTAGAAATAGAGCAATTACCAATTGCTAAAAATAAACTACATAATTGGACGCATTTTGCAGGTTTGTACGCTGCAGAACATGTTGCCGCCACAGAATTTGTAATTGGAGCAACGTTTGTTGCCTTAGGTGCAACTACAAAAGATATTATTTTAGGATTATTGATTGGTAATATATTAGCTGTTTTAAGTTGGACGTTAATTACATCTCCAATTGCTGTAGATACTAGATTGAGTTTGTACACGTATCTTAATAAAATAGCTGGAGATTCTATGACAAAACTCTATAATTGGGCAAATGTTGTTATTTTTACAGTCATTTCTGCGGCAATGATAACCGTATCTTCTACAGCAGTTCGGTTTGCTTTTGATATTCCGGCACAACTAGATTGGTACCCAACAAATCTTTGGTTTGTTTTAATAGTTTTACTCGTTGGTATTGTTGTGGTTGCAATTGCTATATATGGTTTTACAGCGGTTTCTAAATTCTCTGCAATTTGTGCGCCTTGGTTATTTGTGATGTTTATTAGTGGTGCATTTATACTTTTACCAGCACTTTCTTTAGATGTTTTAGGTGAAACATTGCCAAGTGGATGGACAGAACTTATAAATTTAGGAGATCAATCCATTTGGACAGGTCTTAACAGTGATGGAGAACCAGGAATTGGATTACTTGAAGTTATTGGTTTTGCTTGGGCAGCGAATTCAATTACCCACTTTGGTCTTATTGATATGGCTTTATTTCGTTTTGCTAAAAAGAAATCTTACGGATTAACAACAAGTACAGGAATGATGTTCGGACATTTTGTTGCTTGGATCTCGGCAGGAATAATGGGTGCTGGTGCAGCTGTTATTATTGGTAAATCTATCGTAGAATTAGATCCAGGAGATGTAGCTTATTACGCTTTAGGTTGGTCTGGTTTTGTAATTGTTATTGTTGCTGGTTGGACAACCGCTGTAGCAAATCTTTATAGAGCAGGTTTAGCTGCACAAGCTATTTTTACTAAAAATTCAAGAAAAAAGACAACTATAATTGTTGGTTTAGTTACTATGGTAGTCGCTTGTTTTCCGTTTGTGTTTTCACAAATGCTTCCGTTACTAACGTATGCAGGTTTATTAGTTGTACCAGTTGGTAGTATTGTTTTTGCAGAGCATCAAATTTTCCCTAAAATTGGGTATACACGTTATTGGTCTCATTATCGTAATTTAACTTTTAGTACTCCTGCTATTGCTTCTTGGGCATTAGGATTGTTATTTGGTTTTGGTTTAAACATTTTAAATGTAATGTCTTTTTACTATTTATTTATACCAACATGGATTTTTACAATACTTATTTATACTTTTTTAGCAGGACGTTATGGAGCAAAAGATAAATATCCAGAAGAAGAAGAAAAAGAGAGAGTAAGAAATACGCACATAGATGAATTTCAAGAAATAAAGGCACAAAAAGAAGTTGTACTTATAATAGATACATCATTATTTACAAAGGTATTAAAAGGGATTTCACTACTAGCATTGGCAATAACAGTTGTGTTGGCTTGTATTGTGTTATTTGGTAGTGAAACAGAAAAAGTATATATAGAAAATAGAGAACTATTTTATACGTACGCATTTGTGTGTACTGTAGTATATTTTGTAACATCAATTTGGGCACTTAAAAGAGGTAATTCTTTAAATAAATAATAAAATCATGGAAAATATAATTAAATTAAATCAAAAGAATTTAGCAGAAATTAGTACTAAAATAACTTCTCCTACTTATAATAGAAGCGAAATTAAAACAGGTATTGTACATGTTGGTATTGGTGGGTTTCATAGATCACATGAAGCGTTTTATACAGACTTATTATTAAACGATGATACTCAGAAAGATTGGGGTATCTGTGGTGTTGCATTGTTAGATTTTGATACTAAAATTTATAATATACTAAAAGAGCAAGACGGTTTATATACGTTAATTATAAAAGAATTAGACGGTTCGTTAACAAAACAAATTATCGGTTCTATGGTAGAAGTTTTATATGCGCCAGAGAGTCCAATAAAAGTCATTGAAAAAATGTCGAGTTCAGATGTAAAAATCATCAGTTTAACCATTACAGAAGGAGGTTATAACTATAATGAAGCAACAGGAGAATTCAATTTTGAGAATCCTTTAATTCAGCACGATTTAGAAACTCCAAGTGCACCTAAAACTATTTTTGGATATTTAACACAAGCGTTAAAACTGCGTAAAGAAAATGGTTTAAAAGGTGTTACTATTCAGTCTTGTGATAATATACAAGGAAACGGACATATGACAGAAAAAATGTTGTTAAGCTATGTAAAAGTAGCAGAACCAACCTTAGTTTCTTGGATTGATGAAAACGTATCGTTTCCGAATGCAATGGTAGATAGAATTACACCAGCAACATCTGCATTAGATATCGAAAAATTGAAAGAAACTTCTGGTATTGATGATGGTTGGCCAGTAGTTTGTGAACCTTTTAAACAATGGGTAATTGAAGATAATTTTGCAGCAGGAAGACCTGCTTGGGAAACTGTTGGTGCTCAGTTTGTAAAAGATGTGGTGCCGTATGAAAAAATGAAGTTAAGTTTACTGAATGCAGGTCATTCTGTATTAGGAATTTTAGGTGCATTATATGGTTATTCTACTATTGATGAAGCTGCAAATGATGCTGATATCAGTTCTTTCTTAAGAATTTATATGGGGAATGAAGTTACACCAACTTTAGGAGACTTAGAGGGTGTGAATTTAAAAAATTATAAATTTTCATTAATCCAAAGATTTGGAAATACTTATATAAAAGATCAAATTGAAAGAATCTGTTCTGAGAGTTCTGCTAAAATTCCAATTTTTATTTTACCTACAGTTTATAATCAGTTAGAAAATAATAGAATTATAAATCATGCTGCTTTTATCATTGCTGCTTTTGCAATTTATAGTGTTGGCGTAAATGAAAATGGGTCTCAACTAATGATTAAAGATGCTATGGAAGCAGTTTTAACTGAGAAAGCAATTTTATCAAGAAATAATCCAGCAGCCTTTTTAGAAATAGAATCTATTTTTGGTCAACTTAAAAACTCTAAAACCTTTTTAGATGCTTATACAGATGCTTATCAGAATATTGTTAAAAACGGAATAGAGAAGTCTGTGAAAGATATTAATAGTACTATTTTAAATGAAATTTAGATGGCAAATATTACATGTTTTGGCGAAGTGCTTTGGGATGTGTTTCCAACGCATAAAAAAATAGGAGGAGCTCCTTTAAACGTTGCAGTAAGATTACAATCTTTAGAAAATAATGTATATATAATAACTAAGGTTGGTGAAGATGATAATGGTCAAAAAATTAAGGACTTTATTAAGGAGAATAACGTTAATAAAGCAGCGTTACAAATAGATGAAGAACTAAAAACAGGAAAAGTAAAAGTTTTATTAGATGACAAAGGTTGTGCTTCTTATGATATTATGTTTCCAAGAGCTTGGGATCAAATAGAATTAACAGAAAGTGCAAAGAAAATAGTAAAAGTTTCAGATGCTTTTGTGTATGGTAGTTTGGTAGCTAGAGATGAAGTGTCAAGAAATACATTATATGAACTTTTAAAAATAGCAAAATATAAAATTTTTGATGTAAACCTTAGAGCACCTTATTATAACATCGCGCGTTTGAGTTATTTAATGAATGAGGCTAGTTTTATTAAATTTAATGATGATGAAATTATTGAAATTTCAAAGGGATTAAATTTTAATTCAACTTCTTTAGAAGAGAACATTCAATTTATTGCAAAAACTACAAACACAAAATCTATTTGTGTTACAAAAGGAGGTTCAGGAGCAATACTTTATTATAATGATGTATTCTATTATAATGAAGGTTATAAAGTAAAAGTTGTAGACACTGTTGGGGCAGGAGATTCTTTTTTAGCTTCTTTAATTAATAAACTATTAAAAGATGTTGCTCCACAAGAAGCATTAGATTTTGCTTGTGCTGTAGGTGCAATAGTGGCAAGTAGTGAAGGTGCAAATCCAGAAATTAAAGAAAGTGAGATTCTAAGTTTTATGGAACAAAAAACTGTGTAAAATATAATTACACATTAATATATATTGAAAAGTTTCGTAATTTATTACGAAACTTTTTTTGTTTAAGAATACAAGATTAAAAATACCCCAAGTAAAATTCCGAATAAAGGAACCAATTTTTTACGCTTATTTTTTTCCTTAAATAACAATCCACCAACTACAACGGCAATTATAATCTGACTTCTTTTTATAGCCGATAATAACATAATTAAAGCATCAGGGTCTTGTAGTGCTTTAAAATAAAAGTAATCTGCTGTTTGTAATAAAACTCCAACAGCTGGTATAGACCATCTAAACTTAAAAGCTTTTCTTTTATCAGCATAAGGAAACCATGTAATTGATAAAATAATTAACAATATTAGAATGGTATAAAAGCAAAACCAAAATTGTAATGTTTGAGGGTTTAAAGTTAAAGTCTGAATTAAAAATTTATCATACAAGCCACTAGAAGCACCTAAAAAGGTAGCTGCGATAATGGCAAAAATCCATTTATTTCTTTTAAAATTGATACCCTCCTTTTTACCAATTTTAGAATATAATAGAACTGAAAGAATAATCAGAAAAAAACCAACCCATTGTAATGAATTTGGTTTTTCATTATAAATAAAGATAGCACCTATAAATGTAAAAAAGGGACCTGCAGAGCGAATTGGAGTTACTATGGTAATTGGTAAATGCTTTAATGCTTGATATGCCAAAACCCAGGAAGCTGCCATTATCATCGATTTTATAAAAATAAATCCGTGCGTACTCCAAGGAATGCTTGTAATGTAGAAACCTATTTTTTGCATATAATCGGGATTCCAAATAGATCCTAAATAGAAGGGTAGTATCAATAGAAAACCAGCAGAAATTGTTCCAAACAAAACAGGAAATACTTCATTGCCTTGTACAGCATGTTTTTTACATAAATTATGTAATCCTAAAAATAAAGCCGCTAAAAGTCCTAAATACATCCACATAATGCGCGCGAAGATAATAGAATGAAAAAAATAGAAGAGTTTTAATAGTTACTATTTTTTTTAAAAGTCAGGTTTTTAGTTTATTTTATTGATAGGTAGTGTTTTAGGTGTTTTTAAAATAAGAGTGTTTTAAGTTTATTCTCTTAATTACCTCTTTTATCATCATTTTAAGAAAAATATAACTATCTTTTGTAAGTATTTCAACGATGCTTTTAATAAAAGTAAATGCCCTTTTTACTATTGCCTGTACTTATTATTTATCAATGATTATAAGATTTTAGTAGAAATTGGATAGAAAACTTATTTTTGAAATTATTTATTTAAAAATATGATAATGAATTTTTACGATTTATGTAATAAATCAAATAAAATAAAATTATTGTTACAATAATCACAGTATAATTTAAAAATGCTTACTTTTTTCATAAAAGTAATTTATATTTACTAAAAAATTATAAGATTTGAAAGAAACTAAAACACTACCGCTATTTTCAACTTACGAACTAGATTCTAGATTTTATGATGAACTACTTAAGGATAATAATGAAGTTAGGGAGGTGTATAAAACCTTATATAATTTATTTGGTTCTTACTCAGTATCAGAATTTGATCGTTTAAATAAACAAGCAAAAGATTCTTTTTTTAATCTAGGAATTACATTTCAAGTTTATGGAGATAAGGAGGTAAAAGAAAAAATTTTCCCTTTTGATTTATTTCCAAGAATTATTAATAATAAAGAATGGACTACAATAGAGAAAGGTGTTTTACAAAGAAGTAAAGCTTTAAACCTTTTTCTTTGGGATGTCTATCATGATCAAAAAATTATAAAACAAGGTATTGTACCTGAAGATTTAATTAAGTCTTCTGTTAATTTTTTACCAGAAATGATAGGATTAGATCCTCCTGGAGGCATTTATAACCATATTTCGGGTACAGATTTAATAAAACATGCTGATGGCAAGTATTATGTTCTAGAAGATAATATTAGATGTCCTTCTGGTGTTAGTTATGTTATTGGTAACAGAAATGCTGTAAAGCATGCATTGTTTGGTGTTTTTAATCAATATAATGCACACACGGTTGTAGATTATGGTTCTAAGTTATTAGATACTATGGAATCTGTAAAACCAAATGGGGTAGATGCTCCTGTTTGTGTTATTATTACACCTGGGGTTTATAATTCTGCTTATTACGAACATTCATTTCTAGCAAAACAAATGGGAGTTGTTTTAGTGGAAGGAAGAGATTTATTTGTAGAAAATGGTTTTGTGTATATGAGAACCATTTATGGACCAGAAAAAGTAGATGTTATATACAGAAGAGTAGATGATTTATTTATAGATCCTTTAGTCTTTAAAAAAGATTCTATGTTAGGAGTTCCTGGTTTATTTTCTGTGTATCAAAAAGGAAATGTTACTTTGGTAAATGCTCCTGGTACAGGTGTGGCAGATGACAAAGCTGTGTATACTTATATGCCAGAAATTATTAAATATTATTTAGATGAAGAACCGATTCTAAATAACGTACATACCTATCATTGTAGTAGAAAAGATGAGTTAAAATATGTTATAGAAAACATAGATAAGTTGGTTGTAAAGCCAGTGGATGAATCTGGAGGATATGGTATTTCTATTGGAAGTAAACTAACAAAAGAAGAAATAGAAACTGTTAAGAAAACAATTTTGGCAGCACCTAGAAAATATATTGCTCAACCTATAATGTCATTATCTACTCACCCAACGTATATAGATGAAAATGAGTCTTTCGAATCTAGACATGTAGATTTAAGAACGTTTACTCTATTAGGTAAAGATACCGATTTTGTATTAAAAGGAGGTTTGTCTAGAGTTGCACTTAAAAAAGGAAATTTAATAGTAAATTCATCTCAAGGTGGAGGGTCAAAAGACACTTGGGTTTTAAAAAAATAAAAAAATATGTTAGCAAGAGTAGCCAATAACCTTTTTTGGATGGGAAGATATATTGAACGTTCAGAGCACTTAGCAAGGTTTTTAAACGTAAATTATTTTTCATCTTTAGACGCACCGGATGAATTATCACAATCTAGACAATTTGTATTAAGATCTGTAATGTACATGTCTGCTAATGAAATTATAGACGCAGATATTACATTAGAAGAAGAAGCTGTTTTATTTAATGTTGGTCTAAATTTAGAGCAACCCTATTCAATTGTAAATACCTTTATTAATGCGCATGAAAATGCAAGAAGCTCTAGAGATTTAATTTCAACAGAATTATTTGAATGTATCAATAGAATTAACCATAGTTATAAAGGATATCCGATAGATAAATTTGTAAAAAGTGGCTTATACGAATTTACTTCAATGGTAACCCAATCTGCTTCTGAGGTAAGAAGTAAAATTAAAAGTACGCTTTTGCATGATGAAGTGTATGCTATAATTATGTTAGGTGTATATTTAGAAAGAGCAATACAAGTATCAAGAATTATTAATTCTAAATTAAGTGATGTTGCGGCAG
This sequence comes from Polaribacter sp. R2A056_3_33, assembly GCF_019278485.1. Classification (NCBI taxonomy): domain Bacteria; kingdom Pseudomonadati; phylum Bacteroidota; class Flavobacteriia; order Flavobacteriales; family Flavobacteriaceae; genus Polaribacter; species Polaribacter sp. R2A056_3_33. The sequence goes on from NZ_CP058984.1 coordinate 3,572,042, forward strand.
CTAAAGAAATTTATGGAGATGTTATTGATGGTAGTTACCAGTGGTCTACGCTTTTAAAATGTGTATCTACACATGATATGATGCGTAGTTTTTATAAAAAAACGCCTTCTAGAAAAACTACATTAGAGTTTATTATTTTAAACGGAAAATGTCCAAGATCTATTAAAAATTGTTTGTATCAAATATACAAATACATCTGTATTATTTCTAAAAACAGACAAATCACAGATGATTCGGCAGCTTTTTTGATAGGTAAAATGAAAGCTGATTTTGAGTATAAACTGATAACAGATATTGAAGATAATATAGAAGAGTTTATTGCCGATTTAATTGAGCATTTAGTTTTAATAGCTGATAAGTTGGAAGATAATTACTTTAATATTTCAGATGCTATAATTAAACCAGATGTTAAAGTGGCTTCTGAAGTAAAAAAACAAACTCAAAAGCAATAAATTTCATAAAAGAAATAATTGTCTTTTTAAGTGAATAATTTAAAAATAATAAACCTCAAAGTTTTTAAAAGCTTTGAGGTTTATTATTTACTTTTATTTTTTTAAAAGTTTAAGACTGACTCTGGCTTTGACTTTGATAATTTTTGGCAGGTCTTAAATCTACAGCTACATCCATTTTACTTTTACCAGTACTATAAATAACTCCTTTTAATGGTGGTACATCATAATAATCTCTACCATGAGCAACAACAATGTGTTGGTTTTTGGGTATCTGGTTGTTGGTTGGGTCAAAATCTATCCAACCTAAGGTTGGAATAAATACAGAAAACCATGCATGAGAAGCATCGGTACCAATCAGCTTTTCTTTTCCTTCTGGTGGTAGTGTTTCTATATAGCCGCTTACATATCTTGCAGGCAATCCCATAGACCTTACACAAGCAATGGCTATTTGAGCAAAATCTTGACAAACACCTTTTTTCTCTTTCATTACTACTTTTAATGGCGTTGCAATGTTTGTAAATCCAGAAACGAAGTCGAAATCTGTAAAAATACGTTGCATTAATTCGTAAGAAGCTTCATATAAAGATCTTTCAGGCTTAAAAGAAACCAATGCGTATTCTTTAATAACAGCACTCATATCAGAAATTAATGGAGAACCTAAAACAAATTGTCTAGCTTCAATAATGTCTGGCTGGGTTTCTTTTAATAATTTAAGTGCTTCTTCTATGGTAACTTTTTTTCCTTCAGTTAAATTTTGTCCTTCTATTTGTAAATCATAATCTCTAGAAACTTTACTACGTGCTATAACAACCAATTCTTCATGACTTTGCTGAATAGAAAAACGTGTAACTGTATTGCCAAAAAAATCGAGTCTTTCTGAAATATCAGTAGGTTCTGGGCTAATTTCTAACGCATACTCTAAAACAGTTTGTCCTTTAAAACTTTTAGGCTTTAAGGTGGTTATATTATGACAAAACGAAGCTCCGTTTTCATAACTATATTTTGTTTTGTGCCAAAGGTCAAAAATCATATTAATTAGAAATTTTTCTATCTACCAACTGTTTTTGTTGCTGAGAGTGGTTAAAGTAAGTATCTGAAACAGATAAAGAAGTTAAGTGTAATAAATCACTTAAATCAGACAGTAAGTTGTCTAACTTTTTACGCATATTAGATGTTTCATCAATTTCTAGAATTTCTTCTAGTGATAAACTTTCAATTTTATGAATTACCGTATTGATATTTTTTTGACAAATAGTCATTTCTACAGATGTATTTGTATTCGGTAACTTATCAATATCTTTCTTAATCCTTTTTACTTGGTACATTAAAGATCTAGAGTATTCTTTATCTAAAACTAATAACTTTAAGACGTTTTCTATACTTAGATAAGACTTGTAACTGTATCTATAGATGTTTAAACTTTCGTGACTATTTAAAAGTGATTCTAAAACTTCATACTCTAATTCCTCATTATAATTTACAATAATTAAAGACCTAAATTTCTCTATAGTCATAGATGCTTGTTCTATTTGCAAACCAATAAAGTAGAGTAGAAGTCCTTGTCTTACTAATATACTTTCTTCTGACAAAGCCATAAAAGCAATCAATCTTGTAATTATTTTATCAAAGAACTTAGATAAAGTAGAAATAGTGTAAACCTTTTCTTCTTTAAGTTTTGTAAGTTGTTTCTGAATTCCATCAAAAACACGCCACATATCTTTAGACCATAGATTTCTAAGAGAATAATAAGAATTGTTAAAACTCTGCATAGATTGAGCAAAACCTCCAATTCTTTGATTATCAAGAGTAAGCGACTTTAATTCTTTAAGAGGATTCTTTAATGCTTCTTCTTCATTTTCTCCTGTAAAACCAGGAAACGTAGAAGTAATGTTTGTAATAGACTGAAATAATATTTTTAAACTTTCAGATTCAGATTTTCTTTCATCATTATATTGTACATGCGTCATTTGGTTTAAAACCATGCGTAAATACCTTGCTGTAAATAAAGTTCTCCCTAAATATCTACCAGACCAATATAGGTTTTCGGCGGTATTACTTGGTACGTCATTAATACTTTCTGCCTGATTAGAAACGCTCTTATTCCATGAATAGTTTTGTAAGTAATTTTGTTTTTTATCACTAACAATCCAAAAATCTTTACTAGTTCCTCCTCGCTGATTAGATACAAAAAGCTCTTCACGTTCTGTGGCAACTCTGACTAAGCCACCAGGCATAACGCTATAACTATCTTGTTTTGCAATAGAAAAAGTTCTGCACACAATTTTACGAGGTTCTAATTTATCATCAACAAAATTAGGAGCTGTAGAAAAAGATATTTTTTCTTGTGCTACAAATCTATTTGGGTTTTCTAAAATTTCAGCTTTTAGTTCCTTTAATTCTTCTTTGCTTAAAAACTCACAGAAATAGATATGTTCTCTATGCGATCTGTCTATTCTTTTTACTACATAAGATGGTAAATCTTCTAGAACATGTTTTCTTTCTTTTTCTTGTCCGCACCACCAAGAAGCAATTTGAGGTAGAATTAACTTTTCTTTTAAGAAAAATTTGCAAATATTCTCCATAAACGGAATTAAAGCAGGGTTTTCTAAAACACCACTTCCAATAGGGTTTACGATAGCAACATTTTGTAAGCGAACAACTTCTAATAAACCTGCAACTCCTAAATAAGAATCTTCTCTTAATTCTAAAGGATCCATAAAGCTGTCATCTACACGTCGTAAAATAACATCTACTTGTTTTAAACCTTTTAAAGATTTTAACCAAACTTTGCCATGTCTTACTACTAAATCATTTCCTTTTACCAAAGGATGACCTAAAAATGAAGACAAATAAGAATGTTCGAAATATGTTTCATTATGTGGACCAGGTGTTAAAATAACTACCATTGGATTTTCTGTATTAGCCGGAGCTACACTTAATAATAATTTATTAAAATCATTAAAAAAGGTAGATGGCTGCCTAACGTTTATATGCTTATATATTTCAGGAATAATTTTAGTTGTAGAAAATCTATTTTCTAAAGCATATCCCATACCAGAAGGTGCTTGTGTTCTGTCATTTACAACCCACATACGTCCGTCCGGACCTCTAGCTAAATCTACTGCATGTACCAGTAATTGTTTTGCTGTTTTATATTCAATTTGATCACAAGAACGTAAAAAACCACGATGTGCGTAAATTACTTCTGGTGGAATAATTCCGTTTTTAAGCAATTCACGTTTTCCGTATAAATCTTTTAAAATAAGGTTTAATATTTCAGATCTTTGTTGAATTCCCTTTTCAATTTCGCTCCATTCTTTTTGATGAATTATAAACGGAACTACGTTTAAATTCCAAGGTCTATTTAATCCTTTAGGATCGTTATATACATTATAGGTAACACCATTTTCTGCCAATAACCAATCTATATCAACTTGTTTAGAAGCTAATTTTTTAGGTCCAATTTTTTGTAAATTGTCTAATAAAACTTTCCAATCTGATGTGTCTTCCATTTTAGAGATTAATAGTTCATCATATTTACTTTTATTTAAAAAATAATCGTATAAGATTGTTTTTTCAATTTGATTTTCTTCTATCGTCATATTTCATGCTACCTATAATAAATTTCCCTACTTTTTTCTTAAATCTAAGGTATAAGGAAATTCAAAATTAACAGGTAATTCTTTAAACTTAAATCGCTTAGAACTACTGTTGGTTTCTACACTTCTACTAGTGCTTTCTGTATTTGGGTTGATACTTTCCACAGGGTCAATTTCACCTTGTGTATGTCCAAATTCCCAGAAACGATTAATTCGTCTCGATTCTGCTTCATAACTATTTACTGGATATTCATCATAAGATCTTCCTCCTGGATGTGCAACAAAATAAGTACAACCTCCAATAGAACGTTTGTTCCAAGTATCTACAATATCAAAAACAAGTGGAGTATCTACTGGAATTGTTGGGTGTAAAGCAGAAAACGGATCCCATGCTTTATAACGAACACCAGCTACATATTCTCCATGAACACTTGTCTTGTTTAATTGTACTTTAACGCCGTTACAACTTAATACAAAACGGTCTTCATTAAAATTAGAAACTTTTACTTGTAATCTTTCTAATGAAGAATCTACATATCTTGCAGTTCCGCCACCAGTCATTTCTTCTCCTAAAACATTCCAAGGTTCAATACCTGCTCTTAATTCTAAATGAATATTATTAATGTCTACCATCCCATGTAATGGGAATCTAAATTCGAAAAATGGATCGAACCAATCTTCTTTAAATTCGTAACCTGCTTTATTTAATTGGTCTACAATATCTTTAATATCTTCTCTTACGTAATGTTCTATTAAGAATTTATCGTGTAATTCTGTTCCCCAACGCACTAAATTATGTTCGTAAGGTTTTTTCCAGAACCAAGCAACTAAAGTTCTAACAAGTAACATTTGTACTAAACTCATTTTAGGGTGTGGAGGCATATCAAATCCACGTAATTCTAAAATACCTAATCTTCCTGTAGAAGAATCTGGAGAGTATAATTTATCGATACAAAATTCTGCTCTGTGTGTATTTCCCGTTAAATCGGTTAATAAATGTCTAAACAATCTATCTGTTAACCAAAAAGGCACTTCGCCATCTTTTGGAATTTGATTAAAGGCAATTTCTAACTCGTATAAGTTGTCCAAACGAGCTTCATCTACTCTTGGAGCCTGACTCGTTGGACCAACAAATGAGCCAGAAAATAAATACGTTAAACCTGGGTGATGTTGCCAGAAAGTTAATAAACTTCTTAGTAAGCTTGGTTTACGTAATAAAGGACTATCTGCAGGAGTTGTACCACCTAAAGTTACATGATTTCCACCACCAGTTCCGGTATGTTTACCATCTAACATAAACTTCTCTGTACCTAATCTTGCTTTTTTAGCTTCATCATAGAAAGTAAATGTGTTTTTACACAAGTCTTTCCAATTGGTAACAGGATGTACATTTACTTCAATAACCGCAGGATCTGGTGTTATTTTTAGAGATTCTAATCTGTTATCATGTGGTGGTTCATAACCTTCCATTATAACAGGTACGTTTAACTCTCTTGCCGTAAGTTCTATAGAAGCTATTAAATCTAAAAACATTTCTGCCGTTTCTAAAGGTGGTAGAAATAAATATAATTTTTGGTCTCTAATTTCGGCACAAAGTGCGGTACGTACAAAATAGTTAGGTTGGTTTAATTCTAATCCGAAGTCTAAAAATTCTTGATGTCTTTTTTTAACAATATTTTTAAAACTTGGTAAACGTTTCTTTTTAGAAAATAAGTCTGGTTCATGAATTGGGAAAATCTCGTGTTCTGGTTTTTCCATTAATGAATCTAAAGGTAATCTTAATCCCATAGGAGAGTTTCCTGGAGTTAAAAAGATGTGTTGTCTTCTAAATGTCCAAGCACTACTAAACCATTTGTCTTCTGTTTTATTTAAAGGAAGTAAATAACCAACAGGTGTAGATGCGCCTTTTTCATAAATTTCATGTAATTTTTTACGTGCTAAAGAGCCGTCTTTGTCTTTTGCAGGATCTATGTCTATCGGTAAATTACCTTGTTCCCATAAATGATAAAAAGGATCTTCGAAACTTGGTAAAATATGTTCTGAAGAAACACGTAAATATTTAGTAAGCGTTTCTAAAAATAATTTATCAGAATTTTCTGGAACAATAGGATTATCAGCATAGCTAGATAAATATTTTTTGTTGAACCAAATCGGTCTACCATCTTTACGCCAACAAATTTCTATTTGCCATCTTGGTAAAGGTTCTCCAGGATACCATTTTCCTTGTGCATGATGCAAAACAGCTCCATTACCAAATTTATCATACAAACCTTTGGTTAAATCTCCTGCTAATTTTCTTTTATTAGGACCATCTGCAGTTGTATTCCATTCTGGAGACTCTAAATCATCAATAGATATAAAGGTTGGTTCGCCTCCCATTGTTAAACGAACATCGCCTTTTTCTAATTGCTTTTCTACTTTATTCCCAAGCTTGTATACTTCTTTCCATTGTTCTTCTGTATACGGTTTTGTAACTCTTGGAGATTCTAAAATTCTTGTTACTTTGTTTTCAAAAAAGAATTCTGTTTCACATTTATCAGACATTCCAGAAACAGGGGCAGCACTTTCAAAAGAAGGAGTACACGCTAACGGAATATGACCTTCACTTGCTAGAAGACCAGAAGTGGCATCAAAACCAATCCAACCAGCACCCGGTAAGTATACTTCTGCCCAAGCATGTAAATCTGTAAAATCTTCTTCAGGACCAGAAGGACCGTCTAATGATTTTTCGTCTGATTTTAATTGTACTAAATACCCAGAAACAAAACGTGCTCCAAAACCTAAGTGACGTAAAGTTTGTACAAATAACCATGCATAATCTCTACAAGAACCATTTTTTTGATTTAAAGTTTCTTCACAAGTTTGAACACCTGGGTCCATTCTTATGTTATAATTTAAAAACTCATAAATTTTTTGATTGATATCAATTAAAAAATAAATAGTTTTTCTTGGTGTATAATCTATCGTTTTTATAAACTCTTCTAATAACTTTCCTTTATCAGTAATTTCTAAATAAGGTTGTAATTCTTTCTTTACAGTTTCTGTATACACAAAAGGATATTCTTCTGCATACTCTTCAATAAAGAAATCAAAAGGGTTTATCGTTTTTAAATCGGCAATAATTTCAACATCAATAGACATTTCATCTGTTTTCTCAGGAAAAACCAAACGAGCCACATAATTTCCAAAAGGATCTTGTTGCCAATTAAAGAATTGTTCTTCTGGCGTAATTTTAATAGAATAAGATTCTATAGGTGTTCTCGAGTGTGGTGCTGGTCTTAGCCTAAAAATATGAGGAGATAAAGATACTTTTCTATCATATTTATAAGTTGTCTTGTGAGATATTACGATTTTTAATGCCATGTATACATATATGTTTTGAGTGCAAATTACTTAGTTAATTTTACTTAACCTTTCAAAATAAAGCGAAAAAAAAACGCCGGCAAATTTAAGTATTTATTATTCTAAATAACTTAAAATCCATAATAAAAAAGAGATTCAAAAAGCATTACAGCTTCATAATAAATCTATTTTTAATATCGTTTTAGAATACTTTTATTTTTTATAAATTTAGTAATAAAAGTACAGAATATCTTCATTAATACATATATATTAATACTATTTATTGGTGTTGTAATAATTTTTCTATGATAAAAGTGTTAAAATGATAATTAGTCGATTTAAAAGTAATATCTACAGACTGCTTTAAAATTTGTAAACTTTATAATTTTTAAATAAAGAAATGAATTAAAAGATTCTTTTTTTGATTCCTCAAAATAATTTAATATAAGTTGTAATAATCTGTGAATATGATAACTATCATATAATAAAAACAAGATGTATGCTAAATTTGATGAAATTTAAACATAAAAATTATGAATATTTCACATATAGAGCATTTAGGTATTGCCGTTGAAAATTTAGAAGTTTCAATAAAATATTACGAAGAAGTTTTAGGTTTAAAATGTTATTCTATAGAAGAGGTTGTCGATCAGAAAGTGAAGACAGCCTTTTTTTTGGTGGGTAACACAAAAATAGAATTATTAGAGAGTACTTCTCCGGATGGTCCAATAGGTAAATTTATAGAGAAAAAGGGACAAGGTATTCATCACATCGCTTTTGCAGTTCCCAATGCAACAGAAGCTTTAAAAACTGCTGAAGAACGAGGGGTTAGACTTGTAGATAAGGTTTCTAGAAAAGGTGCTGAAGGGTTAAATATTGGCTTCTTGCATCCAAAATCAACATTAGGAGTGCTTACAGAACTTTGTTCTAAAGAATAATTTTAAAAGAAAATACTTATATAAAAATGGCAAATCAAGATAAAATTAACGAACTCATTGAAAAAAGAGCAGAAGCGAAAATGGGTGGTGGAGAAAAACGTATCGATTCTCAGCATGCTAAAGGTAAATTAACTGCACGCGAGCGTATAGATATTCTTTTAGACGATGATAGTTTTGAAGAGTTTGATATGTTTGTAACACACAGAACAAAATCTTTTGGATTGGATAAACAAATTTATCTTTCTGATGGTGTTGTTACAGGTCATGGTACTATAGACGGAAGAATTGTGTATGTGTTTGCACAAGATTTTACCGTATTCGGAGGTTCTTTATCTGAAACTTATGCATTAAAAATATGTAAAGTGATGGATATGGCAATGAAAATTGGAGTTCCCGTAATTGGATTAAATGATTCAGGTGGAGCACGTATTCAAGAAGGGGTAAGGTCTTTAGCTGGATATGCAGAAATTTTTCAAAGAAATATTATGGCTTCCGGTGTAATTCCTCAAATTTCTTCAATTTTAGGTCCTTGTGCTGGTGGTGCTGTGTATTCTCCGGCATTAACAGATTTCACAATTATGACGGATCAAACAAGTTATATGTTTGTTACAGGTCCTAAAGTGGTAAAAACCGTTACAGGTGAAGTTGTAACTGCAGAAGAATTAGGTGGCGCTAAAATTCATTCTACTAGATCTGGAGTTTCTCATTTCTTGGCAGAAAATGATGAAGAAAACTTATTATTAGTTCGTAAATTATTAAGTTACTTGCCATCAAATAATTTAGAAGAAGCACCAATACTTCCTTGTAATGACCCAATTGACAGGTTAGAAGATGCTTTAAATGATATTATTCCAGAAAATCCAAATCAACCTTATGACATTGTAGATGTAATATCAATACTTGCAGATAATGGCGAGTTTACGGAAGTTCATAGAAATTATGCAAGAAATATTTGTGTTGGTTTTGCTAGATTTAATGGACGTCCAGTTGGTATTGTTGCCAATCAACCAAAATATTATGCAGGTGTTTTAGATATTGATGCTTCTAGAAAAGCTGCTCGATTTGTTCGTTTTTGTGATGCTTTTAATATAGCCATTGTAACCTTAGTTGATGTACCAGGTTTCTTGCCAGGAACAGGTCAAGAATATGGCGGAATTATTTTACATGGAGCAAAATTACTATTTGCCTATGGTGAAGCAACTGTGCCAAAAGTAACGATTACTTTACGTAAATCTTATGGTGGTGCACATGATGTTATGAGTTGTAAGCAACTACGTGGAGATGTAAATTATGCATGGCCAACGGCAGAAATTGCAGTAATGGGAGCAAAAGGAGCTGTTGAAGTTTTAGAAGGATCTAATATTAGAAAAATAGAAGATGCTGATGAAAAGCAAGAGTACATTCAGAAAAAAGAGGATGAGTACACTGCAAGGTTTGCGAATCCATACATGGCAGCAAAATACGGATTTATAGACGATGTAATTGAGCCAAGAAATACTCGTTTTAGAATTATTAGAGCTTTAGAATTACTTCAGAATAAAAAAGATGTAAATCCTCCAAAGAAACACTCAAACATTCCATTATAATGACAAATATACTATTATACACAGATCCAATAAGCGAAGGTTATGTTATTCTAATTACCGGGTTATTCATTGTTTTTAGCGCATTAGTTATACTCGCACTTTTCTTTAATTACGGATTACCAGTATTGCTTTATACCTATAAAATAATTACAAAAGGGAAGGATAAGAAAATTAGTGAAATTAAAGTAAAAGGAGATAGCAATTTTACTGGTGAAATTTCTGCGGTTATTGGAGCTGCCGTACACATGTACAAAAATGAACAACATGATCATGAAAGTGCAATTTTAACAATTAAACAAGTTAAAAAAACATATTCACCTTGGAGTTCTAAAATTTACGGAATTCAAAATAGATTATAACAAATGAAAAGCTATAAATTTAAAGTAAACGAAAACGGCTACACCGTTAATATAAAATCTCATGAAGATAATATTATTCAACTAGAAGTTAATGGTACATCCTATGAGGTGAAAATGCAAGAGGAGGTTAAAAAAACAAAGACTCCTACATTAATTAGATCTGCGTCTAAACAACCAGCTGCACCTTTACAAGTAAATCCAAAATCTGCAAAAACAAGAATTGTTGCTCCTATTCCTGGAGTCGTTTTATCTATTGATGTAAAAGTTGGAGATACGCTTAAGGTAGGGGATAGAATGCTTGTTTTAGAAGCAATGAAAATGGAAAATAGTATTGTCTGTGAAAAAGCAGGTGTTATTTCCGCTATAAAAATAAGTGTAGGACAACAAGTTTTGCATGATGAATTAATGATAGAACTAGAATAAAACACTAAATATGAAAAAAGTAATTTTAATATTCTGTGTTTTATCTTTATTGATCTTTATAAGACCAATTTTAGGATTAAGCGCAGATGCTAGCCCAGATTCCATAACCGATACTACGGTTGCTACAACACAAGTAGATAAAGCTCATCAAAAAGATGTGGGTGTTTTTGAAGGGGGTTTTGAAGGAATTAAAAAGTTTTACAGTTATACCGGTTTTGCAAATACAACTTCTGGAAACTTAATAATGATTATTATCGGAATTGGATTCATTTACCTAGGTATTAAATTTGATTACGAACCCTTACTATTGATACCAATTGGTACTGGTGTTATATTAGGAAATATACCTTTTGTAGCCGGAAATCAAACAGGTATTTATGAGACAGGATCTGTATTAAACTATCTCTATTTTGGAGTGGTAAAAGGTATTTATCCGCCGCTAATTTTTTTAGGAATTGGAGCAATGACAGATTTTTCATCTTTAATTGCAAATCCCAAATTAATGCTTTTAGGAGCAGCAGCTCAAATTGGTGTGTTTGCAACTTTTATGGGAGCGCTTTATCTAGGATTCAGCCTTCCAGAAGCAGGTGCAATCGGTATTATTGGTGGAGCCGATGGACCAACTGCAATTTTCTTATCATCAAAATTAGCAAACGGAGTTAATATTTTGGCAGATGGTACAACGGTTAAAAACTTAATAGGACCTATTGCTATTGCTGCCTATTCATACATGGCATTGGTTCCTGTAATTCAGCCTCCATTAATGAGATTGTTAATCTCTAAAGAGGATCGTAAAATAAAAATGAAACCACCAAGAGCCGTTACTCAAAAGGAAAAAATGATTTTCCCTGTAGTTGCTTTATTATTAACTCTTTTTATCTCTCCTAGTGCATTACCTTTATTAGGGATGTTATTCTTCGGAAATTTATTAAAAGAGTCAGGAAGAACAGAAAGATTAGCAGATACGGCAAGAACCAAATTAATTGATATTGTAACTATTTTATTAGGTGTTACAGTAGGAGCTTCTACGCAAGCAGATATTTTTATCACTAAAGATTCATTATTGATATTTGGTTTAGGAGCAATCTCATTTGTGATTGCAACTTGTGGAGGTTTATTATTCGCTAGATTTATGAATAGATTCTTAAAAGGAGATAATAAAATTAATCCGCTTATTGGTGCTGCAGGAGTTTCAGCTGTTCCAGATAGTGCACGTGTTGTGCATCACGAAGGTTTAAAATCAGATCCAAGTAACTATTTATTAATGCATGCAATGGCGCCAAATGTTGCAGGTGTAATAGGTTCTGCAATTGCTGCAGGTATTATTTTAAGTTTCTTAGGATAAAGGATAATTAGAAGTTCATTTTAGTGTGTGAATGAACAAAAACAACAATTTTTAAAATTTGATAATATGAAAATACCAAATAAAATGACAGCCGATGAAGCTGTTAAATTAATCAAATCTAACGATAGAGTTTTAATCCAAGGAGGTTCTGCAACACCACAAGCTTTAATAAAAGCGATGGTTGCAAGAGCGTCAGAATTAAGAAATGTTGAACTTGTTCATTTACATACCGAGGGAGCTTGTGGATATACTGCACCAGAATTAAGAGAAAGTTTTCATACCAATGCTTTTTTTATTGGTGGAAACGTTCGTAAAATGGTAGGAAACACGGTAGATTATATTCCTGTTTTTTTAAGTGAAATACCAAGTTTATTTCGTGAAGGATATATGAAATTGGACGTGGTTCTGGTAAATGTATCGCCACCAGATAAACATGGTTTTTGTTCTTTAGGTGTTTCTGTTGATATTGTTATTTCTGGTATAGAACAAGGTAAAATAATTATTGCTCAAATTAACCCGCGCATGCCTCGTACATTTGGAGATGCTCAAATTCATTTAAAACATTTTGATGCATGTGTTGAAGTAGAAGAAGAAATCTACGAAATGAATTTTGTAGAACCATCTGAAATAGAAAAATCTATAGGTAAAAACATTGCAGAAATTATTGATGATGGTGCAACGCTTCAAATGGGGATTGGTGGTATTCCAAATGCCGTTTTAACATTTTTAAACAACCATAAAAATTTAGGGATACATACAGAGATGTTTTCTGAAGGTGTCATAGATTTAGTGAGAAACGGAGTTGTAAACGGTTCTAAAAAGAAAACAAACCCTTATAAAATTGTTTCTGGTTTTGCTATGGGAACAAGACGTTTATATGACTTTATAGATGATAATCCAGAAATTGAAATGAATGACATTGCATACGTAAATGATACTTCTATCATTCGTAAAAACCCAAAAGTAACAGCAATAAATTCTGCTATTGAAGTAGATTTAACAGGGCAAATTTGTGCAGATTCTATTGGTCAGAGAATGTTTTCTGGAGTTGGTGGTCAAATGGACTTTATGCGTGGAGCTGCTTTATCAAAAGGCGGGAAACCAATATGTGCAATTACATCAACAACCTCTAAAGGTGTTTCTAAGATTACTCCAGCGTTAAAAGTAGGAGCAGGAGTTGTTACTACCCGTGCGCATGCTAGGTTTATAGCTACAGAATATGGGATAGCAGAACTATTTGGTAAAAATTTAAAACAACGAGCACAAGCATTAAGAGATATTGCGCACCCAAATCATAGAGAGGAATTGGACAAAGCTATTTTTGAAAGATTTGGAAGTAGTTTAATGATAAAATAAACTTACGGAAGGTAGGGCTTAAATTTTGTAACTTTAAGAACTGTAACCTTTTGTATAAAATAAATTCACGTATAATGAGCGATAAAAATAAAATACTTTTTTCAGATTTCTCTTCAGTTTCTACTGAACAGTGGATGGAAAGAGTGACCGCAGATTTAAAAGGTGCTGATTTTGATAGAAAACTAGTGTGGAAAAACCTAACTGGTATCAATTTTCAGCCTTGTTATAATATAGAAAATTCAATTACACAGCTAAAAAATACAGGGGAAAACTCACAATCATTAGTAAACTATAGAAGTATTGCTGCTTGTTGTGGTAAATCTGGTAATGATTTGGCCTTAAAAGCAATTGAAGAAGGAATAAATGGTATTATTTTTCAAATGATAACCAATGTATCTGTAGAAGAACTTTTAAATGGAATAGACTTAAATACTATCTCGGTTTCGTTTAAATTATTTAATAATGCTATTCCTTTTACCAAAGATTTAGTTGCTTTTGCAAAAGGCAAAAATTTAAAGGGATATATTGATGCAAATTTAATTTCTGGCTATGTAACAACAGGTAATTTTAATGAAAACCTTGTAGATGTAACAGCAGAACTGATAAAGTTAACAAAAGATTATCCGAACTTTAAAGCAATCACTATTTCTGGAACGGAGTATTTAGATAGTGGAGCAAACCAAGTGCAAGAAATAGCATATACTTTAAGTTCTCTCGTTTTTTTAACGGAAAAATTGAAAGAAAAAGAGATTGCAGTGCAACAAATTTTCGACAACCTAAATTTTAATTTAGCAATTGGATTAGAGTATTTTGTTGAAATTGGAAAATTTAGAGCATTCAATAATTTATTAGCTGAGGTAGCTGCCAAATATCAACTTGCTGATTTCTCGAATACGATAACGGCTAAAACTTCTATTTGGAGTAAGTCAATTACAGATGCAGAAACCAACTTATTACGTTGTACTACAGAAGCTATGGCTGCTATTTTAGGAAATGTAGACGGAGTTTTAATTGATCCTTATGATAAAGAATTTAAAAGTTCTTCTGATTTTTCAAGCAGAATAGCAGGTAATATTACCACTATTTTAAAAGAAGAATCTTATTTTGGTAAAGTTTCAAACCCTGTAGATGGCTCTTATTATATTGAAGAGGTTAGTTCTAAAATAGCAGAAAAAGCATTAGAGTTGTTTAAAGCAATTGAAGCTGATGGTGGTTTTTATATCAATTTTGAAAAAGAAATAATTCAACAACAAATTGCTGAAATTCGTCTTCAAAAATTAAAATTAATTAGCCAACGTAGAACTCCAATGGTTGGAATTAACAAGTATCCTAACTTAATGGAGAAAATATCTGCTAATCTACTTTCTAAAGGAATTATTGAGAATCCTAAGGTGTTAACTCCAAGAAGAGCTTCTTTAGAAATTGAGGCAATGCGTAGGGTTACAGAAGAATTAGTGGATGAAACAAATGTGCGCCCAATTGTACAATTAGCAAGTTATGGAAATTTAACAATGCGTAAAGCGAGAGCTGCTTTTGCTTATGATTTTATAGGTGTAAGTGGTTTTGATGTGCATCAAGAAGAAAGTTTTGCAAACGCTTTGGTTGCAGCTACTGAAAGTGCTAAATCAACTTCAAATGTAGTTGTTATTTGTAGTTCTGATGAAGATTATGATGAAACTGCTGTAGAATTTGTAAAAGCATTTAGAGCCATAGATACAGATAAAGTATTGTTACTAGCAGGTGCACCAAAAAACATTGATGAATTAACGGCTGTTGGTTTAGATGGTGTTGTAAATATGAGAACTGATGTTCTTGTCTCACTTTCTAGTATTCAGAAAAAAGTTCAAAAAACCTTTAAATCTTTAGAAGTATGAAACCAGATTTTTCAGATATAAAAATAAACTCAGCAGTCAAACAAACTGTTGCAACTTCAGAGATTCAAGATGTTTGGAATACTCCTGAAGGAATCCCTGTAAAAAAACAATTTACAAAAGAAGATATTGCAGAAGCAGAACATTTAGGTTTTGCAGCTGGTGTACCACCTTTTTTAAGAGGTCCTTATAGTGCCATGTATGCCATGCGTCCTTGGACGATTCGTCAATACGCAGGTTTTTCTACCGCAGAAGAATCAAATGCTTTTTACAGAAGAAATTTAGCGGCAGGTCAAAAAGGACTTTCAGTTGCTTTTGATTTAGCTACGCACCGTGGTTACGATTCAGATCATCCACGTGTAACGGGTGATGTTGGTAAAGCAGGTGTTGCCATAGATTCAATTTTAGATATGGAAATTTTGTTCGATCAAATTCCGTTAGATAAAATGTCAGTTTCTATGACAATGAATGGTGCTGTGTTACCTATTATGGCTTTTTATATAGCTGCTGCAAAAAAACAAGGTGTTTCTTTAGATAAACTTTCGGGAACGATTCAGAATGATATTTTAAAGGAGTTTATGGTGCGTAATACATACATTTATCCACCATTACCTTCTATGAAAATTATTGGTGATATTTTTGATTACACCACTAAAAATATGCCCAAGTTTAACTCAATTTCAATTTCTGGTTATCACATGCAAGAAGCGGGTGCAACCGCCGATATTGAATTAGCGTATACTTTAGCAGATGGAATGGAATACATTAGAACTGGATTAAAATCTGGTTTAAAAATTGATGAATTCGCGCCTCGTTTATCTTTCTTCTGGGCAGTAGGAATGAATCATTTTATGGAAATTGCAAAAATGCGTGCTGCACGTATGCTTTGGGCAAAAATTATAAAATCATTCAATCCAACAAACCCAAAATCGATGGCATTGCGTACGCATAGTCAAACTTCTGGTTGGAGTTTAAGTGAACAAGATCCTTTTAACAATGTAGCTCGTACTTGTGTAGAAGCAATGGCTGCTACTTTGGGAGGAACGCAATCTTTACACACCAATGCATTGGATGAAGCAATTGCATTACCAACAGATTTTTCTGCAAGAATAGCACGTAATACACAGATTTTTATTCAAGATGAAACTCAAATGACCAAATCTGTAGATCCTTGGGCAGGTTCATATTATGTTGAATATTTAACGCAAGAAATTGCGAAGAAAGCTTGGAAATTAATTGAAGAAGTTGAAGAATTAGGAGGAATGGCAAAAGCTATTGAAACTGGAGTTCCTAAATTACGTATAGAAGAAGCCTCTGCTCGTAAGCAAGCACGTTTAGATTCTGGTCAAGATATTTTAGTAGGAGTAAATAAATTTAAAACTACGGAAAAATCAAATATTGAAATCTTAGAAGTTGATAATACGGTTGTAAGAGATTCTCAAATTGCTCGTTTAAATAAAATGAAAACTGAACGTAATTCTGAAGTGGTTGCAGTCAATTTAAAAGCATTAGAGGATTGTGCAGGAACAGGAAAAGGTAATTTATTAGCCTTGGCTGTAGAAGCTGCAGAAAATTTTGCTACATTAGGTGAAATATCCGATGCTTTAGAGGTTCATTTTGGAAGACATAAAGCGGATACTAAATTGATAAGTGGTGTGTACGGAAAAGAAGTAAAAAGTGATGATACATTTGCAAGAGCGCAAAAGTTAACGGATAAGTTTGCAGAAATAGAAGGTCGTAGACCAAGGGTTATGATTGCTAAAATGGGGCAAGACGGACATGATAGAGGAGCAAAAGTAGTTGCTTCTAGTTTTGCCGATTTAGGTTTTGACGTAGATATGGGGTCTTTATTTCAAACTCCAGAAGAAGTAGCAAAACAAGCTATTGAAAACGATGTGCATTTTGTAGGTGCATCTAGTTTGGCGGCTGGACATAAAACGTTAATTCCTCAATTAATAGAAGAATTAGAAAAATTAGGTAGACCAGATATTATGGTTTTTGCAGGTGGGGTAATACCTGCACAAGACTATGATTATTTATTGGAAAGAAAAGTGGTTGCTATTTTTGGTCCTGGAACTGTAATTTCTGAATCTGCAATTACGATAATGGAAAAATACTTAGAGCAAGAATAAATTCTATATTAATTTATTTAAAAAAGCCCGAATATATACTTGTTTGGGCTTTTTTTGTTGTTATCATCCACATAAATACGATTTTAGATTGTTATGTGTTTGCAATTATCAGTATTATAAGGGTAAAAAAAAACATAAGAACTTGTCACTTCGACTTGAAGAGAAGTCTCATAATACTAATAACACAAAAATGAGCACCTTTATGTGATTTCTCCCTTTGGTCGAAAAGAGAAAACTGTATGGAAGTTGAATGTTAGATAAAATATTTACATAAAAAACAATAAAACAAACAGTGTGCGGTAAATGTCAATAAGCTTTCCAAATAGTTTTAGCTGTGGCGCAAACTTTATTATTTCCTTTAATTTTGATAGTATGTGCAAAAGTATTTTTTATTTTAAGCTCTTTGGTTAAAGATAAGACGGTATCTCCATATTGAGCTTCCGCTATAAAATGACCTTCAATTTCATGCAAAAAATAATTATCAACAACATCTTCTGGAATCGATTCAATTAACCATTGTAAGTATCTAATATTATTTACGTGTTTATTAGAATCAATATCGTATCGGTTTACTCTAAATTGTTTTGTATGTTGAGGTGAGTCTATAGCAATTATTTTTTTCTTGATATTTCTATTGATAGAGTGTTCGTTAAAGTACGACCATTTTTCTTTAATTTCATTAAAAATAGGAATCGGCTTTCTTTTATCTATGTCAAAGAAAACCCATAAACCTTTTGCACTACCTATAATGTTATTCTTTTGATCGTAAATAATATTTTCTCTATATCCTTTGATAAAAGAGTAGTGGGATAGCCAAGTTCTAATGGTTATTTTTTCTTTATAATTGGGATAACGATTCATTTGTAAAACACCAGAAACTAATACCCAACCTACATTTTTTTGTAATAGATCAAATATACTGTGTCCTATAGAATGAGCATGATCTGCAGCTGTTTCTTCTAACAAAGCCAATATTATTGTAGGTGTTGCAAGCCCAAACTTATTCATTTCAAAATACCTTAATTCAAATTGTTTATCAAAATAATTATTAAATATCATTTCATACAATTTTTAAAGTTCATGAATTATTAACTCAATTGAAAGGAATTTTTAAATTCTTCTATAATTTGTTGTGCTGCTTTTACAGGTGAAATTTTAGAAGTAACAATATCGTTTTCTAATGATGAAAGCTCTCTTTTTATATTAGCAGAACCATAAAATAAATGTTTCAATTCTTCATTGATATTATTATACATCCATTTTATTTGTTGATGGTTTCTGTTTTTTAGGAAATAACCATTCTCATCAACTAATTTTTTAAATTTTAAAACTTCATTCCAAACATTATCTATACCAATATTTTTTATGGCTGAAGCGGTACTAGCCACAGGAGTCCAACCAGACTCAGAAGCTGGAAAAACATGAAGTGCATTTTGGTATTGTCTTTTAGCTAATTTACTCATGGTGATATTATCGCCATCGGCTTTATTAATAACCACCATATCGGCCATTTCCATAATCCCTTTTTTAATTCCCTGCAACTCATCTCCAGCACCAGCAAGCATTAAAAGTAAAAAGAAATCTGTCATGCCGTGTACAGCTGTTTCAGACTGACCAACACCAACGGTTTCAATTAGAATAACATCGTAACCTGCGGCTTCACAAAGCAACATGGTTTCTCCTGTTTTATTAGAAACACCTCCTAAAGTATCGCCAGAGGCGGAAGGTCTAATATACGCTTCTTGTAAAACAGATAATTCATCCATTCTAGTTTTATCACCTAAAATACTTCCACGAGAACGTTGACTACTTGGGTCTATTGATAATATAGCTACTTTATGCCCCAGTTTTACCAAATGCAACCCGAAGACTTCAATAAAAGTACTTTTACCAACACCAGGAACGCCTGTAATACCAATTCGTATAGATTTACCTGAATTTGGTAATATTTCTTGAACGATTTCTTTAGCTAAACTTTTATCGCTTTCTAAATTACTTTCTACAATAGTGATTGCTCTAGAAAGAATTACTCTATCACCTTTTAAAACACCATCTATATAAGCTTGTGCAGGTAATCTTTTTTTTGGTTTGTAGTTTTTCATTTTAGAGTTAGAAAGCTAGGTTTATGGTGAGATTTCTGTGTCTAACAAAGATACTAAAAATGAAAAAAACACCACTTATTAAAGGGTGTTTTTAAATGATATTTCTAGTTATAATTTTTAATTACAAAAAGATAATTATTAAATAGGTTTAACAGATTTCTATATCTTTTTTACACAGTATTATTCTTTTACTTTAATAGCTTTCAGCTTAATAAAACCGAAAAAGTCTAAAACTTTAATAATTACATAAGTCATATCTATTTCATGCCATTTAACTCCAAAATTAGGGCTACTAGCATGTTTGTGGTGGTTGTTGTGGTAACCTTCTCCCATCATTAAAAAATCGAAATGAAAAAGATTCTTGCTGGTGTTCTTCATTTTGAAGTTTACATATCCATAAATATGACCAAACCAGTTGATTATAACTCCATGAATAGGCGCCATTAAAAAAGCGATTGGTAATAATAACCATTGCCACCAAGCGGTTACGAAAAAGACAAAGAATAAAATGTAAAAGGTAATCCAAAGTAAACGAGAAAAACGAGAGCCAGCAAAAGAATCAAACGATTTCCATTGCGGTACATTTTTAGTAAAACGGTCATCAATAGCAATGCGTTGCTCGTTAATATCTTGATAAATAGTTTTCGTTTTCCACATCATTGCAAACATATTTGCATCGTAAGAAGGAGAGTGTGGATCTTTTTCGGTATCTGTATACGCATGATGCATTCGGTGCATAATTCCGTATCCGTAAGCACTTAAATAACTAGACCCTTGAAAAACCCAAGTTAAAATAAAGGTGATTTTCTCCATGGTTTTAGACATGGTAAATACTTGATGTGCTGCATAACGATGTAAAAAGAAAGATTGAAAAAACAAACCTCCATACCAAAGCACTATAATAAAAATAACTACTGCCATATTTAAAAATTTTGACAAAGATAGTTTGCTGTTTTAGGTGAAACAATGAACCTAAATCAATAAAAAAGATCGCTACGTTTTAAGAACCAAGAAACAAGACCTATCTTTTTGATAAAAAGGACACCTTAAAACTGTTATAAAATGTATTGATATTATTAAATACGTTTTCTAATTCGGCTTAAAGCTTGTGCAGTAACACCAATATAAGAACTGACATATTTTAAAGGAATTTCTTTTAAAATTTCTGGACGATCTTTAAATAATTTAAGATAACGCTCTTCTGCAGTAAGGTTTAGAAGGTTTTGTTCTCTACTAGATTTGATTAAAAATAAACGTTCTGCGGTTAATCGACCAATTAAATTACCAATTTGAGTTTTCTTATAAATTTCTTGTAAATCGGTGTACGAAACACTTAAAATGGTAGTTTCTGTAAGTGCTTGCAATTCATATGCAGAAGGTTTTCTAGTTAAAAAAGAATCGTACGCACTAATAAACTGATCTTTAAAACTAAAACCAAAGGTGATTTCTTTTTCAGGATTTTCTTTAGGAATATACAAACGTACCACGCCAGATTCTATAAAAGATATGTAGTTTTCAATTTCGTTTAATTTTAAGAAAACGGCTTTCTTTTTAATAACACGAGGTTGCAATTTAGACGTAAAAAAGTCCCAATCTTCTTGAGATATGTTGGCTATTTGCTGTAAGTATGCTTTTATCTGTTTCAAATGTATAATTAAACTAAAATAGAGTTGCAAATATACGGATTCTGAAAGCCTATTTTAGGCTTATTTTTGAGTATCCTAATCATTTTATTTTCAATTAAAATATTTTAAATTCACGGACCATAATTTATTTAATTAACAAGAACGATATTGCTACCTTTGCAAAAAATATATTTAATGTCAAAAACCTTTTCATCTTTAGGAATTCATAAAGAACTAGAAGCACGTTTAGCAAAATTAGAAATTACAGTTCCTACTGCAGTTCAAGAAAAAACCATTCCGTTTATCTTACATAAAAAGAAAGATATGGTGGTTTTGGCAAAAACAGGAACAGGAAAAACAGCTGCTTTTGGATTGCCTTTATTGCAAAAAATTAAAGCTGATGAAACACATATTCAAGTTTTAATTTTAGCACCTACAAGAGAATTAGGTCATCAGATATATGACAATTTACTTTCTTTTTCTTCCGATGAACAAAAGGAAAAAATAGTCTCTATTTGCGGAGGAATCCCAATAAAACCACAAATTGAAGCAATCAAAAAGAAACCAAGTATTGTAATTGCAACTCCGGGTAGATTGGTAGATTTAATGAAACGTGAAGCAATCAACATTAAAAAAATCAACTATTTTGTTTTAGATGAAGCTGATGAAATGGTAAGCGCTTTAAAGGAAGAAGTAGATGCTATTATAAAAGAAATTCCGAATGTTAGAAGAACGTTGTTGTTTACAGCAACGATGCCAGGAACCATCAAGCAATTGATACAAAACTATATGTCTAAACACGTAGAACATATAGAAACGGACATGGATTCTGTTGGGCATAAAGGCATCGATCATCAATATGTGGTGGTAGAACCAATTGAAAAATTGAATGTTTTAATGCACTTTTTATCGACTAAAGAAGGAGAACTCGGAATTATTTTCTGTAAAACAAAAGCTGCCGTTAATAAATTAGCTAAAAATTTAGCGATTAATAAATTTTCATCAGGTGCTTTACACGGTAGTTTAACCCAAGGTATTCGTGATCGAGTTATGGGACAATTTAGAGAAGGAAATATCGATATTTTGGTGGCTACAGATTTAGCAGCTCGTGGTATTGACGTTAAAGAAATTTCTTACGTAGTAAATTACCATTTACCAGACAGGTATGATACATATGTACACAGAAGCGGACGTACAGCTAGGGCAGGAGCAACCGGACTTTCTTTAAGTGTGATACAACCAGAAGAATTAGAAGAAATTCCTGAATTTGAAGAAGATTTAGGTTTGACTTTTAAAGAATATAAAAAAGCAGATGCACAAAGTATAGAAGACAATAATACAATTCTGTGGGCTAAAAAAGTGTTTAAAACAAAACCAAATCGTGCTATTTCAGAAGATTTAAAAGCAGAGATTAAAACAATTTTTCATCATTTAACCAAAGAAGAATTGGTAGATAAAGTTTTGGCTAATTATTTAGCACAAACAGCAAGTGCAAAAACAAAAACAGCAGTAATTAAAAAGAAGAAAAAGAAATAAGCATGGCAAATATTATAAAAACTCAACAAGATATATTATCAAAATTGCAGATTGAAGAGTTAAATCAAATGCAAAAAGAAGCTATTGCTACCATTCATAAAAATGATAATGTAATTTTACTTTCGCCAACAGGAACAGGAAAAACATTGGCTTTTTCTTTACCTTTATTAGAATTTTTAGATCCAAATTTAGAAGAAGTACAAGCTTTAATTTTAGTGCCTTCTAGAGAATTAGCAATTCAAATAGAACAAGTAATTCGTTCTATGGGGTCTGGTTTTAAGGTAAATGCGGTGTATGGAGGTAGACCGATGTCTAAAGATAAGATAGAATTAAAGCATATTCCTGCAATTTTAATAGGAACACCAGGTCGAATTTCAGACCACTTTGCAAACGATCGTTTTTCTAAAGAGCATATAAAAACTTTAATTTTAGATGAATTTGACAAATCTTTAGAGGTTGGTTTTGAGTATGAAATGCGTAATATTATCAATCAACTATCTTTAAATAAACGCATATTAACTTCTGCAACACAAGGAGTTGAAATTCCTGATTTTGTAGGTTTAAGTAAACCAAACACAGTTAATTACTTAAAAGCAGTAACTTCTAAATTAGAAATAAGAACAGTAGTTTCTCCTGCTAAAAACAAACTGAATACCTTATTACATTTACTAAATCATTTAGGAAATAAGCAAGGTATCGTTTTTTGTAATTTAAAAGATTCTATAAATAATGTAAGTACATTTTTAGAGAGCAAGAACATAAAACATGGTTGCTTTAGTGGAGGAATGGAGCAGAAAGATAGAGAACGTTCTTTAATTAAATTTAGAAACGGAACCAATCAATTATTAATTGCTACAGATTTAGCAGCAAGAGGTATCGATGTACCAGAAATGAGTTTCATCATTCATTATGAATTACCACAAGCTGTAGAAGAATTTACACATAGAAACGGACGTACTGCAAGAGTTTCTGCAGAAGGAACAGCCTTTGTTTTAAAATGGAAAGACGAACGTTTACCAGATTTTATTAAGCATGCTGATTTACAAGACATTTCTAAACAAGCAGTAAGAAGTCCTGTTTTTTGGGAAACCTTATTTATTTCTGGAGGTAGAAAAGACAAGATTTCGAAAGGAGATATTGCTGGTTTGTTTATAAAACAAGGAAAATTAAGCAAAGATCAACTAGGTGCTATAGAATTGAAACAAGATTGTGCTTTTGTAGCAGTACCATCAACATTAACAGAAGAATTGATTGAGAAATTAAACAATTCTCGTTTAAAAAAGAAAAAAGTACGTATTTACGAAGTGTAAAAATATGAGTAATAAAGAATTAAATACAGAAGTAAATTCGTGCATCAATACCCTTCAAAAATTATTAGAGGATACGAATCAACTTTTTGAATTGCCTGAGGAGCAAAGAGTCGCGCTTTTTAAAGTTGCTGGCGAATTATCTCGTCCAAACAGAGATGAATTTCAGCGTAGACGTAAAGACGCTAAAAAAGCGGCAAAACGTAAAATGATTGAAAGCGATAAACACGCTAGAAAATCTACCGGAATACGTTCTGCAAGAGAAGCTGCATTATTTGTTGCACCAAAATTATTAGGAGCAGCAGAATTAAATGAAGATACACCAGAATTAGAATCGCCAAGAAATTGTTATGTCTGTAAAACGGTTTTTACCAAATTGCATCATTTTTATGACACGATGTGTACCGAATGTGGAGATTTAAATTATGCAAAACGGTTTCAAACGACAGATTTAAAAGGTCAAGTAGCAGTAATTACAGGTTCTCGTTTAAAAATTGGATATCATATTACCTTAATGTGTTTGCGTTCTGGAGCAACAGTTGTGGCAACCACACGTTTTCCTGCAGATTCTGCAATTCGTTTTTCTAAAGAAGAAGATTATAAAGATTGGAGTCATCGTTTACACATTCATGGCTTAGATTTAAGACACATACCAAGTGTAGAAATTTTCTGTAATTATATAGAACAAAAATACGATCGATTAGATATTTTAATCAACAATGCTGCACAAACTGTAAGACGTCCGTCTGGTTTTTATTTCCATTTAATGGAAAATGAAAAGAAACCAATTGACCAATTACCAAAATTGGCACAAACATTATTAAAAGATCACGAAAGTTGTTTAGAAGAATTATCTAGTTTAAGTGTGTCTACATCAAAAACAGATAAAAACAACGTGTTACCGGTTACTTGGCACGGTCCAGAACCTGGTATTGGTTTACGTAATTCGGCAGAATTATCTCAAATTCCTTATAGTTTTGACAATTCATTACAAACTGCAGAAGTTTTTCCGGAAGGCGAATTAGATGCAGATTTACAACAAGTAGATTTAAGAAATACCAATAGTTGGCGTTTAAAATTAGGTGAAATAGAAACTACAGAAATGGTAGAAGTACAGTTGGTAAATGCTGTTGCTCCGTTTGTGTTATGTAATCGTTTGTCTAATTTAATGATGAAAGAAAATACAGGTAAAAAGCATATTATCAATGTAACTGCGATGGAAGGGAAGTTCCATCGATTTAAAAAGGTAGACAGACATCCACATACAAATATGGCCAAAGCAGCCTTAAATATGTTAACACATACGTCTGCTTCAACGTTTGCAAAGAAAGGTATTTATATGAATGCAGTTGATACAGGTTGGGTTACAGATGAAGATCCTGCAGAATTGTCTAAGCATAAAGTAGAAACACATGATTTTCAGCCACCATTAGATATTGTAGATGGTGCCGCAAGAGTGATGGACCCATTAATTGATGGAATTAATACTGGTAAACATTGGTCTGGTAAATTCTTAAAAGATTATTTTCCGATAGATTGGTAGTTTTTATATTATAAAATAACAAGTAGAATAAAATTTAAAAAGGAGTACATATGGTCTAAAATCATAAGTATTCCTTTTTTTTATTATTGATTATAGATGTTTTTTTTGTAAATATCAAACTAAAATAGTAACTTAGGAGAGTTACTTTTCTGTAACATTATTTATAAACCACTTAAAACTTATAATTATGTTAGCATTTAGAACCGAGATTAGAAACTCACCAAGAGAACAAACTTTAAAAATTTATTTAAGCGATACGTCATTTGTTGTAGGATTAAAGAATCTCCTAGAAAACATAAAAGGGGTTCGTATTGTAGAAGTACAAGAAAGTTTTAGTAGAAATAGGGTAGCAGAAAATGTAACGATTTACAGAAAAGAAAAGCACTCTATAAACGCTTTAAAGGAAAAAGTAGATACTTTTTTAGGTATTTATTTTGAGAAGATAATAGTGTAATACTACTTTTTAAAGACTGTATTTAAAGGTATATCATTCTTCGGAATAAAAAAATTAATAAAAAAACAGAAAAGAAAACAATTATAAGGTTGTATATCAGAAAAATGGAACCATCTTTGCAATACAATTAGTATTATAAATTTAACAACATTATTATGAGTAAAGGTACAGTAAAGTTTTTCAACGACACAAAAGGTTTTGGTTTTATCACTGAAGAAGGAGTAAGCAAAGATCATTTTGTACACGTTTCTGGTTTAATTGATGAAATTAGAGAAGGTGACGAAGTTGAATTCGATTTACAAGAAGGAAACAAAGGTTTAAACGCGGTTAACGTAAAAGTTATCTAAGAAATATACTTAAAGTTTTATAAAAGCCCATCAATTAATTGATGGGCTTTTTTTTGTGTCATTATTTTTGAATTGACCTTTAATAAAATATACGATAGTTATTAAGGATTAAAAAAAAAGGCTCGTAATTAGCGAGCCTTTTTTAAATTATTTGGTTTTGTATTTATTAGAATAGCGTTTCCAAAGTTTTGTTTGGTGTGTTTCTAGGCTAATTTTTCTACCTTGTATAAAAGCATCCGTTAAAATGTTTCCTCTCATATCTAAAGCATCACCTTCAGAAACAAATAAGGTTGCATCTTTACCAACCTCTAAGGTTCCAACCATATCATCAATGCCTAAAATCTTTGCAGAATTAGAAGTTAATAATTGCAATGCTACTTCTTTATCTAATCCGAAAGCAGCAAATGTACCTGCGTAAAACGGAAGGTTTCTAGTATTCATTCTTTCCATTTGACCTTCCATACCAAGGGCAACAATAACACCTTTATCTGTTAAGTTTTTTGCAATTGTGTACGTATAATCATAAGCATCGTCCTCATTTTCTGGATTTCTGTGTGGTCTTTCTAAAACAACTGCTATGTTATTTTTAACTAATAAATCTGCTACTTTATCAGCTTCATCACCATGAACAATTACAATGTTTTTGATGCCCAATTCTTTAGTAATTGTGATAGCATCTGTAATTTCTTTTTGGCCGTTTACATGAATAAATAATTTCTTACTTCCCTCAAATAAACCTTTTGTAGCTTCATAAGGTAAATGCATTTTATTTTTATCACTTGCTAAATAGGTTTTAGCATTTGCAAAATAAGATTGAATATCATTTATTTTTTTAGGATACTCTTTATCTGGTCTTAAAGCAGGATCTTCTCCTAGCCACCATCTTCCGCTTGTAAAACTAGTTGGCCAGTTTATGTGAATAGCATCGTCTGTTTTTATACTAGCATCTTCCCAATTCCAAGCATCTAATTGCACAACAGAAGATGTACCTGAAATTGTACCACCTCTAGGTGTAATTTGGGCCATTAAAACACCATTTGGGCGCATAGATTCTACCACTTTACTTTCTGCATTATAGGCAACCAAACTTCTAATATGTGGGTTGTTTGCTCCAATCTCATCTTCATCATCACTTGCTTTTACAGCATCTATTTCTACCAAACCTATAGAGGCATTTGTTGCAATAAAACCAGGATACACATGTTTACCCTTGGCATTAATGACGGTTCCTCTTCTGGCTATTTTTGCATTTGCATTTCCAACAAATACAATTTTTCCATTGCTAAACATTACTAAAGCATTTTCTATAATTTTTCCATTTCCTAAATGTGCTGTTGCACCTTCTATAGAATAATCTGTAGTTTGTTTGTCTGCGGGCGTTTGTTGCGCAATGCTATTTCCTACTAAGAAGAAAAATAGCAAACTATATATTATTTTTTTCATCATTATTTAGTTTTATATTTCTTCTAATGTATCGCAGTGAAAATTTCTATCTTTTCTTTTTGCTGGAATTTGGGTTTTTGCTCCTCCCATTTTTTCCTGCAACATCATATTGATTAATTTGCTCTTTTCTTGCTTAATAGCTTCACGTTTTTTGATGTCTTCATTTCTATCAAAAAACACTTTTCCTTCAATAATTGTTTTTTCAACTTTAGCATAAATAGACATTGGGTGATGGCTCCATAAAACAACATCTGCATCTTTACCTACTTTAATACTACCAACACGATCATCAATATGTAATAATTTTGCAGGGTTAATGGTAACCATATTCCAAGCTTCTAATTCTGTCATTCCACCATACTTTACTGTTTTTGCTGCTTCTTGATTTAGTCTTCTAGACATTTCTCTGTCATCAGAATTAATAGCAACAGTAAGACCTTCATTGTGCATAATTGCTGCATTGTATGGTATTGCGTCGTTTACTTCGTATTTATATGCCCACCAATCTGAAAATGTTGAAGCACCAATATTGCGATCTTTCATTTTATCAGCAACTTTATAACCTTCTAAAATATGTGTAAATGTATTTATTTTGAAGCCCATTTTATCGGCAACATTCATTAACATATTAATTTCAGATTGTACATAAGAGTGACAAGAAATATGACGTTCTCCGTGTAAAATCTCAACCAAAGTTTCCATTTCTGTATCTATTCTATACGGTTTTCCACTTTTCTTTAAAGCATCATATTCATGAGCTCTTGTAAAATAATCTGTAAAAACTTGTTCTACACCCATTCTTGTTTGCGGAAAACGTGTTCCATTTGTATGACGAGATTGTTTTACATTTTCACCTAAAGCAAATTTTATAAATTTAGGAGAATTTTTATAGATCATCTCATCTGCATTTTCTCCCCATTTTAGTTTGATAATTGCAGAACGACCACCAATAGGGTTTGCAGAACCGTGTAAAATTTGAGAAGTAGTAGTTCCTCCAGAAATGTTTCTGTAAATGTTTATGTCATTAGGATCAATTACATCTTCCATTGTAACTTCTGCAGATGAGTTTTGAGCACCTTCGTTTACAGCAGAAGCTGCAATATGAGAATGTTCATCTACAATACCAGCTGTTAAATGCTTGCCTGTTCCGTCAATTTCTGTAGCTCCTCTAGCACTTAAATTAGAACCAATCTTTTCTATTTTTCCGTCTTTTAAAAGGACATCTGTTTTTTCTAAAATGCCTTCTTTTTCACTGGTCCAAACAGTTACATTTTTAACTAAGATTGTCTCTGTTTTAGGTTGAATATAATTACCGAATCCTATATTAGGATAACTTACTGGAACTACTGTAATTGCTTTTTCTTCTTCGTTTTTTTCTTTTTTTGAAACTTCCTCTTTTTGAACTTTTTTACTGGCAGACCAATAGGTTTTATTTCCTTCGGTATCAAAAGCATCACCTTGCATTATGTTAGAAGCATTAACAATTTTACCTAGCATTCTTGTAAAATGTTCGTCATCGTTTAATGTGATAGAAACCCAATCATCACTATATGAAAATTTAGACTTAATTTTTTTATCATCAATTTTAATAGTTCCTGTTTGCTTAGCTCCTTTACCTGTAATTGATAAATTGTAGTTTTTGTTATTTACAGATAACATATAATCACCTGTAATATCTTTAATATTCATGTTGTTAACTACATTTTTAGCTCCCTGAACCCAGTTTTCATAAATGGTAGTTTTAGTATCAAAAACATCGCCAGACGTAATAATAAAGTTTGCATAACTCCCTGTATTTAAGTTTCCAATTGTGGTGTTACCAATTATAGTTGCAGGAATTGTAGTTAATGCAGCTAAAGCTTTTTCTTTATCAAAACCGTATTTTATAGCTTTCTGTAGGTTTTTATGAAACGTATTTACAGATTTTAAAGTGTGTGTTGTCAATGCAAAATTGATTCCGTTTTTAGAAAGTACACTTAAATTAGAAGGCGCTTGATTCCATATACGCATGTCTCTTAAAGAAATATGTTGTGCTAATAAAGGATCTGAAACGTCATAAGCATCACTAAAATTAATAGGAATTATAAAGTTGGCATTTGTTGCTTTTATATCATGAATTCTTTCAAATTCGTCTCCGCTACCCACAATTGTGTATTGCACACCAAATTCATCACCAACTTTATCTGCTCTTAATGCATCTAAAACAGTAGCAGTTTCAAATATTTGAAGTAAACCTTTATTATCGTTAAATGCCTCTAAAGATAAATCTTTATTTTTCATATTACCTTTTGCATACCAATCTGCATCATTAAAAACTTGGCGTAATAAAGCCATTGCACCCATTCTAGAACTAGGGTAAGCTTGTGTAGATTTAGCACTTTTATTAAATGATAAATACTGTGCAGATTTAGTGTTTAAAATTCGGTAAGCATCAGAAGTATTCGGGTTTAAGGCTATTAATAATCCGTTTCCTTGTACAATTCCGTCATTAGAATGTGTGTTTACAACTCCAAAACCAGCATCAATTAAACTCTTTGCTTTTTTGTCATCAAACTTAAAATTACTAATTGGGTTTGTTTCTGGTCTAATATGATCGTTCCAATAATACCCTTCACGAGTTGGCTCGTATTGTGTTGTTCTATTTCTAGATCTGGGTTGTCTTTCTGGTTTAGAAATTCCAAAATCAGAATAAATATCAATAAATGAAGGGTAGATCGTTTTTCCTTCTAAATCGATTGTTTTTGTCCCATTCGGAATTTTAACAGATTTACCAATGCTAACAACTTTACCGTCTTTAATTAGTAAAGTTCCTTTTTTTACAATCTTTTTATGCGTTACATAAATAGTAGCATTTGTAAATGCAAAACTGCTGTTTTCAGTAGTTTTTACTCCGCTATCTGTAGGGAAATATTCTTGCGAATGCATCGAATAAGCCACAAATAAGGAGAAAAATAAGAGTAATTTTCTCATATAAGTTTGGTTTTTTAATGAATTAAGTTTCTAAAATAATTAGAAGCTTTTTAGAAAATGTTAAAACCAATTATTTTAACATAATTTTAGGAAGATTAAGAAGGATTTGCTTCATTAAAATAAGAAATAAATAAATCTACCACATAATTATAAGATTGCACACCTTTATCTTGTTTATTGGCTTTTAAATAGGCATTGTAACCTTTTTTAACAATTGGCTCAAATGGGTTTTTGTATTGCTGCCAAAATGTATAACTCGCACTAAAATCTTTTAGAATTCCTCTATGAACAGTTTTCCAAAGTTCTTGGGATAAATTTTGGTCACGTTTTCTTAATTCAGAAATACAATAGCCCAAAGCCATTCTATAACTCGCGTATTTAAAATGAAGATCGTCATTATAATTAGCTGCTAAAAAACCAACAAAATTAGCTTCGTTTTCTGCAGCAAAACCAATTTGATGTGCCATTTCGTGACATGTTGTAGTTGGATAACTTGTTTTTGGAAGTTTGTCGTTTACCTGAGCTTCACCTGTTAATGGATTCAGATATCCAGCGGTTCCATTATAAGTTTGCAACAAACTCATTAAAGAACTTTTTACAGATTTATGTTGATATTCTAACTGTGGAAAATCTTTAGATAAATTATCATAACCAGAAATTGCCATTGTATACATCTCTTTTTGAGAATAAGGATTTTCTACCTTTAAAGTATCATTTTTTGTAATTTTATAATGATATTCATTTAGTTTTTTAATTACATGTGTTGTTACTTTTTTAAGTTGCTCTGTGGTATATTTTGTTTGTTGATACTGTAAGTTTTTAGCCAAAGGTTCTCTGTAATAATTCAAGCCCCAAAAAAGATAAAAACAAAAATAAATTACTGATAAAATCGCTGTAAAATGAAGTAGTTTCGGAATTAAATTTTTAAACTTCGTTTTTATCAATCTAACTATAAAACGAATTAAAATAAAGAGTCCGAAAGCCAATAATACATCACCTACAGAAAAAGGAATCCATCCTAAAATAATTCTAAAAAATGATGAAATAGGAGGGTAGATTCCGTTTGAATAATATTTTTCTATAAACGCAGCGTTTTTTGCAGCCAATTGAATTAATAAAATCTGAACAGGAAGTAAAACTGTAAATATTAAATGTTTTTTTTTGAATCTTCAAGGATACTTTTTTGTGTAAATATGCGTTTATATATATTCAAATAAGAGGGTGTTCTAATTTAAAAAAGCCCAATTTAATTGTAAAAATAAGATTTCATTTTGGAAGTTGACTGGTTATTAACAAGATAATAACAATTTTGTTTACAATAAATGTTTACAAATTAAAGCAAAGTTTAACAGACCAATTTCAACCTAAAAAAAGTACATTTGTAGCCATGGAAAAAACGACTCCTGTTACGGGTAAAAAGATAGATAAATCAAGGTTAGTACAACTTGAGAAAGGGAAGATTCCGCCGCAGGCAGTGGAATTAGAAGAAGCTGTGTTGGGTGCAATGATGATTGATAAAAAAGGTATTGACGATGTTATAGACATCTTAAGTGCCGATGCTTTTTACGATCAGAAGCACCAAGATATTTACGCAACTATTTACGAATTATTTCAAAATTCTGAACCAATTGACCTTTTAACTGTATCTAACTTGTTAAAAAAGAATGGAAAATTAGAATTTGTTGGTGGAGATTTCTTTTTAATTCGTTTAACTCAAAAAGTGGCATCTTCTGCACACATAGAGTTCCATGCTAGAATTATTTTACAAAAATTTATTCAGCGTAGATTAATTTCAATTTCTAGTGAAATTATAGAAAATGCGTATGATGAAAGTACCGATGTATTTGACTTATTAGATGATGCGGAGGCAAAACTGTTTGAAGTTACCCAAGGAAATTTAAAAAAGAGTTCTGAAGATGCAGGATCTTTAGTAAAACAAGCCTTAGCTAAGATTCAAGAAATTGGTAATCAAGAAGGAATGTCTGGTTTGGCAACTGGTTTTACCAAATTAGATGCACTAACTTCTGGTTGGCAACCATCCGATTTAGTTATTATAGCTGCACGTCCTGGTATGGGGAAAACAGCATTTGTAATTTCGATGGCGAAAAACATGGCGATTGATTTTGGTCATGGTGTTGCTGTGTTCTCATTAGAGATGTCTTCTGTGCAGTTAATTACGCGTATGATTTCTTCGGAAACAGGCTTAACATCAGAAAAATTAAGAAAAGGAAACTTAGAACCACACGAATGGGAGCAGTTAAACGTAAAAGTAAAACGTTTGTCTGATGCACCTATTTTTATTGATGATACACCGTCTCTTTCTGTATTTGATTTACGAGCAAAAGCACGAAGATTGGTGTCGCAACACGGAGTTAGAATTATTGTAATTGATTATTTACAATTAATGACTGCTGGTGGAAAATCTAATGGAAATCGTGAACAAGAAATCTCTATGATTTCTAGAAACTTAAAGGCTTTAGCAAAAGAATTAGAAGTACCAGTAATTGCACTTTCTCAGTTATCTCGTGCGGTAGAAACACGTGGAGGATCTAAAAGACCTTTACTTTCTGATTTACGTGAATCTGGAGCAATTGAGCAAGATGCCGATATTGTATCGTTTATTTTCCGTCCGGAATACTACGGAATGACAGAATGGGATGATGATGATCATTCACCATGTGAAGGACAAGGAGAATTCATTGTAGCAAAACACAGAAATGGTGGTTTAGAAAATATCCGATTAAAATTTACGGGGCATTTAGCAAAATTCTCAGATTTAGAAGAAGGATTTAGTAGTGAATTTCAATCATCTATGAATGCAGATTTCCCTGAAGATCCTTTTGCAGGACAAGGTGGAGTAGATCCAAAAGATGCTTTTGGAGGTGCTGATGATGTTCCTTTTTAAAACATAAAGAATTTATAATATTATAGAAATACACAATTGCTTTAAAGTAATTGTGTATTTTAGTTTTTAGATATGAAAAAACTCCTCACAATCTTAACTTTTCTCTTAATATCAAACTCAATTTGGGCATCATTTATTTATATCCCTATGAGCCATGATAACCAAGTAAACCACTTAAAATCATACGGAATTGTCTATTTTTCTTTAGAAGCAGGTTTAAAATCTAAATGGTTATTAAATTATGATGGAGGTGCTTTTTTAATTGAAAACAATAAAATTGCAGAAAATGAATGTAAAATACGTGGTGTTTCTTATCAAATAATTTCGGATGCAAAAGCACAATTAATATTACAAGAAATTTCATCACCATCTTCTAATCAAGATGCAGTAACTTTAGAAAAAGTACCAAAAATAGTAGTCTATTCCCCAGAAGATAAAATGCCTTGGGACGATGCTGTTACAATGGTTTTAACGTATGCTGAGATTCCGTTTGATGTGATTTATGATAAAGAAGTTTTAGAAGATAAACTAATTTTATATGACTGGTTGCATTTACATCACGAAGATTTTACGGGGCAATATGGTAAGTTTTACGGTTCTTTTAGAACTGCCCCTTGGTATTTAGAAGCTAAGAAAAATTCAGAAAAAAAAGCTTTAGAATTAGGATTTTCAAAGGTTTCTGAAGAGAAATTAGCTGTTGCAAAAAAAATAAGAGATTATGTAATTGGTGGTGGTTTTATGTTTGCCATGTGTTCTGCAACCGATAGTTTTGATATTGCTTTATCTGCAGAAGGAGTAGATATTGCCGAAGCAATGTTTGATGGAGATGCTTCTGACTTAAACTATCAATCGAAAATAAATTATAATAAAACCTTTGCTTTTAAAGACTTTCAATTGGTTAAAAACCCAAGAACGTACGAGTTTTCTAATATAGATACGACTGATAAGCGAATAATTCCTAAAACTTCAGATTATTTTTCTTTAGGTGAGTTTTCTGCAAAATGGGATCCAGTACCAACGATGTTAACACAAAATCATACTGTTTTAGTAAAAGGGTTTATGGGGCAAACTACGGCGTTTAATAGAAATACGATTAAATCTAATGTATTGGTTTTAGGTGAAAATAAAACCAATAGAGAAGCTCGTTATATTCATGGAACTAAAGGAAAAGGAATGTTTACTTTTTATGGAGGTCATGATCCAGAAGATTATTCACACAGAGTAAACGATCCAAAAACGGAATTAGACTTACACCCAACTTCACCTGGTTATCGCTTAATTTTAAATAATGTGTTGTTTCCTGCTGCAAAGAAAAAGAAACAAAAAACATAGATTTTTATCATTTTAAAATTCTTCTTTTCATAAAATATCATTTTAATTGATCATAAAGCTGTTTTTGCTTACAATTAATCTTGTAAGTTGCTATTAAAAAAATTACTTTTGTCCAAATTAAAATAACAAAATGCCAACAACACAACAATTACAAGATTTTACGCAACAAGTTCGTAGAGATATATTACGCATGGTTCATAAAGTTAACTCTGGTCACCCAGGTGGTTCTTTAGGATGTGCAGAATTTATTACTTGCTTATATCAAGAAGTAATGGACTATTCTACAGATTTTACAATGGACGGAAAGAATGAAGATTTATTCTTCCTTTCAAACGGACATATTTCTCCAGTATTTTATAGTGTTTTGGCGCATAGTGGATTTTTCCCAGTAGAAGAATTATCAACTTTTAGATTGTTAAATTCTCGTTTACAAGGTCACCCAACTACGCATGAAGGTTTACCTGGTGTAAGAATTGCTTCTGGATCTTTAGGTCAAGGAATGTCTAATGCTTTAGGTGCTGCACAAGCAAAAAAGTTAAATGGAGACGATAAAATAGTATATAGTTTACATGGTGATGGTGAATTGCAAGAAGGACAGAACTGGGAAGCAATTATGTACGCATCAGCAAAAAAAGTAGACAACATTATTTGTACAATTGATTTAAACAAAAAACAAATTGACGGGACTACAGATGAAGTTTTAGCAATGGGAAGCATTAGAGCTAAATTTGAAGCTTTTGATTGGGACGTTATTGATGTTGAGAAAGGGAATGATATTGAGGCGATTTTAGCTGGTTTAGCTGAAGCGAAAGCATTAACAGGAAAAGGAAAACCAGTTTGTATTTTATTACATACAGAAATGGGGAATGGTGTAGATTTTATGATGCATACACATGCTTGGCATGGTAAAGCACCAAGTGATGAGCAGTTAGAAAATGCATTAGCTCAAAATCCTGCAACTTTAGGAGATTACTAAAAAATTAGCGTCTTTAGATTCTAAAATTAATATATTAAAAAAGCTTTTCGATCTAATTGAAAAGCTTTTTTTATGCTTTTATTTTGATTTCGACTGTAAGAATAGAAGTATATTTACAACTAATGAATAATATTTATGGATCTTTTACTGTAAATCATTTAATATTTCAAAAAATTATATGAAAATAGGAATTGTTTGTTACCCAACATTTGGGGGAAGTGGAGTAGTAGCTACGGAATTAGGAATGGCTTTGGCAGATAAAGGACATGAAGTCCATTTTATTACTTATAACCAGCCTGTTCGTTTAGATTTTCTATCTCATAACCTACATTTTCATCAAGTTGTAATAGAAGAATACCCTCTTTTTGAATACCAACCGTATGAATTAGCGCTGTCTAGTAAAATGGTAGAAGTAGTTAAAAAGCATGATTTAGAAGTTTTACATGTACATTATGCAATACCACATGCGTATGCAGCATATATGGCAAAACAAATGTTAAAAGAAAAAGGGTTAGATGTTAGAGTTGTAACTACGTTGCACGGAACAGATATTACTTTGGTAGGGAGTCATCCTACTTATAAAACGGCTGTAGAATTTAGTATTAATAATTCTGATGTGGTTACTGCTGTTTCTAACAATTTAAAAGAAACCACAAATACGTTATTCAATATTACAAAAGATATTAAAGTAATTTATAATTTTATTGATGTTGAGAAATATAATAATGCACATAAAGAAGAGTGTAAAAGAATAGCATTAGCAAAACCAAATGAAAGAATTTTTACACACGTAAGTAATTTTAGACCTGTAAAGAGAGTAGAAGATGTTGTTAGAATTTTTAGTGAAGTAAGAAAAGAAATTCCTTCTAAACTATTAATGATTGGTGAAGGACCAGAAAGAGCAAATGCAGAAAAAGTTGTAAAAGACTTAAAGCTAACAGAAGATGTATTCTTTTTAGGAAACAGTACAGAAGTTGCTAAAATATTATGTTATACAGATGTTTTTCTTTTGCCTTCGCAAACAGAAAGTTTTGGTTTAGCTGCTTTAGAAGCAATGGCAGCAGGTACTGCTGTAATATCTACCAATACAGGTGGCTTACCAGAAGTAAATATTCATGGAGAAACAGGTTATTTAAGCAATTTGGGTGATATAGCAGATATGGCAAAAAATGCGATCTCAATTGTAAAAGATGATATTACTTTAGAAAGGTTTAAGAAAAATGCTAAAAATCATACGAAGCAATTTTCTTTAGAAAATATATTACCGGTTTATGAAGAAATTTATAAATCTTGTTATAAAAGTAATGTTATATAAACATAAAAAAAGCTCAAACAAATGTTTGAGCTTTTTTATGTTTAAGATTTAGAAAGTCTTATTTTCCAAAAAGGCCACCTAACATACCACCAATTCCTCCAGAGTTTTTATTATCACCACCTAAAAACATTCCAGCAACATCATCTACAACACTTCCATCTCCATCTGCATCTAATATTTTTTCCAAGAAGCTTTGTTCGTTAGTTGCATCATTACCACCTAACATTCCGCCCAATAAACCTCCTAATCCAGAAGAATCTGTAACGTTGTTTTCTTTAGATTTTTTTGCTAAAACACCCATTAATATTGGTGCAGCTACTTTTAAAATGTTTGCAACAGAACCAGCATCTAAACCAGATTTCTGACCAATGACTTGCTCAACACCTTGTTGTTTACTTCCTAAAATATGTCCTAAAATTCCAGCACCATCTTGTTTTACACTTTCGTCTACACCGCCATCAAATAAACCACCAAGATTGTCTAAAATACTACCATCATGTTTACCAGATAGAGCACCCATTAATCCAGCAGCACCTTCTGGTGTAGCGGAGTTTCTCTCCATAGCTTTCATTAACACTGGTAAAGCCATTGTTAAAACACTACTTGTTTTACTTGTGTCATTTCCTGTTGACCCAGAAACTCCTGAGATTATTTGTTTTCCTAAATCACTATTTAATATGTCTAAAATACCTGCCATTTTATGTTTTTAATAATTAATATGAATCTTTTCTAAAAATTATGACACAATATACAAATAAAGTCACATATACTTTAATTTTTTTTTTACCTTTCAAAATCTTAATTTTTTAAACTATTTAATGAAAAAACTAGCATTACACTGGAAGATTTTAATTGGTATGGTTCTTGGAATTCTTTTCGGTTTCATCATGAACTCTGTTGAAGGAGGTAAAGGTTTTGTTACAGATTGGATAAAACCATTTGGTACCATTTTTATAAACTTATTAAAACTAATTGCAGTACCCCTAATTTTGGCCTCTTTAATTAAAGGAATTTCTGATTTAAAAGATATTTCTAAAATTAAAAAAATGGGAATTAGAACTATGGTTATCTACATGTTAACCACATTGGTTGCTATTATAATTGGCTTAGGTATTGTAAATGTGGTAAAACCAGGAGCAGGTATGTCTGCAGACACTATAGAGAAGATAAAGGTTAAATATGAAACATCTTCTGATGTTGTAGATAAATTAACAAAAGCGAGTGCACAAAGTAATACAGGACCACTACAGTCTTTAGTAGATATTTTTCCGAGTAATATTTTTACATCATTAAGTGATGCAAGTATGCTTCAAATTATCTTTTTTGCACTATTTGTCGGCGTTTCTCTATTATTAATTCCAGAGAAAAAAGCAAAACCATTAATGAACTTCTTTGATTCCTTAAATGAAGTTGTCATGAAAATGGTAGATTTAATTATGCTTTTTGCTCCGTATGCAGTATTTGCGCTATTAGCAAATGTTATTATTGCTTTTGATGATACAGAAATCCTTTTAAAACTTTTAGTCTATGCACTTTGTGTAGTTGGAGGTTTATTATTGATGATAGGGTTCTATCTAATTTTAGTGAGTGTTTATACAAAAAAATCGCCTCTTTGGTTTTTAAAACAAATAAGTCCGGCGCAATTATTAGCATTTTCAACAAGTTCTAGCGCTGCAACCTTACCAGTAACTATGGAAAGGGTAGAAGAACATTTAGGTGTAGATCCAGAAGTAGCTGGTTTTGTTTTACCAGTAGGAGCCACCATTAATATGGATGGTACAAGTTTGTACCAAGCCATTGCAGCAGTTTTTATTATGCAAGTAATTTGGCCAGAAGGACTTACATTTTCTAATCAGCTTGTTATTGTAGCCACAGCTTTATTAGCTTCCATTGGTTCTGCAGCTGTACCTAGTGCAGGTATGGTTATGTTGGTTATTGTTTTAGAATCTATAGGTTTTCCAGCGGAATTATTACCAATTGGATTGGCGCTTATATTTGCTGTAGACAGGCCTTTAGATATGATGAGAACCACTGTAAATGTAACGGGAGATGCTACTGTAGCTATGATAATTGCTAAGTCGTTAGATAAATTACATGATGATCCTAAACCGAAAGATTGGGATGATAATTATGAAGATGTAAAGTAGTTTTATATAACTTTTCTAATTCTTTAATACGATGATGTCCTTAAAAATATCAAAACCGATAGTTTCCGTAGCTTGGTTACAAGAGCATTTAGATCATAAAAATCTGATTATTTTAGATTGTACGATTCCAAAAGTTACAGAAAAGTTTAATGCCGTTAATTCTGATGAAAAGTTACAGATTAAAGGCGCTATTTTTTTTGATATTAAAAATACTTTTTCAGATGTAAACGGAAAATTTCCGAACACCATTTTATCTCCAAAAGAATTTGAACATAAAGCACAAGAATTAGGTATTAATAATAATAGTCTTATTGTTTGTTATGACGATTTAGGAGTATATTCTTCACCAAGAGTTTGGTGGATGTTTCAATTAATGGGGTTTACAAACGTTGCTGTTTTAGATGGAGGTTTACCTAAATGGATAGAACATAAATATCCTATTGAAAAACAACAAAATAATTCACGTTCAAAAGGTAATTTTAAGACTAATTATCAATCAGGAAAAATAAAATTTACAAACGATATTTTGAGTGCAATTAATAATAAAACTATTTTAATTGCAGATGCACGCTCTAAAGGTCGTTTTAATAGTACTGAATCAGAACCAAGAAGTGATGTAAAAGGAGGTCATATTCCTAATTCTGTAAGTTTGCCTTTTAGTGAGATTATAGAAAATGGGACTTTTAAGTCTGAAGAAGCATTAAAGGTTATTTTTAATGAAATAAACCCAAAAAAGAAACCTTTTATTTTTTCTTGCGGAACAGGAATCACTGCGTCCGTGTTGGCTTTGGGCGCAGAAATATCAGGATCTAAAAACTATGCTGTTTATGATGGTTCTTGGACAGAGTGGGGAAGTACGGAGAATTTACCAATAGAAATTTAAAATAAACATTATGAACATCAATTGGACAAAAGAAGAATTTCAAACTTATGTATTGTTGTACGCGGCACAAAGTAATTATATAGAAACCGAATCTGAAAGTGCCTATATTTTATCGAAAGTAAATGAAACTTTATTTAATCGGATTCATACAGAGATTGTACATGATAATGATTATCAATCTATGGAAAAAATTAAAACGTATTTAGCTGAAAATAAATATACAGATATTGAAAAAGAAAATCTTTTAAAAGATATAAAAAATGTCTTTTTTGCAGATGGTTCTGTAGATGTTTTAGAACGAAATGTATTTCTCTTATTGAAAAAAATTATAGCGTAAAATTAAAAAAGCTTCACAAATTGTGAAGCTTTTTTAATTTTATATAAAGACTTAGATTCTATTTAGCAGGTAGAATTTTACCTACACATTCTCCAAAACCAATACGTACTTTATCATTTTTACAATGTGCACGCATAATTACAGTATCGTTATCATTTATAAATTTACGTTCTGTACCATCGTTTAACTTAATTGGGTTTTGTCCTCGCCAAGTTAACTCTAACATAGAACCGTAACTATCTTTTGTTGGACCAGAAATAGTACCAGATCCCATTAAATCTCCAGCTTCTACAGGACAACCATTCACAGTATGATGTGCCAATTGCTGTGCCATAGTCCAATACATATATTTAAAATTAGAATTAGAAACGATGGTTTCTTTTCCTTTTTCTGGTTGTATACCAACTTGTAAATGAATATCGTAACTTCCTTTTCCTTTTTGCTTTAAATACGGTAATGGCTCATGTACTTGTTTAGGGCTTTCTACTCTAAAAGGCTCTAAAGCATCTAAAGTTACAATCCAAGGAGATATGGTAGATGCAAAACTTTTTCCTAAAAATGGGCCTAATGGTACATATTCCCAAGCTTGAATGTCTCTTGCAGACCAATCGTTAAATTGCACCAATCCAAATATATATTCTTCCGTTTCTTCAATCGGAATTCTATCACCTAAAACGTTTGCATCTGTGGTTATAAATGCCATTTCTAGCTCAAAATCTAATAATTGAGAAGGACCAAAACCAGGAGTATTACTTCCTTCTTCAGGTTTTGTTTGTCCGTAAGGTCTTCTAATTTTTGTTCCTGATGGCACTATCGAAGAACTTCTACCGTGGTAACCAATAGGTATGTGTAACCAATTTGGTAGCAATGCATTTTCTGGGTCTCTAAACAAAGAACCTACATTGGTAGCGTGTTCTTTACTCGCATAAAAATCAGTATAATCACCTACAGCAACAGGTATTAACATTTCTACTTCATCCATTCTAAAGATTATTTTATCTTTATGATTGGCATTATCTCTTAAAGTTCCATTGGTAACATCAAAAACTTCAGCAATTCTGTTTCTAACTAAACGCCAAGTTTTACGACCATCCGCAATAAAGTCATTTAAATTATCTTGTAGAAAAATATCATCAGTTAATGGTATCCCTTCAAAATAACCTAATTGATGAAAAGCACCTAAATCTATAGCAAAATTTCCAATTCTACTACCAATAGTAATAATATCATCTCTTGTTATGAAAACACCAAAGGGAATGTTTTGAATAGGGAAGTCTGAATCTTTGTCTACTTTTAACCAAGATTTTCTATTAGGATTATTTGCTGTTATGATCATTCTTTTGAAATTTATTTTTCATCAAACCTACATAATTTTTTTTATTTTAAAATAAAAAAACAATTAAAAACGCATTTTTAACAGTACATTTTTAATAAATATACAATTATAATAAATAATGATAAAATATAGTTAAAACATGTTTTTTACAAATTTGATTTTATTATTTTTGATGCTTCTTTAAAAACAACAACAATGCAAATAGACAATCAAATTTTTGACCTTATACAGGAAGAAAAAGAAAGACAGTTAAATGGATTA
Organism: Polaribacter sp. R2A056_3_33; assembly: GCF_019278485.1. Taxonomy (NCBI): domain Bacteria; kingdom Pseudomonadati; phylum Bacteroidota; class Flavobacteriia; order Flavobacteriales; family Flavobacteriaceae; genus Polaribacter; species Polaribacter sp. R2A056_3_33. The sequence goes on from NZ_CP058984.1 coordinate 3,614,264, forward strand.
GAATTAATCGCTTCAGAAAACTTTGTAAGTGATGATGTTATGAGAGCCCAAGGTTCTATTTTAACTAATAAATACGCTGAAGGATATCCTGGTAAAAGATATTATGGAGGTTGTGAAGTAGTTGATGTTATTGAGCAGATTGCTATAGACAGAGCAAAGGAATTATTTGGTGCAGAATATGTAAATGTTCAACCACACTCAGGTTCTCAAGCAAATACAGCTGTTTATGCTGCTTGTTTAAAACCAGGTGATACCGTTTTAGGATTTGATTTATCTCATGGGGGGCATTTAACTCATGGTTCTCCGGTAAACTTTTCTGGAAAATTATACAATCCTGTTTTTTACGGAGTTGTTAAAGAAACTGGAATTATAGATTACGATCATTTAGCTGCACAAGCTAAAGAGCACAAGCCAAAATTAATTATTGCTGGTGCTTCTGCATATTCTAGAGATATCGATTTTAAGAAATTTAGAGAAGTTGCGGATAGTGTTGGAGCTATTTTAATGGCAGACATTTCTCACCCTGCTGGTTTAATTGCTAAAGGAATTTTAAATGATCCAATTCCTCATTGTCATATTGTTACTACAACTACCCACAAAACGTTACGTGGACCAAGAGGTGGTATGATTATGATTGGTAAAGATTTTGACAATCCTTTTGGAGAAACTTTAAAAAATGGAAATCCTAAAAAGATGTCTACTTTAATTAATTCTTCTGTTTTCCCTGGAAACCAAGGTGGACCTTTAGAGCACGTTATTGCTGCTAAAGCAGTTGCTTTTGGAGAGGCTTTAACAGATGAGTTTTTAGAATATCAATTACAAGTAAAAGCAAATGCTGCAGAAATGGCTAAAGAATTTGTTGCAAAAGGATATAATATTATCTCTGGAGGAACAGACAACCACTGTATGCTAATAGATTTACGTAATAAAAACATTTCTGGTAAAGATGCAGAAATTGCATTAGGAAAAGCAGATATTACTGTAAACAAAAACATGGTTCCTTTTGATGATAAAAGCCCATTTGTAACTTCAGGAATCCGTATTGGAACTGCTGCAATTACTACTCGTGGTTTAGAAGAAGAGGATATGAAAGCTGTTGTTAATTTTATTGATGAAGCTATTATAAACGCTGCAAATGAAGATGCTTTACACAAAATTGGTGAGCGTGTTGCGCACATGATGAGTGCAAGAAGATTATTCGTAATGTAGAAGGCAATGCCTTCTTTACATAAGGTATATAATGATCATATTAGTTCGAGTGATTTTGTTTTTAACAAAATAGTGTCGACAACTTATTTGAATACATATAAAAAAAGCATCAAGTTAATTCTTGATGCTTTTTTAGTTTTAAATATATTATAAAGTTGTTTTACCAACTTTTTACTTCTTTTTCTATGGCTTCACGAGTTTCACCATATTTTTCTTGGATTTCTCCAACTAGTTTATCAAAAGAACCTTCTGCTTCCGTACTCTCATCATTGGTAATACGACCATATTTTTCTTTAAATTCTCCTTTTATTTGTTTCCAATTTCCTTTTGTTGTATCCGAGTTCATATTCATTTCATTTATGTACTACAATAGTACTGGTTAATAATAGTGTAAATTTAGAAAGATTTATAATTGCTTATGAATGCTATCTATTAAAATTTTGACTCATTAGATAAAAGTTATTCTTTTTCTGAACTTTTAATTTTTCCAGCAATTTCATCTGCATCATCAGTAGCACTCTGTATTTGGTTTTTTAATTCATCTTTCTCTTTTTTCTTATCAATTTCTGCTACGATACTTTCTTTTTTGTTATCTGAATCTTTTTCATTCTTTTCATCTGTTTTTACTGTTCCTTTTAAAGGATGTAAACCTCTTTCGTGTTTTATAACTGACATATTTTTTAGTTTTTTAGGTTAATACTCACTTCAAAAGTAAAAAATAAGTAAATTTCAGCTTAACTACATTCGGTTAAATAATAACGCATTAGCTATTCATCAACTTCATTAGCACGTTTAATAATGTTCTCTGGGATAGCCTTTTTAGCTTTAGCACCCATTTTTTTTAACTTTTCTACAGAAGTAATTAAGTTTCCTCTACCTTCAAAAAGCTTATTCATTGCATTTGAGTATTCATTTTTACTGTCGTCAATTCGTTTACCAATTCCAACTAAATCACCTAATAAACCATTAAACTTGTCATATAAAGCACCAGCTTGTCTTGCAATTTCTAAAGCATTTCTTTGTTGTTTTTCATTATTCCACATAGAATCTATGGTTCTTAAAGTCGCCAAAAGAGTAGTAGGAGTTACAATCACAATATTTTTTTCAAATGCTTTATTGTATAAGTGATTATCAGAATTTATGGCAACAGCAAAAGCAGGTTCTATGGGAATGAAAAGTAAGACAAAATCTGGAGATTCAATTCTATAAATATCTTCATATTTTTTTTCTGATAATTGATGTACATGTCTTTGAAGTGATGCCACATGCTCTTTTAAAAACTGTGCTTTTAAGGTTTCATCTTCTTCATTTATAAACTGCTCATAAGCCGTTAAAGAAACCTTAGAATCTACAATCATTTTTTTATTATCTGGTAAATGAATCACCACATCGGGTAGAATTCTCTTACCATCTTCATTGGTGAAGCTTTGCTGTACATAATACTCTCTATCTTTCTCTAATCCAGATTTTTCTAAAACTCTTTCTAATACTAATTCTCCCCAATTACCTTGCATTTTATTATCGCCTTTTAAGGCCTTGGTAAGATTTAATGTTTCTTTACTCATTTGTTGGTTTAGCTCTTTTAAACCTAAAATTTGCTGACGTAAAGCAGCATGATAATCGATACTTTCCTTATGTGTTTTATCTACTTTATCTTCAAAAACTTTAATTTTTTCTTGCAGTGGATTTAAGATAATTTTTAAGTTTTCTTGATTTTGTTGGGTAAATTTGGTTGACTTTTCTTCTAAAATTTTATTGGCTAATACTTCAAAATTATTGGTAAATTTTTCTTGTAATTTTTCGACTTCATTTTTATTATGCGCTAGTTTTTCCTCAACATTTTTGAATTCTGTTTCTAAACGTGTTTTATCTGAAATTAAAGTTTCTTTTTCTTTTTGAACGTATCTAAGTTCACCTTGCAAATCATCGATTGTAATTTCTGTATTTTTAAGTGTTTCATTTAGTTTAGAAATTTCAAATTCTAATACAGATTTTTCCTTTTCAGAAACTCCTTTTGCTTTTTCAAATTTTAATTTGGTTAATAGTTTGCCTATAAAAAAACCTATCACACTAAATATTAGTGCAATTAAAGCGTAAATTATTAATTCGTTCATCCTCTAAATTTTAATATTGTAAATGTAATAAATATTGTATCCCTTTAATCTTTATCAACATTTGAAAACTCATACTTCTTCATTGTCTTTTGTAGTATCTTCCAATGATTTCTTAATTGTCTTTTAATTTCTGGCGCATTTAAGTCGTCTGAAGCTCTGTAAGCATATCGTAAATAATTACCTCTAAATTTTCTGTCAAAATATTTAGTTTTAGCTCTTCCATTAATAAAATCGGTTCTTTTTGCAGGAATTTTTCTTGATTTTACACCTTTAAAAGAGTAAAGTCTATATAATTTTCTTTTAAAAAGAGGAGCTTCATCTACTAAGTTTTCTTCTTTAATATGTTCAACTCGTTTATGTTTTCTTTTTACAGTTTGTTTCATTTCTCTGTAAAACTGAGCAAGATTTTTAGATTTTATTAAAGTTTGATATCCATAAAATTCAAAACCTAAATAATTAAGAGGAACATTTACTTGCAAACTTTTGTCTTTGTTTATCTTAAATGATTGAAGTCTATTATTCTGAGTTTTAAATAATGTAATTTCAGTTTTTTCTTTTGATATTGTTAAATCAATTTTTGCAACTTCATCTATAATAAATTTTTCAACAAAATCTATTTGATTTTCTTTACAGAGAACAACAATATCATCAGAATATCTTCTATAAAAAACATCATGTTTAACTGACAATTCATTAATAACAGCTTCATCAAAAGCTAACATGTACATATTGGCTAATAAAGCACTTATTGGTAAGCCTTGAGGAATTCCAATTAATTTTTTATCTGAATTCTTTTTTTGATTTTTATGAATGATAACTTCAGAGTCTAAAAGTTCTTGAATATTATCAAAAAAAGTATGTTTTCCGTTTTTCTTATTTTTTGCTAATTGTTTTTCATCAAAATGATTATTCTTCGTTTTTAAATCATCTAATTTCACATAAGAAAACCTTGTTACTGCTTTAAAAAGATTATAATGATCTTTTGGTAATGTTTTATTACCTAATATTTTTGCCCAAGCTAATTTTAGCTTTTTATGATTTAGAGTAGGGAAGAAGTTTTCAATATCTAAAACTAAAGCGACACAGTTTTCTCGTCTCTTAATTTCATCAAATACATCTTTAGCAAAATGAACATTATTTTTAAACTTTACATTATCTTCAGTTTCAATTCTTCTGTAAGCAGTTATTGATTCTGAAAGTAATTTGTTTTTACTTAAATACGATTCATATTTAGGAGTAATAATTTTTTGAGTATAATAAGAATACACATGTGCATCCATATGTGTAGCGTATAAAATTTCTCTGATTTTTGTATTAGAAACTAAATCACCCTCTTTTAGCTTTTTATGAGAACGTTTTAATTCTCCGTCAAAACAGGATTCTTTATATCTACGTTGTTTTATCTCTTTAAAAATTAAAGGCGAAAAAGAGTGTTTTGCAATTTTTATTGGATTGAAAACATAGTGTTTTACTTTTTCTTTAACAGACATAGGTGTCTTATTAGAAAAATGAGGATACCCTCTGTCTTTAAACCAATCTTTTTCTTTTTTCTTTATCATAACTAATAAAAGTAAGAGAAGTTCTCGCTCGGTATTTAATCTAATAAACGTAACATCATTAAATGACTGAGCTATTAACCGTGTTCACGATTCCCGATGCAATTGAACGTACTATTGTATTTAGATATAGCAATGCAGCTATTTAAACTTCTAATCCTTATTAATATGATATTAAACAGACTTGAACTTCATTGGTTCTTCAATATATTTATATATATGACTGAACTCACAACTAAATTACTTCAATTAAACACGATTATGTTGACATCATCGTGTTTAATTGAAATAAATAACACTTTTACTAATTCACGTATGTATTAATCCCTTTTAGAAAAAGGTCTGAATTAATTGAAATTAAAAATTTACAATGGCTCAATAAATGTTTATTAAAAATAACTAAAGAACTTCCTTACTTAGAAGTAAATATAAGATTTTTAGTTATCTTTAATGAAAAAATAAGTATGAAAAATAAATATCCTGTTGGTTGTATTGTAACATTTAAATCTCATCCTTTATTATATGATTTTATGATTAAAGGAGACGGAAAGCTAGTTCCTCCTTTTATGATTGTAAAAGAAGCTTTTATTGAAGATATAAAAAAGAAAATTGTAGACGATGTTACTGGAGAACAAATTGCAGAAAGAGTAAAATATACATGTGTTTTTTTTGATGATAATAAGACGGAGTTTAAAGAAGTTATTCTGTATGAATCAATGTTAACTAATTTTAAAGAGATTTTTATAGCAAAAATGGATGGTGATACGAAATCGAAAGAATCAGATTATAAATCTCTAATTAAAGAAGCTTCAGAATATATTGTTCCTGATTATAATTATGGAAATATTATTTACTTTAGAACTAAAAAGTTTGAAGTTTTCAAAAAAAGAAGTTCTATTAAAAGAACTAGAGATTTAATAGATAACAAATCAGTAGAAAATAAAGAATTCACTAGAAAAGAAACTATTCAATATGTAGTTAACTATTCTACACCTGAATTTGTTTTATCCGGAATTAAAAAAGAAAATCACGATAATTTATTTTATCCAAATGGAGATATTAAAAAGTAGTATCAGAAGTTTTATATAAAGTAAAATGGTTTAATTCAAATCAGATGAAGTTTAGTGAAATTTATTTACCAGCAGAATGTTTTACAGATATTCAACCCTATGAAACAAAAGTTCCACATAATTTTAAACCAAAGCTTATTAATGCTTAATTTTGTTCTTTGATTAGAGAATGAAATGAAAACAATTGCAAGGTTTATATTATTTACGATATTAGGATGGAAACTAGAAAACGATTTTCCAAAAGAGCCTAAGAAATACGTTGTTATTGCTGCACCGCATACCAGTTGGTTAGATTTTCCGATTGCAATTTTATCTAGAATGTCTTCGGGTACTATGGTTCATTTTATAGGTAAATCTTCACTTTTTAAAGGTCCGTTTGGTTTTATATTTAAAGCTTTAGGAGGCACACCTGTAGACAGAAGTAAGAGTACAAATATGGTAGATGCCGTTATTGATGTGTTTAACAATAAGGAAGAATTCAGGTTAGGAATTTCGCCTGAAGGAACAAGAAAAAAAGTAGATAAATGGAAAACAGGGTTCTACTATATTGCAAAAGGAGCGAATGTTCCTATTGTTATGGCAACCTTAGACTTTAAAAATAAGAAGATAAAAATATCTAAACCTTATTATGCCACAGCAAGTATAGATGCTGATTTTGAGGTGTTTCACTCTTTTTTTAAAGACGTAAAAGGGAAAAACCCTGAATTATTTTAATTATTTGGTTGGTTTTATAAAAAAGTTTATATTTGTGTGTTACATATAATTATTGATAGAGATTAGGGGCTTTATTTTTAAGAAATATGTTACGCAAATAGTATCATGCTATGATATGGAGTCTTCAGGATACTGAAGACTCTTTTTTTTGTTATGCAAATTTCACAGAAATTTTTTCTGCAATACCTATAATTACTTCTGTTGCTTTCACCATAGATTCTACAGGTACATACTCATATCTACCATGAAAATTATGTCCGCCAGCAAAAATATTAGGACAAGGCAAACCTTTAAATGATAATTGAGAACCATCTGTCCCACCACGAATCGCTTTAATTAAAGGTGTAATTCCCAAATCTGTCATTACTTCTTCTGCAATATCTACAATATGCATTACTGGAGTAATTTTTTCTTTCATATTAAAGTATTGATCTTTAATCGTTACTTCAATTAAGTCTTGATTGTATCTTGTATTAAAATCTAACGCAATTTTGTGCATTAAACTTTTTCTCTTTTCAAATAAATCTAAATCATGATCTCTTACGATGTATTCTAAAACAGTTTTTTCTACATTTCCATTGATATCATGTAAATGAAAAAAACCTTCATAACCTTCTGTTCTTTGCGGAATCTCGTTTGTTGGAAGTGCTGTAATAAATTCATTAGCAATTAGCATAGAGTTTATCATTTTACCTTTTGCATATCCTGGATGTACAATTTTACCAGTAATGGTTACTATTGCCCCGGCAGCATTAAAATTCTCATATTCTAATTCCCCAATCTGACTTCCATCCATAGTGTATGCCCATTCTGCACCAAATTTATCCACATCAAACATGTGTGCGCCTTTACCAACTTCTTCATCTGGAGTAAAGCAAATTCTAATTTTACCATGTTTAATTTCTGGATGCTGAATTAGGTATTCCATCGCGGTTACAATTTCTGTAACTCCGGCTTTATCATCTGCACCTAAAAGGGTAGTACCATCCGTTGTAATAATCGTTTGACCTTTATATTGTAATAAATCATCAAAATAATCTGGCGATAAAACGATGTTTTCCTCTACATTTAAAATAATATTATTGCCTTGATAGTTTTCTACAATTTGAGGTTTTACATTTTTACCTGAAAAATCTGGACTCGTATCTATATGTGCTACAAAACCAATGGTTGGCACTTCATAATCTAAATTACTTGGTAGAGTTGCCATGATGTAGCAATTGGCATCTAAATCTACCTCTTTCATACCAATTTGTTTTAGCTCATCCACTAATACATTGGCTAAATCCCATTGTTTTTCGGTACTCGGAAAAGCAGGATTGTTAGGATCTGACTCTGTGTCTATAGTTACGTATTTTATAAATCTATCGGTAATATGTTGTTTTTCAATCATTTTGTTGAATATTTTTAATTTTTTTCATTAATGCAAGTGCGTCGCATAATCTTTTGTTAACTAAAGAATCGCCATAAACTTCCGCCTTTGCAAGTATAAAATTCTGGTCGTTTATTTTTATAAATAAGTGGCAAACTTGGTATTCAAACTTTCTTTTTTTTCCTTTTGAAACGGTGTAATAAGAAGGTTTTTCTAAAAAAGTAGTCTCTTCAGATTTTATTTTGATGAGATTTTTTGATAGATCTTCTTGCGCTCGTTCTAGTTTAAAAGACGTATCAAAATTAATGTTTTTATTGATAAATGTAACATCTAAAAGCAAAGTTTCTGTTAATTGTTTTGTAGTGTCTGCTGTGTAAATAGAAGATTGTAAATCGTCATAATACAAATTCGTTTTCCATGTATTTGGTATCTCTAAAGAAAACAAATTTTTAACGTCTTTTACTTCTTCTAAATTGTTAAAAGTAGTGGCGTTACAATTAAAGTACTTGCTAATTTCTGTTTGATTTGAACAGGAAACAAAGAGAAGTGAAGTAATTAGTATTAAAAGGATATTTTTCATAAAAATATTTAGAAATATTAAAATGTATATTTTAGAAACACTTTATTTTAAAATTGGTTTTAAAACAGTCCAAACATTTTTAGCCAATATTTGATGTCCTTCTTTTGTAGGATGAATACCATCTTTTTGATTTAAATCTGAAATACCTCCTACATTTTCTAACAAGAAAGGAACTAAATACAGATCGTTTTTTGTTGCCAAATCAGGAAACATATTTTTAAATTCAGTAGTATATTCTTGTCCCATATTTGGTGGAATTTGCATTCCGGCTAACACAATAATTGTTTCTGGATATTTCTTTTTTACAGCATCTATAATATCTTGCAAATTTTCTTTAGACTGCTTTAATGGCACACCTCTTAAACCATCATTTGCACCTAATTCTAATATAAAAATGGTTGGTTTTTGATTTAGTACCCAATCAATTCTATTTTTTCCACCAGATGTAGTTTCTCCACTCACGCCAGAATTTACAATGCTATAATTCAATTGTAAAGAGTCTATTTTCTGTTGAATAATTCCAGGAAAAGCATCGTTAACATCATCTAAACCATAGCCTGCGGTTAAACTATCACCAAAAAAAACAATTGTTTTTACATTGTTATTTTCGGTCTGATTGATTTCAGTATCAGGAGTCGTTGTTTCAGCATTTGTTGTTTTTTTAGAAGCATCTTGTTTGCAAGAGAATATGAATATCAGTAAAAAAATGCAACAAAATTTTAAGAAAACCTTTTGAGATAAATTGTTGATATGTATAAGCAATTGATTATTTTTCAACATCGGAATATTTTAGTAAGAAATTAAATAAAAGTAATGTCAAATATATTAAAGATTAATGATTTAGAGAAAACTTATACTAGTGGTTCTAAAAAATTAACAGTAATTAGCAATATCTCTTTTGAAGTAGAAAAAGGAAGTATTTTTTCTATTGTAGGGCCTTCTGGAAGTGGAAAAACGACTTTATTGGGGTTGTCTGCAGGTTTAGATTACCCAACTGCTGGAACTATTGAGTTGTGCGGCAATTCTTTACAAGATTTAAATGAAGATGAACGTGCTGCATTGCGTAACAAAGAAGTCGGTTTTATTTTTCAGAATTTTCAATTATTACCTACTTTAACAGCTTTAGAAAACGTAATTGTTCCTTTAGAGTTACAAGGCGAAAAAAATGCAGCTAAATTTGGAATAGCATTGTTAGAAAAAGTAGGTTTAGCAGATCGGTTACACCATTATCCATCGCAATTATCTGGAGGAGAGCAGCAGAGAGTTGCATTGGCAAGAGCTTTTGCTAATAGACCTTCTATTTTGTTTGCAGATGAACCAACTGGTAATTTAGATGAAGAAACTGGCGAAAAGGTCATTCAATTATTGTTTGAATTGAACAAAGAAGCGGGCACGACTTTAATCATTATTACACACGATTTAGATTTAGCTAACAGAACACAACAGATTTTACGATTAAAAGGTGGTAAGATTATTTCTAACGAAAAAACAAACACTATTAATGCGTAAAATGACTTCAAAAGTAAATTTTAAGTGGCTATTAAAAATGGCTTGGAGAGACGGAAAAGCAAGCCTTTCTAGGTTGATGCTTTTTATGGCATCTATTATTTTAGGTATTGCAGCTGTAGTTTCCATTCAGTTATTTAGTGACAATTTAAAGCAAAACATAAAGCTACAGTCGAAATCCTTAATGGGAGCCGATTTTATTATTGATAGTAAACAAATACCTTCTAAAAAAGTACAAGCTATTATAGATTCTTTAGGCGCAGATGCATCTGAAGTCAATTTTGTGTCTATGGCTGCTTTTCCTAAAAATAATGGGACAAAATTAGTAAAGGTTAGAGCTATGGAAGGTGATTTTCCGTTTTACGGAGATTTATCTACGGAACCTGAAAATGCTGGTAAAAAATATCAAGAATTGGGAGGTGCTTTGGTAGATGCTACCTTGCTTTTACAATATAATATAAACCCTGGAGATTCTATTAAATTAGGTAAAAATACGTTTAAAATTATTGGTGCTTTAAAATCAATTCCGGGTAGTACAGCAATTTCTTCTTCTGTGGCACCAACGGTTTTAATTCCGTTTCGTTTTGTTGAAGAAACAGGATTGTTACAATTAGGAAGTAGAAAAGAATATCAGTACTTTTTTGAAGCTCCTACAATGGATTTAGTCACTTTAGAAAACAAAATAGATACTATTCTTAAGGCAGAAAATGCCGATTTAGATACGCATACAAGTACCAGTGAGCGATTGGGGAGAAGGTATGATAATGTAAGTCGATTTTTAAATTTAGTCGCTTTTATAGCACTTTTGTTAGGTTGTATTGGTATTGCGAGCTCTGTACATATTTATATTAAGGAAAAACTAAAAAATGTAGCTGTTTTAAAATGTTTAGGAGCTTCTAGAAAACAAACTTTTTTAATTTATTTAATCCAAATTATTGGTATTGGGTTGATTGGCGGTTTAATTGGTGCTGTTATTGGAGTTAGTTTACAATATGCTTTTCCGTATCTCTTACAAGATTTTTTACCTTTTGATGTTGCCATTTCAATTTCTGCTCAACCTATAATAATGGGCGTTGCTTTAGGTGTTTTAATGTCCGTTTTATTTGCATTATTACCCTTGTTAGGTACTTGGTACGTCTCTCCTTTAGAGGTTTTAAGAGGTTCTGAAGATAATTTACAAAAACCTAAAAAAGCACGAATTGCAGTAGTATTGGCAATTTTACTTTTCATTTATTTGTTTTCTTTTTGGATGCTAAAAGATGCCGTAAACGGATTGATTTTTACCGCAGGTATTTTTATCACTTTTGCAATTATGGCAGGTGTTGCTAATCTTTTCATCAAATTGATTAAAAAATTCTTCCCAAGTTCTTGGGGATATACAAAACGTCAAAGTTTATTGAATTTATTTAGACCCAATAATCAAACGATGGTGCTTGTTTTAGCGATTGGGTTGGGGACTTTTCTAATAAGTACGTTATACTTTACGAAGGATATTTTACTAGCAAAAACATCCATAGAAAATAAAAAGAATGATGCGAATATTATTCTAATGGATGTTCAACAAAAGCAGGAAACGGCTATTTTAGAAACTTTTACTAGCAAAGGATTGGAAGTAATTGATAACATACCAATTATTACCATGCGTATGGAAACTATTCATGGTAAAACGGTAAATGAGATTCGGAAAGATTCTACTATTAAAATGAAAAAATGGATCTTAAACAGAGAATTTAGAGTTACCTACAGAGAAGAATTAGCAGAAACCGAAGAAATTATAGAAGGTGAGTGGACAGGAAAAATGACTAAAGGAGTACCAATTAATATTTCTATTTCCGATAATTTTGCTGAAGATGCCAATTTAAAGGTAGGAGATCCAATTGTTTTCAACATTCAAGGTGTGTTGATGGAAACCATCGTGGGAAGCATCAGAAAAGTAGATTGGAGTAGTATGAAAGTCAATTTTATGATTTTGTTTCCAACGGGAGTTTTAGAAAATGCACCTCAATTTAATGTAATGACTACCCATGTGCCAAATAAAGAAGGTTCTGCGGAATTACAGAGAGCGTTGGTGCAAGAATTCCCAAATGTTACTATTTTAGATTTACGTCAGGTTTTTACCATTGTAGAAGATATTTTAGATAAAATCTCTTGGATCATTAATTTTATGGCGTTTTTTAGCATTTTAACAGGTTTTATTGTGTTGATTGGTTCCGTTAGAAATAGTAAATACCAACGAATTAAAGAAAGTGTATTGTTAAGAACATTAGGTGCAAAAAGCAAACAAATTTTACAAATTACGGCCTTAGAATATGTCTACCTAGGAGTTTTGGGTAGTTTAACGGGTATTTTATTGTCTTTAATTGGTAGTCAATTATTAGCCACCTTTATATTTAAAGAACCGTTTATACCATCTGCAATTCCGTTTTTAGTTTTTCTCCCAGGAATTACATTTTTAGTAGTTGTAATTGGTTTGAGTAATTTAAAATCGGTTTTAAAAAGTCCGCCATTGGAAGTGTTGAGGAAAGAAGTTTAATCGAACATAGATAAAACCTAGTTTATTAGTTTTAAAAATATAAAAATAACTGATGAAAGTACACCATGCTACCTATTATAAACAGACTAAAAATTTTGTACTGTACAGCCTGTTGTTAGCCTGTTTTTTTACCCCAATAACAATTGTTAGTCAGGGAATTACGGAGGGTGCTACCAATGCTACAGAAGTAATAGAGACTTCTGTCAAAAATCCTTTAGACCAAAAGACGGTTGAGCAACTAAAAATTACTTATCCAAGGTTTAAAGTACCAGTTTATAATAGTGGTAAAGAAAGTTATTCAATTAAAGAAGTACCGAGTCCAAGAGGCAAAGGAATTATTGGATATGTATCTGATCCATATGATTATATTGATGCTTCTTCAGAAATTCAAATAAATCGATTATTATTTGAATTAGAACAAAAATCATCTGTAGAAGTTGCAGTAGTTGTGGTTCCGAGTATTGGTAAAGAAATACCTAAAGAATTTGCTGTAGATCTTTTCGAATTATGGGGCATTGGTAAAGCAGATACAGACAACGGATTGCTAATTTTAACGGTAATGGACCAGCGGAGAACAGAGTTTGAGGTTGGTTATGGTCTAGAACCAATTTTAACGGATGCTGTTTGTTATCGCATTGGTGTAAATGAAATTGTGCCTAATTTTAAGAATGGAAATTATGGTGAAGGGTTGGTAAATTCGGTGGTTAGAATACGTGAGTTTTTAGACAATCCACAAGTTATACAAGAAGTCTACGGTACTAGTATTGTACATCAAAAAGATGATCATTATCAGTGGTATCATTATTTGTTATTTGGTTATGCTTTTGTTTGTATATTATTTTTTGTGTGGTATTACGGTGTAATATTTCAAACACAAGTATCTAAAGACGATTTTTATGACAAGTATAATCGATTGGACGAATTTAAATTAGGTTGTCTTATCTATTTATTTCCAATTCCAATACTTTTCATTTCTAAATTGGTAAAAAAACGCTTGCAAGAATATCGAACAGCTCCTCGTTATAGTAAAGTGAATGGAGAATTATTACATCTAAAAAACGAATGGACAGAAAATGAATTTTTAGAAGCTGCTCAAATTTTAGAAGAAAATCTCAAATCTACTCGTTACGATGTTTGGGTAACGGAAGACCAAAGTGATATTTTAATTTTAGAATACGAAGGAATTAATAGCAGAAAATATAGTGATTGCACAAAATGTGGTTATAAAACGTACGGAAAAAAATCATCTAAACTTCTAAAAGCTGCAACTTATGCATCTGCAGGAGAGCGCGTTGATTTTTATGAATGTAGGAATTGTAATTATCAAGATGAAAAGAAGGTAGTTCTTGCTAAAAAAGTAAGACAGACTTCCTCGTCTTCTGGTTCTTCGTCATCTTTTTCTTCGTCATCAAGTTTTGGAGGCGGTAGTTCTGGTGGTGGTGGAGCGGGTGTTAGTTGGTAATCATTTACATCATAAAAAGGGTTCGAATATTTCGATTTTTATTATCTTGCACGGTTTTAATTAGATACTTTAATTCAATCAAAATCAGTTTAAATTAAAATTTATGAGGTCCTTTTTATTATTTATATTTCTAAGTACAACACTCTGTTTATCAGCTCAGAAAATATACAACGGAAAAGTTATTGATATCAATAACTCACCATTAGAAGACGTAAATGTTATTATCGAAGGTACATCAACAGGAACTATTACAGATAACAGTGGTAATTTTTCTGTTTCTAGCAATAATGAAAACGCAATTTTAGTTTTTTCTGCATTAGGGTTTAAAACTCAGAAACAACAAGGAGGACGAAACTTAACGATTGTTTTACAAGAATCATCAGAGATTCTTTCGGAAGTTGTACTGGTAGGAACAAGAAATCCAAGACAAACGAAATTAGAAACTCCTGTAGCGGTAGATATTGTAGATGTGTCTAAAATTAAATTAACAAGTGCACAAACTACGGCGAATGATTTGCTAGCGAATTTAGTACCTTCATTTAATTCTAATCGACAATCTTCTTCGGACGGAACAGAACATGTAGATCCTGCTTCTTTAAGAGGTTTAGGTCCAGATCAAGTTTTGGTACTTATCAACGGAAAAAGAAGACACACGACCTCGTTATTAAATAATCAAAACACGGTTGGAAACGGATCTGTTGGTACAGATTTATCTTCGATACCTTCAGCCGCTATCGATAGAATTGAAGTACTTAGAGATGGGGCTGCTGCTCAATACGGATCTGATGCTATTGCAGGGGTCATTAATATTATTTTAAAGAAAAATACTGGTTTAGAGGTTGGTACTACTTATGGTTTAACTTCGGAAGGCGATGGAGAGACTTTTAATTTAAATGTAAATTATGGTACCAAAATTGGCAATAAAGGTGGTTTTATAAACCTTACGGCAGAATTTAATGATAGAGGTAAAACAAGTAGAAGCCAAAATCATAATTTGGTTATTTATGACCAGTCTGATTTAGGCAATTTCTTTGCGTATGATTTTTCTAATGATGGTGCCAGAGAACGTGATAACGAATTGATTAATGCTGCTGGTTTAACTCGTGATGATTTTAATTTTCAAATTGGAGATGCGGCTATAACCAATACCCAGGTTTTTGTAAACCTTGAACTTCCCACAAGTGAAAATGGTACTTTTTACGCAGCAGGTGGTGGAAACTATAGAACGGGTAATGGTTTTGGTTTTAGAAGATTACCTTCAGAAGGTCATGTTTTAGAGTTATATCCAAACGGGTTTCAACCCATGTTGGAATCTACAATAATCGACCTTTCTTTAATCGCAGGTTATAAAACAAAACTTGGTGAATGGGATTTTGATTTGAGTAATACCAATGGTTACAATCAATTTGATTATGGCATTTCTAATACTGTAAATGATGCATTGGGCACTAATAGTCCGACTTCTTTTGATGCAGGTGGACATACTTTTTTACAAAATACCATAAACTTAGACTTTTCTAAATTTGATGATACTATCATGAGCGGACTTGGTTTGGCTTTTGGTGCTGAATACAGATACGAGAATTATACGATTTATGCAGGTGAAGAAGGTTCGTATATTGGCAATGGAGCAAATTCATTTCCAGGTTTTGCACCGAATAATGAAGTAGATGAGCAAAGATCTTCTGTAGGAATATATGCAGATGTTGAGCTTAATTTTACTGACAAATTCTTAGTTGATGTAGCTGGTAGATTCGAAAATTATAATGATTTTGGGAACACCATTAACGGAAAAATAGCAGCAAGATATAAATTAACAGATGCTGTTGTTTTAAGAGGTGCATTTGGAACTGGATTTAGAGCGCCATCTTTACAACAACAATATTTTAATAATATCGCTACCGATTTGGTTGACGGAAACCTTATTAATGGAGGTACGTTTAGAAACGATAGTGAAATTGCTCAGACTTTAGGTATTCCTGAATTAAAAGAAGAAACTTCTACAAGTATAAGTCTTGGTTTAACAGCTAAGGTTACCAATAATTTTCAAATTACTTTAGATGCTTATAAAGTTGATATTGACGATAGAATTATTTATACAGGTAGTTTAGGTAATGATGTTTATGGTGATGAAATATCAGAATTACAAGATATTCTTAAGCCACTAGGTGTTTCTTCTGCACGTTTTTTTACCAATGCAATTAATACATCCACTGCAGGTGTAGATTTGGTAATGAATTATAAAGTACCTTTAAATGAAGGTGCTTTAAACTTTTCTTTATTGTACAACCATAATGAAACGGAAGTAGACGATACACTTAATAATGTTCCGGACATTTTTGTAGGTCAAGAAGATGTGTATTTTGGTGCTCAAGAAAAAAGTTTAATTGAATCTAATAATCCTCAGGACAAAGCAATATTTACGGTCGATTTAACAAAAAATAAGTTTGGCGTAATGTTAAGAAACACGTATTGGGGAGAAATAACTAGAAATGGTTTTCCTTTTGGAGGCGCTCAATTACATTCAGGAAAAGTGACTACAGACTTAACAGGCTCTTACAATATAAATGATAATCTTTCTTTAACAGTTGGAGCAAATAATTTATTTGATGTATTGCCAGATGAACAAATTTATGACAACAGTTATTTTGGTGTATTTAAATATGCATCGGTTCAAATGGGAACAACGGGAGCATTTTATTTTGCAAGATTAAACTACAAAATATAATTAGATATTTCTGAAAAGGAAATAACCAAAGTTCATGAAAGGTAAACACAAAATAGGTTGGAAGACAGCAGCAGCTTTGGTTATTTCCAATATGATTGGTACTGGAGTTTTTACCAGTTTAGGGTATCAATTAACTGATATTCAAAATACATGGAGTATCGTGCTAATTTGGTTGTTAGGTGGTTTATTTGCTTTAATTGGTGCATTAACTTATGCCGAATTAGGTACAAATTTTGATGATTCTGGTGGAGATTACGTATTTCTATCTAAATTAATTCATCCAATTGTTGGGTATATTTACGCTTGGGTTTCCTTAACTGTTGGTTTTTCGGCTCCGATTGCTATTTCTGTAATGGCTATGAAAAGCTATTTAAATCCTATAAATCCAACTATATTTAACGATTGGTTCGGTATTTTGGTGATTTTAATATTGACTGCAATTCACTCTATAAGCGTTGGGCAAAGCGGAAAATTTCAAAACATTTCTACAGGTGTTAAAATTGGTTTTGTACTAATTTTAATTATACTCGGTTTTAGTTTTGTACCTACGCAAGATGTAACCGCTATAGATCTTAGTAATTCTTGGCAAGACGAAATATTATTACCTGGTTTTGCTGTTTCACTATTATATGTAACATATGCATATACAGGTTGGAATTCTGCCGCATACATCGTGGATGAAATTGATGATGCAAGAAGAAATTTACCAAAAGCTTTACTATTCGGAACTGCATTAGTCACCATAATTTACGTACTGTTGCAAGTTGTATTTTTAAAACATGCTTCTGTAGATCAACTTTCGGGTAAGGTGGAAGTCGCTTTTATTTCTTTTAAAAACATCTTTGGCACAGAAGGAGGGAACTGGGTGAGTTACTTAATTGCCATACAACTTATTGCAACCGTAAGCGGTTATCTTTGGATTGGATCTAGAATAACATTTGCAATGGCTAAAGATCATTCTTTTTGGAGGAAAATAGCCGTTAAAAACAAAAACGGAATACCAGTAAGAGCCTTGTGGTTACAAGCAGGAATAAGTATTGTATTAACGCTTACAGGTACTTTTGAGCAAGTTCTTTTATATGCTAGTTTCTTATTACAATTAATGGGAACCTTAACCGTTGCTTCTATATTTTGGTTAAAAGGAAGAAAAGGAGCTTTTAAGAGTCCGTTAAAACCATTTCTACAAATTGTTTTTGTGGTTTTTAGTATATGGATATTAGGGTATATGCTAATGGAAAAACCGAAAGAAAGTGCCATCGGGTTGTTGTTTGTATTAACTGGTATTGTAACGTACTTCTTTTCTGACAGAACAAATAAACAGTAATTCTTATTGTAAAAGAGTTCATTAAAACTCAAATATTTTTATCAATTTATGTTAAAACAACACTTATAGAAACCACTTAATGTTGAGTTTATGCAGCTTCATTTAAAGTTTTAGTTTAATATTTAAAAATATTATGTATTCATCAGCTTTAAGAATTCTAACTTTGGAAAAGTTGCAAAATAGGGGTAAAATATGGTGTATTTAACGTGTGTTTGTAAGTCTTAACATTTATATATTAACACCAACACTTTTATCTTTTTCAAGTACAGAAAAACCCCAATCTGCTATAGATTGTACAACCGGAATTAGAGTTTTACCAAAATCGGTTAATGAATATGATACTTTTAAAGGAGCTTTAGAGGTAAAAACGGTTCTATTAATAATACCATCCTCCTCCAGTGCTTTTAATTGTAAACTTAAGGTTCTTTCTGTAACTGTTGGCATTTCCTTTCTTAATTCATTGTAGCGAAGTGCAGTGTTGCGTAAATGAAATAAAATAACCGTTTTCCATTTACCACCAATCATTCCCATAGTTAAACTTGCGCAACAAGGATATTCTTTTCCTTTATATGTGTACATAAGGCTGTAATTTTTTTTGAACCAACAAAGATATATTACTATACTAAGGTATACAACTATACTTTTTATAGTAAATTTAACATTTAATTTAAGTAGTTGTATTTTAGTTGTTTAAGTATGTTTTGTAAGAGGTTTTGGGTACTATCCTTTTTGACCGTTCTTGTAAGATACAAATGCTCTGTATACTTTTGTCACTATAAAAATGATAGTAAAATAAAAAAATATAATATGAACTTACAAGAAACATTAAACTGGAGATACACCACTAAGGAATTTGATCCGACCAAGAAAATATCTGATGCAGATATGGTGCAAGTTAAAAATTTACTAAGAATGAGCCCTTCAAGTGTAAACCTTCAACCTTGGCATTTTATTATTGCAGAAACTACCGAAGGAAAAGCACGTATGGCAAAGGGAACGAAAGGTTTTTTTCATTTTAACGAACCAAAAGTGGTAAACGCTTCTGCAGTTGTATTATTCTGTTCAAAAACAAGTGAAGGTGCAGATGATGCTTATTTTAAACACCTTTTAGAGTTACAAGATAAAGATGGAAGATTCCCAAATGAAGACGTCAAAAATGGTATGTATGGAGCAATGAACGCTTTTGCAAACATTCATAAATATGACTTAAAAGACTATCAACATTGGATGGAAAAACAAGTATATTTAAACATTGGAAGCTTTTTATTAGGAGTTGCAAGTTTAGAAATAGATGCAACAGCAATGGAGGGTATTGATGTAAAAGCATTAGATGAAGAATTCGGATTAAGAGAAAAAGGTTTTACTTCTTTAGTAGCTGTTTCTTTGGGCTATAGAACTGAATCTGATTTTAATTCAACAGAAAAAACACCAAAATCTAGATTGGCTGAAAGTGAGATTTTTACGGAAATATAAACTTTTAGGATATTATAGAATAAATGAACCTACAAGTATTTTTTTTGGAGCTACTTAAAATTCGTTATAAAAAATATATACAGTTACAGAAACATTATTTGCATAGGAAATAACGGTAATTTTAAGTCGAATAAACAGTATAAGTATCTACTTTTTACTAATAAAATCTTTTGATCATAAATTAAAATTAAGCGTATTATAAAACCAATTAAATAAATTACAAGTTATTTAGTTGGTTTTTTTATCCAATACATTCTTCACATTTCCCTTGTATAAGCACCTGGGAAAAAGCTATTTGTCTGTTCTCTATTTTAGGAATAACAACTTTTACTTGTAAGCAATCTACTTTACCGCAACTTAGACATTGAAAATGCGGATGCACATCTTTGTGCTCTGTAGCTGAACATCCGGTACATTTAGCATACCATTTAAGTCCATCTTTACCAAGAAAAGAATGCAAAACACCATCATCTTCTAGCTTATCTAAAATACGATATATCGTTGTTTTGTTAAATTCAGTATCTAATTGATTTATTAGCATTTTTGCAGAAATAGCTACAGAACTGTTTTTAAACTCATTAAGTAATACTTCTACAGCCTTTGTTTTTCTAATAATTCCCATATAACAAATATAGTGCAACTTAGTTGTAATAACAAATTTATTATTTACATTTGCAACTCAGTTGTATTAATAAAATAGTAATGATTATTTCAAAACAAAAATCCGATAGCATTGGTGCTATAGCAAGTTCTCTTTGTCTTATACATTGTGCTGCTACTCCCTTATTGTTTATAGTGCAAGCAGGCGCATCAGCCTGTTGCAGTACGACACCTGTTTGGTGGAAATTTATAGATTACTTCTTTTTAGTAATCTCATTTTTTGCCATTTATAGATCTACGGAAACTACTACAAATACCTGGATGAAACCTGCCTTGTGGTTTAGTTGGTTGCTACTGTTTATTGTGATTATCAATGAAAAAATAGCATTGCTTTCTATACCAGAAAGCGCAATTTATATACCAGCAATTGCACTAATTATTTTACATACCTATAATAGAAAATATTGCCAGTGTAAAACCGATAAATGTTGTACAAATGAAAAATAAAAAACAAATAGAAATTGTAGGTGACAATCATTTCTCATCAAGTATAAGAACACCTTTACGTGCAGATGCTTTTGATAAAAGTGATGAAGAAAAAATAGAAAACATCCAGCATCATTTTAAAAAGATCATGGAAGAAATGGGCTTAGATTTAACTGATGATAGTTTGTCTGGCACTCCATATCGTGTTGCTAAAATGTATGTAAAAGAGTTGTTTTATGGCTTAAATCCTATAAACAAACCTAAACTATCCACTTTTGAAAACAAATATGGGTATAATAAAATGTTAGTAGAACAAAATATTACGATAGATTCTGCTTGCGAACATCACTTTTTGCCAATAATAGGGTATGCAAATGTGGCATATGTTCCTAAAGACAAAGTAATCGGTTTGTCTAAGATAAATCGGTTAGTAGATTATTATGCACGCCGTCCGCAAGTACAAGAAAGACTTGTACTTCAAATTTTGAACGATTTACAAACTATTTTAGGTACTAAAGATGTAATTGTTTCGGTGACAGCAAAACACCTTTGTGTTTCTTCTAGAGGTATCAAAGATCAAAGCAGTTTTACAACCACTTTAGAATATGGAGGTTGTTTTACTGAAACAGAAAAACGTAACGATTTCTTAAAGATTATCGCTCAAGAAAAAATATAATTTAGCTTTTAATTAATTACGAATTAATAATTATTTAAAGCAAGAATGTAATATGGAATATAATCGAAGAAAATTTATATCTTTTATTGGTAAAGCAGGAGTAGGTTTAGCGATTGCTCCTCAGTTTTTAGTAAGTTGTGGCAATACAACAACTCCTGCAAAAGGAATTGATGTTATGTCTAATGACCAATTCAAAATTTTAAAAAATTTGGTTTTAGAAGGATTATTGCCTTCGGATAAAGACGATTTATTATTAGCCAATGGATTAGAGTATCATTCCATCATTAAATGGGGAGAAAGCATTAATAATACTGATACTTTTGGCTTCAATAATGATTTTATCTGTTTTATTCCTTTGGATGAAAACAACCCTAAAGACGGTTTATTATGGATAAATCATGAATATATAAATCCGTTTTTTGTTTCTGATTTTAATAAATCCGAAGAAAATAAAACACCAAAAACCAAAGAGCAAGTAGATAGAGAAATGTACAATGTTGGTGGCAGTATTGTACGAATAAAAGAGGAAAATGGCATTTGGAACGTTGTTGAAAATGATCCTCATAACAGACGTATTACATCCCAAACTCCCATGACGCTAAATTGGGATACTCCAATTAAAGAAGCGACTACCGTATTTGGAACGAATAGTAATTGTTCTGGCGGAATTACACCATGGAAAACATTTATTACCTGCGAAGAAAACTATGATGCCTGTTTTGGAGAAACAGAATATGATGAAAATAACAATCCTTCTCATCGAGCAAGTGAATATGGATGGGAAGCATTTTATAAATACCCACCAGAACATTATGGTTGGGTCGTAGAAGTAAACCCAAAAGACGGAACTGCACAAAAACACATTGCTTTAGGGCGTTTTGCACACGAATGTTGTACTCTTTACGAACTAGAAGATAAACGTGTTGTTGCATATACTGGTGATGATCATAACGATGAACATCTGTATAAATTTATTTCTTCTAAACCAGGTTCTTTAAAAGAAGGAACTCTTTATGTGGCAGATACCATCAACGGAAAATGGTTGGCTATGGATTGGGAGAATCAACCGATTTTAAAAAGTAAATTCAAAGACCAAACAGAAGTTTTAATTAGAGCTAGAGAAGCTGCAAAACTAATTGGAGCTACTGCATTAAACAGACCTGAAGACATAGAAATAGATCCTATTACCGGAAACATTTTTGTCTCCTTAACAAATAACAAACCAAAAGGTGATTACCACGGATCAATTTTAAAAATTGAAGAAACAAATGGTGCTTTTGATTCGCTAACCTTTAAAGCAGAAACGTACAAAGCAGGAGGAGAGGAATCAGGATTTTCTTGTCCGGATAACTTAGCATTCGATTTAGCAGGGAATCTTTGGATGACATCAGACATGTCTGGTAGTGCAATGAATAGAGCCGATAAACCGTATTTACCTTTTAAAAACAACAGTTTATTTGTAATTCCGAGATACGGAAAAGACGCTGGTAAAGTAATTAGAGTTGCCACTGCACCAAGAGATGCAGAACTAACAGGACCTTGGTTTTCTCCTGATGGTAAAACCTTGTTTTTAAGTGTGCAACATCCTGGTGAACAAACAAAAGATTTAAGTAGGCCTACAAGTACGTGGCCTTTTGATAAAGATAATATTCCTAAACCTGCAGTGGTAGCAATTACAGGAAATTTAATTGAAAAAATGAATAAATTAAATTTACTAGAAGTATAAATCAGCGTAAGCGTTTTTACAATATGGAAGCAATTATTACCATTGTCGGCTTTTTAGGATCAGGGAAAACTACTTTATTAAACTATTTAATAGATCGTTTTACTGAAAAAGAATGGAATCCTTTTGTGATCTTAAATGATTATGAAAATGCCAATATGGATGTACAGCAGTTTCTAGATAAAGTAAATAACAAACATATAAAAGCGCTTACCGGAAGTTGTATTTGTTGCAGTGGCATACATGAACTTAGAAATTATGTAAACGGAATTCCTATTAGAAAAAACGGAATTACTTTAATTGAAGCCAACGGAACATCAGATGCATGTACGCTTATGGAGTTTTTAGGAGTAGGTGTAAACAATCGGTTTTTACCACCTATACAAATCTCTGTGGTAGATGTACTAAATTGGCAAAAACGTGGTGAACACAATGATTTAGAAGCGAATCAAATACAGGTATCCTCTTTAATTGTGTTGACACATCTTGATGGACCTTCAGAACATAGGAAGGAATTGGTAATTAAAGACTTAAAAAAACACAACCCTTTTGCTAAAATTATCGCTATGGAGAAGCTAGATGTGGAGTTGTTACCCATTCTTTTACCTTCTAAAAATGTGGTTGATAAATTAGCGCATCAAAAAGCACATTGGTCTTCTTGTTCTATAGATTTACCTGTTTTACCTTCTAAAGAGTGCATAGATCTTATATGTAATCAGTTGCCTAAGAGTATACTTAGAGTTAAAGGTTGTGTACAAATAGCTAAAGAAACAAATTACACTTATTTTGAAAGAACTCCAGACGGAAAAATATTTGTAAGACCATTTAAAGGCGTGCCAATAACAGGAACTAAATTACTAACTATTGGTGCTGGTAGTGAACCTGCTGTTTTAGAACAAGCGATTGCAAATAGCTTAAATATCTTCAATTAATTACGATAACCTTCATAAATAATCCCAATTCTAAATATAAAATAATAATGATAAAAGGAATTAAAAAATTACCAGTAACTGTTTTAAGTGGATTTTTAGGAGCTGGTAAAACCACATTATTAAATCATATTTTGCATAACAAAGAAGGGTTAAAAGTAGCTGTTATTGTAAATGATATGAGTGAGGTGAATATAGACGCTCAGTTTCTAGAAAATGAAAACACACTTTCTAGAACCGAAGAAAAGTTAGTCGAAATGTCTAACGGATGTATTTGCTGTACGTTACGAGAAGATTTAATGATTGAGGTTGAAAAACTAGCTGCTCAAAATAAATTTGATTATTTACTTATAGAAAGCACCGGAATTAGTGAACCGATTCCTGTTGCTCAAACTTTTACATTTGAAAGTGAAGATGGTAAAATAGA
Organism: Polaribacter sp. R2A056_3_33; assembly: GCF_019278485.1. NCBI lineage: Bacteria > Pseudomonadati > Bacteroidota > Flavobacteriia > Flavobacteriales > Flavobacteriaceae > Polaribacter > Polaribacter sp. R2A056_3_33. The sequence continues at coordinate 3,638,746 of NZ_CP058984.1, forward strand.
TTTAAGCAAGTTTAGCTATATAGATACGATGGTTACGGTGGTAGATGCTTTTAATTTCTTAAAAGATTTTTCTAGTGCAGATTATTTAGCCACAAGAGAGTTGACGAATATAGAAGGAGACGATAGAACTATTGTAAACCTGTTAACAGACCAAATTGAATTTGCAAACGTAATTATTTTGAATAAAATAGATTTAGTTACTGAAGAACAAGTAGCAACGCTGCATGCAATTATTCAAAAATTAAATCCTGAAGCAAGTATTATTACCACACAAAACTCTAAAGTTGTAATAGAAAGCGTTTTAAACACGGGGTTATTTGATTATGAAAAAGCAGAAGCTTCTGCAGGTTGGTTAAAAGAATTAGAAAATGAGCACGTGCCAGAAACGGAAGAATACGGAATTAACTCTCTCGTTTATAGGAGTAAAAAACCATTTCATCCAGCTCGATTTTTAAACTATTTAAATACAGATTTTCCTCAGAATATTATAAGAAGTAAAGGGCTTTTTTGGTTAGCCTCTAGGTCTGACCAAGCTTTACTTTGGAGTTCCGCAGGAGGATCTTGTAAAGCAGACTCTGCAGGTGTTTGGTGGGCATCGATGTCTTTTGGAGAACGCATTAGTTCTGCTGTTTTTGTAGAAAATAAAGACGATATAGAAAAAGGTTGGGACGCCATATATGGAGACCGTAAAATAGAATTAGTTTTTATTGGTCAATATTTAGAGAAAGAAGCCATAATCGCTCGATTAAACACCTGTTTATTAACAGATGAAGAAATAGAGACTTGGAAAGCTAAATCATTTCCTCAAGAAGATCAATGGCCAATAACACAATAAAACATCACTAAAATAAATCACATGATTAAAACAGAGAAACTGACAAAGAAATATGGAGATTTTGTTGCCTTAAATGAATTATCCTTACAGGTAAAACCAGGCGAAATATATTGTCTTTTAGGTGCTAATGGAGCGGGAAAATCTACCACTATAAATTTATTATTAGGTTTTCTGAAAGCAACTTCTGGTACAGCATTGATTAATGGAAAAGATGTAGAAAAGAACAATTTAGAAACCAAAAAAGACATCGCTTATATTCCCGAAAACTTAATGTTGTACCCAACATTGAACGCTGTAGAAAATCTTGATTACTTTTCTGGTATCGGTGGTCAGAATTTAAAAAAGGAACAGTTAGAATCTCTTTTAACACAAGCTGGTTTACAATCGGATGCTTTTTACAAACGCACCAATGCTTTTTCTAAGGGAATGCGACAAAAAGTAGGGATTGCTATTGCACTTGCTAAACAGGCAAAAGTACTTTTGTTAGATGAACCAACCTCTGGTTTAGATCCTAAAGCAAGTAACGAATTTGGTTTATTACTACAAGAACTTAAAAAGAAAAATGTAGCTATTTTAATGGCTACTCACGATCTTTTTAGAGCAAAAGAAATCGCTACAAATATAGGGATTATGAAAAACGGACAATTGTTTGAACAATTTGTTTCTAAAGACATTTCTTTATCAGAATTAGAGAAAGTATATCTTAAAACCATGATTGTAAATACGCCGTAAAAATGATTAAAAAAACAATTATAAAAGAAATCCAAGAGCTCTTTAGAGATGGTCGTGTTAAACTTTCTGGAATTATTGTATTGTTATTATTGCTTGTTTCCGTTTGGATAAGCAGAAATCAATATAAAAAATCGATTGGAGAAGTAGCATCAGCAAAAACAGAAGAACGTGCTGTTTGGGAAAATCAGGGAGAGAAAAATCCGCATTCTGCGGCACATTATGGTAATTATGTATTTAAACCTAAACATCCACTTTCGTTATTAGATCAAGGGGTTAATAAATACACAGGTACTTCTATTTTTTTAGAAGCACACAAACGTAATGAAGCACAATATAGTAGTGTTGCAGACCAAACAGGTTTGGCGCGTTTTGGAGTGCTTTCACCAGATTTTATTTTACTATTTATCTTACCGCTTTTAATTATTTTAATAGGATATAATAGTGTTACCAAAGAAAGAGAAATGGAAACTATGGCTTTATTAAAGAGTCAGGGTATGGTATATTGGAAAATGATTTTAGGAAAGTGGGTCTCTATTTTTCTACCTATTTTTATTCTTACAACTTTATTATTTGTGCTTTCTGGTATAGTACTCTCATCTATAGAAGGCTATACATCGTTTAGTTGGCTTTCTTTAGGTTTATTGCTATTGATCTATTTATTTTATTATACTGTATTTATCAATATTGTACTTTTTATTTCTATTCAAGTTAAAAAATCGAGTGTGTCGCTTGTTGTCGCATTGGGTGTTTGGATTATCTCTTGCTTAGTAGCTCCAAAAGTTGCTAGTAATTTTGCAGAATCAAAATATCCATATCCAACTCATCAAGAATTTGCGACTACTATTTCTGATGCTAAAAAAGAAGGGTTAGACGGACATAACCCTTGGAGTGAAGCTTCTAAACAATTAGAAAAAGACGTGTTATTAGAATATGGTGTGGATAGTTTAAACCAACTTCCTTTTAATTTTATTGCGTATCGTATGCAAAAAGGAGAGGAGTATCAAGCTAGTATATATAAAAAGCATTATGCTGTTTTAAAGGCACAGTTTCAAAAGCAAGTAGCTACGTACAATACACTTTCTGTTATTTCACCGTTTCTTTCTGCTCGATTTTTATCTATGGGAATTGCTCGTACGGATTATCAATCTCATTGGGATTTTGCTGATGCTTCTGAAAGTTATAGAATTGAAACACAAAAGTTTTTAAATGATAATTACGCGAATAACACAAGTTATATGGAGCGTGGTTATTTAGCAAAATCAGATACCTGGAAAAACCTTCCGAAGTTTGAATACGAGCATGTAAACTTAAGCACTGTTTTAAAACAACAGAAAATTAGTATGCTTATTTTATTGGCTTGGATATTGTTTACTACCTCTTTATTATTCGTTTTTAACCGTAAAAAAAATTAACTATCGCATGCTGTACTATAATTTTAAATATGAATTAAAAATACTTCTGCGCAGTCGTTGGATACAGTTGATTAGTATTCTTTTATTGGGTTTATTTGTTTTTGCTGCTTTTAATGGCGAAAATAAAGTAGAAAAAAGGAAAGTAAATATTTCGAAAGCAAGAACTGAAGTGCAAGCTTCAGATAAAAACAAGCTAGCTGTTTTAGATTCTTTGGAAAACGGAATGAATGTGCATGTGTCTCGTTATAAAATTCCGACGAGCCCAATTTCTATTGGAAATTACTACCCTAGAGTTGCTGCAATGGATTCTAATGATATGGGCTTTTTAGCTGTAGGACAAAGTGATATTTTTACGCATTATGTATTGCCAACAGTATTTGGAGATGATTTTGCACTGAATTTCACCGAAATGACCAGTCCAATTCAGTTGCTTTTTGGAAGTTTCGATTTAATGTTTGTCATCGTTTATTTACTTCCGTTGCTTATAATAGCATTTTCTTACAATGTTTTATCCGAAGAAAAAGAAAGAGGTACTTTACGTTTGCTGGCATCGCAACCGATATCTATTAGAAAATGGGTATTGCAAAAATTAGCCATGCGCTTGTTTTGTTTGTTTATCATTATTATTGTGGTATCCGCCATTGTATTTGGTTTTTTCGCTAATGTACCTTTTATAAGTTTCCTTTCGTTTTTAGCCCTGGTATTTTGTTATATGCTATTTTGGTTTAGTTTGGCTTTTGCTATTAATATTAGTAGCTCTAAATCTGCAAAAAACGCTTTGTCTCTTTTAGGATTATGGATTGTTTTTGTATTGCTAATGCCTTCTATTATCAGTCAGACCGGAGATATTTTTTATCCAATTCCGCCAAGAACAGAAATGATTAGTGAAATACGTGAACACAAAGCAGCAGCTACTAAAAAGCAAGATCAAATATTAGATAACTTTTTAAGAGATCACCCCGAATATGCTGTAAATGATCCATCTCAAGCGCGTTCGTTTTGGCACGGATATATTGCTTCTCAGCAATTAATTAAAGAAGAATTGGAACCACTTTTCTCTGATTATGAAGATAAATTAAAAAAACAACAATCTTGGGTATCTAAATTTCAATGGATATCTCCAGCAATTATTACGCAAAGTGCCTTAGGTACTATGGCAGGTACTACAAAAGAAGATTATAACAATTACCAAAATCAAGTGTATCAATTTGCTGCAGATTGGCGTAATTATTTTGTTCCTTTATTGTACAACAACAAAACGTTTAATAAAACGATGTATAAGGAATTACCAACATTTACGTATGCGCCTAAAAAAGATCATTCTTTACTTTATGCCATTGTTGGTTTGTTACTAATTTCTGTGGTTGTTATTGCCATTACCATGTTTAGTTATACCATCAATTTAAAAAGAAAAGGAATGGTATTGATGCAATAATGATGTCAATTAAAAATATAAAGTAAAAGTGTCATAAACACATTAAAATGCTAAAAACAAGTAGTCTTACTTTTCAATATAATAAAAATGATCGTATTTTTAGTTTTCCTGATATCGCTTTAGATAAACAAGAAAACTTACTCGTTATAGGAAAATCGGGTATTGGTAAGACTACTTTTTTACATTTATTGGCAGGATTATTAGAACCTGTAAATGGGACTGTTGTAGTTAATGATATCGATATTAATGCATTGTCTAACCACAAATTAGATGCTTTTAGAGGGGAGAATATCGGACTTGTATTTCAGAAAAAATATGCAATTCAAGCTTTAAATGTATTTCAAAACCTACAAGCGAGGCTTTTATTTAGTAAAAAACCGATTAATCATAAGGAAATAGAAGTTTTATTAGCGCAATTAGGTTTATCTAAATTTAAAAAAAGTAGCATAAAAACACTTAGTGAAGGCCAATTACAACGTTTAGGTATTGCTTTAGCAGTGATTCATAAACCTAAAATTATTTTAGCAGATGAACCTACTTCTAGTTTAGACGATGAAAATTGTGAAATTGTGATGAATTTACTCCTGAAACAAGCAAAGCAAACTGGAGCGAATTTAATTGTAATTACACATGATCAGAGAGTAAAACCGTTCTTTAATAAAACCGTTTTATTATGAAAATCTGGAGCATAAGCCTACATAATATAAAATCGAAACCTTTATATACTTTTTTAAGTGTCTTTATTTTGTCGTTAAGTATTGCCCTTTTAATAGGGATTCAACAATTAAAAAACGCTTTTAAAAACCAAATTGAACACAATGTAGGTAATATCGATTTAGTAATAGGAGCAAAGGGAAGTCCGTTACAACTGGTGTTAGCTTCGGTATTGCATTTAGACAATCCTACTGGAAATATTTCTTATAAAGAAGCCAAAAAAATTGGCAAGCATCCAATGATACAATCTGCCATACCTATTTCTTATGGCGATAATTACAAAGGATATAGAATTGTAGGAACCACCAAAGACTATTTTGGTCTTTACAATGCAACTTTAGAAAAAGGAAGATTTGTATCAGCCTCTATGGAAGTTGTTTTAGGAGCTACTGTTGCAGCACAATTACATTTAAATATTGGTGATACTTTTTTAAGTTCTCACGGTTTGGTAGAAAATAGTTTAGATGTGCATCAAGATGCAATAACTGTAGTTGGAATATTAAAGCCTACACAAAAAGTTATTGATCGTTTATTGATTACTAATTTAGAAAGCATTTGGGATGTACATCATCATGAAGAGGAAAAACATGAAGAACATGCAGCAGGGCATCATGATGAACACGATGTGCACCACGAAGAAGAGAAAGAAATCACTTCTTTATTAGTTCGTTTTAAAAGTAAAAGAGCACTTCTAAGCATACCTAGAAAAATAAATAAGGATACCAATATGCAAGCTGCATTGCCTGCTTATGAGCTGCATAAACTACAGGAATATACAAGCATTGGTTTTAAAACCATTTCAGGAATCGCTTATTTAATTTTAGTAATTTCTTGTCTCACAATTTTTACGAGTTTGTATAAAATGGTAAAAGAACGTGCTTTTGATTTGGCTGTTTTACGTACCTACGGAGCTAGTAATTTTCAATTGGTGCAAATGGTTTTATATGAAGCACTAACTATTGTATTTACAGCGTTTTTATTGGGTTTTCTGTTTGTTAAAACAGTCTTCTTTTTTACACTAATTAGCATGCAAACTAATTATCAGCAAGATGTACTGCAAGCATTGCCTTTTAAAGATTTATTACAAATAGCAACCCTCATTTTTACAATGATAATTGTATCGGTTGTATTGGCTATTTATCCTATTATAAAAATGAATATTTCAACAATTTTAAGTAATGAAAAATAAACAATTACTTCTTGTTTTGCTTTTCTGTAGCTTTTATGGTTACAGTCAACAAGAAATTACCTGGCAAGATTTAGCAGCAGTAACGTATACAGATAAATTTTTTACAGAATATAATGAAACTTTTATGTATCCTACTTTTTTACCGTCTGTAAAGGCGTTAGATGGAAAGCAAATTACTATTAAAGGGTATTTTTTAAATATTGCTCCAGAAGAAAATATTTACATATTATCTAAAGGACCTATGTCTTCTTGTTTTTTTTGTGGAGAAGGTGGTCCAGAAACTGCAGTAGAACTTTATTTTAAGAACAAACCAAACTTTAAAACAGATAAAATTGTAACCGTAACAGGTGTTTTTAAGTTAAATAGAGACGATGTGGAGCATTTTAATTATATTTTAACAGAATGTACAGGTAAATTAATAGAATAAAAAAAGGATACTATTTTTTAAATTATTAGCTTTCGGCCTCATATGAAAACCATGAAATTATTACATTTTATTTGCGGTCTACTGCTTGTAGTTTCTTGCAAAAAAGCCGATCAGCAACTCACAAAAATAACGGCTAAAAATATTGCTATAGATAGTACATTTGTACCATCTACAAAAATAACAAATCTCATAGCACCTTATAAAGAACAACTTACCGGTGATATGCAAGAAACCTTAACGTATACACCTATAAAGTTAACCAAGCAAAATATTGGTAGACAAAGTACTTTAGGCAACCTATTGGCAGATATGTGTGTAGCAGTGGCAAACCCACTTTTTAAAGAGAAAACTAATAATTCTATCGATTTTTCGATGTTTAATAGTGGAGGAATCCGTGCGAGCATTCCGGCAGGAAACATTACCAAAGAACACGCATTTAAATTAATGCCATTCGATAATGAATTGGTTGTTGCTACCCTTACAGGTGATAAAATAAAAGAATTAGTTACCTATTTTATAAAAAACAGCGCCGCACATCCTTTGTCTAAAAATATAGAATTGACCATTATAGGAGACACTTATACATTACTAATTAATGGCAAGCCATTGGATCAAATGAAGACCTATACTGTATTAACTTCAGATTATTTACAAGATGGAGGTGATAAAATGAATTTTTTTAAAAATCCTGTAGCATTAACTGTATTAGATTACAAAATGAGAGATGCTATTATAGATTACTTTAAAAAAGTAGATACATTACAAACTACCATTGATAACCGTGTAAAACTGAACTAATGAAAAGAAGAGATTTTATAAAACGTACAGGAGCCTTTTCTACTATGGCCTTAGTTGGTGGTATTACATTACCGTCTTTTATTGCAAAAAAACAAAGACATATTACTATTTTACACACCAATGATACGCACAGTCATATAGAACCTTTTAAAGCCAACCACAACAGATTTCCGAATGGAGGAGGAGTAGCAAGACGCGCTACCTTGATAGAACAAATACGAAAAGAAAATGAAAACACCTTGTTATTAGATGCTGGTGATATTTTTCAAGGAACGCCTTATTTTAATTATTTTGGAGGAGAATTGGAGTTTAAGTTGATGAGTATCTTAAAATATGATGTTGCTACAATTGGTAATCATGATTTTGACAATTCTATAGAAGGATTGTACAAACAATTACCAAACGCTAAGTTCGATTTTGTTTCTGCCAATTACGATTTTAAAAATACAGTGTTAGATACGCATGTGAAACCTTATAAAATACTGCATAAAGACGGACTTAAAATAGGTGTTTTTGGTTTGGGGATTGAGTTAGAAGGTTTGGTAGGTAAGAAGATGTACAAAGAAACCGGTTATTTAAATCCGATTGAAATTACACAAGATATTACACGTCAATTAAAGCAAGAAGAACAATGCGATTTGATTATTTGTTTATCGCATTTAGGATATTACTATAAAAGCAATCCAGATAAAGTTTCAGATTTAACACTAGCGAAGGCTACTAAAGACATCGATTTAATTATTGGCGGTCATACCCATACTTTTTTACCAAAACCAACCATTGTAAAAAATGCAGATGGAAAAAACACCTTGGTCAACCAAGTAGGAGCTTATGGTGTAAACTTAGGACGTATTGATTTTTATTTTGATGAAGATGCAAATAAAACTGCAAAAGGAACTACTATTTTGGTGTAATTAACATTGCAAACCCGAAACGCTTTATTTTCAGATTGTTACTCTTATAAAGGTTTGCTAGCCTAACAAAGCAACAAGTTCTGAACATTAAATTAAAGCATAAAACTGAAAAAAAAACAAAATATTTTTAGGTCATTTATGAAAACTTTGTATATTCGCACACCTTAAGAAAACAAGGTAGTTCTTTACAACAAAATCTGATGTTATTTGGTTAACTTTTACAACAGATTTGTAGGAAAAATAAGTAAAAAGGGGAGATACTCAAGCGGCCAACGAGGACGGACTGTAACTCCGTTGACTACGTCTTCGCAGGTTCGAATCCTGCTCTCCCCACAATTACTTTCCTCTTTAAAATGAATTAAATTCCTTCTTAATTTTCAGTATTAAACCGTTTATATTACTTCTTATTTTTAACATTTTAACCATCAATATTCAATTCTCCTGTACTAGGTTTTTTTTTATCTAAAACCAGTTAAATACTTGTTTTTACACTTCTAAAAATTAGACAAGACGTTTTTAAATGTTTTAAAAATAGAGCAAGTATTTTAAATGCTCGTGAAATTGGTGAAAGAATTATATCAAAAATGAAAAAATTTATTGATGTATTTGTTACAGGAATGACTGCATAATTTATAGCCTTCAATATTGACCTCGTTTTTTATTTAAATTAAGTTAGATTATTACATCTGTAGAATCCCGTATTTGAAAATTATTTAACCATTATACCGAATATTCAATTCTAGTGCCAACTAGAAAAAAGGATTTAATGCTCAATTAATAGGATATCAGATTTGACAAACCTAGAGTTGTTGTTTCTTATATTATTTATTGTTGGATTGAATCCATAACATTTATACTAGAATCATAGACACAATTAACTTTAAATATTAAAATATTATCGTAAAATTGCATTAAATAAATATGTATTATAATTTATATTATGTTAAATAGGGTTTTTAAGAACATACAATCCTCTCTTTAAACAGGTAAATTATATAAATACAGCTATTAAGTGCAAAACAGCAGTATTTATATAATTTGATAAAACTAAGAACTAAAAGATTACATATTCTGTGTGTAGAAATTATAGTCCTTTAAAACAACATCTAAGAACTCTTTATCTGTTTTGTGAATAGATTTTATTCCGGTAACTTCTAAAACTTTAGAGCGAAGTTTTATTAAGGTTTTAAAATCGTTATATTTCTTTGCTGAATTAAACGTGTTTTTAATAATACGAACATCATTGTCAGACAGTTTAATAACATTCGGATACGTTGGTACATAAGCATTTGAAATATTTTCTAAGATGGTTTCAGAAAACTGTACATCATCCTTTAGGTAAACAACAACCGTATTAGCAATGATATCACCAAAACGTTGTTGATTATCTGTGAATAATATCAATAAAAAACCAATCATTTTTCCAAAGAAAAAAAGCAACATTAATAAAGCTACTTCATCATCTAATCCTAATGAAGCCACATAAACAAATAGTAATGTAAAAAGGTTAAAATCTACCACTCTTAAAAACCAACGGATGATGAAATCTGTTGTAGAAGGTTTAAAACCATCAATATTAATTACCTTTAAATGGAATAATTTTTTACCTACTGTTTGTCCGTTTAAGAGTATTTCTGAATACAAAGAATAAAAGGTAACTGGCAGAAAAATGAGTACATCTATGGCACGTAAAGACCAAGAATCTCCTTCCAATGCCGTTTGAAACATTCTAAAATCTAAAATTTCAATGGCAAAATAGAGATATGCAAATTTTATAACATTATCTACTCCAAATGCAAATAGCCTTTGGCCAACATTTGCAAGGGTAAAATTGATGTTTACATTTTGTGCTGTTTTTATTTGGAGTCTTTTCATGCAATGGTTAAATTCGCTCTGTATGAGAGAGGTCGCTTTTATAAAGCAAAATAAAGAAAAATGGCTCGAATTTGAACAAGGTTTTTCAAATAAAGAGAAAAAAAGTCCAGATGACATTGCAAACCTGCATATAAAAATCATGAACGATTTGGTATATGCACAAACCTATTATCCTAAAAGTAAAGTTACTCAGTATTTAAATAAGTTGGCAAAGTCTAGTTTTGACAAGGTTTATCACTCAAAAAGACGCAACAAAAATGTTTTATTGTATTTCTTTTTTGACAAAGTACCACTACTCGCCTACCAGTACAGAAAATATATTTATCTCTCTTTTATTGTCTTTTTTGCTTGTTTTTTCATCGGTTTGTTATCAACATTAAACGATACTTCATTTGCAAGACAGATTTTAGGAAACAATTATATAGATCAAACGCTAGAAAACATAGAAAGTGGCGATGCCATGGCAATTTATAAAGGAGGTAGCAATTGGGGTACTTTTATTGGTATTTACGATAATAACCAACGAGTTGGATTAAAAATGTTCTTATCTGGGTTATTTATAGGTATTGGTACTGGTTTTTACGTGGTATATAATGCTATAATGGTGGCTGTTTTTCAAGCATTCTTTTATCAAAATAATAGTTTGTTCGACAGTTTAAAAGGAATTTGGATTCATGGTACCTACGAGATTTTTAGCATGATCATAGAAGCAGCAGCAGGATATATTATTGGCGCTAGCATTTTGTTTCCAGGAGCATACAAACGTTTCGAATCCTTTAAAATAGGTATGAAAGCAGCGTTTTATATTTTTATAAGCACCATTCCGTTTACCTTAGCAGCTGCTTTTTTAGAAGGTTATATTACCCGATACTCTAATATTATGCCTACCGTTTTGTGTTTTGCAATCATTGGTTTTAGCTTAGCTACTATTAGTTATTACTACTTAATTTTACCTTTTAAGGTAGCTAATAAACATCAATTACGTTAATGCAAAAAAAGGTATTTCTTTTCGTCTTAATTTTTACTTCCATTAGTTTTGGACAGGTTGATAATGACAGTCTTATTTTATTTGAAAAAGACACTGTTCATTATGAAAAATCTATTGAGTATGCCCAAAAAAGAGCGTTTACAGAAAATATAAAAGAAAAGTATAACGACAAAGAGTTTCAATATACAGAAGAAGAAATTGAAGAGACAGAGCCAGAAAAACCTTCTGCAGGAGAATCTGCATTTGTTGGAGCCTTTTTATTTTTTATCAGTACTATTTTTCCTTTTTTATTAGGGGGTATTATCATATTTATTATTTTAAAAACCTTGTTAGGTACAGAAACCAATTTTTGGAATTTTAAAAAATCTAAAAAGATAGTGGCCAAAAAACTGATTTATGAAGATGAAGATATTCATGAAACAGATATTGACGGATTGTTACAAAATGCTATTCAAGATAAAGAATATCGATTGGCTATTCGTTATTATTATTTATCGGTTTTAAAAACACTATCAGAAAAGAAAATGATAGATTATCATAAAGATAAAACCAATTCAGAATACCTTTTTGAAATTGAAAATACCGCTACAAGAACTGATTTTTCATATTTATCGTATGTATATTCTTATGTATGGTATGGAGATTTTCCGATAGACGAAACCAATTTTAAATTGGCAGAAAGCAAGTATCAATCTTTTAAAAACACTTTAAAATAATGATACTACAACATTTAAAAAAATACGCTCCTCTCCTGCTCTTGATTCTACTAATTGGTTGTAATAAAACAGATTGGAACGAGAATTTTAAAGAGAAAGAGAAAAGTCCGTTTGGCAATTATATTATTTACAATGAAGCTGAAACGCTGTTTAAGAATCAAAAAGTAACCTTGTTAAAGGAAAATATTTATGACTATTTAGCATTTAAATCAGCGTATGACAGCACAAGAATACACAATTATGTTGCCATAAAACATAGTGGTTATAAATTGACAAATACAGGTGTTACAGAGCTTTTAGACTTTGTAGCTAAAGGAAATAACGTGTTTTTAGCATTTAATAGTTTTAAAGACAGTTTAAAATCCTCTTTAAAATTTACTACGAATAATTTAGATAAAGACGTATATGATGTAAAGGGTTTAAAAAAGTTAGAAGGAACTTTTGAATTGAATAACAAAGCTTTTTCTAAAACATCTTTTTCTTTTGATAGAAACATTAGAAGAAACTACTTTTTACAATACAATGAGAATACTACAAGTGTTTTAGGAACCTTTGCGGTTGATAGAGAAAAAGTACCTAATTTTATTAAAATCCATTATGGAGAAGGAGCTTTTTACTTACACACACAACCCATTGCTTTTACCAATTACTATTTGTTAAATAATAAAGAGGAGTATGCAGCCAATGTATTTTCGTATTTACCAAATGCAGACGTTATTTGGGATCCGCAGATAAAATCTAGTAAATATGAAGATAAAAAAGAGGATGATAATAATGTGTTTAAATTCTTTTTAGAGCATCCAACGTTAACATGGTTTTTATTTGTTTCTTCAATAGGGTTATTGCTGTTTATGCTTTTCAATGCAAGAAGAAAACAACGTCCGATTCCTATTATAAAACCCTTACAAAATTCGACAGTAGAATTTACTCAAACTATTGCCAATTTGTATTTAAAAGAACAAGATCATAAGAATTTAGTTGATAAAAAAATAGCCTACTTTTTAGAGAAGGTTCGTTCTAAATACCTTTTAGATACCAGCAATTTAAATACTGATTTTATAGAAAAATTAGCTTCTAAATCTGGTAATGATTTGCAAAGAACAAAGTATTTAGTAAATACAATTATTACTTTAAATAAGAAGACAGAATGTCTTGAAGAAGAATTAATTGTATTGCATAAAATGATAGAAAATTTCTTAAATAAATAAGATATGGAAACACCGAATAACGAAGAAGTACAACAAGGTATCTCTTTTGAAAATAGAATTGATTTATCTGAATTACAAGAGAGTGTTTTTAAGATAAAAAAAGAACTACAAAAAGTAATTGTAGGTCAAAAAGACATGATGGATTTATTGATCGTTGCACTGCTTGCAGATGGTCATGTTTTAATAGAAGGTGTACCTGGAGTTGCCAAAACCATTACTGCTAAATTACTAGCAAGAACTATAGATGTTGGCTTTAGTAGAATTCAGTTTACGCCAGATTTAATGCCTTCAGATATTTTAGGAACTTCGGTTTTTAATGTAAAAACATCTGAATTTGAGTTTAAAAAAGGTCCTATTTTTTCGAGTATGATTTTAATTGATGAAATAAACAGAGCGCCTGCAAAAACACAAGCTGCTTTGTTTGAAGTCATGGAAGAAAAACAAATTACTATAGACGGACAAACATTTAAGTTACAAGAGCCTTTTGTAGTTTTAGCAACGCAAAACCCTATAGAACAAGAAGGAACGTATAGATTACCTGAAGCACAATTAGATCGCTTTTTATTCAAGATTAATGTCGATTATCCTAATGCAGATGAGGAGTTACAAATTCTCTTAAAAGAGCAAGCTTTAGAGAATACGACAAAAGCAAGTAAAATTGAAACGGTTATTTCTGGAGCTAAAATAAATGAATTTAGAAATTTAGTCAACCAGATTAAAATTGAAGAGAATCTATTAAAATACATTGCCAATATTGTGGTGAATACTAGAACGAATTCCTTTTTATATTTAGGAGCTTCACCAAGAGCAAGTATTGCAATTTTAGGTGCATCAAAAGCGTTTGCTGCTATTGAAGGACGTGATTTTGTGACGCCAGAAGATATTAAAAGAGCCACAATACCAGTATTGCAACACAGGGTTATTGTTACACCAGAAAGAGAAATGGAAGGTTTAACAAGTAAACAAATTATAGAGCAAATTATTGAAGCGGTGGAAATTCCTAGGTAGTGCTTGTTGACCAGTAATCAATTATCCGTAAAAAAAAAGTAGAAAGTCTTCGATAAAGCGCAGACTGATATTGATAAAAACACGCGTCATTACAAGGAACGAAGTAATCTGTTTGTTATTTAGTTCTTTGTTAAGTAGAGATTGCTTCGTACCTCGAAATGACAAAAAAAACGAATACAAATAAACAATTACATAAAATATTGAAACATTTTTACAACACTTTATTCTTAAACAATCGATTTTTCTATATTTTAGGAAGTATCTCAGCTCTTTTTGTGGTTGGTTTTTTCATTCCTTTCTTTTTTGAAGTTTCTAAAATGTTGCTTTTTGTTTTAGTGGTGCTACTATTGGTTGATGTTTTTATTTTATACAATACCAAAAATGCAATTAAGGTGAATCGCTATTTACCAGAGCGATTATCTAATGGAGATGTAAATAAAATATCGATGCAACTGCAAAGTTTATATGGTTTTAAAGCACATCTTTCTATTATAGAAGAAATTCCATTTCAATTTCAAAAAAGAGATTTTATATTCAATATTATCCTATCAAAAAAAGAAGAAAAAACAATTCATTACGATTTAATTCCAACAGAACGAGGTGTTTATTTATTTGGAAATATAAACGTGTACGCCAGTTCTCCGTTGCAATTAGCAACTAAAAAACACGTTTTAGGAGAAGGAAAAGAAGTAAAATGCTATCCATCTTTTTTAAAGTTGAGAGAATTCGATTTTAAAGCATTTAACAATGATGCTGTTTCTTACGGAACAAAAAAAGTAAGAAGAATTGGGCATTCTTTAGAGTTTGAACAAATTAAAGAATATGTTTCTGGAGATGATATTCGGTCTTTAAACTGGAAAGCCACTGCAAAGAGAAATCAGTTGATGATCAATCAGTATGTAGAAGAAAAATCGCAACCTGTTTATGCTATTATCGATAAAGGTCGTGCCATGCAAATGCATTTCAATAATTTAAGTCTGTTAGATTATGCAATCAATTCTACATTAGCAATTAGCAATGTTATTTTAAGAAAACAAGACAAAGCAGGTATGTTATCGTTTTCAACAAAGTTGGAAGATTGGGTGGTTGCAGAAAAAAGAAACTCTCAAATGAGTTTAATTTCGGAAGCATTACATAATATCAAAACAGATTTCTCAGAATCGGATTTCAGTACGTTATACGCCGTTGTTAAAAGAAAAATTACACAAAGAAGTTTACTGATTCTTTATACAAATTTTGAAACTATGGATGGTTTAAAGAGACAACTCCCCTATTTACGGGCGTTGGCTAAAAATCATTTGGTATTGGTGGTCTTTTTTGAAAATATAGCATTAGAAGCTTTAACCACAACACAAAGTGAAGATGTTTTAGGGGTATATGATAGTATTATTGCAGAAAAATTTATGTACGAAAAGAAAAGTATTGTAAAAGAACTCAAAAAATACGGAATTCAAGCTGTTTTAACAAAACCAGAAAACTTAACAGGAGATACCATTAACAAGTATTTAGAGTTAAAATCTAGGGGGTTATTTTAGGTTAGAAATCATAAATAAAAACGTTAATGTAGGACAGATATAGATTAAGTTAATCGAGTAATTATTGCTTCTAAAATTCATCACTTTTATGAGTCTTATTTTAGTTACAGATTGTATTATGGAAAACAATTATGCATAATTAATAAGGACTAACACTTAAAACATGTGTAAAAATAATTAGATTAATGCTGTTGGTAAAGAATAAATAATATATTTGTAAGCTTATTAAAAAAACTAAACTTTTTAGAGTGAATTGGTATATAAAAGTAATAAAACAGTATTCAGACTTTAAAGGAAGAGCAAGACGTCAAGAATATTGGATGTTTATTTTAATAAATTCGATTATTTCTATCGGTTTTATGTTTATGGACAAAATTTTTGGTACAAATTACGGAGAATTTGGTGAAGATGGATATCTTGAAACGTTCTATAGTTTAGCTGTTTTATTGCCATATATAGCTGTTACAGTAAGAAGAATGCATGATGTTGGTAAAAGTGGTTGGTATATGTTAATACCAATCTATAATTTTATTTTAGCTTGTACAAATAGTGAGAATGGCGAAAATAAATGGGGAGAAAACCCAAAAGGTGAAGGAAATAGCTCAGAAATTAATCAAATAGGTCAAGAATAGTATAATTATTAAAAATTAAAAAAATGAATTGGTATTTAAAAGTAGTAAAAGAACATTACGCAGATTTTAACGGTAGAGCAAGAAGAGAGGAGTATTGGATGTTTACATTATTTAATGCAATAATTTCTATTGTAATAAGTATTGTGTTTGCAGGGATTGGTATTGCTTTAGAATCACCATTATTAACAGGTTTAAGCTATATTTATACTTTGGCTGTTTTAGTACCAAGTTTAGCTGTTCTGGTTAGAAGATTACATGACACCGGAAAAAGTGGTTGGTTCATTTTAATTGGACTAATACCTTTAATTGGTGCTATATGGTTATTGGTAATATTATGTACTGATAGTGTTTCTGGTGCAAATAAATGGGGAGAAAACCCTAAGGGAATTGGAAATAATGCTGCTATAAATGAAATAGGTAGAGAATAATCCTTTCAAATATTAAAATACAATAGAAGGTTGCTTATTTAGCAACCTTTTTTTTTGTTTATTTTTCTCAACTTTAACCCCTAAATAAAACTACTTTTGCCTTGTGAAAATTAGACAAAAATCAGAATCGGAATTTATTATTGTAATGGCCTCATTAATGTCTTTAGTTGCTTTTGCAATAGACGCATTATTACCTGCTATTTCAGATATTAGTGAAACAATTCATATTATAGACCCCAAAAACAATCAGTTATTTATAACAATGATTTTTTTAGGAATTGGTTTTGGGCAACTTATTTCAGGACCATTATCTGATAGTTTTGGTAGAAAACCTATTATCTATGTTGGATTTAGTGTTTTTGTACTTGCTAGTTTTATTTGTCTTTTTGCTACTAATTTAGAAATGATGATTGTTGGTCGGTTTTTACAAGGAATTGGCTTATCTGCCCCAAGAACCATAAGTATTGCTATGGTTAGAGATCGTTTTAGCGGTAATTACATGGCGAGAGTTATGTCTTTTATTACGGTAATCTTTCTTTTAGTACCTGTTATTGCTCCTGCTTTAGGTAAAATATTATTAGATGCCTATGGATGGAAATCTATTTTTTACAGTCAGTTAATTATTGGAGTTTTCATTATGCTTTGGGTTTGGAAAAGACAACCTGAAACTTTAGTGGTAGAAAAAAGAAAGAAATTTAAGTTAGCACTTTTTGTAGAAGGTCTTAAAGAATTTGTAAAGTATAAATATGCTGTAATTTTTACCATATTCTCTGGTTTTATTACAGGATCTTTTATGGTATATTTAAGTGCTAGTCAACATATTTTTGTAGAACAATATCAGTTAGAAGAAGAGTTTCCTTTTATTTTTGCTTGTTTGGCAATTAGTATTGGAATGGCTACTTTTTTAAATGGGAAGCTCGTAGTAAGAATGGGAATGTTTAAACTAGTTTCCTTTTTTACAATAATGTTTACAGTAGTTTCACTAATCTACATTCTCTTTTTTTATGGAGATGCAAATCCTAATATTTATGTTTTATTGATATTTTTTGGTTTGCAGTTCTTTTCAATCGGATTTTTATTTGGTAATACTAGAGCTTTGGCAATGGAGCCTATAGGACATATTGCAGGTGTTGGAGCGGCTATTAATGGTTTTGTTTCTACTATAATGGCAGTACCAATTGCAACTTTTATTGGTAGTTATATTACGGACACCGCTTTGCCTCTATTCATTGGTTTTTTTGTTTGTGGTACTATTGCTCTTTTGTTAATTCTACTTCTAAAGTTAAGGAGAAATTAATTTTAAAAGACGTGTATTTATATAAAAATAGCAGATAAAAATAACCAAATATTAGCTTATCAACTTTAAAAATTATTATAATATTTTAGTATGGAAATTCCTATAATTTATCAAGATGAGTTTATTATTTGCGTTGCTAAACCTAATAATGTACTTGTACATCATGCACATCATTCTAGAAATGTTGCTGATGAAAAATCTCTTTTACAGCTTTTAGATGAACAAGTTGGTGGTAAGTTTTATCCGATTCATCGGTTGGATAGAAAAACATCTGGAATTATTCTGTTAGCAAAGGAAACACACTTTGTTTCTAAGTTTCAAGATTTGTTTACTACTAATGAAATTCAGAAAACGTATTATGGAGTGGTTCGTGGTTTTTCTCCGGAATCAAAAATTATTGATTCTCCAGTAAAAGGAAGAGATGCGAATGTGCACAAAGAAGCTTTAACACATTTAAGAACTCTGGAGCAAGTCACTTTAGATATTCCTGTAAAACCGTATGATTCTTCTCGTTATAGCTTGGTAGAATTATCTCCTAAAACAGGAAGAATGCATCAATTACGTGTGCACTCTAATAAAATAAGTCACCCATTAATTGGTGATACAAAATATGGAGACAAGAATCATGATGTAATGTTTGAGGAAAATTTTGGTTGGAAAAATATGTTTTTACATGCAGGAAAACTAGAGTTTAAACATCCTTTTACGGAAGAAGAACTTATCTTAAAAGCTTCTTTTCCTGAAGATTGGACTAGCTTATTTAAAGCTTTTTCTTGGGTTAATCCCATTGGGTAAACAAGTTGTTTCGCAGAGATTCATAGAGAAAAAGCACAGCGTTTTACGGAGTTTTTTTTAAAATATCTTTGTAAATCTCTGTGTAATAATTATTGTTCTATAGATTGTGCGCTAAAACTAGTCAATTCTCCTTCTTCAAAAATTGGTGTAATTTCTATAGGATTACAACAAACTTCGCAATCTTCTATGTAGGTTTGCTGGTAGACGCTTTGGTCTAATATCATTGATATTTCTTCCCAACAATGTGGACATTGAAAAAAATGCTCTACTTCCACTATTCTATTACTTTTAGCACTAATTTACCTTTTTTATCTCCAGAAAATAGTCTGTTATAGGTTTCTTGAAAATTTTCAATACCCTCATAGATATCTTCACGAGACTTTAATTTACCCTCTTTTAACCAAAGTGCCATTTGCTTTGCTGCTTTGCCAAAATCTTTTGTATAATCCATAACAACCATACCTTTCATTGTAGAACGTGTAACTAGTAAAGACAGGTAATTACTTGGTCCGGCTACCTTAGATTTGTTGTTGTATTGAGAAATTGCTCCACAAATTACTACGGTTGCTTTCATGCGCAGCTTGCTTAAAGCGGCGTCCAAAATTTTTCCGCCTACGTTGTCAAAATAAACATCAATTCCTTTTGGGCATTTTTGTTTTAAAGCAGTGTAAATGTTTTCGGACTTATAGTCGATTGCGGCATCAAAACCTAGTTCATTTACAATATAATCACATTTTTCTTTACCACCAGCAATACCAATAACTCTACATCCTTTAATTTTTGCAATCTGCCCAACAACACTACCAACAGCACCTGCAGCGCCTGAAACTAATACAATATCTCCTTCTTTTACATTCGCTACTTCTAAAATACCAAAATAAGCAGTCATTCCGGGCATACCTAAGATACCGAGATACGCTGGCATTGGAGCTAATTTTTCATCTACCTTAAAACAGCCTTCACCATTTGAAACAACATATTGCTGTACGCCTCCCCAACCAGAAACACAATCGCCAATTTGAAAATTAGGATTGTTATTGTTGTTGATTACTTTACCAATAGCACCGGCTCTCATAACACTATCTAATGCTACTGGCGGTATGTAAGATTTGGTATCGTTCATCCAACCACGCATTGCTGGGTCTAAAGAAATATAATGTTGCTGAATTAAAATTTCTCCTTCTTCTAAAGCCGGAATTGGATTTTCTTCAAATTGCCAAGTATTTTTGTCAGGTGTTCCTATCGGACGGTTTTTTAAAGTGATTTGTTTGTTGTTCATTAGAAGATATTTAAGATCTAAAAATAGCAAATTTTAATAATCTATCAAATTTAAAATCGCTTTTTCTAATCTATTTTTTCCTAAATATTGATTTTCTAAATTTTTATCAAACGGAATTGGAGTTCCTAAACTAGCGACTCTTTTTACAGGAGTATCTAAGTGTTCAAAACAGTTTTAATTGATTAAAGCTAAGATATCGTTCAAAATTCCGCCAAACAACGAGTCTTCTTGACCGATTTAAGAAAACCATTTAGATATTTTTCCTTGCCTTTAAAGAATCAGTATTTTCTCCTCGATTAAGCGAGGTTTTATCATATTTTTATAGAGGCTTAATGATGTATCCTTATAAATGGAAGAAGGTTCAATAAAATCAATTTTTGAAGACATAAATTGTAGATTTTATCGTTATGCTAACAAACATACAGATAAAGGGATAATCCATAAAAAAAACCTTATCATTTTACTGATAAGGTTTTAAATGGTATTAAAAAAAAAGAAGCTTACAATTGTTGAAAAATTTCGTGCATCATTCTTTTTTTATCATTGATGCTTTCTTCTAAAGCAATCATTGTTTCTGTTCTATTTACTCCAGGAATATCGTCTATTCTGTAAATAATATCTTTTGCATCGTTAGTACCTTTTGCTCTTACTTTACAAAAAATATTGTATTTGCCAGCAGTTACATAAGCTACAGTAACATTAGGAATATTTCTTAAATCTGCAATAACATTCTGAGTCATAGAGGTTTTTTCTAGATACACACCTACATGTGCTATGAAAGAATACCCCATTTTCTCATAGTTTAAAGTAAGCGTAGATCCCTGAATAATACCCTCATCTTCCATCTTTTTTACACGTACGTGGATGGTACCTGCAGATACTAATAGTTGTTTTGCAATATCGGTAAAAGGAGTCCTTGCGTTTTCAATTAACACATCTAAAATCTGATGATCAATTTCGTCTAATATAAATTTTTTCATTTTTTACGTATTATTCAAATTACTACGCAAATTTATGATTTTAATTTAATTAAACTAACATAAAACTAACAAATACTTAAACTTTTTTACCTTCGAAAACGATTTCGCAGTGTCCAATCTTAGAAATTAAACTATTTTCATCTACTTTGTTTAATTTTGAGACAAATTTACCTTCTATTATTTTGTCATCATACTGATATGCAACGTCTTGTTTTGGATCAGCATATCTATGAATGATATCGTAGAAAATTTTATCATTATTCGGAATATTAAAATATTCCTCGTAATTGATAAATGAAGTTGAATTTGCAATGTGATGCAATCCTTGTAATATAGAAAAGAAAGTATATTTTCTCGACTCTTCCCTGTCGTAGTCATCCGGATAATGACCAGATTCAATTAAAATAGTATTGTATCCTAATTTTTGAAAATTATCTCCTGTAGCTGTTGGATAAAATTCATCCGTATATCTACCAACAAAATTAGGAATCACGTTTTGTAACATCGCATTCATACTCACAATCACATCCATGGTAGCTATTCTCCCTTTTGTAAGTCCTCTTGTAATTTCTTCCGAAGGAGCTAAAAAAGAAATCGTTGCAGGGTTTTTGGTTCCCTCTACGCTAAAAATAGTTCTCTGATCGTGTAGGTTAAAACAAAACTGTGGATTAAAATCTACTAAAATACTACGTAAAAGTTTACTTTCCTTTGCTTCTCTATTTACTGCATCTCTATTAAGATCTACATTATTAGCATTAACTCTAGTGTATGCTAATGCACCATCAGGGTTTAACATCGGTATAAAAAGCAACGTACATTCTTCTAGTATTTTATGAAAAGTACGCTCAGATGAATTTAAAATACAGTTAAAAAGATCAAATAATGCTCTTGTACCTGTGCTTTCGTTTCCGTGCATTTGAGACCATAATAATATTTTTTTAGACCCCGTACCAATTTTTAATTGATGAATAGGTCTGTTTTCTTCAGAAGTACCAATTTTAGAAACCTCAAATTTTGAATCGTATTTAGAAAATAGGTTTTCGATGTCTTTATAGGTAATCCATTTTCCTTGTAGTGTGTTTTCTTTTTCTGCGGAATAAATATTTTCTAAAAAATCGATTGGTAAAGTATTCATGGTATGCTGATATTTTTTTTTCAAAAATAAAGAATTTTTAAAAGTTAGCTATCATTTAAATTTAATCATATCCATAATTATTTATAAAAAAAGAAGGTTTAAGGATTACATGAATTGTCGTTTTAAAATATTTTTTTATTAAGTAATTGATGATCATTTATGCATTTACAATTGTTAATAGTTTACAAGTTACAATTGTAAATTCATTACTTGTTACAAATGTAAATTGAGTTTCGGGACACGTATGTTACTTTTGTAAATTGCATTATGTAATCAGTACTATTCGTGTTGTTCTCAAGTAAAACTAGATAGCAAAATTCTATATGTTAAATTTAAAATACTATTATTAAGGTATTTATGTGGTTTATATAAAGTTTTACTTCATTATAAATATCGCTATTTAAACTGTTTACAATTATATCTTTTGCTGCTATCATTAGATTGTATACATTTGTATAAAGAAACGTTATTACAATGGTAAACATATCTGAATTTACTACACGATTAAAACAAGTGATGGAATTTCACCAGTTATCTGCCTCTATGTTTGCAGATAAAGTTGGTGTACAGCGTTCCAGTATTTCCCATATCCTATCCGGAAGAAATAAACCAAGTTTAGATTTTATTCTAAAAGTAACTACAGAATTTAATGATGTAGATATGTATTGGTTGTTAAACGGAAAAGGTAGTTTTCCTAAAAATGCAGAACCGAAGGCAACTACTGCTCCAACTTTTTTTAATGATACTTCATCTGAAACAGTTGGAAAAAAAATACAGCGTATTGTCGTTTTTTATTCTGATGGTACTTTTGATGAATATCAGAAATAGTAAAAACTTTAACAAAAGGAGATCAAAACAAATATTCCTCTTTTATCTTCAATTTAGATAAATAGCATAATTTAGTCTTTATGAATAAAATTGATATTAGAACAGTAAATGTTGTACAATACTTACAACCTTTACGAGAAGGTGGTTCTTTGCCTGCAATCGTAAAAGCAGATGATGGTTTTTTATATGTACTTAAGTTTAAAGGTGCAGGCCAAGGTAAAAAAGCATTGATTTCAGAATTTATTGGAGGAGAACTTGCTAGAGCAATTGGCTTACATGTACCAGAATTGGTTTTTATGAATTTAGATGATTCTTTTAGTAAAACAGAACCCGATGAAGAAATTCAGGATTTATTAAAATTTAGTGTAGGTTTAAATTTAGGATTACATTTCTTATCGAGTGCAATTACCTATGATCCTTTGGTTTCTACTGTAGATACATTAACAGCTTCTAAAGTTGTTATTTTAGATAGTTTAATTAGTAATATAGATAGGACTGCAAAAAACACCAATCTTTTAAATTGGAATAATGAACTTTGGATTATTGATAATGGAGCTAGTTTTTATTTTCATCATAATTGGGCAACTTGGGAAAATCATTTAACAAGAACTTTTCCTTTAATTAAAGATCATGTGCTTTTACCTAAAGCAACAAATTTACAAGAAGCTTCATCAGAAATTAAAAAAGAGATAAATGCAGATGTAATACATGAAATTGTTGCCAACATTCCAGAAGATTGGTTATTAAATGAAGGAGAAGTTTTAACGTCAGATGAAATTAGAGCAGCATATATTCAATTTTTAAACGCAAAACTTTCTATGATTGATCAATTAGTAAAAGAAGCGGAAGATGCAAGATAAAGTTACATTCGAATACGCCATTATTAGATTGGTGCCAAAAGTAGAACGTGAAGAATTCTTTAACGTGGGCGTAATTTTGTTTTCGAAACGTAAAAAATTCTTAGGGATAAAATACAAGATAAATGAAGATAAACTAAAGGCACTAGCACCAGAATTAGAGTTAGATTTTTTAAACAATTATTTAAATGCTTGGAAATTAATTTGCGAAGGAAAAGCTGCTGGTGGCAAAATTGGTAAATTTGAAATATCAGATCGCTTTAGATGGTTGGTGGCTTGTAGAAGCACCATTATACAGAGTTCTAAAACGCATCCTGGTTTGTGCGAAAATCCTGAAGGAGAATTAAAGGATATTTTTGAAAAGTATGTTTTATAATTTTAATAAAAATTAAATGGAGTTGTTAAAGACAATTTTAGAATTCGAACTTTTTAGTTTTGAAGAATACAGCCTAAAGTTAGGTGCTTTATTCCTAGTGTTACTAATTTACTTAGTAACAAAAGTAGTTTTGTGGTTGTTAAAAAAATCTTTATTTAGAAATAAAAGTGTAGATGAGTTTAGTAAAGGAAATACTTATTCTTTATTTCAAATTATCAAATATATAATTTGGGTTCTTTCATTTGGTTTTATGTTAGAGGCTTTAGGTATTGAAGTAACTCTTCTAATCGCAGGTTCTGCAGCATTATTAGTCGGGGTTGGACTTGGTTTACAACAAACGTTCAATGATGTTATTTCTGGTATTATTTTACTCTCAGAAAGGTCTATTAGAATTTCTGATGTTCTAGAAATTGATGGAGATACTGTAAAAATACAAGAGATTGGTTTGCGAACATCAAAAGGATTAAATACAGACGATATTTCTATTATTATCCCCAACTCTTTAATCACTACTAATAAAGTGATTAATTGGAGTCATCAAGCTAACTTGAATCGTTTTAGAATTGATATTAGAGTTTCTTACAATTGTGATGTAGAATTTGTAATTAAAATTCTAGAAGAAAGTGCTAGAGAACACGCGGAAGTTAGTATAAATAAAAATGTAGAAGCAAGATTACTGAGTTTTGGAGAATCGTCTTTAAATTTTCAAGTATTGTTTTATAGTAGTACCATTTTTAGATCCGATAGAATGAAAAGTGATATCCGTAGAGTTATAAGGCGTAAATTTGTTGAAAATAATATTGCTATCCCTTTTCCACAAATGGATGTACACATGAAACCAAGCAAATAACATTACTTAAAAAAACACACAATTAACATTAAACTTTTAACTAACATTAAAGTCTATATAATAGATTTTTAAAATAAAACAATCATGGCAAAAAGAAAGACACCAGCATCACTTCAAGTTAGAATTATTCACAGATATTTAGGTTATTTTTTATCCGGAATTATGTTTGTGTATGCTTTAAGCGGAATTATAATGGTGTACAGAAACACAAACTTCTTAAAAACCGAAGTTGTTACCGAGAAAAAATTAGCTCCAAACTTAAACGACCGTCAATTAAAGCCTATTTTTAAGAAAGGTGCAGAAGTGTTAAAAAAAGAAGGTGACGTTGTATATCTTAAAAATGGAAATTATAATAAAAAAACAGGTATTGCTACCATAAAAAAAATGGAGCTTCCTTTTATTCTTGATAAAATGGAACACCTTCATAAAGCAAATACTAACAGTCCGCTGTATTTTTTAAACATCTTTTTTGGAGTATCCTTATTATTTTTTGTTTTTTCTGCTTTTTGGATGTATACACCTAAAATGCCTGTATTTAAAAAAGGAATGTATTTTACGGCTGGCGGAATTATCCTAACACTTATTCTATTGTTTATATAAATTATTTAAGACAATACGAAATTTAAATAAAGTCTTATAGTTCACTATAATTTTTCTCCGCTAATAAGTACATTGATTTTTTAATGTATTTATTAGCGGCTTTAAGTTAATACGTATCTTAATTCAAATTACGAATATATCCGTACGTTATCAACTCTTCATTTGTCTTAATTTCTTTTACAGAACCATCTTTAATAATTACTGTTCTAGTTGTAATATCTAAAATGTTTAGATAATCATGGTCTGTAATAATAAAAGCTTTGTATTTAGATTGTTCAATTATCAAATTCTTTATTTCTTCTTTATAAATAGGTGCAATTGCATTAAAAGGTTCATCCATTAAAATATATTTAGCGTTAGATAAAACAATTAGAAATATTTCTACAACTCTCTTTTCTCCTCCAGATAGTTGTTTGCTTTTCTTATTAAGAAGTGGTTTTATTAAATGATTATTAAATATTGTAGAAGCATTTTCTTTATCGCAGAACAGTTTTATAATTGTGCTAATTTTGATGTGATTAGGGAGGAAATTTTCTTGAGGTAAATATTTTATTAAATTTCGGGTGTCTAGGATTCCTTTTATTAATTTACTATCTGCTCTTACAAATTTATGATCTGCTTTTATGGAACCAAAAATAATTTCTAATAATGTTGACTTCCCTACTCCATTTCTACCAAGCAATCCAACAATTTCTCCTTTTTTACAGGTTATAAAAATATCCGTTAATATTTGTTTATTTCCGTATGTTTTTAAGACACTATCAACATGTAATTTCTTCATAAAAAACCAATTAATATTGACAATATTAAACTAAAAATAAAATTACTAAACCATAATATATATTTACTTAACCCAAGGTTGTAATAAAAATAGTATTCATTTGGATTTTTTGTTTCGTAAATAATGTATTGAAAGAATAATGAAAAAACAAAACATGATCCAGCAGCGGCTTCAGAAGAAAAGATAGGGATTGTATCACCTGAATTTCCTAATAAAATTAAAATATATTTCTGAAGAAACCCAATTAAAATAGACATCAAAAGTGTAGGAACTATTAGTTTTTTGTAAAATAACAGAAGTGAAGTAATGATTTTCATAATTTTTTATTGAACTCAGATTGCATACAGTGACTATTAATAATTACTTTAAGTATTTTGCTTTTTAAAATAAATAAAACAAAATCCTTATAATTATTCTGCAATATCTTTTAAACCCCAAGTATCTAAACTTTTTAGAATTGCTTCTAAAGATTGCCCTCTTTCTGTTAGCGTATACTCTACTTTTGGGGGAACAACAGGATATACTTTTCTTGAAATTAGCCCGTCTTTTTCTAACTCTCTTACCGTTTGTGTAAACATTTTGTTAGAAATACCTATAATGTGTTTTTGCAACACTCCAGAACGCAAACCTCCTTCTAATAAATGGAATAATATTAAAGGTTTCCACTTAGTACCTATTAAATTCATGGTGTAATTTAATGGACATACATTTTTTTCTATCAAATTATAATTTTTAAAATACTCATAATCATTAATTTATTCGTTTAGGTAACTATACTACTTTTAGGTAAGTTATTGCCTATAAGGCAAATATAAATTAATTTTGAAGTCTAAATTAAAAATTATGACTAAAAATACAAGTTACCCAAAATCATTCTCACATATTGGTCTTACCGTTCCTAATATTAATGAGGCTGTAAAATTTTATTCAGAAGTAATGGGTTGGTACATTATTATGGAACCTTCTACTGTTAAAAAAGAAACTGAAACTGCCATTGGTAAAATGTGTATTGATGTTTTTGGTGAAGATTGGACAGAGTTTGAAATTGCACATCTGTCAACTTCAGATGGTATTGGTGTTGAGTTGTTTTGTTTTCCGAACGGAATTAAAGAAGCACCAGAATTTAGTCCTTTTAATACAGGTCTTTTTCATTTTTGCATTCAAGATCCTAATATAGAAGAATTGGTCGATAAAATTGTTGCTTACGGAGGAAAACAAAGAATGCCAATTAGAGAGTATTATCCAAAAGACAAGCCATTTAAAATGTGTTATGTAGAAGATCCTTTCGGAATTGTTTTTGAAGTGTACACACATAGTTACGAGTTAACCTATTCTTCTGGAGCGTATGCAAAGTAAAGCGAACAGTTTTGTCATTACGAATGAAGTACGAATGAAGTAATACCTATTTGGCCAAAGAGATTGCTTCGTTCCTCGCAATGACAAACAGACTGTCATTACGAGGACGACAGGACGACGTAATCTGTTTATTCCGAGTTACAAATTATGAGATTGTTTCGTAACCTCGCAATGACAAACGGACTGTCATTACGAGGACGATGGGACGAAGTAATCTGTTTATTCTGAGCTACAGATTAAGAGATTTCCTTGTTTCTTCTCAATGATAATTAAAACTGAAATAACCAACCATCAGACAAATCATTCCAATTAGGATTTTCTAAATTTACCATATCATTTTTACGTTTTCTATTTCCAGCTTTTAATTGTTTCTCTCTTGCTATAGCAGAATTTATATCATCATATTCTTCAAAATACACTAATTTATCACAATTGTATTTTGCTGTAAAACCTTTGTACTCTTTCGTTTTATGCTGATAAATTCTTTTTAATAAATTACTAGTGACTCCAATATATAGAACAGTATTATTTTTATTGGTTAAAAAGTAAATATGGTATTTTTTCATGCTTTTTCCCTCTAAAATAAATAATTTTGTCATTACGAGGAAGTTCTGACGAAGTAATCTGTTTATTTTGAGTTACACATTAAGAGATTGCTTCGTTCCTCGCAATGACAAATGGACTGTCATTACGAGGACGATAGGACGAAGTAATCTGTTTGTTTTGAGTAGCATATTATGAGATTGCTTCGTAACCTCGCAATGACAAATGGACTGTCATTACGAGGACGGTAGGACGAAGTAATCTGTTTATTTTGAGTTACACATTATGGGATTGCTTCGTAACTTCGCAATGACAAACGGACTGTCATTACGAGGACAATAGGACAAAGTAATCTGTTTATTTTGAGTAGCATATTATGGGATTGCTTCGTAACCTCGCAATGACAAACGGACTGTCATTACGAGGACGATAGGACGAAGTAATCTGTTTATTTTGAGTAGTATATTATGGGATTGCTTCGTTCCTCGCAATGACAAACGTACTGTCATTACGAGGAAGTTCTGACGAAGTAATCTGTTTATTTTGAGTTACACATTATGGGATTGCTTCGTAACTTCGCAATGACAAACGGACTGTCATTACGAGGACAATAGGACAAAGTAATCTGTTTATTTTGAGTAGCATATTATGGGATTGCTTCGTAACCTCGCAATGACAAATCTACTGTCATTACGAGGACGATAGGACGAAGTAATCTGTTTATTTTGAGTGATACATTAAGAGGTTGCTTCGTTCCTCGCAATGACGTTGAAAAACTACTCTTTCAAGCATTTTTCAATCAAATTACTTTCTAGCGTTATTCTAGGAACCTTAAAATCGAAATATTTGTGCAGCGGAATTTCAAATCCTTTGTGATTTAAGTAGTTGTTTAAAGCTGAATTTAAACCCTCGCTATATAAATGATGCTCTGCTCCTGTTGGATCTTCGTGATATAAATCGTTTTCTGCAAATCCTTTAAATTCTGGACCAATAATATTAATCTCAAATTCGTCTGGGTTTTTACCAACCGGACTGTGGCTTGTGCACGCAAATTGATGCCAAAAAGCAGACTGAATGCAATTGTTGTAAAATAACTGACGTACCACTTCTAAAGAATCGATGGTTTCTTGCGCTGTTTCTGTAGGAAAACCAAACATTAAATAGGCATGTACCATAATATTTTCATCAGAAAAGGCTTTGGTTACCCTTGCAACTTGTCCGATGTCAACTCCTTTTTTCATTTTCTCTAACAATCTATCAGAGGCAACTTCTAATCCGCCAGTAACCGCAATACAACCAGATTTAGATAATAAGGCACACAATTCTGCATTAAACGTTTTCTCGAAACGAATGTTGGTCCACCAAGTAATATACACTTTACGCTCTATCAACTTGTTTGCCAAGGCTCTTAACATTTTTGGTGGCGCTGCTTCGTCTACAAAATGGAAACCTGTAATTCCGGTTTCTGATATTATTTGTTCAATTTTATCCACCAAATCATCGGCTGTGGTGTTTTGGTAATTGCTAATATAATCTAGATTTACATCACAAAAAGAACATTTTTTCCAGTAACAACCGTGAGAAATGGTGAGTTTGTTCCACTTTCCGTCAGACCACATTCTGTGCATCGGATTCATTACATCTAAAAAAGACAAATATTTTTCCGTTGGCAAACCAATATAACTTGGTGCAGGTAAATTCTTATGATGAAATATTGTGTTGGGCAATTTATTTGCATATACAACTTCGTTATTTCTACAGATATAGGTTCTTTCTAGTTGCTCCTCACCTATTTTTCCGTCTAAAAATTCTGTGATTCTTAACAACGGACCTTCGCCATCATCTAACGTGATAAAATCTACAAAATCGAAAATTCTAGGATCCGACAAACGTCTTAATTCGGTGTTGCAATAACCGCCACCCATTCCTATTTTAATGTTCGGATAATTCTGTTTGATAAACTGTCCGCACCGCAACGCAGAAAACAAATTACCAGGAAAAGGCACTGTAAAACAGATTAAATCGTACTTGTTTTCTTGTAATTCTTGGTCTAACAAATACAACATTTCGTCTTCTATCAGCGTCGTTTCAAACTGCAAACAGTCGTCTAACTCATCGAAACTAGAGGCTGCTCTACCAATTTGTTCGGCATAACGAGTAAACGAGAAAAACTCATCTACATTGGCGTTTATAAAATCGCCCAATTCTTCTACAAACAACGTGGCAATATGTTTGGCTTTGTCTAAGATTCCTAATTTGCCAAACTCGGTACTTAAATCTTTGTCTAATTTTATGCGTCGATGTCCGTGTGGCAAATAATCTTTATGTACAATTTGATACGCTGCCGTAACTTCTTGCACACGCAAATAGTTCATTACAGAATCTACTTTATTAATGTATTCTTCTTTTTGTTGCCAAACCAAAGGCAATTCTTTACCACCCAGCATTTCTGCTTGTTTAAAAATGGCGTCTATAAATTCTTTGGTAAACACTGCCGTAAACAACTCGATACTTAAATCTATTTGTGTTGTTGGTACCTCTTTAGAATCTAAAAATCCTTTAATGTAGGCGGTTGCAGGATACGCAGTATTTAACTGTGTAAATGGTGGAGTTACTAGAAGTGTGTTTACAGACATAAATAAAATAAAGTGCAAAGATACTACCTCATTTAGGAAAAGGGCAGAAAAGTTTTATTGGTTTTTGTTGATGTGGATTTGGAAGGATGTTTTTGGTTGATAACTTTACATAACAGATATGTGTGTATTCTAATTTCCTTTCTAAAAAATCTTAACTTCGTAAGCTATGTTTATGAAATATAAAAACGTTGAATAAACATATTAAATCTGTGTCTAATATATCAACAAGACAAAATTAAATGTTAGAATTAAAGAAAAATCCGTTCAAACCAAATGTTATTGAAAATAACCCAACTGCTTTTGGCTTAAGGACAAAAGAGATAGTTTTCTCCATAACCTCTTTATTAAATGATAACAGTATTTTTATTACTGGTTCTAGAGGTATTGGAAAATCCTCATTAGGATTGCAATTACAAAAAGTAATGTCAGGGAATGAAACCTTATTAAAAAGGTGTAATATAAAAAATACGGAAAATGATGTACTATGTATTTATTACGCTTGTGCTGAAGATACTACTATAGAAGACTTGTGTCTAGATATATTATATGAATTAGAACAAGAGATTTTATTACTTCCCAAGATTAAACTTGCGAAAATAAAACCCTCACTAGAACTAAACTTTGGTATAATTAAAGCGAAGTTTGAGACAGAAATTGAATCGAATCGTCGAAGCCCTTCTTCAATTGCCAATCGCTTTGTTAATGGTTTGAGAGCTATTTATACTGATGCTTTAAAATTAAACGTCTTTACCGCTATTAACATAATGATTGACGAGGTAGATCAACTTCCAACTTCAATAAACTTCGGCCATTTTATTAAAATAATTCATGAAACATTAAACAATAGAGGCTGTAATAAACTAACTTTTCTTTTTGCAGGTCAACTAGGTTCGTATACAAGATTTAACAAAGAAGATCCTTCATTTGAGAGAATTGTTAAGTGTATCACATTAGATAGACTTTCATGGGAAGCTTCCAACTATATTTTAGATTATGCTTCTGCAACATCAACACCTAAATTCGAAATAAAGGAAGACGCAAGAAAACTAATTCTTTCACTCTCTTCTGGCTACCCATATATAGTCCACTTAATAGGTGATAGTTGCTTTAATGAAATGTCCGATGATAATATTATAACTAAAACAATAGTGCTTTCTGCACTTGAAGTTATTCTTTTAACAGATAAAAGAGAAAAATTCACTGAGAAACTAAGAGAATTAAATGACATGGAAAGAGAATTAATTTTTTTCATGGCAAGTCAATCTGTAAACATGCTACCTGCTGAAATTCCTTATAATTCCATATATGACAAAGACAATGATAATAGTGATATAAAAAAGCAACTTGACTTATTACTAAACAGCTTAATTACAAAAGGATATTTATATTCTATTAATGATAAGGCATTGTATATCTTTAGCGAAGAACTCTTTAGGATTTTTGTTTCATATATAAAAATAGAGTTATCAATAACTAAAACCGCTAGAAGAGAGTTTTCTGACATGAATACAAATATCAATTTATTGAAAGAGAGATTAGAGCAAGATGAAAAACATCTTGAAATGGAACTTGAAGGAGAATATTCTAACTCAGCAGAAGCAAATTACGTTAGTCCTGAAGAGAAAAAACAACTTTTCAATGAATACATAAGTTCTAGAATGCCAACCAAATACAGTAACGCTTGGGAAGAAGACAACTTTAAAAAATAATTAATGCCCGAAAATTCAAGAATCCTTAATGACGAAATTCTAAATTCAAATATTAAGAATGATATCATTGCATCAACAGTTATTAAAATATTTGAAAACCATGAAGATTTTATTCTAAAAACAAAAGTTAAAAATGGTTGTTATGACATCGAAATAAATTATCAGAAAAATTTATATGACAATATTTTTGGTAACAATGCTAAATCTCCATTTGCTTTATATGTTGGTAAAAAAAAATTAACATTTTGGTTTCGTAAAGAAGAATCTTTTTTTAGAAAATTCACACTACCTGTAAATTCGAATATAATAAAATCAACATCTCCAAACCATAGATTATTTAAAATTTATAGCATTAAAGACTTAGCAGAAATTATTAAATATGTGTTTATTGATTCGTTAAAATCAAACTCAATAAACTTTTATAAATTACTTGAAGATAGTTCCAAGAGTGAATTTGAAAATAAAGTTAACATAGTAGAAGATGGCAAGAGTCTTAATCTTTCGAGAAGAGGTCAGCAACAATATAAAAATAATCTTCTTATAAAATGGGGATTTTGCTGCAGCGTTACAGAACTTAACAATACATCATTATTAATTGCTTCTCACATAAAACCATATAGTAAATCAAGTCCTATTGAAAAATACGACACAGAAAATGGATTATTATTAATTCCAAATCTAGACTCACTTTTTGATAAATTTCTAATAAGCTTTGGGAATGATGGAACTATAATTATAAGTAATACTTTGTCTAATGATGATTATATAATTTTAGGGATATCTAAATTAATGAGATTAAAAAAGGTTACTAAAGGAATGCTTCCTTATTTAACATGGCATCGAAGTAAATTAGTGAAAAATTAAAACTCCTCTTGTTAAAACTAGTTTAAGAATATTAATCATTATCTGATTAAAAAATATAACTTGCTAAATAGATTAATATATTAAATAAGCGTGTTAGCATTATCCCCAAATAGAAAAAGAAACTCACCTTGCCACTAACCATAAAAGAACCAAGAATAAAATGTTACAAATGCATGCGATCATCAAGCACGTGTATTTGCAAACACATTAGTTCTTTGCAGACGAAGACCCATTTTATTATTTTGATGCATCCAAAGGAGTACAAAAAAGAAAAAAAAGGAACGGGATTTATGACGCATCTTCAACTTGAAAATTCAGAAATCATCGTTGGTGTCGATTTTACGAATCATAAACGTATCAATGAAATACTTACTGAAGAAAAAAGTACCTCATTTTTATTATATCCTGGCAAGGACAGTTTTAATTTATCAACAAGAAAAAGTGCAGAAATACATACGGTTATAGGAAACAATGCAAACATTTTTATTTTAGATGGCACTTGGCCTTGTGCTAGAAAAATGTTGAAACTAAGTAAAAATTTACAAGCTTTAAAAAGAGTGAGTTTTGATAACAAGATAACATCAAAATTTATTATTAAGCAGCAGCCAGATCCTCTTTGTTTAAGTACTATTGAGTCGGTCTATACGGTCTTAAATTTATTAAAGAAAGCCGAATTAGAAAAATGCGATACCAAAGACTTTTTAATTCCTTTTGAAAAAATGATTGACTATCAACTAGAATATACGCTAGACCCAACTCATAAAAACTATTGCGCTACAGAAAACAGTACAGAAATTTCTAAGAATCTGTATAAAAAACCAACAGAAAGACGGGTTATTTTTGAATAGCAATAAATAGATTTACAGTATCGATACCATTTTATACGCTGCTAGATGTTTTCTTTGTTAAAACTTCCTTAAGACTATTGACCCTTGTGGTTTTTTAACTGAAAAACCTTAAATTCGTTAATGCTTACGCTTCATTAGTGAAACGTTTTATAGCACCTCACGGATTACATCACATTATTAAGATATCTTAAAATGGCATCAAAAAAAAGTATCCTATTCATCATGGCAATAGCCATTATTTCGTTGCAATCTTGTCAAAAACAGACTTCCACTTTTAAAAACTACGACGATTTTAAAACCATTAACGCAGACTTTATAGTAAACAGTAAAGCTGTTGTAAATGGCGAGTTGTTAGCCGCTTACAAATGCGAAGAAAAAGTAAAAGATGTAGAAAATTCCATCCCTTTATCTTGGGCTAATGTACCAGAAGGCACCAAATCTTTAGCGGTTGTAATGTATCATTATCCTAAAAAAAATAATATTGACGAAGTAAACTCGTACTTACTTTTATGGAACATTGATCCATCGGTAACTTCTATTCCGTACAAAATGGCCAACAACCCCAATTGGGCAATGGGAGCAAATAAAGACGGAACCGCAATTTCTTACACTTCGCCTTGTTCTCGTGGCCCAGGAAAACACACCTATACCATTGCGTTATTTGCGTTAAAAGAACCTTTAAAATCGCTTCCTAAAAAGAGTTCTGTACTTGTAAATTACACTACATTTATGGAAGCCATTTCTAAAGTTGAAGTGCTAGACAGAACAAGCTTAACATTTACAGATTTAAACGAATAATATAAAAATGAAAACTTTAAGAGAACAAACAGATGCTAAAATAGCAGCAGGACGAAATGCAAAACCAGACTTTATGAAAGGTGTTGATGACGTTATTGAGAAAGCAAAAGCTTTTGAAGAAGGAAAAAATGCGCTTAAAGTTGGCGAAAAAGCACCCAATTTTGAGTTGCCAAACGCTGAAGGAAAAATGATATCCTTAGATATATTATTAAAAAATGGCCCCGTTGTAATTACATTTTATCGTGGAGATTGGTGTCCGTATTGCAACTTACAATTAAGAGCATTACAAGCTAGATTACCCGAAATTCATAAACTTGGCGCAAGCTTGGTTGCTATTAGTCCGCAAGTACCAGACGGTTCCTTAACCAAAAGTGAAATTAGCGAAATGGATTTTACGGTATTATCCGACCAAGATGCAAAAGTAGCTACAGTATATGGTGTTGCTTGGAAAGTGCCAGAATTTTTAGCAGAACACATGCGTGCAGACCGAGGTTTAGATTTAGATAAAGTAAATAACGGAGATGGAAGTATATTGCCTATTCCTGCTACTTTTATTTTAGGGAAAGATGGCGTTGTTACTTGGAACTATGTAAATGTAGACTACAGAACACGTTCTGAACCAGAAGAAATTATTGAAGCTTTAAAAAAGCTGGCTTAAATTATTTATATTTGAATATCACTTTAAAAAAAATCCATGAAAATTAAAATTATTACCCTTTTTATCACCGCTTTATTAGCTGTTAATTTACAAACATCTGCACAAGAAAGTACCGATGTTCTATTAAAAAATGCACAAACAATAGCTAAAAAAGAAGGAAAAGCTATCTTTATAAAGTTTGAAGCTTCTTGGTGTGGTTGGTGTCATAAAATGACCAAAGACATGAAAGCAGAAACCACAAAAAAGTTCTTTAATGATAATTATGTAATGGTACCTGTTGTGGTTAAAGAATCTAAGGATAAAAAACATTTAGAAAACCCAGGTTCAGATCAATTATTAAAGCAATACAATGGCGATACAGCAGGTTTGCCTTTTTGGGTTATTTTAGATGCAGACTTAAAGGTAATTACCAATTCTTATGATGTGAATGGTAATAATTTAGGTGCTCCAGGAAGTGCAGCAGAAGTAACAGTATTTATTGAAAAAATAAAGAAATCTGCCAAAAAAGTTACGGAAAACGATATTGAAAACATTACAAATCAATTTGTAATGAAAAAATAAAAACCAGATTCAACACGGTTATAGTACAAAATAGGCATCCAACATTTTAGATAATGTTGGATGTTTTCTGTTAAATCCCTTTTCTGTTTTCAGTAAAACAAACTTTACAAAATATTTTACAGTATAAAAGTTTTACTATAAATTTAAAAATTAAAAGATATTAGGTTTTTCAAATAATAAATACCCTATTTTTTAAAATTTAAAAACGAAATTTAAAAAGACTAAAACAGTTTTTGTTTCCTTAAAATAGTAAGAATGAAATTTATACAAATTAAAAAGCTACTCCTATTTTTCATTCCATTATCTGTAATAACGTATCTAGTTATCGATAATTATTATACAATTATTACTGAAAATCAATTGGAGATTATTAAAAATGGAGCTGCTAATGATTTGAATTCTAAAGGAATTTTAATTAATGATATGTATAAATATCTAGCAAAAGATATTGATATTATTGATTGGGAGTACAAAAAAGATTTTGCGTTAGATTTAGAACCAAATAAAGACAAATTAGAAGACCTTTTTCTTCATTTAGCTAATTTACAAACTACTTATGATCAAGTTCGTTTTATAGATACATTGGGTAATGAAATTGTTCGTGTAGATTTTGATAGTATCAATGCAGCAAAAGTTACAGATTTTAAGAAGCTTCAAAATAAAAGTGATCGATACTATTTTAAAAATGCTCAGAAATTAGAAAAAGATGATATCTATTTTTCTGATATTGATTTGAATATGGAATATGGTAAAATTGAAATCCCATACAATCCAGTGCTTAGAGTCGCTAAAAAAGTATATACCACAGATGGAAATTGGAATGGTGTATTGATTATCAATTATTTTATGGACAATCTGTTTCATAAATTATCTACTCAGAGTAATCTAGAATATACCAGTTTTGAACTAAGAACCGCAGAGGGATTCAACTTAGTTTCAGAAGACACACACAAGAACTTTAAGCACATTACGTCTAGTTCTGATAGTTTGGCGTTATACAATACAGATCAAGAATTTTGGAGTGAAATTCAGAAAAATCCGGTTGGAAATTATGCATCTAAAGATGTGCTCTATCTTTATAAAAATTTAAAAATAGATAGCAATAGTACCAAAAATAGTAATTATAAAGCCAAAACATCATTTTTACTTATTCATAAAATAGATTTAAAAAAAGTACAAGCCTCTCAGTTTATTTATGTTTTCTACAAATGGTCTTCTTTTATTATTATAATCGTTTTAATACTTTTTGTGTTATTAGGAATTCAATATTACAATCATAAATTGCATGTTCAAAATAATTCGTTACAAGGTAAAAATGATGAATTAGAAAATTTAAAAAATAAACTTCAAGAAACTTTAAGAATCAAATTAGATGAATTAAACCTGACGGAGAAAAAGTTTTATTCGATCTTTAATAATGCAGGTATTGGAATTACACTAATTGATTTAGCAGGAAAACCTGTATTTACAAACAAAAAATTAATAGATGTTTTAGGATATTCAGATAAAGAACTGAAACAAATGACTTTTTCTGATTTTACATACCCTGATGATTTAGAAACCGATTTGATTCAATTTAATAAGTTAATAAATAGAGAGATAGATTCTTACAACATAGAAAAACGATATGTACGTAAAGATAAAGAGGTTATTTGGGGAGATTTAAACGTTTCTCTATTACTTAATGACGAAAACGAAATTATAAATGTAATAGGTGCTGTTAGTGATATAACAGAACGTAAAGAAGCACAAAAAGAAACTAAAAACCTTAAAAAAATAATTCACAGTCTAAACTATATTGCAACAGTTTTAAAAATTGATTCTACAGAGAATATTTCTGAAGTGAATGAATCTGTCAATTTAGTAAAATACATAGAAAAGCAATCGGAAGATATTTTAAATGCCAACAAAGCAAGAGAAGAGCTTTTAACAAATTTAGAACACAAAAATACCGAGTTAAACAACTATGCACATATTGTTTCACATGATTTAAAATCGCCTTTAAGAAGCATTTATACCTTACTAAATTGGATTCAAGAAGAACCTGAAAATACATTAACAGAAGAAAGCAACATGTATGCTCAATTAATTTTAGAGAACCTAGAAAAAATGGAATCTCTAATTACGGGAATCTTAAGTTACTCGAGTATAGACGATGATAAAATGTCTGAATACGAGATTAATACGCATGATTTGGTGAACGAAATTGTAAAATTAATTCTTGTGCCAAAATCTATTGAAATTAAGATAGATCAAAACCTTCCTATTATTAATGGAAATAAACATCGAGTTCTTCAGGTGTTTCAGAATTTAATTCAGAATGCTATAAAAAGTATCACGAATGAAACAGGTAAAATTGAAGTTGGTGTAAAAGAAATGCCTGATTTTTGGGAGTTCTATGTAAAAGATAACGGAAAAGGAATTGAAGAAAAATACTTCAAAAAAATATTTGAGCTATTTCAAAGTATAGATGAGAGTGAAACTAAATCAGGAATTGGGCTTTCTATTGTTAAGAAAGTAATTCATTTTTACAAAGGAGAAATTTGGGTTAAAAGTGAAGTTGCTAAAGGAACTACTTTTTACTTTACGCTTCCTAAGATTTCAAATAAATAAAAAACACTTTTAATTTCCACTTTGTAAAGTTGATAAAACAAAAAAAATCTAAGCTTATTAAGCTTAGATTTTTTGTTTTTAAGAAACTGTATTAAAAAGGAATCGTTATAATAATTTTGCCATTCCTTCTTTTATAATTTCTGTATTTCTAACTTTATTATCTGTGTCTTTTGCCTTTTGATCACTTATCATGGTTCTCATTAAATTGATAACCACTTTATCAAAATTAAAGGACTTATATTGATTTCCTTTAACCACCATATCATCTACTAAATTCTGAATTGCCTCAGAATTATTACTTTCAGAGATTTGTTTAAATGCTTTTTGATACAAGCTTTTTGTAGCATCGTCCCCTGTTAAAAACATACCAGATAACACGCTTTTTGCTATAAAAGGCAATTCGTTTTCGTCTTTTTCTTCAATGTAAATACGTGTTAAAGGCGTCGCTAATATTTTTCTAATTTCATCTGGTAATTCTCTAGACTTAGCAACTGCTGTTGGTTTGTCTATATAATACATGGCAACCAAAGATTTTCCTATTACAGAATACGATTTACTTTGTAAGCCTTTCTCGAAAATGCCTTTTAATTCTGGATCTGTTAATTTACCCAAAGTTTCAATAGCGGTTGCTTGTACTAATGTTTTCTCATCATTATTTGCCATTTGCATTATTTTATGAATGGCATCTTTTTTAGAAAACTTATTTATTAAGTCGATTTTCTGTAAAGCAAGTATTCTAATTTTGTAAGAAGCATCACTCATTGCTCCCTCAACTGCATTAAATGCATCTTTTTCTTCTTGTTTTTTTGCTACTTCTAACAATGCTTCTCTTCTATGTTGATAATTCTCTGCATTTTTTAACTGAAATATATAATCACTTAAAACCTTATTCTCTGTTACTTCAGATAACAAAACTCCGTCCGCATTTACCTGAATTAACGTTGGCTGTTTTGTATAAGGAAACGTAAAAGAAGCGTCATTTCCATTTACAAAAACGTTATGCCTTGTTTTTTTTCCGTTTTCGAAAATATCAATGGCTAAAGGAAATTTAAACTCATTTACATTTAACTGTAAAAGGTTTACAGTTACTTTTTTCTGAATGGTATTGTAGTCATAAGAAACCTCTATTCTTGGGTGTCCTGCTCCAAAATACCATTGGTTAAAAAACCAGTTTAAGTCTTTACCCGTTATTTTTTCAAAAACCAATCTTAATTGATGAACTTCTGCTGCTTGGTATTTATTTTCAGTTAAAAATGTTTTTAATCCTAAGAAAAAAGCTTCATCACCTAAATAGTTTCGCAACATATGTAAAATAGCACCACCTTTATTATAGCTCACTAAATCGAACATATCTTCTTTATCAACATAGTTAAAACGAACCAAATGTTTATCTGTATTTTGTCCGTCTAAATACGCCTGACTATCTTCAAATAAATGCATGTTTGCGTCTAATTTTCCGTACTTATGCTCTCTCCAAAGGTATTCACTGTAATTTGCAAAAGACTCGTTTAACGTTAAATTAGACCAACTTTCTGAAGTAACCAAATCTCCAAACCAATGATGAAAAAGCTCGTGTGCAATGGTGTTTTCTTGTGTGTTTTCATCAATTAATTGACCTGGTGTTTGGTAGGCTTGTTCTCCATGAATTACTGCTGTTGTGTTTTCCATAGCGCCAGAAACATAATCTCTTCCTACAATTTGGCTATATTTATTCCAAGGATACTCTACTCCTAAGATGTCAGAAAAGAAACCAATCATTTCTGGAGTTAAACCAAAAATATCTTTTGCATACGGAGCATATTCTTTTTCTACATAGTAATCTACAGGAATATTTTTATACGAATCTTTAATAACCTCATACTCTCCTACTCCCATAAAAAATAAGTAAGGCGCATGTTTTTGATCCATTTTCCAATAATCGGTTCTGTTTGTTCCGTTTTTAATTGAACTTTCTAATTTTCCATTAGAAAGTGTCACAAACTTATCTGGGACCGTAATATAAATTTCTTGGGTAGTTTTCTGATTCGGACTGTCTATGGTAGGAAACCAACAGCTGCTTGCTTCCGTTTCACCTTGCGTCCAGATTTGTGTTGGCTTGTTTTTGTCAGAACCATCAGCATTTATAAAATAGAGACCTTTTGCATCGGTTATTGCAGCACTACCTTTTTGTTGTACTTTTTCTGGACGTGCAGTATATTTTATATAAAGTGTAAACTCTTCGTCTTTTTTATATTCTTTTGGTAGGTCTATAACAATGCTTGCATCATCATAATTATAGTCTAATTTCTTGTTATCTAAAGAAACTTGATGAATAACCATCGCTTTTGCATCTAATGTAATTTTATTAGTTGCATAAAAGTGAGGTTTGGCAGTAACCCAAGCTTCTCCATTTAGCTGTTTTTCATTGAAGTTAAAATCAACCTTTAATTTTGTATGAACTAGATCGTTAATTTTATCTCTTTCTGGTTTATAAGTAGTATAGTTTTGAGCAAAACTGATCGTACTCACTAAAATTAAAACAATAAACAGCACTTTTTTAATCATCATAAATTATATTTTCGTAAAGTTTCAAAAGTAATAAATATTACTAGTGCAATTCGTTAATTAGCCGTTAAATAGTTGATAGTTAAAGTTGCTGTCTGTTCTGTTTTATATCTTTGATGTAAAAAAAGGAATCAAAAGGAAAAAAAACTTGCAATTTTGTTATTTTAAATGAAGAGAATAACTACATAAAGTTAAGTGTAAATTGGTTTTATTTATGTTTACATTTTAATTTTCATAGAAAGGACAATTATAGATCTCATTCATTTTTTAGAATATTTCTTATCCTTTAAAATAGAAGTAATTAATTCGAAGACAAAAAAAAAGCTGTAATTTCTAATGAAATTACAGCTTTAAACTTATTATAAGAAGATTTATTTACCTTTAAAAATGGCACTAAATTGCTCTAGGTTTACGTTGTCTCCATCAAATTTAACGTTGTTCATCATTTCTATAATTTTAGCAGGATTCATATTGTCGCCTAATAAACGGGCAACTCCTACTCCTATTTCATTACCGTAACCAAAAGCAATTACTTCATCGATAGATTCTGTATCCCCAGTATAGTAAAGACTTACGTTCATTCCTTGTGCTTTTAGAGACATTAAAGATTTATAATCTTCATTATCTTTAAAAATACTTTTTAATTTAGTTTTCTCAACTTCATACGCAGCTTCATTTCCTTTAATTGGCAAAGCTACTACATTAACTTTTCGGATACTTTTTAACGTTTCTTTTACTTCGTCTGAAACAACTTCCGATTTTAACTGCAAAAAGCTTGTAGGAATATCTACAGTTATAAAACCTAATTTTTCTTGACTTTCGACTAAATATCCTTGTAATGATTTTTCATTTTTACATGAAGTAATCATCAAAACAAGTAATAAAAGTGAAAGTATTTTGGTTATATTTTTCATGATTTATTTTAAGTTTTTGTTGATATATTGTCTTTTTGAGCCCAGTTGAAAATTACCTCTATCGTTTTAGAACTGATAAAGTTCTCAACTGCACTCAAGAAGATATTATTTTAATGATTTAATTTTTAGAAAAAGTGTCTGCTAATTCAGACATTTTATTAATATCTATGTTTCCTGTTAAAGAAACAACAATCGCGTCTGCCTGTCCACTTGTTTGTTTATCAACACCTTTAATAAACATTAAAACTTCACTCACATAATCTTTATTTGGTGTAGATTGTACATAAATTTTTACACGAGAATTATTGTCTTTAATACGCATTAACTGTGTTAAATTCTGCTTCTTAATTGCAGCATTTGCCATTGCCTCCATTTTATTTGCGATGTCTGTATCTTTTGTAGAAAACATTTTAAATTCTTTTAAATCTTGAATCATTTGAAAGACTTTCATGCCTTCGTTATCATCTACTTTAACATTTTTAAACTTAGAAATTAATTCAAAAGCATCTTTGGTAACTACTACCATGTCTACTCCGTTCATATCTTCTAAAGTGTCAAAAAAGGACTGTGCGCTTGTTACCATTGGGGCAACGACTAACGCTATTAATATTGCTATTTTTTTCATAATTTCTGTGTTTACTTGGTTTTACTATTGTTACTTGGTTTTTTATTTTAATATTTTTTTTACGGTATCTTCATAAGTATATAAGGTTGCCACCGCTTGCTCTCCTT
This sequence comes from Polaribacter sp. R2A056_3_33, assembly GCF_019278485.1. NCBI lineage: Bacteria > Pseudomonadati > Bacteroidota > Flavobacteriia > Flavobacteriales > Flavobacteriaceae > Polaribacter > Polaribacter sp. R2A056_3_33. Next base: position 3,682,146 of record NZ_CP058984.1, read on the forward strand.
TTTGAAGGTTAGATGATAAAAGCATTAACCCTTTACTTATTTGCTCGAATTGTTTTTTAGCTTGGTATCTTTTGTATTCTTGCTGACCAATAAATACACTAAATAATAAGACTACAGACGCTGCAACAGATAACCATTTTAAGTTTCTCTTTTTAGATTTCTTAGGTTCTAACTCAATGGTTTTTGTGTACGTTTCATCCTTGCTAGCAGCAAAATAATTAAACATGTATTCGTATTCTTGCAAATGTGGTGCAACATTCCCTCCTGTGAAATAGTTTCTTAGGGTTGTTTCTTCTTGCAAAGACGTTTCTGCGTTTTCGTATTTTTCTACTAATTTTTCTATGTTAGCTAACTCCATAGTTATGTTTTTTAATTAATTGTTCTCTTATTGTTTTTCTTGCTCTAGACAATGCTACTCGTACTGCAGTAGGTTTCATATCTACCATTTTGCAGATTTCATCAAAATCATATTGTTCAATATCTCTTAATTGAATAATAATTTTTTGTTGCTCTGGCAATGCTGCTATCAATTGGTGCACTTGGTTTACACTGTCTCGATGTTCTACTTGCTTATCTAAAGACGTATCTTTTTCTTTATAATTACTGTGTATTAATGTTAAATTACTTGCTTGTTTACTTTTTAAACGATCATAACAATAGTTTTTTGTCATGGTCATAGCAAACGCTTCAACATTTTTATAATCAGCAATCTTTTCTTTGCTTTTCCATAATTTAAAGATCAGCTCTTGTGTAGCATCTTCAGCTTCTTCTGTAGAAACTAAAAGTCTTTTTGCTAAACGGAAGACTTTATCCTTAAAGGGTAAAACAACTTTTAAAAAGTCTGACTGGTTCATTTGGTTTGGTTGATTTTTGTTGTAAACTGATTTATAATATCGGGTTTACATAATTAAGACGATGCACAATATATTTTGTTACAACATATTTAAAAATAATACTATTTCTTTTTATCTTGCGTTGTATTCTATAAACATAAATTTATGAAGTTTAAATTATTCCCTAAAATAATATTTGTTTTCATTGTTTCTCTACTCTTTTTTAACTGTGATAAAAGTGAAGATGGCATTCCCACTGATTTAGAAATTGAAAATTTTGTTTGGGGAGGTCTAAATGCTTACTATTTATGGCAAAGTGATGTTCCTGATTTGTCTGACTTACGTTTTAGCAATCAGAATCAATTAAATAGTTACTTAGAAGGTTTTTCATCTCCAGAAAATTTATTTGATAATTTATTATATACAGCAGAGAATAGTTATCCTGCAAATGAAAAGGGTTATGATCGTTTTTCTTGGATTGTTGATGATTATGTTGCTTTAGAAAATGCTTTTCAGGGAATTACTGTAAGCAACGGAATGGACTTTCAATTATATTTAGAAAACGGAAGTACTACCAATGTTTATGGCGTTGTTAGATATGTAGTACCTGGTTCTGATGCAAAAACACAAGGAGTTTTAAGAGGTATGGTTTTTAGTAGTGTTGATGGAACTCAAATTACAGCAAATAATTATCAAGATTTATTATTTGGTACAAATACAGATTACACCATTAATTTAGCCGATTTTAATGGTGGAAACCCAATTTTAAACGGTACTTCTATTGCTTTAAGTAAAATTCAAATACAAGAAAACCCAGTAGCAATTGTAGAAACTTTTACTGAAGGAACTAAAAAAATTGGATATTTATTATACAATCAATTTGCAAGTTCTTATGATAGTGAATTAAACGCTGCTTTTGGAACTTTTAAGGCAAGTGGAGTTACAGATTTAATCGTAGATTTACGCTACAATGGTGGTGGATCTGTGCAAACAGCAACGTATTTAGGTAGTATGATTACTACAGAGTCTAATACAACTGTTTTTTCTAAACAAGTTTGGAATGAAAAAGTAATGGAAAATAATGATGCTAGTAATTTTATAAATTATTTTACCGATAAAATTACAGATACAAACGAATCTATCAATAGTTTAAACCTTTCTACTGTCTATTTTATTGTTTCCGAAGATACCGCATCTGCATCTGAATTGGTTATAAATGCTTTAAGTGCTTATATTGATGTAAAATTAGTGGGTACACAAACTGTGGGTAAGCAAGTAGGATCTATTACCTTATATGATTCTGAAGGTTATGGAAGAAATGGTGCAGACTTAAATACCAATCACACCTACGCAATGCAACCTATTGTTTTAGAAATAAAAAATGCTAATGAAGAAAATAATCCTAATGGATATACAGCAGAAGTTCAATTGGAAGAAGATTTTGGTCTAGATACTGGTGTTATAAATTTAGGTGAATTAGGAAGTAAAACAGAACCTTTATTAGCGAGAACTATTCAATATATAACTACTGGAGCTAGATCTACAGGAAAAACGATAACTACTTTCAATAAAAATAAAATTACCAATTCTAAATTACAAAGACCTTTTGCAAACGAAATGTATGTAGATTTTAAATAATTAGAATTGAAACTTATAAAAAAATCAGCTGGCGCGAGCGTCCCGCTCGTGCTTCTACATAATATTTATTTATTCAAAAAATAATAATTTAAAACAGCATATATCAGCTTTTTGTAAATTGCTTGTTGACTTTTTATTATTGTGTCACGAGCGGGACGCTCGCGCTAGCAGCAGATAATGATATTAGCTTCTAGCTTAAAATGAGTATAATTGATATTGAAAAACAGAGTGTAGCCAATTAGTAGATTCTATAAATAGTTTTTTAGCGCGAGCGCCTCGCTCGTGTCTATACACATAACGTGTTATTTTATTAAAAAGCTAATCATTAAAATATCTGATGTTTGCTTTTTATAAATTGCATGTTGACTTCTTATTATTGTGTCACGAGCGGAACGCTCGCGTTAACGGACAGTAATTATGAGTTTCTAGTTTAAAATAAATATTATTGACTTGTAGAAAACTAATTGCTGCCAACAAGTAATTCTACAAACAATTTCAATCAATAATAACATATATTCAAGCTAGCGAGAGCGCCTCGCTCGTGCCTCTTACCATCATAATAATCTAATTCAAATCTATCTCTAAAATCGTAGAATCGTCATTGCCATAATTTCTAGCGCTGCTATATTTCCAATCTATAGAATCAGTTACAAAACCAGTTTCTACAGGATTATTATGAATATATTTTAGTTTTTGCTCAAATATCTTTAAAGACCAAATTTCAATTGGTTGATTGTGTTGTTGCCAAAATTGTTTATTGGTAACATTACTATTCTTTTTTCCAGCACGTTCAAACATCCAAAGCATCCATTCTTTTCTGCTTTCTTGCGGATTCTCTTCAATCGCTTTCAACATTTTTTTTGAAGTAAAACCTTTAAAATCTCTAATTAATCCAGAGGGATCATTTAATGCAGAACGAAAAATTAAATGTATGTGACTTGGCATTATACAATATCCATATATTTCCATTCCCTTATGCTTTCTGCAATAATCTAAAGATTCTATAATACACCAAAAATAAGCATCTCTTGTAAATACATCTATCCAATTTACCGTAGCAAAACTGATAAAATAAGCTCCTGATTTTTCTCCAAATTTATATTTTCTGCTCATATATAAAGTTTATTATGTTTATCTGCTGGCGTTAGCGTCCCGCTCGTGCCCACGCCCACACAATATAAACATACTATTTTAGAAAAAACACAATCACTATAAATGATTCAAACAAGCGTTGCGAAAATCGTTTGTTGTGTTTTATTTGTTGTTTCACGAGCGAGACGCTCGCGCTAGCGAAAGAAATACACGCTCAATCGTTAAGTTTTATTTTTGAAAATCGAACTAACCTTATCCGCTGGCGCGAGCGTCCCGCTCGTGTCTACATAATATAAACATACTATTAGAAAAAATACAATTTCTATAAATGACTCTAACAAGCGTAACGAAAATCGTTTATTGTACTTTATTTGTTGTTTCACGAGCGGGGCGGTTGCGTTAGCGAATGATTAATATAAGTGCGATTATTGATGAAGTGTCATAACCGTTATATCTGAAGGCCTAAAAAAATAAACTAATTAACTTACAAATTTAAGTACCATCCGTTGGCGCGAGCGTCCCGCTCGTGCTCACACAATATAAACATACTATTTTAGAAAAAATACAATCACTATAAATGACTCAAACAAGCTTTGTATAAATCGTTTGTTGTGTTTTATTTGTTGTTTCACGAGCGAGACGCTCGCGCTAGCGAATGATTAATATAAGTGAAATTATTGATGAAGTGTCATAACCGTTATATCTGAAGGCGTAAAAAAATAAACAAATTAATTTACAAATTTAAGTCCCATCCGCTGGCGCGAGCGTCCCGCTCGTGCCCACATAATATAAACATACTATTAGAAAAAATACAATTTCTATAAATGACTCGAACAAGCGTAACGAAAATCGTTTATTGTACTTTATTTGTTGTTTCATGAGCGAGACGCTCGCGCTAGCGAATGATTAATATAAGTCGATTATTGATGAAATATCATAACCGTTATATCTGAAAGCAAAAAAACTAATTAACTTACAAATTTAAGTCCTCTAAATCATCTAAACCTTCTTCTATTTCTTGATCTGTTAAAACATCGGGTCTAAATTCACTCATTAATTCTTCTCTCTTAGACTTTGCATATTTATAACCAGATTTCCACCATTTACGCATTAAAGTTTCATCAAAAACTAAAGAATTGGTAGTTAAAACCGTTGGAGTATAATACAAATTTAGTTTAATATTTTTATTCGTAGCAGCTAATTTACCAATGGTAATATTGTGTCTTTCTACGTGTGCCAACATAAAATCGAACACATCAAACAATAAAGAAAACGGATTTGTAGCGGGCAACTTATTAAACTGAGTGACTTCTGTTTCTAAGATAATAGCATCAATTTCTGTGGCACCACGTAAAATAGCTTCTCTAATAGGTACTAAAGACCCAAAACCACCGTCTGCATACTGACAATTATTTTTTTCTAACAAACTCATAAAAGGTACATAGTTGCAAGATCCCCAAATCCAATCACAAAAATCGTCATACGTACAATCGTTAATAGATTTATATTCAATTTGATTGGCTGTTAAATTAGAAACTGTTACAACAACCTCTTTATTGTTTTCTCTAATCTCATTATATATTTCTTTGGTAATTTTTTTCTTAATTAAAGTCCGTAAGTTTTTACTTTCTCCAAAAGTTTTTCTTCCGTTTAAAAAGTTCCAAAAGGTATTTAAATGTCGAATAGTAACCACTTTTTCTCCAGCTACTTTTTTAATTTTAAAAGGATTATTACTGAAAATAGTTTTTTGATTTACATTCGTGTATAATTTTTTTAGTTCATCTAATTTTCCAAGAGCTAAGTGAGAAACCATTAAACTTCCCGTAGAAGTACCAATATATATATCGTAATCTTTTTTTTCTTTTTTCATTAAGTATTGCGCAACTCCGCCTGCAAATGCCCCTTTACTTCCTCCTCCTGAAATTACCAATGCTTTTTTCATTATCTAAAAATGATTTGTTATATTTTAGTGCCATAAAAGTATCAAAAATGAAGAGAATAATCATATTTATTTTTGGTTTCCTAGGTTTGACGTCTTGTGCAGTCAATTATCAACCTAGAGAAATCAATGCTATTACCGTAAAAGAGTTCAAAATAGACAGCGTTAGCATTCGTGCAATTCAGGTTGTCAATAAGCATGAAGTTATATATGCAGGTTCTAATGGAGATATTGGTTTCTTTTCAGATAGCGAAGATTATAAGTTGACACCAAGGGTTTTAGAAGTGAAATATCAAGATTCTATTAGACCTAACTTTAGAAGTATTGCTTCTAATAACAAAGCTGTTTTTGCCTTAAGTATTAGTAATCCTGCTTTATTATATCATCTTTCAGATGGAAAAGCAACTTTAAAATATACAGAAAACCACGAGAAAGTTTTTTACGATGCTTTACAGTTTTTTGATGATAACCAACATGGAATTGCAGTTGGAGATCCTACAGAAAATTGCGCATCTATCCTTTTGACTTCGGATGGTGGAGATACATGGTCTAAAATTCCGTGTGCTAATTTACCTGAATTTGAAGAAGGTGAAGCATTTTTTGCGGCAAGTAACACCAATATAAAAACGATTGGTAGCACGGTGTGGATTGCATCCGGAGGAAAAAAAGCTCGTATTTTAAAGTCTGATGACTATGGAAATACTTGGCAAGTTTATAATACACCAATTGTACAAGGAAATGGACCACAAGGTATTTATTCTATTGATTTTACTGATAAAAATAACGGAATTGCAATTGGTGGTGACTACTCAAAACCTCTAGAAAACAAAGCAAATAAAGCCATAACAAATGATGGCGGACTCACTTGGACTTTAGTTGCAAATGGACAAAACCCTAACTACAAAAGCTGTGTACAGTATGTGCCTAAAACCAACGGAAAAGAGGTTTTTGCTGTTGGTAAAACAGGAATTTCGTTCTCTAATAATGGAGGTCTTAGTTGGGTAGAAGTCAGTAAAGAAGCGTATTATGCAATTCAGTTTGTAGATAAAAATACGGCTTGGTTATCTGGAAACAATAAATTAGGGAAATTGATTTTAGACTAGTGTAACAGAAGATTTAAACTATTTTTTAATAATTAAATACTTTAGATTTTCATTTACACACCAAAACGGGAATTAAACACCCATATTATCAGCTTTTTAACGAATACACCTAAGAATTAAGAAGTAATATTTTTACTTTAAAACGAAATAATTCGATGGATTTTTTTACCTTTAGTTAGGTTCATCAACCTTATCAAAAAAAAAGTATATTTGCCTTCGATTTTAATTTAAGGTGACAATAATGATCTCTAAGTTTTTGTAAATAAGTTTCATTTATGTGAGATATTAGAATCCCTAAAATTTTTATCTTTTTATAAATAATTCAAAAATTATATATTATGAAACAATTAATTACAGCAGTAGCAGCAATTTTAGTTAGTACAGCTTCTTTCGCACAATTTCAAGTATCTGCAAGCACAGGATACGCAATGAGTAGTGCAGGAATGCTTACAGGAACCACAACAACTACAACTAGTACCGAAAATAATTATGGTAGTTACGGAGAAGGTTCAAATGTTCAAATAAGAGGAACGTACTTTTTAAATGAAAAATTTGGATTAGAATTAGGTTTAGGATATTTACATGGTGCAGACCAAACAATTAACAAAACATCTATACCAACAGTTGCAGAAGTAAATGCAGTTGCAAGAGCTCGTGCATTTGGAGCCTCTGCTTCTATGGTATATAATTTTACAGAGAACTTTTACGGGCGTATTGGTGCTTTGATAAAAGTTGGTGGTAAAACAGAAGCAGTTGTTTATAATAAAGTATTCTATACCGATGATAATCCATCGCCTCAAGGCTTACCTAATGGTTCTTATTCTGAAACTAATTATATAGAAGACTTTCACGGACAATTTCCTTTAGGTTTTGTAGGTGCATTGGGATATTCATTTGATTTGAATGAACATTTTTCTCTTTTTGTAGAAGCAGAATATTACGGAATTAGTTTAAAAAGAAAAGATTCTGAATTAAAAGAATTCAATACAGATGTTGCTTTACCTGATGGTACAGTCGTTGCTAATTTCAATTTAGATAACTTACCTGATGGTTTTTATAAGGAAACTACATACGTAGATGAATTATCTCATGCAGAGGCAGCAGCTCAAGCAGAATCACCAGATCCAGATCATATAAAAAAAATATCTCAAAAAGTACCTTATTCTTCTTTCGGATTAAATTTTGGAGTTACTTATAAATTTAGTGGTTCTAGTAAATAATAGTATTACTATTTAAGTACAAGTGGTTGTCTAAAAAAGTTTTAAATCATGTTATACTGAACTAGCTTCAGATTGATGTAAAACTTTCTTTTAGACAACCATTTTTTTGTCTTCTTCCGTTTTATTAAACGGCATCTCCTTACCTATTTCTTTTTAACTTCTTCTTTTTTATCATTGATAAAGATGATTTTCAATAACTTTAAGCACCTTTTTACTACGTAGATAATCTTCTATTAATGGACTTAAAGATTGAAGTAAACCTTGAAAACTGAAGTAGTTTACTACTTTCTATTAGAATCCAGTTACAAAAAAGTCCTACCGAAGCAGGACTAATATTTTCTTTTACGTTATGTAGTTTTACATTAACAGTAAGTTATTTTATCAATATAACTCGCTAGAACATCATGTTTAAACAAAAACATAAACCACTTTATTTAAGTAACTTAGATAACTTATAGTAAAGAATAGATTTAAGTTTGTTGTTTATCTCTTTTAAAATCTTCTTTAAGAGATGCTACTTGTTGTTTATACTCTTCACGCTTTTTAAATATATAATCATCGTCTCCTTTTGGTTCAGCCGCTAAACGTCTTATACTTTCTTCGTCGTACTTAATAAATTTGGCTACTTGGTTTTTTAATGTTTCTTTTTCGAAACCAACTTTAGTTAAAACATCACAAGCCAAGGTTAAGGAAGTATCTAATGTTTCACGATAAATATTTTCAATTCCCAAATTAACCAACTCATAAGCATCATATCTGTTTCTTGCTCTAACCATTAATTCTACATGCGGATATTTTTTCTTAACCTGTTTGCTTATTTGATGTGCAGCATCTGGGTTGTCTACTGCACAAATTAAAATTTTTGCTTCTGCAATACCTGCAGACTCTAACAATCCCATACGTGTTGCATCACCATAATACACCTCAAAACCTAATTTTCTAAGATAATCTACACGATTAGAATCGTGATCTAAAATTGTGGTTTCTATATCATGAGATTTTAAAAAACGACCTACAGTACTACCAAATTGTCCAAAACCAACCAATATAATTTTTTCAGATTTAGTGTGTTCGTCCATTGGTCTTTTTATAGACTCTTTTGTACCTATTCTAGGAAGAATTAAGCGTTCGTTAATCATACTTGCAATAGGTGTAATACCCATGGTTAAGGCGGTAACTACAAGCATAATATCTAATTGTTCTTGCTCTAAAATACTAGATTGAAATGCAAATGACAACAATACAAAAGCAAACTCCCCTACTTGTGATAAATTAAAAGTCAACAATAAATTTTGATCTATTTTTAATTTAAAAACAAGTCCTACTATAAATAAAACAATGGCTTTAATAAAAATAACGGCAAGTAAAATACCTCCAATAGTAAAAGGACTGTTTTGAATTACAATAAAGTTAATCGAAGCTCCAACAGCTATAAAAAACAACCCTAACATTAAGTTTTTAAAGGGTTCTAAAGTACTTTCTAGCTCGTGTTTAAACTCACTGTTAGATAGTACTACACCTCCTAAAAATGCTCCCAATGCCGGACTTAAGCCAACGTATTCCATTACAAAGGAAATTCCGAATACAATTAAAAAAGCAGCTGCAATTAAGAGTTCTCTAACTCCAGATTTTACAACTTTACGTAACATAGGTACAATTAAATAACGACCTGCTATAATAATAAAAACTACAGATGCAATAATGGCAAGCGTTTGCAATTCCATTGGCAAACCATCTAATAAGTTTACATGACCGCCATGAGTATCTGCAGGCATCTTTGAATTAGAACTCGCCATTAACGGAATAGAACCAATCATAAAAATAACAATGATATCCTGAAATAGTAAAATTGAAAAAGCAGAAGCCCCCGAAGTGGTATGCATCAATCCTTTTTCTTTTATCGTTTGTAGTACAATTGCAGTAGAAGAAAGTGCGACTGCCATAGATAACACCAAGGCAACTTTAGACTCATAATCAAAAGAAGTAAAGAGATAATAAGACAACAACATAGTTAGAGAAACTTGTATACCTCCCATGCCTAAAATGGTTTTTCGCATCTCCCAAAAATTCTTTGGTTCAATTTCGAGACCAATTAAAAACAACATTATTACAACTCCAAACTCAGAAATATGCATAATATCTTGTCCTTCTTCCCCAATAACTCCTAGCATATAAGGTCCAATTACTACACCTGCAATCAAATACCCTAATACAGAACTTAAGCCCAATCGTTTGGCAATAGACACGCAAATAATTGCTCCTGCTAACAATATAATTGCTACAAAAAGTAAACTTCCTGTCATATTTTTACTCTATTTATTTGGTTCTTTATTTATAATTACAACTGCAAAAGTTGCAAATCATTATATTAAGTTCAAAGATATCACGATTATTAAATTAATTACTTATTTTTTTAAGAAATCGAATGTTTAAAATTAGTTTTAATTAAAAGACCTTTTTTTATCATTGATAAAAAAAAAAGAAAGGTTTCTGCTATAAATAAGTATAAAGAGTCAAGAATAAAAAGAACTTCTATAGGAACGCCAAAAGAATACAGTTTACTTCTTTTATAAGCACTTAAAATTAACTAATTACAATTAAAAAAATAAATTCAAAATAAACAATTTATTTACATATCCATTATTTAATTAACCAATATGTAATAATAAGTTTCAATTATTTTAACGATGTAAGGTTAATATTGTGGCTATTCTAAAAGAGAAAATATGTATAAAAAAATTACAATTTTAACTGCAGCCTTATTTAGCTATTTTGTTGGTTATTCACAAACAACCTTAAAAATAACAGAAATATGGTCCGGTAATAGTAAGGGGAGTAATCTTACTGGTGATTGGTTTGAAATAACAAATACAGGCTCAGAAGCATGGACTCCTGCCATGGGAGACCTTTATTTTATTGATGATAGAGATGAAATTGATTATATAGATGACGCTGTACTCATAAACGGTATTGCTGTTATTAAGCCAGGTGAATCTATTATTGCTATTAAAGATGAAGATATTACAGAATTTACATCGGTCTGGGATGACGTTTATGATTTAACAGATGTTCAAATAGGAACACACGACGGAAAAGGATTAGGGAAAGGTGGTGATGTTGTTAATTTATTTATCAGTGCAACCGTTCCTACGGATAATAGCACAAGAGTAGATTCTGCAGCGTATCCAGATACAGAAGCAAATCCAGGTCAGTCTTACGATGTTACTAAAGGCGCTTTTAGTGTTATTGGTGAAGCACCATATGTTCCGGTTGCTACAGCAGTAAATGATGAAGGTGAATCTGCCATTGCATCTCCAGGAAACACAGGTTCTACAGCACCTAATTTACAAATTACAGAAATATGGCCTGGTAACGGAAAAGGTGATAATCTTACTGGTGATTGGTTTGAAATTACAAATACAGGTTCTGGCGCATGGACTTCTGCCGAAGGAAACCTTTATTACGTAGACGACAGAGATGAAATTGACTATGTAGACGATGCTGTATTATTAAATGGTGTTACCATAATACAACCAGGAGAATCTATTATTGCTATAAAAGATGAAAATTCTACACAGTTTATTGCTGTTTGGGAAAGCGTTTACAACCTAACCAATGTTCAGATTGCTACGCATGACGGAAAAGGGTTAGGTGGCGGAGGAGATACGGTTAATTTATTTGTAAGCACCACTACTCCAACGGATAATAGTACAAGAGTAGATTCTGAAGCATATCCAGATACAGCAACAAATCCTGGTCAGTCTTACGATGTTACCAAAGGAAGTTTCAGTGTTCTTGGAGAAGGGCCGTTTGTACCTGCAGCTACAGCGGTAAATAATGAAGGTGAATCTGCAATAGGATCTCCTGGTAACTTAGAAAAAGTAGCTGCTTCTACTATAAATATCGTTGTAGATACGGCTAATTTAACGTCGTTTTTAGATGTTTCTGAAACAAATGCTGGCTTTGTTAGTGGTGTTGTAAATGATGCTACCGATCCTGCAAGCACTATTGGTATTCCTTTTTTAATTTCAGACTCTAATACCGCATTATCAGATTTAACTGTTTCTATAAACAGTAGCAATGAAGCCGTTGTGTCTAACGCGAACTTAGTTCTTACAGGTACTAGTGGAGAAAGATTATTAAAAATTATACCGAGTACTTTTGGCTTTTCAACGATAACAATTACTGTTAAAGATACAGAAGAAAACGCTGCAACATATACCATTAATTATGCAGCTTCAGCAGCTTCTATTACACCAAGTACAAGTCGTTTTCATACTGGTTCTGCAGACGGTTCTACAGGAATTGCTATAGATGATGATTATATTTGGATTGGTGATGATGAAGATCAAACGATTCGTTTATACAACGCAAATCAATCAGGTTTACCTGTAAAAGAAATCGATTTTAATAGTTTTTTAGGTTCAACCAAAGAAGCAGATTTAGAAGGTTCTTTTAGATTAGATGATACTATTTATTGGATTGGTTCTACAGCAGAAGCTGATAGATCGGTGATTTTTACTACAACTTTATCAGGAACCGGAACAGCCTCAAACTTAACGTACAATGATAAATACAACAATTTACAAGAAGATTTATTAAACTGGGATGAGAATAATCTACATGGATTAGGCGCTAACTATTTCCAATTAAGTACTGTTTTAGAAGTTGAAGCATTGGCACTTGCACCAAACAGCACAACCACTGCTTATTTAGGGTTGCGTAGTTCTACTGTAGAAAACAAAGCCATTGTAATACCTGTAACTAATTTTACCAGTTTACCAGGTATGCCTTCTGGTTCTGCAACTTTCGGAACACCTATTTTATTAGATTTAGCTGGTAGAAGTTTAAGAAGTATGGAATGTAACGAAAACGGATGTATTTTAATCGGTGGTCCTTTCGGAACAAAAACAGATTTTAAATTATATACTTGGACCGGAAATGAGGCTGATCAACCAGAACTAAGAAATGCAGATTTAACAGCATTAAATGCAAACGGTTCTTTTGAAGGTTTGGTTTCGTTGCCAAATTCTACCTTTTTAGGAGCAGATGGTGATACAGATACTGTAAAATTATTGGTAGATTTAGGTGCAACTGTTATTTATAACGATGGTGAAGAAAATAAAGGCTTACGAGATCAATGGAAAAAATTTAGAAGTGATGTAGTTACTTTGGGAACTGTTGGCACACCATTTATTAAAACCCCTGTAATAAACGAGTTTGTAATCGATCATTCTGGAACAGATACACGAGAATTTATAGAAATTTATGGAGATCCTTATACGGATTATTCAAATTATACGATTGTAGAAATTGAAGGAGATAGCGGAAATACCGGTTTAATTGATGATGCAACTTTTACCGTAGGTACTACGGATGAAAATGGGTATTGGACCAGTCCTTTTCAAGAAAATACTCTTGAAAATGGAGCAACAACATTTTTATTAGTGAAGGATTATAGTGGGGCACTTGGAGATGATATAGACACCAATGACGATGGAACAATTGATACCACTTATTGGTCTGCAGTTGTAGATGGTATTGCTAGTTCGGAAGGACAAACCGGTGATTTAGTCTATGCTTTAGATTTAGTTCCTGGTTTTGATGGGAATGAAAATCAAGTTGGTGGTGCTTCTCGTATTCCAAATGGTGTAGACACAGATAGTACAAGCGATTGGGTAAGAAATGATTATAATGGTGAAGGTTTTGACGGATTTACAGGAACTCCTGTAGAAGGTGAAGCAATTAATACACCGAATTCTTACAACAAACTTGTTGGACCTGTTTTAAATATTACAGAAATCTGGCCAGGGAACGGCGAGGGTGATAATCTTACTGCAGATTGGTTTGAAATTACGAATAATGGACCATTACCTTGGACACCAGAATTAGGTGGACTTTATTTTGATGATGATTCTCAAGATCCTGCATCTGCAGTTTTAATTTCTGGGATTACTTCTATTCAACCAGGAGAATCTGTAATTGCAGTTGATGCTTCAGACACAGATAATTATATATCAGTTTGGGGCGGAGTTTATGCTATTTCGGATGTTCAAATAGGAACCTATGCTGGTGCTGGTTTATCTGGCGGTGGAGATGCTGTAACTTTATGGATTGGAGAACCAACTACGGTTGGAACAATCGTTGACTTTGAAACCTATCCGGATACGGCTTCTAACCCAGGACAATCGTATGATGTTGAAAAAGCTGGATTTAGTGAAATTAATATAGCACCTTATTTTGCCAATGCAACCGTAGTAAATGATGCAAATGAAGCAGCTATAGGTTCACCAGGAAATAAAGGAACTGTTTTAAGTGTTTACGATAATGCAGTAAATACGGTTAAAACGTTTCCTATTCCTTTTGATGATACATTACATTTACAACTAAATACATCAACGAATATAACAATGGCTACCGTAAAAATTATAGATATGTTAGGTGCTGTTGTTTTTAGTAAAAAAATGGACCTATCAACTGGTAAAGTAACTTTAGACAATATGGTTAGGTTGCATTCAGGAGTTTATGTCTTACACATTGCTGAATTAAATACGACCATGAAGATTGTAAAGAAATAAGCATTCTTTTTAAAAAGTAAAAGCCAGTTAGTAAAACTACTAACTGGCTTTTTTTATTTAAGATTATCTTGAAACCTTCAGATATAAAGTTTAAACTAAAAAATTTACTTTAAAATTATGTGGTTATCAAATCAAAAGAAATTTTAATACCTGTAATTACCATACCTGTACCAATAATGGCAATGATTAAACCCATTATTTTACCAATCACAGAAATTACGTTATTCCCCACTACTTTTACTATTAAATCACTCAATCTAAACGTATAAAAAGTAATTAAACTCATGGTTCCGAAGATCACAATCACTAAAATGATGTGTATGGTTTGTACATTCGCCACAAAGTTCATGGCAGTTACAATGGTTCCTGGACCTGCCAAAATAGGAATTGCCAATGGAGACACCGCAATATCTTCATCAACATCTACATTTTTAATGTTCTTTACATCAGATTTTTTAGATTGTAGCATTTCAAATCCAATGTAAAATATTAAAATACCTCCTGTAATTTTAAATGCAGGGACACTTATATTAAACAATTCAAAAATATATTTACCTAAAAGCACAAAAACAGTTACAATTACAAAAGCAATAATATTACTTCGTTTGTTAATGTCTCTTTTCGTTTCTTTGTCCAAACCTCTCGTTAAAGACACAAAAACCGTCATGTTAGAGATCGGGTTGGTTATTGCAAAAAAGCCTGTAAAAACAGTTATTGCAAAGGTTATTAAATTATCCATTTATTCTAAAGTTTTGAATCTGCAAAACAATTGAATTAGTTCTTTATAACCTAAGTAATTATGATATTTTTTTCTTAAAATATTTACACACATATATCCTCTTTTTAAACCCCAAAAAAATCATTAAAATATGTCTTATCTGAGTTTAAAAAAGAGGAAGAATACATACGCTTAAATCAACCTATTTAATTGAGCCTTTTTAAGTGTTTTTATTTTATCTATTATTCTAATATATGTATTTCTAAGGTAGTTTCAATCCTAAATTCTGGTACTACCAATTCTTTTACTCAAAGCTGAAAAACCGGAGGGAATTGTTTGGTGTAAATTTCTGTTCAATGTTCCTATAAAATCGAGTCCTCAAAAGAAATGAGTACGTCAATTAAATTGTATATTTGCCTTTATTTTTACAACAAACATTTACCTTTTTTTAGATATGCCTTTTAAAAAATTACATGCTGATATAAAAGAGATCTTAGAATCTCTAGAAATAACAACTCCTACTCCATTTCAAAGTAAAAGTATACCTGTTATTAAAAGTGGTGCAAATATTTATTGTACAGCTCCAGCAAACAGTGGAAAAACGACTACACTAGTACTTACTACCTTGCATAAATTAAAGTGCCAAGAAGTTGGTTCTGCTCCAAGGGCATTGGTTTTAGTAGAAAATTCTGAAAAAGCACTTGCATTGCATGATGAATTTATAAAACTTAGTAAATACGATGCTTTACGTGTCTATGCTTGTGATGACAGAGAACACATAGAGTTGTTAAAATCAGAAATTTTTGAAGGTGTTGACGTGCTTATTGCTACGCCTAAAACCATGAATAAATTACTTTTATTAGAAGGTGTAAATACCACACAATTAAAGATTTTGAGTATAGATGATGCCCTGTTTTTAGTTGAAAAAACTGCCTATGCAGCATTAATGGCAATTACACAAAGTATTCATAAATGCCAATATGTATTATATTCAGAAAAAATGGACCCTATTTTAAAACGATTTGAGTCTTATTTTATGCAATATGCTAAAACAGTATCTGTTAAATAATATTTCACCCCAAAAAATAAACAAATGTCAATAACTACAGAAGCAGAATTAATAGGAATGCAAAGGGTTAGTGAAGTTGTTGGAACAACGCTAAAACTCATGAAAAAACATGCCAAAGTTGGTATGTCAACTAAAGAGTTAGATGCATATGGAGCTGAAATATTAAAGAGTTATGGTGCTAAATCTGCTCCTTATGAAACTTATAATTTTCCTGGGTATGCTTGTATCAGTGTAAATGAAGAAGCTGCTCACGGAATTCCTTCAGACAAAAAAATATTGAAAGAGGGGGATTTAATAAATATTGATGTTTCTGCAGAGTTAAACGGATTTTGGTCTGATAATGGAGGTTCTTTTGTAATTGGAAAAGACATTCATAATCACCAACCTCTTGTAAATGCTTCTAAAGATATTTTACATAAAGCTATAAGCAACATAAAAGGTGGTGTAAAAATAGCTGATATTGGACATTTAATAGAAACAGAAGCAAAAAAATCTGGTTTTAAAGTGATTAAAAATCTGGCAGGACATGGAGTAGGAAGAAGTTTGCATGAAGAACCTGAAAACATTTTAAACTACCGTGTAAAATCTAATCGTGAAAGGTTTAGAAAAAATACAACAGTAGCTATTGAAACATTTATTTCAACAAAATCAACTGTAGCTGTAGAATTAAATGACGGTTGGACTTTAGTTGGAAATAGAGGTGGATACGTTACACAACATGAGCAAACAATATTGATTACAGACAAAAATCCTATTATTTTGACTGAATCTAATGGGATGTGGAATTAAAAACCACTTACTAATAAAACGCATTCATTTGCGATTATAACCATCACCCTAAAACGAACACAAAATGATTCCTAAACTACACTATATATCTCAAGGTAATTCTCCAAAAGAACATTTAGAAAATATTCAGAAAGCATGTTCGTCTGGAGCAGAATTGGTACAATTAAACATTGCTGGTATTTCTGAAAAGAAATATCTAAAATTAGCACTAGAAGCGAGAGAAATTACATCTCATTTTCAAACTAGATTAATTTTAAGCAATCACTTTAAAATTGCGAAAGAAGTAAAAGCAGATGGTGTTCATTTAGAGGACATAGATTTCTGCGCTACAACGGCTTTAGAGCATTTATTTACTTGGCAAATTGTTGGTGCAACAGCAAACACCCTGCAAGATTGTAACACCTTAATTAGTAAAAAAGTAGATTATATTACTTTAAGTCCGTTTAAGAATAAGGAAGCGAAAGAGAATTCTATAAAGGATTTAGGTTTAAATGGTTTTTCTTTAATTGTAGAAGCTTTAAAAACTGAAACTCCTATTATTGGTGCTGGAGGAATCACAACAGATGATGTTACTGAAATTTTAGAAACTGGAGTTTCTGGAATTGCGGTTTCGGATGCAATTTCACAAAACTTTGATTCCATTAAAAAGTTTAACGAATTGTTAAATGCATCTTCTACACAAGAGCAACGACACACTTTTTAGTCTCAATAATTTACTTTAGAGCTTAGCGCTATAAAATTATTATACATGTTAGCTATAAGCTAAAATGCTACTACTTTATAAAACGAACTGAAGAATTTGGTTTGTTTTAAATACATTTATATAATAAGTCGCCCTTTTTTTTAACATTAAGGCTTATTTAAAATCTTCATTTATGAAAATTACACATCAATTATACGATTATTTAGTAAATACGGGAATCCCTGAAACCTATGCAGCATATATAAATATGTTTGCTTTGCTAATAACTGTATTAGTTCTTACATTTTTAATTGATTATATTATTAGAAAAATTCTTGTACAGTTGTTCAGTCAATTTGCTTCAAAAAGTAAGACCAATTTTGACGATATTTTAGTAAAAAATAAAGTACCTCGAAATATAGCGCATATCGTTCCATTAATTTTTGCTTTAGAATGTGTGCCTTTTGTGTTTTTTGATTTCCAATATATAGAAAATATAATTCAGAAAAGTTTAGAGGTATTTACCATTGTTTTAGTCCTTTGGATAGTAAGAAGTTTCTTAAATTCTCTAAAAGACTATTTTAAAACCTTACCAAATTTAAAGGATAAACCGATAGATAGTTACATTCAGGTGTTTATGATTTTTGCTTGGGCAATCGGTATTTTATCAGCCTTTGCTATTATTACAGGTATCGAGTTTATCAAATTTATTACTACCATTGGAGCTGCTTCTGCTGTTATTATCTTGATTTTTAAAGATACTATTTTAGGTTTTGTTGCCAGTATTCAAGTATCTATAAATGATATGGTAAGAATTGGCGATTGGATTACATTTGAAAAATATGGTGCAGATGGAGATGTTATTGAAATTAATTTATCAACAGTAAAGGTTCAAAATTTTGACAAAACGATTACAACAATCCCTACCTACGCCTTAATTTCTGACTCTTTTAAAAACTGGCGTGGAATGACCAATTCTGGTGGTAGACGTATTAAAAGGTCTTTAAATATCAACTTAGAAAGCATTCATTATTTATCTACACAAGAAGTTGAAGACTTTAAGAAAATTCAGTCTATTAGCGCTTATTTAGAATCAAGACAAGCAGATATTGATGCGTATAATGAAAAAAATAACATCAATAAAGAACTATTATTAAACGGTAGAAATTTAACGAACATTGGTGTTTTTAGAAAATATATTGAAACCTACATAGAAAACCATTCTGGTACCAATAAAGATATGATGATTATGGTGCGCCAAATGCCACCAGAAACGCAAGGTATTCCGATTGAAATTTATGCTTTTAGTAGTGATAAGCGTTGGAAAAACTACGAATACATTATGTCGGATATTTTTGACCATGTAATTGCAGCAGTTCCTTATTTTAATTTACAAGTTTTTGAACTACCTAGTAATTCTAGCTTTACAAGCTTAAAGCAGCAATAAATTAAAAGCATATAAAAAGGAGGGTAATTTTACAATTACTCTCCTTTTCTTCAATCAATCAACCAATATATTTACCTTAATTTACATCTATAACACCCACTACTTCATAAGCTCTAGTGCCATTTACTTGTACTTTTTCATATAGAATATTTGCATATTCATAATAGGTTTGTCCGTCTATAACTACTTTTTCATAATCATTTGGTAACTCATAAACCACAGTTCCTACTTCTGGTTCTACTACTTCATATTCATTATTTATATTTAGATAAAAAGTACCATTTACATTGTAATAATTGTAATTGTTAAATCTAATTCTTTTATAATTTGTTGGTAAAACACGTACTCTAAACCCAATTTTTGGAGCTATTACGATATAACGTCCTCTAGATTGTGTGTAATACTTATTATTTGCATAATAATAGTTTTGTCCTTTATGGCTTACAACCGTTCTATTTGGTACATTTCTAACAGAAACCACTTTTTTTGTAGGCTTTTTATACGTTACTGTCTTACTTGGTATTCTTCTACTTGCCGTACTTCTTTTAGTCGTTGTTGTAGTTACTGTTCTTGTTGTTTTTGTTGGAGTAGATTTAGTTGTTGTGGTTCTACGTGTTTGTGCAGAAACTTGTGTTGCAACAGCAACGATAAACATAGATGGTATAACGAATGTTTTTATAAATGCTTTCATAATATTCATATTTTTAAATTAAACTTCTTTTTTATACTTCTAAGACTGCTAAATATAACTTAGGTTTAATGACTTTTTAGAGGAATAGATAAACAGGGGATTTATATCTATGAACAAGATCATTTTATAGACGCAATTATATATGAAAAGAGGCCAATACACTCCTATCCTTATTTCATTTAAAGTATTATTGTTAGTTTTAGAGTAGTAGAGAACCATTTGATGACTATAATAGCTTTTACACTACGTTAACCAAATCTATAATAGTATCAATAAAAGACAAATCTTATTAGAAACAAAAGAAGGCATACTTAAAAGCATGCCTTTTTTTTAACCAACTCAAAATTATATTATTTCAATAAATCTAATAAACCTGTTAATTCAGTTAAATTTAAAGTAGCATTATTATCTGTATCTAATACGTTAAAGTTTTCTGATACAGAACCAATTGCTTCGGTTGTGCTAATTGCTTCATCTTTATTAGTGTCTAATAATGTAAAAAGAGTAGAAACTTGCTGTACAGTAGAGTTTGAACTTAAAGAACCTAATAAGGTTGCAGCTTGTTTAAGGTTAGATGAAGAACCAATGTTCTGAATACTATTACAACTAAACATTGTAACGGTAAGTACTAGGGTTAATGCGATTTTTTTCATGTAATATATGTATGATTTTATGTTGCATCAAAAGTACTTTTAACGATTGGCTTTATAAAACAAAATAGACAAACACCATATATTTACCGCTTAATAAGAGCTCACAACAGATAAAATAAAATGGACTGGATTATTTTGTGAATGATGATAAAAAACTGCCTATAATTATAGAGTAATTATAGAATAATTAGTTATTAAATAGTGATTTTGAAGTAGATTTTTTAGCTAAATTTTAGTTTATAAAGCCAATTAATAATACGTTACTCTATTTCTTCTTGCAACTTTGTAATCAGTATTTTGGTTTTACTATGTAAAGTTCTTGCGTAACCTAATTGTATTTTGGTTTGTAATAATCGATCAATAATACTGTTCTGATATTCTTTTGTAGCCAATAAGGTTTTATAATCAGATTTATTTCCAAATTCTTTAATATGTTTATACTTTAAATCATTGTCAGGAAGCATATCTATCAATGAAATAAATTTTTCTAAAGTAGGTTTTATCTTGTTTTCTACGATGTTTTTATTTTTCTTATCCTGATTATTAAATTGCTCAATTTTGGTTAAATACGTAGCTATTAAATCTTTTAACTTACTACTTTCTATCAGTTCCAATTTAGCTGTACTAAGAATAGATTTTACAGAACTGTCTTGTAAATTAACTTCTTTCACTGCTACATTTAAAATAGTATCTTTTGCACCCTGTGTTAGTTCATTGGTGTTTTTACCAACATAATTTAACGTATTTTCTAAAGACGTTATAGTTTCTGTATTTTCTTCCAAAGAACGTTTTAATAAACGCAAATTGGTTGTTAATTCATCATGTAGATTGGTGTAAATTTCATCTACCAGACTGTTGTTTTTTTGAATATCGCTTAAATCATTAATTTTCCAAGCAATGGAAACAGCAATTACAATCAAAATTATTTCACCTAAAGCATATAAGGCATAGGATTTAAACTTTCTTAAGTCTATTAAATTTCTTCTTATTTTACGAAACAGTTTCATAATACTATTTTGAATGATTTTTTTGTGGATATATAAAAAAAAAGTACGCAAATGTTTGTGCATATTTTCCGAAGAAAAAAGAAACACAAACACACACGCACTAGTATTTTAACAGTCTTTTTAAGTTGTTACTCTATTAAGTAATCATGTATTTTAATAACGTACTATTTCACTTTTACAGGACATCCAATAGCTTTTGTAAAGTTTGGTGTCGGTTTTTTACCATTTTCTAAAGCCGCAATAGCATTTTCTACATATTTTACTTTAACAGCTTTTGCAGATCTTGCATTATCATCAATAGTACCAATGTATTGTACTTTTTTATTTGCGTCTAATAAAAACACGTGTGGCGTTCTTACAGCTCCAAATTTAGGAGATACTTCCTGGTTTTCATCAGCTAAATACACAAACGGGAACGCTTTTTCTGAGGCTCTTTTTTGCATGGATTTAAAACTTTCTTTATCATTATCTTCACTTACGTTCGGATTGATAGCAACCACAGCATATCCTTTAGAAGCATAGGTGTTATGAAGCGCTGTTAACCTGTCTTCATACAATTTAGAAAACGGACATTCATTACACGTAAAAACTACAATGTATCCTTTTGCATCCTTAATATCTGATAAAGAAAACGTGCTTTCATCTACATTTTTTAATTTAAAATCAGCAGCTACATCTCCTATTTTGTATCCACCAATTTCTTCTAATGTTTTAGATTGTACTGGACTGTGTCCGCCTCCTGGAGGACCTTTTCTTTCTCCGTTTGGTGGTGGTCCTTTTCTATCTTGTGCCGTTGCTGTATGGGTAATAAATAGACTACTCATTAAAATAATGGCAGCGAAAACTAATTTGCTTTTTTTCATGATTGTGGTTTTAATTTATTTTTTTTATTTCATTTTCAAGGTCTTCTGTACTCTCAAACATACGTTCATGAAAAGTCCTTTTTTTATTATTGAATATGATTGTAAATGGTATAGATCCAGACCAATTTGGGTCTATTTTATCGATCCAACTATTAGCGTCTGGATCGTCTAAAAGAACTACATTAGATATAATTCCTTTTCGTTTTAAAAACGGTTTTACTTTTGTTTCTAAATCATCTGAAAAATCTAAACTTACCAATGTAATTTTTAAATTAGGATGTTTCTTTTGATACACTTCTAGTATTGGTAATTCTTTTACACAAGGTGCACACCACATTGCCCAAAAATTGACAATATGTATTTCTTCCGAATCTGTATATAAATAAGGCTTTAAAGTTTCAAAATTTAAAACTGGAATATTTATGTTTTTGCTATTCTGTGAATTACTTTGCGTTGTAAAACCAAGAAATAGTAAAGAAACTGCTATTAAAATATTTTTATACATATGTATCTCTAATTATTTGATCTTTTAAAGTTTAAAAGTATTTGTATTATTCTTTTAAATAAAACAAAATAGATAATACCTCACATTTTATCTATGAAACTGTCTTTATTATAGAAGAAAATTAGAAAACTATAGGGATCTGTAAATGAATAAGATCTCCGTTCGAACGCAGTCGAGAACTAGTTGAGTTTTACAATTCCGACAACGGAGGAATCTCATAAAATGCATAATGTTCTCTTGTTAGGCGGTTCCTCAATTCTTCGGAATGACAAGTTTGGATTGGAATACCACAATCCTCGATTGAAATAACAGTAATTCGTTACAAAGAATTATTATTTACAAACTCTAAAAACTTAGGTTTGTAATTTTCAGAAACAGTAATCCGTTGTTTGTTAATTACAATCTGACTTCGTTCTATTACTTCAATATTTTTTAACGATACAATAAAAGAACGATGCACGCGCATAAATTGAGTTTCTGGTAGTTCTTCTTCTAAAGATTTTAAACTCATCAGTGTTAAAATAGCCTTTGGATTGTCTTTCAACCAAATTTTAATATAATCTTTCAATCCCTCAAAATACAAGACATCTGCCAATTTAATACGCAATAGCTTGTATTCAGATTTTACAAAAAGAAATTCTTTTTCCTCAGAAACTATAGGCTGTTTTTTGCCTTTTACCAACTCAAACCAGGTATTTGCTTTATTAGCAGCAGCTAAAAACTCTGCATAATCAAAAGGTTTTAATAGGTAATCTAGTGCTTCCACTTTAAAACCTTCTAACGCATATTGATCAAACGCAGTGGTAAAAATAACACGAGTTTCTTTTGGTAGCATTTTAGAAAATTCAATACCTGTTAAATCTGGCATTTGTATGTCTAAAAAGAGTACATCTACCGGCTCATTTTTTAAAAATTCCATGGCTTCTATAGCACTGCTACACTTCTTTTTTAGTACTAAAAAAGGTGTTTTTTCTACATAACTTTCTACTAAATTAAGCGCCATTGGTTCATCATCTACAATAACACAGGTAATTTTTATATTGCTCATTATTTAGTTGGTTTCAATTTCTAATTTAGCTATAAAACGATTGTCTTTTACAGTGGTGTTAAAACTATTTTTATTCGGATATAATAATTCTAAGCGTTTTTTAATATTTACAAGTCCAATACCAGAACCACTTTTATCATCAGATTTTTTAGGAAAATCATCATTTTCGATGGTAAACAAAACCGTTTTTTCTAAGGTACTAATATTAATACCAATAGTGCTTGGTTTACTCGCGGAAACACCATGCTTAAAGGCATTTTCAATTAACGAAATAAACAATAAGGGCGCAATCTTTATACCTGTTTCTTCGGGGGGAAAATTATAATTGACAACAGTTTTGTCGGAAACACGTAATTTCATTAAATCGATGTACTTTTTCATAAAGTCTATTTCTTTAGATAAGGAAATAGTTTCTTCATTGGTTTCATACAACATATAGCGCATCAGTTTACTTAAACTGTGAATAGATGTTTTGGCTTGATCTGGTGAAATATCTACCATCGCATAAATATTATTTAACGAGTTAAAAAAGAAATGCGGTTGTAATTGATAATGTAAATGTTGTAATTCTGATTTTAATTTAACATTCAACGCTTCTTTACGTTCTGCTTCTGTTTGTATCCATCTTTTGGTGGTTTTTATGGCTATTGAAAATAATAAAGGAGCCATATATGAGAGCATTTGTACGTACAAAAACATTTTTATAGGTGGCCCATTTCCGTCTTTATTAGCTGTTTTCTTTAAACTTTCAGCAAAAAATAAATCTTCAAGCAATTCTTTTAAAATAAGGCTGAACGCAATTATTACTATGTTAATAAGAATAAACTGAACTGTTTTATTAGAAAATAAGTATTTGTCAATTAATACAAAATAATTAATATAGAAAATAACAGCGTAAAACGCTATGGGTACCCAAAAATGAGCAATAACTCTATTTAAATCTTGCTCTTGTCCGTAAGATAATATGTAAGGCATACTAAAGAGCACGAGCCAAACGAGTAGATGAGAAAAGAGGGTTATTTTTTTATTTTTATGCATTTTGTTAGTGTTTGAAAGGCAAACTTATTTCGCTTACAATTCATTATTTAATAATGCGCTTTTTAAAGCACATACCAAAGGTAAAAATATTTAGGCTTTTGGTAGTATATAATTGCTATTTTACAGTATTCTCTATTCCAATACAACCTTTTTATAGATGAGAATTACTTTTATAAAGAGCAAACAGTAGCACAACACTAACCTTTTTGTTATAAAGCTACTACTTGTTTACTCGCTGTTTACTTAGTAAAAGTATGTATTTAAAAAATACACACCCCTAACCTACCCAAACAAACACTCAGGATAAACCAAATGGGTCTCTTATAAGGTAATTTGTAAATCATTGCACCAAAGCTCTTTTTAGCTTTGGTATTAACTTATACTTTAAACATAGGCTATACTAGTGTTATTAAGACACCTTCTTTATCTTAATCACTGCCATATCCACCTTACTTTGCTTTTGATAATCTTAAAATGATGTGGTTACTTATCTAGGTAAATACACCTCTTTATTCGATTTTTGTTGGTCTGTCTTTAGTGTAAACATAGGGGTAGTTTAACTCATATGGGAATTTAGTCATATAAATTAATTATTTACCTCTCCGCAAATTAAAAATGCCAATTCGAGCAAACACAACGTGTTAATTAATTGCTTTTTTTGGGCGCATTTGGAAAATTCCTTCTGAATTTCGGCATTCGTGTTTTATTTAGTAAATTAGTTGTTTAACCACGTAACAAAGCTTAGACAAATATGTTACCAAACATTTAAGCTAAAAAACAGACTATGAGATTAACATTTGTATTTATTCTATTTACTTGTTTGACTTTTGGACAAAAAAAATCAATAGTTTTCTACGATGAAAGTGGAGAGGAAATAAGCAAACAAAAGTTCTTTGAAACTAAAGATTATAGTAAAAATTTGGATATACATTTTGAGAACGATACAACAAAAATAGCTCTATTAGTAACGCGACAAAATTTCGGACAACTAGATAAAAGTACTTTTGATAATCTGAAATCATACTTAACTAAATTGACTGCTAAGCAAATTGACTCGTCGCAAAACATTGTAATTAATTACTTAACACCATTTCCAAAAAAGGTTAAAAATACGACCACAAAATCAGGTTGGAATGTTTTACATAGAAATTATCTAAAAAAACTACATAAAATAGCAAATATTAATCAATTTTGGATAAATTCACCCAAATGCGATAATCTAGAATACAATCATTCCAAAAAAATAAATTGGATAGCAGATAAAGAAAATTTATTCAAAAAATTGTTTTTTCCTTACGATGTAAGATTTGGAAATTATATTCTCATTAAACCCGATGGAAAATTTTATTATTATTTAGGAGAACATAGTAAATATAACATTTGGGAAAACGCCGAAAAGTATTTTAAATAAAATGATTTTATATTAAAAATTTAGAATCTTAAAATGAATATAACAAAGAAAACTTTAAAACCTTTTTCTGCTAAAGTAACATTAGGACTTGAATTAGGATATACCGAGAAATTAATAGAAAAAACAGAAATTATACAATATCTTCAAAAGATACAGAAAGACTTAATTCTTACTGAAAATATTTATTTAAGTGTTTCAATATCCGATACCAATATTGTAATGAGCGGTCAAATTGAACCTCATATTTTATTAAGCTTTATAAATTACCCTAAATTCCCTTTAAAGCCAGAAAAATTAAAGAAGGAAATTGAGAAATTGACAAAGCAATTAATGAGAAAATTTAAACAAAACAGAATAGTTATTGAATATTTAGACGAAACAGTTATGTTAGAACAAAGTAAAGAGATTGACAATAGAATTAAACAATAACTATTAACAATCTAGTAGGTAGCTCCGCTATTGAATAATGGAGTGCCCCTCAAACCAAAGCTCTTTTTAGGTTTGGTATTTTCTACTTTAAGCAAAGGCTATCACCAGAGTACTCCTATTAGAATTTTTAAGAGAATTACATTCATTCCTTTCCTCCTTGTGAGCCTATCAGAGGTATTGTCTTTGCTAGTTTCTTGAAATTTTTGTGATTTCTCTTTTATCTCAATCTCGTACATAACTAACTACTTCCATTTTGTCCTATCGCTAGAGTTAAACCTGCATAACTGCAAAGTTCACTTTAACTGTTAAAGCAATCGAAACCGTCACTTTTTATATACAAGACCGATATAATGGCAGAACGGAACTGCTTATTAAAAAATAATTACATAAAAATGTAACAATTCATTATTATTATCTTCAAATAGTAAAACAAATGTTTATGAATATAACAACAGACTTTAACAAATACTGTTTTGAAATTATTGAAAATGGAAACTCTATTTGCAAATTAACATCTGATTCTAATTCAATTGGAAAAACAAATTATTTAGGAGATTCTATTGAGTTTAGAACAAAAGATAACTGGTGGGAAAGATATCAATATTCTATAATTAAGAATTCAAAAACTATTGGCTCTATCAAATTTAATTGGCTTCTTGATAGTATAATAACGATTAATCAAAAAGGACTAGAAAAAAAATACATCTTAAAAATAAATACTTTTAAGCAGGAATTCAATCTGTATGATGACAATAAAATTCATTTATTAAAGTACAAAAAGACTGAAGGTGATTTTTCTGTTTTTGAAATAAACTGTAAAATTATAAAACAGCCAGAGGAAATAATTGATTTAAATGAATTAATTATTTATTCATACTACCCAGCATTTCTAATTATGCATGGAACATTAATTAATCAAATGAATGGTGGCGGATAATAAAAACTACACAAAACAAAGCACTGTGGTAAATAAAACAAGTAAAAATCACTTAATTTTTCACTAAAATACTTCTATAATTATTATCATATGTCAATCCTGATTTAGCAATCGCAAAAGCTTGTTTTAATAGCTTATTAGAAACGACTATTCACAGTAATGGTGCATCTTTTTGTTTTATATAAAATAAGCGATATAAAGACATCATATCAAAGAAAAATGTTCTTTATTCAAAAAGGTCTACTTGATAATTAATATATTTAATTTTATATAATAGAATTGGCAGTAATGCTAAAACGAAACTAAAATGATAGACAGATTTTTAAAAGCAAAACATTGGCAACTTTTCACATTAATGTTTGGAATTCCAATACTATTCCAATTAGTAATGATGGGAACCATGTTTTCGAAAATTAATTCCGAAACAAATCCTGATCCAACAGAAATGTTTAATATATTTAAATTTTTTCCAATAATAATGATACTCTACATGGGCGTCTTCTTTGGTTGGTTTTGGTCTATTGCAATTGGCTTACAAAAGAAAATACCAGAAAACGTAATAATGAAAACGAAGACATTTAAAGTATTTTTCTTTATTCCATTAGTTTATATACTCTGTATTTCTATTTTTATTGGTGGAATGTTCAGCGGAATCATGCAAACCGGAACAGGACCAAGTGCAGGATTTGTCGCTGGAATGGTTGGAATAATTCTTCCTCTTCATTTATTGTCAATGTTTGGAATGTTTTACTCTTTGTATTTTGTTGCAAAAACATTTAAAACAGTTGAATTGCAAAAAGAAGTGAATTTTGGGGAGTTTGCAGGTGAATTTTTTATGTTATGGTTTTACTTTATTGGAATTTGGATTATACAACCGAAAATTAATAAAATGTCGGAAACTGAAAACACGTTAGCAATAAATAACTGAGCTAGAAAAGCATTGACAACAATAAAAAATGAGAAATTACCTACGAATATTTAATATGCTAACCGAACATGAAATCGACCTCTTTGAAAGTAAGGTTCAGAATATTAAATTGAAAAAAGGTGATTTTTTTATCAAAGAAAATCGTGTCTCTAAAGAAGTCGCATTTGTCTTTTCTGGATTGTTTAGGTCATTCTATTACTCTTCTTCCGAAGAGGAAGTTACCTATTGTTTTACCTTTTCAAATTCATTTGTTAGCGCCTACTCTTCTTTCTTATCTCAAACCAAAACTATTGAAAATATTCAAGCCCTCACAGATATAGAACTACTAACGATATCTAGAGAAGATATTTTAATATTGGAGAAATCAAGTACAAATTGGTTGAAATTTTTCAAATTAATTACTGAACAAGAATACATCAAAATGGAAAAGAGAGTTTTGTTGTTGCAAAAAGAATCAGCTGAAAAAAAATATACAGATTTACTTATAAATCACCCAGAATATTTACAATCCATACCTTTAAATTTTCTGGCTTCATATTTAGGTATCACCCAAAGACATTTAAGTAGAATAAGAAAAACAATTACGAATTAGACAAATGTCCTTTTAAAAAAGTAACGAAGTACTGTTCTTTGTCTAAAACAAAGAACAAGTATGAAAACAATACTAATTATTAATGGACATCCAGATAAAGAGAGTTTTAATTATGCTTTATCAAGTGCTTATTTAAAAGGAGCTGATAAAACAGATGCAACAATACTACAAATTAATATTGCGGATTTGAAATTTAACCCTAATCTAGAATTTGGCTATCGAAAACGAATGGAATTGGAACCGGATCTATCTGTAGCAATAGAAAAGATTAAAAAAGCAGACCATATTGTTTGGATATTTCCTATGTGGTGGTATTGTTACCCAGCTATAATGAAAGGATTTATTGATAGAGTCTTTTTACCAGGAATTACATATCAACCAATTGAAGGGAAATCATTACCTGAAAAACTTTTGAAAGGAAAATCTGCAAGATTAATAATTACGGTAGATCCCCAAAATGGTATGATTTCCTGATTATGAAAAGTCCAGCTATTAACCAATTCAAAAATGGAACATTAAAATTTTGCGGAGTAAACCCTGTAAGAACAACTTATATTGCTTCAATAAAAAATCCTCTTCAAACTTTAGAACAAGTTGGTTGAAAAAAGTGACATTTTTAGGAGAGAGGTTGAAATAAGTATTGAGTTAAAAAGCAACTCTTTTATACATTATTATTACAAGCTCATAATTCTATTCGTTAGTATTTTAAGCTTTTATTTTTTATTTAATTACTATTTATTTTGATAAAACAGAAACGTAGGATTCGTAATATGGTAAGCCTTATTTTGCAATAGCAAAACGTTGTTTTTTTCAATTTATTTGAAACTGATATCAAAACTAATTTCTTACCATTACCTACTTGCAAAAGTCTTCGAGGTCATTCTTTGTCGGTAATTATTTACTATATTAGTTTCTTAAAACACGCAACAAAACACATACAAAAACATCGGTAACCATATGAAAATAAAAATATTAAATATTATTTTAATAGTAAGTATTTTAGTTTCTTGTAATGAAAAAGCTAAAACAAAAGAAATACTTAAACCTGAATTTCAATCAATTATTGATTCAAGTAATGTAGATGGATCTATTCTAATTTATAATCTACATAAAGATTTATTTTATTCTAATAACTTTGATTGGGCTAAAACGGGACGATTACCCGCATCTACATTTAAAATTCCGAATTCTATAATTGCTTTAGAAACTAAAGTTGTAGAAAATGATAGTACATTATTCAAATGGAATGGAGAAAAAAGAGCTTATAAAATCTGGGAACAAGATTTAATATTAAGAAATGCTTTTCAATATTCTTGTGTTCCGTGTTATCAAGAAATTGCTAATAAAATTGGAGAAAAAAGAATGAATAAATATCTTAAAAAATTACAATTTGGAGATATGAATGTTACCTCTAAAAATTTAGATATCTTTTGGTTAGAAGGAAAATCAAGAATTAATCAATTTCAACAAATAGATTTTTTAAAACGTTTTGTTAATTCAGAATTGAAAATTTCTAAAAGAACTGAAGAAATCCTAAAAAGAATATCTTTTATTGAAGAAAACGAAAGATATAAATTATATGGAAAAATAGGTTTATCAGTTAGAAATGGAAATCATAATGGTTGGTTTGTAGGGTATCGTAAATCGAAAAATAACACGTATTTTTTTGCTATTAATATTGAACCTAATGAAAATACGAATAAAGAATTATTTCCAAAATTAAGAAAAGAAATCACTCTTAAAGCTTTAGAATTTATGAAATAAATACAGTTATTAATATCTGTATAATTAATAGGTTTTGCTCACTTACAAAATTCCTTGCAGATGTTCTATTCTGTTTTTATTTACTAAATTAGTTACTTAAACATGCCAATAATCATACACAAAAACCGTTGGGAACAATTAAAACCAAATGAACAGACTACTGATATTATTTTTTTCTTTATCCATAATTGGTTGCAGTAAACAAAAGAAGTTTTTGGACAACGGATTGATCAAAAGTGTGGAAGAAATAACCGAATACACGATTCGAATTCAAGAAGATTCCTTAAAAAACGAAATTCAAGACACTCTTTTAATTGCGATAAAAAGATATAGAGATGATGACCAAATTGCTCTTCAAACTCGAAGAACTTTGTTTGACAATGAACAGATGGAAATTGATTATGTCTATGACTCTTCCGACAGATTAAAGCAAGAAATTGTAAAAATGTCAACAGACAGTATGCCTATCAAAGTAAACTATTCATACAAAAACTCTTTGCTTTTTCAGTCAAGCGGAATTATGGACAATGCAACTGAAAGGTTTGAGCAAATAGAAAATTATTATTACAGAAATAACAAAACCAAAGAAAAATCGATAATGAGACAAATATTTATTGATAAAGAAACTAATGACACGATTCGAAATTCAACGGTGATTACTTACTTCAATACTAATAAAAAAATTGACAGTATTTTATCTATCAATCTTCCTAGACAAGGACAGAATCGAAAATCAGTTTACGAATCTGATCGAAAGAATTTTATAGGACTTAAGGAATATAATGAAAAAGATTCTTTGCTGTCAAATTAGAAATTTGAGTATAAAATAGATCAATTTGACAATTGGACTGAAAAAAAGATAATTGAAAACGGAACTTTGAAAACAATGATAATCCGAGAAATAAATTACAAATAACCATACCCAACAAAGAACTGAGCTAAAAAACAACTCTTTTCTTCAAAGGTATTCACAATTATATTACTTGAACGAAAAGAATATATGGTAAAATTAAATAATTCCTTAAAAATACTATTGCTCATACCCATAATAATTAATTATCCACTATTTCTGTAAATACTATCAAATTTTCCATTCGGTTTTTGTAGTTAATTTAATTACTTTAAACACATTGGCAAAAATTAGAAAACGATTACAAAAGTCGTACATGCTTTAGGAGTACAATTCCTTAATTAAAAAATAAAGAAAATTAAAATTAGATAAATTAATTAAGCCTTTAATTACTGATACTTTTTATAGTTTTATACCTTTGATGCATTGTTTAAAGGCATTATTAAGATTTAAAATATGAGTAAAAATTTATCCAATTCCGTATTATACTTAATGAGTATATCTGCTGGACTTGTTGTTGCAAACCTTTATTACAACCAACCTCTTTTACACCAAATGGTTGTAGAATTTGGGGTTAGTGAATCTGCCGTAAGTAATGTGCCTTTAGCAACACAATTAGGGTATGCTTTTGGATTGTTATTTATTGTGCCTTTGGGGGATAAAGTTTCTAACAAAAAAATATTACAGTTCGATTTTGCTTTAATGATACTTTCATTGATTGCGGCTTCATTATCAAGCACATTATATCTATTGATTATAAGTAGTTTTTTTATTGGTTTTTCATCAGCAATACCTCAATTATTTGTACCGATGGTTGCACAATTATCGGATGATAAAGGCAGAGGACGTGCCATTGGTATTGTAATGAGCGGACTGCTTATTGGTATTTTAGGAAGCCGTGTTATAAGTGGTATTGTTGGCAAATGGTACGGATGGCGCTTTATGTTTACTGCCGCAACAGTACTCATGGTATTGTTGTTTATTTTACTTCAATATAAAATACCAAAAATTAAACCTAGTTATAAAGAAAGTTACGGAAGTTTATTAAAATCTATAGGACATTATTTTAAAACAGAACCCTCATTAAGATTGGCTGCATTACGTGGCGGACTTGGTTTTGCAGGATTGAGTGTTTTTTGGACCACCTTTGTCTTTTTAATGGAAGATCATTTTGGTTACGATAGTGATATTGCTGGAGCCTTTGGTGTTTTTGGTATTGTTGGTGCACTTGGAGCAACCGTTGTAGGGAAGATAAGTCATAAATATAAACAAAAACAACTTATTGTCTTTTCTACCATACTATTGATGATTTCTTGGGTGATTTTCTTTTTTTCGGGATACTCTTTAATTGGTTTAGCATTAGGGGTAATTATTGTAGATTTAGGTTTGCAAGTTTTACACATTACCAATCAGGTTAGTATATTTTCTAAGAATCCGGAAGCTAGAAACCGCGTGAATACAGTTTATATGGTCGGTTTTTTTATAGGTGGTGCTTTCGGTACTTTTTTAGGAGCTTTTGCATGGGAACATTTTGGTTGGCAAGGTGTTTCTACTTTAGGTTTCCTTATAGCAATCACTATTTTAATCGTTCAATTTATTTATGACCCAAAGACTTCAATCATAAAAAAAGACTAACTGTTTTAAACAATTAGTCTTTTAAAATATACTTAAATAGCTGTTATATTTTAATTATTAAATTTAATGCTATTACTCGTAACGAAGCGCTGTTATAGGATCTAATGCTGATGCTTTTCTTGCAGGATACCATCCGAAGAAAATACCTGTTACAGCACAAACTACAAAAGAAATAATAATAGAATATAACGCCACACTGGTAGGCCAATTTAAGAATTTTTCTATAAACACCGTTGCTGTAAGACCTAATAAAACGCCTAATAATCCGCCTGTAATACTTATTAAAATTGCTTCTATTAAAAACTGCATTAAAATATCAGCTCCCTTTGCTCCTACTGCCATTCTTAAACCAATTTCTTTGGTACGTTCTTTTACAGACACATACATAATATTCATAATACCAATACCACCAATTAATAATGAAATACCTGCTACTGCTACTAAAAGTAGCGTTAACATTTCACTGGTAGAACTAAAAGTAGAAATTAATTCTTCCATAGAACGTACATTAAAATCGTCTTCATCAGTTTCTCTTAGTTCGTGTTGGGTTCTTAAAATTTCTGAAACTTGCGTTACAGCTTCTGGTGCTTCATCTTCACTTATTGCAGATGCCATAATAGATTCTAAATGAGTTATAGCTAAAATCCTTTTTTGAACCGTTGTGTAAGGTGCTATTACAATATCATCTTGATCTTGACCAAACGTATTTTCTCCTTTTTCTTCTAAAACACCAATAACTTTAAAAGGAATATTGTTAAAACGAATCATTTTCCCTACAGGTTCTGCTCCATCAGGAAAAACATTATCTACCACAGTTTGTCCTATTAAAGCAACTTTTGCAGCTGTTTTTACTTCGGTATCTGTAAACATACTTCCGCTTTGTAAATCGACTACTTTAATTTTTAAATAATCTGGGTTTACACCATAAATAGTACTTGGCCAGTTATTAGCTCCACTAATAACTTGTCCACCTCCATTAACTAATGGTGATATAT
Source organism: Polaribacter sp. R2A056_3_33 (assembly GCF_019278485.1). Lineage (NCBI taxonomy): Bacteria > Pseudomonadati > Bacteroidota > Flavobacteriia > Flavobacteriales > Flavobacteriaceae > Polaribacter > Polaribacter sp. R2A056_3_33. Next base: position 3,716,600 of record NZ_CP058984.1, read on the forward strand.
ACGTTAGTAAGTTTGCTTGTTCTTTAATGGCAAAATAATCACTTAACTTTAATGTTTCCATAGCACTTCGTGCTTGCTTAACACCACCTCTTACATCAGACCCTGGTCTTATAGTAATCATATTAGAACCCATGGCAGAAATAGAAGTTCTAATACTTTCTTTAGATCCTTCACCAATTGCCAACATGGTAATTACAGAAGCCACACCAATGATAATGCCTAACATGGTTAATAAGGTTCTTGTTTTATTAAGAACGATGGCTTTAAATGCTATTTTTAATAAGTTTAATAGTCTCATAATTAATCGTCTTGTTTAGGTAATTTTGCTAATTCTATCGCTGCGGATAGAATTTTTTCATTTTGATAATCTTTAATAACATTACCGTCTTTTAACACAATTGTTCTATTACTAAATGTAGCTATATCTGGCTCGTGCGTTACAAACGTAATGGTAATGCCTTGTTTATTTAACTCTTGAAATAAGGACATAATTTCGTAAGATGTTCTAGTATCTAAATTCCCTGTAGCTTCATCGGCAAGAATCATTACAGGGTTATTTACTAAAGATCTTGCAATGGCAACACGCTGTTGTTGTCCTCCAGAAAGTTGAGATGGTGTATGATCCATTCGCTCTCCTAAACCAACCATTTTTAAGGCTTTTATTGCACGTTCTCTTCGTTCTTCTGTAGAAACTTTACTGTTGTATAACAATGGTAATTCTACGTTTTCTATGGCAGAAGTTCTTGCTAATAAATTATAAGATTGAAAAATAAATCCTATTTTTTCATTTCTTATCGTTGCCAATTCATTTCTACTTAAGTCTTTCACTTTTACCCCATCAATCTCATAAATACCAGAAGTTGGCTGGTCTAAACATCCTAAAATATTTAATAGGGTACTTTTACCAGAACCACTAGAGCCCATAATAGTTACAAACTCTCCTTCTTTAATATCGAAAGAAATACCTCTTAATGCATGAACCGTTTCGGTTCCCATGGTAAACTCTCGTTTTAAACCTTCTATTTTAATGATTTCTTTATTCATGGTTTTTTATTTTTTTTTGCCTCCTGGACGTTGTGGAATAAACGGACTTTCATTAGAATTAGCTCCTGATCCTGCTGTTGATTTCGTAGTTTCCTTTAAACTATACACTAATTTATCACCTGTAGAAACACCTCTTAATATCTGAACATTTACACCATCACTTGCGCCTAAGGTTACTACTTTTGGAGTAATACTTCTGTCTTTATTCAATACCCAAAGCGTCGTTTCATTTTTTGTAGGAAAATTGGTTGCTTCCAATATATTATGATGTGCATTATAGGTCGATAAAATTGCTGCTTGTGGACTAAAATTAATCGCTTTTGCTTCTGCAGTTAACACATTATTCAACTCTAAAGTAAAAATAGAAATGGTTGCTGTTAAGCCTGGTTTTAATTTTAAGTCTTCATTATCAGCTTTAACCACAACTGTATAAGTCACTACATTTGAGGTTACTGTAGGATCCAAACGTACTTGCGTTACAACACCATTAAAAGTTTCGCCTATATAAGCATCTACAGTAAACTCTACTCTTTGTCCTTCTTTAACCTGACCTATATCTGCTTCATCTACATCTGCTTCTACTTGCATTTCTTTTAAATCTTGCGCAATGGTAAACAAGGTTGGTGTGCTTAAACTTGCTGCAACAGTCTGACCTTCATCTATAGCTCTCGATAATACTACGCCGTTTATTGGCGAATAAATATTAGCATATCCTAAATTTGTTCTTGCAGATTGTAAGTCTGAATAACGTTGAGTAACCGTTCCTTTTGCGGTTTCATAATTATAAGTTGCCTCATCAAAATCTGCTCTACTGATTACTTGATTGTCAAACAAAGATTTTTGTCTGTCGTAAATCGTTTTCATGTAATTTCTTTGACTTACCGCATTATCATAACTTGCTTGCGTTTGCGAAAGTGACGATTTTAAATTGGTTTTATCCAACTCTGCAATTAACTGACCTTCTTTAACAACACTGTTATAATCTACATATATCTTTTCTACAACTCCAGAAACTTGTGTACCTACTTCTACTTGCGTAATTGGTTCTATCGTTCCGGTTGCAGTAACCATAGTAGTTACATTTTCTTTTTTAGCCAACACTGTTTTTGCTTCTATAATGATAGCATCATCGCTATTTATAAAAGAGTATCCTACAATAGCCAATACAACGACTACAATGCTGATAATGATGATATTTTTATTTTTTTTCATGATTTTATTAATTAAAGTTTGATATCGTTTCCTTGATAAAATTGTAATAATTGATGGTATAAAATATTTAAGTATTTAGATTGTAAATAGTTTTGTTGTGCGTTGGTATACGTGTTCTGACTAATCACTAAATCTGTAGTACTTAAAGCGCCTAATTCGTACTTTTTTTGAGCTAGTTTATAAGATTGTTCTGCTGCTGTTTTAGAGGCTTCTGCTGCAATAACTTGCTCTTGTGCAGACAATGCGTTTTGATACGCTGTTTCTACTTTTTTATACACTTCTTTTTCTGTAGATAACTTTTGTATTTCTGCTTTTTCTATGTTGATGGTTGCCGTTTGTACAGCACTTTTAGTTTGATTTCTATTAAAAATAGGAATGGTTAAAGACACCCCTAATTTCTGATTGAAATTCACATCAAACTGACCTGAAAATGTATTATCGTTAATACTTGTATACCCAGAACCTAAACTTCCTGATAAAGCCAGTGTTGGTAAAAATCCTCCTTTTGCAATGTCTAGTTGTTTTTTATTGGCTTCTATATTTAAGTTACTAGATTGTATTTCTGGTAAAATCCCCAATGCTTTTTCATACACATCCGCTTTGTTTAATTCTATATTTACCAAATCCATATTTTCATTAATGGTTTCAATTTCCAACTCTTGAATTGGTGATAATTCTAATAATTGTTTCAATGCAATGATGTATTGTTGATAGTCGTTTTTAGCAGTAATTACATTGTATTTGTTAGTTGCTGCCTGACTTTGAGCTTCCGTAAAATCACTTAATGCAATGTTACCTGCATCTAAACGAGATTTTGCTCTTAACACTTCTGTTTCTGAAGCTAACAAGTTATTTTCTGCAATTACAATACTTTCTTTACTATAAAGCGTTTGTAAATAGATTTCTAAAATATTTAAAACAATGTTATTTTGTGTTACTTCTTCTTCAAATACACTTTGGCTAAATAAGATCTTATTTTGTGCTATTTGGTTGGTAATCTGATTCCCTTGAAACAACGTCATAGAAGTATTGATACCTACGTTTGTACTGTGTATCTGGTCTGTAACAAAATCACTAGTAATAGGGTCTATTGTATTACCGCTAGAAAAATTTTGAGAAGCGCTTGCAAATAAATTTGGTAATCGAGACGATTTCGCTCTGTTATAATCAATTTCGGCAATGTTTTTAGTAAGTGCTGCATCTTTAATTGTAATATTGTTTTCTAAAGCATATTCGATGCAATCTTGCAAAGACCATACTTTTGATGCGGAATTTGTAGTTACATCTTGCGCAAAAGAAAACTGCACAAATAGTAAGCTTGCTATGAGTATATATAATTTCATTTTATCAGTGTTTTAAATTAACACTTCAAAGGTGAAACTATATACTATCTTATAAGAATGTAATATACGTTTGCAGGAATTGACTATACGAAAACCTTTTTTTTATGGATGGGAATTTTATGATTTGTTTCATGAAGAAGACCTTTTTATAATAAAAAGGATTCTTTATCACCATGAGATTTAAACCGACTTCAAGTTTTTAAGATCTAAAAGGTCTTTTTAAGTTACAATTAAATTGACTGTGAGTAACGGGAATTTAGCTAGAAGAATTAAAAAGTAAAACTTTAATAACTCTTTTAAAAACTATTTTCATTGTTCTTTTCCATTGATGAAAAGAACCAAAAATCTAGACTTCTGATAATTTTATTGAATTCTACCAGATATTGCTCTATCGTGTCCAGACCGCAAAAGCTCTTTGGACACTTGCCGCTCCATATCTTTTGAATTACTACTAAAATTATAATATGTCGGGGTTGAGATTGTTGCTAAATAAAAGAGAATAAATTAAAGACCATCTAAATACAATTTCCCAATATTATAGATCTTTTCAGAATCTTTATTATCCAATCCAGAATACTCAGACAACGGAAAACTAACAGTCATTTTTGTGAAATCAAACTTAAAATTTTCTGCAGCATGCGATTTTAAATAAGTAGCATGTGTAATTACTTTAAAGGTCGAATTTAATTGTAAAGGTGTTTTTGGGGCAGGTTCTGCTACATAACTTCCTATAATGGGTAATCCTGATTTTAGAAAGGGTTTTATCGGAAAATTATCTAAAATTCCGCCATCGGAATACAAGGTTTTATTGATGATAATAGGTGTAAAAATACCAGGAATCGCACAAGATGCCAATACAGGTTTTAATAATTTACCCTTACTAAAATAACGAGGTTTACCGCTTTGCATATTAGAGGCAGTAATGTAAATTGGAATTTTTAAATCTCTAAATTTATCTTTTATTTTATTTTCTATAATCGATTTGAATAAAAAAGTATCAAAAATCCCTGCTTTTGTCATGCTAAAGAAGGAAAACTTAAAAAGACTCGTTCTTTTAAAGATTTCTAAAATTTCATGCGTAGAAATACCAGAAGCATATAATGAGGCAACTAAAGCTCCACCACTACTTCCAGAAATAGCATTTATTTGTAAGCCTAACTCTTCTATTTTTTCTATCAAAGCTAAATGTGCGGCACATTTAATTCCTCCACCAGATAAAACTAGGTTTATAGGTATATTTACATTTAATTTAGAAAGTTGTTCTGTGTAACTACTATGCACTCAATTATTTTTAACATCTAAAATAGAAGGGATTATATCCTTATAAAATACACGTAAATATACTTTTAAAATACTTTCAAAGCTATTTTTGATTCATTAAATTTTAATTTAACTCATCCATTATTTCTGCAAATAACTCATAAGAACGAATTCTATCTTTAATACTATAAATATTAGTAACAGCTATTAATTCGTCTGCTTCTGTTTTTTCTAAAAAGGCTTTTACTTGCGTTTTTACAGTTGCTTTACTTCCTATAAAAGAATATTTAAGCATTTGATGTACTTGCGGATTTTGTAAAATCTCTTTATAATATTCCGTCATAGCCGTTGGTGGTTGTACAAAACCTCTTTTACCAGTAAACAAACCAACAATCATACTAATTAAAGAAGTAGATAAATTGGCTGCTTCCTCATCCGTTTCTGCAATAATTATATTTACACCAACAATTGTATATGGTTTTTGTAAAAAATCTGAAGGTTGAAATTCTTGTCTATAAATAGCCAGAGCATTCCATAAATGTGTTGTAGCAAAATGACTTGCAAAAGCATACGGCAATCCTTTTTTAGCTGCCAAATGTGCGCTATCAGTGCTAGAACCTAATACATAAAGTGGTACATCTACACCTTCTGCAACGGTTGCTCTTACTTTTGCTTGCTCGTTTTCTTTAGAAAAATATGTCTGAATTTTTTCTATTTCTCTAGGAAAATGTTGTGCTGCTTCCATAAAATCAGATCGAATGGCTTGTGCAGTTTCTCTATCGGTTCCGGGTGCTCTTCCCAAACCTAAATCGATTCTATTCGGATACAAAGAACCTAAAGTTCCAAATTGTTCTGCTACAATTAAAGGTGAATGATTTGGTAACATTATTCCGCCAGAACCAACACGAATTGTCTTCGTTCCTTGCGCAGCATAACCAATTAAAACCGAAGTAGCAATACTACCAATATTAGGAGAATTATGATGTTCTGCTAACCAATAACGTGTGTAACCAAAACTCTCTGCATTTTGTGCCAATTCTAGTACATTGTTAAAGGTTTCTTTTAAGGTATTTCCTTCGGAAACTAATGCAAGATCTAAGATAGAATACGCTGTTTTTATCGTTTTCATTCGTACTTTTAATAAATTATAATAGTTGTTTTTAATAATGCAAAATTACATAACAGGAAATGCATTTTTTATAAAAATATCATAAAATAACTTCTAAAAATTTTATTCAGAATAACAAGATTTTAATAATTAAATTCAACAAAGTTTTATGATCGTTCAACAGTTAAAATCCAAAAGCGCTATCATCACCACGTTTATCAGCTCCTCCTTCTAATTCTCCGTTAGATAATACTCTAATAGCATCTACTTTACCAATAATTGGTGTTCTTTTTTCATTAATTATATAGCCTTTAGATTTAAGATTTTCTATTAAATTAGGAGAAAAACCATAAGGTTCAAATATAACCTGGTCTGGTATCCATTGATGATGAAAACGAGGAGCATTAACAGCATCTTGCATGCTTAAGTTAAATTCATATACGTTTAAAATAGTCTGTGCTACTGCAGTAATAATTGTAGATCCTCCAGGTGTACCAACAACCATATATAACTTACCATTTTTCTCTACAATTGTAGGTGTCATACTGCTTAACATTCTTTTTTCCGGAGCAATACTATTTGCTTTTGCACCAATTAAACCAAACATATTTGGAACTCCTGGTTTTGAGCTAAAATCGTCCATTTCATTATTCATAAAAAAGCCTAATTCTTCAATATAAAGTTTAGAGCCATAACCACCGTTTAATGTTGTTGTTGCAGAAACAGCATTCCCTTCATTATCTACAATAGAATAATGTGTAGTTTCCATACTTTCGTAAATTTCTACATTTCCGTGACTTACTTCGGATGATAAAGTTGCTTTATCAAAAGAAAAACTAGACATTCTTTCTTTAAGGTATTTATCGTTTAATAACATATTGTAAGGAATTTCTACAAAATCAGGGTCTCCTAAGTAATAATTCCTATCAGCATAAGCGCGTCTTGAAGCCTCTGTAAATAACTGAACAGTTTGATTAGAATTATGGCCGAATTTAGCAACATCATAAGGTTCCATCATTTTAAAAATCTGGTTCATAGTTACACCTCCACTACTTGGCGGACTCATTGATATAATTTTAAGTTCCTTATAATCAAACACAATAGGGTCTCTCCATTTAGCTTCATATTTACTCATATCTTCTTCTGTAATTAAACCACCATGTTCTTGAATAAATGTGGCTAATTTCTGAGCAACTTTTCCTTTATAAAAACCATCTTTTCCTTCAGTCATAATAATCTCTAAAGTCTTAGCCAGTTCAGGATACTTTATAGTGTCTCCTTCCTTAAATAATTGTCCGAATTTGGTACTTTCTCCATTTACTTCAATAAATCGATTTCGTGTACCTTTTAATCTTTTTGCTTGTTTTTCGGTAACCACAACACCTTTTTTTGCCAAAGCAATAATCGGTTTCATAATTTCATTTAAGGGAAGTTTCCCAAATTTTTCATGCACAGCCATAACACCAGCAACAGTTCCAGGAACTCCAGATGCTGTTCCTCCAGATGTACTCATTTTAGGAATTACATTTCCTAAAGAGTCTAAATACATGTCTTTATGTGCTGCCAATGGTGCTTTTTCTCTATAATCAAGAGCTCCTATTTCACCATTATTTTTTCTGTACACCATAAAACCTCCTCCGCCAAGGTTTCCTGCAAATGGATAAGCCACTGCCAAAGAAAGTTCTGTTGCTACCATAGCATCAAAAGCATTTCCTCCTTTTTTTATAATCTCGGCGCCAATTTTAGAAGCTTCTTCACGTGCAGAAACAACCATCGCTTTTTCTCTAACCAAACCTGTGGGAGCAATTTCTTGTTCTTGTTTACAATTTGTAAAAATTAGTAAGAATGTAAGTACATAAAGTATTTTTCTCATAAGTAGTTATTTTTAGTTGTAAATGCTATTTGTTTTTAATGTTCTCTAACATTAGTTTCATGAGTTCGTTAGCGCCTATTACAGCTTTTTCTTTTAGAAAGTCACGAGGCGTATTATCTCCAACTTCAAATACTAAAGCTTCTGCACCATGTTCTATAAAAAAATAATTTCGTGAAACCGTGGTTGGAACCAATTTATCATTCGGACTTATATTAGGGTCGTAACCTTCTATATTTTCCTTTACTTTACTCAACCAATTAGGAACTAAGTTTGGCATATTTCCTTTTAATTTAGGATCTACAGTGTAGTAAATGTCATCCCAAGTAGAATGAAAATCAATCCCGAAATAAAACTTCCCTTTATTTTTGGCTACCAAACTTTCCATAAAATCCTTTACTGCTCGGGTTTCTGGCTGATTAAAATTAGCCCAATCTCTGTTTAAATCTATTCCGCCTGCATTATGTCTCCAAAAACCATTATCTACTCCATCAGGATTCATTAGCGGTACTACATAAGTTGCAAATTTCTTTCTAAATTTTTTAGCTAATTTAGAATCTGATGCAATCGTCTCTACAAAAGCTTTCATAGCTAGATACCCTGTAACCTCAGGAGGATGTTGTCTTGAAATAATCATAATCCTATTTTTAGATTCTGTATTACCTAAACTAAGCATATTTAAATCTCGTCCTTCTGTACTTTTTCCAATGGTACTTTTTGTAACGTATTTTTTTTGGGTTAAACTATCTATCCAGCTATTTACTAAAGTTGAATTTTGCAATTCCTGCCCTGCTACCCATAAAGTATCTGGTCCTATATCTAAACGTAATTTAACTTTTAGAGGCAAAGCACTATTACCAAATGTTTTAGTATTACCTGTATTGTATGCTGTATAACGCATAGAATCTAATGCTACCCAACCTATTCCATCTGTACTAAGTTTTGGATAATACCTATGTTTTATCAATTCTTGATACGTTAATATTAGATTTATAGTTTGCTTTTTCTTAGACCAAACCTTAAAAGCATACCAAGGACTAATATTTATTGGTGTATTTTCTGAGGTGATTAAAGCTGTATATGTACTATCGTTATTTTGAGTAATTCCGTTTAATCTTGCTCCTTCAAACTCGTTAGAAAATGTAACATCGTTATCAGAAAATTTAAATTCTCCTTTCCATTGTTTTTGTACGGGTTTAGAATCTGTAGCAACAATATTTATTGGGCCTTGTCCTTTAAATTTTTCTTTCTGAGCGTAACTAACACAGACACTAAATATGAAAAATAACAGTAGTGTTTTCTTCTTCATTAAATTAAAAATAAAGTCGATTTTAATTAGTTTTAAATACATAAAATAAATTATTTTTTTTGATTATATTTTTCTAAATAAACTTTAAAATTCTCTTGATGTGAACCGTCTAAATTCAATTGTTTCCCTCTAATAAATGCTATTGATAAAGAATTAGACTGAATATCAAGTGCATCTCCATTAGAAACAAATAAACTTGCCTCTTTACCAATAGAAATAGTTCCTATTTTATCATCAATACCAAGTATTTTAGCAGGATTTAATGTAATTGTTTTAAGAGCTTCTTCTTTAGTTAATCCAAAAGCAGCAGCTGTTCCTGCATAAAAAGGCAAGTTCATTGCATTTGATAATGAACCTGCATGATTTAATGCAACTACAATACCTTCTTTCATTAATAAACTTGGCAACTTATAATAAGTATCATAATCTAAGTCTGATGATCTTGGTAAATTATAAGTAGGCGGAAGTATTACAGGAATTTCGTTTTTCTTTAAAAATTGCTTAACTTTTAATGTAGCTTCAGAAGCTTCTAAAGCAATATTTTTAACTCCGAATTTTTGAGCAAACATAATTCCTTCAATAATTTCTTTAGGTTCATTGGCATGAATTACTAATGCTTTTTCACCAAGATATAAACCTTCTAAAGCTTCTAATTTTAAATTGACTCTTTTATCTTTTGATGCTAAATAAGTTTTAGATGCACTAAATAAATTTTCTAGTTTTTGTCTCTGTATTTTATAAGCAGAATTTGGTAACATTTGACGTGTATTTGTCTTTTTATCAACTATCGCTTTAAGAGAAGATGGCCAATGAAGATGTACCGCAGCTTCCTTTTTAAATACAGCATCTTGCCAATTCCAACCATCCATTTCCATTACAGAAGAAGTACCAGATATAACACCACTAGATCTTATAGATTCTACATACAAAATACCATTAAAACGTAAAGTTGGTATATACGTAGAACCTGTATCAAAAGCATATACCGTTTTTAAATTAGGATTAAAATCGCCTTCTTCTAAAACATCATTAGAATGCGGAACGGCACTTATTTCTTGAATACCAATTGTAGAATTTAAAAGTATAAAACCAGGATAAACATGCTGCCCAGAGATGTCTATAACGTTATAAGATTCTTTATCTAAATTCTCTTCTTTCCCTATATAAGTAATCTTACCTTGGTTAAAACCAACTGCAGTATTTTCTAGAACAAGACCATCTCCTGTATGTATCGTTCCGCCTGAAAGTAAAATAGCTTCTTTTTGTGGTTTTGAAACATTCGGCATCCATTGTCCTAACAAATTATTAGAAAATGAAAGGGACATAATTGATATTAATATTGTAAAAATTTTATATGTTTTCATCGTTTTTAATATTTAAATTAATTTCCCATTTGAATGTATTCACAATCAAACTCTATTCTTTCTTTCGATATTTTTGTTGGATTTACACCAGTATTTCCTAATCCAGACATTTTACTTAGAATTCTAGCTCTTTCTTCTCGCATAACTTTTCTTAGTTTTTTATCCTTTTCGATATCAAAATAAATAGCGCCTTCAATAATTGTTTTTTCGGCTTTAGAGTAAATAGATAAAGGTGGTCCAGACCATAATACTACATCTGCAGATTTCCCTATTTTTATGCTTCCCATTGTATCATCTAAATGCAATAATTTTGCAGGATTTAATGTTACCATTTTTAAGGCATCTTCTTGAGAAGTCTTACCGTATTTTATGGCTTTAGATGCTTCATGATTTAAATGTCTAATAGTTTCTCCACTATCTGAATTAATAGCTGTAACAACACCAACATTATTCATTATTGTGGCATTATAAGGAATTGCATTTCTTGTTTCCCATTTAAAATTCCATCGATCAGAAAAAGTACTACCACCAACACCATGCTCTTTCATTTTATCTGCAATACGATATCCTTCTAAAGCATGCGTAAATGTGTTAATTCTAAAATCGAATCGTTCTGCAACATCCATCAGCATTAACATTTCTTTTTGTTGATAGGAGTGTGATGAAATAAATCTTTCTTCTTCAATAACCTCTAACATTGCATCGTGTACTAAGTTTTTTCTAGGTTTAATAGTTTTAGCTTTATTATTCTTACTTAAGTTATTATAAGTGTCCCAATTTTGTTTGTAATAAAGAGCTTCTGTAAATGCATCTGTATAAAATTGTTCCATTCCCATTAAACTTCTTGGAAAACGAATAGAAGGTTTACTTTTTGATCTTTTTGGATTTTCTCCTAAAGCAAATTTTATAAATTTATCTGTGTTTTTTATAATTAATCCATCTGGAGATTCTCCCCATTTTAGTTTGATAATAGCAGATTGACCACCAATAGGGTCTGAAGAACCATGCAATAAATGAGCAACTACAACTCCACCAGCTAAAGCTCTATAAATACCAGGATCTTCGGAATCTACAACATCTTCCATACGAACCATACTAGAATTCGGAGCAATTTCATTAACACCTCTTAATGCGATATGAGAATGTTCATCTATAATTCCTGGAGTAAGGTGTTTTCCTTTTCCGTCAATAATAGTAGCATTTTTAGCTACTAAATCTTTTCCTATTTTTGATATTTTACCATCTTCTAATAAAACATCTGTATTTTTTAATATACCAACATCTTCATTAGTCCAAATAGTTACATTGGTAATTAATATTTTTTCTGATGTTGTTTTACTTGTATCTCCAAAGGCTAAAAAAGGATAATACACATCACCTAAGTTTGTATTATTTGTCTGATTAGTTTTTTTATCTGTTATTTTTTCGTCTTTAATTTTTACTGCAGTCCAAGCTATTTCGTCTTTAAAATTTAACAAACCTATACCTTTAAAAACATCAATATCCTTTTCAATTACATTCCAACCTTTTAAATTAAATTGAGATTGATTATCATTAAACTTTAAAACAGAAAGTTCTCCATCCATTTTAAAATCAGCCTTTTTTTCTGATCCATCCGAAGAAATAATTGTTGTCACATATTTCCCTTTATGAACATCAATATTTAACGTTGTACTAAAATCACCAACTTTTAAAGAATACGAACCAGCTATCGTTTTATTAATACTTTCTTGAATAATATAAGGTTTCCCTTTTATCCAATTTTCTAATAACAATGTTCCGTTTTCTAAAATATCTCCATCAGAAATAATAAAATTCGCTAATTTTCCTTTTGATAATGTTCCTACTATTTCTTCTACTTTTAAAAGTTTGGCAGGTGTTGTAGTTAAACTAGAAAGTGCTTTTTCTTTCGTTAAGCCAAAAGAAACTGCTTTTCTTAAGTTTTCTAAAAAATGTAATGGATTTTCTTGAGGATATGTTGTTAAAGCAAACGGAATTCCGTTTTTTTCTAAACTAGCCGGATTAGAAGGTGCAAGCTCCCAATGTTTTAAATCTGCCAATGTTATTTTGTCTGTAATTACAGGATCTGAAACATTATATGATGATGGAAAATTGATAGGAATAACTAAAGGAGAATTTAATTGTTTAATTTCTTCTATACGTTGGTATTCATTACCTCCTCCTTTAATAATAAACTTAATATCAAACTCCACTCCTATTTTATTTACTTGAATATCTGTTAACCAATCTTTGGCTTCAAAAATTTGAGGTAAATTTTTATTGATTTCAATAGCTTCTAAACCAAGGTCAGAAAAAGAACGAGAAGTATTTAATGCATACCATTCCGCATCATAAAAAGTTTGTCTTAATAAAGAAATAGATCCCATTGGAGAAATAGGATAATCTTGTGTAGAACTTCCTTTATCAAAAGAATAATGACTCGCAACTTTACTCTTTAAGGTCATGTTATTATCGTTATCATTACCAAGCGCTACAAATGTTGCTGTACCTCTTGCAATTCCGTCTGGTTTCATGCTTGCCACAGTACCAAAACCTTGTGCTCTTAATTTTACCGCACGTTTTTCATCAACACTAAAATGTTCTGTTCCGTTATAATCAGCTTTAATAGCTTCGTTTGCATTATAAGGTCCTTTAATACTCGATTGTATTTGTTCTCTTTTTATAAATGGATTTACTTTTTTAGGAACAACAACTTCTGGTTGTCCATATGTGCTAAACATATCTATAAATGATGGATAGAGATATTTACCACTAACATCTATTTGCGTATAACCTTCAGGAACATTTCCATCGTTAAGTACAGCTTCTATAATTCCATCTTTAATTAATAAAATTGCATTATTTATTTTAGTTGATGGATCTACTACAATAGTAGCATTTGTAAACGCTACATTTTGTGGTCTGGCATCTGTAACATCATTTTTAGGGAACGTTTCTTGACTATAACCTTGTTTTACACAAAGTAAAATACCCAATAGCATAAGAAACCTATAAACTGTTTTATTGTTCATTTTAAGTGTATTAAGAATTACTATTTATAACTTTATTAAAAACAAAACCCACCTTTTAGATTTAAAATATCGATAAAGGCAGGTTTTATTTAATTTTAAAATTGACAAAGAGTCAATTTTAATTTAATTGATTTGTGTTTCTACAAACTCTAAATAACTTGTTATTGACTTTACAAATCCTTCAGAAAATTTTTCTCTATTTTCTTCAGAAGCACGAACTTTATAATTAGCTTCTATTTGTAATCCAAAGACTTTTGGGTGTTCTTTAGAAGTATACCTTCTTGTATTATAACCTCCTGTAAAGTAAGCTTCATCAGATTTTGGATATGGATCTTGTAAACTAGGCACTGCAGGAAATCCGTTAGATTCGAAATAAGTACCTAAAGCATTTTCTCCTGTCATTAGTTCTTTAAGAGATTTACTGTTACCAGTTAAATTCAATAAATTATTAAGAGATGATTTAGCATTTAATTCTGAACCACTTTCTCCTTTACTATTTTTCTCTAAATCTGATTTACGTAATTGATAACCTAATTCTAATCTTTTTACAGGGTGACTTTGACCATGTAAATCTATATAAAGAGCATAACCATATTTTTCTATCGCTTTATCAAGCGCCTCTTCTATATATTTATGATACTGTTTCCAAGTAGAATACATTAAAGGGTTTTTACAAGTAGCAACTTCCATATCTCTATTCAAGTCAATTTTTGCTCTTGCAATTTGAGAAACAATTAAAAATGGTTTTTTACCTTGTTTTTCAAAAGCTTCACTTATCTGATATGCTAATAAATTAGTATTATCATCTTTTTCTTTTGTACCACATATACGATCCGAGATTTCTTCAGGAGAAATTCGTCCTCCATGAGGAGCACTTATCACTAAAGGAATATTACCTTGGGTGGTTTCTATCCAAGAAGGATCGAAAACATCTTTTACAGCAACAGTTTCTTTATTTTCTGAAACTACTTTTTTACTACTACACTGCATTTGTAAAAATGCAGTGGAAGTAAATAAACATAATGCAATATACTTAGTAAAATATAGTTTCTTAATTTGTTTATTGGTTTTCATATTAGATGTTTAATATTATTGATTTACCTCTGTAGCTTCATATAAACCTGGATCTGACGGAGCCATTGTATTCGATAGGATTTCATCTTCTGGGTACAACATGCGTTCTACATTTTGTGTACTTGTAGCTACATTTAAAGCAAATGGAACATCGATATCAGAATCCGATTTTTGTAATCTTCGTGTATCATCAAAAGCCATAAAAGTTGTAAAACCAGAAACATATCTTTCTTCTATAATTTCTCTTAATAAAGCACTATCTGTATCTATACTATCTAGGTTCTCAATTCCACCTGCATTAAAATCTTCCGTGATATAAACTTCATAAGCATAAGATTCTGAAGAAAAATTATCATTTAAAAAACTACCCGAATTTAAAAAAGTACGTAATTCATTTAAATGCACTAGACCTGTAGAAAAACCATTTGTTCTTAATCCTGATTCAGCTAAAATTAGAAGGTTTTCTCTATAAGTAATCATTGGTTGAGGTTCTAATTCATGAGCTATACCAAGGTTAGCATCTCCACTTGTTTGGTCTATAGTGTAATATTTTAATCTTGCTGTTTCATCTGTTTTAGAATTGTTACGAGAAACACTACTTGTTTCATCTAACAATTGTTCTAAATAACTACCACTTGTACCTGTATATGGACCTGCTTCTAATAAAAT
The DNA here is from genome assembly GCF_019278485.1 of Polaribacter sp. R2A056_3_33. NCBI lineage: Bacteria > Pseudomonadati > Bacteroidota > Flavobacteriia > Flavobacteriales > Flavobacteriaceae > Polaribacter > Polaribacter sp. R2A056_3_33. The sequence goes on from NZ_CP058984.1 coordinate 3,731,885, forward strand.
ATAATATTTATTTTTCGTACTATTTTCTCCTGTAATATCTAGCGGATTAAACATCATATTATTAGCACTAGATGAAATTCCATTTGAAGCAGCATTATAAGCCAAACTATACTCTTTTGTATGTGTATAATAACGTCCTTTAAGGGTCCAGGCAGATTCTAACCATTTTTGACGATCACCATTAAAAATAAAATCCTCTAAAACACCATAACCTTCTGCATTTTCAAGCTCTGTAATTGCATCATCTAAAAGAAGTTGTAATTGTGCAAAAACAACTGTTTGTTTATCAAATATTGGATTTTCAATATCTGTTAAAGCTTCAGAATAAGGAATATCTCCAAATAAAGAAGCATAAGTACCAACTAAATGGGCTTCTATTACTTTAGAAATACCTAATAACAAAGGATTATCTATTGTTCTTTCTTGAATTTCTCTTAAAGGTGTTAATACACTTTGGTAACCATCCCAATCGAATGTACTGCTAGTAACACTGTATTGATAACGTTCAAATTCAGTTTGTTCAAAACCTACTAATTGTCCAGACCAATAACCTGCCATTCTACTGTAAGAACCTAATTGAATACTTATATTAGATAATTCCGCCCCATTTAAGAAAAGACCTGCATCTATATCATCCAATGTTAATTGATTTGGATTTTCATTTAAATCGTCAACTAATTTTTCACACCCCATAAATACAAAGGCTGTAAAAATTAATAGAAATATTGTGTGTGTTGATTTCATAATAATAAGGTTTTAAAAATTAGCTTGAATATTAAATAAAACAGATCTAGTTCCAGGATTATTGAAATAGTTCATTCCAAATGCATTACTAACTCCGTAATTGTTAGTTTCTGGATCTACATCCTGAATACCTGTCCATAAAATCAAATCACGACCTGTAACAGAAAATCTTAAAGATTCAAAAGCCATTTTTTTACTAAGCTTAACATTAGATAAAGTATAACCAAGAGTTACATTACGTAATTTTGTCCAAGTAGCATCTTCTATATAAAGATCATTAGTTTTATTAAAACCTAATCCCCCACCAATTCCTCGATACCAAGATTCATCTAATAATACATCTCCATTTCCAAAGTTTTCTATATTACCTCTTACTGTTGTACCTGCTGTAAAAACTTCTCCATTTACGTTTACAAGGTTTTCTGTTAAAGTAACCTCGTTAGCTACATTTGCATGATTACCAAAACCATAAAGAACAATGTTAGTACGGTTAATATAATCACCTCCTTGAGAATGCTCAAATAAAAGACTAAAATCAAAGTTTTTATATTGTAAATTCAAACCTAGTCCACCACGCCAATCAGCATTTGGGTCACCTAACACTCTACTTTGTGTATCTAATTGCGGAAAACCATTAGCATCTAGGTCTAAACTATTATCATCATTTCTAAGTGTTCCTGGTAAGTAAAAAGAACTCATAGCATATCCTTTTACAGCTTTAGACGTTCCTCCAATATCTACCGTTTCTGCCCCTGCAATATCAACTACAACATTTTTATTGTGGTTATAATTTGTGTTTAATGATAACTTAAAATCATCTGTATTAATTATTTTACCTGTAAGATCTATTTCTAAACCTTTGTTTTCTATAATAGCTGCATTTTTATAATTATAGTTGAAACCAGAACTAGGGTTCGCTTTTACTGCAAATAAAATATCTTTTGTTTCATTGCTATAATAAGTAACGCCTAATGATACTTTGTTTTGAAAAAATCTTAAATCTGCTCCAACTTCCCATTCTGTTTTAATCTCTGGTTTTAAGTCTAAGTTTCCTTTTTCCGAATCTACCATAAAAGCTCCACCAAAAGAAGAAAAACCTGTAGTTGCTAAAGTTTCAAATTTATAAGGTGATGGCTGTATACCTACTTTACCCCATGATGTTCTAAATTTTCCAAAACTAAAAAAATCAGAATCTATTAAATCACTAAATTGCCATGCTATATCAACTGAAGGATAAAAAAAGCTCCCCTTAATTGTAGAAGATGCTTCTAAAGCTCCAGAAAAATTGATAAACAATTGTTTATATAAACTTAACCCTACAATTCCGTAACCACGATTAGAACTAATTTCAGTTAAAGTTCTGTCCCAATATGATGCTGATTGATCTGGATTTAAATCTGTCGTTGTTAAATCTGAATCCACTGCAAAAGGACTTAAATTATTGTAATTAACAATTCTATCTCTGTTATTGTAGTTAAAACCGAAAGTGCCAGACACCCCTAAATCTTCACTAAAATCATAAGTTGCTATCGCAATTCCATCAAAATTAATTTCTTTATTAGTAATATCTGTTTGAGCCCAATAACCACCACTTCTTGTACCACTTGCAGATCCTATGGGGTAAAACTCACTTCTTGTATCATTATAATAATCCATACCACCTCTTAAAATAACTTTTAACCAATCTACAGGATCAATCGTTAACTCTGGATTTACTATAAAACGATTTACATCACTTGGCGCTTTTTGCTCGTTAAGTGTCCATAATGGATTGTTATAAATTGGATTTTCTGATTGCCCTAAATGTCTTCTATAAGAACGTTGTCTATTTGTATAGATATCTCCGCTAGTATCAGTGTAAGTTCCTTTATAATCAGAAATATCAAAATCTGGAGAAGCTCTTAGAAGCCCTAATAAAACTCCATTTGTATTTTCTCCTGCTTGCACAATTCTGTTAGAAGTAGTATTTGTATAAGAAACTCTATTATTCCAAGCTAGCCAATCTGTAATTTTAAACTTAGTGTTTAATCTAATATTTTGTCTTTTATAATCGTAATTTTTAATAATTCCTTCTTGATCTAAATTTTCGTAACTAAAAAAGTAAGAACCAGCTTGCCCACCACCATTTACAGAAATATTATGTTGAGAATAAGCTCCTGTTTGAAAAACTTGATCATAATTACTGTCTTTAAAAGTTTCTTTAGAATTTTTAGAAATTACAGAATAATATTGTTGGCCAGAAGTATTTGATGTAAAAGAGGCCCCTGAGGTATCAACAACGTCTGCTTCACCAGAACGATCTGCTATTTTATCTCCCCATGATTCTCCATAAGAAGTACTATAGACTCCATTTCTACCTTGCCCGTATTTATCTTGAAGTTGAGTACGTACACTAATATCATCATAAGATTGAGAAAAAGAATATTGTACCGAAGGTTTCTTATTTAATTTACCATTTTTTGTAGTTATCATTATAACTCCATTTGCAGCTCTAGAGCCCCAAAGTGCTGCTGCAGACGCACCTTTTAAAATTTGAACAGACTCGATATCTTTAGGATTAATATCGTCTAAACGAGATTGCTGACTTACACTAACGCTACCAATATTATCATTACTAACAGGAATTCCATCTAAAATAATTAAAGGTTGACTTGCTCCTTGAATGGTATTAGCTCCACGAATTTGAATTGATGATCCTGCACCTGGATCTCCGTTTGATTTACCAATACGAACACCAGAAGCTTTACCTGCTAATGAATTAATTAAGCCAGTTTCACCAGATTTTTCAATATTTGCAGATTGAATAGAAGAACTTGTTGCACCCGATCTATCTTTTAATTGTTTTGTACCAATTGCTGTAATTATAACTTCATCTAAGCTATTAACCCCTGGTTTTATAGAAACATTAATTGTTGTTTCTTCTCCTACTATTACTTCTTTACTTTCATAACCTACATAAGAAAATATTAATGTTTTTCCCTTATCAACTTCTATTGTATAATTTCCGTCAAAATCTGTAACGACACCTTTATTAGAGCCTTTAATAACAACACTAACACCGGGTAAGGTTATATTACTTTCATCTGTAACATTACCTGTAACTTTAATAACATCTGCTTTAATTTCTTTTATAGATTGCTCATTATTAGTATCTGAAATTTGTTCTTTCTCTATAAGCACAATTAATTTTCTTCTTACCTCAAACGAAACATTACTCTCTTTTAAAATAATATCCATTAAAGTTCCTATTTCAACCTCTACCACGTTAACGGTCATCTTTTTGTTCAAATCAAGAGAAGAGTCTTTATAAAGGATGTTATAATCAGTACTTTTTTCTATCTCATTGAAAATATTTACTATAGATGCATTTTCCATTTTCATAGAAATCGATTGTAAAGTATTGCTTGTTTCTGCGTTAACTTTAAATAAGCTAGCAAATAAAAATAAGATGGTTATTTTCATTTTCAGATCTATTTTACTTTTAAAAAAGTTTCTGCATAGTGAGTTTTTCATATTTTAAGTTTGTTTTAATAATTGATTTTTTCGTTATTAAAGAGTTTTATAGTTATATTTATAACTCTTTTAGGTTGTTACTAAATGTTATTTCATGTATTATTTGCTTTTTTGAGTTAATATTATTTTTTTGTCTTTTAAAGTGTATTCAAATTTTTTGATTCTTTGAAAACCTTCTAACACTTCTTCAATACTTTCCGTTTTAAAACGACCTGTAAATTTTTCTGTTTTTAATGAATCCTCTTTAATTTCTATTTTTACAGAATAATGTCTTTCTAATTTCTTAGTGATATGAAAAAAGTCTTCATTTTTAAAAAATAAAACCCCTTCTTTCCATGAAATATATTTATTAACATCAACATTTTCTATAATTAAATCTTTCTTAGAATTGCTGTAAGATGCCTTTTGATTTGGTTCTAAAAACACAAACGAAGATATCGGATCTCCTACTTTTTTTACAGCGATACGCCCTTCTACTAAAACAACGTGTGCAATTTCATCGTCTGGATAACTAGAAAAATTAAACTGAGTTCCCAAAACCTTTGTCTTTAACATTTTTGACTTTACCATAAACGGTCTTAAAGAATCTGATTTTACGGAGAAATAAGCTTCTCCAATTAATTCTACCTTTCTTTCTCCTGTACTATAAAATGCGGTTGGATACGTAAAAGTTGATCCTGAGTTAAGAAACACTTCTGTACCATCAGATAAAACAACTTGAAACTTTTTACCATAAGGCACATTTACCGTATTGTAAACTAAAGGTTCTGCACTATCGTTTTTATCAATATCTTGTTTATTATATGTAATTTTTGTCCCTTCTTGTTTTGCTATATATTTATCAGAATTAGAAATAACACTAGAATTTTTTTCATTTAAAATCTCTTTTACTCCGTTATTAAAAGTAATTGTAACATCATTATTTACACTTTTATCTATATCTGATGTTTGTAAAAACAAATAGGTAGCACATGTTAAAACACCTACAAAAATTGCAGCATATTTAAACCAAGTAATTTTATGTTTCTTTTTTGGTTTTGTATGGTTCTCTAATTTAGAAAGCAATTCTTTCTTAAACGTTTCAGTCTTACCATTATCCATATCTCTTGTAAGCAAATAATGTACTTCTACATAATCTTTATAAGAAGTAGGATTTCTCTTAGCCCATTTGGTCAGTTTTTTAATATCTTCGGCTGTTGCCCTATTTTCTAAAAAACTAGCAATGATTTTTGAAATATTTTTATTTTTCATAATTATTAATTACGGAATCCCGAATACTTATTAGTGAAACGATTAGTTTTTATCAAACCCTTGGTTTTTTTTGAAATTTATTAGTAATATTGAATCTTTTATGAAAGAATACAATAAAAATACAAGCAAAAAAAGCAATAACATTGAATTAATCGCAATTCGAAATGGCAATAAAAAAATGTTTATGAAAGTAATAGACTTGTACTATAATGAAATATACATATACGCTAAAAGCCTTTGTCGTGATGAGTTTTTAGCAAAAGACTTAATACAAGATGTATGCTTTAAATTATGGGAGAAAAGAGAGAGCCTAAGCACAAATACGGTATTAAAAGGTTGGCTTTATAAATCTATTAAGTACAAATATTTAGACCACATAAAAAAGTATAAAAAAGAAACTTTTGCTATTGAGAAGACTTTTTCTGATACATTAACAAATGTTATACAGCAAGAATACGATGAAAACCTAAACAGAAAACTAGAATTACTTGAAAAAGAAATAGAAGTACTTCCTAAAAAGTGTAAGCAGGTTTTAGTTATGAGTAAAAAAGAAGGTTTAAGTAATATAGAGATTGCAAATTATCTAGGTATTTCAATAAAAACCGTAGAAGGACATCTCACACAAGGTTTTAAGATTCTTAAGAATAATTTAAATAAAAAATATCAATTACTATTTACATTTCTTTCTTTATCTAAAACGAAGCTGTAACCCACTACTTTCAGGTTAACTATGATCACTTATACATATTACCCTCCCCTCCTACTATCAAAAAAATTATAATGAAGTTGCGGTGTTTTGAGTTTTCATAAGTATTTAAAATCAATAATTATATCTAAAATATAAAGTCGTTTTGAGGGGTACAAAATTACAGAAAGCAGTACGTTTTTAAGGGAATATTTTGTTAATATACATAATGAAACCTTAAATTTGTATATCACTCTTAAAGCCAAAAATATAGATGCATAGTTTTATAAAATCAATCCCTGTTTTAGATTTAGAAGGTAATGCTGTAGATTTAATAACTGCTTATCAAAATAAAGTTTTACTATTGATAATTTATAACAACGATTGTTTAGGCTGCACGGGGCGTGCCATTCCGTTGGCGTATGAATTTCAGCAAAAATATCCAACCATTCAAGTTGCTGGCATTCATGCCGATTTTCCAAATAGAGAAGGAACAAAAGCCAATATTAAAAGTATTTTTACAAGTGGTGAGAATCCATTTCCTATTTATATTGATAAAAACCACAAAGTTTATGATCAATTTAAAGCAGAAGGAACGCCACAATGGTTGTTAATTACAGAAAAAGGAGAATTGTATCGTTCTATTTTCGGGTCGCAAGAAAATGCAGCAAATCGTTTGTTTTATGCTTTAGAAAGTTTAGTTGAAAAGTAATTTACTGAACAATGATTTTTTAATTTACTATTATTTGGTACTGTAATACCAACATACCTTTACGTTCATCTACTTTTATTTGATTGTTTATATTTTGATAAACAGGTCTATTTTGATATCCTAAACTTAATTTATTACTGTGCCCTTTAAAGAAACAGTTTACTCCTAAATCATACACCACCATGGTATCATCTAAGGCATCAAAATCTGAATATTGTATAGCAATATTAGGTTGTAATTGATAACTTTTTTTACCCTTTGCTAATAAATATCCTAATTGAAAAAAGGTAGTATTTCCGGTTCCCATCATCGGAAAATCATTACCACTTCCATTAAAAGAGGTCCCTCCTGAAGTAATATCATTGGCACCAACGTTTCTAACATAATTAGGGCCAAAATCATTATGATTGTATCCTAAATAAGTAGTAATAGCAGTTCCTTTTTCTTTATTTAAAGGAGCATCATAAAACACATCTACTGCCCAATTTTTAAAATCGTAATATTTTTCGATACCATTTACCAATTGCGAAGTCATTTTAGGTTGATTCATAAAACCAGCACCTAGATTTAAAATATTTTTTGTTCCTAAATAAGTTCCTGCCCCTCCGCTGTAGGCAGATTTGTTACTTTCATTATCTAAAAACTCATATTTGACATAACCAGAAATTTTTTTTCTTGGTTTATTAATTGCATAGTCTACTTTACCTTCCGTTGCTGCTATTCCATATTGAACAGGGTCTTTTAAAGATAGAATATAATCAAACTTATGTATTTGTCCTTTAGCCCAAATACCTAATCCACGAGCAATATCATCATTTTTATTTACTGTTAATAGAGAAAACAAAGGAGCATCAATAGCCATTAAATTAGCACTACTTCTTACATTCCAACGGTTTAAACCATCCCAACCAGATTCTCCAAAACCTAAAGCAAATTCCTTTGCAAACTCATATTCGGCATACAAATCTAAAACACCAAACTTAAAATCTTTTTCAGATTTGCTATTCATATTATTACCACCAAACAAAGAGTATACATATAATTTAGGTGTTAATTGTGCAGAAACTCCCATTCTTAATCTTCTTATAGAGACATCAAACACATTGTTAGCAGTTTCATTATTTATAATTGTACCCGGGTTAGTATCCATATACCTAGCCCATAAATTCATTCTAAGCGAGGCTTTTATATAGGTTTCCCCTGTTTCATCGAGATTTAATTTTAGTTTATTGCTTTGTCCGTAGCTAAAATTGGATAATAATGTTAAAATAAAAAGAAGTCTTATTACTTTCATAATTGGTTTAATAATTGTTTGATGCAATTAATGTTCAAACACTTTACAAGCAGCAAAACTATATAAATTCTAAAATAGACTTACTGACATTTGTCACTTAATTACTTTTTTGAAATATGTCTCGATTTTTTAGATTTTAAAGGCTATCATGATTAAATATTATCAAAGATAAAAATAACCACAAATTTCAGTTTTTGAACCTTAGATCATAATTATATCAATAAAAAACAGAAGTATTAGTGTTTAAGCACTTCTAACTGCACAAGAGATTACACTCCTCTACTTTTCCAAACATTTAAATACTGGCCTGTTTCCATTCTTCTAGACGCATCTTTGGCTCTTTGTGCTACATCTCCAACATATAAAGAATCAATTGTTTGAAACCAAATCTGTAACCATTGTCCAAAATGTTCCTGACTCATGGTATGCTTTAAATGTTTATCGACTTTTAAATGTGCTTTTGTAGGGTTGCCTTTAAAGCAAACATCACCCAATAATGCCGTCACCCAAAAATCGGTTAATTTTTCTAAATGTGGAGGCCATTGTTCTGCTTTTAAATGATGATTAAATATAGGACCTAATAACGCATCTTTTCTAACTTCATTATAAAAAGTAGTGACCAATATATTTATATCTGCTCTGTTTTCTATTTCTTTCATTTTATAAAAAATTAAATCAGCACAAACCTATGAAAGGCCTATGCTGATTCTATATTAATTTAAAAATTAATTTTTCTTTTTGATACAATAAATGGTTTCTTGTATGGTAAACCAACAAAAGTAAAAGATACCTACAGAAAAAATAACGTCACCAATCATACGCATCCATTTTAAGGTTTGTACTGTTGGAGAATACAATAATTCTGCATCTCTTGCAAAAGAATATCCTTTTGTAATTGATGTGTATGCCTGTATAATTCCTATAGGTAACATGCTTAAAAAGACCATAGCTATTAAACCAATATTTAAAAACCAAAAAGCTCTTTTTAATTTTACAGAACTCCATACTCTGTCAGAATAAAAACGCAAACAGATAATAATGAATCCCATACCTAACAATCCATAAACACCAAATAAAGAAGTATGTGCATGTACGGCTGTGGTATTTAATCCCTGAATATAATACAATGCAATTGGTGGGTTAATTAAGAAACCAAATACACCTGCTCCTACCATGTTCCAAAATGCTACTGCAATAAAGAAAAATATAGGCCATTTGTATTTCTGAATCCATTCGTTAGATTTTAAAAGATTCCAATTTTCACGAATTTCAAATCCCATTAAAGTTAACGGCACTACTTCTAAAGCACTAAAGGTTGCGCCTAAAGCAATGGCTTGCACGGGTGTTCCAGAATAGTATAAATGGTGTAAAGTTCCAATAATTCCACCTGCTAAAAATATGGTAGCAGAAGCAATAGAAGCTTTTCCTGCTGTTTTTGCTGATAAAATTTTCATTCTTAAGAAAATAAAAGCAATAACTACAGTTGCAAAAACCTCAAAGAAACCTTCTACCCAAAGGTGTACAAGCCACCATCTCCAATAGTTAATTACTGGTAAACTACTGTTTTCTCCATACATTAATCCGGAGAAGAAAAACATACCAATGGCAATAACAGATATTAAAAGAATAATTAATAAATGTTTAGAATCATCATTTTTCTTGATAGCAAACACTACGTGTCTACCTACCATAAGTACCCATAAAACCAAACCGACACCTAAGAATATTTGCCAAAACCTACCTAAATCCATGTACTCATATCCTTGATGACCAAAGAAGAAATTGGTTGTTAAATCTAAAAATTGATGCACACCTAACCACTCACCCATCATAGAACCCAATACAATAAGTAATAACGCTATGAATAGAAAATTGATTCCGAATACTTGATACTTCATATCTTTACCACTAATCATTGGTGCTAAAAATAATCCTGTTGCTAACCACGTTGCAGCAATCCAAAAGACAGCCAATTGTGTATGCCAAGTTCTGGTAATAGAATATGGAAGAAAACTAGATAAATCAAAACCAAAAAACGCTTGACCTTCTACGGTATAATGCACTGTTAAAGCCCCTAAAACAACTTGTAAGGCAATTAATAATGAAATTACAATAAAGTATTTTAATACTGCTTTTTGAGATCTAGAAAGCACTAAAGTATCTAAAGGATCTTTGTCTGGGTGTTTTACAGCTTCTCCTTTTTCATGATTACGAATGTAGTAATACGTTAATCCTCCGATAAATAAAAGTAAAAGAACAATAGAAAACCCAGACCATATTTGAGAGTCTGGCGTAATTGTATTGTCAATTAAAGGTTCGTGAGGCCAATTAGATGTATACGTATAATCTTTCTCTGGTCTGTTGGTACTTGCTGCCCAAGAAGTCCAGAATAAAAAAGCATTTAATTGTGCTAATTTTGTAGTGTCTACTAAAGCCCCTTTAGGAATTGCATATTTTTCATATCCATTAGAAAAAATGTCTGTATAATGTTTGTAATTTTCTAATATAGCCGCATAACGATCTTTAGAAATGGTAATGCTACCTGTTTTAGCATTATAGGTATTTGTTTTAATATGCTGAATTAATCGTGCTTTTAAAGCAGCCTTATTTTCTACACCTAAGTTTTCGTAAGTTGAATTAAAATCTTTTTCTGCCCAAGCATTCAACATAAATACGGCTTCTTTATGTATCCAATCTGCAGACCAATCGGGTGCTACATAACTACCATGGCCCCAAATAGAACCTACTTCCATTCCTCCAATAGATTCCCAAACATTCTGACCAATTTGTATATCTGCTTTGGTTAAAAATGTTTCTCCGGTTTCTTTTATAATAACGGTTTCTGGGATGGGTGGTTGTGTTTGATATACCTCTGTTCCTACCCAAATAAGTACTATAAAGGAAAGGGTTACTACGCTAGTAAATGCGATCCAAACTTTTTTCATTTCTCTTTTCTTTTAATAAATTATACTACGTCTTTTACTCTTTGTACACTGTCTGCAACTGAAACTGTAAGTCTAATTATGCAATCTTCTTTACAATATAAATCGTGAGGTACATTTGCGTCTAACGCAATTAAGTCTCCTCTTTTTAATAGTTGTTTTTCTCCTTCTACTCCAAAATCTATCGCTCCTTCAAATATTTCTATCACAATAGGAAACGGTGCTTTGTGCTCTTTCATTTGTTGCCCTTTTTTCATAAGGATTCTTATCTCTTTTGTAGTTGCTGTTTTAATTAATACGGTTATTGCAGGTTTGTCTTCTCCGTAGATTAAATTTTCTGTTATTGATGTTGCTTTCATAATGTTTAAGTTTAATTAAAGTATTAAAAGATTTTTATATCTTTTATTTGATTAAATTTTTATCGTTTTAAGATGAAACCTTCTAAATTCATATCATTTAAAAGTGATGTAATAGAAGTGTTTTCTAACATTTTTTTTAGGTTTTCACGGATATTAACAAATTTATAATGTAACGGACAAGGTGAATTTGCATCACATTGTTTTAAACCTAAACCGCAACCTTTGTAAATGGTATCTCCATCTAAAACACTTACAATTTCACTTAGTTTGGTTTCCATTTTGTCTTCTGTAATAGTAAAACCGCCATACGGACCTTTTACAGAGGTTACAATATTATTTCTTTTTAATTGCTGTAAAATTTTAGCTGTAAAAGCTTGTGGTGAGTTTATTTCTTCAGAAACTTTACTCATACTGACTTTATGACCATGAGCAGTTTCTTGCGCTATAAATAGTACTGCTCTTAAGCCGTATTCACAAGTTTTTGAAAACATATTATCTTAGTTTTAATGCCGCAAATATATGGTATATTTTATAAAGGACAAATATATCCCTTATAAAATAAATATTAATTATGCATCCCTCCTTTTTTCCTAAAAAAACAGTTTCTTGCTAATAAAAAAACCTTGTACTATTCCTTTTGGAACAATACAAGATTTAAATTAGGGAAATAATAAATGAGGAATTGTTATTCTATAGGGATTGACAGTAACGGAATATTTTGCCCAGAAGCCATGACTCTTGTTTTACTTTTATGTACAATAGATTCCCAAAAACCATATTTTTTTGGCATCATAACCAAAAGATCTGAATTCGATTTTTTAATTTCACTCTCAATTGATTCAATTACAGAGTTCGATTTTACATTTTTATAAAAATGGGTAACATCTTCTAATTCTTTATTTAAGATACTAGGTGTTTCTATCTTTAATTCTTCAACTTTTTGATCCACATAAAAAACAGTTACAGCAGCTTTTAAACTTAAGGCAACCTGACGCAATTTAGCCAATGTTTTTAATGGAATATCTTGTAAAATATCACACGCAAAAAGTATTTGTTTTATTTCCTTAAATTTTGCTTCTAAAGGAATTGCTAATACCGGAAATTCTTTCATACTGATGACACTCGTTGTTGGATTCCCTAATAAATTTTGTTCCATAGATTTTGGAGACATTCCAATTACTAAAAAACGACCGTTATACTCTTTCATTAAGTGATCTACTTCTTCTCCTAAATCGCTATAACTACTCTTGTAAGAAACTTTAATTTGAAACTCTTTACTTAAATTGGCAGCTAATTTTTTTAATTTTTCTTTATTTTTTTGAAATAAAATATCTAAAGACATGGCAGACAACCTACTATTTGCAGCATGTACAGGTAATCTAAATGCATGGAAAAGTACAAGTTCTGACTGAAATTGTTTTGTTAATGCAGCGGCGTATAATACAGCGTTATCAGATAGTTTAGAAAAATTGGTAGCTACTATAATACTCATAAGGTAGATGATTTGATTATACTCAAAGATAAAAAATAATCAGCATTATGAGGTAGTCGAAAAAAGGGATGTATTGGTCAAAAACGTGTTTTTAGAGAAGTTTAACAAAAAATTGTACTTCAATTAATTTGTGTTTTTTCTAAAGTAAGAAGGTGATACACCTGTATTTTTCTTAAAATATTTACCAAAAAAAGAAAGGTTGCTAAATTTTAATTCATTTGCAACTTCAGAAATACTTAATAAAGGATTGCTTAATAATAATTTAGCTTCCATAATTACAGCATCATCAATTAATTGACTGGCAGTTTTATCTGAAACCTCCTTTAAAACCTTTGATAAATGTGCAGCTGTTAAATGCATGCAATCAGCATAGAACTTAACAGAACGTTCATTTTTAAAATGATCATTTAAAATGGTTAAAAACTGAAGTGTTAATTGCTGTTTCCTATTTAAATGCGCTTCTAAATTTGGATATTCTCTTTTAAAAATGGCTCCGTAATGATATAATAATAAACCAAAGGAGTGCATTATAATTTCATTTCTAAAAGGTAAAAGAAGTGCATCTGCATTGTTGTTATTCGCTAATAATTTAGACAATACTATAGAAGTTTCTTTTTCTTCGTTTAATAATTTTAACTTCGGATAACTGTTTGCCGTTAAAAAGTCTATGGCATCAAATTCTGCTTTTTTTAAAAGGATCTTAAAAATAAAATCGACTGTAAAACTAACGCTAATAATCTCTAGATCTTTACTAATTTCTGTAATTTGAGAAACCGTTTGGGGTTTCACAACAATCATCTCACTACTTTCTAAAGTGTGTTTAATTAAGTTTAACTGTAACTTAATGAATCCTTTAAGTATTAACAAAAAAGTATAATTCCCAGATCTAAAGGGTGCTAAAAAAGGAGTTTCATCAAAATTATTTTTAGACATATGCACATGTAAATCTGTGTACAGTTGTGGCTTGTCTCCAATAATTTTGACAACGTCGTTAATACTATAATTTTTAATGAAAGGTTCTTGCAATTGTTTCTTCTAGTTATTGGTTGATCAAAGATACCAATTTCTATAATCAACTTGTATTATATCTCTTTTCTATTGTCTTCCCTATTCTAGATTTACTTTTGGTTATGCACCGTAATCAATTATATCTATAATTGTATAAATATAAATCTTTGTTAAAAAAAGAATGAACGTTCATTTTTATGTACATTTGCATCAGAATAAAACAATATGGCAAGGCTTCAAAAAAGTATAGATAAACGTAATGCACTAATAAAGGCAACAATTGAGCTCGTTAATAATAACGGATTTCATGCGACACCTATGAGTAAAATTGCGAAAATGGCAAATGTATCCCCTGCTACCATTTACTTGTATTTTGAAAACAAGCAAGATTTAGTAAATAAAACCTATATAGAAGTAAAAGCAAGATATACAGATTATGCATTTGAAACTTATAAAGCAAATATGTCTATTGAAGAAGGTTTTAAATTAATTTGGTATCGCATTGCAACCTTTAAACTAAAGGAATGTGAAAATGCTATGTTTTTAGCACAATGTGATAATACACCAATGATTGATGAACCAAGTAGACAAGAAGGAATTAAACATTTACAACCCCTACTCGATCTTTGGATAAAGGGAAAAAAAGAAGGAATTATAAAACCTATGTCAGAATACTTATTGTATGCATATGCTATAAATCCTCTATCATTTTTAATGATGGCAGAGAAAAGAGGTTCTTTTAAATTAGACGAGACTCATTTAGAAGAAGCGTTTCAGTCTGCATGGAGCAGTATAAAACTTTGTAAATAAGATGAAGAAAACGGCAATCATATTAGGTGCAACCGGTTTAACTGGCAATCATATTCTTCATAAATTAATTGAAGATAAAACCTACGAGACAATAAAATTATTTTCTCGTTCTAAAATTGATGGTTTACCAAAAAAGGTAAAACAATTTATAGGTGACATTTTAGATCTAGCACAATTTAAAGCAAATTTTACAGCAGACGAAGTGTATTGTTGCATTGGTACAACTGCTAAAAAAACTCCCGATAAAACATTGTATAAAAAGATAGATTATGGCATTCCGGTTACTGCCGCAAAACTATCAAAAGAAAATAACATCGCTACTTTTTTAGTGGTTTCTGCAATGGGAGCGAATGCACAAAGTACTGTCTTTTACAATAAAACAAAAGGCGAAATGGAACATGATGTTTTAAAACAAAATATTATAAACACTTTTATTTTAAGACCTTCCTTAATTGGTGGAGAAAGAAAAGAAAGTAGAATCTTAGAAAAAATAGGTTTGGTTGTTATTAAATTAATTCAACCTTTATTTATAGGAAAACTAAAAGAATATAAAATTATAGATGCTGAAAATATTGCACAAGCAATGATAAACTTAGCAAATACTAAAAATAATGCCGGAGTCATAATTACTTCAAACGATATAAAAAAACTTTCAAAAAAATAAATAAAGAACAGAATATGGAATTATTAGATAAATTAAATTGGAGATACGCTGCAAAGGCAATGAATGGTGAAGTTGTAGCAGAAGATAAAGTAGAACGTATTTTAGAAGCAGCTCGTTTAGCAGCAACTTCTAGTGGATTACAACCTTTTGAAATCTATGTAGTTAAAAGTCAAGAGGTAAAAGAGAAAATTAGACCAATCGCTTGGAATCAATCTGTAATTACAGACTGTTCTCATTTATTGGTATTTGCAGCTTGGGATACGTATACCCCAGAACGCATTAATTATATGTTCGATTTAACAAACGAAATTCGTGGTTTTGAAAACGAAGGTTGGGAAAACTACCGTCAGATGCTATTAAGCTCTTATCCGCAAAGAGATTCAGAAGAAAATTTTAATCATGCTGCCAAACAAGCGTACATCGCATTCGGACATGCAATTATTGCTGCAGCTTACGAAGGAGTAGACGCAACGCCAGTAGAAGGTTTTGACCCTGTAGCGGTTGATGAAATTTTAGGCTTAAGGGAAAAAGGTTTACGTAGTGCTGTTTTATTGCCATTAGGTTATAGAAAAGAAGATGAAGATTGGTTGGTAAACTTGGTAAAAGTTAGAAAACCGATGAAAGATTTAGTGACTGTAATATAATAAAAAAAAGAAAAATGAAAACGATTTTATTAAACAATAGACCACAAGGAAAACCAACAACTTCTAATTTTGAATTTGTAACGGAAGACACTGAGTTAGCAATTAAAGATGGAGAAATTCTTCTAGAAGCTGCGTACGTTTCTGTAGATCCTTATTTAAGAGGAAGAATGAGCGACGCAAAATCTTATGTACCTCCTTTTCAATTAAACGAACCAGTACAATCTGGTGTTATTGCTAAAGTTACTGCTTCTAAAAATGATAATTTTAAAGAAGGAGATTATGTTTCTGGTTTATTAAACTGGCAAACACAACAAGTTTCTAATGGAGATGGTTTAAATAAAGTAGACGGAACAAAAGCACCATTAAGTGCCTTTTTAGGTATTTTAGGTATGACTGGTTTAACTGCTTATTTAGGACTAAACGAAATTGGAAAACCGAAAGCTGGAGAAACAATTGTAGTTTCTGGTGCTGCAGGTGCAGTTGGTTCTGTTGTTGGGCAAATTGCTAAAATTCTTGGATTAAATGTAATTGGAATTGCAGGTACAGATGAAAAAATTGATATGCTAAAATCTAAATTTGGTTTTGATGCAGGTATCAACTACAACACCAATAAAGATATAAATGCTGAAATTAAAAAATTAGCACCAAATGGTGTCGATATTTATTTTGATAATGTTGGTGGGCCAATTTCGGATGCTGTATTATTTAACATCAACCGTTTTGCAAGAATTATTATTTGTGGAGCAATCTCAGTTTATAATGAGACTGAAATTCCTAAAAGTGTAAGTGTACAACCGTTTTTAGTTAAAAATAGTGCACTAATGCAAGGATTTATTGTTTCTAATTATGCTGATAAATTTCCAGGAGCTATTAAACAGTTATCAGAATGGTTAGCAGAAGAGAAGTTAACTTACACAGAAACTATCGTAAATGGTTTCGAGAATATACCTACTGCTTTCATCGATTTATTTGATGGTAAGAACAAAGGTAAAATGATCGTTAAAATCTAAAAAAAATAAAAGAAGATGAACAATTTCGAATTAAAAAATCCTACTAAAATTATTTTTGGAAAGGATACAATTAAACAATTAGAAACTGAAATTCCTGCAGATGCAAAAGTATTACTGTTGTATGGTGGAGGAAGTATAAAGAAAAACGGAATTTACGACCAAGTAAAAAAAGCGTTAGCAAATATTGAAGTTGTAGAGTTTGGAGGAATACCTGCAAACCCAGAGTATGCAACCTTAATGGAAGCTTTAAATGTAATTAAAGAAGAACAAATTACGTATTTATTAGCTGTTGGTGGTGGATCTGTAATAGACGGAACTAAATTTTTATCTGCAGCTGCAGTATTTGAAGGAGAAACTCCTTGGGATATTTTGACAAATAACGTTAAAACAGAAAAAGGAATGCCTTTTGGAACTGTTTTAACATTACCTGCTACCGGTTCTGAAATGAATTCTGGTGCTGTAATTACTAGAAGAGAAACAAAAGAAAAACTAGCAATGGGTGGTCCAGGTTTATTTCCTGTATTCTCTATACTAGATCCTCAAGTAATTGCCTCTATTCCGCAACGTCAATTACAAAATGGATTAATGGATTCTTTTACGCACGTTTTAGAACAATACATGACGTACCCTGTTAATGGATTGTTACAAGATCGTTTTGCAGAAAGTATTTTACAAACTATTATTGAAATAGCTCCAAAGGTTTTAAAAGACCCTACAAATTATGATGCAGCTGCAAACTTTATGTGGAGTTGTACCATGGCTTTAAACGGATTGATACAAAAAGGAGTTCCTGGAGATTGGGCTGTGCATGCAATGGGGCACGAATTAACGGCTTTATTTGGTATAGATCACGCACGTACTTTAGCTATAATTACACCTAGCCATTACAAATATAACTTTGATGTTAAAAAAGAAAAATTAGCTCAATATGGAGAACGTGTTTGGAAAATTAAAGAAGGTAGTAAAGAAGATAGAGCGTATGCTGCTATAGAAAAAACAGTTGCCTTTTTCCATAAATTAGGCATAGAAACAAAATTATCTGATTATACAGATAATTATGAAGGAACTGCAGAAGAAATAGCAAAACGTTTTACAGATCGTGGTTGGTTAGGTTTAGGTGAACACCAAAATTTATCGCCAGAGAAAGTAAAAGAAATTGTAAAAATGGCTTACTAATTTTAAATATGAAATTTACACAAATTATAGCTTTAACGCTTACAATTATTACAGCTTCTAGTTGTAAGGATTCTAAAAAAGAAACTACTATTGATAAAGTATCAGAAGTAAAAACAACAATTAAAAAAGAAAAAAAAATGAATATATTATTTGTATTAACATCTCACGATAAATTAGGAGACACAGGAAAAAAAACAGGATTTTGGGTAGAAGAATTTGCTACTCCATATTACACATTATTAGATAAAGGAGCTACAATTACTATTGCAACACCAAAAGGTGGCGCTGCACCTATAGACCCAAGTAGTGATGCTCCAGATGCAGCTACAGCTTCTACAGATCGTTATAATAAAGATGCAGCTACTAAGTCTTTAATTGAAAACACAAAAGTATTAGCAGATATGAACGCAGATGATTTTGATGCTGTATTTTATCCTGGTGGTCACGGTCCTTTATGGGATTTAACAAACGATAAAGTATCTGTTGCGTTAATCGAGAAATTCGATCGTCAAGAGAAACCAATTGCATTTGTTTGTCATGCACCTGCGGTATTAAGAGATGTTAAAAATGCTGATGGAACTGCATTAGTTAAAGGTAAAAAAGTAACAGGATTTTCTAATAAAGAAGAAGCTGCTGTTGGTTTAACAGAAATTGTACCATTATTATTAGAAGATATGCTTATAGAAAATGGCGCATTTTATTCTAATGGAGAAGATTGGGCTCCGTTTGCAATACAAGATGGTAATTTAATTACAGGTCAAAACCCTGCATCATCAGAATTAGTTGCAGATAAATTATTAGCTAGTTTAAAATAATTAGTATTCTTAAACTCTAGTAAAAAGTTTATTAGTATTTAAAAGGCTCGCAAAATGCGAGCCTTTTAAATTTATAGAAACCAAATAGAACCTCTCCTTTTCATAGAAATTTAAATTTACGTGCATTTAATAGTAAAAATTAATAATTTGGTTTATAAACACAAATATTGTTATTATTTACCTTTTTTCCAATACCTATAAATAGGTATATTTGTGCTAATGAAAGAAATAACTAGTATTCAAAATACGTATGTAAAAAATTTGCTTAAACTGCAAGAAAAAGCACGTGAACGAAGAAAACAGGGTTTATTTATTATTGAAGGTAAACGAGAAATTACACTAGCAATTTCTGCTGAATATGAATTCGATACGATTCTTTTTTATCCAGATTTAATTTCAGAAAATGAAATTTTACATCTTTTTAATGCAAATGTAAATAGAATTGAAATCTCTAAAGAAGTTTATCAGAAACTGGCTTATAGAGGATCTACAGAAGGAATAATTGCGATTACAAAAGCAAAAGACTTCTCTTTAGAGAATATCTTGTTTCAAACTAAAAATCCATTAATATTAATCGCAGAAGGTGTTGAAAAACCTGGAAATATTGGCGCCTTACTGAGAACTGCAGATGCCGCAAATGTAGATGCTGTTTTTATAGCAAATCCTAAAAGCGATTTGTATAATGCAAATATTATTCGTTCTAGTGTAGGTTGTGTTTTTACCAATCAGATTGCCATAGGAACATCCGAAGAAATAATTACGTTTCTACAAGAGAAGAACATCAATATATATGCTGCCACTTTGCAGAATTCTAATGAATATCATGTAGAAAATTATACTGAAAGCACAGCAATTGTTGTAGGTACAGAAGCAACTGGTTTAACTGATGTTTGGAGAGAAGCTGCTACACAAAACGTAAACATACCTATGCAAGGACAAATAGATTCGATGAATGTTTCTGTTTCTGCTGCAATTATTTTGTTTGAAGCAAAAAGACAAAGAAAATTTAAATAGTAAATATGAAAATATTAGGAATTGATATCGGTGGATCTGGAATTAAAGCCGCAATTGTAAACACCAAAACAGGAGAATTACTTTCTGAAAGACACCGAATAGATACTCCAAAACCAGCAACACCAGAAGCAGTAGCAAAGGTTGTAAATGAAATGGTAAATCATTTTAATTGGAAAAAAGCAATTGGTTGTAGTTTTCCTACCACCATTGTGAATGGTAAATGTATTCATCCAGGAAATTTAAGTGAAAAATGGTTGAATGTTAAGGTTGATAAATTATTTAGAAAAGAATGTAAATTGCCTTTTTATGTAAGTAATGATGCCGATTTAGCTGGTTTAGCTGAAGTTAGTTTAGGTGCTGCTAAAAAAGAAAAAGGCGTTGTAATTATGGTTACCATTGGTACTGGAATTGGTTCTGGTTTGTTCTTTAACGGAAACCTAATTCCTAATTTAGAAATAGGTAAAATGCTACATACTAATGGAAAAATAATTGAGTTTTATACAGCCGATTCCGTAAGGAAAAAAGAGAATTTAAAATTAAAAGAATGGGCAATAAGGTTCGATTCTTTATTAGAATATATTAGAATTGTATACACACCTAGTCTTATTGTTTTAGGTGGTGGAATTAGCAAAAGATATGACGGTTTTAAAGAATATTTACAAACTGATGTAAAAGTAAAAGTTGCTGAATATAAAAATAATGCTGGTATTATTGGAGCAGCAATTTATGCGAGCAAAGAACATAAAAAATAAAACACGCTTTATTAATTTCCTTTTACAATACTACTTTCAGTAAAACTTAATGGACTATGAACTTTAGAAAAGCTAGCATAAACGACATTTCGGATATTATTAAAATGATTGCTGAAGATGAACTTGGTCAAAAAAGAGAAAACTTTCAGAATCCTTTACCAACCTCCTATTTAGAAGCATTTAAAAAAATAGATGCTGATAAAAATCAAGAACTTATTGTTGTCGAAAATAATGATTTAGAAATTATTGGAACTTTACAAATTACTTATATTCAGTATTTAAGTTATTGTGGCGGTATGAGAGCACAAATAGAAAATGTGTTTATTAGAAGCGATCAAAGAGGTTTAGGAATAGGAAAAAATGTTTTTGAATGGGCAATAAATCGAGCGAAAGAAAAAAAGGTGCATTTAGTACAATTAACTTCTGATAAAAAAAGACCTCGTGCAATTAAATTCTATGAAGAATTAGGGTTCAAAGGAACGCACGAAGGAATGAAATTACACTTTTAATAAAAACAACACTAAACACACTGTTTAGATCCTTTCAACTATTTTATGCAACCAACTACTTTATTCTATATCATTATTGCCATATTAATCATCAGTTTTCTGGTTGATAAAATTTTAGACACGTTAAATGAAAAACGTTTTGATGCAGAAATTCCAGAAAAGTTAAAGGATGTTTATGATGAAGATGAATACAAAAAATCACAAGCTTATAAAAAAACCAGTGCAAAGTTTTCAAATATAACTTCATTCTTTTCTACACTATTAACCTTAGTTTTCTTTTTTGTAGATGGGTTTAAATATGTAGATAATTTTGCAAGAAGCTATACAGATAATCCAATTTTGGTTGCTTTGCTTTTCTTCGGGGTTATTATGTTGGCATCAGAAGTAATGACCACTCCTCTATCCTATTACAGCACGTTTGTCATTGAAGAGAAATTTGGTTTTAACAAATCTACAAGAAAAATATTTTGGTTAGATAAATTAAAAGGATTGGTAATGAGCGCTTTGTTAGGTGGCGGAATTTTAGCTTTAATTATTTGGTTTTATCAACTTACGGGGGAGAATTTTTGGATTTATGCTTGGGCTTTTGTTGCTATTTTCTCTTTATTTATGAACATGTTTTACGCTAAATTGATTGTTCCTTTATTCAACAAACAAAGTCCGTTAGAAGATGGCGAATTAAAAACAGCCATAGAAAAATATGCAAAAAGTGTTGGTTTTACCATCAATAATATTTTTGTGATAGATGGTTCTAAAAGATCTACAAAAGCAAATGCTTATTTTTCTGGTTTTGGATCACAAAAAAGAATTACGTTATATGATACTTTAATAAACGACTTAGAAACGGATGAAATTGTAGCTGTATTAGCGCATGAAGTAGGTCATTATAAAAGAAAACATATCGTTTTTAATTTAATTGCTTCAATTTTATTAACAGGATTAACGTTGTTTATTCTTTCCTTATTTATTAATTCTGCCGTTTTATCTGAGGCATTAGGTGTTTCTATACCTAGTTTTCATATTGGATTAATTGCATTCGGAATTTTATATTCGCCGATATCAGAAATTACAAGTTTATTTATGAATTATATGTCTCGTAAATTTGAATATCAAGCTGATAATTATGCGAAAGAAACTTTTGAAGGAAATGCCTTAATAACATCACTTAAAAAATTATCTAAAAATAGTTTGAGTAATTTAACTCCGCATCCGGCTTATGTTTTTGCGCACTACTCTCATCCAACTCTGTTGGAAAGAATTAATAATTTAGAAAGTTAATTTTTTTCTATTACGGAATGCACTATTTTCATTAACATCATTTTATCTTTAGCATCTGCATTAACAGGAAGCATGGTTGTAAGTTCTATACAAGTGTTTTGATCTTGTTTTATATAATATTTTTGTTTAGAGAACTCAATTCCTTTTTTAATTACCGTACCACTTAACAATAAAATATTTTTACTATTTATCTTCTGCTCCCCTTTAAACTCCATTCCTTCATCAGGTTTATTATTTATTTTTGTCTTTTTAGTTTCATAAGAAATAGGTAAAAACAAACCTACAATTAACGCTTGTGGATTTTGTGATACATACATATTTGTAGTTACACTTGTAAAAACATCTTTATTTATATCTATTTCTACTTTCTTTTTTTGAAGTTCAAAAAGACGATTCTGCCCTGCTTTTTCTTGAGAGTTAATAGTAAAACTGATAAATAAAACGATAAAACTGATACAAATATTTTTCATTTTACAAAAATAAGAAATAAATATATTTAGAAAACGAAATACTTGTATGTTAAAATACTTATTCTTAATTTCACTTTGAGTTAACCCCTAGTAATAAAATAACGCATTTGGAATACACCGCAACCATAGAAGAGGAAAATAAAGAAATAGCAAAACGATATAAAGATTTGCTAAAGGGTACGTATGAGATTATGTCTAAAGAAGATAAGGAACTCATAAGAAAAGCATTTGACATTGCTGTAGATGCGCATTCTGATCAACGCAGAAAAACAGGTGAACCTTATATTTATCATCCCATTGCAGTTGCAAAAATTGTTGCTTATGAAATTGGTTTAGATGCGGTTTCTATAGCTTCTGCCCTTCTGCACGATGTTGTAGAAGATACAGAATACACCTTAGAAGATATGGAAAACCTTTTTGGGGAAACCATTGCTAAAATTGTAAACGGATTAACTAAAATATCTCGCTTAAACAAAGAGCAAGATGCTTCTATACAAGCAGAGAATTTTAGAAAAATGCTTTTAACATTAAATGATGATGTTAGAGTTATTTTAATAAAAATTGCAGATAGATTACACAACATGCAAACTATGGATGCAATGCCTGCTCATAAACAGGTTAAAATTGCATCGGAAACTTTATATATTTATGCGCCTTTAGCTCATAGATTAGGTTTGTATAATATAAAAACAGAATTAGAAGATCTTGGCTTAAAATATACAGAACCAGAAGCTTATTTTGGTATTCTTGGTAAAATAAAAGAAAGTAAAGAAGATCAGAAAAAATATTTGCAACGATTTGAAGAGACTTTAAAATCTGGGTTAGATAAGGAGAATTTTGACTATGAAATAAAAGGACGTTTTAAGTCTATTTATTCTATTCGTAGAAAAATGATCAATCAAAATGTAACTTTTGATGAGGTTTATGATAAATATGCCATTAGAATTATTTATAACCCAAATTCTAATGATGATAAGTTTGATGCGTGGAAAATTTATACCATTGTAACCGATTACTTTAAACCCAACCCTACTCGTTTAAGAGATTGGATTTCTCAACCAAAATCTACCGGTTATGAGGCCTTACATATTACGGTTGTAGGACCAGATTCTCAATGGGTAGAAGTACAAATTCGTTCTAATAGAATGAATGAAATAGCAGAAAAAGGGTATGCTGCACATTTTAAATACAAACAGGGAGTAACTAAAGACAACGGATTAGATGATTGGCTAAATAAATTAAAAGAAACCCTAGAAACACAGACTTTAAATGCGGTAGATTTTGTAGAAAATTTTAAACTGAATCTATATTCTAAAGAAATATATGTTTTTACACCTAAAGGTGATTTAAAATCGCTTCCAAAAAATGCAACTGCTTTAGACTTTGCTTTTTCGATACACACAGATGTTGGTTTAAAATGTAGAGGGGCAAAAGTAAACGGAAAATTATTGCCTTTAAGTCACCAATTAAAAAGTGGAGACCAAATAGAAGTAATTACCAGTTCATCTAACAAACCAAATGCTAGATGGTTAGATTTTGTAATTACAGCAAGAGCAAAAGCAAGAATTAGAGCCGCTTTAAATGAAGAAGAAAAATTAATTGCAGACGAAGGGAAAGCAATATTAATACGTAAACTACGTCATTTAAAAATTACTTTTAATGATAAAACAACCAATGAACTCGTTAATTATTTTAAATTAAAAACAAGTTTCGATTTATTTTTTAGAATTGGTAATGGTGCTATAGACAATACACAGTTAAAAGCTTTTGTTTCTCAGCGAAATAGTAAATTATTTAATTTCTTTAAATCTAAATTAAAAAGAAATACTCCAGAAAAAGAATACGTAGAAACAGAAGAAGTATCGAGTAAATTTGATGCTTTAGTTTTTGGTAAAGACGAGCAAAAACTAGATTATAAACTATCTAAATGTTGTAATCCTATTCCAGGAGATAAAGTTTTTGGTTTTTTAACTATTAATGATGGTCTTAAAGTTCATAAAATGAACTGCCCAAATGCTATTTCTTTACAATCTAATTATGCCTATAGAATTATGCCTGCAAAATGGATTGATTCTACAAAACAAGACTTTAAGGTAATTTTACACATTTCTGGTGTAGACAACCAAGGTCTGGCAAATGATGTAACCCGTACCATTTCTGGTAATATGGGCGTGTTTATTAATAGCATTAATATTAAAGGAGATGAAGGTGTATTTGAAGGTAAAATCTCTATAAGTGTAAAGAATATTTCACAACTAGATAAATTGATAAAAAAACTTCTTAAAATAGAAGGAGTTAAAAAAGTAGATCGTGTTAATACTTTATAAATATCAATTGATTAAAAGTCGTATTTAATTAAGAAATAACTGTAAATTTGCTTTTTGTAAAAAATCAATCTAAATGAGTAGTTCTCTTGAAAATCAAGAAGTAGTAAAAAAAGTTTTCACCACATACTTAGGCGAAAATAAGCATAGAAAAACTCCAGAACGCTATGCTATTCTCCAAGAAATATATGCGGCTGAAGAGCATTTTGATATAGAATCTCTATATATAAAAATGAAAAATAAAAATTATAGAGTTAGTAGAGCTACACTTTATAATACAATAGACTTGCTTTTAGATTGCGGTTTGGTTAGAAAACATCAGTTTGACGGACAATCGATGGCACGTTATGAGAAAAGTTATTTCGATAAAAATCATGACCACGTTATTTTTACAGATTCTGGAGAAGTAAAAGAATTTTGTGATCCACGAATTCAAATTATAAAAAAAACCATAGAAGAAGTTTTTGATATTGATATTCATAATCATTCACTTTATTTTTATGGAACAAAAAAGAACAAATCTTAATTAACAACATAACAAAATAAACAACAATTAACACAACTATAATGGCTGTAGATTTATTACTAGGATTACAATGGGGAGATGAAGGAAAAGGTAAAATTGTAGACGTACTTACAAGAAACTATGATATCATTGCACGTTTTCAAGGTGGACCAAATGCAGGACACACTTTAATTTTTGATGGACATAAACATGTTTTACACACAATTCCTTCTGGAATTTTCCACAAAACAGCTTTAAACGTTGTTGGAAACGGTGTTGTTATTGACCCTGTAATCTTTAAAAAAGAATTAGAAAATCTAGACAAACACAATATAGATTATACTTCTAAATTGTTAATTTCTAGAAAAGCACACTTAATCTTACCTACACATAGGTTATTGGATGCAGCTTCAGAAACTTCTAAAGGTAAAGCTAAAATTGGTTCTACATTAAAAGGTATTGGTCCAACTTATATGGACAAAACCGGTAGAAACGGAATGAGAGTTGGAGATTTAGAGTTAAACAACTGGAAAGAAAAATATGATGCTTTAACTGAAAAGCACATTAAAATGCTAGAATTCTTTGATGTTCAGGTTGAATATGATTTAAAAGAATTAGAAGCAGAATTTATTAAAGGAATTGATAAATTAAGAACTTTAGCTTTTATTGATAGTGAAGAGTTTTTAAACCAAGCTATAAAAGACAAAAAAACAATTTTAGCAGAAGGAGCGCAAGGTTCTTTATTAGATATTGACTTTGGTACATATCCTTTTGTTACTTCTTCTAACACTACTGCAGCAGGTGCTTGTACAGGTTTAGGAGTTGCGCCAAATAGAATTGGTGAAGTTTTTGGAATCTTTAAAGCATATACTACTCGTGTTGGTTCTGGACCTTTTCCAACTGAATTATTTGATAAAGATGGTGAAGACATGGCAAGAATTGGTCATGAATTTGGAGCAACAACAGGTAGAGCAAGACGTTGTGGTTGGTTAGATTTAGTAGCCTTAAAATATGCTGTAGACGTTAATGGTGTTACACAATTAATGATGATGAAAGGTGATGTTTTATCTGGATTTGATACTTTAAAAGTGTGTACTTCTTATAACTATAAAGGAGAAGAAATTAGTCATTTACCATACAACATAGAACCAGAAAATGTTTCTGTAAACTATTCTGAGTTTAAAGGTTGGGATGAAGATTTAACTAAAATGACTTCTGCAGATCAATTACCAAAGAATTTAATGGATTATGTTGCTTTTATTGAAAAAGAAACTGGAGTTCCTGTATCTATCGTTTCTGTTGGACCAGATAGAAAACAAACAATTACTAGAGAAATTTCTTAAGAGAAAATTTTTATTCTATAAACTTAAAAAGCATCTTTCATTTATTTGAAAGATGCTTTTATTATTTATGCTGCTGTTTATTAATTTTAAAAATCTTTAAATCTTTATTTTAAGCTTAATTAGAGTTTGATTAACAATCGATTATAGCGTTCTAAAATACTCTAAAACTGCTCTACTTTCTTCTTCTGTTAAATGTTGATTAGCCATTGGAGATCCTTTAAATTGAACTAATAAAGCTTTTGCAATTGGATCCTTTTTAACCATTTCTTCAGGGTTTAAAATCATATTCATAATCCATTCAGGAGAACGTCTTGCTATAACTCCTTCCATACTTGGGCCTATAAATTTTCTATTTACTTTATGACAAGATGAACATTTGTTTTTAAATAATAATTTACCATCTGCAACCATATTTTTATCAATAGTTTCTTTTAAAGTTACAGTCTTTACAGGGCCAATTCCTTTGTTATTTAAATCTATAGCTATTTCTTCTTTTTCTACTACTTTAGTTTTTTTAGCTTTTTCAGGAGCTTTTTTAACAGCTGCTTTTTTAGTAGGTATGTCATCTGTAGATTTCTTTTTTTCTTCTTTTCCACAACTAATTAATAATAGTACTGCAAATAAGGCGATTAAATTTCTTAATTTCATTTTTGTTTTATTTAAAAGGTTAATTGTTATTTTTTCTATCGATATTATTTTTTATAATACTTTTTCCTGCTAGTTGATTTGTATTACTCCAAACAAATTTAAAAAAGTAGACTGCTAAAAAACATGACTATTATCACATTTAAAAGACTTTTTTATCTTTTATAAAAACAGTAATTATTTAAAAACAAACAGTACATAATTCTTTATATACATAAAAAAGCCTCTTTTAATATTAAAAGAGGCTTTTTCATGTTATATATTGTTCCTTATAAATTCTCTATTTCTAGACCTATTAAAACAAGTTTTTGTTGTTCAATTTTAAGGGAATTTAAAAGTGTTTCTTTACTATTTTTAAAAGCATCTTTTTTCGCTAAAAATAATTCATTATAGTACTCAATTCCGGCTTCTAAATTCTTTTTAAACTTCGTTAAAGTTCTCAATTGTTTTTTATCAATTGTAGTTTTTGCTTCATTTACTTTATCCTGTAAATGAGTAATATAAAGAGATAGTTCTTTTACAAAAACATTTGGTCTATCTGTTCTAGTTAGCATGTTTTTTCTACCATAAATATGGTCTGTAATATCACACAAACTCATTATTTTATCATAATATGCCATATTAGGTCCAGGACAAACAGAAACTCCGTCTCCTACTTTCTTTGTACTTATATTATTTAAAAGTAAAGTTGATGTACCTAAACCAACACAAATACAAGATTTTTCGGTGACTTTATTTACTCTTTCTTCTTTTTCTTCTGATGAAATTTCTAAAGCATCAATTTCTTTCAGTTTTAAATGCTGATACTCTCTAGATGCCGTACACAAACCTGTATCTTTAAATTCATGATTTAAAGCGATAAATTTATTAGGGCAAGAAGTACCTGGTCTTCCTTTATCGATAAGCATTTGTCTTTGCACATCTTTTGTATTTCCTTTTAGAGTGTTAAAAGGAACTCCCAAAGGAGAACTGTTACTTAAATACAAATCCTGTTCTTTGGCTTCTGCTAATTGTGCTACCGTTTTCTCATCGACACTTGTTGCTTCCGGAACCAATAAAAATGGACTTCCCCACCCTACAGAATCTAATTGATATTCTTCTAATAAAAAAGAATGCTCTTCACCAGTACCAACACCACCTTGCGTTGTTATTTTAAGTTCTAATTCTTTGGTAGGAATTATACGGTCTGCATCTTTTAAAGCTTGCTGCATTAGTTCTTGCGTTTGACTTATTAAAGTCTCCTTATTTTCTTTAAATTCCTTTAAAACAGGTCCCATTAAAAAACCATCAGTTGCAAAAGCATGTCCACCACAATTTAATCCAGATTCTACTCTATATTCAGAAACCCATAATCCTTTTTTAGCCAAAAACTTTCCTTGAATAAAAGCAGATCGATAATCACTAACTTTTAAAATAATTTTCTTTTTAATGTTTCCGTTTACATCTGGAAAAAAATCATCAAAATTACTCATGTAGGTATATAACCTTGGATTCATACCTGCAGAAAGAATTAAAGACGAAGATAGTTTACTATTAGAATACCCTCTTAACGCAGCATGTGCATCGTTGTATTCTATTGGTAATAACTCTTTATCTACATAATTTCCTTTATCAATTTTGGTCATAATATTAACATCAATACTACCCATTGATAAATTCTTATTTGCCCAATCTTTTATCTTAGAAAAGTCGACTCCTTCTTCAGTTAACTTTAAAAAGTCTTTTTTTAGTGAAGAATATTCTGGTAACATGTGAATATAATCCATTAATACTTTACTTTTTTCTGATGTAATATTCTTTAATTGATTGAACTTTTCTTCTGTTTGGTCGTGTAATAAATCTAAATAAGAAGTAATTCTCTTTGCTCTAAAATCATCAACTTTATCTGAAATTTCTTTATATGGTATTTCAAATTTTTCGCTGTAAATTTTTCGCATTTTTTCTACTAAAATATCATCCACTAAAGAAATAACAGAATCAATACCAAATTGTGCTACTTTTAAAGGAGAATCTATAGTAAAACCAATTCCCATAACAGGAATGTGAAATGAATGTGAGTTTTTCATTGTTTAATTTAAATGTTTAACTAAATTTAATTAAGCTTGCAATTTATATTTATTTGCTTCTACAAAACATGATTAATATCATTAGAAATAAAAAAAACTAAGCATTAAATAAATAACACTCAGTTTTTTACACTGTCTCTTAAGAATAAAATATTCTTATTGTTTATTTTTTTTCTCTAAAAGAATGGCTTTAGGAAACAAAATATTATTTTCTAAATGTATATGTTGATGTAAGTCTTGCTCAAACTCATCTAACTTAGCATACAACGCTTTAAACGTATTACAAGCTCCTTCTGGTGGTGTATAATTATTAGAAAGTTGTTTAATTTCCTTTAGAATATCACCTGCACTTTCATGTTCATCTTCCATCATTGCTATTGGATTATTTACGGTTCCAAAATGAGGTTGATTTACTTTTACACCTTCTTTATCTGCGTTTACTAACTTTTTAATAAAAGGGAATAAAATAAGTTCTTCCTTTTTTAAATGAGCCGATAATTCTTGTGCAACCAAATTAAAAAGTCTGTTAATTTCTATAACTTCTGTATAATGATGCCCATGAACTTTTGCAACTTTAACTGCATATTGCAATACTATAGGGGTATTTTCTTCTACATAAGCATGATGAATGTTTATAATATGATCTACCAGAAAATCTAGCTTCCAGCTATCATAATTGTATGCATTAGTACTTGGGGTATTTATATCTAGTAGTTCTTTTTCCATTTCTTCAAAAGAAACATTGTGTTTTTTACACGCTTTTTCTATGCTAATTCCGCCTCCACAACAAAAATCTATACCGTGTTTTTTAAACACATCTGCCGTTTTAATATTATAAGTTACTACTTCTGCTACTGTATTATCTTTTGTGATTTTCATTTTAATATGTTTTAATAGTTTCTATAATTTTTGTAATCGTTTCTTTATTATCAACACCTAAACCTTCTTGCTGATGTACTAATTCTCCATTCGGGTTAAAAACACTTATAATGTTAGAATGAGAAAAATCTAAAGGAGAAATTTGTTTGTATTTTACCGCTAGTACATTTGCAAATTCTCTAACACCACTTTCTGTACCTTGTAATAAGGTCCAATTTTTATCTGTAAGAAAATTCTCTTCTGCAAATTCTTTTAACCTCTCTGGCGTATCATTCTCTGGATCTATACTTACCAAAACAAATTCTACACCTTCCTTTAATTCGGATGGAATTTTAGCATCTATATTTCTCATATCAGCTGTTAACCTAGGGCAAGCAGCTTTACAAGTTGTATAAATCATTACCATAACCAAAGTTTTACCTTTTAACTCTTTTAACTGAATTTCAGTACCATTTTGCGTATTCCATTTAGAAGTTAAGTTAAAAATAGACTCATCAGAAATCATCGTAGACAAAACTTTTTTCACTATTTTAGATGTTGGTTTTAAATCCATTTTGCAAACAAGACAAGCGCCTTGTTCTAAATAAACTTTATCTCCTTCACATTTCATAGGACATTGGTATTCTACCTTACTACTTTCTTTAGAAATAGATGTATTACAAGAACTTAATGAAGTAACTGTAATAATTAATACTATAAGATATTTAAGTGTTTTCATGTTGCTATTTTTTATCATCTTTTACACATCTAAAACCTAGGTTTTTCATGGTATATTTTGCTTTTAAACTCCCTCTAATTGCATACCTCATAAAAGCAGCATAATTCATTAAATCTGTTGCATTTACAGCAGCGCTTCCACAAAACAGATTACTATCTGTATCTACATCTTTTCTAGATTCACCTGTAATTAATACAGAATTAAAATCTGAAGTCCATTCCCAAACTAAACCATGTAAGTCAAATACTTGCCAATAATTTTTAAAAGTAGACCCTATAGTTTGATTGAAGGTCTTTGGTTTTTCGTACCAACTTAAAATAAAAGCATTGTACTCTTTTTGTTTTCTAGCATCTGGTATTTTTTTATTTGCCATGGCTACATATTCCCATTCATCTACAGATGGCAATCTTTTTCCCTGACATTCGCAATAATCTTTTGCTGCAAACCAAGATACTTGAGTAATTGGAGAGTTTTCTTTTTTGTTTTCTCCTAAAAGAGTATCCGATTTCCAATCACGTAAATAGCTTGCATCCGCAAATAATTTTATAACTTTACTTTTCTGCCATTTTGGATACTTTTTTACAAAAGCCACATACTCTTTATTTGTAACCGGATATACATCCATTAAAAAGTTATCTATTTCAACTTTCATAGAATCTCTACCGTATAATGGGATGTAAGCTCCTCCTTTAATTGGTACCATTTTAGATTGACAACTTGCATAAGTTATATTTAGGAGGATGAAACAAATTGTCAATCTTAAAATAGTTTTCATAGAAATTGAATTGAAATTATTATTAATTATTTTTTACATCTTGTACATTCTTAATGGTAACATTGGTTTTATTATTACCCCAAGAATTATATACATAGGTCATAACATCTGCAACTTCCCCTTCCGTTAATGTTTGTCTTGTCATTACACTATTATATTTTTTACCATTAACAGTAATTTCTCCTGTTTTACCATGCAAAACAATACCAATAGCTCTATTAACATCTGCATTTAAATAATCTGATTTTGCCAATGGAGGAAATGCATTTGGTATTCCTTGCCCTTCCGCTTGGTGGCAAGCAAAACAAGTAGTCATATACACTTGTTTACCATCTGCTATTTTTTTAGCTAAAGGTTTTTCTGTAGTAACCGCAACTTCTTTTTTATTTTTATCTACTGGCATGGTTTGAATTGTTCCACCCTCTGGGTGATAAATTCCTTCTTGTTTTACTCCAGAATATAATTTTTTATTTTCTTCACCAGACACTTTCAACATTCCTAATGCTCCTTTATTAAAAGCTCTAAAAATTGCATGATCAACCAAAATAAATGTTCCAGGAACTTCTACTTTAAAATCTACAATTGCTGCACCACCAGCAGGAATAGACGTGGTTTGTACGTTTGTATTAATTAAATCTCCTCCTTCTACATGCACATTATCAAAAATTTCTCCAATAACATGAAAAGATGAAGTTAAGTTTGGACCACCGTTACCAACAAACAAACGAACCGTTTCACCAACATTTGCAGTAATAGCGTTATCACCAGTTAATGATCCAACCTTACCGTTAAAAACAACATAATCTGCATCTTCTTTAATTGCTTTTGTCATATCAAAAGGTTGTAAGCCTTTTTCATCAGTAGCTCCTTTCGTATAAAAATCACCTTGCATAATGTAATATTCCTTGTCTACTTTAGGTAAACCTCCTTCTGGTTCTACCAAAATTAAACCATACATTCCATTTGCAATGTGCATTCCAACTGGTGCTGTAGCACAGTGATACACAAACAAACCAGGATTTAAAGCTTTAAAAGAAAACGTTTTTTCATGTCCTGGAGCTACAAATGATGATTCTGCTCCACCACCAGGGCCCGTCACAGCATGCATATCTATATTATGAGGTAATTTATTGTCTGGATGATTAGATAAAGTAAATTCTATTTCATCTCCTACTCTAGTTCTTATAAAACTTCCAGGTACTGTACCTCCAAAAGTCCAATAAACATATTGTACTCCATCTGTCATGGTTCCTTCTTTTTCTAGAATTTCCATATTTACCAATAATTTTTTTGCTGTTCTATTTCCTATTGGAGCTGGCACAAAAGGTGGAGAAGTCAATTCTGCTTCCATAGTTCCTTTTATATAAATTGTAGAACTATCTGCTTTAGCTAATTCTTCTTTTGGTTCACTTTTACAATTAACTAGTAGTAAACTTCCTGCAAATAGTATGCACACTGCTTTTAATAATTTCATTTTTTTGATTTTTTAGGTTTAGTTATAATAAAAGACCCTTTAATCTTTTATTGTGAAGCAAAATTATTAATCTTGATTAAAAAAATAAATGATATTTATCATACTAAAAGATAGTTTTATCTTTATATTTTTACAAAAAAAATAAAATGTTATCAAATTCAAGTAAATATGCCATTAGAGCAGTTCTATATCTTACAGAAAAAGCGAGTGTAGACAATAAAATTGGCTCTAAAAAGGTTGCGAATGATTTAATGATGCCAGCTCCTTTTCTAGCTAAAACTTTACAAGAATTAACTAAAAAAAATATTATAAGCTCTGTAAAAGGTCCTCATGGAGGGTTTTATTTAACACAAGCTAATGAAAAAAACTCCTTATTTGATATTATCGATTGTATTGATGGTGTAGAAAAATTTAATGAATGTTATTTAGGACAATCAGAATGTAGCTCCGAAAATCCTTGCGTTGTTCATCATTTATATGCACCATTTAAAGATAAATTAATTTCTAAATTAAAAAAGAAAACCATCTTAGAAATGTCTATTGAATATGTAAAAAATAATAATATTATAAATACGTTATAATAATGATAAAAGCCAAAACACAAAGTTTTGTGGCACTTTTGTATTTTTTAATCGCTTCTTCTTTAGGTATTCTATTACGTCTTTTTCCTATTATTGATATAAATATTGATTATAAATTTTTTGTACACACCCACTCTCATGTAGCACTTTTGGGTTGGGTATATATTGGATTAACTAGCTTATTATTTTACTTGTATATAAATGAGGATGCTAAAAAAAAATATACAACACTATTTTTGTGCACTCAGATTACAATTGTAGGAATGCTTATTAGTTTCCCAATAACTGGCTATGCTTTATTTTCTATTATTTTTTCTACGTTATTTATAATTTGTTCTTATTGGTTTTTTGCGTTTTTTAGAAAAAATAATCATTTAGAGAAAGACAGTTATGCTTTAAAATTTATAAGTACCTCACTAGTTTTTATGATTATTTCTAGTATTGGCCCTTGGTCATTAGGAATTATCATGAACACTTTAGGTAGTACATCTCATTGGTATAAAAATGCCATTTATTTCTATTTACATTTTCAATATAATGGATGGTTTATATTCTGTTTATTAGGGTTGTTTTTTTCACTTTTAGAAAAGCATCGCTGCGTTATTTCTAAAAAAAAAGTTGGTTCCTTTTATAAATTGATGCTATGGGGATGTATACTAACTTTACCACTATCTTTTTTATGGATTAAACCACACGTAACTATCTATTTAATAGCTATATTAGGTGTATTTATCCAACTCTTTTCTTTAAACTATTTATATCAAATAATAAAGAGCCATAAATTTGTTTTAAAACAGAAAACAACTCGTTTTTTCTTTAATTTAATCTGCTTTGTTTTGGTGTTTTTTACTCTAAAAACTTTAATGCAATCTATAACGGTAATTCCTTATTTTGTAGAATTATCTTATCAAATTAAAGACTTTGTAATAGGGTATTTACACCTCGTTTTTTTAGGGGTAATAAGTTTGAGTATCTTCTTTTTTTTACATCAAAACAAACTATTAAAATTACCCAAAGTTTGGATAAGCATCTACTTAATAGGATTTCTTTTTTCT
The DNA here is from genome assembly GCF_019278485.1 of Polaribacter sp. R2A056_3_33. NCBI lineage: Bacteria > Pseudomonadati > Bacteroidota > Flavobacteriia > Flavobacteriales > Flavobacteriaceae > Polaribacter > Polaribacter sp. R2A056_3_33. The sequence goes on from NZ_CP058984.1 coordinate 3,767,392, forward strand.
GAAATTTTAATATTTTATAAAGGTTTTTGCAATTGGCAGCAATTATCTATTATCAATAATTATTATACAATATTAGTACTGATTTCTGTATTGATGCCAATTGGTGTTTTGGGAATATTTATTACCAATATAAAACCTACTTTTTCCAATCTAAAAGAATCTGTTTAGCAAATACTTCACATTGGTCTAAAGTGTCTGTAACATGCTTTAAAGTTGTTTTAGGGTTTATTAAACACATTCTAATAACCACTTGATTTTGTAAAACAGTGGTTACTAAAAAGGCTTCTCTAGAATCTACCACTCTCGTAGAAATTTCTTGGTTTAATGTATCTACTTCTTTTTCTGTTAAATCTTTATTTAACGGGTTATATCTAAAGTTAATAATTGCTAAAGTAGCCGGAGAAACAATTTCCCAGTTTTTACTTTTTCTTAAGATATCTTCAGTTTTATCAGCCAAATCTATATTATAGGTAATGGCTTTCTTAAATGCATTTAAACCATACGTTTTTATAGACATGTAAAACTTTAAAGCTCTAAACCTTCTTGTTAATTGAATCCCGTAATCATAAAAATTAATTTCAGACTCATTCCCTTCAATATCCCTTAAATATTCTGGTTTTTCACTAAATGTATTACTTAACCAAGAGGCATCTTTTACTAGTAGACAACCAATCTCGTACGGTTGAAAAAACCATTTATGAGGATCCACTGTTAAAGAATCTGCACGTTCTATTCCGCGTAAAATTCTACTCCCTTTTTTAGATAAAATTGCAGCAGCACCATAAGCACCATCTATATGAAACCAAAGATTTTCTTTTTCACAGATGTCTGCTAAATCGTCTAAAGGATCTACGGTACCTGTATTCGTAGTACCTGCGGATGCAATAATACAAAATGGTTTTTTACCTTCTAACTGATCCCTTGCTATTTCATTTTTAAGTTTATTCATGCTAAACTTAAATTCAGAATCTGTCGGAATTATTTTAATTTGTTCTTTTTTAAACCCTAAAACCTGAATTGCCTTAATGTTAGAAGAATGTGCTTGGTCAGATAAATAGATAATACCTTTAGAAAAATCATCACCACACTTTATTCTTCTAGCAGTAGTTAAGGCTGTTAAATTAGCCATAGAACCACCACTTGTAAAAATTCCGCCACCTTTAGTAACAGGGAAATGAAACATTTTTAGCAACCAATTTAAAGTTACTATTTCTAACTCTGCAGCCGCAGGGGAAACAATCCATCCACCAGAAAAGATATTAAAACCTGTTGCTAAAGAATCTGCCATAGTACTAATAAAATTACTTGGCCCAGGTACAAAAGAAAAAGATTTCGGATGGGTAGATATATTACTATTTGGTAGCACATTATTCACCACAAAATCTAATACTTCATTTGCATCGGTAGCATCATCTGGAGCTTCACTTAAAAATAATGAGTCCATTTCTTCTCTAGAAGCCTTAATTACTGGCTTTTTATTTTCTTCTTCTTTGTAATGGTCTACTATAATATCTACAATCTTATAACCATAAGATTTCATTTCTTCTTTTGTTAAATAAAAAGGTGATTTCATTTTAAAATAATTTTAGCGCAAATTACATCATCTTAAACTTTTATTGAAGGTAAAAGTTGTTTTATCTCAATAGTAAGTCCAAAAAATTTCATTTTAACGTTATGAATAAATGATTTTTATTCATCATTTAACATGTACTTATCCGAAAATGATATCGTTTTAATACAAATATCTATAATTATGTAAAAAAGTGACAAAAGTCATTTTTTATCCCTAATAATAAGAGCATATTTGTTAAGAATTCAAAGCCTATCATTGTGAAGGATCTAATGAATAAAAGTGTTGCAACAATAGTTATTGAGAACATAAATACTGCCTCCGTTTTTAAAAAATATAAAATAGACTTTAGTATTCATGGAAACATGTTACTTAGTCAGGCTTGTGAAGAAAAAAACACCAATTTAAAACAAATTCTAAAAGATTTAAAGTCGGTAAATAATAAGGTTTACTATTTAAAAGATTATAATTCTTGGAAATTAGATTTTTTAATTGACTTTTTAGTGAATATTCAACATGAATACAAAGAAGAAAATATATTGCTACTAAAGGAATATGGAGAAAAAGTAGCAGCTATTTATGGAGAAGAATATAAGGAGCTTATAGAAATTAATCTGTTAATATTAAAAGTTGCAGATAACATTCTTGAGCATATGAAAAATGAAGAACGTATTATTTTCCCTTATATTAAGAAGCTTATTGATGCGAATACTAAAAAAATAGTGACTAATACAAGTAACTCTCCCTTAAACATACCTATTGATATCATAGAAGATGATCATGAAAAGGTGAGTAAAACCTTTAAAAAAATAGCTAAATTAACTAATAATTACAAAATTCCAGAAAATGCATGTATTTCTTTTAAAGTTTTATACTTAAAACTGCAGCAGTTTGAAGAATTATTAAATAATCATATTCATATAGAGAATAATATATTGTTTCCAAAAGCTAAAAGGTTAGAACAATCTTTAACTATACTTTCATAGATTTATTTCAACTAATTTTTACTTTTCTTTAATACTTAGCCATTATCTTTTCATTATTTTTGCGTAAAATTCATCATCTTGAAAAGAATACTTTTTTTACTTCTTGTTATTTCATCGGCCATTTCTTTTTCGCAAGAAAACAGAAAAATTGAATATTATGCAGAACAGCAAGAAGCTGATGAGGAAAAATATCCTGGAGCAACATTATTAATTGGTAATGTTAAAATGATTCACGACGGAATTATTTTAACAAGTCAACAAGCATTGTACTATAAGGACAAGAACTTCTTTAAAGCTATTGGAAATGTGCTAATTAAACAAGGTGACACCATTACACAAACAAGTAGTTATGCAGATTACGATGCTAATTCTAAGCAGGCAGTTTCTTGGGGAAATGTAGTTTTAAAAGACCCAACAATGACTTTAACTACAGATACATTGCATTTTGACAGACTAAATCAAAAACTGTATTATAAAAGTTACGCTACTATAAAAGACGAAACAAATACCTTAAAAAGTAAAAATGGAAACTTTTATTTAGAAGATAAAAAGTTTACTGCAACTACAAGAGTTACTGTTGTAAACCCAGAAAATCACCTAGAATCTGATCATTTAGATTATTATACCAATTCCGGACTTACCTACTTGTATGGCCCAACTACCATTACAAATACAAAAAATGATAATAGAATTTATTGTGAAAAAGGATTCTATAATACCAAAACAGATGTTTCTCATTTTGTTAAAAATGCAAAACTCTATCTAAAAGAAAGAACTATAGAAGGTGATAGTTTGTATTATGATAAGAGAAAAGGGTTTGCTTCTGCAACGAATAATATCCAGGTAATAGACACGGTTCAAAACTTTATAACCAAAGGAAATTACGCAGAAATATTTGAATTTAAAGATTCGCTGTATATTATTAAAAAAGCTGTTGCCATTTCTATTATTGATAAAGATTCTATGTTTATTCATGGAGATACTCTTTTAGTTACCGGTAAACCTGATAAAAGGGTTGTAAGAACTTATCACAATGTAAAAATTTTTAAATCGGATTTACAAGGAAAATGTGACTCCATACATACAAACCAAGAAACAGGTTTGACAAAAATGTTTAAAAACCCTGTAATTTGGTCAGATCAAAATCAAATTACAGGAGATACAATCCACTTAATATCTAACGTAGAAACCGAAAAATTAGACTCTTTAAAAGTTTTAAACAACTCATTTATTGTCTCTAAAGATTCTGTTTCTAACAAAGACTTTAACCAAATAAAAGGTAGAAATATGTTTGGGAAGTTTAAGGAAAATAAACTGCACTTGCTTTTGGTAAAAGGTAATGCAGAATCTGTTTATTTTAATAGAAATGAAGAGACAAATGTATTAGAAACCATTACAAAAGAAATATCTAGTAACATAGAATTCACCTTAGACAGTGGGCAGATTGAAACTATAAAGTATTTAAAAAAATCTGATGGTAATACCTATCCTCCTTCTAAATTACCAGATGATGTTAGAGAGCTAAAAGGTTTTATTTGGCGTGAAGATGAACAACCTAAAAAGATGGAAGACATTTTTATAAAAGACAATAAAGATACAATCCCTACTAAAACAGAAGATAAAGTCGAAAATATTTCTGACCTTCTTAGTCCAAAAAAGAATACGAAAAAGAAAGAAGAAATTAAATTACCAAAGTCAGATATTTCTCCTAAAAAACAATAAGCTTGAAAAAAGATTTTTTTAAATACCAAGCACAAACTACTCCTCACCCACTTGCAATAGAAATTTCTAAGGCAAAAGGAAGTTATATTTACGATACTTCAGGAAAAGCATATTTAGACTTTGTTGCAGGTGTTTCTGCAAATAGTTTAGGTCATAATCACCCTAAAGTTACAGATGCCATAAAAAACCAATTAGATGCGTATGCGCATGTTATGGTTTATGGCGAGTTTATACAACAACCTCAAGTAGCATTGTGTAAAATTTTAGCACAAAATTCTCCAGAGAATTTAAACACTGTTTATATTACAAACTCTGGAACAGAAGCAACAGAAGGTGCTTTAAAATTAGCCAAAAGAGTTACTAATAGAGCAGAAATAATTGCTGCAAAAAACTCTTATCACGGTAATACAATGGGTTCTATGAGCGTTTCTGGGGTAGAAAAACAGAATCAAGCTTTTAGACCTTTAATTCCTGGAACAAGATTTATTGAATTCAATAATGAAAGTGAATTAGATAAGATCACGAATAAAACTGCTGCTGTAATTATAGAAACCATACAAGGTGGTGCTGGTTTTATTGAATCTAAAGATGATTTTTTATCGAAAGTAAAACAACGTTGTTTAGAAGTTGGTGCTTTGTTAATTTTAGATGAAATACAAACAGGAATTGGTAGAACTGGTACATTTTGGGGATTTGAAAACTACAATGTAATTCCGGATATCATAATTACTGGGAAAGGTTTAGGAGGTGGAATGCCAATTGGTGCATTTATTTCCTCTTTTGAAAACATGAGTTTATTAAAAGACAATCCTAAATTAGGTCATATTTCTACTTTTGCTGGTCATCCTGTTATTTCTGCAGCAGCCGTAGCAACTGTAAAAGAAATTACTCAGAATAACTTTATTAAAGAAGTTTTACGAAAAGAAGCGTTAATCAGAGAACATTTAGTACATCCTTCAATTGTAGAAATTAGAGGAAGAGGATTAATGTTAGCCGCTATTTTAGAATCTGCCGAATTAAATTCTAAAGTAATTTTAAAATGTTTAGAAAACGGATTAGTTCTATTCTTTTTATTGTTTGAAGAAAAAGCAATGAGAATTACGCCTCCATTGACCATTTCTGACGAAGAAATAATTAAAGGCTGCAACATCATTTTAAAGACAATTGACGAAGTAACCGAATAGGTGTTTTCTAAATTTATCCAAACTTTTTATAAACAGAAAAGGGCAATTATATAATATATAATTACCCTTCAAATAAATCAACCATTAACACAATAGTAGATATATTTTTTTTCTGTTATCTTGTTACACTTCCAGATAAAATTGGTAATGGTCCTGTTACCATATTTATTACTGTAAAAGTCATTGCATCTGCTGGTACAACATGCGCTAAAGGCTTTAAAGCAAAAGGTGCAGAACTATTATCTGGACTTGGCTCTACTGAAATTACCACTGTTTTTCCTTTTAAATCTGTAGGGAAATCTACACCTGCTGCAGATCCTGTTACAAAATCTTCACCGGGATAACCTGGTCCATTACTAACAGACCCTTTAAAAGGTGATGTTGCTGCGTTATCGTCTGCTACATCAACTGCAGTAAAAGTACCTGTACTTACTGGAGTTCCATCTATAACAACCCATCCTTCATATTTCCATCCATCAGTTAAAGTTGGTAAACCTAAACCCGCAACAGTAGGATCGTTAGAATTATCTAAAAACCAAATTCCACTTGCATCATTTGTATCGTCATTATCTGTAGGTGTAGCTAAAATATATTTTCCCCATGAAGATCCTAAATCTTTAATTTCTCCACTAGCATCAACAACTATGTTGTCTGAATTTACACTTGCTATATTTCCAGAAAAGTTACCTGCTAAAAGTTTCGTTGCTGCTGGTGCTAAAGCTTCTGCTCCTGTTTCTCCAGCTGGCTCAATAGATAAAACAAACGTTGTTGCTGCTTGTAAATCATCAATACCAACAGTATACGTTTGTGGAAAAGTTACGCTTGTAAATGTACCTGTACTTACCGGACTTCCGTTTACAATTAACCAACCTTCGTAAACGAAATCAGCTCCTAATGCTTCTAAACCTGTAAAGTCTACTGTTAAATCTCCTGTTGTTGGTGCAATGTTGTTGTTGTTGTCATCGTCGCTACAAGCTACAAAAGTAGTTGCAATTGCAAATGCGAATGCTAAATTTAAAATTTTTTTCATCTTATTAATATTTATGTTAATGTTGATGACAAAATTATAAGTTTAACAAGTCTTTAAATGTTAGCTAGCTAACACTTATGCTATTTTTTGAAGTAATCTTATCTCTTTTCTATTGAAACTGATAATGTTTGCTTCCTTTAACTCATTCATTAATACATTTAAATTAGATCTAGAAGTACCAATTAAAGAGGCTATATCTTTTTGTGTATATGGATGGACTATTACTTTATCACCTGTTTTTTCACAATCATGACCAAATTCCTCACAAAGCTCTTTCATAAATTCTAAAAACCTTGTTTTAGAATCCTTAAATAATATTAATTGTAATCGTCTTTCTAATTTCTTAAAACGAAGTCCTAAAAACTTATAAATTTTTAAACTAAAGGTTTTATTATCACGCATTAAATCGTGCATAGTCTCTACTCCTATGGGACAAATTGATGTTGATGCATCTACAGATTGCGCAAATTCATTTCTTATTTCCTCTCCTAAAATGGCTTTTTCTCCAAACAATTCTCCTTTGGTTAAAATGGCTTTAACAACTTCATTTCCCTCTTCTGTATAATACCCTAACTTCACTTTTCCTTTTTCTATGAGATAAACCTTACTTGCAGAGTCTTCTTCAAAGTAGATGTAATCACTTTTTTTATAAGCATCAAAAGAATGACACTTTTTATATTCTTTAAATTTGTGAGGACAAAGAAGGTTAAATAAGTTTACGTTATCAAAAAACCATAAGTTATTCATAAAAGGAGTTTTAGTTTTGGTTACCTATTGAGTCTATAAACAGCGTAATAGCTTACAAAAAAACTAAATAGCTAATTTTAGTAATAAATTTGGGTTTGGACAATTATTTTTATAAAATGCTATATTTTCTTTGGATGACACTCCAGGATAGTCTCCAAAATTATCTTCTAAATCTCTAATAATTTGAAAGTGTAAATGTGGCGCATACTCTCCGTTTACAGTAGAACTTCCTAAATATCCAATGGTATTTCCTTGTAAAACAGCATCTCCAACTTTTATATTTTCTATGGATGCTAATGACAAATGTCCATATAAAGTATAAAAAACCTCATTTTCTATTTCATGCTTTAAAATAATAGTTGGGCCATAATCTCCAAAATTTTTATTATTTTTAAAACTATGGACTTCCCCATCCAAGACCGCTAATACTTTGATGCTTTCTTTACACCATAAATCAATACCTAAATGAATGTTTCTTTTTTCATTTTCTGATACATTTTTAAAATAATTACTTCTGTCGTAAATATTTCTTTTTTCGAAATAACCTCCAAAAGCTATTTTAGCTTTGTTTTTCTCTAGAAACGATTTTAAATATACTTCCCATTCCGATGAAGAAGAGATATCAAAATTTAATAACTCTTTATTTTTGGATGAAATTACTATTGGAAAATAACTTTCTAAAGAAATTGCTGCATCTATTACAGGTAGAGGCTCTTTTGAAATTTTATTTAAAAACTGATTAAATTTTTCTGTATTCATAATTTGAAGTAACAAAAAAACTCTCGAATTTCTCCGAGAGTTTTATATTTAAAACGCTTAAATTTTAAGCATTTTCTTTTTTAATTAAGTTTAAGGCAGAACCTTCATTATACCATTCAATCTGACCTTGATTATAAGTATGGTTTGTAACAATCATATCTTTAGATCCATCTGCATGAACAACTTCTATCGTTAAAGGTTTATCTGGAGCAAATTCATTTAAATCCACAAAGTTAAACGTATCATCTTCTTGAATTAAATCATAATCTGCTTCATTATTAAATGTTAAACCTAACATTCCTTGTTTCTTTAAGTTGGTCTCATGAATTCTAGCAAAAGATTTTACTAAAACAGCAGCAACACCTAAATGTCTAGGCTCCATTGCAGCGTGCTCTCTAGAAGAACCTTCACCATAATTATGATCTCCAACTACAATAGATTTTATACCTGCAGCTTTATAAGCTCTTGCAGTATCTGGTACACCTCCAAACTCACCAGTTAATTGGTTTTTAACAAAATTGGTTTTCATTCCAAACGCATTTACAGCTCCAATTAAACAGTTGTTAGAAATATTATCTAAATGCCCTCTGTAACGCAACCATGGTCCCGCCATAGAAATGTGATCTGTTGTACATTTACCAAATGCTTTTATTAATAATTTTACACCTTCTAATTTGTTTCCTAAAGGAGTAAAAGGTTCTAATAATTGTAATCTGTCAGAATCATCTTTTACTGCAATCTTTACATGACTTCCATCTTTTTCTGGTGCTAAATAACCATCATCTTTTACTTCAAAACCTTTTGGAGGTAATTCCCATCCTGTTGGTTCATCTAACATTACTTCTTCTCCGTTTTCGTTGATTAATTTATCCGTAATCGGATTAAAATCTAAACGACCAGCAATTGCAATAGCTGCTGTTAATTCTGGTGAAGCAACAAAAGCATGTGTATTTGGGTTACCATCTGCACGCTTTGCAAAGTTTCTATTAAAAGAGTGAACAATACTATTTTTAGGTGCATTTTTTGGATCTTCATAACGAGCCCATTGACCAATACATGGTCCACAAGCGTTTGTAAAAATCTTTGCATCTAACTTTTCGAAGATACCAATAATACCATCTCTATCTGCTGTATATCTTACTTTTTCAGATCCAGGGTTAATTCCTAATTCCGATTTTATTTTTAAACCTTTATCCAGCGCTTGTTGTGCAATTGAAGAAGCTCTCGATAAATCTTCGTAAGAAGAGTTTGTACAAGAACCAATTAATCCCCATTCTACTTTTAATGGCCAATCGTTATCATTAGCAGCCTTTGCCATATCTGTTCCTACTTTTGTAGATAAATCTGGCGTAAAAGGTCCGTTTAATAATGGTCCTAATTCTGATAAATTAATTTCTATAACTTGGTCAAAATATTCTTCTGGGTTTGCATAAACTTCAGCATCACCTGTTAAATACTCTTTTACTTCGTTTGCAGCATCTGCAACATCACTTCTATCTGTAGCGCGTAAATAACGCTCCATAGATTCATCATACCCAAAAGTAGAAGTTGTAGCTCCTATTTCGGCTCCCATATTACAAATGGTACCTTTACCTGTACAAGACATAGAAGTTGCTCCTTCACCAAAATATTCAACAATGGCTCCTGTTCCTCCTTTTGCAGAAACAATACCTGCTACTTTTAAAATAACGTCTTTTGGTGCAGTCCAACCAGATAATTTACCGGTTAACTTCACTCCTATTAATTTAGGAAACTTTAATTCCCAAGCCATACCTGCCATTACATCTACTGCATCTGCACCACCAACACCAATAGCAACCATACCTAAACCACCAGCATTTACTGTGTGAGAATCTGTACCAATCATCATTCCTCCTGGAAATGCATAATTTTCTAAAACTACTTGGTGAATAATTCCTGCTCCGGGTTTCCAAAAACCTAATCCGTATTTATTAGATACTGATTCTAAAAAGTTAAAAACTTCATTACTGGTATTAAGTGCAGACTGTAAATCCATACTTGCACCGTTTTTAGCTTGAATTAAATGATCACAGTGCGTGGTTGTAGGAACTGCTACTTTACTTTTACCAGCTTGCATAAATTGCAGTAATGCCATTTGCGCAGTTGCATCTTGTAATGCAATTCTGTCTGGTGCAAAATCTACATAGTCTTTACCTCTAACAAAAGCTTTATCTGATGTTTTATCCCATAAATGCGAATACAGAATTTTTTCTGATAAAGTTAAAGGTTTTCCTGTAAGTTTACGAGCAGCATCCACACGTTCTACTACGTTTGAATACACTTTTTTAATCATATTAATATCAAATGCCATAAGATTATATATAATTTAGTTGTTAATATTTATAAGTACACTAAGATACAAAAATATCTACTAGTTTTATAACTGAATTTTGCTAAGAAAAGATTTAATACTGATAGTGAAATAGATAATTTTGATAGAAAATAGTTGCTCGGAATATGCAATTACATCAAAAGATACGAATAGCCTGGGTTAGGGATTGAAGTGAAAATCCTTTTTGAGAAGTATGAACAAAAAGATTGTAACATAAAGCCCGACCTCGCCTCTTTTGGCGAGGGAACCCCAAACTCTAATCTAAGTTTTATCTAAAGTAAATATTACAAATACTTAAAAATCATTTTGACTTTAGATTATTATAATGACCCTACAAGTTTTATTTAAATTATGTTTATTGATATTAAAGCATAATGGCTATTTTGATATATAATCTATTTAAAACTCTGCAAATTCAGATCAATTTATTTCTTTTATAAGAAGAACAAAAAAAGCCTGAGTTTAAAACTCAGGCTTTTTAATATATAATTAGAAACTTAAAACTATCTCACTAATTGTTTTTGAGATGGTTTAAACTTCGTTAAAACAATTCCGTCTACTGCTGCTTCATATTCAGCCATAGTTGGTGTTCTACCTAAAATTGTAGACAATACAACTACAGGTGTAGAAGATAATAAAGATTCACCTTTTTTCTCTCCAGAATCTTTTACAACTCTTCCTTGGAATAAACGTGTAGATGTTGCCATTACTGTATCTCCTGGTGCTGCTTTTTCTTGGTTACCCATACATAAGTTACAACCTGGACGCTCTAAGTATAACATGTTTTCGTATCCTGTACGTGCTACTCCTTTTGGTGCGTTATCATCGAATTCGAAACCAGAATATTTTACTAAAACATCCCAATCTCCTTCTGCTTTTAATTCATCAACAATATTATACGTTGGTGGTGCAACTACTAAAGGTGCTTTAAATTCAACTTTGCCATATTGAGCCTCCACATTCTTTAACATTTGAGCTAATATTTTCATATCACCTTTATGAACCATACAAGATCCTACGAAACCTAAATCTACTTTTTTAGTACCTCCATAGTAAGATAATGGTCTGATGTTATCATGTGTATAACGTTTAGAAACGTCATCATTATTTACATCTGGATCTGCAATCATTGGTTCTGCGATTTCATCTAAATCGATAACAACTTCTGCATGATACTTCGCATTTGCATCTGGTCTTAAAGAAGGTTTAATACCTGTTTTAAGTTCTACAATTCTATTTTCTGCTTTTTCTACTAAACCTTTAAGAACTTTACCTGCATTGTCCATTCCTTTATCAATCATGATTTGGATACGACCTTTTGCAATCTCTAAAGACTCAATTAAAGTATCATCTTCAGAAATACAGATAGAAGCTTTTGCTTTCATCTCTGCAGTCCAATCTGTAAATGTAAATGCTTCATCTGAAGTCAATGTACCAATATGAACCTCAATGATTCTTCCTTGAAATACGTTTTCTCCACCAAATTGCTTAAGCATTTGAGCTTGTGTAGCGTGTACAACATCACGGAAATCCATATAAGATTTCATTTGTCCTTTAAAAGTAACTTTTACTGATTCTGGAATTGGCATTGAAGCCTCACCTGTAGCTAATGCTAAGGCAACGGTTCCTGAATCTGCACCAAAAGCAACACCTTTAGACATACGTGTGTGAGAATCTCCACCAATAATAATATCCCAATCTCCTACTGTAAGATCGTTTAACACTTTATGAATAACATCCGTCATTGGAAAATATTTCCCTTTAGGGTCACGACCAGTAATTAAACCAAAATCGTTCATAAACTTCATTAACCTTGGTATGTTCGCTTTAGATTTATCATCCCAAACAGATGCTGTGTGACAACCAGACTGATAAGCTCCATCTACAATTGGAGAAATCACTGTTGCAGCCATCATTTCTAATTCTTGAGAAGTCATTAAACCTGTAGTATCTTGAGAACCTACAATATTTACTTCTACACGAACATCAGAACCTGCATGTAAAACTGCTCCTGGTGTTGTTCCAACTGCATTTTTATTGAATATTTTTTCAACTGCTGTTAAACCTTGTCCTTCAATAGAAATTTCTTTTGATGGTGCATAAACAGGCACTACATCTATACCTAATACTTTAGAAGCAAAGGTTTGTAATTTTTTACCAAAAACAACAGCATAAGAACCACCTGCTTTCATAAACTCCATTTTTTGTGGTGTAAATGCTGCAGAAATATCTTTTAATTCTGTATCTCCGTTATATAATTTTTTTTCTTTTGTATTAATTGTAAGGACAGTACCTGTTGCAACAGAATACTCTTCTTTTAAAACAGGGTCTCCGTTTTCATCACGAATAGTATTTCCTTCTACATCTTTTTGTTGTATCCAGTTTTTAAGGTCTAAACCAATACCACCAGTTACACCAACAGTTGTTAAGAAAATTGGAGAAATTCCGTTTGTTCCAGCAATTACCGGAGCAATATTTATAAATGGCACATATGGGCTAGATTTAATACCTGTCCATAAAGCAACATTATTTACACCAGACATTCTAGAAGAACCAACTCCCATTGTTCCTTTTTCAGCAATTAACATCACTCTTTTGTCTGGATGCTGTGCTTGTACTGCTTTTAATTCTGCTTGTTGTTCTTTATTATGCTCAAATAAACACTGACCGTGTAATTCTCTATCTGAACGAGAGTGTGCATCACCACCTGGAGATAATAAATCTGTAGAAATATCACCAACTCCTGCGATAAACGTAACAACATCTATTTTTTCTTCTATTTCTGGTAATTTTGTAAAAAACTCTGCATTTGCGTAACTTTTAATAAGATCAATTGCAATTTTATTACCACTATTAAACGCCTCTTCTAAACGAGCTGTATCTGCTTCGTAAAGAAAAACTTGTGTTTTTAATACGTCTGCTGCTTGTTTTGCAACGTCAGCATCTGATCCTAATGCTAAATCTAATAGCACTTTTACAGATGGCCCACCTTTCATGTGTGATAATTGCTCAAAAGCAGAAGAAGTTGTAATTTCTTTTACGATTGATTCACCTAAAATAATTTCTTTTAAAAATTTAGCTTTCACTACAGCAGCACTTGTAGTTCCTGGTAAAACATTATATATAAAAAAGTTCAAAGATTCTTCTCTGTACTCGTTTTCTAAATCTTTAATTTGTTCAATGATTTTGCTTAGTAATTCTGCACCATCAATTGGTTGTGGATGAAGACCCTGTTCTTTACGTTCTTCTATCTGCTTAAGGTAGTCTTTATAAATACTCATGAAAGAAATCTTTAGTTACTGTAGGCCTTTTTAATTCTTATAAACGAAAAGACAAACTGTAAAATTATTTATTTATTTTAGTATGACAAACTTACATTTTTTATATTAAAATTAAAAGATAAATAATAGATTGCGTGAATTAATGAATAAAAAAAAGTTATTCGATAAAACACTGATTTTAAATCAATAAAAAGGATTGTTTGTTGATTTATTTTGAAGTTTTAATAATTATATAGAAAATGCAGACTAATAAGCCGAATCCTGTTCCTTAAAAAGGCTCTTATCATTTATCTAGAGTTACAATTACTCGTAACTTCTATCTGCCTACCCTTTAGAATCGAGCGAGTAGCTCTCAAGCTCTAATTTACATGGCATTGCACCTCATAGAGTTTACCTGGTTTCACTACAGCCTAACTGTACATTCTTTCTGTTGCACTGGTCCTCAGCTCTCGCTGGACGGATGTTATCCGCTATGATACTCTTTGGTGTCCGGACTTTCCTACTTGCATACACAAGTCGATAAGATAAGTCTGCAATTTCTATATTATGTTATAATTTTATCTTTAGTCATAAAAAAAACCCACTCATAAATGAGTGGGAAAAATTGCTATGAAAAAGAAAAAGTGTTGCCGATAAAATCAGCAACACTGCAAATGTACATTAAATATTGTAAATAAAATACAACTTCTTTTAAAAAGATACTTATTAATTTGAAATTAACATTTCGTTAAGAAAACATGTCTTTTACTTTTTCAAAAAATGACTTATCTGATTTATTTGGACTAGGTCTAAAATTTTCGTTGTCAGACATTTTATCAAAGAATTGTTTTTGTTCTTTATTCAACTCTTGTGGTGTCCAAACATTTATATGTATTAAGAAATCTCCAGTACCATATCTTTCTATACTTGGTAAACCTTTTCCTTTTAATCTTAAAATTTTGCCAGATTGTGTACCAGCATCAATTTTGATTTTTACTTTACCTGTAACTGTATCAACTTCTTTGCTTGTTCCTAAAACAGCTTCAGAGAAATTTACATATAAATCATAATGAATATTGGTTCCTTCTCTCTTTAAAACATCATGAGGAACTTCTTCAATTAATACTAATAAATCTCCAGCAACAGAATTTTTACCAGGAGCTTCATTCCCTTTTCCTCCTACTTTTAATTGTACACCTTCTGTAACTCCTGCAGGAATATTAATTGGTACAGTTTCTTCTTTTATAATTAAACCTTGTGCATCTGCTTCACTTGGTTTTGTACTAATTATTTCTCCAGCACCAGAACAAGTACCACAAGTAGTTGCAGTTTGCATTCTACCTAAAATTGTATTGGTAACTCGCATTTGTTGTCCAGATCCATTACACGTAGTACAGGTTTTATAAGTTACTCCGTCTGCTTGTACTTTACGTCTAACCTTTACTTTCTTTTCTACTCCTTTAGCTATTTCTTCTAAAGTAAGTCTTACACGAATTCGCATATTACTTCCTTTTACTCTAGCTTGTCGTTGGCCTCCGCCACCTCCAAAACCACCAAAGCCGCCTCCGAAGCCACCGCCTCCGCCGCCAAAGATATCACCAAACTGACTAAATATGTCATCCATATTCATGCCGCCTCCACCGAAACCGCCGCCACCTTGTGGACCTTCAAAACCTGCGTGACCGTATTGATCATAACGAGCTTTTTTGTTTTCGTCACTTAAAATTTCATAAGCTTCTGCAGCTTTTTTAAAATTTTCTTCAGCAGTTTTATCATCCGGGTTTTTATCAGGATGATATTTGATCGCCATTTTTCTATACCCTTTCTTTATTTCTGCTTGAGTAGCAGATTTTGAGAGACCTAATATTTCGTAAAAATCTTGTTTTGCCATTTTTTATTTTTAATTTTCAGTATTTCACAACAATTTTTCAGCTCTCACTGCTCACTGTCATTAATACTTCTTTAGTTTACAACATTAGTTTTGCATATGTTGCTCACTGTTATTGTAAACTGAATACTTTTTTACTGTCCGATAACTACTTTAGGGTAACGAATAATTTTGTCGCCTAATTTGTATCCTTTTTCAACACAGTCAATTACTTTTCCTTTTAAATCTTCTGATGGAGCAGGAATTTGTGTAATTGCTTCATGAATTTCAGCATCAAAAACATCACCAGCTTTAGTTTCCACTGTAGACAATCCTTTTAATTCTAAAGTGTTAAATAATTTTTGATAAATTAACAACACTCCTTTTCTTAATTCTTCTGCCTCTTTATCATCTTCAATATGTGACAGCGCACGTTCAAAATCATCAATAATTGGCAGTAAAGATGTCATTAAATCTTGTCCAGCAGTTTTAAATAATTCTATTCTTTCTCTGGAAGTTCTCTTTTTATAGTTTTCGAACTCAGCAAACAAACGTAAAAACTTATCTTTTTCAGTTTGAAGTAACTCTTCTGTTGTAGGTTCTTCTTTTACAACTTCAGCCTCAACCTCTTGATTTTCTTCAACTTGAACAGTTTCTTGTTCGTTCTTTATTTCTTCTTCTTGGGTGTTATCTTTCTTACTCATTATCTTTGTAATCGTTAAAATGTCTACTATTAAAAGGCAAAAACGTTGCCAACAAAAAAATAGTGTCAGATTGACACTATTTTTAACCTCTTTATATTTTAACATGGCTCCAATTTTCTCCAGATTTAATTCTATGAATTTGCATATCTGAAACTCCAAATCGTTTGGCAATCATTGTGATTCTTGTTCTTTTATTTTTAAGTTGCCTTTTTATGATTTTTACTTTTCCTTCTGTAAGCTTATAACTAGTTTTTTTATTTTTAATAGCTTCTATATACACAGGGTTTTTAAATTGATGCAACTCTTTCTCTCTTTTAGTTGCCCACTTTAAATTCTCTACAGTATTATCTGTTTTGTCATAATTTTTATGTAAAACATAAATTTGATCTTCGTTTTCTTTTTCTAAAAAATGCTCTGCCACCAACTTATGTACATATCTACTTGTAGATTTGTTATTAGCAACTTGCTTTACATAAATAGTTTCATATCCATTTATAAAACTCTTATTTCTTAAAAACTCTTTATCTTCTTTAAAATAAAGCACTCTTCCTAAATTAGAAATCTTAAATTTTTTTACATCAGAAATTTTCTCATCAAATTTAATATGCTTCCATTCTTCTTTCCACAAACTTCTTATCATGATCTAAAAGTATTTTTAAATTAATAAAAAACTTTTTCTTATTCAGCAATTCTTTCAATTTTAGCACCAATAGATTTTAAACGAGCTTCAATATTCTCGTAACCTCTATCTATTTGTTCTATATTATTTATTATAGATGTTCCTCTAGCAGATAAAGCAGCTATTAATAAGGAGATACCTGCTCTAATATCTGGCGATGTCATTTTGGTAGCTTTTAATGAGCTCTCAAAATTCATACCAATTACAGTGGCTCTATGCGGGTCGCACAAAATTACTTTCGCCCCCATGTCAATCAATTTATCAACAAAAAACAAACGGCTTTCAAACATTTTTTGATGTATTAAAACAGTTCCCTTTGCTTGTGTTGCAATTACCAAAACAATACTCAATAAATCTGGTGTAAACCCAGGCCAAGGAGCATCTGCAACGGTTAAAACAGAACCATCTATAAAATTCTGTATTTCATACGATTCTTGTTCAGGAATGTAAATATCATCTCCTTTTCTCTCTAATATAATCCCTAATTTTCTAAACACATTAGGTATTTGTCCTAAGTTGTCCCAACTAACATCTTTAATGGTTAATTCAGATCTTGTCATTACTGCAACACCAATCCAAGAACCAATTTCAATCATATCTGGTAAAACTCTGTGCTCACAACCACCAAGAGCATCTACTCCTTCTATGATTAATAAGTTAGAGCCAACTCCTGAGATATTAGCTCCCATAGAATTCAACATTTTACATAATTGTTGAATATAAGGTTCACAAGCTGCGTTATAAATTTTTGTAGTTCCTGTAGCTAAAACAGACGCCATTAAAATATTAGCGGTTCCTGTTACAGATGCTTCATCTAATAACATATCTACACCAAACAATTCTTCTGCTTCTACGCCGTAAAAATGCTCTTCTTTATTATAACGGAATTTTGCGCCTAATCTTATAAATCCTTCAAAATGGGTATCTAAACGTCTACGACCAATTTTATCTCCTCCAGGTCTTGGAATATATCCTCTACCAAAACGAGCTAAAAGTGGACCAACTATCATAATAGAACCACGTAAAGAACTTCCGTCTCTTTTAAAATCTGCAGATTCTAAATACTCTAAATTGATTTCATCCGCTTGAAAAGCGTAAGAATTTCTACTTAATTTTTCTATTTTTACACCTAATTCTCCAAGAATAAAAATTAGTTTGTTGACATCAATAATATCTGGAACATTATTTACAACAACTTTTTCTGGTGTTAATAAAACAGCACAGAGTATTTGTAAAACTTCGTTTTTTGCTCCTTGTGGAGTAATGGTTCCGCTTAATTTATGACCGCCTTCAATTTTAAATGATGCCATGTACTAATATCTTTTTCTATTTTTATTTTGATTGCTATGTTGTGGTTTCTTGTAAGTACCTTTACTTGTACTTTGGCCTTGTGTACGTGGCTTTCTTAACAAGTTTTTACTTTCAGAAAGTTCTTCTTCTGTATTTCTTAAATCTAATTTACCATCAGATAAATCGAATAAATGTTTAAAAATTACAGCATCATCTACAGTGTCTTTATTCCAATTTAAATAACACTTTTTCATGTGATTTGCAATTGTAAATACCAAAGCTTCTTTTTTCTCTCCTTCTTCCCAACTTAAAGCAATATCTATCATTGTTTGAATATTGTTACCATAATAACGATATCTAGAGGCTGATTTTGGGTACGCTAATCCTTCTGGCTTCTCTTGTAATTCTTCTTTAGATGGTTGAGGATATGGAGACTCTACATCTAATTTAAAATCTGCCATGATGTATAACTGGTCCCAAAGTTTGTGTTTAAAATCTGGTACATCACGTAAATGTGGTTGTAAATTTCCCATAACATCTACAATAGCTTTTGCCATTTTATCGCGTTCATCTTTAGTTTCTAAAGCCAAACAATGGTCTACTAATTTTTGTATATGTCTGCCGTATTCTGGTATTATCATTAACGGTCTTTCTGAATTGTATTCTAAATCGAATGTCATTTTTATATTTTTGAGAAGTGTTCTCGATACATTTTCCTTTATCATTTTAACCAAAAGAAAACACTAGAACTGAAAAATTATAGTTTGTAGTTATTTAACGTTGCAAAATAACAATTTATTTTTAGTTTTATGGATTGATTTTTAACCAATCACTTTTAATTTGGCAAATTGAAGTAATAATTTCTTTTTACCAACAGTACCAAATTTAATTTCTGCCTTTTTATTTGGTCCATTTCCTTCTAATCCAATTACCTCTCCTGTTCCAAATCTATTGTGTTCTACAAAATTACCCACAACAATATTACCATCAAATAAATTGGGTTTTGAGGTTGCTTGAGATACCTTTTTTAGGTTTTTAGGAATAATAATCTCTTTTTTCTTCACCAAATCACGTTCCATTTTTTTACGCTGAATCGGTTTTTGAAAACGAATTCCTTTTGGAGCATCATCAAAAATACTTTTATCAACAAAGTTATTGATTGCTGGATTGGTACTTTTTGGAGTGATGTAATTTAGATACTGATCATCTATTTCCTCTAAAAATCTACTAGGTTCTGCATCTACCAATTTCCCCCATCTGTAACGGGTTTGCGCATAACTTAAATAAGCTACTTTTTCTGCCCTTGTTATAGCTACGTAAAACAACCTGCGCTCTTCCTCTAATTCACTTCGCGTATTCATACTCATTGCAGAAGGAAATAAAGATTCCTCTAATCCAACAACATACACATACATATACTCCAATCCTTTAGACTGGTGAATAGTCATTAAAGAAACAGATGGTTTGTCATCTTCTTTTTTAGCATCAAAATCTGTTGCCAACGCCACATCTTCTAAAAAAGTAGTTAAAGAAGTATCGCCTCCTTCTTCAATTTTATCGGTAATAAAATCTTTAATTCCGTTTAAAAGTTCTTGAACGTTTTCTACTTTACTAACTGCTTCTGGCGTTCCGTCTTTTTCTAAATCTTTTATTAATTGTGCCTTTTTTACAACAGTTTCCGCAATTTCGAATGCATTTTTTGTTTGCGATTCTACTTGCAAACTTTGCATCATCGTCATAAAATTACGAAGCTTATTTTTAGTACCAGTATTTATTTTTAAATCTATTTTGTCAATATATTTAATAATATCGAAAATAGATTTTTTATAATGATTTGCAGCTATTGTTAACCTATCTATGGTTGTTGCACCAATTCCTCTTGCAGGATAATTGATGATTCTTTTTAACGCTTCTTCATCATTTGGGTTGATTAAAATACGTAAATAAGACAAGATGTCTTTAATTTCTTTCCTTTGATAAAAAGAGATTCCTCCATAAATTTTGTAATCAATTCCTTTTTTACGCAACGCATCTTCAATAGCTCTAGATTGTGAGTTTGTTCTATACAAAACACAAAAATCATCTGGAGTTAATTGATGGTTCATTTGGTTCTCCCAAATGGATTGTGCCACAAAACGTCCCTCTTCTCCGTCGGAAATAGTACGCATTACATTTATAGCTTCTCCAGGATCATTAGAGGTCCAAACTTCTTTATCTAATTTTGTTTTATTTTTTTCGATAACAGAATTTGCAGCGTTTACAATATTACTTGTAGAACGGTAATTTTGCTCTAATTTAAAGGTTTTTACATCTGGATAATCTTTCTGAAAATTTAATATATTCTGAATATTTGCTCCCCTAAAACTATAAATACTCTGAGAATCGTCTCCAACCACACAAATATTCCCGAATTTGTCAGCCAAAGCTCTCACAATAATATATTGAGAATGGTTTGTATCCTGATACTCATCTACCATTATATATCTAAAACGATCTTGGTATTTTGCCAAAGTTTCTGGAAAACGAGCCAATAACTCATTGGTTCTTAACAACAAATCATCAAAATCCATTGCACCAGCCTTAAAACATCGGTCTACATAGGCTCTATAGATATTACCAACTTCTGGTCTACTTGCATGTAAATCTGCTTCTTGTAATTCTGGGTTATTAAAATAGGCTTTAACCGTAATTAAACTATTCTTAAAGGAAGAAATTCGACCTAAAATCTGTTTGGGTTTGTATTGTTCTCTATTTAAATTCTTCTCTTTAATAATTGCTGATATTAAACGAACAGAATCTTGAGAATCGTAAATTGTAAAATTAGTTGGAAACCCCAATTTGTCTGCTTCGGTACGCAAAATTCTAGCAAAAACGGAGTGAAAAGTTCCCATCCATAGGTTTCTAGATTCACTATGACCTACAACACCGGCAATTCTAGCCTTCATTTCTTTGGCTGCCTTGTTGGTAAATGTAAGTGATAAAATGTTAAAAGAATCTACGCCTTGCTTCATTAAATGCGCAATTCTATAGGTTAATACACGTGTTTTACCAGAACCCGCACCAGCAATAATAATCATGGGTCCGTCTTTCTGTAAGACAGCCTGTCTCTGTGGTTCGTTTAAAGAATCTAAATATGTGCTCAATGGTTTATTTTAAAGGAATTTGAAAGCGTGAAATTAACCAAACTATTCGTTTCTATAAAAGAAGATGAATACTATTTATTCACAATTTTTACATAAGAAAACCTAAACATATCTGCTTAAGAACAGATAAACACAAATATCTGCCTATAGGCAGATAATTTAAAATATCTGCTTACAGACAGATAATATTGTTGTTTAGCTTAATAATTGATATATTAGCTAAAAATTAAGATTTACAAATGACTAGTATTTTAACAGGCGACATCATCAATTCTAGAAAAAAGGATGATAATTTTTGGTTAGAAACGCTAAAAGAGGCGTTAAGTACTTTTGGTGACTCTCCAAAATTTTGGCAGATTTACAGAGGAGATAGCTTTCAATTAGAAATAGAAAACTGTGAAAATGCATTTTATGCAGCTTTAAAGTTGAAATCTCATTTAAAATCTACAGTAGATATAGATGTTAGAATTGGAATTGGAATCGGAGAAAAAGAATTTAATACTCCAGAAATTACAGCGTCTAACGGTGAAGCTTTTATAAATTCTGGTTATGCGTTTGACACTTATTTAAAGAAACAAACCATTGCCATAAAAACACCTTGGCAAGAATTTGATGCAGAACTAAATATAGCTTTTGATTTAGCTTTATTAACCATGGATTCTTGGACAAAAAACTCTGCAGAAGTATTTAAAATATCCTTAGAATCAAAAAACAGTACGCAAAATGAAATTGCAGCTATTTTAGGAATTACACAAGGACGGGTTAGCGAACGCCAAAAACGTGCTGGTTTTGAACCTATTATGAAACTAGAAAAACGTTTTAGAAAAATTATCAATCAAAAAACACATTTATAAAATGCTCTTATTGTTAAAATTTTTGTTAGCTCATATTTTAGGAGATTTTGTTTTTCAACCAGAAAAATGGGTTGAAAATAAAGAAAAAAAGAAGGTGAAATCGGTAAATTTATATTATCACATTGTGCTTCATGCCCTATTTTTAGCGTTAGTGATTCAATTTAATTTAAAAGAATATTGGCCTGCTTTTTTGTTAATTATAGTATCTCATTATGGTATAGACCTATTAAAACTCTATCTTCAAAAAAAGAAAACAAAACGGATTTGGTTCTTTATAGATCAAGTTTTGCATCTTATCGTACTAGCGTTTGCGACTTCTTTTTATGTGAATTTTTCTTTATCAACTGAAAACTTAATAACAGATCAACTCTTATTACTGATTATCTTTTTACTGTTGGTTATTTTTGTTTCTGCAATTATCATCAAAATAATAATTACACAATGGAACCCTGAAAGTAAAAAAGAAAACGATGATTCTCTTGCAAAAGCAGGTCGTTATATTGGAATTCTAGAACGTTTATTTGTTTTTACCTTTGTAATTACCAATCATTGGGAAGCAATTGGTTTTCTATTAGCAGCAAAATCTGTTTTTAGATTTGGAGATTTAACATCATCAAAAGACAGAAAATTAACCGAATATATTTTAATTGGTACTTTATTAAGTTTTGGTATTGCTATCTTTTTAGGAGTACTATATTTGTACACTTTAAAATTCATCTAATTTATGGAAGATAAACTAATAGAAAGTATTGCTTATATTCTACCCGCTGCTGTTACCGGTTTCGTTGCTTATTATATTTTTAACAGATTAATCATAAAGCTAAGTTCTGATGAAAAAATAGCGCTATTATCTCAAAGAAAAAAAGAAGCTTTACCAATAAAATTACAGGCTTACGAAAGAATGTTGTTGTTTTGTGAGCGCATTACCCCTGTTAAAATGTTGGTAAGAATTAAACCAATTACAGAAGATACACAAGATTATTTACAATTGTTGATTGCAAATATAGATCAAGAGTTTGAACATAATTTAGTACAGCAAATGTACATTACAGACGATTCTTGGACAGCAGTTGTGGCTACAAAAAATACCATTATTAATAAATTAAGACAAGTTGCAGAAACTGCAAAAACTGCTAATGAATTGCGCGAAAACGTGATTATCGATTACTCTAAAACATTACCTCCAACAGATACTGTTATAAGTATTATTAAAAATGAAGTAAAAAAGTTATTATAAAAAAGAAGACCATCTAAAATAGATGGTCTTCTTCCTCTTTTCGAAAATAGCAAATTTCCCTTTATTAAAACTGAAGTCTTACTCCTAATTTAAAGTTTCTACCACGTGTAGAAAACCCTAAAATATCATCATAATCTTCGTTTAAAATATTTGTAACTCCACCAAATAAAGTTACAGTGTCTCCTAATAATTTATAATTAGCAGCAAAATCTAATACTTGATAACTCTCTAAAGTAACATCTTCTCCAGCGGTTCCAAAAGAACCATATCTATCATAAATACTTCTATCTCCTACATTTTTATAAGTAATATTGAAGAATGTATTTTTTAAAACATCCACATCTAAACCTGCTACAAATTTATTTGCAGGAATATAATCGTTAAAATCTTCTGTTTTATCTTTATCTACATACGTATAAGAAGCGTTAACAGTTAAGAAATTAACAGGTGTAATATTGGTATTTATTTCAAAACCATTTGCATCCGACGAACCATTACCATATTTGTAAGTAGCATTATCATAAATAATTGCATCTTCTTCTTTTCTATTAAAATAAACCACATCAAACTGAAGCCAATCTTTATAATTTACATCAAAACCTGCTTCAAAAGTTTCATTAGATTCTGGTTTTAAATCTAAATTACCAGAAAAACCATCATATAATTGATACAAACTTGGTGTAATAAAAGCCGTACTATAAGAGGTTAATAACTTAATAGTAGCATTTTCATTCTTTAAAACTGAGTACGCAAGATTTCCGTCATAAACTGCATGATTACCATATACATTATGAATATTTAATCGTCCACCTACATTGGCACTTAAACCAAAATCTGTTATATACACTACACTTGCATAAGGATCTACAGTATTAAAATTTGCAATTCCTTTTTCAATTTCTGCAAAAGGAGTAACTGTATTATTACTATGAATTTGGTAATTTAAACCCGTAATTAATTGAATTTTACCATCCTTAAAATCATATCTATTTACTAAATCTAAATTTACACTTCTACCAACAAACTCGTAGCTATCTAAAGTACCACCATAAGAATTGAATTGCTCTAGATTTCTTTCTACCACATTTGCAGAGGCTAATAAGTAAACTTCTCCTTTATTATAAGTGTATTTTGGTTTTACACCAACTCTAAACTGCTCTTGATCTCCAGTATTTGCATCACTATCAGAAAAAGCCCCTGCGTCAAAATCATAATCAAAATTATCATAATTTAAGAAAGTCTCTATAGAAAACTTATCATTTACCGCATAACCTAATTTTAACAACGCATTTTTACTGTAAAAACTATCATTTTCATAAACAGCATTTGTTTTACTTTTTGCAGCAGACATTCCGTCTGTTCCAGTAATACTAAAAGAACCTAAGAAATTAAGTTTTCCTAAAGTACCGTTTAAACTTACATTCTGGTTATTGTCAGACAATCCGCTTTCTTTAACATTTGCGGTATTATTTGTACCAACACTTGTTTCAAAAGAACCAGAAATTTTATCTGCTGATGCTTTCTTTAAAACAACATTAATAACTGCAGTAGCTGCTCCAGAACCGTACAATGTAGATGATGCTCCTTTTAAAATTTCAATAGATTCTATTTGACTAACGGCTAATAAACGTAAATCGAATTGTTGATTAATTGCAGATTGATCTGTAACTGGCACACCATCAATTAGAACCAAAACTTGTCTATTTCTTCCTCCTCTAATATTAATACTTCTTGGTTCAGATGCATTAGAATTCACACCTCTAACATCAATACCAACAACATTATTTAGAATTTCAATAACATTTTTACCAGCATTTTGTTGCAATTCTTTTTGAGTAATTTTCTGAATTACCTTACCAGTATTCTCTTTTTTTAGATTGAATTTTGTTGCTGTAACAACAACTTCATCTAAAGCTTCTACTTTTTCTTTTTGCTGTGCAAAAAGATTTGTGCTAGCAAAACTATATGCCAAAACACCAACAATTAATAATTGTTTTTTCATTTTTAATGATTTAATTTAAGTCTTCTCCTTTTACAAGAAAACAATAATGTTTCACTCCTTGTTAAACAAGGAATCTAAATAAATCAGGTAAATTTGTGTACAAAATAGAATTAGTACATAAACCTTTATCCCGAAAGTTTTAAACTCGTGATTTATGGCAGGTTTCCTGACTCGTTTTATGTTATTATACCTTCCCAACAAAAAAATGTCAGTGGTAAAAGAATTAATAACATCCTCTAAAGAGGGACTAAATGATGCTAAAAATAAACTCAGCACAAACTTAGTATAAACTTACAGTTGCGGGAACAGCTCTGGATTTTAACCAGATTCCCTTTTAATTCGATGCAGATTATCTCTACATCAAAACCAAAATCTTTGCAAATATATATGCATTCTTATGAACAATCTAATTAATTCGTTTCCAAATTTTATACCTTTAAGGATTGATAATTTTGATAGAAATGAGAATAGAAAATGAATTAAAGTTAGGTTTTAAAGATGTAATGATTCGCCCAAAACGATCTACACTAAAATCGAGATCACAAGTAAGTTTAGAAAGAGAGTTTACTTTTTTACACAGCGATGTTGTCTGGAAAGGAATTCCTATAATGGCTGCAAACATGGACACTGTTGGTACTTTTGAAATGGCAAAAGCTCTTGCAAAACACGGACTTTTCACCGCAATTCATAAACATTATTCTATAGAAGAATGGAGAGAATTTGCAGCAAAAGCTGATGAAAAAACTTTAAACAATATTGCCGTTAGTACAGGGACAGGAAAAGATGATTCTGAAAAAGTAAAACAAATTTTATCCGAATTTCCGAAAATAAACTTTATTTGTGTTGATGTTGCCAATGGCTACTCGGAACATTTTGTAAATTTTGTTCAGAAAATGCGTAAAGACCATCCTAATAAAGTAATTATTGCAGGTAATGTAGTTACTGGAGAAATGGTTGAAGAATTATTATTGGCTGGTGCAGATATTATAAAAGTAGGTATTGGTCCGGGATCGGTTTGCACAACTCGTGTAAAAACTGGAGTTGGTTATCCGCAACTTTCTGCTATTATAGAATGTGCAGATGCAGCGCATGGTATGGGTGGACAAATTATTTCTGATGGAGGTTGTAAAATTCCTGGAGACCTTTCTAAAGCTTTTGGTGGTAGTGCAGATTTTGTAATGCTAGGCGGCATGCTTGCTGGACATGAAGAAAGTGGTGGTGAATTGATTGAAAAAAATGGAGAAAAATTTAAAGCTTTTTACGGAATGAGTTCTACAACAGCCATGAATAAACATGTTGGTGGTGTTGCAAATTATAGAGCTTCCGAAGGAAAAACGGTTGAAGTTCCTTACAGAGGAAATGTAGACGATACTATTATAGATATTTTAGGCGGAATTAGATCTACATGTACCTATGTTGGTGCAAGTAGGTTAAAAGAATTGACCAAAAGAACTACTTTTATTAGAGTTCAAGAGCAAGAAAATCAAGTATATTCATAATGAAAAACATAAATTTAATTCCTGTTTTATTATTTTTGTTGATGACCGTTTCTTGTAAAAAAGAAGCTGTTAAAGTTGATAATCATACACAAGTAAAAAGTACTCTTAAGTACGCAAAGGGATTTGATATTGTAGAAGATAATGGCGTTAAAAAGTTAGTTATAAAATCTGCCTATCAGAACTCTAAAGAAGTTACTGAATATATTATTAAAAATAAATCAGAAAATAATACACCTATAGAAAACACCATCTATACTCCTATTCAAAAAATTGTAGTTACTTCTACAACTCATATCCCTATGGTTGAGTTGTTAAACGAAGAAACTTCAATTATCGGTTTTCCTTATGCTAGATATGTATCATCAGAAAAAACAAGACAGTTAATTGATGCAGGAAAAATAAAAGAAATAGGAAAAGAAACCTCTTTAAATACTGAAATACTATTAGACTTACAGCCAGAACTAGTGGTTGGCTATAGTGTTACTTCTGCAGATAAAAGCTTAACAACTATACAGAAAGCAGGAATAAATGTAATTTATAATGGAGATTGGTTAGAAGAAACTCCTTTAGGAAGAGCAGAATGGATTAAATTTTTTGGTGTTCTTTTTGATAAAGAAAAACAAGCTGATAGTATTTTTAAAATAATTGAAGGTAATTATTTAGCAGCAAAACAAATCGCACTAAAATCAACAAAAAAACCAACCATTTTGTCTGGTGCAATCATGAGTAAAGATATTTGGAATTTACCTGCAGGAGAAAGTTTTGTGGCACAATTTATAAATGACGCAAACCTTAATTACTTATGGAAAAACACAAAAGGAAAAGGAAGTTTGTCTCTAAGTTTTGAAAGTATTTTTGATAAAGGTCAGAATGCTGAATATTGGATTTCTCCTGGATTTTTTTCTACCAAAGAGCAATTATTACAAAGCAATAAAATTTATACTGAATTTGATGCTTTTAAAAATGATAAAGTTTATACATCTACAATCAAGAAAGGAAAAACGGGCGGAATTATATATTATGAATTAGCTGCTACGAGACCTGATTTAGTATTAAAAGATTTTATTAAAATTACAAATCCAGATTTATTGCCCGATTATAAAATGACATTTTTTGAGAAAATGAAATAAAAAAAAGACCTTCAATATTTCTATTGGAGGTCTTTACTATTAAAATTATTGGGGGTAATTTTATATTTCAAATTTACTATATATATTAAGTAATTCTATTTATTTTACGGGTAGTATTGGGGTAGTATTTGGGTGGTTTCAACTAAAAACCCTAGTGTTTTATGACTTTTTTTAATGTTAAAACTTCTTTTCTACTTTTAATATTTAATTTTCCATAAATATTTTTGACATGAAATTTTACAGTATTTACAGAGATATTTACTTCAGCGGCTATTTCTTTATTTGATTTACTAGATACAATTAAATTAAAAATTTCTCTTTCTCTAAAACTTAAAACATCTAATTTTATCTTTATAGGTTCCTCTTGTAATGTAAGTTGCTCTATTTCTTCTGAAAACTTTATAATCTCATTTTTCATTAAAGAGTTATACTTTCTTAAATCCTTTTCCCTATATATCACAGCAAATGAAAGGATTATAATCTGTATAAAACCACCTATTTTTAAATTAGTGGCATTGGTTTCAAATAAAGAAATTCCGAAATTTTTTAAAACATAAAAATCTATTCCGCTAAACAATATAATTACATAAGAAAACGTAAATAATTTAGTATGCGTGTTTTCCTTAAAAAGTAACACACCTA
The DNA here is from genome assembly GCF_019278485.1 of Polaribacter sp. R2A056_3_33. NCBI lineage: Bacteria > Pseudomonadati > Bacteroidota > Flavobacteriia > Flavobacteriales > Flavobacteriaceae > Polaribacter > Polaribacter sp. R2A056_3_33. The sequence continues at coordinate 3,796,050 of NZ_CP058984.1, forward strand.
AAAACCAATAGATAAGTAGAATTATCGATGTTAAAATACCTAAGATTATATATAAATCATTCTTTTTAAAGATTAAAAATAAAATTACAAATAGAATAATAGCACCACCTATAATATAAGTATAGTTTTTTACTTTAGGATAATAGTCATCTAGTAACAGAAAACCATTAGCAAACTTAGAAGAGCAATATGTGAGTATCACATAATTTAAAAGAATTAAAAATTCAATATTTTTTTCATCTACAGCAAATAAATGCAAAATACCGTCCGATAAAATAAAACTAAGCGTTAAGCTTGCCAATAAAAAGGCATGATATAAAAATGAATTGTCTTTAAAAAAATAAAAATAATTAATACTGAACAAAATTACTAAAAAAGCGACTCCATAATAAAAACCATCAATAAGTAATTGTATTTTTTCTTCAAAAGTAGCATCTTCCACTGTATTTAATTCAACAGGAAAATAAGAACTAAAATTAGAACTAACTTTTATATAGATTGGTGATCCTCTAGAAAATTTAAAAGATGAATACCTTTGGTTATTCAACTTTTTAATTTCACTTAAATTTTGATATGCCTTTGCATTAGTGGCTCTTATACTTTTAATTCTAAATATATAATTTAAGTCAGTTTTATTAGCAGGCACTTTAAACCAAAAAGTAGCATCAGAATGTTTTTCTAAAACTTGTTTATTTAGAGGTTTAAATTCTTCTTGAGCAATGTTACTATAACTTAAACTGCTATTAGCATCTTTAAAATAATAAATTTCAGATTGAGAAAAAGTAGATACTACAAAAAAAAGAAAAAGTAGTAGTGCCTTAAATTTCATGCAAACGTTCCTATTATTATTATTATTGTTGTTGTTGTTGCTCTTGTTGCTGTTTTGTTTTGTCTTTTTGATATTGAATCTCAGGTGACTTATCTTCCTTTTTATCGTTATCCTTTAATCTAGAATTATCTTCCATAAAACCTTAAAATAAATATTTATTAAAACAATTTCGTCTGATTTTCATCATCTATTTTTTTCTGCTCTGCTTTTTTTCTTGCTATCGATTTTTGTAATGCAATTTTTGCTTTTTCTTCTGCAGAAAGTTCTTCTAAAATAGGTTTTTTAGTTTCTGGTACTGGAATATCAATAGGCAATTCATCTTCAATAACTTCCTCATCAACAACCTCCATATCATCAGATATTTCTTCTTCTGGTTCTTCAAAAGGTAAAGGCGCTAATAAATTAACCTGTTTAATTTTATCGGTTGTTAATTGATTTCCTTGTGCTTTTATACCCTTTACAGCTATAAATTCTTCAAAATTAACTTCTTCGTTTTCTAAACTTCTTTTAGAAAATTGAACTTCAGCGATTGGTCTATAATCAGTTGCAACAATTTCTAACTGACTTTTTACATGATCAGAAATAAATTCTTCTTCTTTTTCAGTTGTTTCAATTAAAAAACGTTTTACATAGTAACGCTCTTTTTCACCATCAAAATATATTGCAGAAATTGGCTTATTAGGTTTCCATTTTTCTAAGACAATCATATCATCTTCAAAATGCATTGCTAAGTTTGGTTTTACCGCTTTTGCTTTTCCACTTTGTGTAACAATCAATAACTTATCCTCAGCTCTAAATTCACCCAGCAACTCACCTCTTTCATCAACGTTTAAACGCTGCACAGTATCATCAAACCAAATTTTACGAGGTTTTAATGTAGAAACACCTTCAGATTTAAAATCTACAGATTTAATAGCATACTTTGTAATTCTATTTCCTCTTACCGCTCTACCTTTTACAGCTAAATCTGCAAAATCGATATCCCATTTTAATTTTTTAACACTACCAGCTGCACGTAAATTAACAGTTACAACTTCTGCTTCTCCATTTGGATTTGCGCTAAAATAATGCACAATAGACCCTTTATTTCCGTTGGTTAAATCGTATTCTTTATCTCTTGTAACAGACGTAACGTTAAAACGCTTCATATAAGACATGCCTCTTGCTCCATCTCTATACATAAAGTTATAAACGGTTCTTTTGTCTTTCTTTTTAAAGATAGCAACATGAATAATATCTTTCCCCACAAAGGTTTTAGAATCTACTTTTGAGACCATCATTCCACCATCTTTTCTAAAGACAATAACATCATCAATATCAGAACAATCAGTTACAAACTCATCCCTTTTTAGAGAAGTTCCTATAAACCCTTCTTCTCTATTTACATAGAGTTTTGCATTGTTCATTGCTACTTTAGAAGCCACAATATCATCAAAAATTCTAATTTCTGTTTTTCGCTCTTTATCTTTTCCGTAAGTCTCTTTTAATCGCTTAAAGTAGTTTATGGCAAACTCTATTAAATTTGCCAAATGATTTTTAACTACAGCAATTTTTTCCTCTAAACCTTCTATAAATTGTCTTGCTTTATCAATATCAAACTTAGATATTTTCTTAATTCTAATTTCTGTTAAACGTGTAATATCGTCTACAGTAATCGCACGTTTTAGATGTTTTATATGTGGTTGTAATCCTTTGTCTATCGCCTCAATTACACCGTCCCAAGTTTCTTCTTCCTCTATGTCTCGGTAAATTCTGTTTTCTATAAAAATACGCTCTAAAGAAGAAAAGTGCCATTGCTCCTCCAGTTCGTTTAACTGAATTTCTAATTCTTTTTTAAGCAACTGAACTGTTAAATCTGTAGAGTGTTTTAACATTTCAGAAACACCTACAAAAACAGGTGTATTATTTTCTATGGTACATGCTAAAGGCGATATAGATGTTTCGCAACTTGTAAAAGCATACAACGCATCAATCGATTTATCTGGCGATACATTTGGCGGCAAATGGACTAATATTTCTACTTCTGCAGCTGTATTATCTTCAATCTTTTTTATTTTAATCTTCCCTTTATCATTGGCTTTTAAAATACTATCAATTAAAGTTGTGGTAGTCGTAGAAAACGGAATTTCAGTAATCACCAACGTTTTTTTATCTAGTTGATGAATTTTAGCACGAACTCTTACTTTTCCCCCACGTTTACCATCATTATAATGAGTAAAATCTGCAATTCCTCCTGTTAAAAAATCAGGAACAATTTTAAAACTTCTCCCTTTTAAGTATTTTATGGAAGCATCTATTAATTCAATAAAGTTATGTGGTAATATTTTAGTAGACAAACCAACCGCAATTCCCTCTGCTCCTTGTGCTAACAATAACGGAAATTTTACAGGTAAATCTATCGGCTCTTTTCTACGTCCGTCGTAAGACATTTTCCAAGCGGTCGTTTTCGGATTAAAAACAACATCCAAGGCAAATTTAGACAAACGAGCCTCAATATAACGAGAAGCAGCAGCCCTATCTCCTGTAAGAATGTTACCCCAGTTTCCTTGCATATCAATCAGCAATTCTTTCTGACCAATTTGCACCATGGCATCAGCAATAGAAGCATCACCGTGTGGGTGATATTGCATCGTATGACCAACAATATTCGCTACCTTATTATAACGTCCATCATCCAAATCTTTCATAGAATGCATAATTCTACGCTGAACTGGTTTTAATCCATCTTCTAACGACGGAACTGCTCTTTCTAAAATCACATAACTCGCATAATCTAAAAACCACTCCTTGTACATTCCTGTAACTTTGGTTATGGTTTCTACTGCTTCAGCCGGATTTTCTAGAGAATCAGATTGATCTTCAGGATTCGTTAATTCTTCTTCGTGTTCGTTCTCGTTAATTTCTTCACTCATTTTTAAACGTTTAACAGTTTAATCGTTGAACTATGTATTTTTCTATATTTAAAATATAAATGTAGATAAAGCTTTTGGGCGTTACCTAAAGGTCGGGCTTTTCGTTGTATCTTTTTTATGAAAAATAAAAAAGGATGTCACTTCAATCCCTAACGCAAGTATATTTACCAACTATATTCTTTATTTTTTTTCCTTTTTTAAAACCAATTTTATTTCTCTCTAGCGTATTTTCTTTCTTCTCCACCAATTCATATAAGCTAGATAATATGGTAACTCCTTGTTCTGTAAAAACCATTGGAGCATAACGTAAACTCATCGTTTCAGAATTGGAAGTGCCAAATTGAAACCTCCAATTTTCATGCTTATTTTTTAGGTTCTTTATTTTTTATTTGCATAGAAATTATAAACAATGCACCAGATAAAACTCCAAATAATGCACCAGAATTAGATTTACTAGACATGTTATTCCAATCTATTTGAAACAACCAAAACAATAAAAGCAACGCAAAAATTCCGGTAAGAATATTCTTAATTAGTTTTTTATTATATTTCATCCTCTTCAATAGTATCCAATTCAACCTTTAAATTCTCAATAATAAACTTCTGTCTGTCAGGAGTATTTTTTCCCATATAAAACTCTAGCATTTGCTCAATAGACATTTCTTTATCTAACATTACAGGATCTAAACGAATATCATTACCAATAAAATGCACAAATTCATTCGGAGAAATCTCTCCCAAACCTTTAAATCGAGTTATCTCTGGTTTTCCCCTTAATTTATCAATTGCTTCTCGTTTCTCTTCATCAGAATAACAATAAAACGTTTCTTTTTTATTTCGAACTCTAAACAACGGAGTTTCTAAAATATATAAATGCCCTTCTTTTATTAATTCAGGGAAAAATTGCAAGAAAAATGTAATCAATAACAAACGAATGTGCATACCATCTACATCGGCATCGGTTGCAATTACAATATTATTATAACGCAAATCTTCTAAACCATCTTCTATATTTAATGCTGCTTGCAAAAGATTGAATTCTTCATTTTCATACACAATTTTCTTACTTAATCCGTAAGAATTTAAAGGCTTTCCTTTTAAACTAAAAACGGCTTGTGTATTTACATTTCTAGATTTTGTAATAGAACCAGATGCAGAATCTCCCTCTGTAATAAAAAGTGTAGATTCTAAATACGCTTCTTTTTTTGTATCCCCCAAATGGATTCTACAATCTCGTAATTTTTTATTGTGTAAACTAGATTTCTTAGCCCTATCTTTTGCTAGTTTTCTAATTCCAGAAAGTTCTTTACGTTCTTTCTCTGCCTGAACAATTTTTCTATGTAACGCATCTGCAACATCTGTATTTCTATGCAGGTAATTATCTAGTTTTGTTTTTAAGAAATCATTAATATAAGTTCTTACAGTTGGCAAATCTCCTCCCATATCTGTAGAACCTAATTTTGTTTTTGTCTGACTTTCAAATACAGGTTCCATTACCTTAATAGCAACCGCAGAAATAATAGATTTTCTAATATCTGAAGCTTCAAAAGCTTTGCCGTAAAATTCTCTAATTGTTTTTACAATTGCTTCTCTAAATGCAGATTGATGCGTTCCTCCTTGCGTGGTATGTTGCCCATTTACAAAAGAATGATATTCTTCTGAATATTGCGTTTTACTATGGGTAATGGCTACTTCTATATCATCTCCTTTTAAGTGAATTATTGGATACAACATATCATCTACATTGTTGTTGTCTTCCAATAAATCTTTCAACCCATTTTCCGAAAGGAATTTTTCTCCATTAAAAATTATGGTTAAACCGGGGTTTAAATACACATAATATTTTAACATTTTGGCTACATACTCATTTCTGAATTTGTACTTTTTAAATATTTCTTCATCCGGAATAAAAGAAACCTTAGTACCTTTTCTACGAGATGACTCTTCTAAAAACTCCTGATTTTCTAAATTTCCTTGGCTAAATTCTGCCGAAGCAGATTTTCCTTCACGAGAAGATTCTACTCTAAAAAATGACGAAAGTGCATTTACCGCTTTTGTACCAACTCCATTTAAACCTACCGATTTTTTAAACGCTTTAGAGTCGTATTTTCCACCAGTATTCATCTTAGAAACTACGTCAACTACTTTCCCTAAAGGAATTCCACGTCCGTAATCTCTAACAATAACTTTGCTTCCATGAATAGAGATTTCAATGGTTTTACCAGCGCCCATAACATACTCATCTATAGAGTTGTCTAAAACTTCTTTTACAAGAATGTAAATTCCATCGTCTGCAGAAGACCCATCGCCCAATTTACCAATGTACATTCCGGGACGCATTCTTATATGCTCTTTCCAGTCTAAAGACCTGATATTATCTTCGGTATATTTTGTTTCTTGACTCATGAAATATCTTACTATTGTTAGGTTTGAAGCCTTGCTAAAATAGCATTAAACAAACTAAAATAAAAGGATTCAGACAATTAGTTATCAACATGATTTTAACGTTTTTTTTCTCTAAATTTCATCAACTTATAAAAAATAAAATCTAAAAAAATTAAGGTAAAAATCATCAAATTTAACAGGAACTCAAAAATACAAATTCCGCATAAAAATCACAAAAAAAAACAATATGTTATATTTTCAAACAAGTCATTATTTACTAAACAATTTTATTACTTTTGACGTCTGATATAAAATAAAACAAAGTGAAAAACGCACAATTAATTAAGTTAGCAAATACATACGGAAGTCCGTTATATGTTTACGATACAGATAAAATAGAATCTCAATACAACAGACTAACAAATGCTTTTAGTAGTGTTAAAAGTTTAAAGTTAAATTATGCTGTAAAAGCACTTTCTAATATTAATATATTAAAGTTCTTTAAAGACTTAGGTTCTGGTTTAGATACTGTTTCTTTTCAAGAAGTACAATTGTGTTTAACAACAGGAATTGAGCCTCACGATATTATTTACACGCCAAACGGTGTTTCTTTATCAGAAATTGAACAAGTTGCTAAATTAGGTGTTCAAATTAATATTGACAACCTTTCTATTTTAGAGCAATTCGGACAAAAACACCCAGATATTCCTGTTTGTGTACGTATCAACCCACATATTATGGCGGGTGGAAATTCTAAAATTTCTGTGGGTCATATCGATTCTAAATTCGGAATTTCGATTCACCAAGTACCTCATATTAAACGTGTGGTAGAAAATACGGGAATGAACATCAACGGAATTCACATGCACACTGGTTCTGATATTTTAGATATCGATACTTTTTTACGTGCTTCTGATATTTTATTTGATGTAGCTAAACAATTCGAAAACATCGATTTTATCGATTTTGGAAGTGGATTTAAAGTTCCTTATAAAGAAGGAGATATTTCTACAGATATAGAGCAATTAGGTTTGCAATTATCAGAAAGATTCAATGAATTTTGTGCAAATTATGGGAAAGACATTACTTTAATGTTTGAACCTGGTAAATTTTTAGTTTCTGAAGCAGGTTCTTTTTTAGCGAAAGTAAATGTTGTTAAACAGACAACTTCTACCGTTTTTGCACATGTAGATTCTGGTTTCAATCACTTGGTAAGACCAATGATGTACGATTCTTACCACCACATTACCAATATTTCTAACCCAAAAGGAAGAGATCGTTATTACTCAGTAGTAGGTTATATTTGTGAAACGGATACGTTTGCATCAAATAGAAGAATTGCAGAAATTTCTGAAGAAGATGTATTATGTTTCCACAATGCTGGTGCATATTGTTTCTCAATGGCGTCTAACTACAATTCTCGTTATATTCCTGCAGAAGTTATGGTGCATAAAGGAAAAGATTACCTTATTAGAAAAAGACAAACTATTCAAGATATTTTACACAACCAAGTTGTAGTAGATTTTTCTAAAACAGAAAAAGTAGAAGCTTAGAAAAGCTTTTAAACAAGTTATAAATCCATCAGAAAATATATTTTTTGGTGGATTTTTTTATTAAATTTACCTTCTACATTTAAAACAAATTTAAAATGAAAATATTAGGAATTGGAAGCAACTACGTTACCGACTTAAAAGATATCGAAGACAAAAAGAAAGGTAAAAAATTTATCTTTTCTAAGCCAGAAAGTAGTTTGGCTGTTAATTGTGATGTGGAATACCCAAGTAGCATAACAAACGAATTAATTTACGAAGTTGAACTTGTTGTTAAAATTGGTAAAGAAGGAAAAAACATTACTAAAGAAGACGCTAATTCTTACATTTCTGAAATTGCTGTTGGTATCGATTATACGGCAACAGATATTTTAAAAGATGCTAGAGAAACAAAACATCCTTGGGATTTTGCAAAGGGTTTTGATGGCGCTGCACCTATTTCTAGTTTTAAACCCGTTGCTGATTATAATTTAGCAGATATCGATTTCGATTTAAAAATTAACGGAGAAGAAAAACAAAAAAGTAATACGGCTTATATGATTAACGATTTTGCTGATATTATTGTGTTTATATCAAAGTACATGACGTTACAAGCTGGAGATTTAATTTTTACAGGAACACCTGCTCTTGGTAAAGGAGAAATTTTTAAAGGAGATCAATTACAATGTTCTGTAAACGGAGAATTGTTGTTAGATTTTAAAATGATATAATTTATTTTTTTTGATGAAAATTAGACTTTCTAAAATTGAAGACGTTTCAGAAATTATGATTATTATTAACGATGCCAAAGAACTTTTAGCATCTTTACATATTGATCAATGGCAAAACGGATATCCAAATACAGCGCAAATAGAAAATGATATTCTAAAAGGCGAAAGTTACGTTGTTATAAATGATGAAAATCAAGTAATGGCAACCTCTATGTTTACTACAAACCCAGAACCAACCTATAAAATTATTGATGGTAATTGGAGTATTGATGAAACAGAAGTATACGGAGTTATTCATAGAATGGCGATTAAAAAGGAATTTAGAAAATTAGGTTTAGCTACTTTTCTATTTGATGAATTTCATCAACAATTAAAAGATAAAAAAGTAAAAAGTTTAAAGATAGATACACATGAAGAAAATATCGGAATGCAATCTTTAATCAAAAAATTAGGCTACCAATATTGTGGAATAATTTACACCAATTACAATGCAAAAAGATTGGCTTTTGAGAAAGTAATTTCATAATGTCTATTCGAGTGCAGTCTAGAACTTTTTAACCTTTTCACTACGCTCAAGGAGACAAAAATCTATTATATTAGCAACCTCATAAATTCATTTTTATGAGGTTTATTTTTTCTGATAAAATTCAAATAAAAAATGCAAATCCTTCAATATATAATTCAGCAAACACAACTTTCTTCTAAATCTGTAGAAAACACTATTTCATTGTTAAATGAAGATGCTACAATTCCTTTTATAAGTAGATATAGAAAGGAAATGACAGGTAATTTAGATGAAGTAGAAATTGGAGAAATCGTTAAATTTAAAGAAGTTTTTGAGGTCTTAGAAAAGCGAAAAAAAGCCATTTTAAAAGCATTAGAAGAACAAAATGTTTTAACATCAGAATTAGAACAAAAAGTTACTACTTCTAGAGATTTAATTGCTTTAGAAGATTTGTATTTACCATTTAAGAAAAAACGTAAAACAAAAGCAGAAACAGCTCGTTTACAAGGCTTAGAACCACTGGCAAAAATGATCATAAGTCAGCGTGTAAACAACTTAGAACATACTGCATCTAAATACACATCCAAGGAAGTTGCAACTATTGATAATGCACTTGAAGGAGCACGATTTATTATTGCAGAATGGATTAATGAGCGCACAGATATCAGAAATAATATTAGACGCGAATTAGAACGTTATGCTACAATTTCATCTAAGGTAATAAAAACAAAGTCTGAAGATGAAAAAGCGCAGAAATTTAAAGATTATTTTGATTGGAGCGAATCTTTAAGTAGAATTCCATCACACCGTTTTTTAGCAATTTTAAGAGCAGAAAATGAAGGTTTTATCCGTGTTAAAATAGAGATTGATACAGAAAGAGCCATTCAAAAAATGGAAGAACGAATTATTCGTACGCAAAACGAATGCACTCCACAAATAGAACTCGCTATAAAAGATGCTTATAAACGCTTATTGTATCCATCTTTATCTAACGAAAGATTATCATTAGCAAAAGAAAATGCAGATGAAGATGCTATAACCGTATTTTCTAAAAACTTAAAGCAATTACTTTTAGGTGCTCCTTTAGGCGAAAAAAGAATCTTAGCAATCGATCCTGGATTTAGATCTGGTTGTAAAATTGTGTGTTTAAATGAGCAAGGAGATTTAGAGCATAATGAAACTATTTTTCCGCATGCACCACAAAATCAAACCATAGAAGCCATCAAAAAAATAAATTCTTTAGCAGAAGCGCATAAAATTGAAGCTATTGCTATTGGAAACGGGACTGCTTCAAGAGAAACGGAGCAATTGATACAAAAAATTGAATTTAAACATCCGGTTGATGTATTTGTAGTAAGTGAAGCTGGAGCGTCTATTTACTCCGCTTCTAAAATTGCAAGAGATGAATTCCCAAATTTTGACGTTACTGTTCGTGGTTCTGTTTCCATCGGAAGAAGGTTGCAAGATCCATTGGCTGAATTGGTTAAGATTGATGCAAAATCAATTGGGGTTGGACAATATCAACATGATGTAGATCAAACAAAACTAAAAAAATCTCTTGATACAACCGTAGAAAGTTGTGTAAATACCATTGGTGTAAACATTAATACTGCAAGTGAATCTTTGTTGAGTTATGTTTCTGGAATTGGACCTAAATTGGCCGAAAACATTGTAAATCATAGAAATGAAAATGGTTCTTTTACTTCTAGAAATGCCATTAAAAAAGTACCTCGTTTAGGAGGAAAAGCATACGAACAAGCTGCTGGTTTTTTACGAATTAAAAAAGGAAAAAATCCGTTAGATAATTCTGGCGTGCATCCAGAAAGTTATGCTTTGGTTGATAAAATGGCTAAAGATAATAACATAAAAGTTTCTGAGTTTATTGGTAACAAAGAATTAATTCAGAAAATAAACCTGAAAAATTATATTACAGAAACTATTGGTTTGCCTACTCTAGAAGATATTATTAAAGAATTAGAAAAACCAGGTTTGGACCCAAGAGAAAAAGCGAAAGTATTTTCTTTTGATAAAAACATTAAAACGATTGCCGATTTAAGAATAGGGCAACTCTTACCAGGAATTGTAAATAATATTACCAATTTCGGCTGCTTTGTAGATATTGGAATCAAAGAAAGTGGCTTAATTCACGTTTCTAATTTATCGGATACTTTTGTAAAAGATGTAAGTGAAATTGTAAATCTACAACAACAAATTATAGCAAAAGTAATAGAGGTTGACGTGGTTAGAAAACGAATTCAATTGGCTTTGGTGAAGTAAAATTCTTATCTTTATAAAATGACTAAGAAAACAGAAAAAAATGATCTTTGGGATGACTTAACGGATTCTCAAAAGAATGAGATACAACAAGAAGTTAATGAATCTAACAAAAAGAAAAAAACAACTTGGGACGATGTTAAAAAAGAACTCTCAAAATTGAAGTAATATATTTCCTTCGATTTTTTTAAAAAAAAAGTTTTTTTTGTTTCCTAATTTTAAGGTAAAAAATCATTGTTCTTTTTCCTTCACAATTATTGTGAATTTTTAGAAATTGATATAGCGAAAAAACGAATTCAATTAGCTTTGATGAAGTAAAATCGTCCTTAAAAAATAAAATAATAGAGAATATAGAATTAAGAAAAAAACTATATTCTCCATTAAAGTACTTACCTAAGGTCTATTCTATTAAAAGGTTTAGTTTCAATAAATAGCTTATCCTCCATTTCAACAAAGCAACTGTTTATTACTTTATTGTTCTCTAAAAATAGATAAAAAACACCTTTTTCAACCCTAAGTACTTTTGTAAAGCCATTTATTTCTTCAGTTTCACCTAATTTTAAATTACTTAAATTCAATAATTTAGTTTCTTTTAAAAGTTTATCCTCCATTTCAACAAAGCAACTGTTTACTACTTTATTGTTTTCGTGAAATAGGTAGATAACACCTTTTTCAACTCTTAATACTTTTGTGAAGTCATTTATTTCTTCTGCTTCACTTAATTTGATAATTTGCATAATTTATCAGAAAGATATTTTAATATTTAAGAACCATTTCTAAAATACGCTTCTTTCTATTATTATATACACATAATATTATAATTGAAAATTTAGAATGCTATCTTCAATTTTAATTTTCTATTTTCTTTCAAAAAAACGAATCAGTATTCTTAATAATTTTCTTAATTTCGAATTCACAAAAAACACAAATGAAAGTCTGTATTGCCGAAAAACCATCTGTAGCAAGAGAAATTGCTAATATTCTAGGAGCCAACACAAAACGTGATGGTTACTATGAAGGAAACGGTTATGCGGTAACCTATACTTTCGGACATCTATGTACACTTTTAGAACCTAAAGATTACAAACCGCATTGGAAAAGTTGGGATTTGAATAATTTACCAATGCTTCCAGAACGTTTTGATACCAAAGTTACAGGCGATGCAGGAATTAGGAAACAATACAATATTGTAAAAGCTTTATTTGATAAAGCAACGGTTGTCATCAATTGTGGGGATGCCGGGACAGAAGGAGAATTAATTCAGCGTTGGGTAATTAATCAGGCTGGTTATAAAGGAGAAGTTCAGCGTTTATGGATTTCATCCTTAACAGAAGAAGCTATAAAAGAAGGATTTAAAAACTTAAAACCTGCAGAAAAATATGATAATTTATATTATGCCGGATATTCTAGAGCTATTGGAGATTGGCTTTTAGGCTTAAATGCAACACGTTTGTATACCGTAAAGTTTGGTGGATTCAAACAAGTATTATCTGTTGGTAGAGTGCAAACTCCTACCCTAGCGATGTTGGTTAATCGTTTTTTTGAAATTAGAGATTTTAAACCACAACCTTATTGGGAATTACAAACAAAATACAGAAATACACTTTTTAATTATGAAGATGGTCGTTTTCTAAAACAAGAAGATGGTGAAGTTTTAGCGAATAAAGTAAAAGAATCTGACTTTGAAATTGTTTCTGTAACCAAAAAGAAAGGAAAAGAATATGCTCCTAAACTTTTTGATTTAACAGGCTTGCAAGTATATTGTAATAATAAATTTGGTTTTTCTGCGGATGAAACTTTAAAAATGGTTCAGAAGCTATATGAGATGAAAGTTGTTACCTACCCAAGAGTTGATACCACTTTTTTACCAAATGACGTATATCCTAAAATTGGCGGAATTTTATCTAAGTTAACAAACTACAGTGCATTAACACAACCTCTTTTAGGTAGTAAAATAAAGAAATCAAAACGTGTTTTTGATGATAAAAAAGTAACAGATCACCATGCTATTATTCCTACAGGAATCCAAGGGAATTTGCAATACAATCAGCAACAGGTGTACGATATTATTACCCGTAGGTTTATTGGTGTTTTTTATCCAGATTCAGATGTTTCTAATACCTCTGTAATTGGTAAAGCTGCAGAAGTACCTTTTAAAACGACCGGAAAAGAAATTTTAACCAAAGGTTGGCGCGTTGCTTTTGAAACCGAAGAAAGCAAAATTAAGAAAGAATTAAACGAGCAAATGACCTTGCCTTCTTTTGTAAAAGGAGAAAAAGGAGCTCATGAACCTTCGTTTTTAGAGAAGGAAACAAAACCACCAAGAAATTTTACAGAAGCTAGTTTATTACGTGCCATGGAAACCGCAGGTAAACAAGTAGATGATGAAAATTTACGTGAATTAATGAAAGAAAATGGAATTGGAAGACCTTCTACAAGAGCAAGTATTATAGAGACTTTATTCCGAAGAAAATATATTGAACGTAAGAAAAAATTGGTTTTACCAACACAAACAGGAATTGATTTAATTAATATTATTGACAACGAATTATTGAAATCTGCGGAGTTAACAGGACGTTGGGAAAAACGTTTAAAAGAAATTGAACGAGGAGAATTCAATGCAGGAACTTTTATTAATAACATGAAAAAAATGGTAGATCAATTGGTCTATGAGGTTCGTTCTAACACTACTAAAAAACGAATTACTTCTACTCCACCTGTCAGTTCGAATGCAGTTGAGAGTTCTTCTAAATCAAAAACTAAAAAATCAACAAAAAAACAAGTAGCAGGAAAAACTTGCCCGAAATGTAAAAAAGGACAACTCTTAAAAGGTTCTTCTGCCTTTGGGTGTTCTGAATATAAAAACAATTGTGATTTAAAAATTCCTTTTGAAATTTACGGAAAAAAGGTTTCTGAAAATCAATTAATACGATTGGTTGATAAAGGTTGCACCACCAATTTAAAAGGTTTTAAAACAGATGCAGGTGCTGTTGAAGGATTAATACGTTTTGATGATGACTTTAAATTGAAATTAGAACCCAAACAAAACGTCAATGCGAGTGAAACGAAGCAATCTGTTAATAATAATGAGATTACTTCGTCGAAAACTCCTCGTAATGACAATGATAAAATTACGTGTCCAAAATGTAAGCAAGGAACAATTTTAAAAGGAAAAACGGCGTATGGTTGTTCTAACTATAAAAATGGATGTGATTTCGTTTTCTCCTTTGAAAACATCAAAAAAATAGCCAATGGAAAACCATTGACTAAAGATTTGGTTATAAAAATTATAAGTGCTTAAATTTTAAACGATTTATAATTTCGAAATGCGCTTTATACGGCCAATAAGTAAAACACTACTTACTCAGCATACATTTTATCAATAAGTGCTTTATATTTTTTATAAATTACTTTACGTTTTAATTTTAAAGTTGCTGTAATTTCTCCGGCTTCAATACTAAACTCTTTCGGTAATAAAGTAAATTTCTTAATTTTTTCAAACTTAGAAAACTCTTTTTGTAATTCTTCAAAACGTTTTTCTAACATCGTTTTAATTTGATTATTAGCAATCAAATCTTCTATATCTTTAAAACTAATTTTATGCTCTTCAGCATATTTTTTAATATTTTCGAAACTTGGTACAGCCAAAGCCGTAACATACTTTTGTTGATCTCCTATTACTGCAATTTGCTCAATAAAAGAATCACTAACTAAAGCCATTTCAAGTTTTTGAGGAGCAATATATTTACCTCCAGAAGTTTTCATTAAATCTTTAATTCTATCAGTAATTACTAAGTTTCCTAATTCATCAATTTTTCCTGCATCGCCTGTTTTAAACCAACCATTATCAAAAACTTCAGCAGTAGCTTCCGGTTTTTTATAATATCCTTTCATAACACCAGGACCTTTTACCAAAACTTCATCATTAGCGCCAATTTTAATTTCAGTTCCAGAAATTGGCTTACCTGCAGAATTAAATTCAAAAAACTGATTTCCGAATAACGTAACGGTAGCAGTTGTTTCCGTTAAACCATATCCACATTTTATATTTAATGCAAAAGAATGAAAAAACGAAACCATGTCTGGCACTAAAGGTGCTCCGCCACAAGGCATAAATTTTATATTTCCACCAAAGACATCACGTAATTTACTAAGCACCAATTTATCTGCTATTTTATATTTTAGCTGTAATATAGCTGGTACTTTTTTATCAAGACGCTGATACTTATTATGGTATTTATTTCCAACCCCTAATGCCCAACTTGCTAATTTCATTTTAGTAGGTGAAGCTTCTTTTCTTTTTTCTTGAATAGCAGCAAAAATTTTCTCAAAGATTCTAGGAACCGTACACATTAATGTTGGTTTTACTTCTTTTAAAACATCTGCTATTTTTTTAGGGTCTTGATTAAAATAAACCTGAATTCCTTGTTGTAGACAGAAAAACACCCAACTACGTTCATAAATATGACTTAAAGGTAAAAAACTTAAAGAAACATCATTTTCATCAACATCTAATTCTGCTTCATGTGCTTTTAA
Source organism: Polaribacter sp. R2A056_3_33 (assembly GCF_019278485.1). NCBI lineage: Bacteria > Pseudomonadati > Bacteroidota > Flavobacteriia > Flavobacteriales > Flavobacteriaceae > Polaribacter > Polaribacter sp. R2A056_3_33. The sequence continues at coordinate 3,811,751 of NZ_CP058984.1, forward strand.
TGAGGATGCAAAATTATTATGATCTAACATTACACCTTTAGGTTCTCCTGTTGTACCAGAAGTATAAATAATACTTGCTAAATCATCTAATTTAGAATCTAAATGACGCTTTTCTAAAACTGTTTCAATACTTTTTGGAAATTCTGCATTTATAAAATCAGTAAAATAAACAGCGTTTTTATGACCTCTTAAATCTACAGTACTTGTTAAGGCTACTATTAATTTTAGATATTTATTATTTTCAGATATTAATTCTACTTTATCAAATTCTTCTTGATCACCAACAAACAACACACTAATTTCTGCATCATTTACAACGTATTCAACTTCCTTTTGAGAGTTTGTTGCGTAAATAGGAATCGTTACGGCTCTTACCCCCATAATCCCTAAATCTGCTATAATCCACTCGGTCATATTTTGAGCAAAAACACCAATATTGTCCTGTTCTTTAATTCCGAAATTGATTAAAGCTTTAGAAACTTGTTGAATTTGAAAATAAAAAGAATCCCAAGAAATACCTTTCCAATTTTTTGAAGCTTCATCTTTATAAAAAACAGCTTCTTTAGTTGTAAATCGACTAGTGTTATCTTTAATTACTTTTAGTAAATGTTTATAATTCATCTTTCGATTATTTTAAAATAAGGATTTTATAACCATCAAATTTACGAATATTTCAATGACTTGTACATATATTAATGTTAATGAAATACAAAACCAGTTTATAATTTCATTTTTTTTATTAAATTTTTACAGATTAAAAATTAATATTTTCCTTTTTAAACTTTTTATTATATTTTTAACAATAACTAATGATAAAACCTATAGCTGTTTCCATATTTTACCTTAGTTTTATCAAAAATTTTAAAAAAGTAAATGGATTTTACAAACCCACTAGTATATGGTGTACCATGTTTCTTAGCACTTATTTTAGTCGAATTAACATATAGTAAGCACAATAAAAAAGAAGAAAAGAAGAAAATTTATAAATGGAAAGATTTAGCGGCTAGCCTTACCATGGGTATTGGTTCTGCTATTCTAGCTCCTTTAACAAAAACAATCGCGGCAATTGTACTTTTTAGTTTTGTCTATGAAATATTCAATCCTTTAGTTGATGGAGTTCGTACAAATATTATGGGGTACGAATCTTTTGGTTATGCTTGGTATATATGGCTTATTTGTCAGGTATTAGACGATTTTAGTTATTATTGGTTTCACAGACAAAATCATAATGTTCGTTTTTTATGGGCGGCACATATTGTACACCATTCTTCCGACAATTTTAATTTAGGAACTGCCGTTAGAAACGGATGGTTTACCATTCTTTACAAACCTTTCTTTTATGTTTGGATTGTTGCTATTGGTTTTCCTCCAGAAATGTTAGTAGTTTGTTTAGGTATAGAGGCTTTGTGGCAATTTCAATTACACACCGTTTACATTGGTAAATTAGGCTTCTTAGATAAAATATTAAATACGCATACCATGCACCAAGTGCATCATGCTCAAAATTTTGAGTATATGGATAAAAATCATGGTGGATTTTTAAATACTTTTGATAAAATGTTTGGTACTTTTAAAGAATTCGACGAAAATATTGACATCAAATATGGAGTTACGCATCCACCAAATTCTTATAATCCATTTGTTATTCTAACACATGAATATAAAGATATTTGGAATGATATGAAAAAATCTAAAAACTGGTATCATAAATTTATGTATGCATTTGCCGCACCAGGTTGGAGTCATGATGGAAGCACACTAACCATTAAACAAGCCCGTAAGGCTTTACAAGAAGAATAATATTTGTTTAAAAAGTAAAACTTTTCAACTAAAAAAAAAGGAATCTCAAAATAAATTTGAGATTCCTTTTTTAGTTAAATCAGTTAATAGGCAATTAAACTTAGCCCTAACTAAAACATCATACTTTTTGAGGCACGAAAAAGATGCCGTCTTTATACTTCGCTCAAGATAAATTCCAAAGAGGAAATAGCTTCTATAAAACTAAGAAGTTATTTGACTAAAAAACTCAAAAATCTCTCCTTTAGAAATAGAACTTCCTTTTTCTATTAAATCGAAAATTTCGCTATTTCGGTCCTCTTTATTATAAGGTTTTGTGCCTTTAAAAATCTCTACAGAATTATCCATAGGGTTTTGCATCAACCATTCAAATCCTTTTTGCTCTAATAAATTAATATCCCAAGTAACTTTAATAGCAATTCTATGTATTTCTTCTGCATCACACTTAAACAGGTTTACAGAGGTTTTAGAAAAATGTTCTACGTAATTTGTTTTTGTTAGCACATTATCCCAAACAACATCAGAAAAATCATTCATCTCCTCTTCTGCAACTTCTGGTGTTTTTTCTTTTATTTGATTCCACTCTTTAACGTCTATACTTTGGGTTGCTAAAAAACGGGCAAAATCTTCGTGTAAGCTTTCGAATTGTTCTTTGGTAAGTTGTCTATATTTCATAATTTATGGTAAAAAAAAACCGCCCAATTATGGGCGGTTCAAATATCTGAATTCTTTATTGATTTAGAAAGAATATCTTAAACCAACTTGTGCTTGCCATCTAGAAAGTAACGTAGAATTATATACAAAAGTTTCTTTTAAGTCTGAATTAAAACTATAGGTTGGTAAACCTGTATTATCTACAGTAACACCTAATAACTGTACTGCATCTGGTTGTTGCACTAAGCCCCAGTTTGAGTTTAATAAGTTACCAAAATTTAAAATATCTATAGTAAACTCTAAAGAATTATTGTTTCCTAATTTTAAATTCTGAATAAATTTTACATCCATTTTTCCTCTCCAAGGTGATAATGCTCCATAACGTTCTGCATATTCTCCCTGTCTATCACTTAAATAATCATCTTGATTGATATAATTTCTTAAGCCATCTTTTTGATCTTGAATAGATAAGTCTCCAGTATTTACTGGTGCTTTAAATGTCATTGCATCTATTTCGCTATCTGTTGGTATGTAAATTAAATCATTTAAGTTAGAACCATCATTATTAAGATCACCTGCGTATGTGTAGTTAAAACGACCTCCTTTTGCCAATTCATAGAAAGAAGAAATTGTTGTTGTCCATTTATCATTTGTTCCATAATTCCAAGATTTAGAAGCTACCGCAATAAAACGATGTGTATCTCCATATTTAGAATGTGCTAATGTTGCATCATTTGCATTAGATAAAACTGGATTAAAATCGAAAGCATCTCCAGTTATTTCTGCTTCAATAGAGTTTACATCTTTAGAATTTAAGTAATTATAAGCTGCCATTAAATACAATCCATTATCAAAATTTCTCTGTGCTTTTAAGGATGCATTTAAAGTTCTTCCTTTATCAGAGTTGGTAAATACGTAAGCATTTGATTTATCATTTGGACCTCCCCAATTAGGACTTCTATCTGTATCTGTGTATACTAATCTGTTGTCTATACCTCCTGCTAAAGTTCCGGTTGGTGTTTTTAACCCCCAGTTTTGTACATGTGCTCCATTAATGTCTTTTGTATAAGAAAGGTCTGTAGTTAAAATAGTACCATCTTTTAATTTTACATCTGCTCCTAAACTTGTTCTCCAAACTTGTGGAAATTTAAAATCTGGATCTACTACTTGATAGAAATATACATTAGGATTTGCTATTTGGTTACCTAACCAAACAAAAGGAAAACGACCTGTAAATAAGCCAGAACCACCACGTAATTGTAAAGAGTTATCTCCATTTACATCCCAGTTAAAACCAATTCTTGGTGAAACTAAGAAGTTGTTATTTGGCATTTTAGTTGAATCAAATAATACTGTTTCTCCTGTAGAAGGGTCTGTGTATGGATTATTAGGTAAGTAAAAACTTTTATCTATAACATCTTGTGCTTTATCTGCAGAATTAAAAAATAAAGGTTTATCAAAACGAACACCATATGATAATTTAAAATTATCGTTTATATTCCAATCATCTTGTACATAAAAAGCAAACTGACCAACATTTGTTTCTGCTAAAGCCCAAGAATCATTGGCGTTATTAGTTGTAAATGTGCTTTGAGCAGCAGCCATTGCATCAGCTAAAAGACCATTAGAAACTCCTGTTCTAAAGGCATCCATATTGGCAAAATCTCCACCAAATGCACCAACATAACCTCTTGCATCTCCAAAACCATATGCTCCTAAATTAAACGAATTCTCAAATTCAAATTTTTCAAAAGAAAAACCAATTGTATAGTTATGGTCCCCATTACTGATATTTAAGTTATTTGTAATTTGAAAAACTTTTTGATCTAATGTATTGTTAATTGAAAAAGGTTCATGACCTGAAATTATATAATTCCCTCCGTTACCATCTTGAATTCTAAATGCTGGCATAGGTGCTGATTTAGGGCTTCTAAAATCATCGAAATGTGTATATCCTGCTTGAAACTTGTTTGTTATATTATCTGTAACAGTAGAATTTAATTCAAGTAAAAAAGAATTTAAATTATTATTAATTTGATATCCAGAATTTTCGAATTGTAACATTTGAGAACTTGGACCTCTAAAACCTAGTGCTGTTGGATGCGCTGGCAAATCTCTAGAGGCATTTAAAAAATTATAGACAAATGATAAACGATTGTCTTTGGTGATATTCCAATCTAACTTAAATAACCCTTTCGTACTGTTAGAGTCATGGGTAAAACCTTCATAAGCACCGGTACTGTAACCAATACCTGCTAATGCGCTTTGAACTTCATCTAAATCTGATTTTAAAACTCTAGACTCATTAATAGCTCCCGACCCCGTGTTAGGTAACCAAGACTGACCTAAATCTGATCTATTGTCTTTTTCGAAATTTATAAAAACAAATAATTTATCTTTTATAATCGGTGCGCCTACACTAGCTCCTACTTGAGATTGTGATAATTTAGGAACAAAAATACTTTCTCCTTTAATTTTACCTCCTGTAAAATCTTGATTTCTGTAATATCCGTAAGCAGTTCCTGTTACTGTGTTTGTTCCACTTTTGGTTACTGCATTTACAGAAGCACCTGTAAAACCAGATAAAGTAACATCATAAGGTGCAGTAGAAACAGAAATTTGCTCAATCGCATCTAAAGATACTGGTTGAGAAGCTGTTTGCCCACCAGGTGTTGCTGCATCTAAACCAAATGGATTGTTAAATATAGAACCATCTAATGTAAAGTTATTAAATTGGTCATTTCTTCCTCCAAAAGATCCACCTGAAGCAGAAGGGTCTAAACGTGTAAAATCTGATGCCGATCTAGATATCGTTGGCAATATCTTTAAATCTTTAGTTCTAATACTGGTCTGCGCTCCTGTTCTATCGTTATTAAAAACAGCATTTTTACCAGAACTAATTACAACTTCTTCTAAAGTATTACTATCTTCGGATAAAACAACATCAATATTTGAGGTTTTTCCTAAGGTTAAAAAGATATTTGTTATCTTATTAGATTTAAAACCTAGATAACTAATTGTAATCGTATAAGGACCTCCAATTCTTAAGTTAGATAGCGCGTATCTACCATTATCTTGTGCTGTTGTACCAGATACAGTACCTGTAGGAGTATGCAAAGCAACAATAGTTGCTCCGAATAATGGTTCTCCAGAATTGTCCGTAATAGTTCCGTTAATTTTTGATGTTGTTGTTTGTGCGTTTGCAACAAAACTAAACATTAAAATAAATGAACATAAAAAAAATAATTTTTGCTTCATGTTTTTGGATTTAAGTTTATATAACCAAAAATAAAGCAAAAAAAAAGTCTACTCGTTAAAGTAGACTTTTAGTTCTTAACAATTATTTAACAATTGTTATTTATTCAGCAATAACTTCAAAAGAAATTTCAGCAACTACTGCTCTGTGTAATCTTACAGAAGCTTCATATTTACCTAATCTTTTTACAGAACCACCAACAACCTTAATAAATTTCTTATCTAAGTCTGTTCCTGCTTTTGCAAGTGCTGCAGCTAAATCGATGTTGTTTACAGAACCAAATAATTTGTCTCCTGAACCAACTTTAGATGCAATTTTAATTTCATATCCTTTAACTGCTTCTGCTATTACATTAGCGTCTTCAATTAATTTAGCTTCTTTGTAAGCACGTTGTTTTAAATTCTCTGCTAAAACTTTCTTTGCAGATGAAGTAGCTAAAACTGCTTGTCTTGTAGGGATTAAGAAGTTTCTACCATAACCGTTTTTCACGTCTACGATATCATCTTTAAATCCTAAATTTTCTACGTCTTGTCTTAATATCAATTCCATGTTCTACCTCTTTATTATTTTAACATATCTCCAACGTAAGGCATTAACGCTAAATGACGCGCTCTTTTAATTGCTTGCGCAACTTTACGTTGATATTTTAATGAAGTTCCTGTTAAACGTCTTGGTAAAATTTTACCTTGTTCGTTTACTAAATACATTAAGAAGTCTGCATCTTTAAAATCGATATACTTGATATCTTTTTTCTTAAATCTACAGTATTTAGCTTCTTTTTTAGTGTCTATATCTAATGGTGTTAAATATCTAACGTCAGCAGATTTACCGCCTTTTGCTTGTTGTTCTATTGATGCCATTTCTTATTTTTTTGTAGATTTAACACGTTCAGTTCTAATTTTTGCCCAAGCAGCTGCATGTTTGTCTAATTTAACAGTTAGGTAACGCATAACGCTATCATCTCTTCTAAATTCTAACTCATATGCAGAGATTTCTTCTCCAGCAATTTTAAACTCAAATAAGTGATAAAAACCACTTTTTTTCTTTTGGATTGGATATGCTAATTTCTTTAAGCCCCAATTCTCTTTTGAGATCATTTCAGCTCCTTTGGAAACTAAATAATCTTCGAATTTTTGTACTGTCTCCTTTATCTGAGTATCAGATAAAACGGGATTCAAAATGAAAACAGTTTCGTAATGATTCATAAATTAAATATTTATTGTTTATTTTTAAGGCTGCAAATATAATAACTTTTTTATAACTAGCGTTATATATAACAGTTATTCTTATCAACTTTAAGTAAAAGTGGAAAATTCTAGGTAAAAAAATGTAGATACTTCTATTTCTTTACATCAAAAGTAAAATTCTTAGATATATTTCTAAAGAATTAAATTTTTATTTATAAAAGTGTAATTCAAAAAAAAGGTTGATAAAACCTCTAGGTTGAAACACAAAACAACACCAGAGGTTTATCAAAAATATTCTAGTTAAAATTAGACTTCAAAAGCCTCTAAATGAAAAGCTTCGCTAATTTCTTTATAAACAATTTTTCCTTTTATAATATTTAATCCTTTTTCTAGAGATACATCTGTAGCACACGCTTCTTCCCATCCTTTGTTTGCGATATTTAAAATATATGGCAATGTTACATTTGTTAATGCAATTGTAGAAGTATAAGGTACAGCTCCTGGCATATTTGCCACACAATAATGTACTACATCATCTATAATATAAGTAGGATCTTCGTGTGTTGTTGCTTTTGTAGTTTCAAAACATCCACCCTGATCTACAGCAACATCTACTATAACAGTACCTGGTCGCATGTCTTTAAGCATGTCTTTAGTAATTAATTTTGGAGCCTTTCCTCCTTTTACTAAAACACCTCCAATAATTAAATCGTGTGTTTTAATTAATTGTCTAATACTATATTCACTTGAAAAAGCTGTTGTAACATGGTTTGGTAATACATCATTTACATAACGTAAACGTTTCATATTAATATCCATAATAGTTACATGAGCACCTAAACCTGCTGCCATTTTTGCTGCTTGTACTCCAACAACTCCTGCTCCTAAAATTAATACTTTTCCTGGAGCAACACCTGGTACACCACCTAATAAAATACCACGTCCTTTAATTGGTTTTTCTAAATACTTAGCACCTTGCTGAATTGCCATTCTTCCTGCAACTTCAGACATTGGTGTTAATAAGGGTAAAGTTCCTTCACTATCTTCTACCGTTTCATAAGCAATACAAATAGATTTACTTTCTATCATTGCGTTTGTTAAAGGTTCGCACGATGCAAAATGAAAATACGTAAAAACAATTTGATTTTCTTTAATTAAAGGATATTCCGAAGCAATTGGTTCTTTAACCTTTACAATCATTTCACTCTGGCTGTAAACTTCTTCTATGGTAGGTAAAATAGTTGCTCCTACCTTAATGTAATCTGCATCAAAGAAACCACTTCCTTCTCCTGCTGTTGACTGTACGTAAACAGTATGATTTTTTTTCGTCAACTCAAAAACACCTGCAGGTGTCATACCAACTCTACTTTCGTTATTCTTAATTTCTTTAGGAATTCCAACTTTCATTATTGCTTAATTTAGATGTTTTAAGCAAGTAAATTTACAGTCTTTTTGTTTGTATTTTAACAAAAAAAATAAAAATTGTTATTTTTACTGATGTCCTATTTTTTATTATTTTAAAATGATTTAAACCAAAATTCTATTCATTAAAATTATCAAATACTCAATAAAACTCACAAAAAATTGACATCACTAATATTATCTTTAACGATTTAATCTAAATCTAAACGAATTCCCATAGAAATGTTTCTAGTTTCGGTATTTTTAAACAATGGGTTCAAATCATATTTCACATAAAAACTAGTAGATCTATAACCTACATAAGCACTTAATCCATAGTTAACAGTATTCATATTAAAATTATTGAATTGCACTTCTTCAACTTCAACATTGTTTTCATCTTTGTATTCTAAATACTGTCTTGTTCCTAATTTAAAACCAACAAAACCTCCAAGACCTAAACGAACCGATCTGTTTGTTCTATCTTTTACAAAACCATCTTTATCCGTCTTATTTTTAGAAAAATCCCACTCTACATGCATCGGAAAATTCATTTGTACATGACGCAATCTGCTTTCTGATAATTTATTATCAAAGACCTGAACTTCTGTCATATCGCCATCTTTTACATGGATACTATTATTATCTAAACGTAAGTTATTCCAAAGAAAAGAAAGTCCGTATTTAAAGTACAATTTAGAAGGTTCTTTAGTAAATCTTGTTTTCCACGTCCAGCCTAACTCATAAAAATGAGACTGCCAGAATTTATAATCAGAATCATTTAAAGAAGATACTTCATGGTCATTTAATACATTATTAACCCCCATAGAAAACACAAACTGAGATGTAGTTTTTCTATTCATTTTTCTTTTTCTCTTTTCTATTCTTTCACTTTTATCATCATTATTTAAGTTAAATGAAAATGTTTTCTTTCCAACAGTAAACGTATTATTGTCATCATCAAACTCACTTTCTTCATCTGAACTCGCTATTCTACCATTGGTTTTATCTTGCACCAATAATTGCAACAAACGCTCTTGTTCTCCTATTAACTTTTCAATTCTTCTAGCATGATAAGAAGCAACCTCTTTCTTTAAAGTGTTAGAAGTTACTTTTGTAATTTCTCCTTTTTCTAGCCTTTCATCAATAGCAACCACTTTTATTCTTAATGAATCTTTTTGAGTTGCTGTAATGTGCTCTATCCTTTTAGATATTTTATTTACTTCTTTCTCAAAAGTTGTTTCTTGAGATACGGCAATAGTTGTACTAAACAACACTAATATTAGTAGTATTCTTTTCATTTTGTATGTTTTAAAAAATTGTTTTTGCTTGATAAAATCCTTTCATAAACTAGTTTCAATTAAAACGTCTTTTAATTTTACTGCAACAAAAAGTGATTTAACTTAGTCGTTTCTACTTGCAATAGCAGTTGCAATATCTGTTACTCTTTTCTTTAAAGATTGTAAGAAATTATTCTGAAAATCTTCTTCTCCAATAGTGCGTTCTACTTCAGCCAAAATAGCTTCTGGACTCACTTTTATATTAGAGTTTTTAAGCTCATTTTTAATCGTACTTAAAACATCTTCTCTAGTTAAATTTAGTATTGCATAATACTCCTTTACTTCTGTAGACGAATGTGTTACCGCGAATAACAAATCATCACTATTAATTTTTATGCTACTATTAGGGTCTTGTTTTAAGGTTTCTTTATTTATTGTTTTCTCCTTCGTCGGATGATCTTCAGATACTGCTACCACTGTTTCGATAACTTCCTCCGTTGTCGGAATTACTTTGTTTTTATTGTTTGCAACTATAGAATTATTAATTGATTTTTTAGATTCCTCCTTTGTAACTACATTTTTATTAGAAATCTCCACTTGCTTCTCTTCTACTTTATCAATCTTAACAATTGCTTCTTCTGCAGGAATTTCTTTTATAAATTGATCTATTTTTGCATCAATTGTAATCGTATCTATTGGGTTTTCAACAATAATTTCTATTGGTTTAACATCTTCATTTTTATTGAAAAACAGAAAACCAACACTAACTAACAATAAAATACTTGCCGCAGCTCCTACATAAAAAAACCACCCTTTTTTCTTCGCTTTTGGTTGCTCGTCTAATTTTGTAGACAAACGTTCCCAAGCAGAAGCCGATGGATTGATCGTTCTATTTTGAAACTTATTTTTTATGTTTTTATCTATATTATTTGTCTCCATTACTCACTGTATTCATTTTGTAATAATTCTGTTGCAATAATTTACGTGCTTTAAATAATTGCGATTTAGAGGTACTTTCTGAAACATTTAATTTCTCTGCAATTTCTGAATGTTTATACCCTTCTATGGCATATAAATTAAACACCATTTTGTAACCTTCTGGCAATTGATCTATCAATTTCTGAATATCTTCTACAGACGTGTTTTCTAAACTATCTGTAGCTGCATCATTAAAGACATAATCTTCGTCTGACAAATCAATTAAATTCTTTTTACGGAGATAAGAAATACAAGTATTCACCATAATTCTGCGAATCCAACCTTCAAAACTACCTTCGTGTTTAAACTTGTGTAAGTTGGTAAAAACCTTTAAAAAGCCTTGTAATAATAAATCTTCTGCATGATGCATATCTTTTACATATTGCCTACAAACTCCCAACATTTTAGGAGAATATTGCTCAAACAATTGTTGTTGCGCTTCCCTATTGTTGTCTATCGCTTTTTTAATTAACGATTTCTCTTTGTTATGTAATTTTATAATTTTCAAGCCTCTCGTTTCGTTTTAACTGCCTTACAAATATATAGACTACAGAAGTCTTAAAAAGGTTGCTTGAAGATAAAAAAAAATTTTATTTATCGCACCAACCAAACTTAAACCCCTTGTTTTCCAAATAATAAATGAAAATAAATTATTTTATTTTTAATAAAATTAAGAACATTATTATTCATTCTTAATTACTAGAAACAAAAAAAGGGACTCAAAACTGAGCCCCTTTTTTTAAATAGAATATTAAAAATTCTTAATTATTGTTATTGTCTTTATCATCTTCTTTAGAAGTTTGATTCCAAATTTTAATATCATCATCTTTGGTAACTCCTTCTAAAATCTCAACATTTACACCGTCTGACGTTCCTAATTTTACATCTTTCTTATCAAATGTTCCTTCTGCATTTTTAATTTCTACATAAGGCAATTCCGTTTTTCTATCAAACTGTAATAAAGATTCTTTAATAGATAAAACACTGTCTTTTCTTTCTAATACAATTTCTGCATTTGCACTGTAACCAGCTCTAATAAAATGCTCATCATCTAAAGAAACATCCGCTTTAATTTTAAATTGAACTGCTCCTGCTTCCTCTGTTCCTTTTGGTGCAATAAAGTTTAAAACTGCTGGAAACTTCTTGTTTTCGATAGCTCCTAAAGAAATTTCTATTTCTGTTCCTTTTACCAATTTACCAACTTCAGATTCATCTACTTTTCCTTCAAAAATCATTTTAGTCATATCTGCAATGGTAGCAATTGTGGTACCTGCACTAAATCCATTTGTTTCTACAACCTGATATCCTTTTTTAACAGGAATTTCTACAACCATCCCAGAAGTTGTTGCTCTAATATTTGTATTTGCACCAGAAGAACCTGCAGATCCTTTTTTAATAATCTGATAATCATTTTGTGCGTTACGTAAATCGTTTTTTGCTTGATTATAAGAAAGTTCTAGAGATTCAAATTCTTGACGAGAAATAACTCCTTTATCAAATAATTTTTTATTTCTGTCGTATTGTACTTTTGTATTGTTCAATTGAATTTGAACAGAATTAATACGCCCTTTTGCACTTGTTAAAGACTGTTCGTTTGGTACAACTCTTACTGTTGCTAACAAATCTCCTGCTTTTACAATTGCGCCTTCTTCCACAACAATTTTATCTATAATACCTGCTATTTGTGGTTTTATCTCTACTTCCTCTAACGGAGTAACTTTACCAGTAGCAACACTTTTTTTAACAATTGTTGCTTTAAAAGCTTTTTCTGTTTTGTACTCTATCGGTGATGCACTGTTCTTTTTACCAAACCAAATTAGTACTGCTATTAATGCAACAGCTATTCCTCCAAAAATGATTACTTTTTTCATTTATCTTCTATTTATTCTTGTTAGTTGATTTTTTTTTATTCTTCTCTTAATGCGTCTATTGGTTTCACTATCGTTGCCATATACGCAGGTATAAAGCCTATTAATGTTCCTAAAAATACTAATACTGCATATGCTATTAAAACAATAGGAATATCTACTGTAGGATTTACAAGAAATTCTACAAAATTATCTAATAACATTAAAACTAATCCACCAGCAATGATTCCTAAAGAACCTGCTAACAGCGTTAAAAATAACGATTCTAATATAATTTGTTGTCTAACTTTATTTGGCGTTGCCCCTAAAGCTCTTCTAATTCCTATTTCTTTTGTTCTTTCTTTAACAGTAATCAATAAAATATTACCAATTGCAAAAACACCAGCTATTAAGGTTGCAATACCTACAAACCATGTTAAAAACTGCATACCTGTTAAAAAACCTGTAACTTGTTTTATACGTTCTCCTAAATTAAATCCTCTAAATGCTCTGTTATCATCTGGGTGGATTTTATGTAAATTTTTCAATAATAATTTTACATCAGATTCTAATTGAACGATATCAAACTCTTCTTTTCCGGTTACAACCATCCATTCGAATTTGTCTCCTTTATTATAAACTAATTTAAAGGTACTAAAAGGAATGTGGATGTTGTTTTTCCCTTCAAACTGACTTGTTTCATAAACCCCAACTACTTTATAATTGATGCCACTTACTTTTATATAAACACCTATAGCCTCTTCATTTCTATCAAATAATTCTTTATAAACACCTTCACTAATAACACAAACCTTTTTGTTTCCGTCCATGTCATTTTGATTGATAAATCGACCTTCTATCAAGTTCTTTTTTTGAACTTCATCTATTAAAGGAAAATCTCCAAAAATGGTGAAATTACCAGTCTTTAGACCATGAACCACTTGCCCGCCAGTTGCATTTCTTGGCACTACAAACTGAATACCTTCTATTTCTGAACGAATTTTATCTACATCACTTAATCTTAAACTAATTTGGCGTCCTTCTTGAAAACCTTTAAAAGGCATTGAAGTTCTACTCCCAGACATAAAAACACTGTTAGTAGCAAAATTACCAAACATGCTATTAAAACTATTTTCTATTCCTTTGGCTGCACCTAATAAACCTACCAGTAATAGAATTCCCCAAAATGCCCCAAAAATGGTGATTGCAGTTCTAGTTTTATTCTTTCGAATACTACCGTAAATTTCTTGCCAAGTATCTTTTTCAAATAAAAATCTCATAATTAATCTGAATTTAATGCTACCACGGGTTTAATTTTTGCTGCTTTTTTGGCTGGTAAATATCCTGCAATTAAACCTGCACAAACAAGTGTTAATGTTGCTCCAATAACTACAGGTTGAGAAACACTTGGATTTAAAATAAAGTATTTTTCTAAACTTGGTCCAGCAATTTCTAAAATCCCTATTCCCAGTAGTAAACCTGAATAACCAGATATTGCCGTAATAAAAACAGCTTCTTGCATTATCATGGCAACAATCATACTTGGTGTTGCGCCAACTGCTTTTCTAATTCCTAATTCTTTCGTTCTTTCTTTAACAATATATACCATAATATTACTAATACCTACAACTCCAGCTATTAGTGTTCCAAAACCAATTACTAGAATTAAAATGCTTAAGCCAAACATCATCCCAGATACCTCTTTATTATTTGTTGCGTAGTTATCTAAACCAATTCCTCTTTGGTCGTTAGGCGAAACATTGTGTCTTTTCTTTAATTCTCGGTGTAACTTACTACTAAATGCAATGGCTTCATCGATACTTAAATCCGGGTTATATGTAATTCCAAATTCATCTACATAATCATTATTACCATACATTCTTTGCATTGTAGAAAATGGTGTATAAATATATCTTTCATCACTATCTCCTCCAGGATCAGAGAAAACACCAATAACTTTATACATAATTCCTCCTATATTTATTTGTTTTCCAAAAGCGCTTAATTGACCAAACAAATCTTTTTCTACCATTCTACCAATTACAACAACTTTTCCTCTTTCTTGTATATCTCTATAATTTAAAAAACGACCTTCTGTTACTTCTGCAGATTCCAACACGTAATATTCTGGATATACACCTCTAATGGTGTAGTTATCTTTTTCGTCTTTATAAACAACATTTTCAGATCTCTGAATTCTTGGACTTATGGTTTGAATTTTATCTCCAAAATTCTCTTTGATATAGGTAAAATCATCATTTTTAAACTGAATTCTTCTGCCTATTTGGTTTCCTTTATAAGCTATTGTGGTGTTATTACTCCAAATATAAATGGAGTTCATAGCATCTTTTGCAAATTCATTTTTAAAGGTATTTTGAAGTCCGTTACCAATACCAAAAAGTAACGTAAAAAGTAAAATAGCAAACGCAACCGTAAAACCAGACAACGCAGAACGCAACTTATTTTTACTAATGCTTTGAAAAATTTCTCTCCAACGATCTAAATCAAACATAATTAAACTGTTTTAGATACATTTGTATATTCATCACTAATAATAAGACCGTCTTTTAAACGTACAATTCTTTTGGTTTGCTCTGCAACTTCCTCCTCGTGCGTAATAACAAACACCGTCATTCCTTCATTATTAATGTCTTTTAATAAATCCATTACAGAATCTGTAGTTGTAGAGTCTAAAGCTCCTGTTGGCTCATCTGCTAAAACAACTTTTGGTTTTGTAACTAACGCTCTTGCAATTGCTACACGCTGTTTCTGCCCTCCAGAAAGTTCGTTTGGTAAATGGTTTGCCCAATCTTTTAAACCTACTTTTTCTAAATATTCTAAAGCTTTTTCTAAACGTTCTTTTCTTGCCATTCCTTTATAATACAAAGGAAGCGCTACATTTTCTAAAGCGGTTTTGTAAGAAATAAGGTTAAATGATTGAAAAATAAAACCTAAGAATTTATTTCTAAGAATTGCTGCTTTTTTTTCATTCAAGTTCTTTATTAGTTGTCCGTTTAGGTAATAATCACCTTCATCATGTTCATCTAATAAACCAACAATGTTTAATAAAGTAGATTTACCAGAACCAGAAGATCCCATAATAGAAACAAATTCGCCTTCTTTTATATGTAAATCGATACCTTTTAAAACATGTAGAGAATCTTTACCTATCGGATAAGATTTGTGTAGTTTTTCTATTCTAATCATTGGTTGGTTAATTTTAAGCTAAAATATTAAAAGTAAATATCCTTAAAAAAAAGACCTATTTACTCGAATACTAACATAAGACGCCTCATTAAAAAAAATGTTACAAGAAAATTACATTTTTTTTAATTTTGCTGATATATTTAGATTTTATTATAGAGAAAACTACTTTAGAAACCATAGTTCTTTTTTATGGGTTTCGAAAAAAGATAAAGTATCTTTGCTTTCTTTAATTTTGAGATGCAAAATGAATGATTTACCAGAAGACAAAAAGATTATTTTATTTGATGGAGTTTGTAATTTATGCAATGATTCTGTCTTAAAGGTAATAAAATACGATACAAAAAACACCTTTTTATTTACAGCTTTACAGTCTGATAAGGGGAAAGAAATCATCAATCAATTAGGAATTGATATTTCTAAAATTGATTCTATTGTTTTGTATGAACCTGGTGTTTCTTATGAAATAAAATCTACAGCAGCTTTAAAAATAATGAATGACTTTGGAGGAATCTGGAGCCTAAGTCAAATCTTTTTATTTTTACCAGAAGGATTTAGAAATTATGTCTACGATTATATTGCCAAAAACCGTTACAAATGGTTTGGAAAAAAAGAAACTTGCATGATTCCTACACCTGAATTAAATGCGAAATTTTTAGATTAAAAATAAAGAATAGAAAAAAATTATATAAATGAACTTACCAAAAGAAATAAAATGTGTCATTTTTGACATGGATGGTGTAATTATAGATTCAGAAGAAATTCATAAAAAAGCGTATTACGAAACCTTTGCCTCTATTGGTGTAACTGTTTCTGACGATTTATACAAAACTTTAACAGGTTCGTCTACCATTAATGCTTTTCAGAAATTAGTAGCACACTTTAAGTTAGATTTAGATCCGGAAGAATTGGTTTTAAATAAAAGAAAACGCTATGTAAATTTCTTTGAAAATGACCCAACATTGCATTTGGTAAAAGGTGTAGAGGATTTAATAAAACATTGTCATAAAAAAGGTTTGACCTTAATTTTAGCATCTTCCTCTGCGATGGTCAATATCGATAGAGTTTTTAATCGATTTGATTTAAACAAATATTTTACAGCTAAAATTAGTGGAGCAGATTTAACGGAATCGAAACCAAACCCAGAAATCTTTAACAAAGCAGCTTCTTTAGGAAATACACCAAAGGAAAACTGTGTGGTTATAGAAGATTCTGATAACGGTGTTAAAGCAGCCAATGATGCAGGTATTTTTGTATTTGGTTACAGAAACCCAATGGCCGAAGATCAATCTTTAAAAAATGCCGATTTTATCGTTAATAATTTTAAAAGGTTGCATAAAATTATTTAAGTCGTTGTTTATCGTCAAATTAGTAAGAAAGAACTTTATTAAAACATTATAATGAGAAAAATATTAGTACTATTTATCATATTTGGAATTTGGAGTTGTAAATCTGATAAAAAACAAATTGAACAAGTCACTTCTTTTAAAGGGCAACAAGTAACAGGTGTAACTGTTAGTGATAAAGGTAGAATATTCGCTAATTTTCCAAGATGGAGAGAAAACATTAAAAATTCGGTTGTTGAAGTTCTTGATGATAAAAATTCGACTGCTTACCCTAACCAAAAATGGAACAGTTGGAAATTAGGTGCAGCAATGTCTGATAGCGTATTTGTAGCAGTACAATCTGTTGTTGCATTCGAAAATATTGTGTATGTTTTAGATACCCGTAACCCATTATTTAAAGGGGTATTAGATAATCCTAGAGTTTTTGCTTTTAACCTTTCTACAAATCAATTGATAAGAACCTATATTTTATCAGAAGATAGTTTTCTAAAAGATTCTTATATAAACGATTTACGTGTTGATAAAAAAAAGGGTAAAATATACTTAACAGATTCTGGACATGCGGGACTTGTAGTGATTGATATAAATTCTGGAGATTCTTTTAGAGTATTAAATAATCATACCTCAACACTTGCAGAAACCAATCACTTAACTTTTAAAAACAGTGTATGGAAAAACACGGTTCATTCAGACGGAATTGCATTGGACACTAAAAATGATATTTTATATTTTCATGCTTTAACGGGTTATAATTTATATGCTATATCTACTGAATTTTTATTAAAAGGTAATAACACTAAAATTGAAAAAAATGTAAAACTTATAGCAAAAACAACTGCTCCAGATGGAATGATTTTTGATCAATCAGGTATTTTATTTCTTGCTGATTTAGAAAGTAACAAGATTATGAAATTTAATATATCTAATGGTAAAATAAGTGTTTTTGCTGAAGGTGAAAAAATTAAATGGGCAGATACATTTAGCATCTATAACGATGAATTATACTATACCAATTCTAGAATTAATGAAGTTAAAGAAGATATTATAAACATGGAATTTACTATTCATAAAATGAGCATAAACGGAGCAAAACAATAGCTAGAAACTTACTGTTTACTTCATTTTAAAGCTTTTTTTTTATTCTGTAATAATTATCACAAAAATAGCCTGGAAAACCTCCAAGCTATTTTTTATTTTAAACCACAAAATATTCAATTCTAGACAACCAATTTAATATTGATTAATCCTCTAATAAATGAATTATATTTTTCAAATAGTTCTTTTATCCTCTTTTCCACCAAGACTTCTTAACCTCAGCTTCTCCATAACCGTAGCCATAGCTATAACCGTAACCATACTCTGCTTCTACATCTACATCATTCAATAAAACGGTCATATTAGGTAAACGTTTGTCTTTGTATAACTTTGCAGGTATTTCTAACAAACGTTTGTCTAAATAATTGGCTCTAATTGTATAAATAAACAAATCGGCACTTCTACCTAGTAACATAGTATCTGTTACTAATTTTACCGGAGCAGTATCAACAATTACAAAATCGTAATGTTCTTTTCCATACGCTAAAAGATCTTCAAAACGTCCGTTACTTAGTAATTCCGAAGGGTTTGGTGCTATTACACCAGAGTGTAACACATCAATATTAAGTGCATCTACATGTTCAATTACATCAGGAACTTTTAACGAATTATCTGTTAAATAATGGGTGATTCCTTTACCTAATTTTATACCTAGATATTCTTCTAAACGAGGTTTTCTAATATCCGCACCAATTAATAATACCTTTTTGTTTGATAATGCCAATACCGCAGATAAATTTACAGAAATAAAAGTTTTACCTTCACTCGGTAATGTAGAAGTTATAAAAATAGTTTTTCCTCCATCTTTAATTCCGGCTCCAGAAAGCATAAAATCTAAATTTGTACGAATCATTCTAAAAGATTCAGACAAACCACTTCTATCATCTTTCTGAATGACTTTACTAGTATCCTTTGTTTTTGGAATTTCTCCCATTAAAGGTGCTTTTACAACAGATTCTACTTCTTTGGTGTTGTGTACTTTATTATCTAATAAAAATAACACATAAATAATTGCAAATGGTATTGCTAAACCTAATGAAATAGCAATCAAATATACCACTTTACCTTTAGCATTTATTGGGCTATTACTACCTCTTGCGGTATCAATTACTTTTGCATTAGGTACTGTTACTGCTAGTGAAATTGCATTTTCTTCTCTCTTTTGTAATAAGTACAGGTATAATGTTTCTATTATCTGTTGTTGTCTTTCAATATCCCTAAACTCTCTATCTTGTTTAGGTACAGAAGACATTCTATAGCCTACTTTACTTTCTGCTTTTTTGGCATCAATTAAAGAAATAGTTAAAGATGATTTTAAGTTTACCAAACTTTGATAAATACTACCTCGTAACTGAGCAATTTGAGAGTTTAAATTAACAATTACTGGATTTTTAAGACTAGATCCTTTTAAAATTCTATTACGTTCTAAAATTAGCTCATTGTACTGAATACTGTTGCCGTCTAAATTACCATCATTTAAACCTAAATTAGCAGGTATTAAATTTTCTTTATTTTCAGTGATATAAGACATTACATAATCAGTTAACCTAATCTGCGTATTTAAATCTACAATTTTCTTTTCTAACTCTGCATTATTTTCTAATACTATGGCCGCTTCCGCAGGAATACCAGTTAACCTGTTATTAGATTTAAAATCTTCTACTCCTTTATCTACAGCAGATAAGTCTTTTTCTATAACAGCCAACCTCTCATCAATAAAAGTACGAGTATTGTTACCTATTAAATTTTTACCAGCAACAGCATCTTCATTATACTGTCTTACCAATCCATCTAAAATTGCTGTTGATTTTTCTTTATTTTGAGATATTAAACTAAGTTCTAATAAGCTAGATTTTTCAAACATTAAACCTACTTGCAGCGCTCCTCTTAAACCTTCAACAACATTTTTTAATGCAGATATTCTAACCGTTATGGTTTCATTAATATTCTTAATTTCTGTCTTTGTAGGTGTTATCGTTATCTTACCAAAGACGGTACTTACACTCTCGCCAAAGACATGTTTCTTTACACTTTCATCTTCTGAAATAAGCTCAAATTGAGATGCAGATAGTACATGAATTTTAAATGTAGTATTTAAATTATATACTTTTTCTTTAGAAAAAAAAGTTATTTTAAAAGGTACTTCTGTATCATACAATTCTGTAATACGCCCTCTATCTTCTTTGTAAAATGTGGTATAGACTCCTAATTCCTTTACAACACGCTCCATAAGCGTATACGATTTTAAAACTCCTATTTCATTGTCTATCGATTTTTTTCCTCCTCCTATTAAACCTAAATCTTCAAAGGCAGAAAGCTCACTAGATAAACCACCATTACTGTCATCATCAATTAAAATTGTTGTTGCTACTCTATATTGGCTTGGTGTATAATAAGAATACGCATATGCTATTCCTATTGCTACTATTACAGTAAAAACAAACCATTTCCAATGAAATAAATATTTTTCTAACTGTTCTCTTATATTTATAGGTTCTTCTTCCTGAAAAATATAATTTAAAGGGTTCTCTTGTTGCATAATTTAAAAAATAGTTATTGTATTAAAATGGCAATAATTGATATAAACGTGGCTATCGAAGTAAATATAACACTCGTATTTGCCCCTATACCAGAAGAGTTAATCTTACTTTTATTGGGTTCCACATAAATAAGATCGTTTTGTGACAAGTAGTAATATGGGGAATTAAATAAGGCTTTATTGGTAATATCTATAGGTATAAAAACACGTTCTCCATCTCGCTCTCTTATTAATGTAATATCTCTATTTCCATTAATTGTTAAATCTCCAGCTAAACCTAAAGCCTCTACAATGGTGATTCGTTGATTTTGAATTTGATATGTACCAGGCTTATTAACCTCACCCAAAACAGTTACTTTAAAATTGATGGTACTAATATTTATAATAGGATTAGATATATATTCTGCCAATTTTGTATGTAAAAACTCACTTAATTCGTTAGTTGTCATACCTGTTACTTTTAAAACACCTAATACCGGAAACTTAATTTCGCCACTAGCATTTACTAAATAGGGTAATGGTTTTGCACTTCCAATTGAATTATCTAAAATTGGAGTTTCATAAAGGTTAAAAGGTAAAACGGCTTCTGCATTTGCTGCAGATACGTTTATATTTAATAAATCATCTTTTTGAATAGTAGGTTCATACTTTTGCAATCTACTATTTACTATCACCTTTTTTTTATCTCCGAAATACACAATCTTTTTTTTAGAAACACATGATGTGACTAAAAATAAAAGCAATACAGATGTTACATATAGATACTTCATTTTTTTTATAGATATTTAATTATTGATAAAATTCTTTTTTACAGTTATTATATTATACTTTCTATTTTCTCTTCTTTAATTTTTAAGCGTTCTGTATTAATACTACTTTTTAGTCTATAAAAAAGCAATAAAAACAATCCGAAAGCCAGAACAAACACACCTAACATTTGAAAACTATTTAAGTAAGTTCCTAATTTTATGATAAAGATTACAAATAGGTAATTAACAAGACCTAATAACATAGTTGCCTTAAAATGAGACATACCAAAATCTATTAAAACATGGTGAGAATGGTTTCTATCTGGATAAAACGGACTTTTCTTTTGCAGTAAACGAACTCCAATTACTCTTAACAAATCGAACAAAGGAATACATAAAATAGCCATTAAAACAAAAAAGCCATTTTCTGGTTTAAATGTAAAATGACTATACAAGCTAATATCTATCGCCATAAATCTTAAAGACAAAAAAGCAATACAAAATCCTATTAGTAAAGAGCCTGTATCTCCCATAAATATTTTTTTCTTGATAGAAAAATTAAAAAATAAATAGGCTAATAACATCCCAATAAAACTTAAACAGATTAAGTAATAGAAAAACAAACTAATAGCATAAAATATTAGGCTAAATACACTAAAGATTATAATTGCAATAATAGACGCCAAACCATCTATACCATCAATTAAATTATAGGCATTTATAATTGTTAAGACCAATAAAGTACTAGCAATATATACTAGCCATAATGGTATTTCATAAATCCCCAAAAAACCATACAAATTATTTCCTTCTAAAGCATTATGAAAAAACAAAAACAATACAGCCAATGCTTCCATAAATAGCTTTGCTTTTGGAGAAGAAACGACTAAATCATCTTTAACTCCTACCATAAATATGAGTGTAGTACTTGCTATTAAATTTAAACCAATATTTTCTGTATCGAAATGTTGAATAAAAAATAACATTAAAATTAAAGTTATAAAAAAGGCAACTCCAGCCATTGTAGGCGTTGCTCCTTTATGAGAACTACGCTCATTGGGTTTTTCATTTAAATTACGCCTTATTATTACCCAACTAATTTTAGGTATTATATAATAAACTAATAAAAGTGAACTGATAACAGTTAGTATGCTTACCACCGTTAAGTTAGACAAAAGTTGTTGTAGCATTTTTAGTAGGTTTTATTTATAATTTTTTGCTTTTAGCAAATCCCATAAAAAAAGGGGTGTAGACACAAAATTCCGTTTCCATAAACGTTTAGGTTCTCTTAATAATCTAGGGAACCATTCTAATCCTAATTTAATCCAAAAAGGACTAGATCTCTTTACGGTACCTGCATAAAAATCAAACACAGCACCAATACAAGTAATCACTTTAACATCTAAAAAGACACTGTTTGTATGTACCCATTTTTCTTGCTTAGGAGCCGTCATACCAACAAATAAAATATCTGGTTTGCATTTATTAACTGCGGCTATCATTTTAACATTATCCTCTTTAGAAAATTCCGGTTTATACGGTGGAGAATAACTATTTACAGTGATAGATGGAAACTCTTTTTTTATTCTTGTATTTATTAAACTTAAGGTATGATCAGAAGCTCCTAAATAAAAAACATTTAGTTTTTTTAATGCTGCTTCTTCTAACAAAAATTGATGTATATCTGCACCTGCAATTTTTTTTATCACTTTTCCATTAAGTACTTTGGTTGCTAAAACAATTCCGGTTCCATCTGGTAGCAATACATTACTTTCATTTAAAGCTTGACTAAAAAATTGATCTTTTTTAGCCTCACAATAAGAATGAGGGTTTATTGTATTAATTATTTTTTTTGTTTTAAAAAGTGACAATTCACTTAAATCGTTAGAATAAACCTTTTCTATAACATCTTTTAATTTAATCATCTCTTGGTTTTATTTTAGATAGAATTTAAAATATTAAACATATTTTTTTCAAAAATTTTCAACGTATAAGATTCTTCATATTTCTCTTTAGCAGCTATTCCCAAGCGATTTCTAAGAGGGAAATCATTAATTAATATCTCTAACTTATTTGCTAAGTCAACTACATTTTGCTGCTCTACTAAAAAACCATTTACACCATCCTTTACAATTTCAGGTATTGCACCTTCAAAAGTTGTAACCATAGGTAAACCAAACTGAGAGGCTTCTAATAAGACTAATGGAAAACATTCATTATGATAAAACGTTGGCAATACAAATATGTCTGAAGAATTAAATATTGCTGTTTTATCACTATTATACTTTTTACCTAAATAAAAAACGTTATTTATCAATTGCAATTCTTTTAACTTTTCTGTAAATATTTCTTTTGTAACATCTCCTTCTCCTCCAACAAAATTACATGTAAAGTCAACTCCTTTTTTATTTAGAATTTGTAGTGCTTTTAAAAGAACAATAACACCTTTAGACGCTATTAAATTTGATAGAAATAATAATTTAGGTGTTTCATTTTTTAGCCGTTTAGTAACCGAGTCTTTATTTATAGGAGGTATTCCATTTGGGCAATAGTATACATCGTTTTCATCAACATATGTCTTAATATCAAAATATAAGTGCTTAGAAAGTAGGATCACTTTTGTGTTTTTGAATACCTTTTGATATAAAAAATTATCAAATCTTTTTTCTTGTCTCGTATGTACCCCTTTGTTATGAAAATGTAGTACTAATGGAACTCGGAAACACTTTACCAAAAACACAATAACAGTATCTTTATAAAAACCGAATCCCTTAGCCGTCATAGCTAAATAGATTAAATCGGGCTTGTTAACTAACAGTTGCTTAAACGTCTGAAAAACAATAGACAAATACCTTAAAATTTTTCCTAATGGATTTTTACCTATTTCATCAATCGTTTTTGATGTTCCTAAATCGATATAATTGGTTTCAAAATTTCTATTAATTAAATCGCTTTCCTTTATAAATTGCCCCACCATAGAAGAACCATGTACCGGAGGTGGTAAATGCAAAAGGAATAGTATTTTTTTAGTCATTAAATATCTTCTTTTAAAACACTAATTACTTTTGCAGGATTACCGGCTACTACAGTAAAAGGAAGTACGTCTTTTACAACCACAGATCCCGCACCAATAACAGCATTATTACCAATAGTAATAGGACCAATAATTATACAATGAGGTCCAACTAATACGTTATCTCCAATTATAGGAGAACCTAAGTCTTCTCCTTTTAAAGATTCTTTATTTCCGATGGTAGTATTATGTTTTAGAGTTACATTTTTCCCTATTACAACCTTGTTGTTTAAAACCAAACCAGTAACATGATGAATTACTAAACCTTCTCCAATAACCGTTGATGCTGGAATTTCACACTTCAATAAAAAATCCGTTATAAACTTGTATAAAATAATAACAGGAGAGAATAAGATTTTAGTAAAAATGTTATTCATTCTAATTCTAAAATATCGCATAAAGACATAATTGCAGACTACAATTTTTCCTTTAAAATTAGAATTCTGTTTTCCTGCTTGTATTATTTGAGAAATCAACATACTTTTATCAATAATGTCATAGAACTAAATTTGTACTTCTTATTTTTCCTATAAGAAATACTATTGTATTAATTGGAAGCGTACTATTTTTTTAAATATTCAATAAAACTAGCAGTAACTAGCTTTTGCCCTTCAGGATTTAAGTGTATTCTGTCATAAAACAAATCTGTATTAGCACTATATAACTCGTTATAATCTAAAAACTTTATATTACTAAACTTAGATTCAATGCTTTTGAAATAAGTTATTTCAGAATTAAATTTTCCAACTTCAGCGTTGTTATATATTAAGGAGGTTGGAACGTACAACAATATGATTTTCATGTTTTTTTGAGTGATCTTTTTTAATGTATTCTCAAATATTTTTCTATTCTCTTTTGTAGAAACAATCTTTCTAAAATCACCTTTTTTAATATCAGAATTCAAAGCAACTGTATCTAGAATTCCGACTTTTAAATTGTCCCAACTTTTTAAATAGCCTCTAAAACTACCACTAACTAGACCTTCGTTATATCTAGATGATTTTATAATTTGATGCTGCCAGAAATCTCCAAATGTTGCGTTTTCAAAAACATAATCATTAATTGTCTTTTCCCCCATAAAAGGATAAAACTGTTTGTAAGAGTTTTCACTTAATCCCTCTCCTGTAAACATCCAAGCATCTACAGCGTATACTACTAATTCTAATTGTTGATTACTTTTTAACAATTGATCTATCATTAAATCTCTTTCAACAATGTTTACTCCTTCTCTTGTATATTTAGAAACTTTTACATTAAGTTCTTTCTCCATCTTTACCTTATCAATACCTAACATTAAATGAGAGTGACCAACAAGCGCAATTTCATTATCCGTATATAAACCATAATATTTATATAACCCATTTAATAGAAAATAATTAACTCCGTTATCTAAAACAATAAGCAATAACAGAAATAGTAATCCTTTTTTTACGTAGTCCTTAAAAAGCTTGTTGCTAATCTCCTTTTTAATCATAATTTAAAATTGAAAATAAATAAAAGCATTCGAAGACATTCCAAATAAAGCAATTGTAATTAACAAAAAGGCATAAGACAGCCACTCAACAAAACTTGGCAATTGAGTTTTTGAAAAGTAAATGGATACCTTATTTTTGAATTGCAGAATTTGCACTCCTATTAAAAATAAGATTAACAATACAGAAAGTACTGTTGTTACAGAGGATCCACCTGTCCATAATTGTCCTGAAAAACTAATTATTTTTGTAATAATCAAGAAAGCATCAGAAACAGAATTTGCTCTAAAAAATATCCAAGCAAAACAGACCAAAATAAATACAATAATAATTTTAATAAATTTATAGTATCCTTTTTTCATTACATCCTCGGCTCCTATTAATACTAGCATTTTTTTACCAATAAATTCAATAAAATAATAAAAGGCATGCAACGCTCCCCATATAACAAATGTCCAATTGGCTCCATGCCAAAGCCCACTAAGTAAAAACACTACCAAAATATTAAATGCCCAACGACTAATTGAAACACGGTTTCCTCCTAAAGGAATATATACGTAATCACTAAACCAAGTTGATAAAGAAATGTGCCAACGTTTCCAAAACTCTCCTATAGAATTCGATAAATAAGGTAAATTAAAATTCTGCATTAAACGAAATCCTAACATTCTTGCACTACCAATAGCCATATCTGAATACCCACTGAAATCACAATAAATCTGAAAAGTAAAAAATATAGTTGCTACTATTAATGTTGGACTCGAATGTGCTTCTGGATTGTTAAAAACTGAATCTGAATAGACAGATAATCTATCTGCAATTACTATTTTTTTAAATAAACCCCAAATAAACAATTTTGCTCCTTCTACAAATCTTTTAATATCAAATTCATGTTCCTCATAAAATTGCTGTAGTAAATTAGTAGAACGCTCTATAGGTCCTGCAACTAATTGAGGAAAAAAAGCAACATAGGTTGTAAATCTAACTAAGCTACTCTCTACACCTACCCTATTTCTATAAATATCTATAGAGTAACTTAATGCCTGAAAAGTAAAAAATGAAATTCCGACTGGTAGTATAACATTTAAAGTATATTTATTAGCATGGACATCAAAAAAATTGGCCAAATTAGAAAATGAATCAATAAAAAAATTGGCATATTTAAAATAAAATAAGGGCAACAATGAAAACATCAGTGCAATTGCAAACCATTTCCTTTTTGCCTTTTTAGTAGCAGCATAAAATATTTTTTTTCCACAAAAAAAATTTAAAACACTTACTCCAAACATTAGCAATGCAAATTTCCAACTCCATACCGAGTAAAAAATATAGGACGCAATTAATAGAAAATGTATGCGCCATTTATGTATTAGAGAAAAGTAAATAACTAAAACAACTAAAAAAAAGAATACATACTCCCAAGAATTAAATAGCATAATTTATTTATAGGTTTATATTTTTTGATATAACTATAGAGATTATTATATGTTTTTTAATAAGTCTTGCATTTTTTGATCAAAAGTAAATGGCATTGCGCTATCTCTTAATTCAGTAATACAAGTCCCTAATGGTTTCGCTTCTTCAAAGGCTTGTTGTAACTTCGTTGATAAATCATTTTCGGCATCAGGATTAAATAACACCCCATTATTCTCATTTATCAATGATGATGCACCTGCAACACTTGAACATAAAACACGACAACCACCAACTAAAGCTTCATTAACAACTGCTCCAAAAGGCTCATAGGTACTTGGTAAAACAAATAATTGAGAAAAAAGATACCAATTGTATAATTCTACACCTTCCTTTCTACCTATAAATAAAACGTCCTCTAAAATGCCTAATTTCTGTGTAAACTCAATTAATTTTTCTTTCAAAACTCCTTCTCCAACAATTACCAGTTTTTTATCACTTCCTTTAACATTGGAAAAACATTTTATTAGAAAAAATAAATTTTTAACAGCTACTAATCGTCCAACATAAAGCAATATTTTTTTATCTTTTAAATCATATTTGACAATATTTGTGTTGGCTTGATTTATAGCATTTGAATATTTTTTTACAAGTGATTTTTCTGAATGAATAACAGGAAAATCAAGTGTATTATTAGTAATGCTAACATTGTTTTTATACCAATTAGAAACCTCTTTACTCGTAAACACAACTCCATTAATATTCTTTGAAATAAAATTTCTAAAAAACAACCTCAAGCCTTTTCTGTCTTCAGAATTTTTTATACTATCATCACTTAGAGTGTATATTTTAATTTTAGGATTCCAAATTTTACAATACAAAAATGCCAATAATGTAATTTGACTATATTCTGCACAAAAAATAATATCTGGATTTTCTTTTTTAATAATTGAAAAAACACCGGTTCTTATTGATCTTCCCAAAACTTCGAAGCCATTAGAAACATAGTTACATTTAAAATTACAAAGAGATTTTAAGTTCTCTTGATTAAATTTTTGATCACTAACATTTTTTAAACTAAAATAAAATGAAGCTAAATAATACTCA
This sequence comes from Polaribacter sp. R2A056_3_33, assembly GCF_019278485.1. Taxonomy (NCBI): domain Bacteria; kingdom Pseudomonadati; phylum Bacteroidota; class Flavobacteriia; order Flavobacteriales; family Flavobacteriaceae; genus Polaribacter; species Polaribacter sp. R2A056_3_33. The sequence continues at coordinate 3,840,149 of NZ_CP058984.1, forward strand.
TTTAAAGAATTAAAAAAATCGACTCTGTAAGGTGCTAAGGCAGGATGAAAAATTAATGCTTTCATTTAATTTTATTTTTGATTCTTCTTTAAAATCTTGTTTAAAACTGAACTCGGAACTATTGTTAGAAATAAGTAAGCATAAACCACTTTATTTGAAGGGTTATAATATATCGCTTCTAAAGATTCTTTAATTGATTTATATCTTAAGCCTAATCTTAAATAAATGGAAGCTCTCATTTTTTTCCAAGAAGAAATGTATTCTTTTAAACAAGTTACATCCTTATTTTTTTTATATAAATCATATAATTCCTGACCTACTATATCTATTTTTTCTGGTATTCTATTCGGTTTATTGTCATAGGTATGTGCACTATCTTGCACAAAAACAGCCAATGCATTTAAATTATAAGCAATCTGATTTTTAATTGCCAATTTAGCCCATGTTAATAAATCCTCTCCAGATTTAATACCCAATGGAAAACCATTAATTTCTAGTAACGCTTCCTTTTTGATTACAATAGCAGAAGACCAAAGTGGCGGATGAGAACAGGAAGCTACTTCAAAATAATTAATTAAGATTCCTGTATCTCCTTTAAATGGAATTTTATTTAATTTTATAGGTGTCTGTTTTCCTTTATAATCTTCCATTAAATAAGCAGTTGCCAATACATTGCTATTTGGGTACTTTTTTGACAGTGCTTTAATTTCTTTCAGGTAATTTACATTCCATATATCATCTGCGTCTAAAAAGGCAATCCATTCATATTTAGCTTTATCAACTCCTGTATTACGAGCAACCGAAACACCAGAATTATTTTGATATATTAATCTTATTAATGGATGCTCTAATTTAGATACAATTTTATCTGAACCATCTGTAGAACCATCATTAACAATAACTATTTCATCTGGTAAAACAGTTTGGTTTAAGACTGTTTTAATAGTATTAACAATACTATCTTTCTTATTGTAAAGCGGAATAACAATACTTATTTTCATGATAAAATTACTTTCTTTTAGATTTCATTACCAAAGCAAAACCAAAAAATATATAAGGATAACTTAAGGTAATTAAAGAATAGTTTACAACATTGTCTGTAAACGCTGTTGCCATAATACCACACAGAGAAGTACCTGCAATAAATGCAGCATATCTTGCAGAAACATTATTTTTTTTATTGTTATAAATTCGAAATGCTTGCCAAACAAAACTTATTATTATGAGTAAGTATAAAACGAATCCTATTTGGCCGGTATCACAAAGTATTTGAAGGTAATCGTTATGAGCTATTCTTATTACTCCAAAAGGATGATTTCCAGAATAAAAACGAGCTTGCATTTGACCTAAACCCGCACCCATTAATTCATTTCCTTTATAGAAAACTTTTAAACTCCATTCCCACATTGCAAAACGACCATTACTATCAATAGTATCTGGTGATATTTTACCACTCATATTAAGAACTTCTTCTGCACTATTAAAAGAAGTCCTAAACATTTTATCTCTTACTGTAGGCACAAATAAAACAGACGCTACAAAACTGGCAATTATCAATATAAATACAGGAAGTGCTTTTAACTTATACTTAAAAAAGGACACCGCTAAAAAAAAGACACCAATACCTATTAAACCTGTTCTAACACTCTCTACTATTGGAATACTAATAAAAAGAAGTATGGCAAATAATACATATTTCTTTTTTGAAAACTTGTACAATAATATTCCAGTACCTATAAAAAATGGATTTACATCTATTACTGCAGGAGGCCACCATAAAATAGGGTTATAAATAGAATAGATGGGAATAATTTTCATCAATACAATACATCCATTTATAAAAACACCTGCTAAAAAACTTATTTTTAACGCTTTTATAAAAAATACGTCTGTAATTTTTATAGAAGTAACAACCAATATGACTAAAAAAGGAAATAAAAATTTAAAAAAGACACGAATACCATATCCTTTTTCAGTTGTTAAAACCAACGAAAAAATCAGCCAACACAAATACAAGGCGTAAATTTTAAGCATTGGTGATGAAAACATTTGAATGCCATACTTAAATAATAACCCTAATAAAAATACCATCCAAATTAATAACAACAATGCAGAAAAATTCCCTGCCTGTACAATTGCTGTCGCTAATAAGAATAAAATAAAACGTTGTTGCGTGTTTACTTTAAATTTAACTCTTTTATTCCAAGTAGTACTTACCAAATAGGTTTTACCTAAAAAGGCATATTCAAAACCATAAATGATTACAATTAAAAAAGCTAATAAACTTAATCCTATAGCCATTTATATTTGAAGATATAAAAACATTCTTTTCTGATTAAAAACAACATTTTCTAATCGTTTTATATAAAGTTGTAATTTCTTTATAAAATGAATGTATATTTTTATTAGAATATTCATATTGTATCATTAAATAATTTAGTCCACTTTCTCATAATTTCATCTATATGAAAACGTTTCACATTCTGCGATGCTTTTTCTCCCATTAACAACCTTAATTCCTTATTTATCATTAATTTTTCTAAAGATTTTGAAAAATTTTCTACGTTAAAATCCGCTATTAAATAACCGTCTTTTTCATCAGTTATAATTTCTGAAGGACCACATTCACAATTAAAAGCTACACAAGGGACCCCACATTCCATTGCTTCTGTTAACACCAACCCAAAGCCTTCATATCTTGACGGAAAAGCGAGTATAGAACTATTTAATAATGCTTCTTTAATCTTTTTTGTTGGTGGTTTTAATAAAATTATATCTTGTAAATTATAACTTTTTATAAGCTCTAATAAATAATCTTGATCTTGACCTTCACCATAAATCGTTACTTTCCAATCGGGATTATTTTTTGCTATTAAACTAAAACCTTTAATTAATAAGTCAAATCCTTTTTGCGCTATAAACCTACCAATGGCTATAATTTCTTTTTGTTTACCATTCGATTTTTCTATAGAATTAAAAGATAAAGGATTTGAAATTACAGAACTATTTACAGGATTATTCCACAGTAATTGATCTTTTTCAGTTAACAACACAAACTTATCATACTTTAAAACTACCCTTTGCTGCTTGTACTGTAGATACGAAGCATATAATTTTCGAAGCCTTCTAAATGATAGATTAGGTATATTTGACATTAAGTGACTCAAATAGTTTTTAGAGAAATGAAATTCGATAATTTTTTTACTACCATCCTTAATCGTATGTAAAAACTGATATTCATCTCCAAACATACTAATAGTGATATCAGGTTTTAATTTGAATAATTTTTTAGATAACTCCTTTTTAAACTTTTTTCTATCCGTTTTAAAAATTAGATTTAAAATATTACTGTTAGACTGTTTTAAATTTAAGTTTTCGACAGTTATATTTTTATCAAGATCAAAAAAACAGCCGTTTTTATTATCAGTTCTAGAAATAATAATTACCTCAAATTTTCCTTGAGATGCAAGCCAATTAACCTTAGAAGTTAAAACGCGTTCCATACCGCCAGAATTTTCTAAAGAATTAATAATATATACAATTTTCATTCTATTAATTAATGGCTAAATATTTATTATAAATAGTAATATATTTTAAAGCTGTATCTCTCCAAATAAATTTGGAAGCTTGTACCAATCCTTTCTTTTTTAATTCATCTATGTCAAAAGACTTATTTTCAAATTGTTCGAGCGCATAACAAATATCCTCTGGTTCTGAAGATTTTAGATATAAAGCAGCATTCCCCCCCACTTCTTTTAGAGAACTATTACTACATGCTATAACAGGGCAACCACAAGCCATGGCTTCTAAAATAGGCAATCCAAAACCTTCATAAGAAGTTGGAAACACCAACGCTGTTGCTCCATTGTACATGATAGATAATTCGCTATCTGTAATGTTTGATATAAAATGAATTCTTTCTTTGCATTTAGATTTCTCTATCATTTCTAAAACATACAAAGGTGGATTTCCCCAAATAAGTACTAAATCATTCATAGGAGACTGTTTAGATAACTGTATATATGCTTCAACTAACTTGTGTGTATTTTTACGTTCTGCATTACACGATACGCTTAAAAAGTATGGAGAATCAATTCCAACTACCTTTTCAATTCCTTTTTTTAGTAAATCATCTTTTAATAATTTATAAAACACCTCGTGTTTTACTCCCCAATAAACTACATCAATTTTAGAGGGATCTATTTGCATCGTTTCAACAATATCTTTTTTAGAGGCTTCAGAACAAGTTATAATCCCTTTACACTGCTGCATTAAAGGCGGTACATCTTTTACCATTTGATTATGATTAAAAGCTTTTTCTTGTATTTTCATAAATAAGGCATCATGTAAAGTTATAATGGCTTTTTCGGGTTTATAAATCCGAGCATAATTATGAGGAACATGCATTAAGTCGTATTTTGTAAAGCTTTCTTTTATTGGTAATTTTTCAATTATTTTATTGATAACTTCTCGATGTGGCAGGTATAAATGCTTTGTTTTAAAATCATCAATAAAATCTTTTGCTCCAATCCCTTTCATGTTTTGAGAATACAAAATAATCTCAAAAGGTAAATTTTCTTCTAATTTAGAAAACGAATCAATTAACTCTAAAGTAGTTCTGCCCACTCCTGTAGTTTTACCCGTTAATAAATAAGGAACAACAGAATTAATGTCAAATAATATTTTTTTCATAATTACCTATAAACCCTGGACAATTGATACTTAAGAAATAATCTAATTTTAGAAGTCGATGAAATAAATGCTCTCTTAAGTTGTTTATACAAAACCTCTATAAACTTTCATTAAATCTTGTACATGATTATCTATTAAGTTTACTTTTAAAGTGGTTTTTTGTTTTAACTTAAGTAATAAATCTGGCGATTCTATTATCTCTATTATTGCTTTCTTTAATGCATTAACATTATTAGGAGCTATTAATAAACCATTTTTATTGTGAATAATTTGCATTTCTGCTCCACCACATTTTGTTGCTATTACAGGTTTACCCATTAGTAAAGATTCAGCGATGGTAAGTCCAAATACTTCTAAAAAGAAAGCAGGATGTATCATAACATCAAACATTTTTATTTTTTCATTTACTTCACCTGGAAGTACTTTACCATGCCAAATGATGTTTTCGTTTTTGTATTTTTTTTTCAAATATTTTAAATACTTTTCTTCCAAATGATTACCTGTACCTCCTATAACATGAATTTCTGCAGGTAAGGTTAAATTATTAAAGGCTTCCAACATAACATGTACACCTTTCTCTCTGCAAATTCTTCCTATATAAAAAAACTTTACGGGTTTCTTTTCTTTTGATACTTCTATGTCTTTCTTTACCTCAGTAATTTTATTTACATTTATAGAAGGTATTCCATGAGTAATAATTTTTATTTTATTTTCCGGAGCTCCATTCCGTAACATTGCTTTTTTAATAGCTGTTGATGGAGCTATTAATAAACTTGCATTATTATAAATATTTTCCCATTCCATTTTTTTATTCTCTATAGAAACGGTAGTAGTAACAATGGGTGTAACATAATAAATAAAAGGAATTTTATTAAATACTTTACCAATTGCTAACCGTAATTTAAATGGAATAAACTTTTGTAGTGCTAAAGTAAATGTACCTCCCTTTACATTCCTTAATACACAAGGTAAACAGTTGGTACCTGATGCTGCAACCGTACAAATTTTATCTTTAGAATTTAACAATGCTCCTGCCGGACAAACTAAACCACCATGATGCGCCGTAACAACACATGGTATACCTAATGATTTACAGGCCAAAGAAAAAGGAGCCTTAAAACCATGAAGATGCACTATTGTTGGTTTAATCTCTTTTATAAAATTTCTTAATTCTAATAAATCTCCCTCTAACATTTTATTCGTAAAAGTATAAACAGGTTTTTCTTTATAGTGAGATAACTTTGACCCAGAAATTACTGGTGTTGCAATACTAACATCTATATCTTGCGCAATCATTTGGTTTACAATGTTTTTTACATAAACCTGACCTCCTCCATAATTAGAGAAAAAATTAGCTGATGATATTATTAAAATCTTTAAAGGTTTTTTATCGTTCATCTGCCTTTGTATACTTTATTATTTTTGCAGGAATACCCACAATAGTTATATTAGATTCAGGAAAAGATTTTGTAACAACTGCATTTGCTCCAATAGCAACATCATTACCAATTTTTATATTACCCATTAATTTAGCACCAGGACCTATGTAAACATTACTCCCAATAATTGGAACTCCATTATTATTAATTCCTATATTAACACCAGCTTGTAATACACAATTAGCTCCTACTTTTGCAAAAGGATGAACAACGATTGTTCCATAATGTGGTATTCTAAGACCTGGCCCAAAAACATTTGGTGGTATAGAAAAACCTAATTTATAGCCTAACTTTTTATATTTAACTAGATAATATTTTCGCTTTAATCTAGATGCTATGTCTTTTTTATTTGCATTCAAATAATATTCATAATGTCTTAAATATTTAAGAAATAACCATAATAAATTAGGTGTAAAAATTGTTAAAAATAATTCGTAATTAGTTAAAGAAATTATATCATTAGCTTTAGCATCTTCCTGAAGATAGTGTTTTAAGATGTTTTTATTTTTAACCATTTTTTATATTTAACACTTCTTTAATTTCTTTGACCATTAAAATTAAATCCTTTTTCATGAATACAAAATTGAAAGTCAAAAACACAATTAAAAAAGTAATTGAAGAGATTAAAAGGTCTATATGTAAGATTTGTAAATAAACATATTGTTTCAATCCAAAAATAATTAATATTGAAACTAGGTAGATAATCATATTTTTAATTGAGATGTAATACAATTCATTTTTAAAGTTTAATTTTTCTGAAATCACTATTAAACCTGTAAAAAAAACAATAATCTGAGCACAAACGAAGCCTATTAAATAGCTATTTAAATTCCCATAAAACAAAAAAATAAAATTTGCAAAAAACAATATCTTACTAAAAACATTAATCTTTAAATACAACCCAGACAACCCTTTACTTAATAATATATTATAAAATAAATTAAAAATTTGTGGTGCAAAAGCACCAAATATAATTATTTGAAATATACGTACTGAAGGTTCCCATTTATCAGAAAACAACAATAATATAATTTCATGTGCTCCAACTAAAAATACTCCACAAGCAAGAAAAGACACAAATGAAATTATCTTAAAAAGTTTTAAAACTGTATTTTTATATACAATTGGTTCGTTATTAATAGTACTTAAACTAGGTAATAAAATATTTGATAATGTAGAAGCTGTATATCTAAATGAAAAATTTTCTAAAGATTTTGACCTATAGTAATATCCTAAAGTGGCTGGATTTAATATTTTTCCAATTATTAACGAATCTAAATTTATAAATATAGTATCTAAAACTCCTGTTAAAAAAATTTTCGATCCAAATCCCCATAATTCTTTTACTGCCTTCAGACTAAAAACTAGTTTAAAGCGAAACTTACTTAGTACAAAAATTAAAATATTGTTAAGTATTTCTGAAATCAATATTTGCACAACCAAACTCCATACTCCATAACCATTATATGCCATATATACAGCTATAAAACCACTAATAAAAGCAGATATAATATTGGATACAGATATGATCTTAAAATTCATGATCCTTCTTAAATACGCTCTGGTTACATTACCAAATGAATTTATAACAAAACTAAAAGACATAACTCTAATAAGATTTGTTAATACTTCTTTCTCATAAAAACTAGCAACTAATGGAGCTGTAAAAAACACAAGTCCTCCTAAAAAGACTCCCATAATTACATTCATAAAAAAAACAGAAGCGTAATGTTCATTAGTTACATTAGTTCGCTGAACTAAAGCTGTACTAAAACCAAAATCTAAAAAGACATTTGCTAAATTTATAAAAACGGTAATTATGGCCAATAAACCAAAATCTTCTGGTAATAGAATTCTAGCTAAAATTATGGAAACAAAAAAGCCAACTCCTTGCAGTCCTAATTTCCCAACAAAGTCCCAAACAAGACCTGTTAAACTTTTTTTCTTTAAACTTGTCATTTAACTTTATATCCTATTTTCAGAATATTAACTTCTTCACTGTATTGAAGACTCTACCTCAATATTATTAATAGAATTACACTCTCTTAAAACTAGATTATTTAAAAAAACTCCTTTACTTTCTAACATATAAATAATTGTAGACAACGAAACTTACTAATACCCCATTAAAATCCTTTTTTTACAAATGCCTATTGGCTTAAGTTCTTTTAACGCTGTATCGTTACTATCTAAAAAAACATTATCAGTTAGATAAATCTAGAATTCCTTTTAATAAAATAGTTGATTTTTATGGAAACATTATAAAATTCACAACAGCAATTAATACCATACCTACTGTTGCTACTAATGCAACTCTTAAAACTTTTTTAATTACGCTCATAGCTATCTGTTTTTATTAATTAATAAATATGTTTTTTTTGAAACAGTCTTTTAAATTAAAAAGCATCATATTTTTTGCAGACTATTTATAGGCAAGGTTACTTCTACATAACTCCCTAAGGCTTCCATTTCTATAATCACTTTGTCTTTCCCTGAATTAGATAAATAATTACCATACAAACCTTTAAAGGCTCCTTCAGAAACAGTTATTTTTGTTCCTTTAGCGAAATCTGTTGGTCTCTTATACACTGTGGTTAGTGAATAACTATTTGTAGACAGAATTCTTAAATTTTCAATTTCATAATTTTTAACTACAGCATAATTTCCTAAATATTTTAAAATAGTTAGTACCCCTGCTGTTGGGTAAATTTGAGCTAAATTTTTCTGGGTTGATTTTACAAAAACATAAGAATTAATAAAAGGAACTTGTGTTTTCTTTTTACGATCACTCCATTGTTTAACTACAGTTTGCATTGGCAAAAAAGTATCAAACCCAGCAACAGATAGTCTTTCCTTTACTTTTTGTTCGGCCTTAGGTCTTGTATAGACGGCAAACCATTGTAATTCTTCTTTTCTTTTTCTGATTGTATTCATACTGTAACGTTTTTCTTATCTCCAATTAATATGTGTTTATATTAACTACAACAGTAATGGTTATTAATATTTTAAGGGGAAATTTATGTACGTGAAAAACTTCTTGATAAAGGAGTATATTCAACAGTAAAAATTAGGGGAAGGTATTTGCATCTATTTTACGGCTTCGCCATCGAAAATCACATTCTGAGTAGTAAATTATAGAAATTTAAAACAAAAAAAAATGACGACGATGCTAGTACTTAGAAAAATAAAAATGATATATAATAAATAATTTAGGGAGAAATTTACTATTGTTTATTGATACCAATATAAAATGGATTTGATAAACAGTAGATTAATTATTTATATTTATACAGTGCTAATTTATACCATTTTGATTCTTGAACAAATTTAATTAACAAAAAAAATCTGTTTTTTTATTAAGCTCTATTCTTCCTCATAAATAATAAAACCAGATATTAAGTTTTAAGTAATTTTATAAGAATAATTTTACATTTTTAGGAATAACAACATCAAAAAACAGATATTTTATAAAAAAATGAATTAAATCTACATGTCTACTTATTATATAAAAAAAGAAGATAATTACTATTCAAGATAATTTATCCACTTTCAATTTATAAAAAAATAAGTATTAACCTTTATAATTTAGGGTAAAACACTCTTTTATAATTTATAAAAAAATATTACTTTCTATAATTTATGTTAAAGTGCTTTTCTTAATATAGAATAATTAGCAAAAATCTTAAATTTGAAAAAACTGTACATAAATTTTATGTATTAAATTAAAAACCAAATTCATGAAAAAACAATCATTATTAATCGCTTTATTAATTTCAATTTTATTTACAAGTTGTGCAGACAAAGTAGAGAAAAAAGCAAATACGGAAGAAAATGAAACTACAGAACTAAAGCAAATTGCTAAAAAAGAATTAACATTCACCAATGGACAGTTTTATGACGCTGATGGAAAATTCTTAGAAGAAAAAGCAAAAGGTGCATTAATGGAAATGTTAGCTTATCACGATTACCCTGTTTTTGAAGGTTTACGTGAAAGAATTTGGCTTACCGATTATAACAAAGGAAAATATGCCGAATTAGGTTTAGCTTCTATAATGTTTGTAAACAATGAAGTAGATAAATACATGCTTATGGACATCTTTTTACTTCCAGGTCAAATGTTAGGAGAGCACATGCACTTTGCTGCAGATGGAAACCCTGCAAAAATGGAAGGTTGGGTTGTAAGACACGGAAAAAGTTATGTAGCTGGTGTTGGTGTTGACAATAGAGCCGATTTCCCTCAAGTTATAGTTCCTCAGTTTCACTGGGATGGAAAAGTAACAGCAAATCATATTATTGAAGCAAATGAAGGTGATTTTGCTAAATTAGAAGAAGTTGAATCTGCTCATTGGCAAATGGCGGGTCCGGAAGGGGTAGTAATTACAGAAGTTGGTAATGTACATACAAATGCTGGTGTTAAAAGGTCTGACCCTGCAATGAATTAATAAAAGAATAATTATTCTTGATAAAAAAATAGCTTAGAAAAATTTCCAAGCTATTTTTGTTTTTACCTATATTTCCCCCTCTATATCATCAACATCTATATCTCCATCCTCATCAAAAGAATCTTCATCTTCTGCATAATCCTCCATAGTCTGTTCTAGCTTAGAACTGATTTTTACAAGATAAATAGTTTCTTCTGTCTTCACTTCTACCGCTTTTACAGTTTCTCCTTTTGCATTTTTAAAGGAAATAATGTCTTCATAGTCATATCCGTCAGGATACTTTTCTACCAACATATCTAATATATCAGTAGTCAATTTTGCGTATTCTACGATTACTCTTTTCATTTTTATATTTTTTAATTATAAGTTAAAAATTAGCAATTCTGCTTTTATAATAAAAGCATCTGCGACGCTACATTTCTAATAAATAAGCAAAAATTAATGGTGCCACAATCGTTGCATCACTTTCTATAATAAACTTTGGCGTATCAATATCTAATTTACCCCAAGTAATTTTTTCATTTGGTACTGCTCCAGAATATGAACCATAACTTGTTGTAGAATCAGAAATTTGACAGAAATAACTCCAAAATGGTGTTTCTGGTTTTTCCATGTCTTGGTACAACATTGGCACCACACAAATAGGAAAATCTCCTGCAATCCCACCTCCTATTTGGAAGAAACCAATTCCGTTTTCCGAATTATTTGTATACCAATCTGCAAGGAACGTCATGTACTCAATTCCAGATTTTACAGTGCTTGCTTTTAATTCTCCTTTTAACACGTAAGAAGCAAAAATATTACCCATGGTAGAATCTTCCCAACCCGGACAAATAATTGGCAAGTTTTTTTCTGCAGCAGCATACATCCAAGAATCTTTAATATCTATCTCGTAATATTGCTCTAAAACACCAGATAGTAATAATTTGTACATGTATTCATGTGGTAAGTAACGCTCACCTTTAGCTTCTGCATCTTTCCATATTTTTACAATATGTTCTTGAATTCTTCTAAAAGCTTCTTCTTCTGGTATGCAAGTATCTGTAACTCTGTTTAATCCTTTTTCAAGTAAATCCCACTCGTCTTGTGGCGTTAAATCTCTATAATTAGGCACACGTTTGTAATGAGAATGTGCAACAAGATTCATAACATCTTCCTCTAAGTTTGCACCTGTACAAGAAACAATTTGTACTTTATCTTTACGAATCATTTCTGCAAAGATCTTCCCTAATTCGGCAGTACTCATTGCTCCTGCTAAAGAAACTAACATTTTAGATCCTTTGTTTAATTGTGCTTCGTACCCTTTTGCAGCATCTACTAAAGCTGCAGCGTTAAAGTGTAAAAAGTATTTTTCTATAAAATTTGTAATATGTTTGCTCATTTTGTTTTTTTATTTTTTTGGAAGTTTTCTTACTTCAAATATATCTGTTCTTCTATCTTTTAAATTTCGTACGCTACCAAACTGGTTTAAATCCTTTAGTAAATCTAAATCTACATCTGCAATTAAAATCATTTCAGTATTTGTAGTTGCTTCTGCCTTTATCCCGTTTGCAGGAAAAGAAAAGTCGCAAGGTGTAAATACCATAGATTGTGCGTATTGAATATCCATATTATTTACTTTTGGTAAATTACCAACACTACCAGCAATAGCTACGTAACACTCGTTTTCTATAGCTCTAGCTTGTGCACAATGACGTACTCTAGAATATCCATTTTGCGTATCCGTTAAAAACGGAACAAACAAAATATCCATTCCTTCTTCTGCTAAAAGTCTACTTAATTCTGGAAACTCAGAATCATAACAAATTAATACGCCAATTTTACCACAATCCGTATCAAACGTTTTTAACTCATTTCCTCCTTGCATTCCCCAAACTTTTGCTTCATCTGGTGTAACATGCAATTTTTCATAACGTTCTGTAGATCCATCTCTTTTACAGATATAACCCGCATTGTACAACAATTCATCTTTAATTTCTGGCATACTACCAGTAATAATATTAATGTTATACGTAATTGCCAACTCAGAAAATTTCTGAACAATTTGCGGCGTATATTTTGCCAATTCTCTAATTGCTTCCGATTCTGGTAAATGATTATTATCTGCCATTAACGGAGCATTAAAAAACTCTGGAAACAATGCAAAGTCCGACCTGTATGCAGAAACTGCATCTACAAAATACTCTGCTTGTTGCATTAATTCTTCCAAGTCTTTATACAAACGCATTTGCCACTGAATCAATCCTAAACGCACTACTTTTTTCTTTGTAGCTGCTTTTTTAGACTTTTTCTCGTAATAAATATTATCCCATTCTAATAAAACTGCAAACTCACCCGAATTTTCATCACCTTCTAAATATCCTTTTAAAATTTTTGAAGGATGAAAATCATTCGAAATCTGAAAGTTTAAAACCGGATCGTGAATTTCTTTACGTTTTACACTTTCTATATACTCTTTTGGCGATAATGTTGCTGCATATTTATGATAATTCGGAATTCTACCTCCAAACGCAATTCCTCTTAAATTTTGTTTTTCGGCAAGTTCTTTTCGATAGTCATACAACCTTCTACCTAAACGTAAACCTCTGTATTCTTTTTTGATAAAAACATCAATTCCGTATAAAACATCTCCATTTTCATCATGTGTATCAAAGGTATAATTCCCCGTAATATCTTCATACGTATGCTGATCATCGAAACTATCATAGTCTAATTTAATAGACAATGCACAACCTGCTAACTCACCATTTACTTTAATAATAACTTGTCCTTCTGGAAATTTATCAATCAAAGATTTAATTTGATTTTCTCTCCAATAAGAACCTGGCATACTTGAATATGCCTGAATCATCGCTTCTTTTAACTGTTTATAATCAGTTAACGTTAAATAATGAAGCTCAATGTTCTCGATGTTTTTAATCATTTTATAGAACTAAAAATCGTCGTTATCATCACCTTTAAACTTAGACAATTTACTAAATGGATTTACATCAGTAGCATCATCACCAATATCATAACTATCATCATTAGAAGCAAATTTGTAACTTAACATTTTGTAAAACAATTTTGCAGCTAAAAAGTCTGAAGATTTTTCACTTTCATTAGGGCACAATTCTACCATATCAAAACCAACAACATTCTTTTGTTTAAAAACTTGTTTTAAGAATTCTAATGTTTCATAATAAAACAATCCACCTGGTTCTGGAGTTCCGGTAGATGGCATAATCGAAGGATCTAACGCGTCTAAATCAAACGTAATAAAAACATTTTCTGTTAATTGATCAATTACATCTTCTACCCAATCTTCATTTACAGCCATATCATGTGCAAAGAAAACTTTATCTAAATTCATTTCTCTTTTTTCAGAAATATCCATGCTTCTAATACCAACTTGTACCAAATTTGTATTTTGGTTAGCTTCATAAACCGCACAAGCATGGTTGCATTTAGAACCATCATATTCTTTTCTTAAATCTGCATGTGCATCAATATGTAAAACAGTTAAACTACTAAAACACTCATTAAAAGCTCTTATAGTTCCTATAGACACAGAGTGCTCTCCACCAAAAGCAGTCACAAATTTATTTCTATTAATGTACTTTTTCGTAACTTGATGTACAGCATCTACCATAGCTTCTGGTGATGTATTTTCTGTAATGGCATCTGCCAAATAAACACCTTCTTTATAAACCTCAGAATCTGTTTCTATGTCATACAATTCCATATTTTCTGATGCTTCTAAAAAAGCTTGTGGTCCTTTGTCTGCTCCTTTTTGCCAAGTACTTGTTCCATCATAAGGGATAGGAATAATTACGATCTTTGATGTTGACAGGTTTCCAAATTCTTCTGGAATTCCTGCATATGTTTTATTTTTGTTCATTTTTTTTCTTTTTAATATCCTAAAATTGATAATAATTCGCTACTTTTTTGTTGTTCTTTAAAGACTCTTGAAGTTAAATTTCCGTCTTCATCTCTATCTAAAATTAAATGTTTTGGATGCGGAATTAAGCAGTGCTGTAAACCTCCAAAACCTCCAATAGATTCTTGATATGCTCCAGTGTTAAAAAAACCAATATACAACGGATTATCTTTCTCATAAACAGGTAAATAAATTCCGTTTATATGTTGTTCAGAATTATAATAGTCATCACTATCACAGGTTAAACCACCTAATAAAACTCGTTCATATTGTCTGTTCCATTTATTAACTGGTAACATAATAAAACGTTTATTTATAGCCCAAGCATCTGGTAAAGTTGTTATAAATGAAGAGTTTATCATATTCCAACGCTCTCTATCATTTTGTTTCTTTTGATATAAAATCTCATAAATAGCTGCTCCAGATTCTCCAACGGTAAAACTTCCAAACTCTGTAAAAATATTTGGTACATCTACACCTGCATCTTTACAAACTTCATTTATTTGATTGATAATTTCATCAATCATATACTCGTAATCATAATCAAATGCCAATGAATTTTTAATAGGAAAACCGCCACCAATATTCAAACAATCTAACGTAGGACATATTTTCTTTAGGTTGATGTAAACGTTTAAACATTTCATCAATTCGTTCCAATAATATGCATTGTCTTTAATACCTGTATTGATGAAAAAATGTAACATTTTTAAATCTACTTGTGTATTAGTAGCGATTTCTCGCTCATAAAAAGCAACAATATTTTTATATCCAATACCTAATCTAGAAGTATAAAACTCAAATTTAGGCTCTTCTTCTGATGCTATTCTTATACCAACATTTATCTGTTTATCAGTTTCATCTAATAATAGGTTGATTTCTTCGTAATTATCAATAATAGGAATCACATTTGTATGACCAGAATTAATTAAACCTCCAATATTTTTAATGTATTGGTCACGTTTAAATCCGTTACAAATAATGTACGTATTGTCTTTTATCTTTCCTTCTTTTTTAAGATTATTTACAATATCTATATCAAAAGCAGACGATGTTTCTATATGAATATCATTTTTTAAAGCTTCATGTAAAACATGTTTAAAATGAGAGCTTTTTGTACAATAGCTATAAAAATACTTTCCTTTATAGTTATGTTTTTCAATACTATTTTGAAACCATCCTTTTGCTTTGTTGATGTTTTCTGAAATTTTTGGCAAATACGTAAATTTTAATGGTGAACCATATTGTTCTATTAATTCCATTAAATTAATTCCGTGCCAAAACAATTTATTATTTTCTGTTTTGAATTCTTCTTGTGGGAAATCGAACGTTTGCTCGACTAAATCTATGTATTTTGTATTCACTTTACTTTTTTAATTAATTATATGATAAATCCGTCTAAACTAAAACAAACGAATGTTTTAGAATAGAAATTATAAGCCTGAAAAAAGGATGTTATCACTGTAATATTTGCAAGTAAACAACGTGCAACTTTGAAAAAAGCTGCAATTCTTGAAGAATTGAAAATGGAGATACCTTAATTTTTTCGTTGCATTTCCAAAATGCGATATAACTTTCATTCTCCGATAGAAAGATATTTCCGAAATAAGAAAAACTAAACATTTTACTTAAATAAGTTAAGCAAATGTATATTTTTTTTGAATACAAATAACAAAATCAAAAAAAAAATGACATTTTTTTTGGTTATTAATTTTTCTCGTAAATAATAGTGATTAAAGGAGTTACAAACACTTCTTGATAATAAGCTAAGATATTTAACCAAAATAAGGATATAAAAGTTTCTAAAAGAAACTTTTATTTAGCAGATTAAAGGAAAGATATTAAAACAAAAAAAACTCTGAAAATTCAGAGTTTTTTGTCAATCTGAATTTCATCAGATTTTATGATTAATTGATTAGACTTCTTGAAACAACTTCAAAATATCAATTTTTATTTTTTTTATTCTTCAATTGGTGGATGACCATGAATTTCCTCAAAATCTTCATCGAAATTAGTTCTTAAATAAGCATTTAATTTCTTTCTATAATCGTCTTTTAACCACGTTACAAAATTGTGAGTACTTTTAGAAATACATTTTGCATATCTATTAATTCTATCATCAATTTCTTCTCCTAATAATTTTGCTAAGATTAATGCATCAAAAACATCTTCACTATTTTCAATACACATTTTTGCATGGTGTACAATAGATTTTTCTAAAACCCTTTTAGAAGATTCTCCTTGTCTAATAGTATCTATATATACTTTTTTCATATCGAAATAAGTATCTGTAGATTTTTCAAATTCTTTTTTAACATCTGCCGTTAATTCATATCTAAAGGTACTTTCTATATCTTCATCAGAAAGAATTGCATTTAAATAATAGTCTGGCGCTCTAAACATTTTTTCCCAATCTAAATCTGCTCCCCAAGGACCAAATCTATGAAAGTTGTTACCTAAATCGATAACATCAAAAGTGCTTTTGTTATTTAAAACCCTAGAACCACGACCAATCATTTGGTAGTATAAAGTCAATGATTTTGTTGCTCTATTTAATATAATTGCTTCAATGGTTGGCTCATCAAAACCAGTTGTTAAAATACTTACAGAAGTAATAATTGCTCCTGGAGTTTTCTTAAACCACTTTAAAATGAGTTCACGCTCTGCTCTTGTATTTGTATTGTCTAAATGTGCAATTGGATACCCCGCCTTTTTAAATGCATGAAACACTTGTATAGATGTGTTAATACCATTATTAAATATTAAGGTTTTCTTTCCTTTTGCAGTTTCTTCATATGCAGAAACTAATTTAGAAAGCATGTCTGAATTCGTATATAAATCTTCAGAAGATTTTACTGTATAATCTCCATTTGCTCCTACTTCCAAAGAAGTTAAACCAACATTATAAGAATATAAATTTGCACTTGCTAAATATTCATGATCTATTAAATGCTGAATCGTTTCTCCAACAAATAACTCTTGATAATTCTCATACATTGGTAATTTAATGTTAGAACTCAAAGGAGTTGCTGTTACACCAAGTATAAAAGACTCATCGAAAAACTTAAAGATTTTTGTAAAAGAATTGTAATGTGCCTCATCTACAATTACCAAACCGATATCAGAAATATCTAATTTATCATCATTTAACCTATTTTTTAAGGTCTCAACCATTGCCACAAAACAATTAAAATCGTCTTGATCATCTAAAATAGCTGTAGAATTGATAATTTTATTAGAAACTCCAAATTCTTTTAACATTTTAGAAGTTTGCTTACTCAGCTCAATTCTGTGTGTTAAAACCAAAACTTTCTTTTTAAAAGTTTCTAAATAACGTCTAACTATTTCAGAAAAAATAACAGTTTTACCACCACCTGTAGGTAATTGATACAATAAATGGTAATCTTTAGGTGCATCTTTAAACCTCCTAAAAATCTCTTGAAGTGCATCTTGTTGATAACCGTATAATTCTTTACCTACTTTCTTTACTGAAGTGTCTATCTCTGCCAAAGGAATATAAATTTAGGCTACAAAAATAAGACTTAAATAAGGGTTTATGCAAGTTTATCCTATATAAATCTCGATAAATTTGTATTTGTGATCTCATAATGAGACGCATTCTCTACAGAAACTCCATTTTTAACTGCAATTAATTGCGGTGATTGATGCATTACTTGAAAAGTAAACCCAACTTCATCAGAAATATCTCTATAATTTAATAAATCTAAATAATAAACTTTTAAATTTTGATGTTCTTCTGTAAAAAGCTTTTCAAATTGCTTAATTACCATACTGCTAATTCCACATCTAGTAGAATGTTTAAAAATTAAAACAGCTTCTGTTTTAGAAATTTCTTTAATTTCTTCTAATTGCTCTATAGAAGTTAAAGGAATCCAGTTTAAGTATGACACTTTTTGTACTTTTGATGTAGCATCTTCTTTTGCTCCAAAAATCTTATTAAATATACTCATTGTATGTTTTTTATTGGTTTGTCGATGTAAATATACGAAACTTTCATTTGTCAAAAAGTCAGTAAAAACAATCACTTACAAGACAAAATGACTCATTTTAAAACTAATGACCGGATGGTATTAAAATTGCTCTATTGTTATCAAAAAAAATAAAAATTTAGAAAAATGAACTTTAACAATTATACAACAAAATCGCAAGAGACCATACAAATGGCGCAACAGATTGCGCAAGGTTTTGGTCATAATCAAATAGAAAATGAACATATTTTTAAAGCTTTAACACAAGTTGATGAAAATGTTTTACCTTTTCTTTTGAAAAAATTAAACATTAATATAAATATTGTAAACCAAATTTTAGACAAACAACTAGAGAGTTTGCCTAAAGTTTCTGGTGCAGAATTAATGATTTCTAGAGAAGCTAGTAAAACCTTAACAGAAGCAGCTGTTATTGCAAAAAAGATGAAAGATGATTATGTTTCTATTGAACATTTAATTCTGGCTATTTTTAAGTCTAAAAGTAATATTGCACAAGTTTTAAAAGACCAAGGTGTCACAGAAAAGCATTTACAAGCAGCTATTGATGAGTTAAGAAAAGGAGAAAGAGTAACTTCTCAAAGTCAAGAAGAAACCTATAATTCTTTAAAAAAATTTGCTAAAAACTTAAATCAATTAGCGCAAGACGGCAAATTAGATCCTGTAATTGGTAGAGATGAAGAAATCCGTAGATTATTACAGATTTTATCTCGTAGAACAAAAAATAATCCAATTTTAGTTGGAGAACCAGGAACCGGAAAAACAGCTATTGCAGAAGGTTTAGCGCACAGAATTGTTGATGGTGATGTACCAGAAAACCTAAAAGGAAAACTAATTTTTTCTTTGGATATGGGTGCATTAATTGCAGGTGCAAAATATAAAGGAGAATTTGAAGAGCGTTTAAAAGCTGTAATTAAAGAGGTAACAAGCGCCGATGGAGATATTGTGCTATTTATTGATGAAATTCACACTTTAGTTGGTGCTGGTGGTGGAAATGGAGCTATGGATGCTGCAAATATTCTAAAACCCGCTTTAGCACGTGGAGAATTGCGTGCAATTGGTGCAACTACGTTGGATGAATATCAAAAATATTTTGAAAAAGACAAAGCTCTTGAAAGACGTTTTCAAAAAGTACAGGTAAATGAACCTGATACAGAAAGTGCTATTTCTATTTTAAGAGGAATTAAGGATAAATACGAAACACACCACAAGGTTCGTATTAAAGATGAAGCCATTATTGGTGCGGTAGAATTATCTCAGCGTTATATTACCAATCGTTTTTTACCAGATAAAGCGATTGATTTAATGGATGAAGCGATGGCTAAATTACGTATGGAAATCAATTCTAAACCAGAAGAACTAGATGTTTTAGACAGAAAAGTGATGCAGTTAGAAATTGAAATTGAAGCCATAAAACGTGAAAAAGATGAGAACAAGTTAAAATCTTTACGTTCTGATTTAGCGAATCTAAAAGAAGAGCGAAATGAGATGAACGCAAAATGGAAATCGGAAAAAGATGTAGTTGATAATATCCAAAATGCAAAAGCTGCCATAGAAGATTTAAAGATGGAAGCGGAAAAAGCAGAACGTGATGGAGATTATGGTAAAGTTGCCGAAATTAGATATGGGAAAATTAAAAAAGCCCAAGAAGATTTAGAAGGTTTCCAAAAAGTATTGGCAGAGAATCAATCTGAAAAATCTTTGATAAAAGAAGAAGTAACTTATGATGATATTGCTGAAGTAGTTGCTAAATGGACTGGTGTTCCAGTGACAAAAATGATTCAGTCTGAACGTGAAAAACTACTAAGATTAGAAGGTCAGTTACATAAAAGAGTCGTAGGACAAGAGGAAGCAATTGTTGCCATTTCTGATGCCGTTAGAAGATCTAAAGCAGGCTTACAAAACCCAAATAAACCTATTGGTAGTTTCTTGTTTTTAGGAACTACGGGGGTTGGTAAAACAGAGTTAGCAAAAGCATTAGCAGAGTATCTTTTTGATGATGAAAACGCTATGACACGTATTGATATGAGTGAATATCAAGAAAAACATGCTGTAAGTAGATTGGTAGGTGCGCCTCCGGGATATGTTGGGTATGATGAAGGCGGACAATTAACAGAAGCTGTTAGAAGAAGACCTTATTCTGTTGTTTTACTAGATGAAATTGAAAAAGCGCATCCAGATACTTTTAATATTTTATTACAAGTGTTAGATGAAGGAAGGTTAACGGATAACAAAGGACGTGTAGCTGACTTTAAAAACACCATAATTATTATGACCTCTAACATTGGTAGCCATATTATTCAGGATAAATTTAGCGACCCAAAAGCAGATTTAGAAGCTGTAACTGAGTTGGCTAAAATTGAAGTTTTAGCATTGTTAAAACAATCTGTAAGACCAGAGTTTTTAAACAGAATTGATGATGTAATTATGTTTACACCTTTAAATAAGGAAAATATATTTGAAATTGTAAAATTACAAATAGATCATTTAAAGAAAATGATTGGTAAACAAGAAATTACTTTAGATGCAACCGATGAAGCAATTACGTATTTGGCTGAAAAAGGATATCAGCCAGAATTTGGTGCCCGTCCTGTAAAAAGAGTGATTCAGAAGGAAGTATTAAATCAGCTTTCTAAAGAAATTTTATCCGGAAAAATCACAACAGATAGTATTATCTTAATTGATGCTTTTGATGATAAATTGGTTTTTAGAAATCAGTCTGATTTTGTAGAAAATGTATAATTTTGTCATCCTGAATTTACTTCAGCATTAAAAGCAAGAATCTAAAACAAGTTTTAGTTAACAATAAAGAGTTTTAGTTCGTTGGAAAAAGCGGTGTTTGAAAAAACATCGCTTTTTCTTTTTGATTACATTTGTTCTCTAAACCAAATATAATGAAGAAATTTTTACTGCTTTTTGTTTTCGCTTTTACTTTTATAACTGCTTGTTCTTCCGATGAAACAACCACGTATTATTTAATTCGTCATGCAGAAAAAGACAGAACAAATAAATCTAATAGAAATCCTAATTTAAATAAAAACGGAATAGAAAGGGCAGAAAAATGGGCAAATCATTTTAAAAACGTTCCGTTTGATGCTATTTACTCAACAAACTACAACAGAACTATAGAAACTGCTACACCAACTGCAGACAGTAAAAGTTTAAAAATTATAAAGTACAGTCCGAGTAAAATGTACGATTCCATTTTTCAGCAAGAAACAAAAGGCAAAACCGTTTTAATAGTTGGACATAGCAACACCACTCCTGCTTTTGTAAATAAGATTTTAGGAGAAAAAAAGTATGAAGATATAGACGATAACAATAACGCTAACTTATATATTGTTACTATTTCTGGTGATAAAAAAACAAGTGTTGTAGAAAAAGTTGAATAACTTATTTTTTATACATAAACTTATCTTAATAAAAACGATTTGTTTGTATTTCATTTTTAAAATAGCGAGTATCCTTCAACTTCACTCAAGATAAAATCCAAATAGGAAATAGCTTCATAAAACACTACTTACCTTACTCCAAAATCTGTACTTCTATATTTTCTAAATTTATTTCTGATAATTTTTTAAGCTCATTTTTTTCAAATGCTTTATCTATATCAATTAAAGAAATCCCATCATTTAAAGGCTTATAATTATCATAATTTACAAAACGAATTCCGTTTTTTAAGACTTCTTTGTTTATAGCTCTAAAACGTTTTCCTCCACCATTTGTATGATAAGAATATGCTAAATAATTAACTAAAAAATCTTGTTTTCCAATCCAATAAATAAAAACATCATCAAAATCTTCTCCGCCTCCATCTTCAGAGAAAGTAACTTGTACTTTATAATACTCTTCGTCTTTTACGGTAGTTGATGGTAATAACTTTTTTATAACTGCTTTGTCATTTAATCCGAAGGGTAACACAGAAAAATAATGCACAGAATTTACCGAATTCGATAAAATGTTAGCTATTGAATCGTTTACTTGATATGGAATGCCATTTACTATTCTTTCAAATTTATCATTACTTAAAACATCAGAAATAAACCCTACTTTGTCATCTTTCTGCTTTCTTGTAAGCTTAAAACTTCCATTAGGTTTTCTATTTGCAATATATTTTTTGTCTCTAAATTCAAAATTAATTTCGGAATTAGCTACTTTATCTGACCCTGATGAAATAATAGCCTTATCTATAATTTGTTGTGCAGTCAACTTGTTTTCAGAAGGTTTACAAGAAATTAAAAAAGCTAAAAAAAGAATTGGTAAATATTTCATGGTTTGCTGTTTTATAAGATGGATAATAGATTTCAAAATTACATTTCTTTGACCAAAGTAAAAATGTATCTTTGTTAAAATTATTAAAATTAAAATCAGTCTATGGCTGTTCAGAAAAAGATAAACATAAAGAACAAAAAAGCACGTTTCGAATTTGAAATTCTAGACAAATACGTTGCTGGAATTCAGTTAACCGGAACGGAAATAAAATCTATTCGTTTAAGTCAAGCTAGAATTACAGAGAGTTTTTGTGAATTTAATGATGGCGGAGAATTGTTTATTGTTAATATGTATATTCAAGAATACATGTTTGGGCATCACTTTAACCACAAACCTAAAAGTGAACGTAGATTATTAATGCACAAACGTGAATTACGATCTTTAAGAAAAGACGTTGAAGCAAAAGGAAATACCATTGTTCCTTTACGTTTGTTTATTAATGATAAAGGTTTTGCCAAATTAGAAATTGCATTGGCAAAAGGAAAACAAACGCACGACAAACGAGAAGTTATTAAAGACAGAGATAACAAACGTGATTTGGCACGTATTAAAAAGAGTTTTAACGGTTAATGGATTTTTTAAGACTTATTCGTTACAAAAACCTATTGATGGTTTTATTAACAATGGTTTTAACCAAATACGCGCTAATAGATTCTATCTTTTTTAGCAATCTTAGTTTTAAAAATTACACCTTAATACACACTACTTATTTAGGAATTACCTTAACTCATTATCTATTTATATTATTTTCTTTCAGCATTTTATGTATCACCGCTGGCGGATATATTATAAATGATATTTTTGATGTAGAAACTGATAAAATAAACAAACCATTAAAAGTAATTATAGAAAAATCTATTTCTAAAAAAAAGGCTTGGATTCTTTACTATTTTACCAGCATTCTAGGTTTACTCTCTGGTATATATTTATCCTTTACTACCGAAAACAATCTGTATAGTTTCTTTTTTTTAGGAACTATTTTAGCTCTCTTTTTATATTCTAAATACTTAAAAAAAACTCTTTTTATTGGTAATTTACTAGTTTCAGTTCTCTTAGGTTTGGTGGTCTTTATAACCGTAATATTTAACGAACCAAAAGCACATAACAGTAATTTGTTAGAATTAATAATTAACATGGCCACAAGTATTCGTTTTCTTTTTATAATGATAACTTATATTGTTTTTTCTGTACTGACCAATCTTATTAGAGAAATTATTAAAGATATAGAAGACATTAATGGCGATTTAAAAATAAAAGCTAATACATTACCTATTTTGTTTGGAAGAAAAAGAGCTTCTAAAGTCGCTTTTTTCTTTAGTGCCATTTTACTAGTGTTTCTTTTAATCGTTTTACAATCTTTAATTAATGACTATATACTATTAACTTACGGAATTCTATTAATTCTACTTCCACTACTTTATTTTATGTACAAATTATGGTTTTCTGAAAGCAAAAAGGAATTTAGTTTTCTAAGTAATTTAATGAAAGTAATAATGCTTTTCGGAATTTTATCTATGATATTATTCAAACTGAAATAAAAAATAGATTCCTGCTTCCGCAGGATGAACAACACAAATATATGTTAAGAGAAAAATTAAAAGAGTATAACGTTATATTAGCTTCTAAATCACCAAGAAGACAGCAATTTTTTAAAGATTTAGATATAGATTTTACAATTCAATTAAAAGAAGTTGAAGAAATTTATCCACCTGAATTAAAAGGAACGGACATTACAGATTTTTTAGCAGATTTAAAATCGAAAGCTTTTTCAAATTTATCAGAAAAAGATATCCTAATTACTTCAGACACCATTGTTTGGTTAGAAAATACAGCTTTAGGAAAACCAAAAGACGAAGCAGATGCTTTTGCCATGTTAAGGGCGTTATCTGGTAAAAAACATGAAGTAATTACTTCTATAAGTATAAAGAGCAAACAGTTTCAAAAGATTATAAATGACATTACCGTAGTTTCTTTTAAAGAACTATCTGATGACGAAATAAACTATTACATCAAAAATTACAAGCCTTATGACAAAGCTGGAGCATACGGTATACAAGAATGGATTGGTTTTATAGCTATTGATAATTTAGAAGGAAGCTATTTTAATGTGGTGGGTTTACCGGTTCAAAAATTGTATGCCGAATTAATGAATCTATAAAGCAATCAAAAACAGTAAAACATAAATTTATTTCACTCAATAACAACACATTACCATAAAGCAAACAATTTCTTAACCTAAAGTTAACATACCATACAAACTCATTAAACCTGTTGTTTTTATAACATTATAAACTGCGTAATTTTGCACCCGCAAATTAAGCAATTTATGAAAACAAGTAATCTGAAAGTAAAAAGTAAAGTTGGTGGACCAACAAAAAATTTAAGCAACACAAATTCAACGCTTTGGAATTTAAAAAGACGTTATAGATAAATATAGTTCCTTTTAACTTATTAGCTCTTTTCTATGAAAAGAGCTTTTTTTTCGTCTCATAATTAAGATAGTGAACATCTTCAACTTTTAGATACCTACAATTTAGATAAGCTCTAAATGAAGTTAAAGAGCTGTTTTTCTACTAAAAAACACTTCGCTTTTATATTTAATCCATTTTTACAAATAAATCATCGGGTTTCACAAAAAATTAACCTTTCTAAAAGCAATTATTCATATTATTGCAATATGCAAAGACTATTATACATTTTGTGCTTATTCGCTTCTTTAAGCACACTCTCACAGAACGATACCATTCGTGTTAAAACGTTAAAAGGACAAATTATTCACGCCGAAAGTAAAAAAGCTTTAAGCGCTTCTCATATATTAAACCTAAATACAGTTCAAGGAACCATTACAGATGATAGAGGTTTTTTTGAAATACCAACAAGAGCAAACGACACAATCTTAGTTTCTTATTTAGGATACGAATCTATAAAACTAAAAATTACAAACGATTTATTAAAAGGAAACGAACTACTAATTGCTTTGTATGAAAAACCAGAAGAAATTAGAGAAGTTGTTATAAAATCTACACAATTAATAGGTGTTTTAGAAATTGACGTAAAACAAGTACCAAAAGATCGATTTACAAGAATTAAAATAAACGGACTACCACAAACCTATGAGGTTGGTAAACCTAAAGGAAAAGACTTCTCATCTCCTATTGCGGCATTATTTCAACCTGTAGATTACTTATACAATCTTTTTGGAAGCAAACCGAAACAATTAAAAAAATTACAGAAGCTTAAAAAAGAGGATGATTTACGTAAAATGTTAGCTGGTAAGTTTGACAGAGAAGTAATGATGGAATATCTGCAAATGGACAGACAAGAACTTACAGAATTACTTACAGACTGTAACTACTCTGAATACTTTATTAAAAAGGCGTCTGATTTACAAATGATAGAGGCTGTATTGGATTGTTACGAAAACTACAAAGCCATTAAAAACGGTAAAATTGAACGCGATAAAATTCCCGTAAAAAATTAATTCTATACATATTCTAATATAGAAATAACAATATTATTACAACCTTGAGGCTCCCCCTCAAGGTTTTTATTTATAAGAACTTTTTCCATCTTCTTTTATTGCCATTTTATTCCTACAAACTTATTGACAACTAATATTTCATTCTTAAAAAATTACCCAAAACTGAAAAGAGTCGAAAACAATATTGCTTCCGACTCTAATCAACTATTAAAACTAACTATTAACCAACTAAAATACAGTGTTACTGTATTTGTCTCTAAACTTTATTATCTCTTCATCAATACCTTTTAAATTTCCTTTATCCTATTTTAATTCTTTTATATAATCTTGAATCTCAAAAACCATAATGTTATTTCGAGGTATTTTTGATAATAAGCAAAACTTAAACAAGTTCTAAGACTAAATCACCTCAAACTAACTTATCTAAATTTTAAAACTTACAAAAGGTCAATTCTACTACCTACATTTATAAGACACAAAAAAGGAAGTATCGTTACAAGTTAAAATGTACTTTAACAGAACTTTAAGTTTCTAAAAATAAGCACAAAAAAAAATCCAGCTATCGCTGGATTTTCATTGAGAATAATTTCTCTTATTAATTTTTACATCCCGCGTTAGCGGAAATTATCTTTTTACTGATTTCCTAAAATAATAGGTAAACCATCTTTACCAGAACCAATAACAATAACTTTACTATTAGGTGATTTAGACAACTCTAAAGTAGCACCGATTCCTTTTTCTTGTAAAATTTTATCAGTTAAAGAAGCACTTAAAATCTTATTTGCAACCGCTTTACCTTCCGCATCAATTTTTTGTCTTTCTGCTTCTTTTAACGCTTTAGCTAATCTAAATTCATATTCTAAAGATTCTTGCTCTTGCTTTAACTTCGTTTCAATGGCAGTTCTAATGGTAGTTGGTAACTTAACATCTTCTACTAAAACTCTTTTTACTGCTAAAAATTGACCTTTTAAAACGATTTGAATTTCATCTAAAATTTCTTGTTCAATTACATCTCTTTTACTAGAATATAACTGCTCTGGAGTATAACGACCAACAACACTTCTTGCAGCTGCATTAATTGCAGGATCTAACAATTCACGCTCATAATCCTCACCTTTTGTTTTAATTAATTTCCCTAAATTAGTAAACTCTGGCTCATACCAAATTGTACCATTTACCTTTACCTCTAATCCGTTAACAGAAAGTACATTCATTTCTGTAGAAATAGCTTGCTGACGCACTTTTCTTACAATCATACGATTCCAAGGAGCTACAATCTGAAAACCTTCTCCGTATGTTTTTTCTGTATTAATACCATCTCCCAATGCCTCAAAAACAACACCACCTTCTCCAGGCCCAATAGTCACTGTAGATTTAGAAAATAAAATGATTACTACTACCGCTAAAATGATAAAAAAAACACCTCCCTTAGGAAACTTTATATCTACTTGATTATTCGCCATACTTATAAATTTTGATTAATTACAAATTTACAATTTAACTTTGTGAAACACAATATATATAATCTATATATTGGCTAAAAAGCGCTAATACTTAACATAATTTTAGATATAAAAATGAACCTTAAATCTAATCTTCTAATCGATTTTTCACATATTCAATTTCTGTTTTTCCATGCTTTTTAGGGTGCCCATTTTCATCCAAACAAACCATAACAATTTTATCTACCACAATAATGGTTTTTCTTGTTAACTTATTTCTAACACTACATGTTAAAGTTATAGAGGAATTTCCAAATTTTAAAACATCAATTCCTATTTCAATAATATCACCTTGTTTTGCAGAACTTACAAAATCTATTTCAGACATGTATTTTGTAACTGTTCTTGTGTGCTCTAATTGAATAATTGCATAAATAGCTACCTCTTCATCTATAAATTGTAATAATCTACCTCCAAATAAGGTTCCATTTGGATTTAAATCTTCGGGTTTAACCCACTTTCTTGTGTGAAATCTCATATTAATTTTTAAATTTAAATTTTTCCGTAATATTTTCTAATAAACCACTCTATTGATAACAAGCCTATAACAACAAATAAAACCCATTTCCAGTCTATTAAGTTTTGTTCTTTACTAATTGATTTTTGAGTTGTATAAAATGATTTATCTTCTAAAAGAACTTTCTTTAATTTCTCTATTTCATTTTTAAAATACAGTTTACCTTCTGTTTTATTTGCTAATTTTTGCAACTTTTCTGAATTTGCATTGGTAAACTGTTCTTCTATTTGATAATCTGTAATTTTAAACTTACCGTATTTATGTATATTTTGCCCTTTTACTGAAACTTTATACTCATAATCTCCCGCATTCAGATTTTCTATTTCTGCTTGATAAGCGTTATTTATTAACGAAAAAGGATTTTTCACAACTTCTTTTGTTACAGAATTCGTAACAGTGATCTCTAAGAAAGCTCTTGAATCAAACAGGTAATTTTTATCTGTATAAAATGCCGATATTTGAATGCTAGCATTGGCAGGATACAAACTTTCCGCATTAACTTCTAAGCGATTTCTCTTTTTATTGGAAGCTAAATATTGCACTAAATTTCCAATAAAGACATCAAAATCTTCAAAAGAATTTGAGTTTAAAAAACTAGCAGCTCTCCATTTCCATAAACCTTCGCCAAACAGAACACCTATTTTCTGATTATTCTCTTCTAAAGTGGCCAATAATGGTTGCTGGGTTTCTAATCCGTTTATATTTTGAAACAATAATGTTTGATGTTCTTTAGAGATACTAACTTCTCCAAACTGATCTTTAAGTGGCGGGAATTGATTAAAACCAATATCTTTTTGAGAAAAAGTTAAAAAAGAATTACTAAAAGATGCCCCATAATTTTCTGTTTGATTCAGAGCGTTTTTAGTAAAACCTAATTGTTGTTTATTGATAAAATTCCAATCTGTATTTGCTCCCGAAATTAAAAAATAGTTACTATTACTCGATTTAACCTCATTTAAAATATTATTAAAGCTATTGTTTGGTTGATTTAAAACAACTAACTGATAATCATTAATATTGAATTTAAATTTATCAATTAAAAAAACATCTACAGAACGTTGTTTATTACTTTCTATTGATTTTTTTAAAACTCCTAAATCCGGATGTAACACAGAAGTTAGAATCAATACTTTTGTTTGTTCATCGATTACTTCTACAGAGAAACTTTTGCTATTATTCTTTGTGTTTTTCTCTCCCTCTATCTTATTAATTGATGCCGTGTAATATTGAAGTCCTTCTTTACTTGAAGTTATATTTGTCGAAATTGTTTGAACATTATTCGTTTCTGAAAACTGTATTTTTTTAGTAAAAACAGTTTTTCCTTCTTTATAGATCGAAAACTGAGAAGACACATTTTCCTTTCCTTCATAATTCAAGAATACTTCAACCGGAAATTTATTCTTTATATAACTGTATTTATTAACATTTAACTGACTTATTTTTAAATCTTGATACTGTATGGTATCACCAAAAACAATGGGATATATTTTTTGCTTAGAATTGATAAATTCATAATCATTACCAATCGTTTGGTTTCCATCTGACAATAAGATTATCGGCGCAATTTTATCCTCATACAAATCATTTACAGCAGTTATTGCTTTAGACACATTGGTTTCATTTTCTGTAAAAGAAAGAGAATCTAAAGGCTTTACATCACTTCCGAAACTAAAGCTATTGATATCAAATTTCTCCTTAATGTTATTATCGTTTTTAATTTCTGATAAAAAGGTTGTAATACGCTTCGTTTCTTTAAAATACGGAATGGATTTAGAATTATCTACTAACACAGCTAAAACAGGCTTTGTATTTATAAGTTCTGTTTTTTTAATTGTTGGGTTTATCAGCAACAAAAGCAATAAAAAAAGACTCAGTGTTCTTAAAACAAATAATACAACATTGATTTTAGCCTTATTTTTTTCTTTAAAAAAGTACTGAAAATAAGCTACCGAAAGACTCAGTAACAAGGCTAAAATGATATATAGAATTGTAATTGTTTGCAATGATTATTATTTATGTGAAATATATAAAGAACTATTAATAAACGAATGTTAATTATTGTAATACTTGAGTTATGGTTAAAAGATTCTATATTTTCATGATTACTTAAACCTCAATAAAACTAAGATAAAAAAGACTCAAAAAAGGATTTAAACATCAAAATAACTTCCTGAATTATAAAAGATAACGAATTTTCGCTTTTCACTTATCTAAGGTTTTATAACTTCTTCTGCATCTACCTTTGCAATCCTTTTTCTAGAAGTAATAAAATAGACACCTGTTAATAAAACCATAGACGCAATAATAGATTGACTTGTAAGCACTTCATCTAAAAAGTACCATCCTAAAAGCATTGCTATAATAGGATTTACATAAGCAGAAGTAGCAACTTTTTCCGGAGAAACTAACTTTAGTAAATAATTAAAGGCTGTAAAAGCAATAATACTTCCAAAAACAACCAACATCCCCATAGAATACTGCACTTCTTGAGACCAGTCTAAAGGTGAAATCATGGTTTCACCAAAAGAAAAACTCATTATAATTAAAAACAAACCAGCAAACAATGTCTGATACCCTGTAGTAATAAAGAAGTTTTTAGGCAAATCTGCTTTAGATACGAACACGCCTCCATAACTCCAACTTAACACACAGGTTAAAATCATAAAAATACCGAGTAAACTTCCTTCTGAGGCAGTAATAGATTGTTGACTCACCAATAAATACATTCCTAAGATCCCCAAAGAAACACCAATTATAGATTGTTTTTGCATTGGTTTTCTATCTATCAGTCGTAATAATATTAATACAAATAATGGCTGAGTAGACGCTAACAAAGCAGCAAAACCACTATCTAAATACATAAGTGCCCATACAAAAACACCATTACCATACACCAAGAAAAAAAAGCCAGAAATACAGCAGTTAATTAGTTGTTTTCTTGTAATTCTAAGATCTAATTTCAAGATTTTAGAAATAATCATTATTAAAATTCCAGCTCCTGAAAAACGTAACGAAGCCATAAAAAATGGTGGTAACGCCGTTACCGCAATTTTATTAAATAAATAAGTGGAACCCCACACAATGTAAATTGTAAAAAAGGCTAAAACTATTAATATTTTTGATTTTTTCAAAACAAGTAATTTATCAATCAAAGATAAATATAGATAGTCTATAAATAAAATTACTGCTTAACCTATTTTGCATTAAAATTAACTTCTTATAAAATTTAAACCTCACAAGTAAATACTTGTGAGGTTTTGGTTATCTAAAACCATTACTAAACTAACTTTTTTCTTCTTCTATTTTCTTGTTTATAAAATCGATATCTCTTGTATTTTTCTGAACGGTAATGGCTCCAAATAGACTTAACAAGAAGGACATTCCGTAAAATCCTTTTTCACTTAATAGTAAATCTGCATTTCTAAGTCCAATGATTAACAATAATATTGCTGCAAGAACCACAACCCAACTTATTCCGTAATACATTTCACTTACTTTAATCTCTTCCGCTTTATCTCTTACTGCTTTTTGAAGAGAAATTACAGCGTAAATACCCATTAAAAGAATAACAAAATAAAATCCTTTTTCATTCAATTCCATAGTAGCATTCCACAAACCGATACAGTAAGAAACCAAACCAATGGTTAATGCTCCCCAAGAAGCGCCTACATAGGCAGAAGTTGGTTTTGAATTTAAATTATTCTTTCCATTTTTCTTTTTACTTTCTTTTTTAGTTTCTTCATTAATTGAAGATGTTGTTTGATAATTCATAATATTTAGTTTAATAATTATGCTACAAATTTGCGACTCTTTTAAAGTTCTAAGAATTCAACTTTCAATTATTACTGACGATATAATTTTATTAAAATATATAACAATTTATAAATTCAGTATATTTACAATACATTAACTGACGATATAATGATAAATTTAAAAGAAGTATTAAGTACTTTTACGAAGGAACAACAACAAGATTTCCTCTTATACCTTGATAAAAAAAACAAAAGAAAAGATACTAAAAACTGTCAATTAGTAAACCTTTTGCTAGAAGACAATTTATCATCTAAAGAAATTTCTAATAAATTGTATGGTAAGCAAAACAAAGCAGCCTTACACGCATTAAGAAAACGATTGTTTCAATCTATTATAGATTTTACCGCAAATACTAGCATGAAAGAAGAAAACTCTATCGATATTCTTTTGATAAAAAATATTCTTTCTGCTAGGTATTTTCTAAAAAAGGGGCAACTAAAAGTTGGATATCAAATTTTAGACAAAACAATCGTAACAGCAAACGAATACCAACTATTTACAATTTTAAATGAAGTATATCATACTAAAATTCAATATGCACATTTAAACCCAGACATTAACCTAGATAAGTTAATCGCCAATTTTAAAGAGAACCAAAATCGACTAGTCTTAGAAGACAATCTAAATATTGCGTACGCTAAAATTAGAACTTCATTGGCTAATTATCGTCAAAATAAATCTAACATTGATATTAAAAAATTGATAGATGTTGTTTTAAAAGAACAAAACACTACAATTAGTGATTCTTTATCCTTTAAATCATTATATCAAATTATTCAGATAACAAGTATATCTTCTGCTCAAAAATTTGATTATTATAATATTGAAGAATTCATTATTGAAACGTATCAAGTTATTCAAAATCATACATCAAAAGACAAACAAATCAATTATCACTTAGAGGTTTTGTATTTAATTGCAAACGTACTTTTTAGAAACAAGAAGTTTGAAGAATCCGAAAAATATTTAAAATTGATGCTCGTTTATATGAATGCAGAAAAGAAAAAATATTATAATGATTTTATTCAGAAATATGATTTATTACAAGCTCTAAACTTAAACTACACAAATAAACAAGTCGAAGCTATTTCTTTATTAGAGCCTTATATTGATAAAAAAAGCACAGATATCGTTGCTCAATTAGATTTCACACTTTCTTTAATTGTTTTTTATTATCAACATAAATCCTTAGAAAAAGCTCAAAAAATGGTATCTAAACTTTACCATACAGATAAATGGTATATTGAAAAAGCAGGCATTGTTTGGACCATCAAAAAAAACTTAATTGAAATTTTATTACAAATAGATTTAGGAAATATAGATTTGGTAGATTCTAGGTTAAAAAGTTTTAAAAGAAACTATTTTTCGAATCTTACAGAAATAAACCAAGAAAAAGTAATTACCTATTTAAAGTTAGTAGAAATCTATTATAAAAATCCAGAGATAGCTATAACTGCAACTTTTAAAGAAAAAGTACAGACTTCTTTTAACTGGTTAGATAACAAAAAAGAAGATATTTTTATGATGAGTTTCTTTGCGTGGTTAAAAGCAAAAATGACCAAACAAGATATCTATGTAGTCACTTTAAATATGATTAACAATTAAAAAAGAGAAATATGACTTTTTAAGTGATTTTGATAAAGAATTGAAAGAAAACAACTTACAATTAAAAGTAATTTTAATGAATGAGATTTAATATTTCCTTTTTTTCAAATAACAAGCCCTTAGAAAATTTTCTAAGGGCTTGTTATTTGAAAAATTATATAATTTTATTATTTCTCTTTTTCTTCAATAATAGTATCATTATCAATACTAAATTGTTTATTTTTTTTGTCTTTAACCCCTTCTATATTCATAGGGTTGTCTTGTGTCTTTGTTCTTTTAAATTTTCTACTTTCTTTAATTGTGCTCATCTTCATTTATTTTTAAGTTCAAGTCTAATTTACACAAAAACAGACTATTACCAAAAAACATACTGTTAAAAATTGTTAAGATTAAATAATAAAAGTTAAAGTTTTATATGAATTAAAATAAACCTTATATGAGCAAAAGTCTTCTGTACATACCTATTAATTTTAGACAGTTTAGACGTAACACAATTTAATAAAGCAACTACTTTTTACAATTTAAATTAATAATGATGGGTTACAACATTATATAAAACCACATCTCTATTTCTAATCTGTAAAAATTAGCTTATGAGTTAATAAAAACAGCTATAACGATCATTCAAACCTTTTTGTGTCTGTAAATTGCAACATAACCAAATTGAAAGAACTATGTCTATTTTAACAATAATAATAAGTGTATTACTTCCACCTTTAGCTGTTTTTTTAAAACACGGAATTGGAAAGCAATTTTTACTAAGTATTTTATTAACTATTTTAGGATGGTTACCAGGAGTAGTACATGCACTATATGTAAATAATAAATAATTTAATTATGGAAACAAAGAAAACAGAGAAGAATACCTATAATTCAGATATCACAAACGAAGATTTACAAGCTTTAGGAGATAAAGCAGGAAATCCAAGAAACGATAATGCAGATGACGAACTTATAAAAAATAAAATAAATAAACCTGATTTTAGTGGACAAGCGTTAGATATTCCTGGTAGAAAATTACCAAAAAACAAAACGAATGAAACATTAAAAGATGAAGAGAATCAATTATACAGCATTGATAGTGAAGAAAATAAAAATTCAGAAATTGATACAATTGATAAACCTAAATAATTATGATGAACAAAGAAGATAAAGCACCAAGTAAAAAAAATAAAAAAAAGAATTTAACCTTAAATTTTGATGATAAGGATAATCCGAGCTCGAATAACAGAACAGGAATTAATTACATTCCTGATAAAGAAATAAAATAAGTTTTTCGAATCTTAGAAATAATAAAACCTAACAAGTATTTTACTTGTTAGGTTTTATTATGTAAAATAACTACATTTTTTTTATGTATTCTTTTTAATTCTTCTTCAACATCTTTTAAAGTGAGTACTTTTACTTGCAAAGACATTAAATAATGGCACAATAATTGGTTAATAATATTTTCAGAAAACCAAAAATTGCTACTATGAAACACGTCTATCTATCTCTATTAATTCTTTCCACTTTATTTTTATGCAACTGTAATAATGACAACAAAGGAATAAATGAGACATATACGGTAGATGATTTACAAAAAATCCATGGAAACGGTTCTAAAACATGGAAAGTTGAAGGTTTTTACAAAACCTATGAAAATGATTTACTCAGCGAATTTAACGATTGTTATACCGATGATGAGTATACTTTTTTCTACGATACAAATGAAGCTCAAGTAACACTTGGTAACACTTATTGTTACTATGATAACCCAACAGAACAAGATGGTCGTTTAACCTATAGCTTTCACGAAAGTACAGGTAAAATTTTCATCAATATTTCTAAAGGAGAAAGTCTTGATGAAAATTTTAGAAATATGCTTACTATTCTTAGTTTAGAGGAACTTAGTGAAACTAGAATGGTTTTTGCCTCAGGAGAATACCCACATTATGGAAAAACTTTAGTCTTTACATCAATACCATAATTTTTTTTCACCCTATCTTTTAATTCTTCTTCAATATCTTTTAAAATAGTCCCTTTTGTTTGTAATAACATTAAAACTGTAAATTATAAGTAAATAATTTATGGGTATCCTTTTCTTTAATAGCTACTGCTTATTTATCTACTTTATTAATCCCTTAAAAAAATAAATTAGCTACATACTTATTTTACTTTTAGACAATTAGCTTGCTCAATAAATGATTAAAAATCATTTCATAGAGATAAAAAAAGACTCTTTAAATTATTATATTTGAAAAAAAGCTAAAATTGAATAAAAAATTTCCTTTCGATCCATCCATAAAACACCATTTAATTATTGCAATTAGTTTAGCCATTTGGATTTTTGTATTTCTATATTTTACAGAACCTTTTGATGTAAATGTCTTTAGCGATTCAGAAAAATTAATTTACTTACCACTTTATGGGGTGTTAGGTGCTATTTGTTATGTTCTTTTTTTACCGGTACAGCATTTTCTATTCATAAAAAATAATAGAAATTGGTTTATTAAAACAGAACTATTATTCTTTCTAATATTTATTTTTATTGGAATTATTGCTACGAGATTGTTTTACTTATATGTAATTGTACCTGGTGAACCTTTTCCTCATGATTTAAGCTACCAACTTAAAACAATAATTTTACCCGTATTTGCTACCATTTTACCAATTATACTTTTTGGTCGTTTTGCTTTTGGAAAATACAAAAACAAAAAAACGGAAGCTCAGAAAATTGAAATAAAAGGTCAAGGAAATTACGAAGGTTTACGTTTGTATCTAAATGATGTTATTTGCATACAATCCTCTGATAATTATATTGAAGTATTTTATATTTTGGGAGATGATTTAAAGAAAAGTCTAATTAGAAATAAACTATCTATTATTACTGCAGAATTCCCTCAACTTTTAAGAACGCATCGCTCTTTTTTAATCAATCCACATCACTTTGTACAATGGAAAACAGAAAATAGTAAACTTTTTACACTGTTATCTCACCACATAGAAGTGCCTGTTTCTAGAACCTATCAAAATGAAGTAAAGTTAGTATTGAATTCTACCACAGAATAGCTGCATTTCGCCCCAAAGGCCTTTATATATTGATTTTATAAAAGATTACTTTCTAATTTTGTTTCAGGAAATTTAATCACAAAAATTAAAATCATGAAAACTAAATTCACTTTTACAGTAACTTTTTTACTATCATTCTTTGTTTTATCTGCTCAAAATAAACAACAAGAAATTGTAATTATAGGAACAATGCACACCGTTCCTAAAATTGTAAAAAAAAGCTACAAACCAATGCTAAAGTTTGCAAAAAAATATAAACCAGAAGCTATCTACGTAGAAGCACCAATGGCAAGTGATTCTATATCTTGGCAATATTTAAAGAATGGTTGGTCTAAAGGGTATCAGAAATTTTATAAATTATCAGATTCTTTACAAAAAAAATTCAATTATAACGATTCTCAATTCAATGCAACTATTAGCAAAGATTTTACAAAAATGAATAATGTTGATTTAGATTATTTGATAAAATGTTTCATTTACAAAAGAGATCATGGAAATTATGAATTGTATTCTTACATAAAAAAATACGGTGTAAATGGAGCAAAAAAACCAACAAGACATGAAGATGGAGATTTAACTTACAAGTTAGCTTTATACATGAATCATAAAACAGTTATAAATATTGATGACCAGCAAACTAATAAGGAATATCATGATGCATGGGGCAAATGCAATAAAGAAGGGGTTAGCAACGGTAACAATGCTGCAAATTCTAAATTATACAAGAAAAATTATAATAGCGCTATTTTTCCTGCAATTTTTAGAGGTTTAGGCAAACACACAAATAAAAGAAAATCACTTCAACAATTACACGATATGGCGTCATTTTCTTATGTTGTTAAAGATACAGAAGGTTGTAAGCAAGGCAGAAAGTATTTCGATGAAAGAAATATGAGAATAGCTAAAAACATTTCTAGTCAAGTAGTAAAATCGAAGAAAAACAAAAACGTTGTTATTATTGGTGCAGCACATGTAATTGGTTTAGAAAAAGAATTCAAAGAAAACTACCCTAATTTTAAGGTGATTTTAATGAAAGATTATTAAACCTTTTTCACACTTAAAAACAAAAAACCCTCACAATTAATACCATGAGGGTTTTTTATTTATTTTAGAATAAAATCAAACTACTTATGTCTACCTTTTAACTCTTCTTCAATATCTTTTAAAGTGAATCCTTTTGCTTGCAATAACATTAAATAATGGAACATTAAATCTGCAGATTCATACAAAAATAACTCGTCGTTATTATCCATTGCTTCAATTACAGTTTCTACAGCCTCCTCACCTACTTTTTGTGCTACTTTGTTAATTCCTTTAGCAAATAAACTTGCTACATAAGATTTTTTAGTGTCTTTGTTAGCTACTCTTTCTGTAATTACGTCCTCTAACGTAGAAAAGAAACCATAGTTTGGTTTGTTTTCCTCTCCCCAACACGTTTCTGTTCCTTTATGGCAGGTTGGTCCATTCGGATTTACAGAAACTAATAAAGTATCATTATCACAATCTAGCTTTATATCTACTAAATTCAATACATTTCCACTTTCTTCACCTTTTGTCCAAAGCCTATTTTTAGTTCTAGAAAAGAAAGTAACTAATTTAGTTTCTTGCGTTTTTGCAAAAGCTTCTTCATTCATATACCCCAACATCAATACATTTTTTGTGGTTGCATCTTGAATGATTGCAGGTACTAATCCGTCGTTGTTTTTATTGAAATCGATATTCATAATATTATTTTTATACTGTATTGTCATTTCAAAATGAGCTTTTTCAGAGATTTATATTTCTCCTCATTCTTTATTCGGAATGACATTTTTATTTCTGTTATTTTCTGTCAGTTCGAGTGATTTCGATTTTTCATCGAGATTGTATCGAAAACTTTTTGTTTATTATCAATTCTGAAATTCCTTTTTCTTAGGAATAACATTCTTTATATTTTATAGTCTAACTGGTATATTTTGTTTTTTCAACTCCTCTTTCAACTCCAAAATAGGAATTTCACCAAAATGAAAAACACTTGCAGCTAATGCAGCATCTGCTTTCCCTTCTTTAAACGTATCTGCAAAATGCTGAATTGTTCCTGCACCTCCAGAAGCAATAATAGGAATGTTTAATATTTCTGATAAATGAGCCAAAGCTTCATTTGCAAAACCTCCTTTTGTGCCATCATGATTCATAGAAGTAAATAAAATTTCTCCTGCTCCACGATTTTCAACTTCTTTTGCCCAATCAAAAAGTTTGATTTCGGTAGGAATTGTTCCTCCAGCCAAATGCACAAACCATTCTCCATCAATTTGTTTTGCATCAATTGCAAC
Source organism: Polaribacter sp. R2A056_3_33 (assembly GCF_019278485.1). Taxonomy (NCBI): domain Bacteria; kingdom Pseudomonadati; phylum Bacteroidota; class Flavobacteriia; order Flavobacteriales; family Flavobacteriaceae; genus Polaribacter; species Polaribacter sp. R2A056_3_33. The sequence continues at coordinate 3,879,198 of NZ_CP058984.1, forward strand.
AACAACACACTGACTTCCGAATTTCTCTGCCAATTCATTAACCAATTCTGGTCTTTTAACGGCAGATGAATTGATGGAAACCTTATCCGCTCCCCATTTTAACAACTCATTTACATTTTCTACAGAAGAAATTCCTCCACCAACTGTAAACGGAATATTCACTTGTTCTGCCACTTGGTGCACCATTTCTATCATGGTTTTTCTACCTTCTAACGTTGCAGAAATATCTAAAAAAACCAATTCGTCTGCACCTAAATCGGCATATTGCTTTGCTAAAACCACAGGATCTCCTGCATCAATTAAATTTACGAAATTAACACCTTTTACAGTTCTTCCGTTTTTAATATCTAAACAAGGTATTATTCTTTTTGTTAACATATACGTTATTCGTCATTGCGAATGTAATGAAGCAATCTGTCAATTAATCAGGAGATTACTTCGTCATTCTTACTCGTAATGACATTTATTTTGTTAATATAAATTGCTCCAACTGTTTTAAGCTGATTTTATTTTCATAAATCGCTTTTCCAATAATTACACCTTCGCAACCACTTTCAGCTAACTTTGGGATTTCATCAAAAGTTGAAATTCCTCCAGAAGCAATTAATTTCACATTGTTTACTTCAGATAAAATTTGATTATAAATATCAAAACTTGGTCCTTGCAACATACCGTCTTTAGAAATATCTGTACAAATGATATACTGAATTCCTTTTTGCTGATAATCTCCAATAAAAGGAATCAATTCTAAAGAACTTTCTTCTTGCCAACCATTGGTTGCAATCTTTCCTCCTGCTGCATCAGGATAAAAATCGGCTCCTAAAATAATTTTTTCTGAACCATATTTTTCAATCCAACTTTCAAATATTTCAGCATTTTTTACAGCAATACTTCCTCCAGTAATTTGATTAGCACCAGAGTTGAAAGCAATTTCTAAATCTTTATCCGATTTTAAACCACCACCAAAATCAATTTTCAAATTGGTTTTAGAAGCAATTTGCTCTAAGACTTTATAGTTGATAATTTCACTTGCTTTTGCTCCATCCAAATCTACAACATGTAAATATTCGATTCCTGCAGCTTCAAACTCTTTGGCTACTTCTAAAGGATTTTCGTTATAAATTTTCTTTGTGTTATAATCTCCTTTTGTTAAACGAACACATTTTCCGTCTATAATATCTATTGCTGGTATTATTCTCAAAATAGTCTTTTTATTAATTATTTTCATTTCAAAATGAGCCTTTTAGGCAATTGAGAAATCTTTTAATGAGATTATTAGATCTCTATTAATTAGCTTCGTTATTTAATTTCAATCAAAATATATTTTGATTTCATTAACATTCTGAATGACAAACGATTTTATTTATAAATTTAGAAAGTTCTTTAATATTTGTTCTCCTGCTAAACCACTTTTTTCTGGATGAAACTGAGTTCCATAAAAATTATCTTTTTGTAAAGCAGATGCATATTCAAATTCATAGTCTGTAGTTGCAATGGCTTCTTCACAATTTTCTGCGTAAAAACTATGCACTAAATACATAAATTCTTTTTCTTTAACACCTGTAAATAAATCCGATTTCAAATTATAAATCACGTTCCACCCCATTTGAGGAACTTTTACAGCATTCGAAAACTTCTTTATTGCTACATTAAATATCCCTAATCCTTTCGTATTTCCTTCTTCAGAAGAATTACACATCAATTGCATTCCTAAACAAATACCTAAAACAGGTTGTTTTAAAGTAGGAATCACTTTATCCAATCCGCTTTCTTGTAACATTTTCATGGCAGAACTTGCCTCTCCTACTCCTGGAAAAATCACTTTATCCGCCCCTTTTATTTCATCAATATTATTTGATAAAACAGCATCAATTCCTAATCTCTTAAACGCAAACTGAATACTTTTTATGTTTCCTGCTCCGTAATCTATAATTACTAATTTCATTATAAAACTCCTTTTGTTGATGGTAAAAACATCTTGTTAGCATCTCTTTTAACCGCCATTTTCATCGCTTTTGCAAAAGCTTTAAAAATACCTTCAATTTTATGATGCTCATTTGCGCCTTCTGCCTTAATATTTAAATTACATCTTGCTCCGTCTGTAAAAGATTTAAACAAGTGTAAAAACATTTCTGTTGGCATATCTCCAATCATTTCACGCTTAAAATCAGCCTCCCAAACCAACCAAGGTCTTCCTCCAAAATCTACAGCTGCTTGTGCTAAACAATCGTCCATTGGCAAACAGAATCCATAACGTTCTATACCTAGTTTATTTCCTAATGCTTTATTGAATAACTCACCTAAAGCAATCATGGTATCTTCTATGGTATGATGTTCATCAACCTCTAAATCTCCGTCTACTTTTACAGTTAAATCCATTGCACCATGACGACCAATTTGATCTAACATATGGTCGAAAAACTTAACTCCAGTAGAAATATCATTTTTACCAGAACCGTCTAAATTTAGTTTGATGTAAATTTTAGTTTCGTTGGTATTTCTAGTGATTTCAGAAACTCTATCTTCTAATTTTAAAAACTCATAAATAGCTTTCCAATCGGTAGAAGTTAAAGCGATACAGTCTAAAATTTCTTGTTTAGAAGTTTCAATTTCATCTACACCCAATTCTGGATCTTCAGATAAAAAGATTCCTTTTGCGCCTAAATTCTTTGCCAATTCCATGTCTGTAATTCTATCTCCTAAAACAAAAGAATTTGCCAAATCATATTCTTCAGAAAAATACTTGGTTAACAAACCTGTTCTTGGTTTACGAGTTTCTGCATTTTCATGCGGAAACGTTTTATCGATACAAACTTCAGAGAAAACAACACCTTCCTTTTCAAATGCTGATATTACTTTATTTTGTGCTGGCCAAAAAGTATCTTCCGGAAAAGAGTCTGTACCTAATCCATCTTGATTGGTTACCATCACCAATTCAAAATCTAGTTCCTCGGCAATTCTTGCCATATAACGAAACACCTTCGGATAATACTCTAACTTTTCTAGACTATCCAATTGATAATCTACAGGCGGTTCTAGTACTAAAGTTCCGTCTCTGTCTATAAATAATACTTTTTTACTCATCTTATATTTTTTCCTGCAGGTTTTTTAGAACCTTGTAGATTTGTTTTATTTTAATTTTATCATTTCGAAATGAACTATTTTAAGCCTTTCACTATACTCAGTATAAACTCTTGAGAAATCTTATTATCAGATTTCTACTCAATGAACTTCTTCCGGAATGACACTCCGTATTAATAGATTACTGTATTGCCTTTAAAGCTCTTAGTAATCTTTGATTTTCTTCACAAATACCGACACTAATTCGCAAACAGTTTTCGCATAAAGGTTGTGTAGTTCTGTTTCTAATAACCACGCCATATTCAATTAACTGTTTATAACGTTTTGTTGCGTCATCTACCTTTAGCAATAAAAAATTACCATCCGAAGGATATACTTTTTCAATATAACTCACACAACATTCTAACTCTTTTTTAAGACGCTTTCTTTCGCTGATTAGTTGAGAAATTTCGTTCTCTACTTCATCAATCTTCTCCAATCTTAAAATAGCTCTTTGCTGTGTTAGTTCATTTACGTTATAAGGTGGCTTTATATTGTTTAAAATTTTAATAATTTCTTTGGATGCATAACAAACTCCTAAACGAATACCCGCTAAACCAAATGCTTTAGATAAAGTTTGTGTAATGATTAAATTAGGAAATTGCGACAATCTTTCTAACCAACTTTTTTGTTCAGAAAAATCGATATACGCTTCATCAATAACAACTAATCCTTTAAATTTTGTAAGCAACTCTCTAACCGATTCTGATGTAAAACTATTTCCTGTTGGATTGTTCGGTGAACACAAAAACAAAATCTTACTATTTGCATCTACAGCTTTCAAAATCTTGCTAACTTGTGGCTGAAAATCACCTTCACTTAACAATACCGTTCTATTTTCTATGGCATTAATGTTTGCCAACACATCATACATTCCATATGTAGGTGGCAATGAGATTACATTGTCTTTATTAGGTTCGCAAAAAGCTCTATAAATTAAATCTAAAACCTCATCACTTCCATTTCCTAAAAGAATGTTTTCTTTACTGACTCCTTTAATTTCAGCAAGTAAATCTTTTACACCATTTTGTTGTGGGTCTGGATATCTATTAACACCGTTTTCAAAAGGATTCTCATTAGCATCTAAGAAAATCATTTCTGTAGTATTAGCATCTTTATATTCATCTCTTGCAGAAGAATATGGTTTTAGAGATTTTATATTTTCTCTAATTAAGCTCTCTAGGTTAAAGTTTGTTTTCATAATAAAACCTCTCGACTGCGCTCGAGGAGACATTTAATTTATATATCTTTTAAACGGATAGAAACTGCATTTTTATGCGCATCTAAACCTTCTGCCGCTGCCATTAACTCAATAGATTTCCCTATAGTTTTAATACCTTCTTTTGTAATTTGTTGAAACGTAATACTTTTGGTAAAACTATCTAAATTTACTCCAGAATAAGATTTAGAAAACCCATTTGTCGGTAAGGTATGATTGGTACCTGAAGCATAATCTCCTGCACTTTCTGGTGTATAATTCCCAATAAAAACAGAACCTGCATTTTCTATATTTTCTATATAAAAATCATTATTATTTGTACAAACAATAAAGTGCTCTGGACCATATTCATTAATCAACTCTAAAGCGATTTCATCATTCTCTACAAAAATAGATTTTGAATTATTGATAGCTTTCTGAGCAATTTCTGCTCTCGTTAATTTAGCTAACTGAACATCAATTTCTTTGGCAACCTCAGCAATCATTTCTTTGGATGTTGAAACCAAAATAACTTGACTATCAGCACCGTGTTCTGCCTGACTTAATAAATCTGAAGCTACATAACTTGCGTTTGCAGAATCGTCTGCAACTACTAATAATTCACTTGGTCCTGCAGGCATATCTATGGCAACACCATGTTTTGTAGACAATTGTTTTGCAACCGTTACATACTGATTTCCTGGACCAAATATTTTATAAACTTGTGGTATCGTTTCTGTACCAAATGTATACCCTGCAATTGCCTGAATTCCGCCAACTTTTATAATTTTTGTAACACCACAAAGATTTGCAGCATACAAAATAGCTGGATGAATTTTTCCTTCCTTATTTGGAGGAGAACATAACACAATTTCTTTACAACCTGCAATTTGTGCAGGAATTGCCAACATTAAAACCGTAGAAAACAAAGGTGCTGTTCCGCCAGGAATATACAAACCTACTTTAGTAATTGGTCTTTTTTCTTGCCAACATGAAACTCCGTTTGCCGTTTCTACAAAAACTTTTGCTGTTTTTTGAGCAGTATGAAATTTGGTGATATTTTCTTTTGCAAGAATAATTGCATCTTTTAATTCATTAGAAACTAATGAAATTGCTTCTTTTATCTCATCAAGCGAAACAATTGTATTTTCTATAGAAACACCATCAAACTTTGTTGTGTATTTCTTTACAGCTGCATCTCCATTTGCTTTAATATCTGCAAAAACATCGTTTACGACTCCCTCTATATCATCAACCGTTTTTGTGGGTCTCTCTAAAATTTGAGACCAATCTTTTCTTGATGGATTTATAATTGTATTCATGATTAACTTGTTAATCACCCTGAATTTATTTCAGAGTCTTTTTACTATATTTCTTTTATTAAGATACTGAAACAAGTTCAGTATGCTTTAAATAGATTTTTCTAAAATATTTTTAAAGCACCATTTTTTCAATAGGACACACTAAAATACCTTCTGCTCCATTTGCTTTTAACTCGTCTATAATTTCCCAAAATGCATTTTTGCTAATTACAGTGTGCACAGAACTCCAGCCTTTTTCTGCCAATGGCAAAACAGTAGGACTTCTCATACCTGGTAACAATTTTAAAATAGCTTCTAATTTATCATTCGGTGCATTTAACAACACATATTTAGAATTTTGTCCTTTTAAAACGGATTGAATTCTAAACTGAATTTTCTCTAAGATAGCTCTTCTTTCTGGTGATATTTTAGAAGAAACAGCTAAAACAGCTTCCGATTTCAATAAAACTTCAATCTCTTTTAAACCGTTCTTAAATAAAGTAGAACCACTAGAAACAATATCACAAATACCATCTGCTAAACCAATATTTGGTGCAATTTCTACAGAACCGTTAATAATGTGTATATCTGCTTTGATATTTTGTTCATCTAAAAACTTTTTAACAGTTTCTGGATAAGAAGTCGCAATTCTTTTTCCGTCTAAATCTTTTAACGAATTCGCCTCAGATTCTTTTGGCACTGCAATAGAAACTTTACACTTAGAAAAACCTAAGCGTTCTACAAACTCAATATCTGCTCCTTTTTCAATTAAAACATTCTCTCCAATAATGGCTGCATCTACTACACCATCTTTTAAATACTGAGGAATATCTCCGTTTCTTAAATAGAAAACTTCTACAGGAAAATCTCTCGCTGCTGCTTTTAATTGATCTTTTCCATTATCTATAGAAATACCAATATCCTTTAAGATTCTCATTGAATCTTCATTTAATCTTCCTGATTTCTGTACTGCAATTCTTAAATTACTCATTTTTGTTTTTGTTTGATGCCTGAGCAAATACGGTTTAAAATTAAAAAAACCCGTTTGATTCGCTCAAACGGGTTTATAAATATCTTGATTTTATTCAATACACTTTTAAATCGCTTGACTGCAATTGTAAAAATGATGATGATGGTTTTGAATAAAAGTCATGTCTTGTTTATTTCTATGCAAATATCAAAATTTTATTTTTAATATTACGAACTATTCACCTAAAAATTAGTTTTTATGATAATATTTATCATTTTTTGATTTTTTGTTTGATTTTACAACTTTCGGTTTTTGGTCTTTTAATAGATTTCAATAAAAATATAACATTCTGTAATTAAAATCCCCATAAAACAAACTTATATTTAAACATTACCTATAATCCTATCAATTTTAAACAAGACACTATTGCACAATCGCTTCAAAAACATCTTTTGAACTCAAAAATCTACAGCTAATAGTCTTTATAATACGGATACATACTTTAGAAGCACTATTTTTGATAAAAATTGTAATGCATCCATTTAAATAAAATGATTAAAAAGATATTAAAACACATAATGATCACAACTCTTTCTATCATAGGCATATTAGTAATCGCTTACTTCTTATTCACAAATTATTACCCAAGTTTTGGTGGAGATGTTTCTAAAGAGAAACAAGAAACCTACAAAACATCTCAACAATTTAAAAACGGTAAATTTAACAACACCAATCCGGTGCCTAAAGAATTAAGTTTTAACGAGAATTTAAAAATAGCTTATACCTTTTTTACTAAAAAAGTACCAAACGCAAGACCTAAAGAAGATTTAAAACCCATTACTATAGATTCTTTAAATATTGCTAATTACAAAGGAAAAGCTAGAATGATTTGGTTTGGGCATTCGTCTTTTTTACTACAAATAGACGGAAAAACAATTTTACTAGATCCTATGTTTGGTAAAGTGCCTGCTCCTCATCCGCTGTTAGGCGCAAATCGTTTTAATGAACAGTTTCCGATAGAAATAGCCAAATTACCAAAAATTGATGCCGTCATTTTTTCTCACGATCATTACGATCATTTAGATTATGAATCTATTTTAAAGATTAAAGACAAAACCAATCATTTTTATGTTCCCTTAGGTGTGGGTGCGCATTTAGAAGCTTGGAACATTCCTTCTGATAAAATAACAGAACTAGATTGGTGGCAAAATGTACCGTTAGATAATTTGAACTTAGTGTGTACACCTGCGCAACATTTTTCTGGTAGAAAATTAAACAACGGACAAAGTACTTTATGGAGTTCTTGGGTTATTCAGTCTAAAAATGAAAACATTTATTTTAGTGGTGATAGTGGCTACGCAAATCACTTTAAAGAAATTGGTGAAAAATATGGCCCTTTCGATTTAGCTTTGATGGAATGTGGGCAATACAACGAAATGTGGACTGATATACACATGATGCCAGAAGAAACTGCCCAGGCAGGAATTGATGTGCAAGCAGAAAAAATAATTCCGATTCATTGGGGAGGTTTTAAATTGGCTATGCATGAATGGACAGATCCTATTGAGCGTGTAACTATAAAAGCGAAAGAACTAAACCTAAAAGTAATTACGCCTAAAATTGGCGAAGAAATTATGGTGAAAGATTCTCTACAGACTTATACCAATAACTGGTGGAAAGATTTGTAAGTATCCTTTTACACTGAAAGAGTTATCAACTTTAAAAGTTGACAATAGTTGTTAAGTTGATTGTAAAAATATCATTTATATGATTTGAATACTCTAAATTTGAAACAGATTAATGAAAAAATAAAATTGCTAGACGTTTTCAAAATCTTTAAGTATTAATAATTCCTGATAGAACACCTAGATTTGGTTGTTTTATTTGGGATATAATAAGTTTATATTACCTTATAATAAGTTGTGGCTAATACAAGTGAAATTCAAGATTTATAGAAATGTTTAAGTACTCACCAATAAATTCATATGCTTTAAGAAACATTCAACAGAATCAAATATTTTTTAACAACCCATTAAATTTTAATGATCCTTTTGACACTTTTCATCCAGCAAACATAAAAGAACTAAGTAATGAAAATTTTGTTGAAAAATTTTGTAATTCAAGTAAAAGAAATTATGATAAAAAAGATTTATTAGGAATATTAAACAATAGTATATCAAGACAAGACTTTTATAAATTTTGTGATGAACACATCGATTATATTTTAGACTTTAATGGAAAGAATGGAATTTTTAAAGATAAAAACGATTTTCTGGAAAAACTTAATAATCTCGAAAATTCAGAAATAAATTTCGTTGAAGATATTAGAGCTTTTTTTTCAACAATTAAGTTAAGAATACAAACGAAAATTCAGGAAACACTTAATAATATTCGAAAAGAATCTTTATCAAAAATTGGTGTGAGTTGTTTTTCAAAAAACAATTTAAATTTATTAATGTGGTCACATTACGCTGATAGTCATCAAGGTTTTTGTCTTGAATTTGATTCAAATGTTGAGCCATTTTCAAAAGCATTTGAAGTCACTTATAAACCTGAAATTCCACAGATAAATTCAAACATACTTATGAGTGAAAAAATAGGTTTGGAATCCCTACAAAAATTTCTATCATTTAAATCTATTGATTGGGAACACGAAGAAGAATTAAGACTTATTCATCAAGAATCAAATAAAAGTTACGGCTACAATTACAAATCACTAAAAGCGATATATTTCGGAATTAGAGCAAATCAAAGTGATATTGAAATAATTTGTTCCATCATAAAATCACAAAACCCGACAGTTAAACTTTACAAGATGAAAAAGCTAGAAAAAAAATTTGGTATTGAACCAGAAGAATTCTTTTACAGCACAGCTATTGAGGTTCAATCAGATATAATATTAAACATTCGTAAGAAATTTCAAAAAAATGAATTTACAAGCAATGAAATAAAAGAGCTTATAAATAATATTACAGAAATTCAATTAAAAGCACATTTAGAAGATTTAGTAAATAATAATATTCTAACAAAGAATAACAACAAATATCAATTAAATAAATAAAGTACTAGCCACAACACCTTGTATAAAAAATTGCTAAATTAGTGCCTAAGCAACTTTCCATACAAAAACACGTTCTACGCAATTAAAAAAAATCTAAATTGTAACATATTAATATTTTCACCTACTAATACCCTAAACAATAATATACAAGAAATGAAAAAAAATAATGGAACGACCTTTATGGTAATAGGATTGATGTTTACAACTCTTGGTTTAACAATTTTGAACGAACACAAAATTTCACAATATAGCGCTCTAACTTTTGGAGTTGCATTAACAATATATAGTGTATTTGTATCTGACAAATGGAAGAAAAACCAAAAAAAAATGGAAAATTAAAATTTAGCAAATTAATAAAAGAAATAAATTAAAACGATTGAATAAAATACTCTGAGTCGGAACAAAATGCCGTATTTAATCTTGCGGAATTATTACTCAAACGAAATTTATAAATGTTGCATAAAAATGCACTAAGAAACTAAATTTACGCTTCCGAAATTTAACTAGTTTGTAAAATTGAAAACTGAAAGAAAAATTAAGCGGAATAAAAAACAGCGTAGAACACCGTGTGTAATTACCTAAATAAAAATTAAAAGCAACCATATGAAAAAACCTTTACTTTTTTTAGTCTCATTATTAATTTGCTGTCACATAAATGCTCAAATACAGGTTTCTAATTTCACTTACAATAATCTTCAAAATTCGCATCCTATAGGATTACAGGAGTTTAATGGAAAGATTTTCTTTTCAGCTGTAAATGATGGTTCTGGCAGAGAGTTATGGTCAAGTAATGGCACATCTTCAAAGACCAATTTAGTAATAGATATTAAACCTGGTGAAACTGACGGATTAACCAATTTAAACTCAACAACACTTAATAATGAATTGTACTTTGTTGCAAATGATGACTACAGCTATTCAGGTGGAGAAATTTGGAAAACAAGTGGAGAAACAATAGGTTCTTCTCTAGTAACAAAATACACTGGGAAATTATTTGGATTAACAACTGTTGGAAGTCTAATTTATATAACAATAAAAACTGACGATACTACTTTACAAATTTGGAAATCTGACGGGACTGATTTAGGAACAGTATTAGTAAAGGATAATATAGACATATGGGGTGTGCCTACATTTCAAGGTAGTGTAAATAACATTTTCATTTACACCATCCAAGTACCATCAACTAATAACTCTAGAGTATGGAGGAGCGACGGAACTGATTCAGGAACTTATGAACTTACTGAAGAATTAGATGGTAATGGATCTACAGGCAGTACTTCTAATTTTAGTCAGTATATAAAATACAACAACAAATTATATTTTATTACTCGTTATTCTTTATATGAAACAGATGGCACTATTAATGGAACGAACAATATTACAAGTGTATGGAATGCTCAGAATGATATTGTAAGTTTTGGTGATGTAATTGAGTTAAATGGCAAAATGTTTTTTTCCTTTTTTTCTAAAAATTTGAATAAATTATCTATTTATAAATCTGATGGCACATTTAATGGCACTTCAGAAATTTACACGGTAACCAATAGCCAATATTTTTACCCTTCATATTTAAATACATCTGGCGATAATTTAATTTTTTCTTCTGTGAATACTAATAACGGTACTTCACTATTCTATTTAGACAGTAATACTAATTTAGTTACAGAAATCATTGAAATAGACCAAGCATCACAAGAACCAATTATCTTTAAACCTTCTCATTCAGCATTATCTTTAGATAATATAAATGGCAATCTTTATTTTGTTAGCTCACCTAAAAATTCTACAAGTAAAAAAGGGTGGATTTTAGATAAAAGTTCTACAACTTTAAGTCCTGTTGAAGAATTAGACAACCTATTTCATGGCATTGGGCAAAAAATCATCTATAAAAACGGTTTGTACTATTCTAAAGATTATCAACTATGGAAATTTAATACTAATAGCCTTAGTATAAATACATTTAAAAATAATCAAGAATTGCAAGTCTTTCCAAATCCTACATCAGATTTTATTTACTTTAATAGACCAGATGATATTTCTCAAATTAAAGTCTATGATTTAAATGGAAAGCTAGTTTTTAAAGAAAATAATTTCACAAATAACACAATACACCTGGGCAACTTAAAATCAGGATCCTACATTATTAAAATTATTAATAAGAATCATAGTATTACGAACAGAAAACTATTAAAAAAATAACTTTTGTAAACACCCAGTGTAATTCACCCCTTAAACAACGCAACGTATCCTTTTACACTGAAAGAGTTATCAACTTTAAAAGTTGACAATAGTTGTTAAGTTGATTGTAAAAATATCATTTATATGATTTGAATACTCTAAATTTGAAACAGATTAATGAAAAAATAAAATTGCTAGACGTTTTCAAAATCTTTAAGTATTAATAATTCCTGATAGAACAACTAGATTTGGTTGTTTTATTTGGGATATAGCAAGGTATTATTACCTTATAATAAGTTGTACCCAATTAACCCAAACCACAAATTCCCTACTCAAATTGAGCTAAATACTTTGAAATTCAAAAATATAAGTTAAAATATTTTTTTGTTTCTAATCGTTTGATTAGTTTTGTAAGGTAATTTAGTTTTATGCCTAGAGAAAAGAAATATAAGGAAGCTGAAGTAATAGAAAAGGCAATGGGTCTGTTCTGGAAAAACGGCTATAGAAATACATCATTAAGGATGCTATCTAAAGAAATGGGTATCAATCAATTTTCTATAAACGCTAGTTTTGGAAATAAACAAAAGCTTTTTCTAGAAAGCTTAAAATTGTATAGAAGCAAGTTGCAAAAGTTAATCAATGTATTTGAAAACTCTTCAAACGGCATTGAGAGTATTAAACACTTCTTCTATCAGTTTGCTGAATTTGCTGACCAAAACAACTCAAAAAAAGGATGTTTAATGGTTAATACTATGTCAGAATTTGGTTTAGAGGTAGACCAAAAAGTGGGTAGTCTTATTTCAAATTATGAGGAGCAATTAAGAACCTTGTTTAAACACAATCTTGAGTTAAATAGCACAAAGGACAACCAAACTATAGAAAGACACACAAATTATCTTGTTCTAGCATTAAGTGGTTTGGCTTTAGCAACAAAAATTCAAAATGAAATTACCATTAACGACTATATAGAAACCACATTTCAGCACTTATAATATTTTTTTACCATAAAACTAATCAAATGATTAGAAATAAATTTAACAAAATACAAATGAAAACAAAAAACACATTCAGAAAAACAATAGTACTAACCTTAATACTCGCACTAAGTATGGCTAATACTTCTCAAGCTCAAGAAATCTATAATAAAGATGAAACAAATCAAAAGCAAAGACCATTTATAGTAGATAAAAAGGAATATCCTTTTAAAAGTAATTGGTTCACTAAAGACGGAATATCAATGCATTACATTGATGAAGGAGAAGGAATCCCGATTGTATTAACACATGGAAATCCTGATTGGTCATTCTTAAATAGAAACATCATTAAAGAACTTTCAGGCGAAGCAAGAGTTATAGCTTATGATTTACCAGGATTTGGTTTTTCTGACACGCCAAAGGATTATGGTTTTACACCACAAGAACACGTTGAATGGATTAGTGCATTACTTTTTGAACATTTAAAATTAGAGAAATTCATAATTGTGGTTCAAGATTGGGGTGGACCAACGGGTTTATCAGTAGCTACAAGTCATCCAGATAAAGTTTTAGGAGTTGTTATTAGTAATACTTGGGCTTGGAAACCTGAAGGGAAATTGGTTGAATTTTCAATGATGATGAGATCTTCTGAAATGGAATCCAAAGTTATGGAAGAGAACTTTTTTGTAACAGGACTTATGCGAGGTTCTATCAAAAAGGAATCTAGCAGTAATAAAGCAATTATGGATGCCTATGAAAAGCCATTCCCAACAAAAGAATCTAGAAAAGGAACAGCAGTTTTTCCACAACAGATTACATTGGCATCGGATTGGCTAGGAGAATTAGAAAGCAAATTATCTACGCTACAGGAGAAGCCAGTTGAGCTTATTTTTGGATTAAAAGATGATGTTGTCGCTTCGCAAGATATTCAAGATAAATGGCGTTCGTATTTCCCAAAAGCACCTGTACAATTGTTGCCTGATGCTGGCCATTTTACACAAGAAGATAGTCCAGAGAGTTATGTGTTTTCACTAAGACGACTGCTTAAGAATTTATAACAAAAAAATGGAACCTTCAACAGATTTTAAAGATTTTATTTTTGACCAATTACAAAGTTGGAGAAGAGTACGAATCAAAAGAATGTTTGGTTGTGTTGGTTTGTATGCAGATGATTTAATGTTTGGAATTATAGCCAAAGAAGTCATTTTTTTTAAAGTAGATAAAAGTAATATTTCTAATTATTTAGAAGCTGATTCTCAACCTTTAAAGTTATTCAAAAATGAAAGTAAAGTTCTGTCATTTTATGAAGTTCCTATTGAAGTTTTAGAAGATGCTAATCAATTTGTCCTTTGGGCAGAAGAATCATTAAATATTCAAAAAAATAAATCAAAATGAAAAAATCAACAAACATATTTAACAAAATAGTATTAATAGCTGGTATTTTAAATTTTCCAATTGGACTTGGAACTGTGTATCAAGCAGTTTCAACAAAAACAGGTGAAGATTTAATTCACAGTGCAGTAGTTGGCTTATTTATAATGTTCGCAGGAGCAGCAGTAATTTGGGCTACTAAAAAACTAAACACAAGAGCTCCGCTAATTGTTTGGAATGGTTTAGTTCGCTTAATTAACGTGTTTATTGTAGCCTATGCAGCTTTGGGTGATGGAGTTTCGCAAATGACATTAACCATAACAGGAATGGATTTAATGCTAGCTATAATCTTTACGATAGGAACGGTAAAAGTTACTGAAATTCCATTTTCAAAATTAATAGTAGGAAAAACAAATGATTTATAATTAACTGGGTACAACAACGTATATAATTTATTGCTGGCTTCTCGCCTACTTACGAAAATCTTTGCAGATTTTCTATTCGGTTTTTATTTGCTAAATTACGTGCTAAACCACGCAACTAACCATAGACAACAACGTTAGGCACAAGCTGAAAAAACCATTCCGAATACAATGAACAAACGAAAAATAGTTTCAGGAATAATTATAATTCTACTTTCCTATTTGTTCTATTGGGCTTTTGAGCCTTATAGTTTAAATCCATTTTCAGACAAGCCAATTTCACTATCAGAAAGTCAAAATCATTTAAATTGCAACAACTTAAATAGTTTTAGCTTCAAAGCTGATAGTATTATTAATTCCGCAATAAATAAAAATGAGTTTTTAGCAACTTCAACAGCTGTTTATTCAGAAAAATGTGGAAATTGGTTATCTACAGCAGGATTTTTAAATAAAGGAAATCAAGAAAAACCGTCTAAAAATAGTCAGTTCAGAATTGCATCTGTGAGCAAACCAATGACAGCTATAGCTATTCTTCAACTTTACGAAAAAGGAAAAATAAATTTAGATTTACCAATCCAAAACTATTTACCTGAATTTCCAAAAAAGAAAAAAGGAGAAATTACAATTCGTCAATTATTAAATCATACATCTGGAATTCCTCATTACAAATCTGATTTAGGAATTTTCAACTTTACTCACTATGACAATTGCGAAAAAGCTCTTGAAAAATTTGAGAATAGAGAACTAGTTTTTAAACCAGATACTGAATTTTTATATTCATCATTTGGTTACACCCTACTTGGTGCAATTTTAGAGAAAGTTTCAGGAAAATCATATCAAACTTATATGCACGAAAATATTTGGAAACCAGCAAATATGACTAACACTAATTTAGAACAGACTAAAACAAATGTTTACATAAAACTCGGAAATCATTTTTACAGAAGTCCAAAAAATGATTTGAGTTACACATATTCTGGTGGAGGAATACAATCAACAGCAGAAGACCTTCTAAAATTTGGAAAAGGTGTCTTAAATTATAAGTTTTTAAATCCTTCGACAACAAAACTAATGATTCAGTTGACTAATAACAGTAAGGAAATGGAATATACTTTCGGATGGGATAATTGGAAAAGTCCTAAATTTGGAAAAGTCATTGAACATAATGGAACACAAGTTGGGTCAAGTAGCTATTTTAGAATATATTTTGATAAAAAAGTGGTAGTTGCTACTTTAGCAAATAATTTGAATTCAAGCGAAGAAGTTCGAAATTTATCAATTAAACTTTCATATCTATTATTAGAAATGGAAAAAGAATAAAAAGCCATATGCTTAACACCATGTATAATTAATTTCCTGGTTACAGCCTACTTACGATAATTCTTACGAATTTTCTATTCTTTTTTTATTTGTTAAATTACGTGCTTAACCACGCAGCTAATCTTATACAAAAACTTTGGTAGTAATTAAAAAAACGAAAATCAGATTAATAATAATAATTATGAAAAAATTAAATCTTCTATTTTTTTTAAGTCTGTTTTCCATTTCATTATTTAGTCAAAGTGAAGTTAAAATTGATAAAAAATATTTTGAAAATGGAAATATAAAATCAGAAATAAATTTTCTAAGAAAAGGAAATAAAAAAATAAGAGAAGGAAAAAGCACTTTTTGGTATAGTACTGGTAAATTAAAAATCATTACAAATTATATAAAGAATAAATTAAATGGTGAAAGAATTAGCTACTGGAAAAACGGGGAATTAAAGAGAAAAGAATTATTTAAAAAAGGTAAACTTAAAAGCGGAAAGTGTTTTGACAAAAGTGGAAAAGAAATAGAATACTATAATTTTGAAATTCAGCCGGAATTTCCTGGTGGCAAAATAGCTTTTAAGAGTTTTATTAAAAAACATCTCACTTCTAACAGCTCTAACACAAGAGGAAAGTTAATTTTTAAATTCACAATTGAATCAAATGGAAAAACTTCTAATGTAAAAATACTCAAAGACACGTATCCAAGTTTAAAAAATGAAGTTAATAATATGTTCAATTTTATGCCAATTTGGAAACCAGCAAAACAAGATGGAAACCCAGTAAAAGTAAAGAGAACGATACCTATTAATTTTAGATAAAAACTAACCCAAACAAAGAACCGAGCTAAAAACAACTCTTTTCTTCATTAAATTTACAAACTATTACTCTAGGCTCATAATACTCTCAATTCATATTATGAGCTTTTATTTTTTATGTAATTACTATTTATTTAATAATAACGGTTATAAAACTGAATGAAATTGAATGAAACGCAAAAAACTCATTGAATAACAATGATTTTAGTACTATTTTTGCGCCCATGGAAAATCTAAAACAAGTAACAAAGAAATTACAGCGTGGCGTTGCAGAAGCAATTCAGCAATTTACAATGATTGACGAAGGAGATAAAATTATGGTTTGTCTCTCTGGTGGAAAAGACAGTTATGCAATGTTAAACATGTTATTATATTTCCAAAAAGTAGCGCCTATTTCTTTTGATCTTGTAGCTGTAAATTTAGATCAAAAACAACCTGGTTTTCCGGTAGAAGTATTACCTACTTATTTAAGCAACTTAAAAGTTGATTATAAAATTATTGAGAAAAACACCTATAAGATTGTGATGGACAAAACGCCTGAAGGTAAAACAACCTGTAGCTTATGTTCACGTCTGCGTAGAGGAACTTTATATGAAGCAGCCAAAGATTTAGGTTGTAATAAATTGGCTTTAGGACATCATAAAAACGACATTATAGAAACCTTTTTCTTAAACTTCTTCTTTGCAGGGAAAATGGAAACAATGCCACCAAAATTTAAAAATGATGCTGGTGATATTATTGTTTTAAGACCTTTGGCTTTCTGTAATGAAAGTGATATTGAAACGTATGCCAATTTTATGGACTTCCCTATTATACCATGTAACTTATGTGGTTCTCAAGAAAACTTACAACGTAAAAAGGTAAAACAAATGATTACCGATTGGGAAACCGAGTTCCCGAATAGAAATGCCATTATGATGAACGCTTTACAAAACGTATTTCCTTCTCATTTATTAGATAAAAATTTATATGATTTTGATAATCTAGAATCTAAAAGATCAGAACCTATAGCTACCATTTAGAGAAGTTAGAATTATTTTAAATGAATAAGATTTTAAAACAAAAAGCCATATAAACTTAACTATTCGGTAAAAGTGTTTGTATTTTTTGAAGTAAATCTTTAATTTCTTTTACAGAATTTAAATTTTCTTTTACAGGCATCGTACTTTGTCTCTCGATTAACTGAACAGGAATCACCATTTTAGAAATATTATTTTCATTTTTTAACTGTATTAATATTTGCTTTACAGCTTGTTTCCCTATTTCTAAAAAATTTTGATGAACGGTTGTTAATGGCGGATTGTAATATGCACTATTTACAGTATCATCAAAACCCGTTACCGCAATTTGATCTGGTACGGCATATTTTTGCTCTGCACAAGCTCTTAAAGCTCCCAGTGCCATTTGATCATTCCCTACTAATAAAGTATCTATATTTTGTGGTTGCAAGAGTAGTTTTGTGGTTTCATAATACCCACTTTTAGCACTCCAATCTCCTGTTTCTACCGTTACAATTTCGGCATCAGAGGGTTTTAAAACATCTAACCAAGCTTGTTTTCTCAAATTTGCAGCGTGCGAATGTGCAGGTCCATTTAAAAGCGCAAACCTTTTTCTACCATGCTTCAACATTAACTCGGCAATTAACACAGCTCCTTTATAATGGTCTGCAGCAACCTGACTCACATTTGCTTCAGGAGAAACATCAATAAATAAAAAAGGTAAATGCTTATGTTTTGCTACTAAATTTTCTGCCAACTCTTTTTGTACGGGTAAATTTATAAACACAACATCTACTTGCTGTGACTTTAACTCCCGTATCGCATTTTCTAAGTTTTCCTCTTCAGAATTTGAAACAGCAATAGATATAGCATACCCTGCTTTTTCACTTTCTAAGCGAATTCCATTGACAATACTAGAAGCACCTTCCATGGTCATCTCTAATGTTATGACACCAAAAACCTTTGCTTTTTTACGTACTAAAAGCTGAGCTCCTTTATTTGGCACATAGCCTAATTGATCAATTGCCTCCTGAACTTTTTTTAAGGTATTCGCATTTACTCCTTCCCCTCCATTAGTTACTCTAGAGACCGTCTGTGTAGAAACCCCTGCTAATTCTGCAACTTCCTTAAATGTTACCTTTTTATTCATAAACAAACCTTAATTACAACAAATATAATTGTTTAAAGATTACAATGTCTTATTCATAGAAAAATCTATACCTGTATGGAATTACAACAAGTATAGATTTTACAACTATCGTGGGATTAAAAAAATTAAAACTTATTATATCTTCACTACAAAACCTCCACCAGGAGCCATACGCACTGTAAACGTATCTTTTATGTTTTCAGTTTTTTTCACAAAATCAACCCCATTCATATCTGCATTCGGCCCATCTTTAAACACAGTAGCACTTCCAGATTTCCCTGTAATCTCTTTTACATTGATGGTAATTTCACGAGCATCCCAGTTATTTAAACCACCAATATACCAGTCATCCCCTTTTCTACGAGCTGTAATAATGTACTCCCCTATTTTTCCATCAACTGTAATAGTTTCATCCCAAGTAGTAGGAATAGAAGCAATAAATTCTGTACTAACCGGATTCTTCTCATAATTAGTAGGGGTATCACAAAGCATATTTAAAGGAGAAAAGAAAATTACATATTCTGCAAATTGATGCGTACGAGTACCTTGACTCATCGGTTTTGAGAAGTTGGGAGCATATTGGGTTTCTACTTCATTGGTAATAGTATTTAAAGCCTTTACCGCATTATTCATAGCACCTTGCGTATAATCTACAGGTCCAGAAATCATTCTAATAAACGGAAACGTAACATCATACGTAACTTGATCACATTCTTTCGGCTGCCATTTCATTTGCTCTAAACCATGCACACCTTCAAAATTTAAAATATTTGGATATGTACGCTGTAAACCTGCCGGTTTATAAGTTCCATGAAGATCTACAATTAATTTATATTTTGCACACATTTGTGCAGAACGCTCATTAAAATATACCAATTCTTGATCATCGCCATTCATAAAATCGACCTTAAAACCTTTTACGCCCATTTCACTATAATGCTTACAAACCTCTTCCATATCTTTGTCAAAAGCATAATAACCCGCCCACAGAATAATATCTACATTGCGTTCTTTTGCATACTCAACCAGTTCTTTGATATCAATTTCAGGAACAACCTGCATTAAATCGTATACCTTATTAACAGACCAACCTTCATCTAAAATTACATATTCAATGCCATTTTTTGAAGCAAAATCGATATAATATTTATACGTTCTATTATCAATACCTGCTTTAAAATCAACCCCCTCTAAATTCCAGTTATTCCACCAATCCCAAGCAACTTTTCCTGGTTTAATCCAACTTGTATCTCCAATAACATTTTTAGCAGCTAATTTGTAAGACATGGTTGTATTTGCCAACTCCACATCATTTCTTGTTACAATTGCCGCTCTCCAAGGAAAACTACGCGGTCCATTTACTTTGGCTATAAAAGGATATCTACTCTTTACAATCACCTGTAAATTATTGTACCCAGTATGTTCTTCTACCTCATCTCTTAAAGGAGCAAAAAAAGCATTCATGGTATTTTTACCAATATTGGTCGTTAAATACATTCCTGGATAATTTCTTAAATCACTTTCTGTAATGGTAATACGTTTTTGGTTTTTAGACTCGATGCTTAAAGGCAAAAACATTAACCTATTTTTATCTAAATCAGAAATTTTAGAACGTGTGTATTGATTTTCGAAAGATTGAAAAAGTTGATGCTCCATAGTTCCTGGAGAATACACATACGGTACTGTAGTTTCTACATCGTGCGCAAACTTGTACTGTGCTTGCTCACTCACTACTTCATAATTTCCTTTTTTTGTTGAAGCAAAACGATACGCAACGCCATCATTATAAGCTCTAAACTCTAAGCTCCAATAATCATTAAATGTTACCTTTACAGTATTATACTCATCTTTTACCGTTTTAGATTTGTAAAAATGAGCATTGATTATCGTATTTACTTTCGCTGTTTTAATGTTCTTTATTTTAGAGCCTAGTCCCCAGATAGTTCCATCAGACAAGGTCATAGAAAGTTTAGAAGGCTCTAATACTTGCACTCCGTCTTGTGAAATAGTGTAATATATAGATTTACCTACAGTTACTTCTGCCTGTGTTTTACCATCAGGAGATTTTACGATTATTTTTTTATCCGCTGCAGACATTGTTGTCGCTCCAAAAAGAATTAATAATGCTGCTGCCATTATTGAAAATGTATTTTTCATGATTATAAATTTTAAGTTAATTGTTGTTTATTCTATTTTTTAAGTTGATTTACCACCAGATTTCAAATTGTAATCCATAGGTAAATCCGGAAGTATTATTACCAAAAGGAGCTCCATTAGGCGTATTACCAATCAGTCCTTTTAAATCATCGCTCCAAAAAGCGTAGGTAACAAACGGACGCAATACTGGACGCGCGTAAAAACCTTTCTCTAACGAAAGCTCTGACGTAAACGTTATTTTATCAAGATTACCAGAAACATTTAATTGTTCATTTTTTATATACTCATGCGTTAATTCTAAGTGTAATTTAAAATTATTACTCAAATAATACATTCCTCTTGCTCCTGCAGTTAACCAATACAGCATTTTGTCTCTCCCTTTCAAATAGGCTTTATTAGTAGGATTAGCGCTATTGTATTCATAAGGCTTTGTTCCGTAATCTCTCATTACAGCAGACAGAATACCATTTACAGCAAAAGTTTCTTTATCATCATATAAAAAGTTATTGTTGATTTCCAAGAAGTAAGAACTTGCAATATCATTTAAAACAATGTTATCATTTCCTGGATTTTCTTTTTCTGACATTCCAGACCAGTGATGTATTGGAATAGAAGCACCTTGTCTAAATATAAGAGCTGTTGTATTGGTAATGTACTTCTTCTCATAATCTAACCAAGAAATAACAGCAAAACCGTGTTTCGCATTATATTCCATGATTTCATTTTCTGCCCGATAACTATAATTTAAAGAGACATTCATTTTAAGCGTTTCACTAATCGGTAAATGCACATAACGCACATCTGCCGTGTATGCTCTTAAGTGATCTTTTGCTCCATTTATAAAGGAAATATCCTTTCCTCTCTCTTGAAAAGCCCAAATACCAAATTTAATATCTTCATCAGTTCCTTTCTGAATCAGTTTCTCCATACCAACCCCCCAACCTCTTTGTCCAGGATTTACCCATTGTCTGTCTAACATATGTTCCGCTCTACGATCATAAAATCGTTTACCTGCCCAAATAACCTCTCCGTTTCCTAAAAAATTATTTGCACGCATATATAATTGTTCCGTTTTATTAAAACTCATTTGAGTATCCGTTCCAAAATCTTCATAAATAGAACTCATCCAAATAACATCTAGAGATTTTGATTTCTCTTTATCAAAATAATAAGAATAGTCAAATTCTAATTCACCATAAGTATCCGCTTGATTTCCCAAACTATATTTATTTTGAGCACCTGGCATTTGAAAATGAGCTTGCGTTTCTCCGCCTTCACTTTGCCCAACACCTGTCCTTAAATAACCAGAAGTTTTAAACGTATGATTTACTTTTTCAAAAATTGTTTGTGCTTTTACATTAAATGTTGTCGAAAACATAAATAACACAAAAAAAGATAACAAACCTCTTTCACCTATACGCCAAACAGATCCATTAGACTGCTCAACACATAATAAATCTCTATTAAATAATAGAACTTTATTCTTTTTAAAGATATTTAAATTATAATTTTTCATTGTTGCTAGTTAATTGTTTTCGCAAACATACATATAATTGTATGATTTTCAATGTTTAGAATAAATTATTTCTAAAAAAATAACTCCTAAATTATTTCCATAACAATATTAAATTAAAATACAAACCATTTAAAACACCTCTTAATCCTCTTATTTTATTGGCTTCTCTCTATTTTAAATTGTTAAAACCATCATAAAATTTAAAAGAAAGCATTTAAATATTTTTTTATTACTAACCGATTGTTTAGTTTTGTTCCGTACTTAGAAATAATGGCAAGAAAAAAAGAATATAATGAAGATGTAGTCATAGAAAAAGCAATGAAGCTTTTTTGGCTGAATGGTTACAAAACCACTTCTATGCAAATGCTAGAGAAAGAGATGGGAATTAACAAGTTCTCTATCTATGCTAGTTTTGGAAATAAGCATAGTCTTTTTCTTGAAAGCTTAAAATGCTATAAGGTAAAAGTAAATGTGGTTTTAAATAAATTAAAAAATGCTTCCAACGGAGTTGAAGATATCAAACAATTTTTCTACGATTCTGTAAGTTCTAATTTTAAAGACGACAACATAAAAGGATGTTTAGTAACAAACACCTATAATGAGTTTTCAGATTCTAAGGATGCATTGATTAAAGAAGAAATGAGTACTTTTATGAATAACTTAAAAGAGTTAATTATAGAAAAGCTTAAATTAGATGAATCAAAAGATTTAGAAACCATAGAAAAACAAGCTAATTTTTTACTATTGGCAAAACATGGTTTAGCTGCAGCAGCAAGAGTAAATAGTAAAAAAGAAATTGAAGATTACATAGAAATGACCTTTATAAATATATAAACATTTTTTTTACCTAATAACTAAACGACAGTTTAGTTAAAATTAACATAAATAATAATAAATTAAAAATAGAAATTATGACAACATTAAAAGTTCAAAACATAGAAACAGCTCCAGAAGAAAGCAAAGGATTATTAGAAAAATCTCAAAAAGCTTACGGAATGATTCCTGGTTTACACGGAGTATTAGCTACCTCTCCTCAAGCTTTAGAAGCTTACCAAATATTACATGATTTATTTACAAAAACAGCTTTTAACGCAGATGAATTAACAGTAGTTTGGCAAACAATCAACGTAGAGCACGCATGTCATTATTGTGTACCTGCACATACAGGAATTGCAAAAATGATGAAAGTAGATGATGCTATTATAGAAGCATTACGTAACGAAACTCCGTTAGCAGATGAAAAACTAGAAGCTTTACGTACATTTACATTAATAATTACACGTAATAGAGGTCATGTGTCTCCAGAAGAATTAAGCACATTTTATGCAGCGGGTTATACAGAAAGAAGTGTTTTAGACATTATTTTAGGATTGTCTCAAAAAGTAATTAGTAATTACACAAATCATATTGCAAATACACCTGTAGATGCTGCTTTTCAACCATTTGCTTGGGAGAAAAAATAATTTATAAATATCATTATTATACCTACAAATCTTCCGTAATAAGTGGGAAATTTGTAGGTATTTATATTTTAAAAAAAAACTTATTATGATAAAAGTATCTGTAATGTACCCAAACAGTAATAATGTACAGTTTGATGTAGATTATTATAAAAACAATCATTTACCTATGATTGTAAATGCATTGGGTTCTACCTTAAAAGGTTTAGAGTTAGATTTAGGAATTGCAAGTAGAGTTCCTGGAGAACCTGCTCCCTTTATAGCTATTGCTCATTTATTATTTGATGATGTTGCTTCTTTTCAGGCTTCATTTGGTCCGCATGCAAAAGTATTTGCAGATGACGTAAAAAATTACAGTAATGTACAAGGAGAACTTCAAATTAGTGAATTGATAAATTTATAAAGATGAAAAATAACCGTAACATAAAACCGAAAGTGCTTTTTTTTGATGTAAATGAAACTCTATTAGATCTTACCAAAATGAAAAAACAAGTAGGTGACGCTTTGGGTGGAAAAGACGAATTGCTTCCCTTATGGTTTACAACAATGTTACAGTATTCATTAGTAACATCCGCAAGCGGAGATTATAAACCTTTTGGACAAATTGGTGCTGCAGCTTTGCAAATGGTAGCTGCTAATAATGGCATTACCATCTCAGAAGAAAATGCAAGAGAGGTAATTGTAAATGCCATGCAAAACCTACCTCCTCACCCAGAAGTAAAAGAAGCATTGCTTCAATTAAAACAAGCGGGTTACAAATTAGTGGCGTTTACAAACTCATCCACCGAAGGTTTAAAAAATCAATTTGAGAATGCTGGTTTAACCGATTTTTTTGATGAACAATTAAGTGTTGAAGAAACCGGGAAGTTTAAACCCTTTACAGAGACTTACCTTTGGGGAGCATCAAAAATGGATGTAAATCCAGAAGAGTGTATGTTAATTGCAGCACATGGTTGGGATGTATATGGAGCAATGAGCGCCGGTTTAAGAGCTGCTTTTGTAGCGAGACCTGGTCAACAATTATTTCCATTAGCGCCTAAAACAGAAATTATAGAAAACGATTTAAAAAAAGTAGCAGATATTCTAGTAACTTATAAATAAAAAGGGATTTAAGGTAACATGGAGGTAAAAGAAGTCAATATAAAAAAGATAGCAAAATATTGCCTAGAAAATGTATTTAGAACAAATACGGATTTACCTGGCTTTGTGTACCTTGACTTTGGAGAAAATAGAACCTCACCCGAACTTAGAGCTATTATGGTTGCGCTAAAAAATGAATTATCCGCTTTTACATTAAAGAAATTCAATAAAGAATTAAGTTATCATTGGTTGGTTCGTTTCGATCAACAAGTTAGCACACCTTTTCATCTAGATAATGCCGAAAATCAATCTTTTTTAATGCTAGGTTACGAACCAAGTGAAGTAGAAAGTGAATTGTATATAGCCGATTATCATAAGTATGCGAATGAGAATAAGGAGGTTTCAGAAGACTATCTTAAAAATTTTACGCCTGTATTTAAGGAAGATGAAACGATACTTAAACCCTATATTACCAAGCTAGCATCATTTGATAAACCTACTTATAAAATTGTTATAATTAATAATAGCAATCCAAAACAAAGCAGAGAAACCTTAGGTGTATTTCACAAAGCAAAAATTGTGAAACCCGATCTAAATAAAAGTAGAATAGTAAATTCAATGATTTTTAATATGTTATCAAAAGATAATAGTATTGAAGACCAGAAAAAAGAACATGCTTTTTTAAATACTGATATTATAAGCAAATAGTAATTATAACTTTAAATATTGAATTTAAATAAGCCTAAAAAAAACATAATATGACACAAAAATTAAAAATAGACATCGTTTCTGATGTTGTTTGTCCGTGGTGTACTATCGGATATAAACGTTTAGAAAAAGCAATTATAGAACTTGGTATTCAAGATAAAGTAGACATAGAATGGCAACCTTTTGAGTTGAACCCAAATATGCCCGCTGAAGGTCAGAATGTAAACGAACATATTACAGAAAAATATGGTTCTACAACCGAGCAACAAAAAGAATCGAAGCAAATGATGACCGAAGCTGGTGCAGAATTAGGTTTTAAATTTGATTATTTTGACGAAATGCGCATGGTAAATACCTTTGATGCACATGTTTTATTAGAATACGCTAAGATTTTTAACAAACAAACTGAATTAAAAATGCGTTTAACAGCATCTTTTTTCGGCGAACGTAAAGACGTTTCTAAAAGAAATGTTTTAAAACAGGCTTTATTAGAAGTTGGTTTAAATGCAGAAGAAGGACTTGCTAAATTAGATATTGAATCTGCAAGAAGCGAAGTAAGAGCCAAACAAGATTATTGGAAAAATTTAGGAGTTAATTCTGTACCAACTATTGTTTTTAATAGAAAAAGTGCGGTAACAGGTGCACAACCTGTAGACACTTTTAAACAAGTACTTACAGAATTAATGAAAGAACAAGAATAGTTTATAAAATTAACTAATGTCAGTTCGAGCGCAGTAGAGAACTATTTAATTATTAAATAGTTCTCTACTTATGCTTGTCTTACGCAGAGTCTAAAGACCCAACAAGATATATTGCTTCTATTTAAACTAAAATAATCGATGCAATTAAGTATAATTTATTAGACAAAATAATATCTTAAAAAGATACCTATGGAATCAAAAAAAAATAAAGGAGAATTAGATGCATTATTAGCGGCAAAACGTAAAGAAGGTGCAGCTAAATTCACCAAAGAAAAGAATAAAATTTATGCAGACGGAATTACAAGTGTAGCAAATTCTGGCATACTTGAAAAAGCTTTAAATGTAGGAGATAAAGCTCCTGATTTTAACCTGAAAAATGCTTTAAACGAATCTGTATCTCTATATGATGAATTAAAAAACGGACCGGTAGTTTTAACATGGTACAGAGGTGGCTGGTGTCCGTATTGTAACATCACATTACATTATTTACAAGAAAAGTTACCAGAATTTCAACAAGCAGGTGCAACACTTATAGCTTTAACGCCTGAGTTGCCAGATAATTCTTTAAGCACATCCGAAAAAAACAATTTAGAATTTAATGTTTTAAGTGATGTTGGTAATACCGTCGGAAAAGAATATGGTGTTGTTTTTAAACTAACTGATGAAGTTGCCGAAATTTATGAAGCTGGTTTTGGTTTAAGTGATTTTAATGGAGATAAAAATAACGAGTTGCCATTAGCTGCTACCTATGTTATTGATACCAACGGTGTAATTCAGTATGCATTTTTAGATGCTGACTATAGAGAAAGAGCAGAATCATCTGACATATTAAACGCGTTAAACAAATTAAAATAAGACCAAAAGTCTTATTTTTTTTTATCAGTAAAAAAAGCTATTTCTTTTAAAATCTTAACAAAACTGTAGTACCGTTTACAATCGTATTTTATTAATTTTGAGGTTTATCAATAACCAAATAAAACATTTATGCATACAACCAAAATCATCTTAATTGCTTTTAGTTTCTTATTCTTTTCTTGTGGAAATAAAAAAACAAATTCAGAAGTAAAATCAGAAATAAGTACAGAAAAAGAAACTCCAATTACCTTTAAAAACAAAGGACACGAATTGGTCTACAACACCGTACAAAAAACGGGGAATTACCAAACACTTGGAGCTAAAAAAGATGTGGTTTACACCTACTCTTACCAAACTCCAGATGGGAAAACAGATATTTCTACAGAAAAATATATTTTTGATGGAGAACTTTCTTACGGAGCATATACAAAGCATGAAAGAACTTTAACAGACTTAAAAGGTAAAGTAGAACAAGGCTATGACGGAAATGAATATTGGTTAAAAAATAATGGAGAAATCATAACAGATTCGGCAGCCTTAAAAAAAGTTGCGTTTAACAGACCTACAAATTTTTACTGGTTCTGTATGATTCAAAAATTATTAGATCCTAGTGTACAATATCAATATATAAACGAGCAAACAATTGAAGGAACAGTTTATGATGTTGTTAAAATTACCTTTGATGGTAGTAATAACAAGCCAAAAGATATTTACCAAGTATACATCAATAAAGAAACTAAAATGATAGATCAGTTTCTATTTACTGTGATGGATTTTGCAAAGTCAGATCCTCTTTTAATGCAACTGAAATATGAAAATATAGAAGGTATTTTAATCCCTACACAACGTAAATACAAAGCGTCTAATTGGGATGCAGAAGTTACAGATGCTCCTTGGATTCAAGTAAACTGGACCAATATTAAATTTAATAACGGTTTACAAAAAGAACTGTTTAAAAAATAAACCAACACACGAAAATCAATTTTACAAATAACCCCTTCAGATTTAAAAATTTGAAGGGGTTTTTCTTACGCTAAAAAAAAAAGTCTTTGCTAAATTAGATTTAACAAAGACTCTTTAAAATATTGAAAAAAATTACGTTATGCTGTAATTTCAGTATCTTTAATTTCTACTACTTCAAGATCAAAAACAAGATCTCTACCTGCTAAAGGATGATTACCATCAATAACAACGCTATTATCTTTAACTTCAACAATCATTAAATTCATTTCTTGTCCTTCTGGAGACTTAGAAACCAATCCCATACCAACTTTTGGCTCCATATCTTGTGGAAGATTAGCTCTATCAATTTCTTGAATCAATTGATCATTTACCTCACCATACGCTTCTTCTTTAGCGATAGTAATAGTTTTCTTTTCATTCACTTTCATGTCAATTAAACCTTGCTCAAAACCAGGAATTAATTGTCCTTGTCCTAAAACAAATTCTATTGGCTCTTTTCCTTCAGACGTATCAAAAACTTGTCCATCAGATAATTTACCTGTATAATGTACTTTTACTGTGTTATTCGCTTTTACTTGACTCATACTATAATTAATTTGAAAAAATAGGCGTTGCATAATTCTTACACAAAAACTATTTTAATTTAAACTTACAAACCATTCGCTGCCATAACCAAGCCAAAACCCAGAATTTTAATGCCATTTTCTTTAATTCGCTACATTTACAAACAAAAAATAAAGTGCTATCTCTCTTATAGTAGTAATCTACAAGCTTTCTTTTTTTTTATAAATAAAAAGGTTGTGTAATATTGAAACCGCAACTTTGTCAGTTTTTACTTAAAATTAAGATTATTTTATGACAGTTTTGTTATTAACAGGAAGCTTTAATTTTCAATAAAAAGGAGAAATCTCATAAATATTTTCAAATTTATAGTATCATCGTGTAGGTTTTCTCCTTACGTCGGATGACAAATTGGAATGGTTCTTTTTTAGGTTGATTAATAATCAACTACTTTTAATAAGTAAAAACCTTAAAACCTCATATCATTTTTGATTATTCACAAAAGTACTCTCAGAATTTTGTGGTTGGTAACAATTTACTAAATTAGTTACTTGAAACATGCAACAAACCATATACTAAACAAATTTAAAAAGCCTAAACCACTAACCAAAATGCCAACAAAAATTATAGACATTAACGAAGCTACGATAAAAAGTTATGTAGAATCATTAAGGCCAGAAGATTTAGAGATTAGAAAACAAATAGATATTGGCTATGCTTATGATGGTAAATCGGTAATTCTGTTTCAAATAAGACCAAAATGGGACAACCCAAAAGAGAAATTACAAATTGATTTCGCTAAAATTACGCGTATAAAGTCAAAAAAAATATGGAAACTATATTGGATGCGTGCCAGTGGAAAATGGGAACTCTATGAACCTTTTTCAGAATCTACACATCTAAATGAAATTGTAGCAATTATTAAAAAAGATAAACACAGTTGCTTTTTTGGATAATAGAAGCTTTTTCTAAATTGTACATATTTAATTTTAGAATAAATAATATGTCCTATTAAGCTCAGTCGAAACTTACTATAGTAATCAGTTAGTTCTCGACTGAGCTAGAACAGACAACCAAGAATGTTTCAATTACTATAAAAAAGAAGTTATTTAAATTCGAACCACCATTGAATACTACAAGACAACAAATAATTAGAGAAATTGCACAAGAATTAGATTGTGGTAGTGATTGCTACTATAATTTAAAAACAAATGAAATTATAGCAATTCCAGATTTTTCACAAGCATTTAATGAAGAAGAATTTAAAGAGGCTTTTGGTGAAGCTCTAGAAAAGTTAGAGCAGTATAAAACAGATTTCATAAAAATTGAATCCTTAGAAAGCTTTGAGTCCTTTAAAATAATGGAAGACTTTGCAGCACAATTAAACGACCTAAATTTTAAGATAGAATTACAAGCTATTTTACAAAGGCAAAAACCCTTTCAGAATTTTAAACATCAAATAGATCAATCTAATTTTAGACAAAACTGGTTCGATTTTAAACAGCATGAGCTTGAGAAAATAGTTGCAAAAAGATTACATTAATCAAATGATGACTAAAGATTTTATAGAAACCTTAAATATAATTTGTTAAGATTATTCGGGGGTAATACTGAAAAGGGAAATATTTGCTTTGGCTAAAGATTATGTAGAAACACTTGTTTCTCAGATTATCAAGCTATAAAAAAAAAAAAATGAAAATCCTAAATTGGATGCCGTTTCCATCTTAGATTGGAAAACTACAGGTAAAAAAACTTCCGAAGAAGAAAAGAAAGAATTATATTATGCATATATAAACAACTGGAATTTGGCAGATAGCGTTACTCTATAGGAAAATTTTACATCGAAACCATAAAACATTTCTTAAACTTAAAATAAGGAAAAATTTATAGCAAAATCCTATAGACCTATTTAACCTTAAATTTTTAGATTATTGTTAATTCAAAATTTATAGCGAGTTCATCGCAAGTTTTTTAAATAGAAAGCATCTTAATACATAGTCCTTTTAATTAAAAAAGGATTTTTCAATCAATATTATTATATGAAATCCAACCAATTCAAAGCACTTGTTTTAAGCTCATTTTTTATCGTTTTAACTTCTTGTAGTGAAGATACCAATTCCGATTTAACCACTAGCGATGCGGTAACCATATCTGTAGAAAGTAGTAATTTTATAACAGAAGGATTAGCAACACCTATAACCATTGAAAGCAGAACATTATCTGATGGTTCAACAGCAGATTGTTATAAAATAGTAGTTACGGGTACACCTACAGATCATGAAATGGGACCTTGGTGTCCGAGTAATATTTCTGATGATGCTACTGCAGGTGGAATTTGGCTTGAAAACGGAGAAGTTTATGATGTAGATGGCGCTTTTGTTCAGAATTTAGCTACTTTTTACAATGATGATACTTGGATGTTATATAACGCTACCACAGGAGAAATTACAAAAACAAGCACAGAAACAGAATGTGAAGAAGCTGCAAACCCAAATGTTGGCGCAGAATATAAAAATTATTGCGTAGAGTGTTTACCTTCTTATGTAGAAGACCTAACGCACACTTATTATATACCTGTTACTCCTAAAATAGCAGACACTCCTTATGTATTTTCTACCGGACCTGGTGGAGGCCCAGGAACAGCTATTAGTACTGTACCTTCTAATAGAGGTTTGGCATTTAATGGTGTTGTTTTTGATGCTCCGGCACCAACAGATAATATTTTAAGTGCCTATACTTTAGCGCCTTTTGATGATGCTGGCGGACATATTAATTTAGCTGCTGGTTATCATTATCATGCAGCAACCGGACTTTCGAAAAAAATAACTCAAACAGATGATCATGCTGCAATGATTGGTTATGCTTTAGATGGATATGGTATCTTTGAAAACACGGATGAAAACGGAAATGAAGCTACAGGTTTAGATGATTCTAGAGGTCATTATGATGACACTAGAGGATATCATTATCATGTAGACAAAGCTGGTAATAATAATTTTATCGATGGTTTAAGAGGGGAATATGCATTATAAAAAAATGATTAAAAACTTTTCTGTATTAATGATATTTCTGTTAATGAGCAATACGTTATTTGCACATCAACCAGATTTATCTAATATCGTAATTTCTAAGACCGATAATGGGCAAGTTATTTTACAAATAAATAGTTCCTTAACTGCTTTTCAGCAGGAAGTCAACTTTGTAAATGGCGAAGGTTTTTATAAATCTCCAGAAGAATTTAGAAACCTAGTTATCAAGCACTTTAACAGTCGTTTTTCTATGATTATCAACAAGAAGGACACCTTACAATTTAAGAATCCAAAGGTATTTTTAGGTCATGAAACAAAACTAGTTGTAGAAATTATCGGTCTTCCAGAAACCATAAACTCCATTCAATTAAAAAACACTTTGTTTAAAGATATTTACCACAGCCAATCTATAGTTATTTTTTTATTAGAACAATTTCCAACACAAAAATTCTCTTTAGATGTTGATAATAAATATCAAATAAATTTAGCGCTTAAAAAAGGTAATTGGGAAAATATCTTAGAAGAAAAAATGACTTCTAATTTTAAATATGTGGGCTATTTTGCAATTTTATTAGTAATTTCAGTAGTATTTCTAGTTATTAAAAGAAAAAAAACTGTAAAATAAAAAATATAATAACACTTGCTATAAAAGATAAAATCATTACTAATATGAAAAAATATAATTTAAAACTCTTAACAATTATTCTATTTCTTGTTGGACTTTCTGCTTGTAAAAGTAATAGTGAAAGTAAGAAGAAAATTACTCAAGACAAAGTAACAATTTCTGTGAATAGTAATTATTTCTTACCTGGTGGATTAGCAGAACCTATTACAATAGTAACAAGAACATTGTCTGACGGTTCTACCGCAGATTGTTATAAAATTATAGCAACAAACACACCAACAGACCATGCAATGGGACCTTGGTGTCCTACAAATATTTCTGATGATGCAAGCGCTGGTGGTATTTGGTTAGAAGACGGAAAAGTATATGATGTAGATGGCGAATTTGTAAAAAACTTAGCCACTTTTTATAAAGATGATACCTGGATGCTTTACAATAACGAAACAGGAGAAATTACAAAAACAACTACTAAGGAAGAATGTGAAGAAGCTGCAAACCCAAATGTTGGAGAAGAATATAAAAACTATTGTGTAGAGTGTTTGCCTTCTTATGTTTCAGATGTAACCCATACCTATTACATTCCTGTTACTCCTAAAAAAGCAGCGACTCCTTATACTTTTTCTAGAGGTGGTAGAGGCGCTGGTGGTCCTCCTCCAGGAGGAAAAAGACCAGAAGGAGGTGAAAGACCTCCAAGACCAGAAAGACGTCCCGAAAATAGTTCTACAATGCCTTCTAGCAGAGGTTTGGCTTTTAATGGTGTTGTTTTTGATGCTCCTGCGCCAACTGATAACATTTTAAGTGCTTATACTTTAGCTCCGTTTGATGATGCAGGCGGACATATTAATTTAGCGGCCGGATATCATTACCATGCTGCAACAGGTGTTTCTAAAAAAATTATACAAGCAGATAATCATGCCCCAATGATTGGCTATGCTTTTGACGGATACGGAATCTTTGCAAACACAGATGTTAACGGAAAAGAAGCTACGGACTTAGATGAATCTAGAGGTCATTATGATGAAACAAGAGGATATCATTACCATGTAGATAAAGCAGGTAATAATAATTTTATCAATGGTTTACGAGGAGAATATGCTTTGTAAAAATCTGATATAAAATATTTTATTCTTAATACTAAATTTTCAACAAGCCCAAGCCAACAACTTGGGCTTGTTTAATTTTATAATAGACCTATCTCCTATTCCTAAAATAAGTCTTCTTAATAATTACAAAAAGGTCTTTTTGATTTCTACTTTTTCACTCAAAAAAGTTAATTTAGCTTTTAAGCGATTCATTTGTTGTATCAAGGATTATTTTCGGTTTTAAAGCCAGATTTAATATTGATAAAACAGAATTTCTTAATTACAAATTGAAAAATAAAATGAAAATACTACATACTGCCGATTGGCATTTAGGACATAGATTACACGAACAATCTCAGTTTGAAGAACAATCATTATTTTTAAGTTGGATTGAAACCTATATCATAGAACAAAAGATTGATTTGCTTTTAATTTCTGGTGATGTTTTTGACACTGGTTCTCCATCTAACCAAAGTTTAGAAATGTATTACAGTTTTTTAGTAAAACTAAACGGAACCACTTGTAAATCGATTATTATTACTGGCGGAAATCATGATTCTCCAGGGACTTTAAATGCACCAAAACATATATTAGGTGCTTTGTCTATAAAAGTGGTTGGTAAAGCAACCGAAGACATTAAAGATGAAGTTTTCGAAATTGAAATAAACAACGAAAAAGTAATTATTGCTGCGGTTCCTTATTTGCGTGATGGTGATATTAGACGTGCAGTTGCCGGTGAAACTTTTGATGAATTAACAGATAAATATAAAACAGCATTAATTAACCATTATGTCTCTGCTGCAGACCAATGCAAACTTATAAACACCAACAAAGCGCCTGTTATTGCTATGGGACATTTGTTTGCAACAGGCGGAACAATTTCTGATAGTGAACAAAATATTTATGTAGGAACTTTAGGACATATTGGTGCAGAAGATTTCCCTACCTATTTTGATTATATCGCCTTAGGGCATTTACACAGACCACAAATAATTGGCGGAAATGACAAAGTCCGTTATTCTGGATCTCCAAATATTTTAAGTTTTAGCGAAATTAATTATGACAAAAAAGTAATTATTTTATCGGTAGAAAACAATAAGATTACTGAAATAAAAGATGATGTAATTCCTAATTTTAGAGAGTTTTACAAACTCACAGGTAGTTTAGAAGAATGCATGTCTAAATTTTCTAGTTTGACTTCTAATTCGTACAATTTAACGCCTTGGGTAGAGATTGCTTTAAAGGAAGACCATACAGTTAACACAGACGATTTAAAGTCTGAAGCAGCACAATATCCATTTGAAATATTAAAAATAGGATTGAAAAATCAGCGGAAAGTTAAAGGAATTGAAGAGTTGTTGGAGAACACAAAATCAATTAAAGAGTTATTACCCACAGAGGTTTTTAAATTAAAATGTGAAGAGATGGACTATGATTTAGAAAAAAGACCTGAAGTTTGGGATGCTTTTAATGAAATATTACAATCCGTTAAAAAACAATAAGGCAGCTTCTCTATGAAAATTTTAAAGATAGAATTACAAAACATAAATTCCTTAAAATCAGATACTCCTATTGTTATCGATTTTGAAAACGAACAATTTAGAGATGTCGGTTTGTATGCAATTACAGGATCTACAGGTGCAGGAAAAACCACTATTTTAGATGCCATCACAATTGCCTTATATCATAACGTTCCGCGTTTTAGCGGATCAAAAGGTACTTTGTTAGATGTTGTAAGTCATGGTGCACATGATGCTTTTAGTCGGGTTACTTTTAAAAATGACACCACCGTTTACGAGGCTTTTTGGGGAATTAGAATTGCTGATAAAAAAGGAAAAGCATATAAAAACCCGAAGGAAGAAGTCAGTTTAAAAAACTTGACCACAGACACCATTTTAGCGACTCAAAAACGGAATTTAATTACCGAAGTAGTTAATGCTACGCAATTAGATTACAATCAGTTTTTAAGATCTGTAATGTTGGCACAAGGAGAATTTGCTTCGTTTTTAACAGCTAAAGGTCCAGAAAAAGGTAAGTTATTAGAGCAAATTACTGGCGAACAGATTTATAAAAAAATTGGTCAAGGTATTTTAGATCGGAAATCTGAGGAAGAAAAAAAACTAAGAGAAATTGAAGCAAAAATTAATGCGGATGATATTTTAAATGATGACGCTAAGGCTAATTTAATTACTGAAGATAAAACGTTAGACGTTGATATTAAACTTACCGAAACAGCGATAAAGTCTTCTCAAAAAATTGTGGATTGGTATGTTAGTTTTCTAAAATTAACAAAAGAAGGTGAAGAGTATGAAGAGAAATCTAAAAGTGTTCAATCTTTTGTTGAGAAACACAAACTAGCATTAGATCAATTGGCTTTACATGAAAAAGCATTGCCTTTTAAAGAGTTGATAACAGATTTGAATAAAACAGCTAAAGAAACTGTTTTAAAAGAAAATCAACTTAAAGAAATTGAAAAAACACTAACAGAATTAAAACCTCAAATACTTCTTTTAGAAAAACAAACCAAAGCAGACACTAAAAATTTAGAAGTCGCAGAAAAAGATTTTGCGGAATGGTTGCCAAAGTTTGATACCATTACAAATTTAGACGCTGCTTTAAAAAACGAACTTACTGTAAAAGAAAAAGCTTCTGAGAGCTTAGTTAAACTTGAGTTAGAAATCAAAAAAGCATCCGAAGACAAGAGTAAATTAGTCAACAGTTTTAATGAGACTACAAATCAAATTAAAACAAAAGAAAGTTTTATAAAACAAAACGATTTTTTAAGATCTGTTGCCTTAGAAATAACCGATTGGAGAACAGATTTATCAACTTTAAAAACCCATAAAGAAGCGATTGCAAAAAGCAATTTATTAGTTGATCAAAAGGAAAAAGAGGTTACTAAAACTACTGAAAACTTAAAAGAAAACAAGAGTTCTTTTCAAGAGAAATCAGCAGCAATAAAAGTTATTGGCGAAAAAATTGCAGCACTAAACAAAGAGTTAGAGAAAAATACATTAAGTGATTTATTAGCGTTAAAAGAAAAATACAATCAGTCTGAAAATAACTGGAAACAGTTTAAAATTTTTGCAGAACAACATCAAAAAATTACAAAAGATAAAACTGATTTAGAAAGAGATGAGAAAAAATATATAAACGATCTAAAAGAAATTACTGATAAAATAATCGCTTTGCAAAAAGTGCTTGAAAATCAGGAGAAATTAGTTATTGATGCTACTAAAATATTAGATTTAGAGCGAAGCGTGGCTAAATATAAGGAGGATAGAAATCGTTTAATAAAAGGAGAGCCTTGTAGTTTATGTGGTTCAAAAGAACATCCATACACAGAGCATTTACCAACAATAAACGTATCGGAATCTGAAATAGAATTAATCAAAAGAAAGGAAGATTTAAAAAAGTTAAACGAAGAAAAATCACTTTTTAATACTAAAAAAACAACAATACAAACTCGCATAGAAAATTTTCAAGAACAAATTAAAGGTAAAGAAACCGAATTATCTTTAATAAATTCTAAAATAAATGAGTTATCAATTGTTTGTGAATTAACTGATTTTGAAAAAGTTGAAATTGAATTACTTTCCCTTAAAAATAAGTTAGCTGAAATTAACACTAGTTTAAAAAAAACTCAACAATTACAGATAGATAAAGATCAATTATCTAAAGAGATTCAAAAACAGCAAGAAGCAATCAATCAATTAAAAACAACAATTGCAACATTAGAAGAAAAAAATAAAAATGCAAAAGAAGTAATTCTTCAAGAAGAAAAATCGATTCAAGAATTAAATGCACATTGTACAAAATTAGAGAATAGCTTAACAATAAAACTCTCTAAATATAAATATCAACTTCCTATTCTTTCGGAAATCAATCTATTTTTAAAAGAAATAGATGAAAACATTGCACTTTTTAACAAAGCAGAGAGAAGTTTAGACGCATTAAAATCAGAAAGTAAGATTCTAAACACAAAAATAGAAAACCTTAAAGATCTGTTAGAAAATCATGCTAAAAACAAAGTTGTTTTTGCTGAAACAATTAAAGATGCAACAACAAAACAGCAGAAATTAACAACAGAAAGAATTGCTATTTTACCAATTGATATTTCGGTAGAAAGCAAAAGAAATCAGCTACAAAAAGCTAAAAACACCTTTGTAGAAAAAGCAAAATTGAGTAATGAATCCTTACAAAACTTACTCAATACTAAAACAAAACAAGAAACTTTACAGGTAAATATTACAACTGATTTAAGAAGTTTATCAATTAAAAAATCTGACTTTATAAAAATACTCAATGCTAAATTAAAAGACAGTGAGTTTACATCAAAAGAAAACATTGAAACAGCATTACTAACCGAAGAAATAGCGAATGAGTATAAAAAGAATAAAGAACGCATAAAGGAAAATCAACTTAAAATAAAGACCTTAAAAGAAGAACATGCTAAGGATCTAAAGTTATTACAAGAAACCAAAAATTTTGAAACTTCTGAATCTGAAAGCAAACAAATTTTAATCGATTTAAAGACTAAAAAAGATGCGTTGTTAACTGCTAAAGGTAAAATTGTAGAAGCTTTTAGAAAAGACAAAGAAATAAAAGATAGAAACCAAGAAACGTATAAAAAGATAGATGCTCAAGATAAAATTTGTAAAGTTTGGAAAGAACTTTTTAAAATTATAGGAAACTCTAAAGATGCATTTAACGTCTATGTACAGCGTTTAACGTTAAAACATTTATTAGATCTTGCCAATGTGCATTTGTATCAATTAAATAAGCGTTATTCTTTAAAAATGGAAGATTCTTACAAGCCAAAAGAAGAGCTTAATTTTAATTTGATAGACCATTATCAAACAGATCAAGCGAGATTAGTAGATACTTCTAGTGGTGGAGAAAAGTTTATTATTAGTTTGGCCTTGGCCTTAGGATTGTCTGATTTAGCCAGCAAAAATGTAAAAATAGATTCTCTTTTTATTGATGAAGGATTCGGAACTTTAGATAGTAATACCTTAGAAACCGTAATTTCTACTTTAGAAACCTTGCAATCTCAAGGAAAAATGATTGGAATTATATCTCACGTAGAAAACTTAAAAGAACGTATTCCTACTCAGATTCAAATTAGAAAGAAAAGTAACGGAGTTAGTAAAGTTGAAATAATATAGTTAAGCTTCTTTACTTGTAAAACTTTCTAATAATACAAAAGTATTCTAATTATGTAAAAAAGCTCACGTATATACGTGAGCTTTTATATATATTCAATAAAATTTATCCTCTCGAAGAAATAAAACAGAACTTTTTATAATCTGTTTAATAAATCAGATTTCTTATTTTCAAATTCTTCAACAGAAAGAATTCCTTTGTCTTTTAAACCTGCTAATTTTTCAATTTTTACAAAAATATCTTCTTCAAAAACACTATTGTTATTTACAGCTTCTATTGGAGCATTAACTGGTGCAACAATGTTTTCTACAACATTTTTTTGAGCTTCGTTATTCTGAATCGGTTGTGATTTCTGTACGCCATAACTACCAGAAACAATTGGCAAAGAACCTAAATTTACATTACCATATTGACTTGTAAAGGTTACAGAATAATTACCTCCTTGTTGTTGTCCAACACCACCAATATTGTTATCTAAAGTATCAAATACGGTTACTTTTCCATTCTCTTGAATTGCCAAACGGTGAATGTCATTAAAAATAGCATAACTAGTTCCGTTTTGACTACCTGTAGAATTCGGAAATCCTAAATCTCCCCACCAGTTACCAGAAAAACCACCTTGTCCGTGTTCTGTTTTTGGTAAAGGTTTGTATTGGATAGCTCTTTGTTGAATTAAATTTGATAAATCCATACAAAGTCCATCTACTAAATATTTAAGATTATTATTAAACATATCACCAACCATTGTCATACCTCCTTGCATCCACTGGCCTCCACCACCTAACTCAGCTATATTAAACTGTGCCATTGTACCATTGCTATTCATCAAACAAAATGTTAAATCAGTAACAGCATTTGTACTTATTCCATATTTATTGGCTACGTTTACTATATTTTGAAAACTAGCTTCTGTAAATGTTGCATTCATATTTTTTTTGTGTATTTCTTTATTTA
This sequence comes from Polaribacter sp. R2A056_3_33, assembly GCF_019278485.1. Taxonomy (NCBI): domain Bacteria; kingdom Pseudomonadati; phylum Bacteroidota; class Flavobacteriia; order Flavobacteriales; family Flavobacteriaceae; genus Polaribacter; species Polaribacter sp. R2A056_3_33. Next base: position 3,918,926 of record NZ_CP058984.1, read on the forward strand.
ATTAAAAATAACTGTAAAACAATTTTATTACAAAGGTAGTCTATAGCAATATCAATAGACGTTTTTTAATGTGAATTCTTCGTGATTTAAAAACACTATTTACATGAAAACAAATACATTAGCTCTTTGTTTTATGTTTGTTATAATGACAAAAAAGTATTGTTAAAAACAACAATTTACCGATATTAACCTTAATTTTTGATAAAATAACATACAAATTAAATTATAGTAATAAATCTAGCTTGTTAAAAAAATAAAAATAAAATTACAAATTTTAAACTTTTTTACTCTAGCTTAAATTTGATTACTTATTTTCTTCTTTTAATCACCCAAAAAGCAATAATAATTTTAATTACAAAGGGAGGTTGATTGCAAATAGAGGTAAAAAAATCTTATAAATTAAGATTGCATTGGAATTTCTGGAAGTTTATTTTTAAAACTTGGTGCGTTGTCTCTATAAGAAACTAATTTCTTTTTAGAAACAAGCACGATTAAATCTTCACTTAACGTAAATAAACAGGCTGTTCTAAAAGTTTCTAAGAGTAATTTTTCTAATTCAACAGTAAGTGTCTCAAAAGAAAATTGTTTAAATTCATTCTCTTCTGCAAAACGGTATTTTAATTCAAAAATATCTTTACCATCCACCTTAAATAAACGGGCATAGACATTTAATAAACCTTCACTTTTTCGCATGGGTTTACTTAAAGTCAGTTTTACAAACTCATCTCTTGTTAAACTTTCTTGTAATGTTTCAAAAAAAACTTTAAAATCGCTCATGCTGCAAAAATATAAATAAGAAATTGTTAATTGTAGAATTACTTGCTAAAACATAGTGCTAACATTTTATATAATTCTGGATGTTTTCTCTGAAACAACTTTGGTCTTTCAAAAAAATATTCTCCAGCAACTGCTAGAAATTCAATTTCAGACGTTCCTCCATAACTTCTAATATCAGAAGCATTATTATTAATCGCTTCCATTTCTTTATGCACTAATTGCAACCAAGGTATAATATACTGCTTGTTTAACAAAACTGACGGAATACCATCCACAACACCATCTGCCTTGTCTAAAAGATGAATAAATTCATGTATGGCTGTATTGCCTTTATCTGTTTTATTGCTAAAACCAAGATGTAATGCTTTTCTAGATAAAATCATTTGCTTCTCGAATCTTCCCGTACCAACCAAACCACCAATAGTTCTCCCTTCTACTTGAGAATCAAACTGTAAATCATCATCAAAGTAATCCGGATAAATTAATACCGTAGATAAGTTCGTATACTTCCAATTTGGAAATCTAAAAACCGGAATTACAGCACTCGCAGCAATTAACAAAGTATCTAATTCTTCTAACTCAAAATGAACTGCTTCAATATTTGTTTCCTTTAAAAAGGAAACCATTTTAGCGCGAAACAATTCTTGTTCATCATCATTTAACTTTTTATAAAAAAGAACATTTTTTAATAATAGTTGATGCCAATGTTTTGGAACTTCTACTTTTTCTAACGGTATTATGGTCTTTTTTTTCTTAGATTTTAAACTAATGAATAAAATAAAAAGAAGTATTACGATAGTAATTATATAGAGCATTGTATATTTTTAAAGATAGGCAAACTACAAAAAAACAATAGACTTTACAGTAATTTTTAAACTACTTTATAGAGCTAACTTTTGTTTTTTTTAAATATTAGATACTTTAATAAAAAACTAAAGTGCATAAAAAAAGCTCAAGTTTAAAACTTGAGCTTTTAATTTTATATATATTTCTGCAGAGCAGAAATGAAAAATAATTTCTAAATTATCCTTTAAAAACAATTTTACGCATACGTAAGCTTTCTGGAGTTACTTCTAAGTACTCATCTGCTTTAATGTATTCCATGTTTTCTTCTAAAGAGAAATCAATTTTCGGTGCAATTTTCATAGCATCATCTGTACCAGATTTACGCATGTTTGTTAATTGCTTTCCTTTAATTAAGTTCACAGCCATATCATCAGATTTACTGTTCTCTCCAATTACTTGACCAACATAGATTTCTTGATTTACATCGATAAAGAAAACTCCTCTATCTTGTAAACGGTTTAATGCATATGCTGTTGCTTTACCAGCAGCAGAAGAAACGATTGCTCCTTTAACTTCTTCAGTAAAGTCTCCTTTATAAGGACCATATTCACTAAATCTGTGGTTAATAATAGCAGTACCACCAGTTGCAGTTAATATCTTGTTTCTTAAACCAATTAATCCTCTAGAAGGAATAGAAAATTCTAAGTGTTGTAAATCTCCTTTTGGTTCCATAACTAACATATCTCCTTTTCTAAGAGATACTAAGTTAATTGCTTTAGAAGCCATGTCTTCTGGTACATCGATAGACAAGGTTTCCATTGGCTCATGTTTCTTACCATCAATTTCTTTAAGAATTACTTGTGGTCTTCCCACTTGTAATTCATATCCTTCTCTACGCATTGTTTCAATCAATACAGATAAGTGTAAAACTCCACGTCCAAAAACGTTAAATTTATCTTCACTATCAGTTGTTTCAACTTTTAATGCAAGGTTTTTTTCTAATTCTTTAAATAAACGATCTCTTAAGTGACGAGATGTTACATATTTACCTTCTTTACCAAAGAAAGGAGAATTGTTAATTGTAAACAACATACTCATTGTAGGTTGGTCAATCTCTGTTCTTGGTAATGCTTCTGGGTTTTCTAAATCTGCAATTGTATCACCAATTTCAAATCCTTCAATACCAGTAATTGCACAGATATCTCCACAAGGTACTTTTTCTACTTGAATTTTACCCATTCCCTCGAAAATGTGTAATTCTTTAATTCTTACTTTTTTAGTAGAACCATCAGCTTTACATAAACTATATTCTTTACCAACTTCTAAGTCACCTCTAAAAACACGTCCAATAGCAATTCTTCCTGTAAATTTAGAAAAATCTAAAGAAGTAATTTGCATTTGTGGCGTACCTTCATTGTACTTAGTTGCAGGAATAGATTCTAATACAGCATCTAATAAAGGAACGATATCTTCAGTCTGGTTTTTCCAATCTGTACTCATCCAGTTGTTCTTTGCAGAACCATAAATTGTAGTAAAGTCTAATTGCTCTTCTGTAGCTTCTAAAGCAAACATTAAGTCAAAAACTTTTTCATGAACGATATCAGGAGTACAGTTTTCTTTATCTACTTTGTTAACAACTACAATAGGAGTTAATCCTAATTCTAAGGCTTTACCTAATACAAAACGAGTTTGTGGCATTGGTCCTTCAAATGCATCCACTAATAATAAAACACCATCAGCCATTTTTAATACACGCTCTACTTCTCCACCAAAATCGGCGTGACCAGGAGTATCAATTACGTTAATTTTTGTGTCTTTGTAGTGCACAGAAACGTTTTTAGAAAGAATTGTAATTCCTCTTTCACGTTCTAAGTCATTATTATCTAACAATAAATCTGTACGTTCTTTACGATCGTCTAAGATTTTAGCTTGATCTATAATTTTATCTACTAACGTTGTCTTTCCGTGATCGACATGGGCTATAATAGCGATATTTCTAATTGGTTGCATTTATGTATTCTTAAATTTCGTGCAAAAGTAGTGTTTTTAGTTTAAAGATTTCATTCAATCTAAAAAACTTTAACTATCTAAGTGTTAAAAAGGTAAAAGATAATCCTATTTTAATATATTTTATTAGACGCAACCTCCTTTTAAATTTAATAGTTTTGCCTTAAAATGATGATTCGATAAAACTTCAATTGCTTTAGCACTTCTCACACCTGATTGACAATATACGACTAAATCTTTATTTTGATACACCTCATCTAAACGCTCTAATAACTCACCTAAAGGAATATGATGCCCTTCAATATGATATTTTTCTCTTTCCCAAATTTCTCGAACATCTAATAAATTATATTTTTCTTTATTTTTTTGAAGTTCTTCTAAAGAAATTTCTTCTTTGGATGAAATTCCACAGAAAAAATCATAATCTGTTTCTAAAGCAGTAACGTTGGTTTTACTATCCTTTTCATACTTTAATAGCATTTGATTCATTTGTAGAGAATCATAAACCAATAATTTATTGGCTAAAACGGCTCCTATTCCACAAATAATCTTAATCGTTTCATTAGCTTGTAAACTTCCTATAATTCCGGGTAACACGCCTAAAACGCCAATTTCTGAACAATTAGGAGATTCGTTCGGTTTTGGTGGCGTTGGATACAAGCATCTATACGTACCGCTTCCTTTATAATTAAACACACTCACCTGACCTTCAAACTTAAAAATAGCTCCGTACACTAAAGGTTTATTGGTAATAACAGCAGCATCATTTACCAAATAACGTGTCGAAAAATTATCGCTTCCGTCTACAATAATATCATAATTGGTGAATAGAGAAATGGCATTTTCTCTTGTTAATTTCTCATTATAAACATCAAAATTTACAAACGGATTCAATCTCGATAATCGCTTTGCAGCAGTTTCTGCTTTTGACACTCCAATATCATCCATTGTATATAAAATCTGACGTTGTAAATTACTTTGATCTACCACATCGTCATCAATAATACCGATTGTACCAACACCTGCAGCAGTTAAATATTGTAAAACAGGGCAACCTAATCCGCCAGCTCCAATAACCAAAACTTTGGATTGCTTTAGTTTTAATTGCCCTTCCGCTCCTATTTCATTTAAAATTAAATGTCGATTGTATTGCTTTTTTTCTTCTGATGTAAGCATAATAATTATAAGTTAAACGTGAACTTCATAATTTGAAGCTCGTAATTGATAAATGATGACTGATAAATAATAATTGATTACTTAAAATGTTCCCAATCTTTCCAAACTACTTCTAAATCTTGGTTTTTTAACATTTGTACAACGTCCTCAGTACTTCTTTCATCAGAAATTTCAAATTGTTCTAAAGATTGGGGTTCTACCGTATAACCTCCAGGATTTGTTTTAGATTCGGCACTGATAGAAGTAATTCCTAAATTAACAATGTGATTTCTAAAAACCTCACTTTCTCTAGTGGACATTGATAATTCTATGTCTTCATCAAACAGACGAAATGCACAAATAAGTTGTACTAAATCCGAATCTGTCATTTCTACTTTTGGCTCTAATCCGCCAGAATGCGGACGTAATCTTGGGAAAGAAATCGAATACTTTGTCTTCCAATACGTTTTTTGTAAATATTTTAAATGCAAAGCTGTAAAAAAACTATCGGCACGCCAATCTTCTAATCCAAATAAAGACCCCAAACCAATTTTATGAACTCCTGCTTTTCCTAAACGATCTGGCGTATCTAAACGGTAATCGAAATTAGATTTTTTTCCCTTCGGATGGTGTTTTTTATACTCGTCTCTGTGATATGTTTCTTGATATACCAAAACTGCATACAAGCCATTTTCTACCAACAACTCATATTCGTCTTGGTCTAAAGGTTGTACTTCTATGGTAATATTAGAAAATTGAGAGCGAATTAATTGAATAGCATTTTTAAAATACTCAACTCCTACCGTTTTATTTGCTTCTCCTGTGACCAATAATATATGATCATATCCTTTCGCTTTTAAAAAAGCGACTTCCTTTAAAATTTCTGCATCTGTTAACGTCCGTCTTGGTATTTTGTTCGTCATACTAAAACCACAATAGGTGCAAATATTCTGGCATTCGTTACTCAAATACATCGGCACATACATTTGCATGGTATTTCCAAAACGCTTCTTTGTTAACAACTGACTTTTATGCGCCATTTCTTCTAAAAATGGTTTTGCCGCAGGAGAAATTAAGGCTTTAAAATCTTCTAAATCTAGTTTGTCTTTTGCCAACGCTTGTTTTACCTCAACAGTTGTTTTATCAAAAATACTTTTTAGACTGAAATCCCAATTATAAGTATCGAAAAGTTCTTTAAAATGACTCATATTTTTAATTTAAAAAACTCGTTAACGGACTGCTTGCTATCGCCATTTCACTTCTCGGAGCCAATTTTGCTTCGTACGCCATTCTTCCTGCTTCAACCGCCATTTTAAAGGCTTTTGCCATCACAATCGGGTTTTGAGAAACAGCAATTGCCGTATTTACCAAAACAGCATCCGCACCTAATTCCATTGCATACGCTGCGTGAGATGGCGCACCAATACCTGCATCTACAATTACAGGCACGTTAGATTGTTCTATAATAATGTCTAAAAAATCGACTGTTTTTAAACCTTTGTTACTACCAATTGGTGCTCCCAAAGGCATTACACATTGTACACCAACTTCTTCTAGTCGTTTACATAAAACTGGATCTGCATGAATATAAGGCATCACTACAAAACCGAGTTTCACCAATTCTTCTGCTGCTTTTAGCGTTTCTATAGGATCAGGTAATAAATATCTAGGGTCTGGGTGAATTTCTAATTTCACCCAATTGGTTTCTAAAGCTTCTCTAGATAATTCGGCCGCAAAAACAGCTTCTTTTGCAGTTCTAACTCCAGATGTATTAGGTAATAAATTAATGTGTTTCTGATTTAAATGCGATAAAATATCATCTTCCTCGTTCTGAACATCTACTCTTTTTAAAGCCACCGTAATCAACTCACTTTCGGAAGCTAATAATGCTTCTTTCATTAATTTTGATGAACTAAACTTTCCTGTTCCTGTAAATAAACGTGACGTAAATTCTTTATCTGCTATTTTTAATTTTTGACTCATTTTATATGTTTTTTAGATTCGACATCAGGTTGAACGAAATTTAATCTTAGTGGATTCCCCTATCACTAATACTTAAACTCCGCTCTAGTTGACATCTCTCTTTTTCAATTTAAAATTTCTTGAAATTTAGCAATACTAGTTACATCTTTTGTGATGGCTCCAGAAATTGCAATTCCGTAAATACCTGTATTTGTAATTTTTGCAACGTCTTCTAAAACAATTCCGCCAATAGCAATAATTGGGGTTGCTGATTGTAACTCATCTAATAGATTTTGATATCCTTCGACACCTAAAACCGGACTTAAATGCTGTTTTGTTTTTGTAAACTGATAAGGGCCTAAACCAATATAATCTACTTTTTTATCTAATAAACTTCTGCAATCTTCTAATGTGTTTGCAGTTCCTCCAATGATGTAAGACATTCCTAAAAAAGTACGAACTTTTGAAGGACATTCATCTGTTTTTCCTAAATGAACTCCGTCTGCTTTTATTTCTTTGGCAACCTTGTAATGATCGTTTATAATTAACTTGGCTTTAAAGCAGGTTGTTATTTCTCTTGCTTCTTTTGCTGTTTCTAAAATAGTTTTAGCATCGCTGTTTTTTAAACGTAATTGTACCCAATCTGCACCAGCAACACACGCTTTTTGTATATTTTCTAAATGCTCTTCGGGCGTTTCACCTTGCGATATATAGTGTAATTTATGAATCATTCGTTTTGATAATTATGAGTTCCTAATAAAGATTCGTTAGAACCTAAAAACTGTTCTGTATACAATTTTGTGTTTCTACAAGCATCTTCTAAAGGAATCTCTTTTGATAAATTTGCCGCTAATGCTGCGGATAAAACACAACCACTGCCATGTTTTTCAAAAATGGGTTTTGTGGTTATTGGCGGAATATTGAGTTTTACTATTTTACTGTAATAGACCTCATCCCATCCTTTTTTATCGGTTCTATGTCCGCCTTTTAGGTAGATATTTGTTTTTTCTGATATAAATTCGATCGTTTCTTCAATGCTTTTATCTGGAAACAATGCTTTTATTTCATCGTAATTTGGTGTGATAAAAGAACAATTCAGTAATACTTTTTCGAAAGTGTCTAAATCTTGAATCGTATGAAATGTAAAACCTGCACTTGCTTTTAAAATAGGGTCTAAGACTATTTTTATATCCGGATTTAACTTTTTTAAGGTTTGAATCACTTCTAATAGAATTTCCCAAGATTGGATGATTCCTATTTTTACAACAGGAATTGAAAAGCGTTTAAAAAGCATTTCTATTTGCTGTAAAATAATATCTTTCTCTATCCAAACACAGTTTGTAAATTCTACATCATTTTGAACCGTAACTACAGTACAAACTGATAATCCATATAAATCATGCGCCTCAAATGTTTTGATATCTGATGTGATTCCTGCTCCGCTTGATGGATCTAAACCTGCAATGGTTAAAATGTAGTTTTTACTTTTCAAACTTCTTATTTTATTTTTTACTTCTTTAAATAATGGCGTTCCCTTTTAGGTCAGGCTTTCACTACTCGCTTTTCTGTGAAAGAAAAATTCACAAAAAGAGCTCAAACAAACCGTTCAATCCTTAACGCAAAACGATAAGTAATTTTTAAAATGACTTAGTGTTTCTAAATATGTTCTCGATACATTTTTATTTCGTTACCACTTCATAAAAACACTCGAACTGACAGACGTTCAACTCCAATTAACTGTCATTGCGAGGACGAAGGACGTGGCAATCTATATTTAATACACCTTCCAAATTCTTCAATCTAAATGACTTTTAATTTATTTAGTTCTCTACTGCGCTCGAACTGACAATTGTATTTTTGTTCTGATAATCATTCAATCTCAGGAACGGGTTCTCCATACATTTTTATTTCGTTACCACTTCATAAAAACACTCGAACTGACAGACAATTTTTCAAATTCGAGATAAACAGATTCCTTCTTTCGTTCCTCAATCGGAATGACATTTCATTAAACTAACGAGTAAAACTTCTCTTTTATACTTTTAAAACTCTCTACGGGGTTTTCTGCATTCCAAACACCACCTAAAACACCAACTCCTTTAAAACCTAGTTGTAAAGTTTCTTGTATGGTTTCAGAATTAATTCCGCCCATACCAACAATGGTTTTGTTGATATCATTTACATCAAAACCTTTGCCTTCGTATCCTTCTTTAGAAATCGATGAAAAAACAGGACTTAACAAATGGTAATCGAACTCGAAATAACAATCCTTTAAAACTTTTGGCTCATGAAAAGAAGAACTAATTGTTTTTCCATACATGTTTAGCGTTTTAAAATACTCACTAGGATTATCTATATAATCTATGCGTTTTTGTTCTTGAAAATGAATGCCTTTTAAATTGAATTCATTTATTAACTCATGATGATAATGCACTACAATTCTGTTGTGGTATTCTTTATCTATTTGATTTAAATACGCAACGTGTTCTTCGTAGTTTTTCTCGGGTTTTCTAAAATGATAAAAACGCAAACCATGTTCGAACAACTGGTTTAGTATTTCAATTTCATTCGGAATATCTTTTTCTGGTGCAATAAGAACTATCATAGTGTTTTTAGTTTTGATTTTAAAAGATAAGATTACTTCGTTGTACCTCCTCGTAATGACGATAATTTTTAACTTCTTGTAATGACGTATCTGTTTTTTGAGTTAGGGATTGCAGTGGCATCCTTTTGCTTTTTCGGCAAAAGATATAACGGAAAGCCCGACCACGCTTTTTTTCTAAGCGTGGGAACTTCCTAATTATATTATAAATACACTTCCGATCCTTTTTCTTTAAATTCTTTCGATTTTTCTTCGAAACCTTTTGCAATTACTTCATTATCTACAATGTCGTTCTCAGCAGCAAAGTCTCTTACTTCTTGCGATATTTTCATAGAACAGAATTTCGGTCCGCACATAGAACAGAAATGTGCCACTTTTGCACCATCAGCAGGTAAGGTTTCATCGTGGTATTCTAAAGCACGTTCTGGATCTAGTCCTAAATTGAATTGATCGTGCCAACGGAACTCAAAACGCGCCATACTTAACGCATTATCTCTATGCTGAGAACCTGGGTGTCCTTTTGCCAAATCTGCTGCATGCGCCGCCAATTTATAGGTAACAACACCCACACGAACGTCTTCTTTATTAGGCAAACCTAAGTGTTCTTTTGGTGTTACGTAACACAACATAGCGCAACCAAACCAACCAATCATAGCGGCTCCAATTCCCGATGTAATATGATCGTACCCTGGTGCAATATCTGTTGTTAAAGGACCTAAGGTGTAAAAAGGAGCTTCGTCGCAAACCTCAATTTGCTTTTCCATATTTTCTTTAATCATGTGCATTGGCACGTGACCTGGACCTTCTATAAAACACTGTACTTCGTGCTTACGAGCTATCTGAGTTAACTCGCCTAAAGTTTCTAATTCGGCAAACTGCGCTTCGTCATTTGCATCTGCTACAGAACCCGGACGTAAACCATCGCCTAAAGAAAAAGCAACATCGTATTGTTTTAAAATTTCGCAAATATCTTCGAAATGTGTGTATAAAAAGCTTTCTTTATGATGCGCCAAACACCATTTTGCCATGATAGAACCGCCACGAGAAACAATACCCGTAACACGTTTTGCAGTCATTGGTACGTAACGTAACAACACACCTGCGTGAATGGTAAAATAATCTACACCTTGTTCTGCTTGTTCTATTAAAGTATCTTTAAAAATTTCCCACGTTAAGTCTTCTGCAACGCCGTTTACTTTTTCTAAAGCTTGGTAAATTGGCACAGTACCAATTGGTACTGGAGAATTACGAACAATCCACTCTCTGGTTTCATGAATATTTTCTCCTGTTGATAAATCCATAATATTATCTGCTCCCCAACGACATGCCCAAACCGCTTTTTCTACTTCTTCTTCTATAGATGAAGTTACTGCAGAATTACCAATATTTGCATTAATTTTCACTAAGAAGTTTCTACCTAAAATCATAGGTTCTGCTTCTGGATGATTGATGTTTGATGGAATTACAGCACGCCCTCTTGCGACTTCTGAACGTACAAATTCGGCCGTAATTTTATCTGGAATAGAAGCGCCAAAGTGCTCGCCTTTGTGCTGCTTTCTAATCTCTGTCATTTCATCGATTCGTTGGTTCTCTCGAATAGCAATGTATTCCATTTCTGGAGTAATCATACCTTGTTTTGCGTAATGCAATTGGGTAACGTTTTGTCCTTTTTTTGCTCTTAAAGGTTTCTTTAATAAAGCAAAACGCATGTGATCTAAACTTTTATCGTTTAAACGCTCGTTGCAATATTCCGAAGAAAAGCCATCTAATTGTTCTACATTTCTTCTGTCTAAAATCCACTGTTCACGAATTCTTTCTATCCCAGCATGAATATTAATTTCTTTGTTTGGATCTGTGTAAGGTCCAGAAGTATCATAGACAGTAACAGGTTCGTTTGGCGTTTTCTTTTTCGTCATAGAATCTGTAGTATCACTTAATGCAATTTCTCGCATTGCGACTTTAATCTGTGGATGAATTTTACCTGATACATACACTTTTGTAGAATTAGGAAACGGATGTCTTGTAATGCCGTCTTGCTTTGGTGCGGTGTCTTTGCTCTTCATAAATTTTAGTTAGATCAATTAAATAGTTTGTTTTTTAATAGTCTAATTACTAACCCCCTTGAGTGGATTTAATAATTAAAACTTCATCACTATTTTGAAGTAACCGCAAAGACCAATCGCTTTTTTTAACGACGCTGCCATTTATAGCAACAGCAATTCCGTTCGTTTTTATTTCTAAAAAACGAATTAATTGTTCAACCGCTAAATTTTCTGAAAATTGATGATTTTCTTGGTTTACTTTTATAGTAATCATATTTTATAAATATTTACTGTAAACCAAAGAGAGCTAGTTATGGATAACTAAATCTAAGCAACTTTTTCCTACGTTGGTATTAACCAAATCAGGTTCTAAGGATTTTTCTCAAACTAATTTAATAGCTACTCCTAAAGTTTACTCTACAAATATATTGTATTATTTCTTGATAATTAAATTTTAAGTCCGTTTAATTACAATTATCAAATAATCAACTAAATAACAACAAGTTAAGATGACTGTGTTTTATCATTAGGCAAATCATCTTGAAATGCAGAAGGTAAAATATCTGGTATTAATTTGATTAATAACGGTAATAGCAAGGCACCTCCAGGAAGTAAAAACACAGCCAAAGCAGGTATTGCTTTACAAATATCTAATAACTGTATTTTAATTTTTTCCTTTTCTATAGGTGTTAAATTAGAATGTGTAGCTTTTTTAATCAAGAAAACAGCTTCTTTACTTTGCCTTAATTCTTGAGCAAGCCTTAACTTATTTCTATAAATTAATAATTTTATTTCTTCAATGCTGGTCATTATAATTTTCTTCTCTTTCTTTCTGTTTTTAATAGATTTAACTCTCTACTTGTTTGTCCGGCTACAGAGGTATTTTCTTCTGCTCTTCTTATCAAGTAAGGCATAACGTCTCTAACAGGTCCAAAAGGCAAGTATTTTGCCACATTATAACCTTGGTTGGCTAAGTTATAGCTAATATGATCACTCATACCAAATAATTGCCCAAACCATAAACGCTTATCGTTTTCTTTAATGTTATGTTTTTTTGCTAAATCCATTAATAAATAAGAACTATCTTCATTATGAGTACCTGCAAACAAAGCCATTTTAGGCTGCTCCATCATGTAATTAATAGCAGCATCATAATTAATGTCTGTAGCTTGTTTGTCTGCACATATTGGAGAAGCATAGCCTTTTTCTTCTGCTCTTTCTCGCTCTTTTTCCATATAAGCACCTCTAACAACTTTCATTCCTATATAAAAACCTTTTTCTTTTGCTTTTGCATGTAATGTTTTTAGATAATCCATTCTGTCGTGTTTATACATTTGTAATGTATTAAAAACGATGGCTTTTTCTTTATTATAAGTCTCCATTAATTCTTCTATTAATTCATCTGCAGCTTTTTGCATCCAGCTTTCTTCTGCATCAATTAATAAAGGAACATCTTTTTGAATGGCTACTTTACATACTTTATGAAAACGTGCTACCACTCTATTCCATTCTTCTTCCTCTTTTTGAGTTAGGCTTTTTTCTTCGGATAGTTTTTGATACAATTCAAAACGACCAAAACCAGATGGTTTAAAAACCGCATACGGGATGGATTGTTTTTCTTCGCAGAAATTAATGATTTTTAATATTTTTTCTAAGGCTCCATCAAAACTAACTTCTTGATCTTGCCCTTCTACAGAATAATCTAACACACTATGCACATTTCCGTTATTGTACATATTGTCTATAATAGGCATACAATCTTCTTCTGTTACGCCTCCACAAAAATGATCGAAAACAGTAGAACGTATTAAGCCCTCTACAGGTAAATGTACCTTTAATGCAAAATTTGTTACAGCACTACCAATTCTAACCATTGGTTCGTTCTGTATCATTCTAAACAAAAAATAAGCACGTTCTAATTGAGAATCTGTTTTTAAAGAAAAGGCAATTTCTGTATTGTCAAAAATATTCATACTATAACGATTTAGTAAAACAAATATAGTATTTGAATGGCAATAATTGAATAATTTATTTTTAATTTGCACACTTAATAATTTACCTATGAAATCTATTAAAGCAGTAACATATCCTGTTCATTTTCAAGACAAAGCCTACAAAGAGCTTTCTAATTTAATCGCTACAAATAACTATTCTACGCTCTTTATTTTGGTTGATGAGAATACAATGGAACATTGTTATCCTAAATTTATACCTAATTTAGAAACAGATAAACGTATTGAGGTAATAGAAATTGAGTCTGGAGAAATCAATAAAAACTTAGAAACTTGTGTTGGGGTTTGGAATGCAATTACAGAGTTAGGTGGTGATAGAAAAAGTTTAATTATTACTTTAGGTGGTGGCGTAATTACAGATCTTGGTGGTTTTGTAGCTTCTTGTTTTAAACGCGGAATTGACTTTGTAAATATTCCTACTACCTTATTATCTATGGTGGATGCTTCTGTTGGTGGAAAAACAGGTGTTGATTTAGGCGTACTAAAAAACCAGATTGGATTGTTTGCAAACCCTGAAATGGTAATTGTAGATACTGATTATTTAACGACTGTAACAGACAGAGAAATTAAATCTGGAACAGCAGAAATACTTAAATACGGTATTACTTACGACCTTAAACTTTTCAATGAAATAAAAGACAATAAAAAACTAGTTATTAGTGATTTAATACATCGATCTATAGAGATAAAAAACGAAGTTGTTTTACAAGATCCGAAGGAACAAAGTTTACGTAAAATTTTAAATTTCGGACATACTTTAGGTCACGCTATTGAGTCTTTTTACTTAGAATCTGAAGACAAAGAAAATCTAACACACGGAGAAGCAATTGCTATAGGTATGGTTTGCGAGTGCTTTATGTCTTCTAAATTAATAGGTTTCCCAACCGAAAAAGTTAGCGAAGTAAAAGACGTTGTTTTATCTATTTATAATAAAACGAATCTTTTAAAAGAAGACTTTTCTGCAATTATGGAAATGTTAAAACACGATAAGAAAAACGTAAACGGACAAGTAAATTTTGTTTTATTAAACGATTTTCAAGATTACAAAATAGACTGCAAAGTTCCTGAAGAATTGATTGTGGAGAGTATGGAGTTCTATAATTTGTAATTCTTTTATCAATTAGATACTAAAATATATATTATAAAAAATCCCCTTACAAAAACTGTAAGGGGATTTTTTTATGTTTTAAAATTAATTGATTAAAACTCTTTCTTTCCGAATTCACTATCAATAAATTTAGATTTATTTTTAGCTGCATTAAAGGTATAAGATAAATTTAAAGAAACCATATCTACTTCATACTTGTAGTTTGTAGTTGTATAAAAATTAACTCCTGAGGTTGTTATACGCTGTTCATTGGTATTCAATAAGCCCATATCCATATTTTGCCATTGCAAAGTAGCTGTTAATTTATCATCCATAAACATTTTTCTGAACGTTAAATTTGGAGAGTAAAAACGAGAATCTTCTCCCATTGCAGTATTTCTGTCAGACAAATAATTAAAAGTGAATTGTACAGATGCGTTTTCCCAGAAACTATACGTAGAGTTTAAGTTAAAAGAATAAATAGTTGATTTAGAATCTATATTATAACTTCTATCAATTCCATCTCTATGGTTAAAGTTTAACACGCCATCAATAGCATAATTATACACATTGGCTCCAATAGAGTTGGTCCAGTTTACAGTTGGTTTTATTGTTGCACCAATCTCTAAACCAATAGCATTACTTTTACCTACATTAGAGTATACTCTATTAATTACACTATCTATAATTGCACCACTTTGCTCATAAGCTAACGTATTTACACGATTTATAACATTATCTACATGTCTAAAATACGTTGTTGCATACACAGAGTTCCCTCCTTTTAATTTTTTAGTAATTCCTAATTCTACTAAATCTATAAATTCTGGTTCTAAAGTATTATCACCTTGCTCAAAAACTTCTGAATGCTCACGTTCTGCAAAACTATTCATTTTAAAGGTAGTTGTTCTTTCTACTCTTTTACTATAAGCTGTTTTAATATTTGTTTTATCATTAATTTTATACTGTAAAGATGCAGAAGGAAACAACTTTACAAAATCGTAGTTATATACATTTTCTGTTACCTCACTTTGTAAAGCTTCTTTATATACTCTATCCATAGATTCTAAACGAACTCCAGCTGCATATTCCCATTTGCTTTTTGCTCCTGTAACTTGTGCGTACCCAGAATGAATAGTTCTCTTTAAACTTACATCACTAGAAAATTCAGGTACCTGAAATCCATTTCTTTCATACACAAATTTACCCGTATGATCTAAGTCTCTAAATTGATATCCTGTTTCTAAGGTACCAAAAGAAAAAGGTTTCCATTGGTAATCTAAATTAAAACGTGCTCCGTATAAAGGATTATCATTTGTATTGTATTCTTTTTGATACACAATACTATTATCAGGGCTCCCTAAATTATCATTTTCTGTAGGACCTCCTAAAAAAGTATATTCATAAAGTATTGAAGTAGTTATTTTTGAATCATTATCAAATTTATGTGAATAATCAAAACTACCTAAAGCAAAATCTCCTTTTCTAATTCTTAAATTATGATTATAATATGAAAACGTATAATCACGCGTGTTTCCACCAATAGGAGAAATAGCATGATTATCATAATACACAATATCTGCCAAACGCTCTTTAGTTCGTTTTCCTGCAAAAAGTCCAACGGAATAAGTGTCCTTTTTATTTGGTGTGTAATCTATATTAAAACGACCATTATAGGTAACTTCATCAAAACTACGCTCTCCATCAGAAGGTAAAAAAGTAGTTTTATTTTCTGGAGTATTTATAATAAACATATCTCCCTCTCTTCTACCTGTAATATCATTTCGTTGATAACTGGCACCCACAGAAATATTCCAATTGTCTGTTCTTTTATTTACGGTTGCATCAATTCCATATCTTTTTGCCGCTACTTTTGTATCGTATTCTTCTATTGAAGGAAATCCGCCACGAACATTAATCTGTGCAAAAGTGCCGTTGATAGCCCCTTTTTTAGTGATAATATTCAAAATTCCACCTTTTCCTTCAGGATCATATTTTGCTGAAGGCGCCGTAATTAACTCTACAGTTTCTAAAGCATTCGCTGGTAATTGCGCTAAAATAGTGCTTGCATCTCCTTGTGTTGGTTTTCCGTTGATTAAAACTGTAAAACCTTTACTTCCTCTTACACTGATATCTCCTAAACCATCTACGGTAATAGAAGGTAGATTTTTAACAACATCTACGGCATTTCCACCTACAGTACTTTGGTATTTCTTAGTATCAAAAACCTGTCTGTCTACTTTATGAACAACCGCACTTCTCTCAGATTTAATCACAACTTCATTCAGCTCATTTCCAGAACCTAAAATTAGTTTTATTATTCCTAAATCCTTCTTTTCTCCTTTCTTATTGATAACAATTGTATTGAATGTACTTACTTGATATCCTATAAAAGAAGTTTTTAAATAATAGCTCCCCGGTTTTACACCTGCAAAAGAAAATATTCCATCAAAATTTGTTACAACTCCAGTAACAAGTTCTTTATTACCTGATTTGTATAGCGCTACTGTAGCATATTCTAGCGGATAGTTTTCATCTGCTTCAATAACTTTTCCTCTTAATTGAGCTGTTGTTAACTGGCTTAAAATAAGAGTTAGCAATAAAAATACGGATTTTTTAAAATTCATTTAAATAGTTTTTTTTTAGTTAATAGTTTAGTAAATTATAATTTAGTGATTGGATAAATAAATTTAAAACGTTTAATTTTTAGTAGGTAGATTTAAACTACCTAAAAAAATATCCTTAATAATTTATAGCAAAAGTATTCTAGTTCAGTACCTTTAAAATGGTCTGTTTGAAAATTTCAAGGTCTAATTGGACTTATTTTGTAACCTATATGTTTTTGGAGTTTTTTTTGTATACCGCTTAAAATATTTTGAAAAATGAGATGCGTCTTTAAAACCTAAACCATAAGCAATATCACTAATTGCCTCATTTGTATACATTAAACGCCTTTTAACTTCTTTAATAATATAATCTGCAATAATATCTGATGCAGATTTATCATACTCCTTTCTGCAAATTGCATTTAAGTTTTGAGGCGTTGTATTTAAACGTTCTGCATAAAAATTAACATTATTTTTTAACGTACGAGATAAAACATCTGTAAACAAAACCACTAGATCTGTACTTTCTACTTTTTCTATCTGCGCATATTTTACCAACTTAGAAAATAATGCTCTTAAACCACCTTCTACAGCTTCTCTATTTACTGCTTCTTGTTTTTTCTCCCAAGTTAGAGACCTAAACAACGCTTTTAGAGAAATATCTTTTTGAGATAGTTTTATTTTTGAGACCTGTTGCAATTTTAAAAGCTGATTATTGATAAATTTATCTAAAGTTTTTTGTAAAAAATCTTCTTTAATAATGATTACATATCCTTTGGGTTTGGTTGTTATTTCCCAATGATGAACCTCATCTCTTTTAATTACAAAAATAGTAGATGGTTTAATTTTATAACTCTTTAAATCTACATGATGAAAACCTGTTCCCTTAATAAAATAGACAATTTCTAAATATTTATTATGTTTATGCGGTTTTGTATAGCGCTTAGTAACGTCAAACTCTTCAATTTTAATATCATTGTATTCAGATATTTTATTATAGGTATCAATTTTGTCCCTCATCAACATATTTTTTAATCGATCGTAAAAATACTACAAAAAAAAATCCTTCTTTTCAGAAGGATTCATTTTTTATAAAGTTAGTAAAGTGTTAAACTTTTTTTACCTTAACTGCATTCATACCACGCATTCCTCTCTCTAATTCGAAAGAAACTTTATCGTTTTCTGCAATTTCATCTATTAAACCACTTACGTGCGTAAAATATTTTTCGTTATTTTCTAAATCGATAATAAAACCAAAACCTTTAGAAGAATCAAAGAAAGAAACTTTTCCTTTTCTTACTGGATCTTCTTCAGGTAAATCTTCTTTTTTGGTTACAGAAATCTGAATGTCTTCCAATTCATATTCTACTTTCAATTCTGGATCTGGTGGAGTATCTGTTAAGTTTCCATTATGATCCACATAAGCAAATTGGATACCTGTTGATCCATTTTCATCTTTCTCCGCTTTTCTAGCGTCCATTTTCTTTTGCTTATCTAAACGTTTCTTTAAACGTTTTTTTTCTTTTTCACTTTTACTAAAGGTTTGCTGCGATTTTGCCATTAAAAATATAAGAGTTTTTTAAATTAATATTTCTGAAAAGATAAAATACCTAACTGGAAATTCGAAATCAAACTAACGCTAACTAGTGTATTTAGAGGAGTGTATTTTTTCTTATGCCTGCAAAGGTACGATAAATTTAAAAGTTTTCAAAATAGTTATAGGTTTATGAACATTTATTTTATTAATCCTTAAAATATTATAAAAAAATGCATTTAAAAAAAACCGACTGTTAAACTATTACGTATATATTTTTGATAACTAAAAAAACATTAAATTATGAAGACAATTAAAATTTTTACATTATTGTGTGCAACAGCTCTAGGTTTAACGTCTTGCTCTGATAGCGAGAATAATATTACAGCTCAAGTGCAAACTAAATTATTATTTACTTCTAACAATTCTGACGGGAATGTAAATATTTACAACGTAAACAGTACAGACAATGTAACCAAATCTACCTTAACAACTTCTTCCAATGCCGCAGATGGTATCTATTATAGCAGTGAAGACGACTTAGTAGTACAAGCTTCTAGAAGCACTTTTGGCTTAGAAGGTTATACAGACGTATCAGTAGCAACCTCTGTTATTTCCGCTAATGTAACCGCTAGTGTTGTTGGTAGCTTAGATATGCAAAGTCCTAGAGAATTGGCTGTAAATGGTGACTTTTATGTAGTTGCAGATAATGCGGATGCAGATGGAAATACAGCAACAAATGATGGTAAATTGTATATCTACACTAAAAGTGGAAATCAATTTAATTTAAGAAATACTATTACAACAAATATTAAGCTTTGGGGAATTACCTTTATTGGTAACGATTTGTACGCTATTGCAGACACAACAAACGAGTTAGCTGTTTTTACTAATTTTTTAAACAACACATCTACGACCTCATTAGATGCAACAAAACAAATAGCAATTGAAGGTATTGTAAGAACTCATGGTTTAACTTATGATATAGCTACCGATACAATGATTTTAACAGATATCGGAGAAGCGTCTAACGGACAAGATGATGGTGGTTTCCAAGTCATAGAAAACTTTACAAGTAAATTTAGTGCAACGGCTAATGGTAATACTTTAGCCTTAACAGAACAAACAAGAGTTGCAGGTTCTAATACCTTAATGGGAAACCCAGTAGATGTTGCTTATGACGGTGATACTAAAACTGTTTTTATTGCGGAAGCAGGAAATGGTGGAGGAAGAATTTTAGCCTATAATAACATTTCTAATGGAGGAAACTTAACTCCTGTATACAACAACACTTTAGCTTCAGCTTCTGCAGTATACTTATATAAGAAATAAAAAATATTCAACTAAAAAGTTGAATATTGCATGTTGATGTTAGCCTTCCGTTTTTACGGAAGGTTTTTTTATGAAATATATTTAAGTTTTTATATGTTAAAAAAACGCAAACAAATAGTAAAATACACTTTAATAATAGTATTACTATTATATTTGTTTTGTAAAATACAAATTATGGAAAACTTATTATCTGCTTTAAAAATTTCTGTACCAGATAAAATATTTATCAAAGATCCTGAAACATCTGTTTTGGGAAAAAAAATCATAGAACAGGGTATTCAATTGATAGATGAAATTGGTTTTGAAGCTTTTACATTTAAAAAATTAGGTGCAAAAATAAGCTCTAACGAAAGTTCTATTTACAGATATTTTGAGAGCAAACATAAATTACTTTTATATCTATCCTCTTGGTATTGGGCATGGATAGAGTATCAATTGGTTATTGAAACTTTTAGTATTTCTAACGCTGATGAAAAATTAGAAAAAGCGATAGACGTGGTAACTAGAAACGTAAAAGAAGATGATAATTTTTTACACATAAACAAACCTCTTTTGTATAATATAATCATCAATGAAAGTTCAAAATCTTTTTTAACAAAAGAAGTAGATTTAGATAATAAAAAAGGGTATTTTGAGGTCTATAAAAGAGTAATAACTAGAATAAGTAACATAATTTTGGAGGTAAATAAAAAATATCCGTTTGCTTTAAGTTTGGCAAGCACCATTGTAATAGGTAGCTTACATCAACATTTTCTTAAATCTCATTTCCCACTAATTACAAACTATAAAACATCAGAAACACCTACTAATTTTTTTATTCACTTAGTTAAAGCTACAATTAAATAAATATGGAAAGCAAACAATTAACCCCATGGCAAAGATTTGTTGGCCTTTTAAAATTAGAGAAAAAAGATATCTTTCAAATATTTTACTACGCTGTCTTTGGTGGTCTTGTAGCACTTTCTCTCCCTTTAGGCATACAAGCAATTATAAACTTAATTCAAGGTGCACAAATCTCAACTTCTTGGATTGTTTTAGTTATTCTAGTAACTATAGGTGTCATTTTTTCTGGTGCATTGCAATTAATGCAATTAAGAATTATAGAAACCATTCAGCAAAGAATTTTTACAAGAGCTTCTTTTGAGTTGAGTTACCGTTTTCCTAAAATAAAAATGAATGAGCTACGAAATGATTATCCACCAGAATTAGCCAATCGTTTTTTTGATACCTTAACCATTCAGAAAGGATTGTCTAAAATATTAATAGATGTACCCACCGCACTATTGCAAATTATATTTGCGTTGATTTTACTCTCTTTTTACCACGCATTTTTTATCGTTTTTGGTATTCTTTTATTGCTTTTAATTTATATCGTATTTAAGTTTACTGCTCAAAAAGGATTAGAAACTAGTCTTATAGAATCTAAAAAGAAATACAAAGTAGCCCATTGGATACAAGAAGTTGCAAGAGCTTTAGTTAGTTTTAAATTATCTGGTAACACAAATTTAGCACTTCAAAAAAATGATAATTTAGTTAGTAATTATTTAGAAGCAAGAGAAAATCATTTTAAAATATTGATGCTACAATTTATTCAAATGATAGGCTTTAAAGTAATTGTAACTGCAAGTTTACTGTTAATTGGTGGTGCTTTAGTTTTAAATCAAGAAATGAATATTGGGCAATTTGTAGCCGCAGAAATTATTATTCTTTTAGTGATACAATCTGTAGAAAAACTAATAATAGGTTTAGAGTCTTTTTACGATGTGCTTACATCCATAGAAAAAATAGGACAAGTTGTAGATAAAGAATTAGAAGCTCAAGAAGGAGATAAACCGATATTTAAAGACGGTTTAACCGTAGAGCTAGAAGGCGTTTCTTTCGGTGTAGAAAATAGAGAGAAACACATTATAAAAAATGTTTCTTTTACCCTAAAACCTAAAAGTAGAATTTTAATTATGGGAGAAAGTGGTGCCGGAAAATCTACATTATTACATTTAATAGCAGGTATTATGGAACCAACTTCTGGAAACATATACATCAACAACCTATCTTTAAGTAGTTTACATTTAAATCATTATCGATCTCAACTTGGTTTATCATTATCAGATGAAACTCCTTTTGAAGGTAGCATTAAAAACAATTTAGTTTTTGGTAATAAAGAAATTAAAGATGAAGCTATATATGAAGCTTTAGAAATTGTTGGTTTAACACAATTTTTAAAAGAACAACCTAAAGGATTAGAAACTGTTTTATATCCAGAAGGAAAGCAAATGTCTTATACAATTGCAAAAAAATTGATTTTAGCTAGAGCAATCATCAAGAAACCTAAAATAATGATTTTAGAAGATCCTTTAGATCAATTTAATTTAGAAGAAACTGTACGCATTATTAATTATCTAACAGACGCTAAAAGGCCATGGGCTTTAATTGTAGCTAGCAGTAAAAAGAGTTGGAGAACTCAATCTAAGGAAACAATTATATTAGAAAAAGGTGAAATTAAATCAATAAATTAAGGAGCAATGTTAAACATATCTAACAACCAAGTACACAAAAATCTTGATTTAAAAGATTTTAAATCGGGCAAAATTATCTTCAAAAAAGAGTACTACAAAGCTTTTAACAAATTTCTTTTGGTTTTTGCTTGTATCGGTCTTGTAGCTCTCTTTTTACCTTGGACACAAAATATATCTGGTCAAGGATTAGTAACCACACTAACTCCTAACCAAAGACCACAAACCATTCAATCTCAAATTCCTGGAAGAATTGAAGAGTGGTTTGTAACTGAAGGTGATTTTGTAAAAAAAGGAGATACTATTTTAAGAATTTCTGAAGTAAAAAGTGATTATTTTGATAATCGATTAATAGAAAGAACTAGCGATCAAATTAATGCAAAATCCTCTTCAGTAGATGCATATCAAGGAAAAGTAGCTGCTTTACAAAGACAAGTTAATGCTTTAAGAAAAGAACAACACTTAAAAATAGAACAAACAAGAAACAAACTTTTACAAGCTAAATTAAAAGTAAAAAGTGATAGTATTGATTTTGAAGCTGCTAAAACAAATTCTTTAATAGCTGAAAAACAATACAACCGTACACAAACCCTACAAAGAGAAGGCCTAAAAGCAGTAAAAGATGTAGAAGAGAAAAGATTAAAATTACAAGCTACACAAGCAAAATTAATATCTCAAGAAAATAAATTACTAGCAAGTAGAAATAATATTTTGAATGCACAACTAGAGCTTTCTCGAATAAACGCGACTTATACTGATAAAATTTCTAAATCACAAAGTGATATGTATACAGCACAATCTAGTGGTTTTGATGCAAAAGCACAAGTTTCTAAATTAGAAAATAGTAGAAGTAACTACAGCGTTAGAAATAGTTTATTATACATTACTGCTCCACAAAATGGATATATAAACAAGGCTATTAAAGGCGGAATTGGAGGAACCTTTAAAGAAGGCGAAGACCTAGTAGGTATAATGCCAGAAAAATATGATTTAGCTGTAGAAACATTTGTGAGACCAATTGATTTACCTCTACTGCATATTGGAGATAAAATGCGTGTTCAGTTTGATGGTTGGCCTGCAATTGTTTTTAGTGGTTGGCCTAATGCTTCTTACGGAACCTATGGGGCAACAGTTATTGCTATCGAAAACTTTATAAGCACCAATGGTAAATACAGGGTTTTAATTGCACCAGATACTAAAGATTATAATTGGCCAGAAGGTATTAGAGTCGGTTCTGGCGCAAAAACCATTGCACTTTTAGAAGACGTACCTATTTATTTTGAAATGTGGAGACAACTTAACAGCTTCCCTCCTAACTACTATCAGCCAAAAGGAACAAAAACTGATGCAAAGAAAAAATAATTTCAATTTATTTATTGAGACATTTATATGAAAAAATATATTTTAATATTACTTCTACTATTTACATCTGGATATTTTGCTCAGGAAAAAATAACGTCTGTAATGACACTTTCCGAATATTTAAGCTATGTAAAAAACTATCATCCTATTGTAAAACAAGCAAATCTTATTATTAATGAAAGTGAAGCCAAATTACTAAAAGCAAGAGGTGCTTTTGACCCAAAAATTGAAGTGGATTTTAATAAAAAACAGTTTAAAGAAAAAGAATATTACAATAAATTAAACGCAGCTTTTAAAATTCCTACTTATTACGGAATTGAATTTAAAGCAAATTTTGAGGATAATGATGGTTATTATTTAAACCCAGAAAATTCAGTTCCAGAAGACGGTTTATATAGTGCCGGAGTTTCTGTATCTTTATTAAAAGGTCTTTTAATAAATACAAGAATGGCTTCTTTAAAACAAGCTAAATTCTTTTTAAACCAAGCCAAAGAAGACCAGCAAATTTTAGTGAATGAGATTTTATATAATGCATCTATTTCCTACTTTAATTGGTTAAAAATGTATCATCAAAATAGTGTTTATAAAGAATTTTTAACAAATGCAGAAATTCGCTTTAAAGCTACAAAAAGAGCATTTCTAGAAGGTGAAAAACCTGCCATAGATACTACAGAAGCAGGAATTACTTTAAAAAGCAGAAAATTAAACCTAGAAAAATCTAGAATTAAATTAATAAAAGCTTCTTTAGAATTGTCTAATTATTTGTGGTTAAATGATAACACTCCTGTAGAGTTGCAAGACAATATCATTCCAGATATATATACTGTTGATAATGTAGATATTACTTTTAATATTGCATTGTTTAATAATGCAGATTTTAATATTGATAATCACCCTAAAATTAAATCTTTAGAATATAAAATAAAGAGTTTAAATATTGATAAAAATTTAAAATTGAACAATTTATTACCCAAATTAGATGTTCAGTATAACTTTCTTACAGAAAACGGAAATCAAATAAATTCTCTAAATACAAGAAATTATAAAGCCGGAATTAATTTTAAAGTCCCTTTATTTTTAAGAAAAGAACGTGGAGATTTTAAACTATCTAAAATTAAACTACAAGACAAAAAATTTGAAAACGAAGTTGCAAAAATTGCCATTAAAAATAAAGTAAATGCAATTCAGCAAGAATTAAGTTCTTATGTTTTACAAAATAGTTTAACTACTGATATTGTTCGTGATTATGGAACCATGCTAAAAGCAGAAGACCGTAAGTTTTTCTTAGGAGAAAGCTCTTTATTTTTAGTTAATTATAGAGAAGTAAAACTAATTGAAGCCAAACTAAAAGCAATCGATTTAGAAAATAATTTCTTTAAAACTAAAGCAAGTTTATTTAAAGCTACTGTTATCTCTATCGCAGAATAATCGTATTTATTTAATCATTATCTTCTAAAGTAAAAAACTCATTTACAGGGATATTAAATACTTTAGATAACTTTAAAGCTAAAACTGTTGACGGAACATACCTGTTTTTTTCAATAGAATTTATGGTTTGTCTAGATACACCAATAGATTTGGCTAATTCATCTTGGGTTAAATCTAAAATTGCTCTTTGTACTTTTAAAGTGTTTTTCATCTTATTTATTCATTCTTTTTAATTGCCAGAAAAACATCAATTGAACAATCAACATAAAAAACAACACCTGAAAATAACTAAACCCCTGTAATTTATCATCTTGATTAAATAAAACTGCTACTCCGTAATTTACTAATGGCTGCACTAAAGAATAAACAATTGCCATTATAAATGCCAATCGATAAGATTGTGAACGTAAACTATCTATAAATTCATCTTCTAGCTTTTCTTTGGATAAAGAAATTACAAGTAAACCTATTAACAATACTCCATGTAAAACTGGTTTTAACCAATCTGAATCTTCAATATATTTTCTAGCAATCATTAAAACAAAACTTCCGATAGCTATAATATACCCTATTTTTTTATATTGATTACCAAGTTGAAATTTATTTAATTTTTCTAATTGATTTCTTTCTCTTTCGCAAATGGATAATTTAGACATGATATTTTGTTTTACAATTAGACAAGTTTATTTTCTATAATGACAAATATACTTTACATTTTAATCTTCTACAAGTTTTTTTGTACATTTAAGATATCTAAACTATAAACGTAAAATTATGAAGGACAACATGAATAAGCCAAGTATTGCTTTTTGGATAATTGCTGTTATTGGATTAATTTGGAATCTGATGGGTGTTGATGGTTATTTAAATCAGGCTTATCAAACGGAACGTTTTAAATCTATGTATTCTAAAGAGCAATTAGAAATTATTTTTAATATTCCTTCTTGGGTAATGGCTGCTTTTGCCATTGCTGTTTTTTCATCAGTATTTGCCTGTATTTTATTATTCTTTAGAAAAAAATTAGCCAAAACATTTTTTCTAATAGGATTAATTGCAGTTATAATACAAACTACGTATAATCTTTTTATAAACCCAGGTAGAGAATGGTATGGATATTTAGAGTATTCTATGTTGATAATAATTCCGTTGTTCTCTGTATTCTTATTTTGGTTCTCTAAAAAATGTGCAGATGATGGAATTTTAACCTAAAAAGACAACACAAGTAGCTGCTTAAATGCAGCTTTTTTTTGCCCATAAATTAAAAATTTTTAAAAGCATTAAGATTTTTTTAACACTTTAAAAATCAACCTACTATTTCTATTTATTTACTTTAGAAAAAATTTTATAAATGAAACAACTAACACTACTCTTTACATTCATTTCATTATCATTAATTGGTCAAAATTCACCAAAATGGATGAGACATTCAGCAATTTCACCAGACGGTACACAAATTTCTTTTACGTATAAAGGTGATTTATACAAAGTAAATTCTAACGGAGGAAATGCCGAACAACTGACGTATCACAGCGCGCATGATTACAAAGCTGTCTGGAGTAAAGACGGCTCTAAAATTGCATTTGCATCAAATAGATATGGTAATTTTGATATTTTTGTAATGAATGCTAACGGAGGTTCTGCAACACGTTTAACATTTCATTCTAATGACGAATTTCCATATACCTTTTCTAATAACGATACTGATGTTGTTTTTGGAGCATTAAGACAAGATGCAGCAGATCATAGACAATACCCCCATAGATCACAATCAGAATTGTATAGTGTTCCTGTAAAAACAGGAAAAGTAAATCAAGTTTTAACCATTCCCGCAGAATATGTTCAGTATTCTAAAAATGGAGAAATAATGGTTTATCAAGATAAAAAAGGAGGAGAAAATGAATGGAGAAAACACCATACTTCTTCTATTGCAAGAGATATTTGGATATACAACACCAAAACCCAAAAGCATAAAATGATTACCACTAATATTGCAGAAGACAGACAACCTCTTTTTAGTGTCGATGAAAAAAGTCTTTTATTTTTAAGCGAAAGAAGTGGTACTTTCAATATTCATAAACTACAGTTAGATAATCCTTCTAAAAGTGAACAATTAACTTCTTTTAAATTACACCCTATTCGTTTTTTAAGTATGGGAAATGGTATTATTTCTTTTGGATATGATGGTGATTTATACACAATGAAAGAAGGAGAATCTCCTAAAAAAGTTAATGTAAATATTATTACACAAGACAAAGAAAACACAGATAAATTTATTTCTATAAATGGCGGTATTAATGAAATGGCTGTCTCTCCAAACGGAAAAGAAATTGCTTTTGTAGCTAGAGGCGAAGTTTTTGTAACTTCAATAGACAAATCATTTACAAAAAGATTAACCAATACACCAGAAAACGAACGTTTTGTTTCTTGGGGACCAGAAGGGAAATCTGTAATTTATAGTAGTGAAAGAAATGGAAAATGGAATGTTTACAAAACAGAAAAAACAAGAAAAGAAGAACCATTCTTCTATGCAGCAACTTTATTAAAAGAAACTTCTTTAATAGAAAATACAAGCGATAATTATTTAGCTCAATATTCTCCTGATGGAAAAAAAATAGCTTTTATAGAAGATAGAAGAACTTTAAAAATAATAGATATTACTTCTAAAAAAGAAGTAACATTATTAACTCCAAAAGATTTATTTCATATGCGAGATGGAGATCAATATTTTACTTGGAGCCCAGATAGTAAATGGATTTTGGTAGATTGGGGAAAAACATTAAGCAATAGTGAAGTATTATTAATGGCTGCAGATGGCTCTAAAAGAATCAATTTAAATGAAAGTGGTTATGCAGATTATTCTCCTAAATGGGTAAATAAAGGAAAACAAATGTTGTGGTTTAGTAACCAAAACGGATTAAAATCTTACGCAACAAGTGGTAGATCTCAAAGTGATGTATATGGCATGTATTTTACACAAGACGCTTGGGACAATGCTAATTTAAGTGATGAAGATTATAAATTAGTAGAAGCTATTAAAGAAGAAGAAAAAAAGCTAAAAGAAAAAAACGAAGAGAAAAAAGAGGATAAGAAAAAATCTAAATCATCAAAAGATAAAAAAGATGCCAAAGACAAAAAAGAAATAAAAGCACTTACGTTTGATTGGGATAAAATGAAAGAGAGAACCAAAAGATTAACCATACATTCTTCTAGTTTGGGTGATGCTGTTCTTTCTAAAAAAGGTGATAAATTGTATTATTTATCTAGTTTTGAAGGTCGTTCTAATCTTTGGACAACAAATTTACGTACCAGAGAAACCAAAATGTTAATGAAATTAAACACAAGATCTGGAAGTTTAGAATGGGATAAAGAAATGAAAAACCTTTACCTTTTAAGTAGCGGAAAAATTACACAATTAAATCCGGAAACAACAAAACAAAAAGCGGTACAGATTAAAGGTGAAATTCAGCTAGATGAATACGCAGAAAGAGAAGCTTTATTTAACCATGTTTGGATTCGTACAAATGCCATTTTTTATCACCCAGATTTTCATGGCATCGATTGGGATTTAATGAAAACAGAATATCAAAAATTCTTACCTTATATTGGTAATGCTTTTGAGTTTTCTGAAATGCTTTCTGAAATGTTAGGAGAACTTAATGTTTCTCATTCTGGCGCAAGTTACAGAGGTGCTGCTATTTCAAATGCAGATGAAACCGCTTCTTTAGGTATTTTTATGGATTACAATCATACTGAAGACGGAATTTTAATAAAAGAAATCATTTCTGATGGACCTTTAGATAAAGCAAAGTTTGATGTAAAACCAGGTATGATTATCGAAAAAATAGACGGAGTTACAATAGATAAAAATCAAGATGTTGCTAAATATTTAAACAGAAAATCGGGTAAATTTATGCTGTTAGATATTTTAGATCCTAAAACTAAAAAAAATCAGACAATAACCGTAAAACCAATTTCGTTAGGCTCAGAAAATAGATTGTTATATGACAGATGGGTAAAAATAAACGAAAAAGAAGTAGAAAAAGAAAGTAACGGAACTTTAGGTTATGTACACATTCCAGGAATGAGTGATGGGCCCTACAGAAGTATTTACCAAGATATGATGGGTAAATATTCTGATAAAAAAGGTGTTATTGTAGATACTCGTTTTAATGGTGGTGGAGATTTAGTAGCAGATTTAGCCATGTTTTTTACAGGAGAACCTTTTATAACTTATGCTACAGAAGCTAAAGTTGTTGGCGGAGAACCAACATCTCGTTGGACAAAACCAACTTTATCTATTTTTAATGAAAGTATGTATTCTGACGGACATTGTTATGCTTCTGGTTATACAGATTTAAAAATAGGTAAAACAGTAGGAATGCCAGTTCCTGGAACTTGTAGTTTTGCTGGTTGGGAAGGATTATCTAACGGAGCTAGATGGGGAGTTGTACCAATTAGTGCTAAAAATAAAGCTGGAGAATGGATGGAAAATAATCAAACAGAACCAACCATTATAGTGAAAAATATGCCAGGTTTAATTGACAACGGAAAAGATCAACAATTAATAAGATCTATACAAGAATTATTAAAAGATGTAAATTAAAAAATATATAATTTTAATAAAAAAAGCGAAACAAATGTTTCGCTTTTTTTATGTTTATTTTCCAAAAATATCTTCTTTAATCTTAGGCAATTCTAATTGATACCTCACGGAAACTACTCTAATAATAACAATTACAGATGCAGAAATTACAAATATGATATTTTCTGGAACATTAAATTGACTTATAGTTAAATACACAATTCCACCCGCTAAACAAGCAGAAGCATAAATTTCTTTTTCGAAAATTAATGGAATTCTATTAGTTAAAACATCACGTAAAACGCCTCCAAAAACGGCAGAAATCATTCCCATTATTAAAGCAATAATAGGATGTAAATTGAAAGACAACCCTTTTTTTAAACCTAATAAAGTAAAAACGCCAATACCAATGGTGTCAAACAAAAACATTGTTTTGCCTAAATAGTTTATTTTACTTTTAAAAAGAAAGGTAAAAATAACGGCTGCAAAAATGGTGTATAAATAATTTAAATCACCAATCCAATTTATTGGATGTGCGTCTATTAAAACATCACGCAACATACCACCACCAACAGCAGTAACAAACGCAATAATTAAAATTCCAAATAAATCTAATTTTTTATCATAAGCCACCAAAGCACCACTAATTGCAAAAGCAAAGGTTCCTAATATATCTAAAACATAAATAAGCTCCATCTATATCAATTTAATTACAATGATTAGTATTAAAACCGAAGTTTTTCTACTAAAAAAGCCTCGGTTTAGATAATGTTATACAGTTACTTCAGAAAACTTAATATTTAATTCTTTCTGAATTTCATGAATTCTCACGATTTCTGAAGGTAAAATAAAAGCAATGGAAACTCCTGTTTTTCCTGCTCTTGCAGTTCTTCCACTTCTATGGGTGTAGTATTCTAATTGTTCTGGTAATTGATGGTGAATTACAAATTCTAAACCACTAACATCAATTCCACGTGCAGAAACATCTGTAGAAACCAAATATTGTAAGTTTTCTTTCTTAAAAGCACGCATTACTTTATCGCGTTCTTTTTGTTGCATATCTCCTTCTAAAGCTGCTGTAGAAAAACCTTCTTCGATTAGAAGTGCCGCTAAATTCTGCGCACCTGCTTTTGTTCTACAAAAAATAATACCTCTTTGGTCTTGTCTCTTTTCTAAGAAAGTTACAATGTCTGCCGCTTTTTCTTTTAAAGTAGTTTTAGCAAAGTGATGACGAATATTTGCATTTACCAAAGAACTTCTATTAATTTCTACTCTAGGCGCATTAGCATCCATGTAGGTCTTAACAATTCTCTTAATTTCTTCTGGCATAGTTGCAGAAAACAACCATGTTTTACGATCGCCTTCGGTTGTAAACTTTAAGATTCTATTTAAATCTTGTTTAAAACCCATGCTTAACATTTCATCAGCTTCATCTAAAACAACTGTTTTAACATGACTGATATCTATGTTACCTCTTTCTATTAAATCGATTAATCTACCAGGAGTTGCTACAACAATATGTGTAGTTCTCTTAAGATTATTCATTTGTCTGTCAATTTTTTCTCCACCAAAAACAGCTTCTACAAAAATTTTATCTTCACTAAACTTCGTGAATTTAAATAATTGTTTTTTTATTTGCTGTACCAACTCTCTAGTAGGCGATAAAATTAACGCTTGTATATTGTCTGAACTTGCATCTATATGATGTAGAATTGGCAAGCCAAAAGCTGCCGTTTTACCTGTACCTGTTTGTGCTAAACCAATAAAGTCTGTATGCGAATCCAATAAAATAGGAATCGCTTTCTCTTGAATTTCTGAAGGCGTAGATATCCCTAATTCTTTAATTGCTTGTATATAATCTTTGGTAATTCCTAAGGAAGAAAAAGTTGCCATTTTGTGTCTTAATTTTGTGCAAAGATACTTTTATTTAGGAGGTTGTAATACTTTTAAAACATTTTCTCTAATTCTTGCAGGTTTAAAGGTTTTAGAATCTAACATTGCCCAAATTGTTTTGGCTTTAACCAATAGAATTTTCTCTTTATAAAACTCCATAAAACGGACAGAAGTAATCCCTCTTGTTTCTCCTACCCAAGTTTTTACAGTAATCACATCTCCTAAACTAGCTTGCTTTAAATAATCTATTTCGTGTCTCATTACCACCCAAACATACTGCGGTAGCGGGTGATCTTTGGTTAAGTGACTCCAATGAGTAGTTGCTATTTTGTCCATCCATTTTACATAGACCAAATTATTAACATGATCTAAATTGTCTATATCTTCGGATGATACTGTAATGGTTAATGTAAAAACGTTGTCCACTTTTATCAATTTTAGCAAACATAAAAATTTTAAGATATATATAACAATTATTGATCTGTAGATTTAGTCAAAACTTGGTCTTTATATCGATATTTGCAGAATATTATGACAGAATTAGCAAACAACCTAGGAACACAAAAAATTAGTACCTTATTAATAAAACAAGCAGCTCCAGCTACTATAGGAATACTTGTGATGTCTTTAAATATGATTGTCGATACAATTTTTGTTGGACAATGGATTGGAGTTTTAGCAATTGCAGCAATTACAGTGGTACTACCAATTGTTTTTCTAATATCTTCTATTGGTATGGGAATAGGAATTGGAGGAAGTTCTATTATATCTAGAGCATTGGGTGCAGAAAATTCTGAGAAAGCATTTTTAACTTTTGGTAATCAGGTTGCGCTAACTGTTATTTTAGCGATTATTTTTGTAATTATCGGAAACTTTTTTAGTGTACCTATCCTAAATTTATTTGGCGCCAAAGGCGATATTTTACCCATTGCATCTGAATATTTTAAAGTTGTAATCTACGGAGTTCCTTTTTTAGCCTTTGCAATGATGGGAAACCCAACGATTAGAGCTGAAGGAAAACCAAAATTTGCGATGTATGCAATGATGGTTCCCGCCGTTTTAAACATTGTTTTAGATATTATCTTTATCAAGTTTTTTAATTGGGGAATGTGGGGAGCAGGTTTAGCGACAACCATTTCTTTTATGAGTTCTGGTTCATATATTTTATATTTCTTTTTATCTTCTAAAAGTGAATTAAAAATTATTCCTAAAAACTTTAAATTAGATGGCAAAATTGTTAGAGAAATTATAGAGTTGGGAGGCGTTTCTATTGTAAGACAAGGCGCAATAAGTATCTTAATGATTGTATTAAATTACTCTCTTTTTAAATATGGTGGAGAAATATCTATAGCTGTTTACGGAATTATTAACCGAGTGATGATGTTTTCTCTTTCTCCGGTGATGGGAGTCTCGCAAGGTTTTTTACCTGTAGCAGGATATAATATTGGTGCAAATAAAAATGACAGAGTAAAAGAAACCATCAAAAAAGCGCTTTTATATGGATCTGTTTTAGGAACTCTTATTTTTATAGCAATCTTATTTTTTAAGGAAGAAGTAATTGGAATTTTTACCACTGATACAACTTTGTTGACAGAAACGCCAAATGCAATGTTAATTGTCTTTTTAGCAACTCCAGTAATTACCATGCAATTAATTGGATCAGCATATTTTCAAGCCGCAGGAAAAGCGTTACCTGCTTTGTTTTTAACTCTTTTAAAACAAGGAATTTTCTTAATTCCGTTAGCCTATTTTTTACCGAAGTATTACGGAATTAGTGGTATTTGGTGGTCTTTCCCTATTGCAGATGTTTTATCTACCATAATTACAGTTATAGTTTTAAAACGTGAGGTTGACAAGAATTTGAAGCATTAAAATTTCCATGTTATTCAGAATGACGTAGGAAGAGGAATCATAATTTTAGAAGCTCAGTGATTTATCAATCACCTAAAAAGGCTCATTTCGAAATGACATTCGTTCTTGAAACTTTAAACAAAAAAACTCAGCGAACCTCTGTAATTCCTCCGCGTAACAACAAGCTCAATCTCAACTCTTAAATAATACTCTCTCCATTTAAATTTGTCGTTAAAACATCACTAAACAAATTAAAAAACGGTCGTAAAGCTTTAAAACTTTTATCTACTTCTTCTAAAAAGTTAGGTGCTAAAACTTCTTCATCTGTAAAATTTCTAGTAGCAACAAATCCTTTTTTACGCAATAAGTCAATATCTTTATGTTCTTTGTCAAAACCTCTTGGAGCAGATTTTAATTCATCACCGCCAAATTTACCTCCAAAGTATTTTACAAAAGTTTCATCTTCTAAAATTTCTCTAAATTCTGTAGAGTCTTGTTCAATTTCTTTTCTTAATCGGTATAAATCGTCTTTTTCTGGTTGCCAAAATCCACCACCTAATAAATTTTCACCTGGTTTAATTTGTAAATAATAACTACCACGTAACTGTTTTCCTAATCTAGAAAACGAAACAGCAAATCTTGGATTATAAGGTGTTTTATCTTTAGAAAAACGAACATCTCTATAAATACGATAAATTTTCATTTTATCAATTTCATCATGCTTTTCTAAATTCGATTGCATTTTTAAAAATAATTCTTTTAGATTTTTTTGATGCTTTACAAAAGTAGGTTTATGCTCTGTAAACCATTCTCTATTGTTGTTATTTTGTAAATCTTTTAAAAATTGAAAGCTCGATTTTTCGAATTGCATTTTGATGAAAATTTTAGAGGTTAAACTTACGAAGTTTTTAGATATTATTGATGTGGATTTCACGAAGATTCAAAGAAACGTTTTTTCTCGTAAAGTCGAAAAGGTTGAATGTTCTTAAGTTTAGATTTAGGTAAGAAAATTGTTTTAAAATGAGCTTAGAAATTACAAAAATGATAAAATCGCTTTTTCTTTGTGTCCTTTGCAAAAAACTTAGTGAACTTAGCATTTAATTAATTTAAATTTGTTTCTCATATATGCATCCAAAAACAAAAGACATTCAAAAAAGGTATGAGGGATTTTTGCAAACACATTGTTTGTGGAAAGGAAATACTATTTATGGGTTACATCAATTTGAAATTGAGTCGAAATCGACAAAAATTGATATCGCAATTAATGAAAAACTACGTTTAGGAAAATATATAGAACGTTTTGTTTCTTATCAATTAACACATGAAAAATCGATTTCTATTATTTGTGAGAATATTCAAATTCAGAAAGAAAAAATTACGCTAGGTGAATTAGATTGTATTTTGTTAAGGGATGAACAACCGATTCATTTAGAAGTTATTTATAAATTTTATTTGTATGATCCTTCAGTAGGAAAAACAGAAGTAGAACATTTTATTGGTCCGAATAGAAAAGATTCTTTAGTGGAAAAATTAGATAAATTGAAAGGCAAACAACTGCCTCTTCTCTACTCTAATGAATGTGTTTCTTATTTAAAAACCATCAATTTACAAGCTTCAGAAATTGAACAACAAGTTTATTTTAAAGGACAATTATTTATTCCTTTCTCTAATAAAAATCTTCAGTTATCAACTTTAAACCCAAATTGTATTGTTGGGTTTTACATCAACAAAAAAGAATTAGAACAATTTAAAGATTGTAAGTTTTTTATACCGATTAAAAAAGATTGGATAACTATTCCACATAAAAATGTAGCCTGGTTAAATTTTAATGATTTTAGCCTTATTGCAGAGGAGTATATGCAAAGAAAATTCTCACCACTTTGCTGGTTGAAAAAACAAAACGGTGAACTTGTAAAAATATTTTTTGTTTGGTGGTAAGTTAATTTTTATCTACCACATCGCCAGAACCAACCGATTTACTATCAACCTTAGAAGGGTTTCCTTTATAATATACACTACCAGAACCAACTAATTTTGCTTTAATCTTAGATTTTACAGTTGTTTTTACACCTCCAGAACCCGCTATATTTACATAAATTTCATTGGTTTCTAAACCATAAGAATTAATGATTCCAGAACCAGCAATAGAGCAAGTGAATTCATTAGATTTTCCTTCTAAATTAATATTTCCAGAACCTCCAATAGAAGCTTTTATAGCGTCTGAATCTACTTTTAATGTAATGTTTCCAGAACCTCCTAAATTCACATTAAAATCGTTTGCTTCTATTAAACTTTCACTTAAAATATTTCCAGAACCTCCCAAAGCAATACTTTCTATATGCTCATAAGGCACTGTAACTGTTAGTTTTTTAGTAGTGCTAATATTTGTGTTGTTCTTAAATTTTACTTTTAAAAGACCATCAGAAACTTCAGTTTCTATAAAAGGAAGTATATTTTCTTCCCCTTCTAAAGTTATTTTACCTTCTTTTCCTTTTACAAGAACTACATCAAAAGATCCACCTATTGAAACTCCTTCATAACTCGAAGTAGATCTTGTTACAGTTACCACATTTCCATCTCCTTTTATTTTTTTACTATTCCCAAACCAACTTTGGGAATTTACAGCAAAAGTAATGGTTAAAATTAAGCTCGTTAAAAGTACTTTTTTGTTCATAATAGCTGTTTTTATTTGGGTTTTCTATAATTATAATTTACATTTTGTAATTTTAATTCAAGATTCTAAAAAACTTTATACATCTAAAGTATGTAAAATCTCTTTTAATTCACTGTAATTCTTAACTTTTTGTAAACTCCAACTTAAATTATATGTGATTTTTTCTCCGATTGACAACTTTCTTTCAGGACTCAAGCACTCTAATTCTGTAAACAAATGATTTCCAAAAATAGTTACAGATGTTCCGTTATCCGGATACGTCGCTTTTTCATCATACGTAAATTTCTCTATAAATAACGTGTCATTTAAATACCCTGCAACCCATTTTTTAGCATCTAAACCTATCTTTTGAGGAAATTCATCGGAAGACTTTAAGGATAAAATAGTGTTTTTTACAGATGCATTTTCTTCGGCATAATTTTTTGCATCTGGCCATTTAGAAATCGTAAATCCATTTTCAAAAATGCTGTTCTCTGAAATGAATGAAAAACTAACATTTGGTGTTTTAATTTTTGATAAACTCCAAATCGTTAAAGGGATATTTTCTAGTACAGTATTTTTTGCCTCTTGAATTTTCACCAATTCTTGCTGAATATCAACTCCCGCCCCAACTTCAGCAATTGTAATGGTTCTTTTTATTTGAATTCCTAAAATAGCACTAATCGGACTTTTTAAAACAACTCCGTTAACTAAAAATTCAACCGAATAACAACTAGCGTTTATAAAAGGATCTGGAATGTGTCTAGAACCTGTAATTAAATGATGATACTCTTCTGAACAAGGTAAAACTCTATTTCCACCAATATTTGGTGCTTTTTTCTCCTTATTTTCGGTAAAATATTCTCCAACTTTAAATTCAACTCCTTCTAATGCTTTATTTTCATAAAATAAATTTTCTCCATTTAAAAATCCGAAGTAAATAATTCTTCCTGTTTCTGGAATTACAATCAATTTAATTTCTAAATTTGAAATTTCAACAGCATTTTTCCAACCATTATAAGTAATTGTTTTAATTTGTATTGCTGACATCTATTTTATTTTAATACAAAAATGGCGAAAAAAACTGAAGTAGTTAAATATTAATCCATTTGAAAAACACGAATATCAAAAAGAACAAAAAACCTTGGCCTACAAAAGATGCTATGGATCAGGTTTATAAAATGAACCTTTGGGGAAGTAACAATACTGAGTTTTATTCTGGTTCAGGCTCTCATCAACCAGAAATAATTGAACCATATATAGAAACTATTAGCTCTTTTTTAACTTCTTTTAAAAACCCAATTACGGTTTTAGATTTAGGATGTGGAGATTTTAATATTGGTAAAAATTTCGTGAAACTTACTCAAAAATATACAGCTATAGACATTGTATCAGCATTGATAAAATACAATCAAGAAAATTTTAAAGCAGAAAATTTAAACTTCAAATGTGTAGATATTGCTAAGGATGATTTACCAAAAGCAGATTGTATTATTTTAAGGCAAGTATTGCAACATTTATCTAATGCAGAAGTACAAAGTGTTTTAGAAAAATTACCTAATTACAAATATGTTATTCTTACAGAACATCTTCCTTTAGGTGATTTTACCCCTAATAAAGATATTATTTCCGGACAAGGAATCCGAATTAAAAAGAAAAGCGGAATTGACTTATTAGCGACACCTTTTAATATGAAGGTTAAAGAAGAAAAAAAATTATTGTCTTATACTTTAGATGACGGAAAAGGGAATATTGTAACTACACTTTATACTATTTTTTAGGCGCTTTCCTTAGTATATTTTCCATCTTTTTCCCTTTAGCTAACTCATCGACTAATTTATCTAAATAACGCACTTGTTGTGTTAAAGAATTCTCTATTTCTTCTACTCTATAACCACAAATTACGCCCTTTATCAAATATACATTTGGATGTAATGTAGCATTTTTAAAAAAAGTTTCAAAAGTAACCTGTGTATCGATAAGTTCATTTAATTTACTTTCATTATACCCCGTTAACCATTCAATAACTTCTAATAGTTCAGCGATACTTCTTCCCTTTTTTTCCACTTTTGTTACGTAATGTGGGTACACAGAGAAAAACTTCATATTTGCAATACGCTCATCATGATGACTTGTATCTTTCATAATTGGAAATTAACTGTTTTATTCAATCAAATTTACTAAAATTATAATAAGTTAAATACTTTAAAAGGAATCTAAACTATTTTAACCTTGGCACAACAATTGTTTTTATATATTAGACATTAACAAAATAGAACTCTATTTTATTGATTACTAGTAAACTAAAAATAACGAATTGATGTTGATTTTACACTTTTTAAGAATCAATGTCAGTATGACAGAGATATAACACATGAGCAAACCAAAAATAATGCATTTAGACAATATGTCGCTACAAAATATGTTGAATGAAGATTCTGAATTAATTCCGTTAATGACCCCAGAAGATGAGGAAATTATTAACAAAGAAAGTGTTCCAGAAGTTTTAGCAATTTTACCATTAAGAAACACCGTATTGTTTCCGGGTGTTGTAATTCCTATTACAGCCGGTAGAGATGCTTCTATTCAATTAATAAAAGATGCAAACAAAGGCGATAAAGTAATTGGAGTTGTTGCACAAAGAAATGAAGACGAAGAGGAGCCAACTTTAAAAGACATACACACAACAGGTGTGGTTGCACAGATTTTACGTGTTTTAAAAATGCCTGATGGTAACACAACCGTTATCATACAAGGTAAAAAACGTTTCGAAATTGATGCCATTGTACAAGACAAACCGTATTTAAAAGCAACGGTAAAAGAAGCACTAGAAGACAGAAGTGTGGATGATGAAAAAGAATTTGAAGCAATTATAGAGTCTATTAAAGAACAAGCTTTAGAGGTAATTAAGGAAAACCCAATGTTACCAAGTGAAGCTTCTTTTGCAATTAAAAACATAAAATCAGATTCGTTTTTGGTGAATTTTATTTCATCTAACATGGATTTATCTGTAGCTCAAAAACAAGTAATTTTAGAAAAAGACAATCTAAAAGAACGTGCCTTATTAGCGTTAAAAAACTTAAACAAAGAGCTTCAGAAATTAAAATTGCGTAATGATATTCAGTCTAAAACTCGTGAAGATTTAGACCAACAACAACGTGAATATTATTTAAACCAACAATTAAAAACCATTCAGGATGAACTTGGAGGTGTTTCTAATGACGAAGAGTTAGAGGAAATGCGTAAGCAGGCTAAAACTAAAAAATGGAGTAAAGAAGTTGGTGAAACGTTTGAAAAAGAAATCAATCGTTTAAAAAGAATGAATCCACAAGCGGCTGAATATGGTGTTCAGAGAAGCTATTTAGAATTATTACTAGAATTACCTTGGGGAATTTACTCGAAAGATAAATTCGACTTAAAATTTGCGACTAAGGTTTTAGATAGAGATCATTTTGGTTTAGAAGAAGTAAAAGATAGAATTATAGAACACTTAGCGGTTTTAAAGTTAAGAGGAGATATGAAATCGCCAATTATCTGTTTATACGGACCTCCAGGAGTTGGTAAAACATCTTTAGGAAAATCTGTTGCAGAAGCATTAGGCCGTAAATACATCCGTATGTCTCTAGGTGGTTTGCGTGATGAAGCAGAAATTAGAGGACACAGAAAAACCTATATTGGTGCTATGCCAGGGCGTTTAATTCAGAACTTAAAAAAAGCTGGAACATCGAATCCTGTTTTTGTTTTAGATGAAATAGACAAACTAAGTAATAGCCATCAAGGAGATCCTTCTTCTGCAATGTTAGAAGTTTTAGATCCAGAACAAAATGAATCTTTTTACGATAACTATTTAGAAGTTGGATACGATTTATCTAAAATACTTTTTATTGCTACAGCAAATAACTTAGGTCAAATTCCTTGGGCTTTGCGTGATAGAATGGAAATTATAAATGTTACTGGATATACTATTGAAGAGAAAATAGAAATTGCTAAAAGACATTTATTACCAAAACAATTAAAAGAGCATGGTTTAACAACTACGCACTTAAAGTTAGGTAAAAAACAATTAGAGCAAATTGTAGAAGGATATACAAGAGAATCTGGCGTACGTGGTTTAGAAAAGAAAATTGCAAAAGTGGTTCGTTTCGCAGCAAAATCTATCGCTTTAGAAGAAGAGTACGACATTGCAATTTCTTCAGAAAAAATAGAAAAAATCTTAGGAACACCTAGGTTTAGAGATAAATTCGAAAATAATGAAGTTGCTGGTGTAGTTACAGGTTTAGCTTGGACAAGTGTTGGTGGAGATATTTTATTTATAGAATCTATTTTATCTAAAGGAAAAGGAAATCTTTCTATTACTGGTAATTTAGGGAACGTAATGAAAGAATCTGCAACGATAGCTTTACAATACATAAAATCAAATGCAGAAGAATTAGGTATTAAGCAAGAAATTCTAGAAAAATACAATGTACACATTCACGTACCAGAAGGCGCAACGCCAAAAGATGGACCAAGTGCAGGTATTACCATGTTAACTTCTTTAGTTTCTTCTTTTACACAACGTAAAA
Source organism: Polaribacter sp. R2A056_3_33 (assembly GCF_019278485.1). Taxonomy (NCBI): domain Bacteria; kingdom Pseudomonadati; phylum Bacteroidota; class Flavobacteriia; order Flavobacteriales; family Flavobacteriaceae; genus Polaribacter; species Polaribacter sp. R2A056_3_33. The sequence goes on from NZ_CP058984.1 coordinate 3,959,672, forward strand.
TAAAAAACAAATTAGCCATGACAGGTGAGATTACTTTACGTGGAAAAGTATTACCAGTAGGCGGAATTAAAGAAAAAATATTAGCAGCTAAAAGAGCAAATATTAAAGAAATTATTCTGTGTAAAGAAAACGAAAAAGATATTTTAGAAATCAAAGAAAGCTACTTAAAAGGTATGACTTTCCATTATGTTTCTGAAATGAAAGAAGTAATAGAAATTGCACTTACAAAGCAAAAAGTAAAGAATGCTAAGAAATTAGTATAATTAAATATTTAGTTTAAACAAACCTCTATTTTACTGATATTCAATTGGTAATTAGAGGTTTTTTTATGCTTTCTTGCGAACACTTTTTATAGCTAATAAATTGTTAAATATAAATAGTACATTCCACCTTAGCATAGTAAATTTGCAAAAAATGGATTTTAAGGAACTATTTTTACAAGCCAATTATTACATTAACAGCTTTTATAAACGTTCTTTAAATTATCCATAAATAACATATTAAAAACATTCAATTTAGTAAACATAAAAGCTCTTAAAATTGCTTTTATGTTTTTTTTTGATAGAGCCCCCAAATTAATATTACATGACCATTACTTCAGAAAAACATACACATAACAATAGAATTACTACTGCATTATTATTGGCTGCCGGAACCGGAAGTCGTCTTTTTCCAATCACAAAAGATGCTCCTAAATGCTTAACTTTAGTCAGTAAAAAATCTATGTTAGCGCGTCTTGTAACCAATTTAAAAGAACAAGGTTTTACACGCCTTGTAATTGTAACAGGTTATAAACAAGAATGTATTGTAGATTTTTTAGGCAACCAAACAGACGGCTTAAGCATCGAGTATGTACACAGTCCGTTATACAAAACCACCAACAATATTTACTCACTTTGGATGGCAAGAAATAGTATAAAAGAACCTTTTGTACTTATAGAAAGCGACTTGGTTTTAGACACCTCTTTACTAAGCAATATGGTGTATCCAGATAGAATGGCAGTGGCAAAAATGCAACCTTGGCTCAACGGAACTACCGTAACGATTAACGCTCAAAATAAAGTGATGCAGTTTCAACCAGGCACCACAGAACCGAATACAGAAACGCGCTATAAAACCGTAAATATTTATAGTTTCTCTCTAGAATCTTGGCAAGAAGTCACCAAAAAACTGAATCAATATATTGAAGCCGGAAACGTAAACGCCTATTACGAAACTGTTTTTACAACCTTAGTAGCCGAAAAAACAATAGCATTCGATGCTGTTTCTTTCGATGAAAAACCTTGGTACGAAATAGATACCATTTTAGACTTGGCCGAAGCGGAAAAATTATTTCCAGTAGCTGCTGAAGAAGAAGTTACCTATGCTCTTTATTAATTTTTATTAGAAGCTATTTCCTGCTTTTCACTGTATCTTTTTTATTTCATTTCTTGCGAATGCAAAAATGAAAGAAAAAAGGATGCCGTTTCAATCAGGGCTAGACTTGTTTGTTTGAGTTATTGAGAAAATAAAGACTCTTCTCTTAATTGTAAAAAAAAATTATATAATTTGAATGAAATTAAGTTTATATAAGGTTTTCTCTTATAATTGATTTATTTGTAAATAAATCAGATACTTTCAATTTATCTTAAAAAAATAATTTTAAAGAATCTATTGTGATAGACTATATACTTTTCTCTTAAATATTTAGAATATTAATTAATACTTCAAATGTATCTGTTGACTTATAATCACCTCCTGGATCCATTCCAAAAACATTACCAGCATAATACTCATTTAACAAACCTAGTTTTGCTAATTTCGATAATGAAAAAATTATTTCAGAATTTGATAAATTAGTTCTTTCTTGAAAACATTTAACCGTAATTAAATCATAAATATTCTCTGTTTTTTCTGAAGCTTGTTTCTCATAAATAAAATCACTATTTATTTTTTCAATCTCTTTTATAATTAAAATATCTCGAGGGATTAACTCACTAATTATATAGGTAAAATCATCTGCTTCAAATTGACTAGAAAAATCTTTAGAAATTTTCGATTTTAAAAGTTTACTAAATAACTTAACTCTTTCTACATGTCTTGTTTTTACGCTATTTTCAATTAAAGAAATTATTAAGTCAAAAAACTCAGGCGTTTCCAAAAAATCTTTATTTATCTTATTTTCTTCAATAGAATCAAATTCCTCGTATGCGTATTCAATAAAAGTTTCAATTCTTGACTTATAATAAGATGAAGCTTTTCCGGTAAAGACATTATCAATACTGGAGCCTATAAATGGAATATTTGAAATTAAAGCTCTTTGAGCAATATCGTGTGTATAAGCTTCACTTGCTAATATTAATTCATTCTCAATATTCATAGTTTTTAATTTACTGCAGACATTATTAATGACACAACATCGAAACAATTAGCTAAGTTAGTTTTTTAACCATAAAAAATCAATTATTAAAGAACTGTTTATCAACATTTAAATAACACTTTTTTTAGGTAAATATATCGTTTTTACGAAGAAGTCTTTTTATCTTCCTTTATTATTTTTCCGTTTTTTTATAAATCCATTCTGCTATAAAACAAAACGCTATAATTGAAATAGAAATGAGTACGCCCAATAGGTTTGTTTCGTACTGTTGGTTTATTAAAATAATGGTAGCAACCATGCATAAAACAAAACCAACTAACGGAATTACTTTATTGCTTCCTGTGTTTTTAGACAATCTAAAACCAACAAAATTTACAATACCGAAAATAAGTAAAAACCCAACACTACCAGCTGTAGAGATACTTTCTAAATCTAGAATATTTACAAGAATTAAAGTAGCAATGGCGGTCACCATTAATCCTATAGGTTGGTTCCATAATTTTGCTAAAAAATGATGATCGAGCTCGTCATCTTCTGCAATTTCATAATTTACACGACCAGCACCTAATAAAGAAGCATTGATTGCCGAAAAGGTAGAAATTAAAGCTGCCACTGTAATTATAGAAAAACCAATTTGTCCTAACATTGGTTTTGCGGCTTCTGCCAAAACATAATCTTCTGCCGTAGCAATTTTTGAAAAAGGAAGTGAACCCACCGTAACAATGGCTATAATAATGTACAAAATAATGACAAAAATAACCGAAATGTAATAAGCTCTAGAAATATTTTTTTCTGGATTGATAATATCAGGCGCTGCATTTGCAATTAACTCAAATCCTTCATAAGCCACAAAAATAACCATTCCGCCAGCAAATAATTTAATAGGAGCTTCCCAATTAGTAACTGCCAATTGCGTTAGTTCTGGATTCCCTATTAATCCGTAACCTCCTATAAAAATAAAGGCAATTAAAATGATCAGTTTAATAACAACAGCATAAGCTTCTATTTTACCAACTACAGCAACACTATAATAATTTATTACAGTTGCCAAAACAATGATACCACTGGCATAAATATGAAAATCTATGGTTTTATGATGTGTTATTTCTAATAAATTAGGCGCATAAGAACCAAACGCAGAAGCATAAAGAGAAAGCATTATAATATAACTTACCCATAAAAGATTACTAATTGCACCACTAAACACCGTTTTACCAAACCCTTGGTTGATAAACTTTACCGTTCCTCCCCTATTTGGGTACGCTATTGAAAGTTTTACGTAACTGTAAGAGGTTATTAAAGCCAAAATTCCTGCCAATAAAAAAGCAATAGGTGTTCCGCCTTTTGCAAGTGATACCGCAAGACCAAGAACTGCAAAAATTCCACCACCTACCATTCCGCCTACGCCAATAGATATTGCTTCTTTTAATCCTATTTTTTTGTTCATTTATGGTGATTTAAAGTATAAAGGTAAATTTTATTAAAGGATTCTGTCTTAAGAATTCGTTATAAAAAATAAAAGCTCAAAACAACGTAATTGTGTTTTGAGCCTTTATGCTTCTTTGTACTATAAAAAGAACTTACTTGTTCTTCTTTTTAATTTATTATTGAATTTCTTCAATTTCGAAACCTGCACTTTTAACAGCCTCTACTACACTGTTTTTATCTTCATCATCTAAAGTTACTTCTAAAATTTTATCATTGTGCTCTAAATCTACTTTCCATAAATCTATATTGTCTAAATTGTTTAACACAGGCGTTACAGATTTAATGCAACTTCCACAATGGATATTTGTTTTGTATTTTACGGTTGTCATATTTTTTTATTTTTAATTAATGTTTTTATTTTTTAATCTTAAACTATTAGAGAGTACAGATATAGAACTCATAGACATTGCTGTCCCAGCAATCATTGGGTTTAATAAAAATCCGTTGATGGGATACAATGCTCCTGCTGCAATAGGAATGGCAATAAGGTTGTAAATAAATGCCCAGAATAAATTCTGTTTAATAGTTTTCATCGTCGCCTTAGATAATTGAATCGCTTTAGAAATCTGTTTTAAATCGGAATGCATTAACGTGATTCCTGCACTTTCCATAGCAATATCTGTTCCGCTTCCCATAGCAATACCAACATCTGCTTGTGCCAAAGCATGCGAATCATTAATTCCGTCTCCTGCCATCGCAACCACTTTTCCTTCTGCTTGTAGTTTTTTAACAAAAGCACCTTTATCTGCAGGCATTACATTGGCTTGATAGTTTTTTATCCCAACTTTGTTGGCAATTGCTTTTGCAGTTTGCTCATTATCGCCAGTTAACATATGTATTTCGATACCCATTTGTTGTAGTTTCTCAATCGCAGCAAGCGTTGTTTCTTTTACTTTATCGGCTACTGCAATAAGACCAACTACGGTATTTTTATGCGCTACATACACCACTGTTTTTGCTTCTGATTTTAAACTATTTGCTTTCGTACTCAATTCAGTAGGAATTGTAATTTCCTTTTGAATCATTAGACTCTCATTCCCTATTCGATACAATTCATTTTTAAAGGTTGCTTCCGCACCTAAACCGGTAATACTTGTAAAAGAATCGATGGGTACGCTTTCTGTATCTATCGTTTTTAAATGTGCTACAATTGCTTCTGCAATAGGATGCTCTGATTCTGATTCTATGGCAAATACTACTTTTTCTAGTTCGGTAGAAACTGTATTTTTATTCCAAATTAAATCGGTTACTTTTGGTTTTCCTTCGGTGATGGTTCCTGTTTTATCTAATATTAAAGTATCAATTTTATAAGCCGTTTCTAATGCTTGCGCGTCTTTAATTAAAATTCCTTGTTGTGCTCCTTTACCAATACCAACCATTAAAGCGGTTGGAGTTGCCAAACCTAATGCACACGGACAAGCAATAATTAAAACAGTAATTGGTGTTAATAATGCGTATGTTATAGAAGGATCTGGCCCTAAGAAATACCATAAAACAAAAGTTACAACCGCTAAACTAATTACAATAGGCACAAATATACCTGCAATTTTATCTGCCAATTTCTGAATAGCAGGTTTGCTAGATTGTGCTTCTTCTACCAATTTAATAATTTGAGATAGTAAAGTTTCATCGCCAATTTTAGTAGCAATAATTCTTAAAGAGCCTTTTTGATTAATGGTACCTGCAAAAACTTTACTTCCCTTCATTTTTTCAACCGGAATCGGTTCTCCAGAAATCATACTTTCATCTATAAAAGAAGTTCCTTTTTTTACTTTTCCGTCTACAGGAATTTTATCCCCAGGTTTTAAGATGATGAGTTCTCCTTTTAGAATTTCATCATAAGAGATTACTTTTTCTTCGCCATTTCTAATTGCCGTTACTTTTTTAGGTTTTAAACCCATTAATTTCTTAATAGCAGAAGAGGTTTTACTTTTTGCTTTTTCTTCAAAAAAACGTCCTAATAAAATTAAAGTAATAATAATTACTGCCGATTCGAAATACACATGAGGTACCAAACCTTTGCTTAAAAAATACTGCGGATTTACGGTATTAAACACACTAAATAAAAAGGCAATTCCGGTACTTAATGCCACCAATGTGTCCATATTTGTAGAAAAATTCTTTAACCTTTTCCACGCAATGGTATAAAACTCTGCACCACTATAAAATAGAACAGGTAGTGCAAGCGCCATCATAATCCAATTTTCATAAGGTATTTTACCCATTAAAAACATAGACATGATAAAAATAGGCACCGAAAAGATTGCCGCGAAAATCAACTTCTTTTTAAGGGTTGCTAATCTTTTTTCTTCTAAGGCTTCAAACTCTTTTTTAGTATCTTCTTTTGTACCTAAAATCAATTTAAAACCTATTTCTTTAACTTTATTCCCAATAGTTTCCAACGGAATAATATTCTCGTCATATGAGATGGTCACCGATTGATTTGGGTAATTTACAGCAACGTCAATAACTCCTTCTTGTGGTTTTAAATAAGATTCTATACTGATAGCACATGATGCACACGTCATACCAGCAACTTTATATTCTTCTTTCATGATATTACTTTTATTGTACTACAAAAGTACAGCGACTGTATATCTAATTTGTTACAGAATTATGAGTATCATTTGTATAATTCTGATTTAATGCTTTTTTACTTAAAGCGAATCTAATGGTTGATGCTTGGGATCTTTCATCTTTTTAAACTGAGAAGGAGACATACCTGTTTCTTTTTTAAATTGAGCAGAAAGGTGTGCTACACTGCTATAATTCATCTGAATAGCAATTTCTGAAAGCGAATATTCTTTGTAAAAAAGGAGTTCTTTTACATGCTCTATTTTCTGTTTTAAAATGAAACGTTCTATAGTAATCCCTTCTACAGAAGAAAAAAGCCTACTAAGAGAAGCATAATCATGATGCAATTCATCAGAAATATAATCTGAAAAATTGATGTTTAAAGATTCTTTAGAATGATGTACTTGTGCAATTATTAACGCTTTAATCTGCGTTATTATTTTTTGATTTTTATCCTCTAGCAGCTCAAAACCTCTTTCTTTTAAACGGCTACCCAATTCCAATTTTAAAGCATCATTTACTACGGTAGTACTTTCTAACTTCCCTAATTGAAGATGTTGAATAGAGATCTGTAAATCTTCACAAATTTCTTTTACCACATCCACACAACGCGGGCAAACCATGTTTTTTATATAGATTGTATTTGTGTCCATTTTTAGAATTTAAAAGAGCAATTAACGCTTCTTTTGGGTTATTTATTGGTGAATTTTCTTAAATCTTTATTAGCACCATAGATTACTAAAATATCATTTTCATTTAAAACAGTATTTGGTGCGATTACACCTTGTACTTGTTCTTCGTTTCTAGATTTACCAACAAGAGATTTTACTTTTGTTTTTTTAATGGTGGTTAGCGCTAAGATATTGTATTTTCTACGAAGCTGAATTTCCTTAATGGTACTTCCAATATATCTTTCGGGAATATTTACCTCAATAATGCTATAATCTGCACTTAACTCAAACGAATCTACCACATTTGTTAAACACAATTTTTTAGCCCAACGCTCTGCCGATTCTTCTTCTGGATGTACAATTTCTTCAATACCAATGGCGTTTAAAACCTTTTCATGTAAAGGATTTATCGCCCTACTAATTAATCGTTTTACTTGAAAATTTTTAAACAATGCAGTAGTCATTACATTAGCTCCTTGGTCTTGCCCAAAGGCGATAATAACCACATCGGTATCACTTAAAGGCAATCCAGAAACAGTAGATTCATCCGTAGCATCCATACAAATAGTATGAGAAATTCTTTCTTTATACAATTCTACTTTTGCCATATTGCTATCTATCCCAATAACTTCATTTCCTTGCGTAGTTAGTTTTTCTGCCAATGGACCTCCAAAATTTCCGAGTCCTACAATAATATATTTCATAATATTAGTTTATGGTTATTTCTTCGCTTGGGTAGCGATAATTTTTATGTTTAATTTTTCTAAAAACGGCTACCATTATAGAAAGCATACTTACTCTTCCTATAAACATAATAGCAATTACAACCAACTTACTTGCCGTCCCAAGACTAGACGTAATACCTAAACTTAAACCAACAGTACTGTAGGCAGAAAAACTTTCGAAAGCGATTTTTAACAGTCCTAGTTCAGGGTTAAATATGGTAATCAGCATAATACCAAAACCAATTACAATTAACGAAAGTGCTATGGTGGCAAATGCTCTTTTTACAGAAATATCTGCAACTTCTCTTCGGTATACTTCTATTCTATTTTTTCCTTTTGCCAAACTTAGTATGTTTAAAGTGGCAATAGCAAAAGTACTGGTTTTTATACCACCTCCGGTGGATGCTGGCGAAGCTCCAATCCACATTAATAAAAAGGTAATCATGATTGTGGGTAATGATAAAGCAGTCATATCTACCGAATTAAAACCTGCTGTTCTTGGTGTAGTTGCAATAAATAAAGCATTGACCATTTTACCAAAAAGGGAATGTTCTTCTAAAGTATTATGGTATTCTATAATAAAGAAAAGTATAAAAGCAATACCTGTAAGAGACAAAGTAGTTACTAAATTAATTCGACTGTTAATTTTTAATACCCAAGGTTTATAGGTTTTTCTATAAGATTGAAACTTAAAAAAATTGAGAATAACATGTTTTAAATATTTTAAGAGGTTTACTACAATAGGAAACCCTAAACTCCCAAGAAAAAATGTAGCAATAATTACCAGTTGTAAAGGATAATTAAAACGAAAACCAACCTCATAAATACTATTACTTAACGTAGAAAAACCTGCATTGCAAAAAGCAGATATAGCATGAAAAATAGAGAAAAATACTTTATCAAAAAAGCTCGTAACTAGCTTATCATCTAAAGAAACATAAATAAGTATGGCTGCAATTAACTCTACCGTTGCAGTAATTACAATAATATTTTTTAAGGTATTAAAAACCCCTCCAATTCTTTGTGAATTGGTCATTTCACTCAACGTTAATTGATTCTCATACGTGCTACCACCTTTAAAGAAATAACTAAAATAGCTCGCAAAAGTTAAAATTCCCAAACCACCAATTTGAATTAGAATTAAAAGTATAGATTGCCCAAAAACGGTAAAATAAGTCCCCGTATCTACTACAGCTAATCCTGTAACACAAACGGCACTTGCAGACGTAAACAAAGCATCTATAAAAGACAAACCGTTATACGTAGCTTTTGGCATCATCAATAATAAAGAACCTAAAAAGATGATGGTTAAAAAACTTAAAATAAATAACTGAGCAGGATTAAAATAAATTCTATTTAGGTTTAATTTCAGTTCAGAAAACTCTCTTATAAATGATAAAATAACCGCAAAAACCAACCACAACGGATTCTCTAAAACTAAATCTGTCTGAAAGGATTCACCAACAAACAAATACATATAAATAATACCTAATAAATATCCGATAGAAAGGAGATCAAAAACAACAACATTTCTTTTTAAAAGATGCGGATTTTTATAATACCGCACAAAAGTAGACGTTAAGCCTAATGCAATTACTATAAAGTAAAAGCCATCTATAAGCTGCTGAACAAAAATAGATTGCTCAAAACCAAAATGAAATATAAAAGCAAACAGTCCTAAAACACTTGCCCAAAATGCAGTTTTATATATTTTTTTAAAAACAATATTCATTTGGTAAAAGTAGTCTTCATAATTAGTATTCTTATTCAGTTATTAATATTTGCCTTCATTGGCAGAAGTTAATGTAGTAGTAAATTATAACCAATAAATCTATCTGATTATATTGATGAATAGAAAGCTGTTAAAATAAGTAATTTCTATATTTACTTTTAACAAGAGCCTTTTTTAAACTTTAGTTTTTTTTAATGCTAACAGAGATTAAATTTAGGTATTAATTTGAAATAAGTATCAAAGTTACCTCTTTAATAAAATCGTTTTTATGATAAACCTCAGTAATAAAAAAATAAGCTTAAAAAGAGCTACAAAGTTATCTTTTTAAAGCTCAGAAAAAAACTAGAACCTCAACAGAAATAAAGATTTATCATTCTAACAATTCTAAAATAGAACTTTAGCTATTTATCAAAAAAATGTATTAAATTTTATGTAATTTTGATTATTAATGTCTTTCCGAAATAAGAATAACGAGAGATCTAGATGTCTTTTATCAAAATTTAAAGACTTCATTTAACAAGAGAATTACAAATACCTAAAAATAAGTCAATTGCTACATTTTATAGACGTCATACTACCCATTCCTATACAGAAAACATTCACGTATTCTGTTACTGAAGACGAAGCTAATTTTCTAAAAAAAGGAATGCGTGTTGCGGTTTCTTTTGGAAAATCGAAAATGTATTCTGCCTTGGTTTTAAACATCCATCAAACAAAACCGGTTTTGTACGAAGCCAAAGATATTCATCAAATTTTAGATGAAGTTCCATTGGTAAATGAATTACAACTAAAACATTGGCAATGGATTTCTAGTTATTATATGTGTTCTTTGGGTGATGTATACAGAGCTGCATTGCCTTCTGCCTTTTTGTTAGAAAGCGAAACCATTATCAATAAAAATGAAGATTTTACTGATGATGCGATTTTAGCAGATGATGAATTTTTAATTTTTGAAGCATTACAACATCAATCTCAACTAACCATTCATCAAGTAATTGCTATTTTAGGAAAGCAAAAAGTAATGCCTATTATAAACTCTTTAATTAAAAAAGAAGCAATTATAATTAAGGAAGAAATTTACGAACAATACAAACCAAAATTGGTTAAATATGTTCGCTTGCATGCAGATTATTCTTCGGATGATTCTTTAGGGAAATTATTAGAAGAATTATCTAGAGCCAAAAAACAACGGGAAGCCGTTTTAGGATTTTTTCAACTATCAACTTCTAAAAAACCTATAAAAGCAAAAGATCTAGAAGAAAAAGCAAGTGTTTCTGCTTCCATTTTAAAGTCTTTGGTCGATAAAAACATTTTTGAATTTTATCACATTCAAACAGATAGAATTGAGTTTAATGGAGATACTAATGATTTAAAAGTGCTGAATGAGTTTCAAGAAAAAGCACTTACAGAAATTAAAGAAACCTTTAAAGAAAAAGACGTTACGCTTTTACACGGAATTACAAGTTCTGGAAAAACAGAAGTCTATACAAAATTAATTCAAGAAGTATTAGACCAAGGGAAACAAGTAGTATTCTTGTTGCCAGAAATTGCATTAACCACACAAATAATAACGCGTTTACAGTTTTATTTTGGAGAACAAATTTCTGTTTTTCACTCTAAATATTCTATGAATGAGCGTGTAGAAGTTTGGAATAACGTCTTAGAAAACAAACCGAAAGCACGCATTATTTTAGGTGCTCGTTCTTCTATATTTTTACCTTTTTCTAATTTAGGTTTAATTGTAGTTGATGAAGAACACGAAACTTCTTACAAACAGTTTGAACCTTCACCAAGGTACAATGCAAGAGATTGCGCTATTGTTTTAGCGAAACTTCATAATGCTAAAATATTATTGGGTTCTGCTACTCCATCCTTAGAAACCTATTTTAATGCACAACAAAATAAATATGGTTTTGTAGCATTAAATCGTCGTCATGGAAATGTGCAACTGCCAAAAATTGAATTGATAGACGTAAAGGAAAAGCAGCGAAAAAAGGAAATGAAAGGTCATTTTTCTGATAGATTACTGAAACTGATTCAGGAAGCTTTAGACTTAAAAGAGCAAGTAATCTTGTTTCAAAATAGACGTGGATTTTCGCCAGTTGTAGAATGTAATACATGTGGAGTATCACCAGAATGTCCAAATTGTGATGTTAGTTTAACCTACCATAAATTCAGGAACGAATTGCGTTGCCATTATTGCAACTATCAAAGATCCATGCCAAATAGCTGTGGTGCTTGCGGAAGCAATACTTTAGACAATAAAGGTTTTGGAACTGAACAGATTGAATTAGAGTTGACCACGTTATTTCCAGATTTTAAGATCGGAAGAATGGATTTAGATACTACTCGTGGAAAATATGGATATCAAAAAATAATTGGTGCTTTTGAAGCTAAAGAAATAGACGTACTAGTAGGAACGCAAATGCTTTCTAAAGGTTTAGATTTTGAAAATGTAACTTTGGTAGGAATCATAAATGCAGATTCTATGCTAAATTTTCCAGATTTTAGAGCACATGAGCGTGCATATGATATGATGGTACAGGTTTCAGGAAGAGCAGGAAGAAGTAAAAAACAAGGAAATGTAGCCATTCAAACCTATAATCCGCATCATCAAATATTACAACAAGTTTCTACCACAAATTACGCAGAAATGTATAAAGAACAATTGCAGGAACGTTGGCAATATAAATACCCACCTTATTATAGATTGATAAAAATTACGCTAAAGCACAAAGATTACAACAAAGTTGATAGTGGTGTAAATTGGCTATTTAAAGCTTTGTATAGTTCTTTTGGTGAAAATGTTTTAGGTCCAACTGCACCAGCTGTTTCTAGAGTTAGAAATCAATATATTAAAAATATTGTCATTAAAATTCCGCCAAAACAAAATTTAGCACAAACAAAAAAACAACTTCAAAAGATTAAAGATACTTTTGAAGCTGTTAAAGATTTTAGACCAATCCGATTTATTACAGATGTGGATGCGTATTAAATACTAGACAGTATTCAGTCTCTATTTTCAATTAGAAAACAACTCATATTCGAGAGTGAGAGCATCCCGAACGTAAAAAAAACAAGCAATAAGTATAATTTTTCAATATAAACTAACTGCTTGCTATTACTGAAAACTGTAATTTTTTTTAATAATTTCTATATTGTTTCGTTTCTTCAAAAACGTGCTCTAGAATTCTTTTATCGATTTCTTCAAAAAATAAATCTTTACGTTTCATAACAACTTCTGCTACTTCAAAAACTTTATCGGTTTTATATTCCGTAAATCCAGAAGCTCCTCCCCAACTAAAAGACGGAATAAAATTCCTTGGAAATCCGCTTCCAAAAATATTGGCACTTACACCAACTACGGTACCAGTGTTAAACATGGTATTAATTCCGCATTTAGAGTGATCTCCCATCATTAAACCACAAAACTGTAAGCCTGTTTTTGCGAAACGACCTGTTTCATAATTCCATAATTTTACTTGAGCGTAATTGTTTTTAAGGTTAGAGTTATTTGTATCTGCTCCTAAATTACACCATTCTCCTATTACAGAATTTCCTAAATAACCATCGTGACCTTTGCTTGAATATCCAAATAAAACAGCATTGCTTATCTCACCTCCTACTTTACAGTAAGGTCCTAAGGTAGTAGCTCCAAATATTTTAGTCCCTAATTTTACAACGGCATTTTCACACATTGCAAAAGGACCTCTAATTGCAGAGTTTTCCATAATAACAGCATCTTTACCAATATAAATTGGTCCTGTAGATGCATTTAATGTTGCAAATGTAATTTCTGCTCCTTCTTCTATAAAAATATTTTCTTTATTCAAATACCTTGTTCCTTCTGGTATTGGTTCAGACTCTCTTCCTTCTGTAATTAAATCGAAATCTTGCTGAATAGCTTTTTCATTTAGAGAAAAAATATCCCATGTGTTTTTAACTTGTATCAAATCTTCATCAAATTCAATTTGAGTGTATTCATCAAAGTTTACTTCTTCTTGAGAATCTGAAGTAAAAAAAGCAATGACATCATCACCTTTAAAAATAGCTTCATTTTTTGATAAATTCTTTACTTTTTCAATTAAATTTTCTGTAGGACAAAAAGAAGCATTGATTAATATATTCTCTTCCATTTCTACCATCGGATATTTTTCTTCTAAATATTCCTGTGTAATAGTCGTGGTTGTTAAACCTAAATATTTTTCCCATTTTTCTCGAATGGTTAATATTCCTATTCTAATGTCTGCAACTGGTTTTGTATATGTAAAAGGTAATAGAGCGTCTCTAACATCTCCATCAAATAGAATATAATTCATTTTTTCTTTTTAAAAGTGCTACAAATTTAATTTAAAATGAGCATAAAAAATACGAATTTTATTAATTACAATTCGTTTTTATCAAGTCTCAAATAAAACAGCACTTTTTTTATACTATTCTAAAACTTTATTTCTTCGGACATTAACATATCATAAAATTTAGATGCTGATTTTTTATATAATTCTATAAATTCAAGTAAATTTTAACTTCAAAATCAGTTTTCTCAGCATTTTTTATCAAAAATAACTTAAATACGGATTTCTAAAGTTCTTTAAAATTATCATGACACAACAAGTTATTGTATAATTTTATATATTTGAAATAAATAATCCGTAATAATTATTCAATTTCACTAAGAAATACCTAATAATATATAATAAGTAGTCTTTTTTATTTAATAGCGTAAATAAAATGATAATTTCGCTTTCATAAATAAAAATGGGTTACGATAATATTTAAGTTATAAAAAACCTATTACTGATAAGCATAAAACTAGATTATGATTAAACAATTTAAACATATTAAGGAATCACAAGTAAAAATTATGGAGTTGATGAAACCATCCAACTCTAATTTTAGCGGTAAAATTCATGGAGGTTATATTTTAAATTTGATGGATCAAATAGCATTTGCTTGTGCTTCTAAACATTCTGGAAATTACTGTGTTACGGCTTCTGTAAATAAGGTTGATTTTTTAAACCCTATTGAAGTTGGCGAATTAGTAACCATGAAAGCTTCTATTAATTTTACAGGAAGAACCTCTATGGTTGTAGGTTTACGTGTAGATTCTGAAAATATTAGAACTGGAGAAACAAAGCATTGTAACTCTTCTTATTTTACAATGGTTGCAAAAGATGATGATGGAAAAAGTACACCTGTACCCGGAATTGTACTAACAACTAAAGACGAAGTTAGACGTTTTGCAAGAAGTATTACTAGACAAAGTGAAGGAAGAAATAGAACTTCTCGTTTTCATAGCAAAGTTTTTAAAGTAGATGAGTATATTCACTTACTAGAGGAAAGCAATGCTAAAATTGACTTAAAATAAGATTTACATAAAGGAATAAGACCTTCTCAAATACCTAAATTTAAGCGTTAAGAAAACTATATAAAACCTACGTTGTACTATTAAAAAATAAAAAAAACCGAGTAAAATTAATTTTACTCGGTTTTTTAATATTTTAAAATGTCTAATTATCTTCTACTGTAATTAGGAGACTCTTTAGTAATTGCTACATCATGCGGATGACTTTCATTAATTCCACTTGCCGTAATTCTTACAAATCTACCCGTTTCTTTTAATGTTTCTACATCTTTTGCGCCACAATATCCCATTCCAGCTCGTAAACCTCCAATAAATTGGTGAATACTTTCTGCAAGCTCTCCTTTATAAGGAACACGACCTACAATACCTTCGGGTACTAGTTTTTTAATATCATCTTCTACATCTTGAAAGTATCTATCTTTAGAGCCTTGTTTCATAGCTTCTACAGATCCCATACCTCTATAAGATTTAAATTTTCTTCCTTCGTAAATAATAGTTTCTCCTGGAGATTCTTTTGTACCCGCTAAAAGAGAACCTAACATTACAGAATCTGCTCCTGCTGCAATAGCTTTAGGTATATCTCCTGTATAACGAATTCCTCCATCTGCAATTACTGGCACTCCACTACCTTTAATAGCTGCTGCAACTTCTAAAACTGCAGAAAACTGAGGAAAACCAACTCCTGCAACTACTCTGGTAGTACAAATAGAACCTGGTCCAATACCTACTTTTACAGCATCTGCTCCTGCTTCTACCAAATATTTAGCCGCAGCTCCTGTTGCTATATTACCAACCACTACATCTAATTCTGGAAACTTTGCTTTTACAGCTTTTAAAACTGCAACTACACCTTTGGTATGTCCGTGAGCTGTATCTATAATTACAGCATCTACACCAGCATTTACTAATGCTTCTGCTCTATCTACTGCATCTCCTGTAACTCCTAATGCCGCTGCAACTCTTAATCTACCAAAAGAATCTTTGTTAGCAATTGGTTTCTGAGTTACTTTAGTGATATCTCTAAAAGTAATTAATCCTTTTAATTTATAATTTTCATCAACAATTAAAAGTTTTTCTATTTTATAATTCTGAAGAATTTTTTCTGCATCACTTAAAGAAGTTCCAACATCTCCAGTTACTAGATTTTCGCTAGTCATTACTTCTACAATAGGTCTTTGGCTATCATGCTCAAAACGTAAATCTCTATTAGTAACAATTCCTTTTAAGATGCCATTGTCATCTACAATAGGAATCCCTCCAATACCATGTTCTTTCATGTTTGCTTTTGCTTCAGCAACCACAGCCGTTAAAGGCAATGTAACAGGGTCTAAAATCATTCCGCTTTCTGCACGTTTTACTTTTCTAACTTCTTTAGCTTGTTGCTCAATAGTCATATTTTTATGTAAAACACCAATACCACCTTCTCTTGCAATAGCAATTGCTAAAGCAGATTCTGTAACGGTATCCATAGCAGCAGATGCAATTGGAACGTTGATTGTAATGTTTCTAGTAAATTTTGTTTGAATACTTACTTCTCTTGGAAGTACATCGGAAAAGGCTGGGACTAAAAGAACGTCGTCATATGTTAATCCTTCTCCTAAAATTTTGTTGTCGTGTGCTGTCATGTTGCAATTAAGGTATAATTGCGTGCAAATTTACAAATAATATATGAATTTTATACTATCAAGAACCTAGTATCTATAATGATAACAATTAGTTTACATTTTAAGTTATTTTTATTTATTCTAAATAAGATTTGCGTAATTACAATTGAATTGTATATTTGCGACGTAAAAACACACTATTTTAAATCAATCTAAATAAATTTAACAAAATGAAATTTAACTTTACAAAACTACCTTTACTATTATTAACAAGTATTTTAGCTATTTCTTGCTCTAATAATAATGAAGATGAAATACCAACAGAACAAATATCTAAAGCGGATTTTATAGAAAACTATGCAACAATAGCATCTACAAATTATTCAGACACATACAATACTGCTGTAGCAATGCAAACCAAAATTAATGCTTTTATTGCAGCACCTACAGAAACTACTTTAGCAGAAGCAAGAACTTCTTGGTTATATGCTAGAGATTTTTATGGACAAACAGAAGCGTATAGAGAAGCGAACGGACCAATTGATAACGAAGATTTATTAGCAACCGAAGGACAAATTAACGCATGGCCTTTAGATGAAGGGTATATTGATTATGTTTTTAATAGTACTGGAGGAACTGTACAAAATGGCTTAATTGGTGATACTACTGTTGAATTAACAGCAGCAAATCTTATAGCTAAAAATGAAGATGGTGGTGCAGACAATATTGCTACAGGATGGCACGCTATTGAGTTTTTACTTTGGGGGCAAGATTTAAACTACGACCCTATTAACCATACCACAGATAATTATGCTGTTTCTGGAGATAGACCTTACACAGATTATACAACGGCAGACTTTGCTGATAGAAGAGCTACTTATTTACAAGTTGTTACAGATTTATTAATTAATGACTTAAATGATTTGAATACTACTTGGGCAGTTGGCGGTACCTATAGAACAACTTTTGAAGCATTAGAGGAAGATGTTGCCTTAACAAATATCTTAAATGGTATTGGTTTTATTTCTAATGGAGAAATTGCTTTAGAGCGTTTAGACCCAGCAATTGATGAAGGTCAAGAAAATGAACATTCTTGTTTTTCTGACAATACAAACCAAGATATGTGGGCAAATGTACATGGATTAAATAATATTATTATCGGTAGTTATACAACAGAAAGTGGAGCAATTATTTCTGGGGTTTCATTAATAGAATTAGTAAACCAAAGTAATATCACTATTGGTTCTACCTTAAATACAAAAGCTTCTGAAACAATTTCTAAATTAAATACTTTGTTAGGTTTAGGTAAAACTTTTGATGAAATTATTAGTGAAGAAACTTTAGGTTCTAATGGTCCTGCCGGACAATTATCTTCTGCTTTAAAAGCACAAGGAACTGCTATTTCTGATGCTGCAAGTACTTTAGGAGTTAATATTACAATTAACTAAACTAGTTTAAAAAAACTATTATTTTTAATAAAACTGAAGGCTTTTTATAGTCTTCAGTTTTCTCTATTTTATAAATAAAAAGTAAATGAAGTATTTTTATTACGTTTTAATTTTTTTCCTTTTTTCTTGTACTACTAATGAGTTTTCTGAAGAAGAATATATTGACATGAATTACGAACCTGACGAAGAAAATCTAGTATCAGGTTTATCTGTAGAAGCTTTTACAGCAGAAAAAGCTTTTGGTAGAGGAATTCCTGGTTTATCTGATTTAGAATTATCTTTTTTTGGTGTTGGTAATGCCATGTTTGAGCAAAGTTGGGTTTCTGCTCCGGCAACAACCACTTCTAGAGATGGTTTAGGCCCTATATTTAACGCTAGAGCTTGTGCTACTTGTCATTCTAATGATGGTAGAGGAACTCCTTTATTAGAAAACGGTGCCGTTTCCGAAGGATTTTTAATCCGTTTAAGTTCTGGAAACGATTTAATTACAGGCCCAATTGGTATTGCTAATTATGGAGGTCAATTACAAGACAATTCTAATTTAGGTATAACTAAAGAAGCAACAATTAATGTGCATTTCGAAACAATTACAGGTACTTATCCTGATGGAGAAACTTATGAGTTAAGAAAACCAATTTACACAATTGTAAATGAAAATTATGGTTCTTTAAATAATGCCAAACAATCTCCACGCGTTGGCCCGCAAGTAATTGGTTTAGGTTTTATAGATGCTTTAAGCGAAGCTAGTATTTTAGCAAACGAAGATATTAATGATATTGACGGAGACGGAATTTCGGGAAAAGCAAATTATGTTTGGAATGTTAGAGCGTCTAAATCTACCATTGGTAAATTTGGATGGAAAGCCAATCAACCAACACTAGAACAACAAGTTGCTGGTGCTTTTAATGGAGATATGGGTTTAACTTCTTCTTTATTTCCGGATGAAAATTGTCCGCATGGTGTAGATTGTAGCAAATTAAATAATGGTAATAATGTTAATGAAACAGTAGAAGTACCAGATACTCAAATGAGTAGAATAATGGTATACCAAGCAGCTATTTCTGTACCAAAAAGAAGAGATTTTAAAACGGTAGATGTCTTAGAAGGGAAACAGTTATTTAATGATTTAGCTTGTGTTACTTGCCATGTAAACAATTTTACAACAGGCAATGACTACTCATTATTAACGCAACTAGAAAATATAACTATTAGACCTTATTCAGATTTTTTATTGCATGATATGGGTGATGAATTAGCAGATAATAGTGCCGATTTTTTAGCTGATGGAAACGAATGGAGAACACAACCTCTTTGGGGTTTAGGCTTAATCGAAGAAGTTAATAAACATACTTTTTTATTACACGATGGTAGAGCAAGAAATATCGAAGAAGCTATTTTATGGCATGGTGGCGAAGCAGAAAATGCTAAGAATAATTTCAAAAATTTATCAAAAGAAAAACGCGAACAACTACTTAAATTTTTAAATTCATTATAATCATGAAAAAGCATATTTTATTTTTTCTATCTGCAATAATATTCCTTTCTTCTTGTAGTAAAGAAAACTCAAATTCATCATCTGCAATAGCTCTTTTTCACGAAGAATATTACAGCGTAAATATATTGCCGTCTTTAAACAATTTTAAGGCAGCTATAGAGAAACAAATAACACTTACAGAAGATTTTAAAACCAATACAACGCAAGAAAACTTTACTTTATTACAAACACAATGGGTAAATTGTGCAAGTTCTTTTTCTAAAACGCGTGTGTATAATGTAGTAGATGTAAAGTCTTTGTATTATGATATTATAATTTATAATTTCCCTGTAAATCCAAGTCTTATAGAAAATAATATTTTAGAAAAAACAACTTTTAATACCGATTATATTAGCAATAGCAGTACGGTTTCTAAAGGATTGGCAGCAATGGAATATTTACTTTATAATGAAAATGGCTCAGAAAACAGCCTTACTCTTTTGCAAGAGGATACCTTTAGGGTAAATTATTTATTAGCCATTACAAAAGAAAATTTAAGGCAAATAAACCTATTAATCGATTTTTGGGAACAAGGTTACAAAGACACTTTTAAGAGCTACAAAAGCTTGTCTTGTATAGAAAACGCACGTTGTTTGGCATTTAATCAACTTATAAATATTATAGATATTATTAGAGTTACCAAAATAGGAAAGCCAGCAGGATTAGAAAAAACACCTAATACAGATGTAGAACTTTTAGAAGCATATAGAAGTAAAAGTTCTTTAAAATTGATACAAAGTACTTTAGAGGAAATACAAAATGCCTATGCTTTAAGTAGCGTTAATTTTGCCAATATTGTTGATGAAATATCAGATTCATCAGAAATATCTTCGGAGATAAATAATAGTTTCAATACCGTTTACAATAATATAGATGCTATTGATACCGATTTGTATACGGCTATTCTTAATGGAGATCAAAGTGTAGCAACTTTACATACATCTTTACTAACTTTATTACAATATTTCTCTGTAGACGGAGCAAGTATTTTATCTGTAAATGTTTTACCTACGGATAATGATGGAGATTAAGAACAATCATTCTTTAAAATAAGTAATACAAACTCCATTGTATTTCAACAAAAAAAAAATCAACCTATATGTAAAGTATAGGTTGATTTTTTATATAAATAAGTTACATCAATCTAAGCATCTTAAAACTTAAACTCTAAAGTAACATAGTAGTTTCTTGGTGCAGAAGGTATAATTCCTGGTCCTGGATAACCAGTTGCTCTACGTGTAAAATAACTGTTATCTAAAAGGTTGTTTACACCGGTTTCTATCTTCATAAACTTGTATTTATAAGAAGCAGAAAAATCTAAAATATCATAGGCAGGTATTTCTCCTGTAACTCCGCTAATACTTCCGCCAATTGCATTGGTAGCATCAGAAAATTGACGCGATAAATAAGAGTATTGAATGCTTGCTAAAAAATCTTTATAACCAAACTTCATACCTGTTTTAATATTAACGTTTGGTATAAATTCTACCTCATTCCCTTCTACTCCATTAATATCAGATTCGGTATATTCTGATGTTATAAAAGAAGAATTGATAAAGTAATTTAACACATAATCAGAATCATTTGTAAAAAACTTTTTCAGGTTAAAATCTATCAAACTTTCTACTCCTAAAATTCTTGCATCACCAATATTATCTCTTTCTGCTTTACCATCATCTCTTGTGTAAATATTAATTCTATCGTTATAAAACAAGCCAAAAACATTGGCATCATAAGAAAAGAAGTTTTTATAATTTCCACGAAAACCTGCATCAATTGTAAACCCTTTTTCATCAGAAATATCCGGAGAAATTTCAAAAGCTGGGTTTGCAGTACTAATATCCGAAAAGGTTACAGAACGGTAATTCTGAGAAATATTACCGTAAAATTCTGTTGTTCTATTCAATTTATAACTAGAACCTAAACCTAATAAAACAAAACTTCTTTCGTTGGTTTCTTCTTCATCTCTTAAGTTTTCATTAATTACATTTCCGGCAGCATCTGTTACAATATCCTTTATAATCTCGTCTCTTTTGGTATTAATATATTCTAATCTAAAACCTGGTGTAATCGATAATTTATCGTTTACATAAATAATATTCTCACCAAATAAAGACACATTTAGATTTGGAAATTTACTATCCGATTGTCTTGGATAATCTGGATATTCCTCTAAATACATATTAAAATCTGCATCCGACCCATCAGAACCAGGTCCTTGCATATTGGTGTTGTTTGCTTTATAAAACTTGGTACCAATTAAAAAGGTAGATTTTTTATCGAACAACGTGTAATTACTTACCAAACGCGACTCAAAACCATAGTTTTTAAATGTCCCTTTTATCAAATCTCTTTCCTCACCAGAATCTACCTGACTTACTCTATTGGTTCTAAAACCCAAGGCATCTCTAGAGGCATCTAAACCAAAGAAACTAAAAGAAAAATTGGTGTCATCAGAAAAAGCGTGTTCCCATTTTAAATTGTACAAAAACCATTTTACCTGAAACCAATTACGTTCTCTATTACTCTGTAAAGGATCTTCATTAAACATTTGGTCTGTTAAACCTCCTGCTTGTTGTGCCAAATATTTTAAAACGGTTACCTCTGCAGATAATTTACTTTTATCATTAATTTGATATCCTAAATGTGCAAATACATTGGTAGATTCAAACTCAGAATTGGGTCTAAATCCATCTCCTTTTTTATAGTTGACATACGTGTAATAACTAAATTTACCGTGTGTATCGCTTAAACTGGTAAAGTTAGTGTACAAACCATTACTACCTACCGTATTTCTAAAAACGATTTCTTGATCTTCTGTTGGTTTCTTGGTTACAAAATTTACCAAACCACCAAATTGCGTTCCGTATTGCAAAGAAGCTGCACCACGAATTACTTGTATTTCATCTAATCCTTCGGATGCTGGCGTATAATAACTTTCTGGATATCCTAAAACATCTGCGCTAATATCATATCCATTCTGACGCGTATTAAAATTAGCAGTTCTGTTAGGGTCTAAACCTCTACCACCAATATTTAATTGCAAACCTGCATCATCATTCTGATAAATATTTAAACCTGCAACTTGATTAAAAATCTGACGTGCATTGTTTGTTGATAATGCTGCCGCAGATTGATTTACCAAAACTACTTCTGTTTTTTTACCTGCAAAAATCGAGGTTCCTTCTACATCTTTTAATCTTTTTAGCTCAAAAACCTTACGTTTTCTTGCCTTTATCTCTATTTCTGATAATTCTTCTGAAAACGAGTTTAAGACAATTTTTACATCAACGTAATTATCAGATTTTAAAACGATTCTTTCTACTTTAAAATTATCAGTATAAAAAACCAATGAAATTGTTTCTGCATCAATAGAAAATAAAAATTTACCTAAAGCGTCTGTTTCTGCTAATAATCCGCCAGATTCATTATAAATCTGTACTTTTTTTAAGGACTTGTTCTCTTCAGAAACTACGGTTCCAGAAACTTTATATTGACTATAAATGGCTGTTTGCAATAAGGTAAGAATGATAAAAATGATTCTAAATTTCATATATTTAAATTCCTTTAATTTTTATTTTTGACGAAAATGGAACAATCCAATCTTTGTGTTTAAAGTTTTCTTTTTGTTGATATAAATCTACTTTTGGGTTTACATATCTTGTACTTAACCTTCCGTTTAAAGCCACGTAACTATCTGCAAAAATAGCAATATTTTTATGGCCCTGACTTTTAAAGTGATTTCCTAAATAATGCGCATATTCTAAGATAAAATCTGGCTGATAACTCATTTGCTTTTCTTGAAACGTGGTTAAAAAATCTTTATTGTCAACCATAAAAGAACTACCTGTTTTAGTGTTTACAACTCTAAAGTTTGTAAACCCTGCTTTTTCCATTAACATAACGCGCCAAGAAAAACGGTAGCCTTCTTCTGTCCAAAATAATTCTCCTGGATATAATAACGATCTAAAAGGCAATAACAATTGTATAACAACAAACACACTTAAAATGGGTAATGCTATTTTTCTTTTGGTTGATGAAAATGTATAGTTTTGGTGGATAATTAAAGGTTTTTTCGATACTCTTTTTTGTCTCTTTAAATCATTAGAACTAACATTTAAAATATATTTTTTTATAAAATCTATTATTTTCTGATGAAACGATGCTTCAAAGAAAATAAGCGTAGAAACAATCATAATAAAAGGAAACATACCAATTGGGAACAAAACTCTTGTAAAAACATGAAAAAAGACCACAATTACAAAAGCAAAAACTCGTGTTCTTTTATATAACAGTAAAAACGGAATACTTAAATCGTACAACATACCAGACCAAGCCATTGCAAAATGAAACCAATCTTGTTGCATTAAAGTGTTTCCTATTAAAGGAAGATCGTACTTAGAAGGTAACCATATTTTTAAAGGCATTGCTCTAAACAACCAATCTGAATTTAATTTTGCCAAACCTGCATAAAAATAAACAACACCTAAAAGGACTTTAATAATATCTATAGTCCATTTTGGAATGTTTAGGTACTTCTTTTTAGCCCGTAAATTATCAACAGAAAAAACCGCACTTGCGGGTAAAAAAATAAGCACAAAACTAATAACACTTATAAAGTAAT
Organism: Polaribacter sp. R2A056_3_33; assembly: GCF_019278485.1. NCBI lineage: Bacteria > Pseudomonadati > Bacteroidota > Flavobacteriia > Flavobacteriales > Flavobacteriaceae > Polaribacter > Polaribacter sp. R2A056_3_33. The sequence goes on from NZ_CP058984.1 coordinate 3,983,796, forward strand.
AATGATTTAAGTACGTGGTTTTATCCATAAATTCTATATAACCAAAAGATAGAAAAAAGATAATAATTGCCATTCTGTACTTATAACCAAACGCTACAAATAAGGCAGATAAACCACAAATAATAAACAATAAGTAGGTGTAATTGCCAATAGGTTTTATCCAGCTAAGTCCGTAATAAGAAAAATGAAATTTTGGTGTTAAGTACAGTTTTTCTATCCATCCGTTTGCCCAAAAACGTACGATACTTGCAAACATCATTAAACCAAAAAACAAACGAAAAACAGCTAAAGGAGCTGCATTTGTTTGTTCTTTAAAATTGTACTTTAAAAATTTCATCAAAATAAAAAAACCTGAGTACTTATTTTATCAATAAATACTCGGGTTTATGTTAGTTTATATTATAGGTATTAATCTCCATCTGCATCAATATAATCTACACTAATATTAAAAGTTTGTAACATATCTGCTTTTAAATGTTGTACTACATCTTGTAACCTATCAAAAGATAATGTTACCTGTGTTTTGTCAGTCATTATTTGCTCGTAAAAATTGGCATTTAATGTATTAATCTGCGTCTTAGCAATTGCTAATTTATCAATAATAGCTGTAGAAACATCTGCTCTATCAAGCTCTAATAAATAATCATTAAAACTTAGTCCTTTTGTAGTAGCATTGTAATGTTTACCTTCAAAGAAGTTTATTGCACCATTTAAAGCTTCTAATGCCAATTCTTTAGAATAGATTCTACTATAAAAACCTTCTACTTTTTCTGGTAAAGGTTGATTGTTATTACCAGAAAAACTACCTCCTGGTATTCCAAATTTATTTGTTCTTAATCCTTTTTCAAAGTAAAAAACGTAATCATTTACCAACTTATTTCCTGGGCTTGTTGCTGTATTAGAAACACCTACAACAAACTCGTTTCTATAAGAAGCCCAATCTGTAACAACTTGTGCTGTTAAAGTGCTCATTTGGTTTAAAACGTCTGTTATATAATTTTGATAACCAACAGCATTTGCATCTGTAGTATATTTTGCAAGAATAGCAGTATCTGTATCTGCAACACCGTATAATAAATAATCTAATGCTGGGAAACCTTGTGCATCGTGGTTGTTAGCGCTATCTAAATCGTAGCTTCCGTTAGAAATATTGTTTTCTACATCTGCAACCGTTAAAGGATAAATATTCATAAAAAAAGAATATTGTAATTCTTCTGCTTTACCAATATTAAACATTTCTACTTGTTGCCAAGTGGTATATGCTGCTAACCAAGATGTTCTTAAGGCATCTAAATTTGTTTGGTCTGGAGTGGTAGTAAATGTTTCTCCTGCCGTTTTTAATGTTGCTAATTTAGTACTAAAATCATTATAAGCAGGTACAATAATATTATCTGCAAAATTAGTTAACATTGCTGCTCTATCAAAACTATCTACTGCTACTTCTTCTCCTTCACCAGAAGAACTACAAGAAGCTAAAAGAGCTATTGATATAAAAAGGATACAAAAATTTTTAATCATCTTATTTTTATTAAATCTAAATATAAAGCAAAAATAGTAAAAAGCATTTAAACAAATACTTTTTACTATTCTTAAAACTAAACAAGTAAGGTGTTAACTAGCTGCTTGTAAAACTGTAAAATTGAATTTTGCTGCGATTGTTTCTGATATCTCCTCTAAAGTAGCTTCAGTAACATCCCAAAAACCATTACCAGATTGTAGTGCATTTAAAATAGTATCTACTTCTGTTGCTGATAAATAAGGTTCTGTAGAGTTTGGTTGTCTTGTAAACTGTAAGCTATAAATAAAACCAACTGCTTCTGATAATGCATGAAAAGCAGATGCATCATCTACACTTAAAGAATTTTTACCTTGTTGTAAATAGTAAATACCTCTTACAGCAATTACTTCAGAAATTTTTTCTTTAATAATTTCTGCTTGGTTATCTCTTGTAGTATAATCTTTATTTACAATTGCTGCTCTACCTGTAGTAAATGCATTGTAAATATCGTCTGCAATACCTGCAAAGTCAGCATCGTCATTTACTCTACTTAAATATTCGTTTAAAAAACTATCGTTATTTAAAACTGGAGAAGTAGCATCTGGCTCTAAAGCGTATAAATAACCAAAAGCTTCATCCCATTTATGCTCCATAGTGGTGTAGTTATTATCACCATCTAAAGTTTCATTATCGTTATCTGTTCTGTTAGAAGCTTCATCTAAAACAGCAGTACTTAAATAATTGTTTAAAATTTGATCTGCAACTAAAGCTCCAATAAGACCTTTATTAATTGCTTGGTTATATTCTAACCCTTTTGCATTAATATATCTTACAGATCCACCACCTGCTTGTTGTATTTGTCCCGCAACACCTGCAGATGCATCTACAGACCAACTAGGAAAAACCTCATCTACTTGCGCAGAAATCCAAGAATCAAACTGTTCTTTTATAACAGCAGCACCTGTTGAGTTTGCAGAGAAAAAATCTGAAGAAGCAGCTGTTTTACTTCTAATACTTTTATCTGACGCATTTAAATTAGCATCTGTAAAATCTGCATCTCCTTCTGAATGTGCAAATTTACCTGTTAAAGAAGCTAAAGTTTCTGTAGGTACTTTTAAAGCATCTAATAACTCTTCTCCCATTTGAATTCTAGTAGTTTGACCACCATAACTTACTGTTGATGTTCCGTTTCTAGAGAAACTATAATTTGAAGGTGAAACCGTTGGGTTATCATCATCACTACTACAAGAGATTAATGTTGCTACGACTGCTAACGATAATATTACTTTTTTCATTTTTATTTAGATTAATTACAAATAATTAAATAATTCTCGTCAAATATAAAATTGATTTTTACATTGGCAAAGTTTATTTAGATTTAATTTAAATAAAAACAAGGTTTAACATATCTTTAAAAATTAGATGGTTTTTAAATAAGCAACCACAGATTTTCTAATATCTACAGCCAATTCTTTATCATTTGGACTATAGACAGAAAGCACTTCTTTACTTTCCGCAGATAAAAAAGGAATATCAAACCCTTTTAATAAATAATCAGAAAAGGCAACGGTATAGGTTTTATTGATATCTAACTCTAGGTTTTTAATCATCCACTTTTCACCTACTTTTTCGGCATTATAGCGTTGTAAATAAGCGCCGTTTCCTGCAGCCAAAACACCATAATCTAACACTCTTTTTAATAATCTTCCTTTAATTTCTACTTTTAAAACAGCTCCTCCGTAAGGCAATACTCTAAAAATATCTACTGCTGTAATATGACCACTTAATTGATCATCTATTCTTATAGAACCACCATTAACCAACGCACAATCTACCTCATCTTTATACCCAAAAGACATCGCTTTTGTAATCAGTACACCTAAATTAGTTTGTGTACTTCTAATTGGAGTATCTCTGCCATCTAAAGGAATTTTAGCTTCAAAAATAACTTCTGCTGGATTTGCAATTACTTCCTTAATTTTTGCAGTTAAAATGGTTTGCCAGTTGTTTACAATTTCGGCTATATTTTTATCCGATTTTATCGTTGCATTAATTTCTTTTAATTCAGATTTTACACTCGTTTTATTTGTTTTCTTATCATAAGAAATTCTATGTACATATACTGTTTTTGCATTAGCGTCTGCTTTAGCAATACGTACGTTTCCTATTGTATCGTAAGAATTGGTATGCTCATGACCGCCCATTATTAATGGTAAATCTGGTATTAACCCTGCTATTCTTTTATCATTATTAATTTTAACATGTGTTAAGCCAAAAACAACATCTACAGAATCTTTTATAGCTGCATACGATGCTCTTGCTTTTACAAACATATTACCATATTCTACAAAATCTTTTGGATTAGACGGAATGCAAACACTTATAAAACCTACTTTTATTTTGGTGCCATCTTCATCAGAAAGTTCTTTTATAAATGTTTCCCCAACATGTTCTTTATGACCGTTAATTTCTTTGTAAAAAGGAATTGCTGCTTCTTTTGTTTTTAGCTTTACATTGGCTGAAATCCAAGGAAAATTACTTTCATTTAATCTTTTTTGAAGATCTACTAGCGGAATATCAAACTCATGGTTCCCAAATGCCACCAAATCGAAATTCATAGCATTCATTACCTCCACCATTTGTTTTCCTCGCACTCTTTCTCCATCAACTTTTACGGTACCGATTAAAGACGGATTTAAAAAATCTCCAGCCATAAAAAGCATGGTATTTTTATTTTCGGCTAACAATTCTTTATGCACCGTTTCCACTCTTGCCATTCCACCATATTCTCCTCCTTGAATTGGAGCAATTTCATAAACATCATTCAATTGTAGGAAAGTAAAGTCTATTTTCTGATCGTCTTTAGAACAAGATGCTAAAAAGATGATTGATAAAAAGTATAAAAGTGATTTTGTGAATTTCATTTTGATTCAGTTATAATTTGTAATGAAAGATAGCAATAACCTTTCTACTGCACTCAAGGTGACATTTTAAAATTTGACAAAACATTGAGATAAACGAACTCTGGTTACTCTAAATAAAAGTCTCTAAAGCCTTGTTATAAGCACTTTCAAAACTCATTGGTTTTAAATTAATATCTGCTTTTTGGGCTGTAAAATAACTCAATAATTTTTCTGTCGGCATATTGCCAGTCAATTCTTCTTTTGCCATTGGGCAACCACCATAGCCCTTAATAGCTCCATCAAATCGATTGCAACCAGCCTTAAAAGCCGCATCTACTTTTTCGTGCCATTTGTCTGGGGTTGTGTGTAAATGTGCACCAAATTCTATAGTTGGATATTGCGGTATTAAATTCTTAAATAAATAATCTATTACTTCTGGCGTAGAAGTCCCCACAGTATCTGAAAGCGATAATATTTTAACACCCATTTTAGACAATTTTTCTGTCCACTCACCTACTATTTCTACATTCCAAGGATCTCCATACGGATTACCAAAGCCCATCGATAAATATGCAACGACTTCTTTATTCGTCTTGTCTGCAATGTTTAAAATTTCATCTAACGTTTCTATAGATTCTTGTATTGTTTTATGCGTATTACGCATTTGAAAGTTTTCTGATATTGAAAAAGGATATCCTAAATAATTGATTTCTTCAAATACAGAAGCATCATTAGCACCCCTAACATTGGCAATTATTGCCAACAATTTACTTTGAGTTCTAGACAAATCTAATTTTGATAAAACTGCGGCAGTATCTCGCATCTGCGGAATTGCTTTTGGTGAAACAAAGCTGCCAAAATCAATAGTATCAAAACCCACTTTTAATAATGAGTTTATATACAATGCTTTTTGTTCTGTAGAAATAAAATGACTTTTTATTCCTTGCATCGCATCACGAGGACACTCTATGATTTTTACTTTTTTCATCAATATCAAAGATAGATATTCTATTGAAGTGGCAAAACATTTTTTAATTGATTATTACATGATTTTTGGTACTTTCGCCTTTATATATGAGCAAATCAAAATACATTCTTCCAATAATCATTATTTCTCAATTTTGTTGCACCTCTTTGTGGTTTGCAAGCAATGGAGTAATGACAGATTTAATCACTAGTTTTAACTTAGATGAAATTGCGTTAAGTTATTTAACCTCTTCTGTGCAATTTGGCTTTATTATAGGAACTTTGTTATTTGCTTTATTTACTATTGCAGACAGATTTTCGCCATCTAAAGTGTTTTTTGTATGTGCTGTTTTAGGCGCTTTTTTTAATTTGAGACTTGTTTTTGAAAATCAAACTTTTTTAACCTTAATAGGTATGCGGTTTTTAACCGGATTTTTCCTAGCAGGAATTTATCCTGTAGGGATGAAAATTGCTACAGATTATTATAACAAAGGCTTAGGTAAATCTTTAGGATATTTAGTTGGAGCTTTGGTTTTAGGCACTGCTTTACCACATTTATTGAAAGATTTAATGCAAGGATATTCATGGAAAACAATTATCATTTCCATCTCTACCTTAGCAGCTTTCGGCGGATTATTAATGTTGCTTTTTGTACCTAATGGACCTTATAGAACTGCCGGAAAAAAGCTAGATATTACCATCTGTTTTTCAATATTTAAAAACACAAAGTTTAGAAAAGCTGCTTTTGGTTATTTCGGACACATGTGGGAACTTTATACCTTTTGGACTTTTGTCCCGATTCTTTTAAAAATATATGAAAATTTGCATTCAGATGTTTCTTTTAATATTCCTTTACTATCCTTTTTTATTATAGCAATAGGAAGTTTGTCTTGTGTAGTAGCAGGTTATTTATCCGAGAAATTTGGCACTAAAAATATCGCTTATTTAGCTTTGCTTTTCTCTTGTATCTGTTGCCTTATTTCTCCGTTGATATTTCAATTATCTAATGAAAATCTTTTTATTGCTTTTTTACTCTTCTGGGGAATGGTGGTTGTTGCAGATTCTCCGTTATTTTCTACTTTAGTGGCACAAAATGTAGCATCAGAAAACAAAGGAACCGCATTAACCATTGTTAATTGTATTGGCTTTACCATTACTATTGTTAGCATTCAATTGATAAGTAGCTATACAGAAACTACGGATTCTAACCTTATTTATCTGCTACTGGCAATTGGTCCTATTTTGGGTTTACTTACTTATTCGAGAAAAAAAGTTATTTCGTAATCTTAAAAACATCTCGATACAATTTTTCGAAAGCAACATCGATCGATGTACCAATTCTATATTAAATTTAGTAACGCAAGATGTCTGGTTGAGCGCAGTCGAAACCTAATTTAAAATTCAAATAATTCTCGACTGCGCTCGAATAGATAAAAGAGAATTTTATAACTTCTAATCAATAAAAAAGGACAGTAAAACTAATTACTATCCTTATATTCTTATTCTACTCTACTAAAGTTCAAACTGATCAATTTAGTGCGATCACTGTAATGTGATTTCTTCCTTTGGTCGAAATGACAAATAATTCACTAAACCTTAGTCAAAACCCAAAGTTGTACTTCTTCTAGAGCAGACTCTTTTTTGTTTCGTTTTGTTTTATCAACCGTAGGTTTTATGGTTTTCTTTAAACATTTTTCTAGTTTAAAACGAATCCCTTTTGCCAATTCTTTTTCTATCGGATTTTCTTTAGTTAGCTTTTTTATTTGTGCTGCATTAGAAAATAAAATTACTATTTTTCCATCTTCAGACAATCTGTTATTTGCTTCTGCAAAAAACTTAGAAAATAAGTTTTTATTATAATAAACAGCTTCATCTATATTTTCTTCACTAGAAATGGCAGGTAACCAAGGTGGATTAAAAACAATTAATTCAGTTTCTTTTTCCCATTTACCAAAAAGGTTTCCGTAATCTAATTCTATTTTACGGGACAATTTGGTCTCGCCCATAAATTCTTTTAAACCTAAAATTGCATTTGGGTTTGTATCTGTACCAAATACTTTCTGAAAACCATGTTGCACCATTTGAAATGCCAAAACACCACTACCAATTCCAACATCTATAGCAGATTTCTTAGGTCCTTCGTAACGTTTTAACCAATTATCAAACAACGTTAAATGATCGAATCGAGTTGGAAAATATGTACCTAAATAAGGGTGTACTTTATTTCTTAAAACAGGTACTTTAACTCCTTTGTTATATTTTTGCCAAGCACTGTTTAGTCTTTGAACTTCTGGAAACGTTAATAAAAAATTATTTTTGTTTGCAAACATTTTAGCAAACCAACCAATTTTTGGAGCTTTATCTACAACCAATTTTTGATTTTTAATTTGTAATAATATTTGATTAGAAAGCTTATGGTATTCTGCACGAAATGCATGTTGCTCTTTAATTGTTTTGTTTGGCAAACGGATTTTTAAATGTTTTTGCAACTCTTTTAAAAGCAACATTCCGTTGCTATAAAACTCTGTAATTAAAACAGATTGCCCTTCCCTCATCGCATAAAGCGTTTCTCTTACATCTGTATTACTATCGAATTTTATTAAATCATCACCTGGGTGAATTGGTGTTGGTTTGTTTATTTTTAGCGCTGAACTCATTTATTTATGTTGTATTATATAGAATTGCAAATTATTAATGTTTGCAATTCTTGGTATTAAAAATAGTATTAGAAATAGAATTTAGCAACAATCTGTATTCAAATCTTTGCTAAATAATATTTTGCAAAGATACTTTTTAAAACCTAGTATAAATACGATTCATAGAAATAGCGTAGATTAATAAATATCACATTTTTCGCCATATAAATTATCAGTATTATTAGTGCTTTTTTATAGAATCCATAAAAATAAACAAAGAAGTTTTTTGATATAGAAATAATGAGTTTTTTATTCAGATATTTGTGTACCGAATTCTTATTTACAAAACAAAATGATTCAAAATACTGTTTTAGAACAACTTCATAACTCACTTTCTGGTGATGTTCTTTTTGATAATTTACATAAAACTTTATACGCAACTGATGCTTCTGTTTACAGGAAAATTCCATTAGCGGTTGCTTTTCCAAAGGATGAAAAAGACTTAAAAACCTTAATTGCCTTTGCAACTAAAAACAATATTACTTTAATCCCAAGAACTGCAGGAACTTCTTTAGCGGGACAATGTGTTGGTGATGGCCTTGTAGTAGATGTTTCTAAGCATTTTACCAATATTATTTCTTTTGATGAAAAAGCAAAGACAATTACACTACAACCAGGTATTGTTAGAGATTCTTTAAACGTATATTTAAAACCTTTTGGTTTGTTTTTTGGACCAAATACATCTACTTCTAACAGATGTATGATAGGTGGAATGGTTGGTAACAACTCTTCTGGAAGTACCTCTATAAAATACGGAGTTACAATAGATAAAGTATTAGAAATCGATGCGATTTTAAGTGATGGAAGCACTGCTGTATTTAAAGAAATTAGCTCTGCAGATTTCATCAAAAAAACAAAAGAAAAAACCCAAGAAGGTCAGATTTATAAAACTCTTTTTGACGAACTTTCTTTAACTGAAAATCAACTAGAAATAAATAATGAATTCCCTAAAGAAAGTATTCATAGAAGATGTACGGGATATGCGGTTGACGTGTTGTTAAGATCAGATTTATTTGGAGGAACTTCTCCAACTATAAATGTTGCAAAATTGCTATCTGGAAGTGAAGGAACCTTGGCTTTTTCTACGGCAATCACCTTGCAATTAGATCTGCTTCCTCCTACTCAAAGTATTATGGTTTGTACGCATTTTAAAACCATAAACGAAAGTTTAAAAGCTACAGTAGTTGCCATGAATCACAATTTATATAATTGTGAATTAATGGATAAAACCATATTAGATTGCACCAAAAACAATAGAGAATTAGCTAAAAGTCGTTTCTTTTTACAAGGAGATCCCGGAGCTATTTTAATGCTAGAAGTATCTTCTAATTCCATTGAAGAAACAGAAATTTTAGCAGATAAATTAATTGCTGATTTAGAGAAAAATAATTTCGGTTATCACCACCCAAAAGTATACGGAGCAGATATTGCTAAAGTGCATTATTTACGTAAAGCAGGTTTAGGTGCTTTGGGTAATATTATTGGCGATAATAAAGCGGTAGCTTGTATAGAAGACACTGCAGTTGCTTTAGAAGATTTGCCAAATTATATTGAGGAATTCACTCAAATTATGGCTAAATACCAACAAAATGCGGTCTATTATGCCCATGCTGGAGCTGGTGAATTGCATTTACGTCCGATTCTAAATTTAAAGAAAAAGGAAGATGTTGTTTTATTTAGAAAAATCACAACCGAAACGGCTGAGTTGGTTAAAAAATATAAAGGTTCTTTTTCTGGTGAACATGGAGATGGAATTGTGCGTGCAGAATTTATTCCGTTAATGATTGGTGATAAAAATTACCAATTATTAAGAAGAATTAAAAAAGCATTTGACCCGAATAATGTTTTTAACCAAGGAAAAATAACGGATGCTTTTGCTATGGATGAAAGTCTTAGATATGAAGTTGATAGAATTGAACCAGAGATTAAAACCATTCAAGACTTTTCTGATAACGAAGGAATTCTAAAACTCGCAGAAAAATGTAATGGTACTGGAGATTGTAGAAAACCTGTAGAAGCTGGCGGAACCATGTGCCCTAGTTATAGAGCTACTAAAGATGAAAAAGACACTACAAGAGCAAGAGCAAATACGCTACGTGAATTTTTAACAAACTCAGACCAAGCAAATAAATTTAATCATAAAGAATTAAAACAAGTTTTCGATCTTTGTTTAAGCTGTAAAGCCTGTGCATCAGAATGCCCAAGTAATGTGGATATTGCAACAATGAAAGCCGAGTTTTTATATCAATATCAAGAAGCTAACGGATATTCTTTTAGAAATAAAATGTTTGCTAATAATGCAAAATACAATAAACTAGGAAGTGCATTTCCTTCAATCACCAACTTTTTCACAAACTCTACACTTGCTAAAAAAGTTTTAGGAGTTGCTGTAGAACGTTCTGTACCTAAATTAGCGAATCAGACTTTAGAAAGCTGGTTAAAGAAACATCACCCAAAAACATCTAAAAAGTCCCTTTATTTATTTAATGATGAATTTACTAATTTTTACGACTCAGAAATTGGACAAGATGCTGTTATTGTATTAGAAAAATTAGGCTACGAAGTAAAAACCGTAAAACATGATGAAAGTGGAAGAAGTCATATTTCTAAAGGATTTTTAAAAGAAGCAAAAGCCATTTGCAATAATAATGTTACTATTTTTAAAGATCTTATTACAAACGAAACTCCTTTAGTAGGAATAGAACCTTCTGCAATTTTAGGTTTTAGAGATGAATATATTCGTTTAGCTGATGATAAAGCATCTGCAGAAAAAATAGCGAAAAATAGTTTTACATTAGAAGAGTTCTTGGCTAAAGAGTTAGAAAAAGGAAGTATTGATACTTCTTTATTTACAAAGGAGTCTAAGACTTTAAAAATACACGGGCATTGTCATCAAAAAGCATTGTCTAGCACACAGGCTAGTTTTCAAATTTTAAATATTCCAGAAAATTATAAAGTAACAATTATTAGTTCTGGTTGTTGTGGAATGGCAGGTTCTTTTGGTTATGAAAAAGAGCACTATAAGGTATCTATGCAAGTTGGTGAAGACACTTTGTTTCCTAAAATTAGAAATTGTAGTTCTGATACTGAAATTGCTGCTGCAGGAACAAGTTGTAGACATCAAATTTTTGATGGAACTAAACGTATTGCAAAACATCCGGTTACGTTGTTAAGAGAAGCGTTGGTTTAATTAATTAAGTAAGCCGTTTTTAGTTTCAGTTTCCAGTCACGCTTCTAACCACTAAAAAAGTTCTTATTTTTTTTAGCAACTTTTTGGTTTAAAAAAATCTTTATAAAAGTTATGAGTAAAAAACAAAAATACATAGCTGATGAAAATCGTTATGAGAAAATGAATTATAGAAGAACAGGAAATAGCGGTTTGCTTTTACCTGAACTTTCTTTAGGTTTATGGCATAACTTCGGTGAAAATGATGATTTTGATAATGCTCGAGATTTATTAAAATGTGCCTTCGATAACGGAATTACACATTTCGATTTAGCAAACAACTACGGACCTCCTTATGGTTCTGCGGAATCTACTTTTGGAAAAATATTAAAAAAAGATTTCAAAAAACACAGAGATGAATTGATTATTTCATCGAAGGCTGGTTATGATATGTGGGAAGGCCCTTATGGAAATTTTGGTTCTAAGAAATACCTAGTTTCTAGTTTAGACCAAAGTTTAAAAAGAATGAATTTAGATTATGTAGATATTTTTTATCATCACAGACCAGATCCAGACACGCCTTTAGAAGAAACTATGGGTGCTTTAGATTTAATGGTAAGACAGGGAAAGGCATTGTATGTTGGTATTTCTAATTATCAACCAAAAGAAGCAGAAAAAGCATTTAAAATATTAAAAGACTTAGGTACTCCGTGTTTAATTCACCAACCAAGATATAGTTTATTTGATCGTTGGATAGAAGATGGATTATTAGATTTATTAGGAAATTCTGGTGTTGGAGCAATTTGCTTCTCTCCTTTAGCACAAGGAATGCTAACTGATAAATATATTAACGGATTGCCTAAAGATTCTAGAGCAGTAAAAGATGGTCGTTATTTAAAAACGGATAAAGTACTAGAAATGCTTCCAAAAATTAAAGATTTAAATGAAGTTGCTAAAAGCAGAAATCAGAATTTAGCACAAATGGCAATTTCTTGGATTTTAAAAGATGAGAGAATTACGTCTGTTCTAATTGGAGCAAGTAAAACTGAGCAAATATTAGACAGTATAAAAGCTACTGAAAACACTACTTTTTCTGAAGAAGAATTGACTAGAATTAATTCCATTTTAGCTTAAAATAAATTATAAAAGCTCCTTCATGTTTTATAAACCTAAAGGACTCTTTTTTTTTATTATCTACGAACAAAAGTGGATTATTTATTATATAAAAAAAGCTCCTTTAACAAGGAGCTTTTCACTACTAATACTATACTCTTCCTTTTCCTAAACTCTTCCTTTTTCATATAATTTTTATTATTCTTTTAATTGATCATCTGAAAGTAAAGCAAAGAATTTATCTAAATTAGGTAGAATTACAATTCTTGTTCTTCTATTTTTTGCTCTATTATCATTAGTAGTATTTTCTACTAAAGGCATTGTAGAACCTCTACCTGCAGCAATTAATCTACTTCCATCAATATTATATTTACTTTCTAAAAGACGTACAATAGAAGTAGCTCTCTTTACGCTTAAATCCCAGTTATCTTGTACAACTGCATTGTTAATGGTTCTAGAATCTGTATGTCCTTCAATCATAACATCCATACTTGGTTCAGATTTTATAACTGCCGCTAATTTTTCAATTAAACCATAAGCACCATTTTTAACTCTATAACTTGCGTTGTTAAATAATAATTTATCAGAAACAGAAATCATTACTACCGTTTGATCAATGTCTATATTTAAATCATCAGAATCTGTTAAATCAGAATTATCAAACTTATTTTTTAAATTATAAGAGATGGCAAGGTTTAAAGAATCTTTTAAAGTTTTAGCTTTTGCTAACTCTGCCGGATCTACTTTAGATAAAGTTTCTCTCATTCTTTCTCTTGTATTATTAGAAATTACAGCTGTTTTACCAACCATATCTAATTTTACGTCATTGGCATCTTGTAAGCTTGAATTATCACTTTTTAGTGAATTAATTTTTTCATTATAGTCTGCTACCCTACTTTCAATTTTAGCAAATTTCCCCTCTAGTGCTTCTTTTTCTAAAGTAGTTTTTTGAAGCGTCCCTTTTGTATTAATATACTGATTTTCTAGCGTTACATACTTTTTTTTAGAAACACAAGATGTTGCCATTAACGATATTGCTACAACAGGTATAATAAATTTTTTCATAATTAATTAGTTTAAATGATATAACCTATAGCGGTTATTTAGTTATTTAATGTTACTTCTATTAGTTAAACAACTCAGTTTATAAATACCCTACCTTAAAAATTCATTTTTTTTTATAAAAACAAAAAAAGCCCATAAAAACTTAATTTTCATGGGCTTATAATATTTAAAAAAAATAAAATTTTATTGTAGCGAACTCAAACTACTTTTAATAGTTTCAATTTTTGCTACTGTATCTGCTTCTTTTTTACGTTCTAAAGCCAACACTTTTTCTGGTGCATTAGACACAAAACGCTCGTTAGACAACTTCTTTGTAATACCAAATAAGAAACCTTCTGCTCTTTTAAGCTCTCCTTCTAATTTCTTAATCTCTGCTTCAACATCTATGTTTTCTATAGAAATTGGTACAAAGTATTCATTAGATTTTACTCTAAATGATGCTCCTTCTACTTTTTCTGAAACATAGTTTATTGTTTCTGTATTTGTTAATTTCTGAATAACAGCATCAAATTGTTTTGTGCTTTTATCATTATCGATAACAAATAATTCTACAGCATCTTTAAAAGAAATATTCTTATCTTTTCTGATGGTTCTAATTCCTGATACAACTCCTGTAGCAAATTCAAAATCTTCTATAATTTTTGCATCAAAATCTTTAATTACAGGATATTTTGCTATAATCAATGCTTCTTCTGGTGTTCTATCTGCAATATATTGCCAAATATCTTCTGATAAAAATGGCATAAATGGATGCAGTACTTTTAAGTTATTTTCTAAAACTTCTATAATAGCATCAAATGTAGTTTTATCTATTGGTTGCTGATAAGCAGGTTTTACAATTTCTAATAACCATGAAGAAAAATCATCGTTAATTAACTTGTAGATTGCCATTAAAGCATCAGACAAACGGTATTTAGAAAAATGATCTTCTATTTCTGCCAACGTTTTTTGAAACTTAGCTTCGTACCATTCTAAACCAATTTTAGATGTTTCTGGTTGTGGTAAAGTAGCATCAACTTCCCAACCTTTTATCAAACGGAAAGCATTCCAAATTTTATTTGCAAACCCTTTTCCTTGCTGACAAAGATCTTCATCAAACATTAAATCGTTTCCGGCTGCAGAACTTAATAAAAGCCCTACTCTTACTCCGTCTGCTCCATAATCAGAAATTAATTTTAAAGCATCTGGCGAATTCCCTAAAGATTTAGACATTTTACGTCTTTGTTTATCTCTAACTAAACCTGTTAAATAAACATTATTAAAAGGTTTTTCGTCTTTATATTCATATCCTGCAACAATCATTCTTGCTACCCAGAAAAATAAAATATCTGGTCCGGTAACTAAATCGTTTGTTGGGTAATAATATTTAATTTCTTCGTTTTCTGGATTTCTAATTCCGTCAAACACAGACATTGGCCACAACCAAGAAGAAAACCAAGTATCTAGTGCATCTTCATCCTGACGAAGGTCGGACGCCGACAGCGAAGTGTTTTTAGTTCTTTCTTTTGCTAAAACTAAAGCATCATCAATATTTTCAGCTACAACAAAATCTTCTTTTCCGTCTCCGTAGAAAAATGCAGGAATTTGTTGTCCCCACCAAAGCTGACGAGAAATATTCCAATCACGCACATTTTCCATCCAATGACGGTATGTGTTTTCAAATTTCTTTGGATATAAATTGATTTCTGCATCTTCACCTAAAACTGCATCAATTGCAGGTTGTGCAAGATCTTTCATCTTTAAAAACCATTGATCTGACAATCTTGGTTCTATAACAGCTTTTGTTCTTTCTGATGTTCCTACTTTATTTGTATGAACTTCTGTTTTTACTAAAATGCCTTTTTCTTCTAATTCTATTGCAATTTCTTTTCTTACAACAAAACGATCTTTTCCTTGATAATGTAATCCGAAAGAGTTTAAAGAAGCATCATCATTAAAAATATCAATAACTTCTAATTTGTGCTTGTCTCCTAAATTCTTATCATTCTCATCGTGTGCAGGCGTTACTTTTAAACAACCAGTACCAAATTCTAAATCTACATATTCATCCTCAATAATAGGAATCACTCTACCACATAAAGGAACAATTGCTTTCTTCCCTTTTAAATGTGTAAAACGTTCATCATTTGGGTTGATACAAATTGCAGTATCTCCAAAAATAGTTTCTGGTCTTGTAGTTGCAATTGTCAAAGTATCATCAGATCCTTCAATTTTATATTCTAAATAGTACAAGTTTCCTTGTCTTTCTTCGTGAATTACTTCTTCATCAGAAAGCGTCGTTTTAGCTTCTGGATCCCAGTTTACCATTCTGTATCCTCTATAAATTAAACCTTTGTTGTATAAATCAACAAAAACCTTAATTACAGATTCAGACATTTCCGGGTCCATTGTAAATGCAGTTCTTTCCCAATCGCAAGAAGCACCTAATTTTTTTAATTGTTCTAAAATAATACCTCCGTATTCATCTTTCCAATCAAAAGCGTGTTGTAAAAATTCTTCACGAGTTAAATCGCTTTTTTTAATTCCTTGCTCTTTTAATTTAGCAACCACTTTTGCTTCTGTAGCAATAGATGCATGATCTGTACCGGGAACCCAACATGCATTTTTACCTAATAAACGTGCACGTCTTATTAATACATCTTGTATGGTATTATTTAACATGTGCCCCATGTGTAAGACACCTGTAACGTTTGGCGGCGGAATTACAATTGTATAAGGCTCTCTTTCATCTGGTGTAGAATGAAAATAGTTGTTTTTCATCCAGTAGTCGTACCATTTATCTTCTACTTGGCTTGCATCATATTTAGATGGAATTGTCATACTTTGGTATTGTTTTTGTAATATAGTTAGCAAAAGTACAATTATCTATTTTGTAGAGAAAATTAGTAGTTGATTTTTTAAAACAAATTATTAGTCTTAATTTTACAATATAAAATATTTATTATGAAAACCTTCGGAACATTATTAGTAGTATTCTTTATTTCTTTTTCAATAAACGCACAAGAGTTTAAATTTGAAAAAGAGACCATTAACTATGGAAAAATTGAAAAAGGATCTGATAAAGAAAGAGTCTTTGTTTTTTCTAATGTTGGTGATGAACCAATAATTATTAGTAGAATTCAATCTTCTTGTGGTTGTACAATTCCTAAAAAACCAGAAGCACCAATAATGCCAGGAGAAAAAGGAGAAATTAAAGTATCTTATGATACGAACAGAGTTGGTGGTTTTTCTAAATCTATAACTGTTTTTTCAAATGCAAAAGAAGGAAATAAAGTAATTAGAATTAAAGGAGTAGTAACTAAAGAACTTTCTTTAGAAAAAGAGAAAAGTATCTTAACAGATATTTAATCTATATTTTTTTTATCAAACGAAATTCGAATTTCATTTGTACGCCATTGCGTTCAACTGTAATTCGAATTTTCTTTTTATCCCTTTCTTGAAATTTATAGATAATATCTTCTATCTTTAATTCATGGGCATGTTTTCCGTTGATTCTTAGAATAACATCATCTTTTAACAAACCTGCTTTTTCCGCTGCTGAGTTTTTAACAACACGACGGATAATAAACGATGGTTTAAAATTAAAAGAATACCTAGTAACAAAACTAATCGAGTTTTTATTTGGCATTTGGTTATTATAGGCATTTTTGTACTTATCAACAATCTCTTCTTTTACCAATTTCTTACCATTATATACCACATCTAAACCACTCATATTATAATTAAACCCTGCACTAAGAGAACCATTCTTTTTTAGGGTGATTTTTTTATTAGGATAATCAATCCAAACTTTAAATCTGCTTAAAATACCGCCACCAACACTACCATTTCTTTCTTTAAATTTTCTTGCATTATGTGTAGAAAGGGAATCTAAAAAAGAAACAGTAGGGCCTTCAATAACAAAACTCCCCATTTTAAATTTAGAAACTCTACTTCTATTTCCAAAAATAGGTCCGCTTAAACCTTCTCCTAAAATATCATTAAAAAAACGTTTAGGTGTTCTAATTGATTTTTTAGAATTTTCGAAAAGCCACATAGCATCACTTCCTCCTAAATCTACTAATAATTTTACATTAATAAACGCACTACCAACAGTATCTAAAAGCACCGAAGCATCTATAAATGGTTTTTTCCTATAAAACTGAAACGGAAAAGTTTCGCACTTTCTACATTTTTTATAGCTGTATGTTTTAGGATTGTAAAAATTTATTTTTTTTGTTTTGTAGTTAATCTTTACAATTACATTTTTTAATAAATTATAACCAATAATTCCGTGTATCGTTGTGCCCATTTTGCTCGATAAATCGAAGTAATCTTTTAAAATAACATAAACTGTTTCATTCTTACTTATTAAGTTCTTTACTTTAAAAATATTCTCTTTAGAAATAATTGCATCTACCCCACCACCGCTACCTAAACCACGCAACCTCAATCGTGTAGTATTTAACAATTCTATACTATCTTTTTCTGATAAATTAAATAGAATCGTTTTATTAACTCCCGTGTCTAGGATAAAGGATAATTGTTTTCCGTTAATTTCTAAAGGAATTACAATTAAATTATTAATCAATCTAAAACTTATTTGTTGACTATGCTTATTTTTTTCATTAAAAGTAAACCCTGTTTGAGAATTTACGATGAGTGAAAATAAAAATGATATTATGATAAGAGCATGTGATTTTATCAAACTAATTGTTTTTAGAACCTATACAATATACAACAAAACAAAACAATTAAAGAATTTCTTAAAGTTCAACTAAAATATATCACATACCTATTTGACAATAAACCACCTGCAAAGTTTCTTTAATATACTCTTTTAAATAAAATATATTTCGGAAATTCGCAATTACAAATATTTAAAACATAATTATGCCTGCAATATCTAAGAAAGGATTAAAAATGCCAGAATCACCAATTAGAAAATTGGTACCGTATGCTGAAGACGCTAAAAAAAGAGGTGTTAAAGTATTCCATTTAAATATAGGTCAACCAGATATAAAAACACCACAAGTTGCCTTAGACGCAGTAAAAAACAATACAATTACAACATTGTCTTATGCTCGTTCTGAAGGTTCTGAAGAATATAGAAACAAATTAGTTAGTTATTATAAAAAACATCAAGTTAACGTAACTGCAAACAATATTGTTATTACCACAGGTGGTTCTGAAGCATTGCTTTTTACGATTGGTAGTATTACAGATCCGGGAGATGAAATTATTATTCCAGAACCTTTTTATGCAAATTACAACGGATTTTCTACCGCATCTGGAGTTACCGTAGTACCTGTTATTTCTAAAATTGAAGACAATTTTGCATTGCCTAAAATTGAAGATTTCGAGAAGTTAATTACAAAGAACACCAAAGCAATATTAATTTGTAACCCAGGGAATCCTACTGGATACTTATATTCTAAAGAAGAGATTCAGAAATTAAAAGAGATTGTTTTAAAACACGATTTATTTTTAATTGCTGATGAAGTGTATAGAGAGTTTACCTACGATGGTTTACAACATACCTCTGTAATGGCTTTAGATGGTTTAGAGCAAAACTCTATAGTTATAGATTCTGTTTCTAAGCGATACAGTATGTGTGGTGCAAGAATTGGTTGTATTGTTTCTAAAAATGAAGATTTTATAAAAACGGCTATTAAATTTGCACAAGCACGTTTAAGTCCACCAACATATGCTTTAATTGCTAGTGAAGCTGCTTTAGACACTCCACAACAATATTTTGATGATGTAAAAGAAGAATACGTAGACAGAAGAAACACTTTAATTGCAGAATTAAACAAAATTGAAGGTGTAAAAGTAGCCAATCCAAAAGGTGCTTTTTACTGTGTTGCGCAATTGCCTGTTAAAGATTCAGATCATTTTGCAAAATGGTTATTAGAAGACTTTAATTTAAACAACGAAACCGTTATGGTTGCTCCTGCAAGTGGTTTTTATTCTACTGAAGGTGAAGGAAAAAACCAAATTAGAATGGCATACGTTTTAAACAAAGAAGATTTAATTAGATCTGTAGAGATTTTAGGAGAAGCTTTAAAAGTTTATAAGGATTAGTTATAACTGTTTATTAAGTACTATTATCCTAACGTATTTACGGGATAATAGTACTAAAAGTTACTATATAATCTAGTTATGTGTAACTCGCACAATCCATACATAAACCTGATAAAACACAATTTACACCTTTAACTTGATAGCCTTTTGGAATTGAAAAATTGACAGGAATAGGCATACACTCAATAGTTTGACAATTAGTACAACGAAAATGAAAATGATGACCTTTTAATACTTCATCATCACAATTTACACAAACTGCAAAATACTGTTTTCCATCATCTGCGACTACTCTATGAACTATACCATCTTCATAAAAACGATTTAAAATTCTATAAATAGTAGCTCGATTAATATCTGAATTAACCTTATTCTGAATTGCATCTCGACTCATTGCTTTTCCCGTTTTCGTCAAAATATCTAAAACTGCTTCTTTAGTTTGTGTATTTCTTCTTTCCATTTGAATCTTTATTAATGCAACTAAGTTGCAATAATAAATAAATTATCTATCTTTGTCAAAAAAACAAAAGGAAAATCTAACAAGAAGAAAGTTTATAAAAAGAAGTAGTTATGCTATAACAGCTTTAGCCTTGCCTTTTCCAATAGTATCATTTTCAAAATTTAAACCAATGATAGACAAAAACAAATTTGAAGTAATTATAATTGGAGGAAGCTATTCGGGACTTTCAGCAGGAATGACTTTGGGTAGAGCATTAAGAAATGTTTTACTTATAGATGCTGGACAACCTTGTAACATTCAGACTCCTCATTCACATAATTTTATCACTCAGGACGGAAAAACACCTAAAGAAATTTCAAGTCTTGCAAAAGAACAAGTTCAAGAATATAAAACAATTAAATTTTATAAAGGACTTGCTATAAATGCAAAAAAAACATCAAATGGATTTGAAATAACCACTCAAAACAACGACACTTTTTTAACTAAAAAAGTTATTTTTGCTACAGGTGTAAAGGACATAATGCCTAATATAAAAGGTTTTTCAGAGTGTTGGGGTATATCTGTTATTCATTGCCCTTATTGTCACGGTTATGAAGTTAAAAATGAAAAAACAGGTATTTTAGCCAATGGTAATATTGCTTTTCATTATGCCCAACTAATTAGCAATTGGACAAAAAAACTGACCATATTTACCAATGGAAAATCTACATTAACGGAAGAGCAAACCAATAAAATAAAGAAACATAACATTCCTATTGTAGAAAAAGAAATTGTCTCTTTAAATCACAAAAATGGTAGTCTAAAAGAAATCATTTTTACGGATAGTTCCGTTTTTCAACTTAAGGCTATTTATGCAAGACCAGACTTTAAACAGCATTGTCTAATACCTGAAAAACTTGGATGTGAATTGACTGAACAAGGTCTTTTAAAAGTCGATATGTTTCAACAAACAACAGTAGAAAACATATTTGCTTGTGGAGATAATAGCAGTCCATTACGTGCTGTATCATTAGCAATTGCAACAGGTAATATAGCAGGTTCAATTCTTAATAACGGATTAACGGAGGAAGAATTTTAAATAAATCAAACGCTACACATAACACCATATAAAAAACATAAGGTGGCTTTCTAGTTCTATTGAGTGAAGAAAACAACGAAACACCGCCAAATATAAAATTTGGCTTTTAGACATAAAAAGATAAAATCAAAATGTTTATATTTGGCTAGTAGAAACCTAAAAACGAACTACCAACCGAAACCCTACGTTTCTTATATTAACCGTTATGTGCAAGGCTAAAACCAACTGTAAAAAGTTTATAAATACGAAACCTTACTTAAACCTAATACAAAAGTTATGAATCAAGAAACTGCCATTTTAGTAGT
This sequence comes from Polaribacter sp. R2A056_3_33, assembly GCF_019278485.1. Taxonomy (NCBI): domain Bacteria; kingdom Pseudomonadati; phylum Bacteroidota; class Flavobacteriia; order Flavobacteriales; family Flavobacteriaceae; genus Polaribacter; species Polaribacter sp. R2A056_3_33. The sequence continues at coordinate 4,005,109 of NZ_CP058984.1, forward strand.
TATTTCAGTCCTCGGAATTTTTTCAGCAATTATGGTTATAACCAGAATATTTGGGTTAAGAACATTTGCAAAAATGTCAAGTTTTGATTTTGCATCAACTATTGCGGTAGGTTCAATATTAGCCTCAATTGTACTAAATAAAGACCAAGTAATCTTAAAAGGTATTTTAGCCCTTTTTTGTGTAATAGGATTTCAAACACTATTCTCTTTTTTAGTCAGAAAAAATGATTTGTTTAAAAAGCTATTTACCAACAAACCACAATTCCTAATGAAAGATGGCAAAATACTGTATGATAATCTGAAAAGATGTAACGTTGGAGTGAGTGACTTGATGGCAAAATTAAGAGAAGCTAACGTACATAAATTATCAGAGGTTCAAGCTGTAGTCTTTGAAAGTACTGGGGATATTACTGTATTACATAGTTCAGAGATTAATGAAGTGGAAGATATAATTTTGAGAGATGTAGACAGTAAATAATTCTATCAAAGAAAATTTCTCTCAATCGTACAAAAAATTAAATAGTTCAATGAAAAAATGATACTGAACGTTATTAGGGACAACCGTTCAGCTTTAATACTGATTAAAAATTAAAACAAAAATTATGAACTCTTTTTTATTTATCGGAGCTTTCCAACTAATTATAATATTAGTCGTTTTATTTCTAGGAATTTTACCAACAATAATTGCTCTTGTAGACATTTTAAAGAGTGAATTTAAAGGGAATAATAAAATTGTTTGGTTGCTAGTTGTTTTATTTGCAAACTTTTTTGGTGCTATTTTATATTTTCTAATTGGTAGAGGACAAAAAATAACGGTAGAGAAATCATAAATCAGGTTTTGAGCTCCGTTAGTACTCAGCTTTAGCAAACACTAACAAAGAACTCAGTTAAAAGCAACTTAAATATTAATTGTGAATATTCAACAAAACACATCTTTAAAAAATTATAATACGTTTGGCATTTCTGTAAATGCCAAACGTTTTATTTCTATTGATTCTGTATATCAATTACAACAACTTTTAAAAGTAGAAAAAGACCTTTTTTTAATTTCTGGTGGAAGCAATATGTTGCTGACAAAAGATATTGAAAAATTAGTGGTACACTTAGCTATTAAAGGTATTTCTATTGATAACGAAGATGAAAACGCTGTTTATATTACTGTAAATGCTGGAGAAAATTGGCACGATTTTGTATTGTGGTGTGTTTCTGAAAATTATGGAGGAATAGAAAACTTGTCTTTGATTCCGGGGAATGTGGGCACCTGCCCTATTCAGAATATTGGTGCTTATGGTGTAGAAGTAAAAGACACTATTACAAAAGTAGAAGTACTAGATATTGAAACGGGTAAATTGGTTCAGTTTTCTAATGAAGACTGTAATTTTGGTTACAGAAATTCTATATTTAAGAATGAAGTAAAAGGAAAGTACATTATTACTTCGGTTAGTTTTAAGTTGACAAAAATCAACCATCATTTAAACTCTTCATATGGCGCTATTAATACCGAATTAACGTCTAAAAACATTACAAAACCTACTTTAAAAGATATTTCTGATGCTGTAATTGCTATTCGAAAATCGAAGCTTCCTGATCCGAAAGAAATTGGAAATAGCGGTAGTTTTTTTAAAAACCCTGTTATTGCTACAACTCAGTTTTTAGAATTACAAAAAGACTTTCCAACCATACCAAGTTATAAAATATCGGATACAGAAGTGAAAGTTCCTGCAGGTTGGTTAATAGAACAAGCTGGTTTTAAAGGAAAACGTTTTGGAAATTATGGTGTTCATGAGAAACAAGCGTTGGTATTGGTAAATTATGGTAATGCAACTGGGAAAGAGATTTATCAGCTTGCTGAAAAAATAAAAGAAACCATCTTTAATAAATTTGGAATTCCTCTAGAAATTGAGGTAAATATTATTGCATAAAAAACCTCATCAAATTAATGATGAGGTTAGAGTTAGAAATATAACATTCCCCCAAATACTATATTTCTAACTTTAATGTTTTAATATCTACAATTAATTGTTTTACAGAGTTCTTACTTAAACCATTGTAAATGCCTCTAATGTGTTTATTTTTATCAATAAGAACAAAGTTTTCTGTGTGTAAAAAATCGTCAATACTTTTTGGTGCTCCTAAATCTTCTTCTACAAAATAAGAATTCCTGCCTAAGTCGTAAATTTCTTTTTTATCACCTGTAACTAAATGCCAATTCTTACCAATTTCTTTATCTATAGCATATTTTTTTAATTGTACTACAGAATCTATGGTTGGTGTTACAGAATGAGAAAGTAATAAAATGGCATCATCATCCTTAAAAGCTTCTTGTACTAAAGCCATATTACCTGTCATTTTTGGACAAATACCAGGACAAGTGGTAAAGAAAAAATCTGTTACATATATTTTATTTTCAAATGTTTTTTGGGTGATATTCTTCCCATCCTGATTTGTTAAACTAAAATCTGGAATGGTATGAAAAGTATTTAAAGCATCGCTTTTAGCATCGATCCATTTTGGTGTAAAAGATGCTTCATTATAATAAGGCAATACATCAACTTTACTTGCAATTTCTTTATGATCTGTTTTTTTACAACTTAACAAAAGACATAACCCTATTAGTAAAAAACTATAATTCTTTATTTTTTTCAATTTTTTCATCTTTTAATTGATAACATAAATTTGCACGCTTCATTCCAAAAGTTCTGCCATTTTTAGCTTCATAATTTACATAGATCTTGCCGTTTTGTAACCAAGCTCTTTGCAAACCATTTTCCTTTCCTTTTAACAAATTTCTTTCTTTAGACATTACTCCATCAACATACCATTGTCGCTCTATACCTTCCAACTTCCCTTTTTTGTAAGTTGCCTCATAAGCCAAAGTACCGTTTAGCCACCAAGCTTTATAACTGCCCTCCATAACATTTTGGTTGTAATGCAATGTTACTTTTAAAACTCCATTTTTAAACCAAACGTTATAAACTCCTTCTTTTTTACCATTATAAAAACCTGTCTTTTCCTTTAAGGAATCATTGGTATGATATTTAACTGCAAACCCATTAAAAAGCTTGTTTTTATAATACCAATTCCCTTCGTTACCGTTTAAGATTATACTATCTTTATGAACCGTAACAGCACTATCAATAGTTCTAATTTTAATAGCAGTATTTTTCTTTTTATTATTGGTTGAAGAATTACAACCAATAATAAAAATTGAAAAAAGGAAAAAAAAGAATGCTGTTAATTTCATATTAGTAACCTTGGTAAGGGCCTGTAAAAGCAATATAAGAACCTGTTGTAGAGTACAATTCGTTAATTATATGATAATGATATTCTTCTATTCCATTTGAATGTTGAGTTACAGAAGTATGTCCGCCAGAAGTATCTAAATCCGTTGGGTAAGTATCTGTTGAATTACATTTTCTACCATATAAGAATACACCGTCTAATAAAATACCTACTAGATTTTTATCATCGTTTGTAAATGCTTTTGGTTCTAAATGATAATGATATACTCCAGGTCCAATATGTGCTCCGGTCCAATCTAAACTTGCTGCTGCTTGATCTAAAGCTCCGTTTCCTTCTTGGTCATTAAAAATAGAAGCACCACTTACAGCAACACCAATCGTATTTAATTGTGTACTGACCGTACTTCCCGTTAAATTTGGAGTAGCATCTACCGTAATGGTAACTGCGTTATTATTACTAGACATTATAGACGGAGTTGTAGCTACATCAGATTCTTCCAGGTATAAATCGCTATCTTCTCCCCAATATACACTTTCGTGATTTGGTAAACCTGTTGTTTCTATAGTTACCGTTGTACCTCCATTAGATAAATAAATATCGGTTGCATCTGTATTAAACTCTGCATACGCTGCATGCAATTCTGTTATAACAACATCATCTATTTCAGTGTCTGTACTTAAATCTGATTCACTATCAGACGTACAAGAAACAAATGCAGAAAAAAGTAAAACAATAAGTGATGTGGTCTTAATTAATTGGTTTTTCATTTTTTTAATTATTGGTTTATATAATCTTTAGATGTGGTTTCTAAAAAAAACTTGCGGTTTTTATTTTTTATTTCTTTTTGGGTTCTTTTCCCAATTCATCTTTGGTTATAAAACCATCATTATTTTTATCAACTTTAGAAAAATCTTCCTTTAAAGGTCCTTTGGTTTCTGTTTTAGATAATTTTCCATCCTTATCTGTATCCATCATTTCTAATAGTTCTTCAAAGTTTTTACGTTCTCCTCCTTTTCTTTCTTCATTCCCATCTCTAGGCGGTCCTCTACGCTCATCTTCTTTTACCTCTCCCATTAAACATCTGCTTACATACGGAAATTCATTTGTAACTAAGTACATATATTTTCCATCAATTGTAATTCCGTTACATTCATCTAAATCTCCGGAATTTGCTACATATTCAAAATCGGAACCATAGGTTCCATCATGATCATCATTTACAGCAATATTTATAGTTTCTTTCGGGTTTTCATAAACACAATCTTCTCCCTCACGCGTTCCGTCTAATAATTTGTAACTCGGTTTATAAGCATTACTTTTAGAGTAATAAATAGGAAAACCATCGTGCGCAAAACCAACGTGTACTAAATCTTTTCCGGTATCAAATTCTTCAATTACAGACGTTGGCGTTCCATGATAATGATACTCGCCGGTAGGTTGCACATGTGCATGATTAAAATCGAGTCCTAAATCTATAACATCTTGAAAAGCTTCTACCCTATAATTTTCTCCCGTTTCACAAACAACAACTTCTGCTGTTCCGGGTTCAAACTTTACACCATTTAAAGCAACTCCTGGTTCTCTAACCCAAGTTGCCTTCCCTGTATACTTTGGATTTACAGGAAACGTGTAATTTTTATTTTGTTCAGAAATTGTATTCGGATTTCCTTTTCTTGGAAAAGCACCGGTTTTATGGTCTGGCAATGCATTTGTAACCATTTTTCGTTCATTACCTGTTACAGTAACAATTGTTTTTGTTCCAAAGATTTTACTTATTAAACTATAGGAATCAAAATAATTTACAGCAGAATGTGTATGGCTTTCTGTTTCTCCATGATGTGTATGCTTTGTTGCCTGACTTTTACAACCTATTAATAAAATACTTGCTAATATTGGTATGAAATACTTTTTCATTTTTTTAAATTGTTTTATAAAAGTTTAGATGTCTTTTTATAGATAAACTTGTGTTCTTTAACTTATTTTAACAAAAAAAGCCTCATAATTTCTTATGAAGCTTTTAACAATTAACCAAACTCAAATACTATTTTCTTTAATCTAAATAAGCTGCTACCGCTGTTTTTCTAGAGGTCGCATGTGATTTTAATTGACTAACTGCCGATTGAAAATCTGAACTATTATTTAAAAATGAATATCCTGCAACTTCTGATGTTGCATATTCTTCTACCAAAGCAGCATAACTTGTATATAAAGCCTGAATTGTAGTTTCATTAAATGCACCATTTATAACCTCTTCTACATACGCATCATACTTTTCTTTATAAACTTCATCTTGATACATATACCCAATTAAAGGCCATTGAGATGAACTTAAACCAGAGAAATTTAAAGGTAAAGAACCTCCCATTTTACCAGTTTGTAAAGCTTCATTATTATCCCAAGGAATCCATGTTAATTTACTCGTAGCCGGATCATTGTATAAGAAATAGTTATGTGTCATTCTACCATAAGTATCCCAATTTTGAACCACCGTATTTACTGCTAAATATTTTAAAAAGATCTCAGTATCAAAAACAGCATCTAAAGTGGTTCTCCAAGCTTCAGGATCTGAAGTTCTTGTACCATCGTTTATAATTGTTAAAAGGTTTTGTACATCAGAAAAATCTGCCTCATCTTCATTATTCTTTTTCACATATTCATCTTCATCAAAAGTTCCGCTTGCAAAACTTGCTGCATCTCCATCTGGTTTGTATAAATTTCCGTCATCATCAGAAAATTGTGTATCTAAAACACTTCCATCTACTTCTTCAACTAAAGTATACAACCCAAAATACTGTGGTCCATCTCCATGATCTACATATAAGGTGTAAAATGCGGTATGAGATGCTACTAAACCAGCATTTCTAAATACATCTGTGGCTACCTTTTCTCTTAACATAGAGCTATCATCATAATTATTTTTAAGACTCAATTTTTTAATTCCATAAAAACGTTGATTCTTTATTTGAGGATAATCATCTTCAAACTCATCAAAATCTAATTTAAACGATAGCTTTAAAATACCTGCTTGCCAACTAGACTGCAAACTAGAATTTCCTTTAAAACGCAAACCAACTCTGTACCATTCATTACCTTCATAAAAAACTTCTCCAGGAACAAAAATAGGATCTTCGTCTGAAAAACCACTTGCACCACTTTGCCCAAATGTGCCGTAAAGGTTTTCCATATCATCTAACATGGTTTGCCAACGCTCTTCTGTAATTACAAAGTCTAACCTTTTTACTGTGTTATCTTCAAAAACTTCGCTAATATTTGGATCTACATCTTTACTATGTGTCGCTTCGGTCCAATCTATTGCTTCAAAATCTGTATCATCTATTACCACAGCAACTTCTTCGTTATCATCTATGTCATCTACTACAACATCAGAAACATCATCACTTGTACACGAAAAAATAAAAAGTGTAATCACTAATGAGAATAAATGAATTTTATAATTTTTCATAATTAATTGTTTGATTGATTTTTTTGATTCTATTTTGTTACCCTTAATTTCTAGCTCTTTCTCTTCTTTCTGGTTTTGGGGCATCTTTCAGTTCTTTTTCTGAAATGAAACCATCTTCATCTGTATCAATTTTTTTAAAATCTTTAACCAAAGGCCCTTTTACTTCTTTTTGAGAAATTTTACCATCTTCATTAGCATCAAATTCTTTTAAAAGTTGTTTAAATGTTGGAGGCCCTTTTGGTTTTTCATCAGAATTACCTTGTTGTGCAAAAGTTGATACTGATACTCCTAAAGAAACTATTATTACTGCTAAAAATTTATTTGTTGATTTTTTCATTTTTAATCTATTTATTAAGTTTATATACCTTTAGATGCGAGTGCTTTTAAAAACTTGTGCACGTTAACTTTACTTTAACATATCTAATTAAAAAATAGTAACACCTAAAAATTAAAGCATTAATTTTATTATAAGAACACTTTAAAAATTAACTTCATCATTCTCAAAAAAAAATCCAAAGCAGTTAAGCTTTGGATTTTTTTTATAACTAAATTATTTATAAATATATTATCTTGGTGGCGGTGGCATTCTTTCATTTCCCGGAGGAGGCATGTTACCATCATTTGGAGGCATTCTATCTCCACCTCTTATGGCTTCTTTAATTATTTTATCAAACTTTTGCACTTGATCTGCTGTACAAATTTCTCTTACCTGTTTAAAAAAAGAAAAAACCTCTGCATCCTTTTTTGCTTGTAAAAGTCCAATTTTTGTAGTTAAAGAATCAATCTTAAAATCTTTTTTATTAAAGCTATCAAATAAAATATCTTTTTGATCTTTAAGCTGATCTTCTAGACCTCTCATTACCTGTCTATGCGCTACATCTAATGTTTTAAATGATGCTTTTTGAGTTTCTGTAAAACTTAATTGTTCGGTTAAAAAATTTCTTGTCGGATTAATTCTTTGATTTTCATGTGGCTTTTTTACCAACATAAAAATTAATACTCCATTTAATAGTAGTAACAAGATTAGAAGAATAGGAAGTAATTTTGATTTCATAACTTTTAATTTAAAATAGAACTACTATCTGTTTGTAAAGAGTATTCTTGTGCAAACGTTTTAATATCTGAAGTTGAACTATCTCTTTGAGATGAACTGTTAAAAGCATAAAAAATAGTTCCTATATTTAATAACAAAACAATACCTAAGGTTGCCAATTGTAACTGCAGTGTAAACCAAGAAAAAACAGGTTTCTTTTCTACCTTTTCAGCTTGTATTTTTTGTAAAACTTTATGCTTAAAAAAGTGATTTACTTCTACTTTATCAATAGTATCTAATACCTTAAAGGTCTCTTCTACTTTTTTATGTGTATCTTTTTTATTCATTTTATTTCAATTATAAAATAACATTATACTTTTTTAGATGCAAATTATTTTAAAAACTTGCGCTTAATTATTGTTTTTATAAAAGTTTATTAATTTTTCTTGCAAACTCTTCTTAGCTCTAAACATTAAAGACTCTACCGAGGACAAACTTTTACCCGTAATTTCTACTATTTCTTGATAACTTTTATCATCAATCTTTGCCAAGGTAAATACAATTCTCTGTGCTTCTGGCAAAGTATTTATAGCCTTAAAAATAGTTGCAGATTTTTCTTTATTCTCTAATAAAATACCTGGGTGATTTACTTCTGTAAAATAACTTGTTTTATCTAACGGAATTTCATTTCCTAAAATAGTTTGCATAAACGCAAATCTCTTTTTAGTATTCTTTTTTCTGATAAATTCTAGACACTTATTGGTCGCTATTTTATAAATCCAAGTAGAAAGTTTAGAATCTCCTTTAAATTTAGAAATAGATCTAAAAACTTCTAAAAAAACTTCTTGTGCAATATCTTCTGCATCTTCTTTATTAGGCACAAAAGAAATACAGGTACCAAAAACTTTCTGTTGATAGTCATCTAAAAGTTGACTAAAAGCAGTCTGTTTTCCTGATTTTAATTGTGCTATTAAGTTCTCTTCGGTCAAGATTATTGTTTTCAAAAAAGTAAACATACAAAAAAAGACTGTCTAGATAAACAGTCGTTTCTTTATTATTAAATATAAAATATATTATTTAGTCATTGTAACAACTCTCTGTGGTAAAGGAGCTTCATAACCGGCATTTCCTAAAGCTTCTACAATTCTCTGTCTAGTATCCCAAAAAACCTCCCAATAATTCTCGCAATTAGCATAAGGTAAAGCTAATAACTCAACACTATTTTGTCCTAAATTATTTACGGCAACTCTTGGAGCACTTGCGCCTTCTTGTAAAACATGATTATCTTTTAAAAGAACATCCAATACAATTTGTTTTGCCTTCTCAATATCCGATCCATATCTAATTGCAAAAGGCATGTCGATACGTAGATTTCCTATTTTAGTTAAATTGGTAATCTTATTAGAAGTAATGGTAGAATTTGGTATAATTTCAGTTTCATTCTGAAACGTTTCTATAACGGTAACAAAGACAGATATTTCTTTTACAAAACCAAAAGCTCCGTTTGTTTTAATTAAATCTCCTACTTTAAAAGGCTTAAAAACAAGTAACATAATACCTGAAGCTATATGCCCTAAAGAACCATTAAAAGCAGCACCAATTGCCAAACCTACACCTGCCATTAATGCTGCAAAAGAGGCCATTGGCAAACCAACAATACCTGCAATAGAAATAATTAATAGTAATTTTAAAATAAAACCAATACTGGTTAATAGAAAAGGTTGTAAAGTTTCATCTAATTTTGTTTTTTCAAACCCTTTAGAAACTCCTTTCATAATCATCCTAATAATCCAAAGACCAATTATTAATGCTGCAAAAGCACCAATTAATTGAAGTCCCCAGTTTCCTAAACCCGCAGAAATTGTGTTGTAAAAGTTTTGTAAAGATTGTGTAATTGTATCCATAATTTTATGTTAAAGTTGTTAATTATATTCAAAGTTTTGACACCTAATTTCTTAAAAAGTCACTATATAAATATTCTATATTGTTTTTTAAGACAGCTTAAGAATTCGTATCTTTGTATCTCAAATTTTTATTATGAAATTATTATTTCTTACTTTAGGTTTATTAGCACTTGCAGTGGCAGGAATCGCTATAAAAATATGGGCAAAAAAAGATGGTAAATTTGCAGGTACTTGTGCAAGCCAAAACCCAATGTTAAACAAATCAGGAGAGTCTTGTGGTTTTTGTGGAAAAACTCCAGACCAATTTGATACTTGCGAAGACACCGAACATAACTAACTCTCTTTTTTAAATGATATTATCTGTACTCTTCTACTCTTTTGTAGTATTTACAGCAATACAAATTATTTATTATCTCATTTTTTCTTCTTTTTTATTCAAAAAAAAAACAGATAGAAAAAATGCCTTAGATATTCCTATAACTGTAATTGTATGTGCCAAAAATGAAGCTAAAAACTTACAAGATTTTTTACCATCTATATTAAATCAAGATTATTCAAATTTTGATATTGTTTTAATAAACGATGCTTCTTCAGACGAAACATTAGAGGTTATGGAGTCTTTTGAAAAAGAACATTCTAATATTAAGTTAATTAATGTTGAGAATATAGAGGCTTTTTGGGGAAATAAAAAATACGCGTTAACACTAGGAATAAAAGGTGCAAAAAATGATCATCTCCTGTTTACAGATGCAGATTGTAAACCTGTATCTAAACATTGGATTTCTGAAATGTCTAAAAATTTCCAAGAAGAAAAAACCATTGTTTTAGGATACGGTAAGTATAAAAAAGAAAAATCATTAGTAAATTTATTTGTTCGTTTCGAAACCTTGTTAACTGCAATACAATATTTTAGTTATGCAAAATTAGGATCTCCGTATATGGGAGTTGGTCGTAATTTAGCATATCATAGATCTGAGTTTTTTAATGTGAAAGGTTTTATAAATCATATCCATATAAAATCTGGTGATGATGATTTGTTTATTCAAGATGCAGCTAACAAAGAAAATACGACCTTTACCATCTCTAAAAAAAGTTTTACAGAATCTATTGCTCCCAAAAGCTTTAAAGAATGGTTTCAACAAAAAAGGAGACATATATCTACAGCAAAATACTATAAACCAAAACATAAATTCTTTTTAGGCTTGTTCTTTGTTTCTAAAGTATTGTTTTATCTTTTGGCTATTCTTTTATTTTTCCTTTATCCTTGGGAACCTGTTTTAGCAATATTTTTAACGTATTATTTAGTACAATTCATTGTTATCGGTTTTTCTGCTAAAAAATTAAAAGAACCAACTATCACTTATGTATTGCCTTTTTTAGAAATAGGACTACTAATATTTCACTTTTCAATATTTATCACTAATTTGTCGTCAAAACCAAATCATTGGAAATAGACAATACTAAACTTACAATCAATATTACAAAGGCTAAAAGTGGAAATCAATCTGCATTTAGATTCTTATTGGATACCTATTGGTCTGCCGTTTATAATTATCAATTAAAGAGAACACAAAGCGAAAACGAAGCAGAAGATATTACTATACAAACGTTTTCTAAAGCTTTTGACAAAATTAATACTTTTGATGAACAGTATGTTTTTAAGACTTGGCTAATCACCATTTCTAAGAATGTTCATATCGATTTACTACGAAAGAAAAATATTTCTATCGCTACTAATACTTCTAAAGAACAAGAAGAAAAAGCGTATTTAGTAGTCGATGAAAACCCTACTCCTGAAGATAAAATTATTACAGAACAAAACTTAGCAAAGTTATTAAGGGACATCAAAAAATTAAAACCTAAATACCAAGAAGTGATTCAGTTACGTTATTTCCAGGAATTATCATATAAAGAAATTTCCGAGCAAATTAACGAACCTATGAATAACGTAAAGGTAAAGTTGTTGAGAGCTAAAAAATTGTTAGCAGAGATTATTAAGAAATCTTAAACTATATACCAATGTTTTTGTAATTAATTCTTTATTTTCTAAAAAACCTTGTAATGACAACAAAACAGAAAAAGAACTCCATCTCTAAAAAAGACAAGAATAACATAAGAATAAGTACTTTAATTGCTGTAGTTTCTTTTATTATTTTTAAAGCTATAATTTCTGATTGGGAACATTTTAAGGCGGGTTTAACCGGGCACTTTTAGAAGAAAATTCAACATCTCATTATTTCTTATAAAACAAGTTTAATACTTAAAATGATAACCCTACTTTTTTATTTTTTCCTTTGTATCTTTGTTTTTCAAATTCAATAAAAAATGGCAATAGAATCTGTAATACTTCCAGAAAAAGCTAAAAAACCAAAATGGTTACGTGTAAAATTACCTGTTGGTAAAAAATACACGGAACTAAGAACTTTGGTAGATAAATATAAACTGAATACCATTTGTACTAGTGGAAGCTGCCCAAACATGGGAGAATGTTGGGGAGAAGGAACTGCTACATTTATGATTTTAGGAAACACATGTACTCGTTCTTGTGGTTTTTGTGGTGTAAAAACCGGAAGACCAGATACTGTAGAATGGGATGAACCAGAAAAAGTGGCACGTTCTATAAAATTAATGAGCATAAAACACGCTGTAATTACTTCTGTAGATAGAGACGATTTAAAAGATGGTGGTTCTATTATTTGGGCAGAAACTGTCGATGCAATCCGTAGAGCAAACCCAAAAACAACTTTAGAAACTTTAATTCCAGATTTTCAAGGAAATACAAAGCAGCTAGATAGAGTTATAGAAGTACATCCAGAAGTAGTTTCTCATAATATGGAAACCGTTAGAAGGTTGACTCGTGAAGTTAGAATACAAGCAAAATACGATAGAAGTTTAGGTGTTTTAAAATACTTAAAAGAAAACGGAATGCGAACTAAAACTGGTTTAATGCTAGGTTTAGGAGAAATGGAAGAAGAAGTTATACAAACCATGAAAGATTTACGTGCAGTAAATTGTGATATTATTACGATTGGTCAGTATTTACAACCTACCAAAAAGCATTTACCGGTTAAAGAATTTATCACTCCAGATCAGTTTAAAAAATACGAAACATTAGGTTTAGAAATGGGCTTTATGTATGTAGAAAGTGGTGCTTTAGTACGTTCTTCTTACAAGGCACATAAACACGCTGTATAAATATTTTTAAGTTTATAATGTATTAGCATAAACACTTATATCTTTACATCAAAAATGAATAAAATTTAACGATTCTCAATTGAGAGTCGTTTTTTTATTAAATTAATATAAAAATTAAATTTAATTAACATATTCTCAAATAATATACTATTTTTGCACCGTGTTTGAAAAAGCACTATTGAAAGCAACTTTGTAAACTGTTTTTGAGATAAATATTTGAATTAGTAAGTAAAAAAAACCATCTCAAATGAGATGGTTTTTTTATGAAAATTAATAAAAGTAATTTTTAAATTACCTTAATACAGCTTCTAAATTCTTTTCGAATGATTGCTGTAATTTTTGCATTATTTTATCTATTTGTTTGTCTGCTAAAGTTTTTGTTTCATCTTGTAATAAGAAACTAACTGCATACGATTTTTTTCCTTCTGGTAATTTATCACCTTCGTAAACATCAAATAAATCAACCTCTTTTAATAGCTTTTTTTCAGCTTGAAAAGCTAAATTGTATACTTCGTTAAAAGAAACTTTAGAGTCTAATAATAAGGCTAAATCACGTTTTACAATTGGGAATTTAGATAACTCACTTACTTTAATATTCTTATTTCCTACTAATTTTAAAATAGTATCCCAATTAAAATCAGCAAATAAAACCTCTTGCTTAATTCCGAATTCTTTTAATAAAGAAGCTTTCACAACTCCAAATTCTACTAATTTTATTTTTCCTAAACCAAAAGAAATTCCTTCAGAAAAAATATCTTGTTTAGATGGTGACGATTTTACTTTATCTATTCCTAATCTACTTAATAAAGAAGTAATAACACCTTTTAAGTAAAAGAAGTCAGTTGATTTACTAGCAACACTCCAGCTTTCTTTTGTTCTGTTACCGGTAACAAAAAGCGTTAAATGTTTGTTTTCTTCGTATTTCTCGTTGTATTTATGATATGTTTTACCAAATTCATAAAATTGTAGTGAGTTATTCTTTCTATTGATATTATAACTAACAGATTCTAAACCACTAAACAATAAAGATTGACGTAATACTTTTAAATCGTTACTTAACGGATTTAACATTTCTACATTTGCCTCTTCATTAATATTCTCAGACAATGCCGTGTATTCTGGCTTTGTTAAAGAATTTGCCATTGTTTCGTTAAAACCTAAAGCACTTAATTGGTTTGCAATAACGTTCTCTATCTTAGTTTCTTTATTAGAATCAAAAGAAATTGAAGTATTTAGTTTGTGAGAAAATTCAATATTATTGTAACCGTATACTCTTAAAATTTCTTCAATAATATCTGCTTCACGCTGTACATCTGTTCTATAAGAAGGTATTGTTAAACCAAGACCACCGTTAGTTACACTGTTAATTTTAATTTCTAAAGAAGCTAAAATATTTTTAATGGTTTCTTTAGGAATCTCTTGTCCTATTAATCTATACACATGCTCAAAAGACAAAAATACTTGAAAATCTTCTATCTTAACAGGATAAAAATCAGAAACATCTGATGCTAATTTACCACCTGCATATTCTTCTATTAACAATGCTGCTCTTTTTAAAGCATATTCTGTTGTATTTATATCTATACCACGCTCAAAACGGAAAGATGCATCTGTATTTAAAGCATGTCTTTTGGCTGTTTTACGAACACTAACCGGATTAAAATAAGCACTTTCTAAAAATATAGATTTTGTATATTTTGAAACTCCAGAATGTAAACCTCCAAAAACACCTGCGATACAAAGCGGATTAGAATCTCCATCACAAATCATAATATCTTCTGATGATAATTCTCTTTCAACTTCATCTAAAGTGGTAAACTTAGTACCTTCTTCTAATGTTTTTACAAGTATTTTATTTCCTTTTATTTTCTGAGCATCAAAGGCATGTAAAGGCTGTCCTAATTCATGTAAAACATAATTTGTAATATCTACAATATTGTTTTTAGGTGTTAAGCCAATAGCCTTTAACCTATTTTGAATCCATTCTGGCGAATCTTTAACTTCTATATCTGTAATCGTAATACCACAATAACGAGGAGTAGCTTCTTTACTTTCTACTTCTACATCTACGCGTAACGTTCTTTCATCTACATGAAAATTACTTACAGAAGGAGATATCAATTCTAATTTAATATCTTGTTGAATTAAACCTGCACGTAAATCTCTTGCAACACCAAAATGGCTCATTGCATCAGATCTATTAGGCGTTAACCCTATTTCGAAAACATAATCTGTTTCTATTTTAAAAACTTCTGCAACTGGTGTACCCGTTTTTAGTTTTTTATCTAAGACTAAAATTCCGTCATGCCCTTTACCTAAACCTAATTCATCTTCGGCACAAATCATTCCATGACTCTCCTCACCTCGTATCTTACCTTTTTTTATTTTAAAGCCGTCACCCTTCTCGTCATATAAAGTAGTTCCAATAGTTGCAACTGGCACTTTTTGTCCTGCAGCAACATTAGGTGCACCACACACAATTTGTACGGGATTCTCTAGGCCTAAATCTACTGTAGTTACTTTTAAACGATCTGCGTTAGGATGCTGTATACAAGTTAAAACCTTACCAACAACAATTCCTTTTAAACTTCCTTTTATAGATTCTTTGGTTTCAATTCCTTCCACCTCTAAACCTAAATCAGTTAACAATTCTCCTGTTTTAACAGGCTCCCAATCTATCTGCAAAAATTGTTGTAACCAATTGTATGATATTTTCATATTATTTTTTTCCGGGTTTGTTAACTGCAAATTTACTTAAAATCTACTTTTTATCATCCATTTTAATTCTAAAAAGTAAGTTTATTTTTAATATTTCTAAAATAAATTATAACGTGTCTTTAAATCTGAATAATGTTGTAGAAAACACAGAATTACCAACCACTTTCTAGCAAATGTTTTATTTCTGAAGAGCACCAATTACAGCCTCTTTTTTTAGTTTCGGACCTGTACTATAAAAAAGTTGCTACTTCTAAAGTTTAAATGTATTTTGATTACATTTTTTTTATTAAAATGAAAAATTAGTTCGTAAAAAAAGTTAGAACAACCTAATTATGCATTTATAAAACTGGTTTTAATATTTTAAATTGAAGAATTTATTGCATGTATTTTACTTCGATAATTATCGAAAAAAAAAACACAAAATAAAGTAAGGATGTTGTCTAATTTTATTGAAATATTTTTTGATTGACCTTCTTAAAAAAGTAGTAATAAATATTAGCAAAAGTGACACCTACTAAAGCGCCTACAATAATATCTAGAGGAAAGTGTACTCCTAAATACAACCTACTATAAGCGAAAATTAATGGCCAAAATAAAACAAAGTAGATATACTTATATTTATCTTTTAAAAGTAATACTACAAAAACAGAGAAAAATGTTGAGGTAGAAGCATGCCCAGAGGTAAAACTAAAACTCTGAGGAGTAATTAGCGTTCTTAATAAGTGCTTTATTTCTGGATCGTTATTAGGACGTAAACGTTGTACAGAATTTTTTATAAGGTTCGTAAATTGGTCTGAAAAGGCGACCAATAAAATCATGGTAAGAATCATAAATCCACCTTGTTTCCAACCATAAGCCTTAATGGTTAAATAAAAAATAAGAATAAACAATGGGCTCCAATAAAGCTGATTGGTAATTACCAACCAAAACGGATCCCATTGCTCACTCCCTAAACTGTTTAGAAAAATTAATAACTCTTTATCTAAATGTATAATATTTTCTAACAAATTATTTTCCAATTTTTAATACTTCAACTTCAAAAACTAAATCAGATTTTGCAGGAAAAGGACCATATTTTTCTTCACCATACCCTAAATAGTAAGGGATAAATAAACGTACTTTTTCTCCTTCGTTCATCGTTAAGACACCTTCTTTAAAACCTGCAATCATAGGTCTTTGAGTATCATTTAACTGACAAACAAAAGGTGTTCCACTAGTTTCTGCTGTAGACTGAATTTTTTTACCATCTGCAGTATACAAGGTATAATTAATAGTTAAAGGTTTGTTGTCAACTATTTTTTTTCCAGAAGTTTCTTTTAATTTTAAAATGCGAAGTCCAGAAGATGTTTTTTCTGCTTTAGCTTCATCCATTTCATCTAAAAAAGCTACCTTTTCTACTAAATAATTAGCATATCTTGCTTTTTCAACTTCATCTTCAGCTTTCTTTTTATCTTTTTCTAAATTTGCGAAATCTCCTAATTGAGTATCAAAAACTTCTGCGGCATTAAAGCTATTTGCTTCAGCCCCAAGTTTAAGAATCTTTACAGATAAAATAGTATCTTTTTGTACAATACTATTTACAACAGACATTCTTGTAGAATCTATTGCTTTATTTAACTGTAAAGAATCTTTAATTTTACTTTTTAATTCTTTTAACTGAAGTGCGTTTATTATTGTTTTACCAAACACAGCATGTTTACCATCTAAATGTGGAATTGGTTTATGAGTAATAAAAAACTGAGTATTGTTGGTTGTTGGTCCTGCATTTGCCATAGAAAGAATCCCTTTATCATTATGTCTGTACATTAAATCTCCATCTTCACTCTTTGGAAATTCGTCGCCAAAAACATAACCTGCATCTTTTCTTCCACTAGCAGTAAAACCACCACCCTGAATTACAAAGTTATCTACAACTCTATGAAAAATAACACCTTCATAAAAGTCTTTACCTTTTAAAGAATCTACTAACTTGCTATTTGTTCCTTCTACAAGAGAAACAAAGTTTGCAACTGTCATTGGTACATCTTCTGCATATAATTCTACTAAAATCTCCCCTTTATTGGTTAAAATTTCAGCATAAACTCCATCATTAAGCCCTTTGTACTTTTCTGGTGTAGTGCTGCATGCAGTTAATAAAATAACAAATGCAATTAAGTATTTTAAATTCTTCATCAAGTATATTATTTTGTAATTTCTAATAATTCTACTTCAAAAATTAATGTAGAAAATGGCTTAATATCTGCACCTTTTTGTTGTGCTCCGTAAGCTAATTCTTGAGGTATAAAAAATTTGTATTTAGAACCAACATTCATTAACTGCACACCTTCTGTCCATCCTTTAATTACTTGGTTTAATCCAAATTCTGCTGGTGTACCTCTATCTACAGAGCTATCAAAAACCTTTCCTTCTATGTTAGTTCCATGATAATGAACTTTTACTTTAGTAGTTGGTCCTTCTGGCTTGTCTCCGTTACCTTCTTTTAAAACAATGTACTGTAAACCACTATCTGTAGTAATTACACCTTCTTTTGTTTTATTTTCTGCTAAAAAGTCAATTCCTGCTTTTTTATTTTCTCCAAACTTAGCTTCTGCTTCATTAGCTGCTTTTTCTTGCTGCTCTTTCATTTGCTCTGCTTGTTTCTTTTGAAAATAAGGGCTAATTACACTCTGAATATCTTTAACATCTATTAATAAATTAGTAGAATCTAAACCATTTCTAATTGCCTGTGTAAGAATATCTTTATTTACTTCTTCGAAACCAGATCTTAATTGACCAGACATACTTAAACCAATTGCATAACTAACAGAGTCTATTTCTGTTTCTAAAGATTTAACTTCTTTTACTTGGTTACCACAAGAAACCATAGATGCAACAACAGCTACTGCTAAAATACTTTTTACTACTTTCATTTTTAATTATTTATATTGATTAATGTTACTGTACTCTTAATTGATTGATTAATTCCTATTTTATTTCCATCTCCAGAAACGCCATAAGCACTATAAGACGGAATCACAAATGTAATGGTTTCTCCAACTTTCATCAACTTTATTCCTACTTGAAGTGCAGAAATAAAATCTTCTTTATCTACTCTGTAATTTTTTACCCCTAATTCGTCCTTACTATAAATTATATCTCCCTGTAAATCAGCAATATTATACGATATCACAGTAAGATCTCCTTCTTTTGGAGTTGGAGCGTTTTCTTCTATTTTGTTGATGTAGGCATACCAAAATCCATTAGGAGAAACTTGATATGTATTTACTGAATCTTTTTTAATTACGTCTAAAATCTTAGCTTCTTCTAAAGCATTTAACTTTATAGATTCCTTAATAGTTTCCTTTAATACCGTTGTAGAGGCCTTAGGATTAATCGGTTTTCTAGGCTCTATTTTAGAGCAGCCTATACATAAAATTGATGTTAGAACTAAAATTTTAATTTTCATAAGAAGCTTTTAATTCATTTTGATATTGTGGTAATAAACTAACAAATTTGGTCACTGTCTCTGCCATGGAAATGTCAGACCTTCCTCCTGCTGCATTGTCATGTCCGCCTCCAGAAAAATGATTCCTTGAAAATTGATTTACAGAAAAAGTTCCTTTAGAACGGAAAGATATTTTTACCATGCCTTGCTCACTATCTTCTATAAAAATTGCAGCAAAAATAATTCCTTTCAAAGAAAGTGCATAATTCACAACACCTTCTGTATCTCCTTTTTGAAAATCGAATCTCTTTTTTTCTTCCGAAGACAACGTAATATAAGCGGTATTGTACGTTGGTAAAATTTGTAAATTACTTAATGCTTGTCCTAATAACAACAATCTATTATAAGAATTGGCATCATATACATTATTATGTATTTTATCATTTTTTGCACCTTTATCTATTAAAGCGGCAATAATTCTGTGCGTAGTACTTGTGGTAGATCTAAAACGAAAAGATCCAGTATCCGTCATAATACCAGTATATAAACAAGTAGCAATATCTGCATCAATTAAATCTAAATCGGCATTCATTTCTATAAATTGATATACCATTTGACTTGTAGAGCAAATAGTAACATCAGAATACATATATTTTACATCATCTGGTTGTTGATGATGGTCTATCATCGCAAAATCGTTGGGATATTTTTCTAACGTTTTTTGCATATCAGTACCTACTCTATGCAACGTATTAAAATCTAAAAGAAAAATAAGATCTGAAGCTTTTATGGCTTTTTGAGATTGATTATTTTGCCAATCGAAACGATAGGTAGTTTCTGAACCTGGTAACCAATGTAAAAATTCTGGATATTCATTAGGCACAACAACAGTTGCATTGTGTCCTTTTTTATCTAAATAATGTTTTAAAGCTAATGTAGACCCCATAGCATCTCCATCTGGATTTCTATGCCCTACAATTACAATATTTCTCGATGTATCAAGAAAGCTTTTTAACTCTTCCAATCCTTTTAAAATCATAAGATGCGAAGATACAATTTAATAACATTGTTCAAAACATATTTTCTTTTACATTTCTGTTAAAATAAACCCATTTAGTCTTAAAATTTAACAATTAGAATCTACCTTTTAGTTGTTTTTATTTAGAATATTAGTAATCCACTAAAGGAACTTACTACAATAACACCAATGATTTTTACTTCTAGCAGACTTATAAATCCCTACAATTATTTCACTAAAAAAACGGATAAATATAGCGTACAAAATGCAGCTTCAGAACTTAGTTTTAGACTTTTAAAATTCAATTTTAAGAAAAAAGAAATCTCCATAGAAATGCGGGGTAAAATAATAAGTTACAACAAGAATTCACACAAGTTTACCCTTAACTTGCAGTTAACATTAAATAATGTACTTTTGCAAAAATATAAAAAATAGAATGGCAACAAATAGAACATTTACAATGCTTAAACCAGATGCTGTAGAAAACGGACATACTGGAGCAATTTTAGACAAAATTAACGCTGCTGGATTTAGAATTGTAGCTTTAAAGAAAACTCAAATGACACAAGCAGATGCTGAAACTTTTTATGCTGTGCATAATGAGCGTCCGTTTTTTGGTGAGTTAGTAGAGTTCATGACACGTGGACCAATTGTAGCTGCAATCTTAGAAAAAGATAACGCTGTAGAAGATTTTAGAACCTTAATTGGTGCTACAAATCCTGCTGATGCTGCAGAAGGTACAATTAGAAAATTATACGCAACTTCTATGGGAGAAAATGCTGTACATGGTTCTGATTCTGATGAAAATGCAGAAATTGAAGGAAACTTTCACTTTTCTGGAAGAGACCAATTTTAAGAATTTATAAAATTCTTGAAAACTATATTTCATAAAAAAACTCACAACGAAAGTTGTGAGTTTTTTTGTTTTAACATTATTATTATAAACAGTACTTGTTTTGCAACTCTTCTACCTCATTGGTATTGTAAGTTTTATCATACTTGTATTCTTTTGCTTTAGCTAAAGCATTACAAGCTTTATCTAATTGATTATTTTCTATATAAATTAAAGCTAAACATTTATAAGCATAAGAATTAACCGTGTTTTCTTCTAGGGATTTTTGTAAATCTTTAATAGCCTCTTCAAACCTACCTAATTTATAATATATCTCTCCTCTTGTTGCCCAAATAGTTTTTTCTACTGAAATATCTTTTTCTGATAACTTATGACTTCTTTTATCCGCTATCGTTTTCTCTATAAAACCTACAGCTTTTGTATAATCTCCAGTTTCCAAATAAAGTTTCGCTTTATTAAAGAAAGCATAATAATTATTCGGATTAATATCGTGGCATTTATTTAAATACTCTAATGCCAAGTCATAATCTTTAGCTTTTAACAGCAACCAACCTAAATTATTTAAAACAGCTTGATTGTCTCCTTCAATAGCTAAGGCTTTAAAATTATACATCAATGCTTTTTCATAATCTTCAATAGCGCTATAAACAATAGCCAAACTATGATATATACTTCTTTGAGAAGATAATCTTATTTCATTTGGACTTAGTTTAGAAAGAATAAAGTTAAAATCTTCTAAAGCTTCATCGTAAAAACCAAGTCCCGAATTTAATTTAGCTCTTCTAAAAGCCCACATTAAATTATCTTTACTATAAGGTAAAAAACCATTACATATTCTTATTTTTTTATAACTTTTCTCCCCTTTAACAACCGCTCCTTCCAAAGTATAATCAACACGATTTTTCACTTTATCCTTTTTATACTTCCAAACTGTTTTAACATTACCATTTGGATAGTAAAAGTTAGCAATACTATCATGATAACCTTTAGAGTTAAATACGTAGTTAGACCTTAAAGCACCACTTTTATAAAAAGTTTTATAACCTAAAAATTTTCCAGACTTAAAATTCCTTGCAACTCTTAAATTTCCATTCTCATAATAAGATTTAGCGGGTAAATCTTTATAAAGTTTAGCTCTTTGAGAAAACCCCAACAGTGGGCATAATAATATAAAAAGACAAATTATAAATTTATTCATACTCTCTTTTTTTTATCATACCAACAATAATTTAGAAATTACATCATCGCCAATTTCTTCATTCATCATTTTTACAATCTTATCTTTACCATAACTTAATTCTTCACGCAAAACAGAAGACGTTAACTGAATAACCAATGTTTTATTTTGCAGCTTAACAGAAGTGGTATGATTGGCAACACCAGGTCCCATCATTTTATTCCAAGTTTCTTCTATTTTAATTTTTTGCATTCCTTTACTCAAGTTGTTTTCCTTGATAAAACTTTTCATTAAATCTTCAATAGAAAAGGAATCATTTTCTCTTTTTGCCATTATATAATAGATTATTGGATTTTTTGAAACTTTAAAACTAATATTACAATTTAAAAATCTGATATTCTTTACTCCCTTGCTTTAATATATTCTCTGTTCTTTCAAAATGCGTATCTGTAATAAATATCTGTCCGAATTCATCGTTATTTACCAAATCTATAATTTGAGACACTCTGTTTTCATCTAATTTATCAAAAATATCATCTAACAATAAAATAGGAGTTACTTTAGACTGCTGCTTAATAAACTCAAACTGAGCCAATTTTAAAGCGATTAAATATGATTTTTGCTGTCCTTGAGAACCAAATTTTTTAATAGGATAATCGCCAATATCAAAACTTAAATCATCTTTATGTATGCCTGAAGTTGTATACTGTATAATTTTATCTTTTGTTAATGACTTTTCTAATAGATGTTTCATAGAAAAATCATGCAACTGACTTTTATACAATAAATTAACACGTTCTTTATCACCAGAAATTATTTGATATTTCTCATTAAAAATCGGAATAAAACCTTCTAAAAAACTTTTTCTAACTTCGTAAATACGCGCTCCAAACTCAGAAAGTTGGTCGTCATAGACACTTAAATTTAAAGCATCAAAAGTTCTATTTGCTGCAAAATATTTTAACAATGCGTTTCTTTGACTCAGCACCTTATTATAAGACAATAAATCTTTTAAGTAAGTTTTGTTTTGTTGAGAAATTACGCCATCTATAAACTTTCTTCTTGTATCACTCCCTTCGGTAACCAAATCTCTATCTGCAGGAGAAATAATAACCAATGGTAACTGCCCAATGTGCTCAGAAAACTTCTCGTAACTTTTACCATTTCGTTTTAAAACCTTTTTTTGACCTTTTTTTAAGCTACAAACAATTTTCTCATTTCTATCGTTTAAAAGATAGTCTCCTTCTATCATAAAAAAACCTTCTCCATGTCTAATATTCTGCAAAGCGACAGAATTAAAGTAACTTTTTGTAAAAGACAGGTAATAAATAGCATCTAGAACATTCGTTTTTCCAATACCATTATTACCCACAAAACAATTTATTTTCTTCTGAAAATCAAAAGTTTGCGACTCAATATTTTTAAAATTAAGTAAAGAAATTTTCTGTAAATACATGGATAAATTTTGATATTGAAAACGTTTTGCAAATTATTGAAAATTTAGCGAATTATCCGCTTTTAAAATCCAATTAAAAAAACTATTTTTGTCGCCACTAATTTTTAAGGAAACAATGGCTACATACAAGAAAAAATACAAGGCAGAAAGTAAACAAGTAGAAAATCAAATTGATGAATCTGAATTTGAAACAGCTGGAGTATTAAATACTTTAGACGAAACAGCGTCTAAATCTGAGCAATGGATTGAGAAAAACAACAAACCATTATTTTTATCTTTAATAGCAGTAGTAGTATTGTTTTTAGCTTACATGGGTTATACTAAATATGTAGTGGAGCCAAACGAAACAAAAGCTTCTAACGAGTTAGCTTTTCCTAGAAAATATTTTAACGAAGCGTCAATTGCAGGTTCTGGAGTAGATTCTTTATTAACTTTAGGATTAGAAGGTGCAGATGGTAATTATGGTTTCTTAGACATTGCAGATTCTTTTAGCGGAACGGATGCAGGAAACTTAGCAAACTATTATGCAGGTGTTTCTTATTTACAAATGAAGAAATACGACAAAGCAATTGAGCACTTAAGTAAATTTGATTCTGATGATGAGTTATTAGGTCCAGTTTCTATTGGTGCTATTGGTGATGCTTTTGCAGACATTAACCAATCTGAAGATGCTTTAAGTTACTATGAAAAAGCTGCAAACAAAAAAAGTAATGATTTTACAACTCCATTATACTTATTTAAAGCAGGTCAAATTGCTATGGAATTAAAAGATTTTGGTAAAGCAGAAACATTATTTACAAAAATTAAAGAAAACTATTCTAAATCTGACCAAGGTAGAGATATAGAAAAATATATAGCAGCAGCTAAATACGCTAACTAAAATAGTTCGCAGTAAAACAGTACAGTTGGCAGTAAATAACTAACTAAAAGCTGATAACTGCAGACTGAACACTAAAAATATGGCTACAACCAATTTATCAGTTTACGATAAAACAACAATCCCAAATGCGAAATCTTTTCGATTTGGGATTGTTGTTTCAGAATGGAATCCTGAAATTACAGGGAATTTACAAAAAGGTGCAATTGAAACTTTATTAGATTGCGGTGCAACTAAAGAAAACATTATTTCTTGGGATGTTCCTGGAAGTTTTGAATTAGTTTATGGTTGCAAGAAAATGATTGCAATGCAACAACTTGATGCAATTATTGCCATTGGAAACGTAATACAAGGAGAAACTAAACATTTCGATTTTGTTTGTGAAGGCGTTACCCAAGGTATTGTAGATTTAAATGTAAAATACGATGTTCCTGTTATATTTTGTGTTTTAACAGATAACACAAAACAGCAATCTTTAGACAGATCTGGAGGTAAATTAGGTAACAAAGGAACAGAATGTGCTGTTGCAGCAATTAAAATGGCTGCACTTAAAAATATTGATGCTACTTCAGAAAGTATTGGTTACTAATAATAACCATTTCCCTACAAGGTTTCTCTAACCTTGTAGGTATTCTTTTATTTTCCCTAAAGTTCTCTCTACACAGTTTTTAAAAAGTTTGCAAGAAAAATTAAGAACTCTTTTAACATCTTTGTTTGAAGAATTCCTTTTAATTCTGTAAATTTGAAACACTTATAAAGTTGGTATAATCCTTGATTTATTCTAGAATTTATAAACCAATAATACTAAAACTATGGGATTTTTAAAACGTACTAATAAAAAATTTGATTACCAACCTCGTTTTTACAAAGGAGAAGGTAGCCCTTTTAAAATAGAACACAAATTAGATCAGTTTAGAACAACCACTGGTAAAAATAAAGGAATTAAAGGTAAATTTAGTGATGCTTTTGATGATTTAAAAAATTCAGACAGAAGCGTAAACAAAACACTTTTTTATATTATCGCAATTTTAGTACTTATCTTTTTGTACATCATAGATTTCGATTTATCCATTTTTCAATAAAAATTAATGTCGGATATTATTCAATTATTACCAGATCATGTTGCTAACCAAATTGCTGCAGGAGAAGTCGTTCAACGCCCTGCTTCTGTTGTAAAAGAGTTGCTAGAAAACGCCATTGATGCTGGTTCAAACAATATAAAACTTTTATTAAAAGACGCTGGAAAAACGTTAATTCAAGTAATTGATAACGGAAAAGGAATGAGCACCACAGACGCTAGAATGAGTTTTGAGCGTCATGCAACTTCTAAAATCCAAAAGGCAGAAGATTTATTTAACCTGAACACCAAAGGTTTTAGAGGAGAAGCTTTAGCATCTATTGCTGCCATTGCACATGTAGAATTAAAAACAAAACAAGACGACGAAGAGCTAGGTACTTGCATAAAAATTGAAGGAAGTAAAATTGTATCACAAGATTTTATTTCTACTAGTAAAGGAACCAGTATTGCTGTAAAAAACTTGTTTTACAATATTCCGGCAAGAAGAAATTTTTTAAAATCGGATACTGTAGAAACGCGTCATATTATAGATGAATTTCAAAGAGTAGCTTTAGCGCATCCAAATATTGCTTTTTTAATGCATCATAATGATAATGAAGTTTATCATTTAAAAAGCAGTAATTTAAGAAAACGAATTGTGAGTGTTTTTGGCACTAAAATGAATGAAAAGTTAGTTCCTATAAACGAATATACTGATATAGTAGGTATAGAAGGTTTTGTTGCGAAACCAGAATTTTCTAAAAGAAAAAGAGGAGAACAATTCTTTTTTGTAAACGATCGTTTTATAAAAAGTTCATACTTAAATCATGCAGTGGTAAATGCTTTTGATGGTTTGTTGGAACAGGGATCACATCCCTCCTATTTTTTATACCTAACAGTACCTGCAAATACTATTGACATTAACATTCATCCAACTAAAACAGAGATAAAGTTTGATAATGAAAAAGCATTGTATGCCATGTTAAGAGCTACTGTAAAACACAGTTTAGGCCAATACAATGTAGCGCCTGTTTTAGATTTTAATAGAGATGCAAATTTAGATACGCCGTATCATTTTAATTCAAAACCAAAATCTACATCTACACCAAAAATATCCGTAGATCCAGATTTTAATCCATTTAAGGAAGAAGCAAATAAAGAAATTCATACGCCGTTTAAAAGCGAACCAAAAACAGAAAGTTGGGAATCTCTATATACTCCTACTATTGCAGATACAGAAGAAGAGATACAATCGGAATTATTTGACAATCAACAAGAAATAAAAACACAAAAAACATTTCAAATTCAGCGAAAATATTTACTGAGTTCTATAAAATCTGGTGTAGTTTTAATCAATCAATCTTTAGCGCATCAACGTATTTTATATGAAGACTTCTTAGAAAGTATTACTGTAAAAGAAGCTAACAGTCAGCAATTATTGTTTCCCGTTAAAATTTCTTACACATCGGCAGAAATAGAAATGATTTATACTATAAAAACTGAATTAGAAAATGCTGGTTTTTCTTTTGATGAATTTACAAAAGACAGTGTTACTATAAAAGGAATACCTGTTTCGGTTACAGAGAGTAAAATAACAATTATCTTAGAAGAGTTATTAAGTGATATCGATTTAGAAGTACCAGATGCTAGTTTTAGTCATTTTGATGTAATGGCAAAATCATTTTCAAAAACATTGTCTATTAAAACAGGTACACAACTTTCTGAACGAGAACAAGAAGGATTGGTAAATGATTTATTTTCTTGTAAGGAACCGACCATTTCTCCTTTTGGAAAACCAATTTTTAAAACATTAACATTAAACGAAATAGACAATCTATTTAACAGTTAAAAATGAACACGAAACTTACAGATGCCATAAAACATATAATTATTATAAATGTAATTTTATTTGTGGCTCCGCAACTTTTAAAATTAGATTTTACAAATATCTTGGCTTTACATTTTCCTGAAAATGAACATTTCGGAATTTGGCAGTACGTAACACACATGTTTATGCACGGTGGTTTTAGTCATATATTGTTTAATATGTACGGTTTATGGGCTTTTGGTACTCCCTTGGAACAAATATGGGGAAAAAAGAAATTTATCTTTTTCTATTTTTCCGCAGGAATTGGAGCCGGAGTAATTTACACATTAGTCAATTATTATCAATTTAACGGCATCTATGAACTTTTTATAAATGCAGGTTTAAATAATTCTGAAGTTTTATCTATATTAAAATCTGGTAGCACCAATGATGCTCGTATTATAGGTGCCATTACGCAAGATCAATTTAATCAAATAACCTCTTTATACAATACTCCTGCAGTTGGAGCCTCTGGAGCTGTATATGGTGTTTTAGTAGCTTTTGGTCTTTATTTTAAAGATGCAAAATTAGCATTGATATTTTTCCCTGTTCCTATTGCTGCAAAGTACTTTATACCGGTAATGATTTTGGGAGATTTATTCTTTGGAATGACTAAATACTCTATTGGAAACATAGCTCATTTTGCACACGTTGGAGGGGCTTTAATAGGTTTTATAATTGCTTGGTATTGGAAAAAGAATGAATTTAAAACATATTAATGAGTTTTATAGACGACATAAAAAACCGCTATAAAAGCGGAAATATTGTAGAAAAATTAATCTACATAAACCTTGCTATCTTTGTATTCACCTTGTTAACATCTGTTTTTCAAGATTTATATAAAGGTGAAATTAATTGGGTAGTTTCATGGTTTTCTTTGGATGATAATTTTACATCATTACTGACCAAACCTTGGACTATTATTACTTATGGTTTTTTACATGCCGACTTTCTACACATTCTTTTAAATCTAATAACTCTATACTTTGTAGGAAACTTATTCATCGAATATTTTACACAAAAACAACTATTAACCTTCTACCTATTAGGTACTTTTTTTGGTGGTGCATTGTTTATTTTAAGCCATAACTACTTTCCTTTGTTTCAAGGTCAATCTTCTATATTAGTAGGAGCTTCTGCAGGAATTTCAGCCATATTTATAGGAATTACCACATATATACCCAACTATCAATTAAAAATACGTTTTATTGGTTTTGTTAAACTATGGTACTTGGGCGCTATTTGGGTAGGTTTAGATATATTAGCACTCTCTGGAGGAAATGCTGGCGGCCATTTTGCACATTTAGGAGGTGCATTATTTGGTTTTTTGTATGTTCAAAAAGCAGCCAATAAAGAAATACAAATTTTCGATAAAATAGCAGTCCTATTTTCAACAAAAAAGAAACCTTTAAAAACAGTTTACAAATCACCTAAAAAAACAGTAAAAACTACTAAAGATACTTCTTTAAATCAACAACAAATAGATGCTATTTTAGATAAAATTAGCAAATCTGGTTATGACACTTTAACGAAAGAAGAAAAAGAGTTTTTATTTAAACAAGGAAGATAGTAGTATGAAAAATTTGTCCCCCCTAGATAAGATTTTATATTTTATAAACTCAATATTAGCAACCCTACTATTGCTCTCTTATGTACTACATTTTATATCTCCTGCAACCATACCCTTTGTAGCAATTATAAGTCTATTTGTACCGTTTTTAATGATAATAAATCTACTTTTTGCCATTTACTGGTTAATTAGATTGAAAAAACAATTATTACTATCCGTTACAGTTTTTATTATTGGAATCTTTTTTTCCTATCCTTTTTATAAAATTTCAGGTAACAACTCTTCTTTAAATAATGATTTAAAAGTGATGAGTTATAATGTAAAAAGCTTCGATCTTTTTCATAAAAAGAAAGACTCTATTATGCAAGATGGATACGAATTTATAGCCGCAAAAGATCCGGATGTTATTAGCATACAAGAGTATTATAAATCTAATAAAAACAAATTCTCATTTCCATACAAATACGTAAAACTTCGTCCGAATAGTACTAAATACGGAATGGCTATTTACTCTAAACATAAGATTATTAATGCAGGGTCTTTAGATTTAAAAAGTACTGGTAATAATATTATTTTTGCAGATATATTAAAGAAAAATGACACCATCAGAATTTATAATATCCATTTAGAATCTTTAAGAATAAAACCAAATGAAGAGAATTTTGGCGAAGAAAATTCAGAAAAATTAATAGAAAGGGTTTCTAATTCCTTTAAAGAACAAGCAGAACAAACCGTTCAGTTTTTAGCACATGAGCAACAATGGAAAGGAAAAAAAATTGTTTGTGGAGATTTTAATAATACAAGCTACTCTTGGGTATATAACAAAATAGCAAAAGATAAAAAAGATACTTATATCGAGTCTGGTAAAGGTTTTGGTAAAACCTATGATTACTGGTTTCCTATGAGAATCGATTTCATTTTAACCGACAATGACGCCATTAGCAACAAGTTTACAACCTATTCAGAAAAATACTCAGACCATTTTGCTATTATGGCAAAAATTAACTGGTAAAATTTTCTATATTCATACTATAAAATTAAATTTTCTAATTCAATGAAACATTTTGATGTAGCGATTATTGGAAGCGGACCTTCTGGAGCTTCAACCGCTTTTTATTTAGGTAAACAAGGTATCTCTACCGTTATCATAGAAAAAGAAACTTTACCACGTTATAAAACGTGTGGTGGCGGTTTTGTTAATAGAGGAAGAAAAGACATGCCTTTTGAGATTAACGAAGTTATTGAAAGTGAATTCTTTGCTGTTGATAGCTATTTTAATGACGGTAAAATTTATTACCAATCTTCTAAAGAAAAACCAATCATAACTATGATTATGAGAGATGCTTTTGATAATTTAATTGTAGAAAAAGCAAAAGAATTTGGTGTTACTTTATTAGAAAACAATACATTAAAAGGTATTAATTTTAAAGATAACAAATCTGTATTACAAACCTCTCAAGGAGAAATTACTGCAAATTTTATAATTGCTGCAGACGGTGTTTTAAGTCAGACAGCAAAAATGGCTGGTTGGAAAGAAGACACTAGAAAACTAATACCAGCTTTAGAATATGAAGTAGAAGTTTCTGAGGAAGATTTTAAACGATTATCTACAAATGTACGTTTTGATATTGACGCAGTTCCTTATGGATACGCATGGAGTTTTCCAAAGAAAAATCATTTATCTTTAGGTGTTTTAACCACTAAGAAAGGTAAAATCAATTTAAAAGAGTATTACAGAAAATACTTAAAAACGCTAGGTATTAAAGAAGTTATAAAAGAAGATGCTCACGGTTTTAAAATCCCCATTGCTCCAAGAACAGATGGTTTTGTTAAAAATAATGTTTTTTTAATTGGAGATGCTGCTGGTTTTGCAGAACCAATAACTGCAGAAGGAATATCGAACGCTATTTTAAGCGGAAAATATGTGGCAGAAGCACTTATTGAAAGTAAATTAGAGAAAGCTTTAGCTGAAAAACTGTACATAGAAAAATTAAATATTAAGATATTACCAGAATTAAACTCTGGTACCACTTTATCTAAATTCTTTTATAATAACAATCCAGTTAGAAATTATATACTAAAAAAATACGGACAGCATTTTAGCGATTTAATGGTAGACATTTTACATGGAGACAAACCGTTTCCAACAAACGTCTCTGAAAAATTAAAAGCTAAAATTAAAGAGAAGTTATTTTAAACAAAACGATGCACTAAACCCTGCATAGTAATGCGAGGTATATGCATCTTTAATT
Source organism: Polaribacter sp. R2A056_3_33 (assembly GCF_019278485.1). NCBI lineage: Bacteria > Pseudomonadati > Bacteroidota > Flavobacteriia > Flavobacteriales > Flavobacteriaceae > Polaribacter > Polaribacter sp. R2A056_3_33. Next base: position 4,036,216 of record NZ_CP058984.1, read on the forward strand.
ATAAATACAATTCGTATTTTGTTTCTGCCATACCTTCATCATTTATAAAAGTATTTTTTATTTGAAAACAATTTGCTTCTAAAATTTTAGAAGAACCTATATTTTCATCTACTACATATGCAATAATTTTATCCATTTTAAGTTTCTTACAATAAGAAATTAATCCACCACAAACCTCAAAACCAAACCCTTGATTCCAAAATTCTTCTAAAAAGCGATATCCAATTTCATCGTCTAGATTGTTTTTAACTAAGGCCACTGTTCCTATAAATTGATTGTCCGTTTTCCTGATAATAGCGTAAACCCAAAAGTCATTTTTAGGGATATTATATTTTAAAATTAAAGCTTTTAACTCAATTTCATTTTCAATATAGCTCTTTGGGTTTCCTATAGCATATTTTAAAACATTTGTATTACTTTCTAGTTTATGAAATGCATCTAAATCTTCTACATTTAGTCTCCTAATAATTAACCTTTCCGTTTCAAAAATCATCAATAATATCGTACTTTTGCGCTTCTAAACTGTTTTATACAGTATTTGTAAATATACAATTTTGAACTTTAAGAAATAAATCCTTTTTTAAAGTTTTGTTTTTTGTTAAACAACCTTATTAGAATGAATGCAGATAAAAAAGTTGCCTTTTACACTTTAGGATGCAAATTAAATTTTTCAGAAACGTCTACTATTGCTCGTAATTTTGTGAGTGAAGGTTTTAATCGTGTCGATTTTGAAGAAAAAGCAGACGTGTATGTTATAAATACCTGTTCTGTTACAGATAATGCTGATAAACGCTTTAAAACCATTGTAAAAAATGCTTTAAAGAAAAATGATGACGCTTTTTTAATAGCAGTTGGTTGCTATGCGCAATTAAAACCAGAAGAATTAGCTGCTGTAGATGGTGTAGACTTAGTTTTAGGAGCTACAGAAAAGTTTAATGTTACCAGTTATATAAACGATTTAACTAAAAATAATGTTGGTGAAGTTCACTCTTGTGAAATTTCTGATGCAGATTTTTACGTAGGTTCTTATTCTATTGGAGATAGAACACGTGCGTTTTTAAAAGTACAAGATGGTTGCGATTATAAATGTACCTATTGTACAATACCGCTAGCACGTGGAATTTCTAGAAGCGATACTTTAGAAAATGTAATAGAAAACGCCAAAGAAATATCATCAAAAGGAATTAAAGAAATTGTTTTAACAGGTGTTAATATTGGTGATTACGGTAAAGGTGAATTTGGTAACAAAAAGCACGAACATACATTCTTAGAACTTGTAAAAGAATTAGATAAAGTAGAGGGAATACACCGTTTAAGAATTTCGTCTATAGAACCTAATTTACTAAGAGATGAAACGATTGAGTTTGTATCTAAATCGGACTCTTTTGTACCTCATTTTCATATTCCTTTGCAATCTGGTAGCGATGCGCTACTTAAGAAAATGAAGCGTAGGTATTTAACCAATACATATACAAACAGAGTAACAAGAATTAAAGAAGTAATGCCTAACGCTTGTATTGGTGTAGACGTTATAGTTGGTTTTCCTGGTGAAACAGATGAACTGTTTTTAGAAACGTACAACTATTTAAACGAGATGGATATTTCTTACTTACATGTTTTTACCTACTCTGAAAGACCTAATACAGAAGCAGTACATCTAGAAGGCGTCGTACCTAAAAAAGTACGTGCAAAACGCAGTAAAATGTTACGTGGTTTATCCGCTAAAAAAAGACGTGCTTTTTATGAAAGTCAGTTAGGAAATACGCTAACCGTTTTATTTGAAAATGAAAATAAAGAGGGGTATATAAACGGTTTTACAGAAAATTACGTTAAAGTTAAAACACCTTGGAACCCAGAATTAGTAAATACGTTACATACTATCACACTTACTGAAATTGATGAAGATGGTCTGGTTAGGTTTAATTTTGAAAACAATAGCGTTACAATTTAAAATGTAATTGCTACATTAAAATAAATAGATATGAAAAAGATTCCAATATACTTGGTACCTGGTTTAGCAGCTGGACCAGAAATTTTTGAAAACTTAGAATTATCAAAAGATAAATATGACGTTCATTATTTAGAGTGGATAACCCCCATAGCACAAGAAGAGTCTATTGCTAATTATGCAATGAGAATGAGCGAAGAAGTAAAAGAAGAAAACCCTGTTTTAGTAGGTGTTTCTTTTGGCGGAATTATGGTACAAGAAATGAGTAAATATCTAGATGTTAAAAAAATTATTATTATATCTAGTGTAAAACACCAAAAAGAATTGCCAAAGAGATTTGAATTTGTGAAATTTACAAAAGCTTACAAATTCTTTCCTACAAAAGTTGTTTCAAATTTTGAAGATTATGCGCAATATTTTTTAGGAAAATCGTTAAAGAAGAGAGCAGATATATATAAAAAGTATCTTTCTGTTAGAAGCGAATTGTATTTAAACTGGTCTATTGGCACCATTATTAGATGGGTACAAACAGAAAAAGACCAAAACATTACTCATATTCACGGCACAAGTGATCATGTATTTCCTATAAAAAACATAAAAAAATGTATACAAATAGAAGGTGGTAGCCATATTATGATTATCACTAAAGCCAAAAAATTAACTAAAATTATTAACGATACTTTAACTAGTTAAAATACAGGTCATCCTTATTTTTAAATCACAAAAACATTGCAATCTCATGAATAAATCACTCCGTTTTCTTTCACTACTTAGCATTTTAATAATTGCTTTTTTATTTTATAATGGCATAAATAAAAATGAAACAGACCCGCAAACAAGTACGCATGCAACCTATAAAATAAAAGCGTTAAAACTACCTAATAATTTAAATCTTGCAGGTGAAAGGGTTCCTTTAGAAATTCCTGATGTTAAAGAAAGAATGGAAAGAGAACTGTTAGTTAATACCTATTGGCAATCTAATGGATTATTATTGATAAAGAGAGCTAATAAGTACTTTCCTATTTTAGAACCATTGCTTAAAAAATATGGTTTACCAGACGATTTTAAATTTTTAGCCTTGGCAGAAAGTGCTTTTATAGACGAAACGTCTAACGTAGGTGCAGCAGGTATGTGGCATTTTATGAAGGCAACAGGTAAAGAATACGGATTAGAGATTAATAGCAATGTAGACGAGCGTTACGATATTGAAAAATCGACAAAAGTAGCTGCTGAGTATTTAAAAAAATCTCAAAAACGTTTTAATTCTTGGACTTTAGCTGCCGCTGCATATAATGCAGGAAACTATGGCGTTAGTAAAAGATTAGATGAGCAAGAAGTAACTAATTATTACGATGCTAAATTGCCAGATGAAACCGAAAGATATGTATTAAGAATTATTGCTTTAAAAGAAGTAATAAGCAATCCCAAAAAATATGGTTTTGTCTTTGAAAATGAAGACTTATATACCTTAGCAAAAACAAGAACTATAAAAGTTGATACAGCAATATCTAACATTACACATTTTGCCAAAAAATTCGGAATGAATTATAAAGAGTTTAAAATTCATAACCCTTGGTTAAGAGAAAATAAACTAAACAATAAAAGTAGAAAGGTATACGAGATTAAAATACCTATTAACTAAAATAGTTATTATTCAATAATATTTTTAATTCTACCTACCAACCCAGATTCTAACTGAACTTTAATACCATACGGATGGTTTTGAGATTTAGTTAGAATTTTTGCTATAACACCTTCTGTTAATTCTCCACTTCGTTGATGTGGTTTCTGTACAATTTCTACAAATAAGCCAATCTTAACATTTTTTCTTTGTCTTCCGTCTATCATAAATACAGTTTTAAAATACTAAAATAAAAAAAGCCTATCAATATTGATAGGCTTTTAGATAAAAAATTAACTAGTAATAAATATATATTATAATACTCTTACGTTTACTGCGTTTAATCCTTTTTTTCCATCTTGTAAGTCGAATTCAACTTCATCGTTTTCACGAATTTCATCGATTAATCCTGATACATGTACAAAATGTTCTTTGTTTGATCCTTCTTCAGTGATAAATCCAAATCCTTTAGATTCATTGAAAAATTTTACGATTCCTTTATTCATAATAAAAATTATTTGTTGTCAATTTAATTACTAACAACATTTATATAATAACAAATGTAATGCCAAAATTTGAATAACAGAGTAATTTTTTATGATAGTTTATTTATTCTGAATTATTACAGCATAAAAAAAGCCTATCAATAAATTGATAGGCTTTTAGTTAAAAAATTAACTAGTAATAAATATATATTATAATACTCTTACGTTTACTGCGTTTAATCCTTTTTTTCCATCTTGTAAGTCGAATTCAACCTCATCGTTTTCACGAATTTCATCGATTAATCCTGAAACATGTACAAAATGTTCTTTGTTTGATCCTTCTTCAGTGATAAATCCAAATCCTTTAGATTCATTGAAAAATTTTACGGTACCTTTATTCATAATAAAAAAATATTGTGTTGTTAAATTAATTCCTAACAACGTTTATTGAATTGCAAATGTAATGCCAAAAATTAACAATCCTATCAAAATAATTAAGTTATTTTCAAAAAAACAACACTAATCACTAATTACCAGAGATTTAACCACATTAAATTCATCAATAATCTCTCTTAGAACGTCTTTTACTGGTTTTATTTCATGAATTAAACCAGCAATTTGACCAATTTCTAACTCACCTTCATCTAAATCTCCCTCAAACATTCCTTTTTTAGATCTTGCTCTACCTAATAATTCTATTAAATTTTCTTTAGTTGGGTTCTGTTTATATAATTCTTGTACATCATTATAAAATTTATTTTTCACCAAACGAACTGGTGCTAATTCTTTTAACGTTAACTGTGTGTCTCCGTCTTTAACGGTAACAATGGTATTTTTAAAATTAATATGAGCAGAAGATTCTAACGTTGCAGCAAACCTACTTCCTATCTGTACACCATCTGCACCTAAAACCATAGCCGCCAACATCCCTCTTCCGGTTCCTATTCCACCAGCCGCAATTACAGGTATTTTAACTTGCTCTTTTACCATAGGTATTAAAGTAAAAGTAGTTGTTTCTTCCCTCCCATTATGTCCGCCTGCCTCAAAACCTTCACAAACAACAGCATCTACACCTGCCACTTCTGCTTTTAAAGCAAACTTAACAGAACTTACAACATGTACAACCGTAACTCCTTTCTCCTTTAAAAAGGACGTCCAAGTTTTTGGATTTCCTGCAGAAGTAAAAACAATCTTTACGCCTTCTTCTACAATAATATCCATTATTTTTTCAATATCTGGATACAGCATTGGTACATTTACACCAAAAGGCTTTGAAGTTGCTTTTTTACATTTAATAATGTGTTCTCTTAAAACATCTGGATACATAGAACCTGCACCAATTAAACCTAAACCACCTGCATTAGAAACTGCTGAAGCTAATTTCCATCCAGAAACCCAAATCATGCCTCCTTGTACAATCGGGTATTTTATATTGAAAAGAGTTGTTATTTTATTAGTCATTATTGTTTTATAATTTTAATATTTTTTTGCTGATTTCCTTTTAATATTTTCAACAAATAAATACCTGTATTCAAAAACGAAATATCAATATTTTTGGAAGTTACTGCTGCTTTTTCAAATACTTTTTCACCTAAAATGGTATAAATTTGAATTGACAGATCCTCAAAATTATCAGTAGAAATAGTAAAACGATCTTGAACAGGGTTTGGAGAAATCTTTAAATTGATAACTTCACCTTTTAATAAAGATAAACTAGCAATATAACTATTCAATGCTATTTCAAAGTTAGGAATTCCATAACCATGCTGGTCCGTAGGGTTATTAAATTTATCCGCAGATTCGTAAATAGCAGTTTTTAAATAATCATTATAATTTTCACCAGATTTTTTTAAGGATGATTTTAAAAGAAATCCTTCATTCTGATTTAAACAAGCAATTAGACCTGCCATTATGGGTGATGAAAAAGACGTTCCGCTAGATAAAGTTGTGATTTCTCCAGAATTATAATCTATCAACGCTGGGTTTTGACCTTTACCTAGTATTTCTGGTTTTATTCTTCCGTCGGATGTTGGTCCGAAAGAACTAAAACTTGCAATATTTCCTGAAGAATTTACCGCTCCAACCGAAATCACAGAAGGGGCGTCTGCCGGTGCTCCCATATATTTCCAAGAATTAGTTCCGTCATTACCAACCGCATTTACCAAAAGCAAACCACGTGAAGCACCAATTTCTGCTCCTCTAGAAATAAAAGTGGTTTTACCATCCATATCTGCGTAGGTGTGGTTGTGATTAGGATTGTCATACGTAGTATAGCCTAAAGAGGTGTTAATTACGTCTACACCCAAACTATCTGCTAGTTCTGCTGCTTCTACCCATAAAGTCTCTTCTAAAACAGTTTCCGTTTCTGAAATTTCTGATATAAATAAATAAAATTTTGCATCTGGAGCCGTACCAACATATTCATCTTTAATATACGCAGCAATTGAAGACAAAACATGCGTTCCATGGCTACTTCTTGTATAATAGTTATCATTTCTATCAGCAAAATTATAGCCTCCTAAAATTTGATTGTTATCTCTTATTCTGCTAAAAGTATCTAAGGTATTTACATTAGGAAACCCTGCATCTATAATTGCTATTATTTGTCCTTCGCCAGTTAATTCTTGTTGATGCAAATAATCTCCCTTTAACATTTTAATTTGATTATCGGTTGCACCATAATTAAAATCAGTAAGGTTTTCATTCAACTTATTATAATGATTTGGAGTTATTGTTTTTCCTTTTGATTTACCATTTAGATTCAAAGATTTATTAGCAAATTCTACAGATGCTATAAAACTATATTTAGAAATTAAAGTATTAATATCTGTAACCTCTCCTTGAACATGAACAGCGTTTAACCATTTAGATTTACCTAAAACAGTAACTGTTTCATCATTATTAAGTTGATTATAATACGCTTCATCAACAGGAACATCTTTAGAATCTAAAGGAATATTGAGTCTAGATCTTCTATCTAACGCTCTTTGAGTAAGCATCGAAATAGGGTTTTCTAAAAAACTAGTTTCTTGAGGTTTATCTTTAATAAAAAGCCAAGCATCTTCTTGTGCATCAACTTTTAAAAAAATCATTAGACATAAAAAAAGTAGTAATTTCTTCATACTCCGAAATTACTACTTTTTTATGATTTTTATAAATATTTTAAGAGATAACTCCAGAGCCTAATAACTCTTCCTCTTTATACCAAGCTACAAATTGACCTTCTTGTATGGCAGATTGTTTGTTCTCGAATGCTACGTACAAGCCAGATTCTACTTTGTGCAAAATAGCACTTTCTAAAGGTTGTCTGTATCTAATTCTTGCATCGACCTGCATAGTTTCTCCAACTTTTAAAGTTAAATCTTCACGAATCCAATGCATTTCTTCATTAGAAACAAACAATACGTTTCTGTACAATCCTGGGTGATTTTTACCTTCTCCTGTGTAAATTACATTTTCTACAACATCGGTTTCTATCACATACAAACCTTCTTTTGTACCACCAACATTTAAACCTTTACGTTGTCCTTTTGTAAAATAATGTGCTCCTTGATGCTTACCAACCACTTTACCATCTTCTTTTTTGTATGTAAATTTGGTAGCGTAATATTTTAATTCTTCTTCTTTATTTTCAAAAGTAGGGGCCTGTTTTGTGTATTGCTCAAAATCGGTTGGAATCGTTACAATTACCCCTTCTTTAGGTTGTAATTTTTGTTGTAAAAACTCAGGTAAACGTACCTTACCAATAAAACATAAACCTTGCGAATCTTTCTTTTCTGCAGTAATTAAATCTGCTTCTTTAGCTATTTCCCTAACTTCTGGTTTTGTTAATTCACCAATAGGAAACAATGCTTTTGTTAATTGTTCTTGAGATAATTGACATAAAAAATAAGACTGATCTTTATTATTATCCTTACCAGCCAATAATTTATAAACTGGTTTTCCGTCTATAATTTCTTCACCTTTTCTACAATAATGACCTGTAGCCACATAATCTGCACCCAATTTTAAAGCGATGTCCATAAAAACGTCAAACTTAATTTCTCGGTTACAAAGTACATCTGGGTTTGGTGTTCTACCCTTAGAATATTCATCGAACATATAATCTACAATACGTTCTTTATATTGCGCACTTAAATCTACTACCTGAAAAGGAATCCCTAATTTTTCTGCAACAATCATTGCATCATTAGAATCTTCTAACCAAGGACATTCATTAGAAATAGTGACAGAATCATCGTGCCAATTTTTCATAAATAGCCCAATTACATCATACCCTTGTTCCTTTAATAAATGTGCAGTAACACTACTATCTACACCACCAGAAAGACCAACAACTACTCGTTTCATTTTTAATTTTTGAGGATGCAAAGGTACACATTAGAAATGGTTTTAACAGATTGAAAGAATTGATAAAGCCATTGTTTTGTTTTATATAACAAGTTCTTTTTAACAATACACGGAACAAACCGAGGATTAATCTTCTTTTTTACGAGAAAACGTGTTTTTCTTTCTAATTTCTTTTTCTGAAGCCACTTCTCCATCCATATAATACTCCCAATTACCTACTCTTAATCCGTTTTTATAATTTCCAATTTCTTTTAAAACACCGTCTAATTCAAAATATTTTGCTAAGCCATTTAAAGCACCGTTTTCATACGTAACCTCTTCAATTAAAACTCCTTTATTAGAATATTTACTAACAATACCGTTTAACAATCCGTTTTTGTAAGTAGCAAATTCTGTAACTTGACCATCTTGATAATAAATTATTTGTGATCCATGTAATTTTCCATTTTTATAATTTTCTTCCGACATAATTATACCATCAGGATAAAAATATTTCCAATTACCTACTCGTTTTCTGCCTTTTAGAACACCTTCTGTTTCTATTTTTCCTTTTAGAGTAAAAAATTGAACATATAGAGAATCTGAGTTTTCGTAGAATTTTTTAATAATCACAGGATGTCTCGAACTTGTAATGTCGTAGAACTTAAAAACACCTATCTCTTTTCCGTTTCTAAATTGACCAACATAGCGTATTCGTTTATTAGAATAATACTTTTTCCAAACTCCTACCCTTTGGTTATTAGCATTTACTTGATTAATTTTTTGTCCATTAAAATCTTCACTTGTAAAAAAACAAGCGAAAAACAGTAAAATAAAAAACAGTCTTTTTATCTTTATCATTAAATATAATTTTAAAACAAAGATACATTAATCGTGTCAAAATCAAATTTACTTTTCGTAACCGAACAACTCCACAACATGGAAAACCCTAAAAGGGAAAACAGACAAAGAGTTGCCAATATTATTATAGAAACTCCACAACTATTTAAAGAACTGGTTACTATTACTTTTGATACCGAAAATAAAGTATCTATAAAGTCTGCTTGGATTTTAGAATGGATGTGCACACATCATCATTTGGAGTGGATTTTAACTCATTTAGATGAATTCACTCTAAAAATTAAAACCTTAAAATTTGATAGTGCCATTAGACCATGTGCTAAAATTTGTGAACATTTAGCGACTGCTTATTATTCTAAAACAGAAAACATTGTACAAAAAAAACTGACAAAAAACCATATAAACAGTATCGTCGAAACAGGTTTCGATTGGTTAATTACACCACAAAAAATTGCAGTAAGAGCTTATACAATGACTACTTTATACTATTTCGGATTAGAAAAAGAGTGGATTCATCCTGAATTAAAACACTTAATTCAAACTAAAATTATACATGAAAGTAAGGGGTGTAAAGCTCGTGGAAGATTCATTTTAGAATTGATAGAAAAACATAGAAAATCTACTTTATAAATCTGCTAAATTCACTATTTTTGCAGTTAACAACATAACTAAAAAATGGAATTAACACAATTAAATGCCATCTCTCCTATTGATGGTCGCTATAGAGGTAAAATATCAAAATTATCAGATTATTTTTCGGAAGAAGCCTTAATAAAATACAGAGTTCGTGTAGAAATTGAATATTTTATTGCTTTGTGCGAAATTCCTTTACCTCAATTATCAGATTTTAACAACGATTTATTTGATGATTTACGTAAAATTTATATTGATTTTACTGCTGAAGATGCTCAGAAAATAAAAGATATTGAAAGCATTACAAACCATGATGTAAAAGCTGTTGAATATTTTATCAAAGAAAAGTTTGATGCCTTAGGTTTACAAGCACATAAAGAGTTTATCCATTTTGGATTAACTTCTCAAGATATCAACAACACCGCTGTTCCGCTTTCTATTAAAGAAGCAATGAACGATGTTTATGTACCTCATTATACTGAGCTTTTAGAAAAGTTACAAGAATTAGTTATTGAGTGGAAAGAGATTTCTATGTTGGCAAGAACACATGGTCAGCCAGCATCTCCAACAAGATTAGGAAAAGAAATAGAAGTTTTCGTGGTACGTTTAAAAGCACAATTCAACTTATTAAATGACATACCAAGTGCTGCAAAATTTGGTGGAGCAACAGGTAATTATAACGCACATAAAGTTGCATACCCAAGTATAGATTGGAAAGAATTTGGAAGTAATTTTGTACAAGGAAAATTAGGTTTACACCACTCTTTTCCTACAACTCAAATAGAACATTACGATCATTTAGCTGCTTTATTTGATAATTTAAAACGTATAAACACTATTATCTTAGATTTAGATAGAGATTTCTGGACCTATGTTTCTACAGATTATTTTAAACAAAAAATTAAAGCAGGTGAAGTTGGTTCTTCTGCAATGCCACATAAAGTAAATCCTATCGATTTTGAAAATTCTGAAGGAAACTTAGGTTTGGCAAATGCAATTTTTGAACATCTTTCTGCTAAATTACCAGTATCTCGTTTACAACGTGATTTAACTGATAGTACTGTTTTACGTAATGTTGGTGTACCATTTGGTCATACAATTATTGCATTTACATCTACCTTAAAAGGATTGAATAAATTATTGTTAAACAAAGAAAAGTTTGCACAAGATTTAGAAAACAATTGGGCAGTTGTTGCAGAAGCAATTCAGACTATTTTAAGACGTGAAGCATATCCTAATCCTTATGAAGCATTAAAAGGATTGACGAGAACGAATGCTAAAATCAACCAAAAATCTATTGCAGACTTTATTGATACTTTAGAAGTTTCACTAGAAATTAAAGAAGAATTAAAAGCAATTACACCAAGTAATTATACAGGTATATAAGCTATGTTAAAAATAGAACCAAGAAACAAGAATCAAGAATCAAGACAAAAGGATGCTAAAAAACAGTATCCTTTTGTATCTTGTTTCTTGGTTTTATTCAGTATTATATTTTTCTCTTGTCAGTCAGATTTAAAAGATAACTCAGATCGCTTTAAAAAAGGTGTTTTTGAGATTCCTGCAGGAGATGGATATAGTAAAACAACGATCACTAGAAAAGATAGTCTTCAAATTGAAGAGTATGATAAAATTATAAGCATCTCTAATGATAGTACTTATGGAGAAAAAAAGATAAAACATATTGATACATTATATATCAAATGGAAAAATAATTTCTTCTATACATTAAAGATGAAATCTCCAAAAAAGGAAATTGATAAAGAACCTATTTATGTTCAAATTACAAAAGTAACAGATAGTTCTTTTAGTTTTTCTGCAAAAATTGGCTTTAGTAAATTTGCTACAGATGGTACTATTTATAAGGTGAAATAAAATTATTATTCCTGTAATTCCATACTGTAAAAAACGACGAACTTAAAACAAACGCTGTCTTAGTATATCTACGTCGTCATTTGTAATTTAATTTATATAGTTTTTTTTAACAAAATGAAATTAGTTATCCAACAGGATAGTTGTAATTTGCACCCATTATTTTAGATATATCAACCATAGAAACAAAAGTAATATCAAACAGCTAAATAAATATATTGGTATCTTAATGTTGGTAATATTCCTATTGCCAATTTTTACACTTTCTGCTCATGCGTTTAGCAACCATGAACACGGTGTTTGCATTTCTAAAGTTGAAAATCATATTCATAAAAAAGACGTTGATTGTAAGTTAGATGTTTATCAAACAAACAATTCTCTCTTAACTGAAAACCTCTTTAACATTAAGTTAAACACTCTTATTTATACTAATAATAGGTTACAATATAATTTCTTAAAAAATCATTATCAATTATCGTTTTTATTAAGAGGGCCACCTGTATGTATTTAAATTAAGTTCTTTTAATTTAAATTATGAAAATAAAAAATGATCAAATTATTTTGTAAATGTGTACTTGCAATATGTATAACTACATCTGCATTTGCACAAGATTGCCAGTTATCCTTTAAAGGGAAAATCACTGATTTCCATGATGGTACATCAATTATTGGTGCTTCTCTAAAAGTTAAAAATTCAAACAAATACGCTATTACAGATTTTGATGGCTTGTTTGAATTTAATAATTTATGTGAAGGTAAAACAACTATTGTAATAGAACATATATCATGTGAAACGAAAGAAATTGTCTTTAATTTAAGTGGAAACACTTTTAAAGAAATTACTTTAGAACATCATATAGAAGATCTAGAAGAAGTTGTTATAGCATCTACACATAAAGTAACATCTAAAACAATACAAACTACAAAAATAGATAACAAGGTTATTGAAGAATATAGTGGTAAAAGTTTAGGTGATGCTTTAAAAAATGTTGCAGGTGTTTCTTCTATCAACACCGGAAATTCTATTGTTAAACCTGTAATAAATGGTTTGCACAGTAGTAGAATTATAGTAATGACAAATGGTGTTAGATTACAGGATCAAGAATGGGGTATAGAACATGCACCAAATATTGATATAAATAATGCTGATAAAATTACAGTAATTAAAGGTGCCAATTCTTTAGAGTTTGGTGGAGATGCCATTGGTGGTGTTATTGTTATGGAACCAATAAAACACGCTTTAAAAGATAGTATTTATGGCAAAACAATTTTAGGCTTACAAAGTAACGGAAGAGGTGGTAATTTACATACAAGTATTACTAAAACCACAGAAAAAGGTTGGTTTATAGATGCTAAAACTACTATAAAAAAGTTTGGCGATTTTAATAGTCCAGATTATAATTTAACAAACACTGGTTTAAGTTCTCAAGCCTTCTCTATTCAATCGGGATTAAAAAAATATGAAAGTGGCTTTACCTTTAATTATAGTTTTGTACATAATAATATTGGTATTTTAAAAGCGTCGCACATTGGTAATTTAGATGATTTAGTAAGTGCCATAAATAATAAAGAGCCTCTAATTATAGAGGATTTCAGTTATACTATTAATGCGCCAAAGCAAGAGGTAAATCACCATATTTTTAAGACTAATTATTACAAAAGGTTTAAAAACTTAGGCAAACTTGAGGTTCAATATGATTTTCAAAAAAATCAGCGTTTTGAGTTTGATATACGAGTTGGAGACGATAAAGATAAAGCTGCTATTGATTTAGATTTAACAACACATTCAATCAGTTCTTCTTTTGATTTTAACAACAATCTAGATCAAACTTATAAAGTTGGACTAAAAGGGAGTTATCAAAATAATTTTGCAAACCCTTTAACGGGTATTAGAAGGTTAATACCTGATTATGATAAATTTGATGCTGGTATTTTTGCAATTGGAAACTTTACCTTAAGTGATAAAACAACAGCAAATGTTGGTGTAAGGTATGATTACAATTACATAAATGCTAAAAAGTTCTATTTAAAAAGTAGATGGACAGAAAGAGGTTATGACACAGAATTTAGTGATTTAATTACAGGAGATTTTACCACACAATGGTTGGTAAACCCTGTTTTTAATTTTCATAATGTATCTGCTTCCGCAGGAATTGTTTATCAAGTAAATGATAAAAATGCGGTCTTATTTAATTATGGTTTATCTAGTAGGGCACCAAATGCATCAGAACTATTTAGTGACGGTTTACATCATTCTGCTTCAAGAATTGAATTGGGAGATTTAGATTTACAACAAGAAGTTTCAAATAGAGTTTCTTCTACGTACACTTATCAATCTAACGATACAAGAATTTCTACAGAGGTATTTTTTAATAACATTCATAATTTTATTTATTTAGAACCAACAGGAATAGAACAAACAATTCGTGGTGCTTTTCCTGTTTGGGAGTACAGAGCTACAAATGCAAGTTTGTACGGAATCGATTTTACGTGGCAACAAAAAATTAATGATGCTTTTACTTTTAATAATAAATCTTCTTTAACTTTTGGGTACGAAACAAAAACAAATAGAGACTTAATAGACATTCCTGCTCCAAGTTTTAAAAACTCTTTGGAGTACAGAAATAAAAAATGGCATCAATTAGGAGTTCGTTTAGAGAGTGAATTGGTTTTAAAACAAATCAATTATCCAGATAACAACTTTTCTGTTTATTTACCAACACAAGATATCGATGCTTTAGTAGACATTAGCTCTACACCATCAGGTTATCACCTATTACATTTACATACAGATGCTGTTTTTCAGTTATCAAAAAAAACAGATTTACAAATTTCAGCAGGCGTAACAAATCTATTAAACACAAGATATAGAAACAACTTAAATAGGTTACGATATTATGCTGATGATTTAGGAAGAAATTATAGTTTACAATTAAAAATTAATTATTAAAAATCAATTATTAAAACACACATTATGAAATCAATTAAACACGTATTAGTATTAGCATCAATTATTGTTTTAGCAGCATCTTGTTCAGATGATGACCCAATAGCTGTTAACGAAGAAGAATTAATCACAACTGTAACACTCGTTTTAACTCCTGAAAATGGTGGTGATACTATTACTTTAAAAAGTACAGATTTAGATGGAGACGGACCAACGGAACCAGAAGTTAGTATTTCTGGAAATTTAGCTGCTAACACCATATATACAGGAGTAACAAAAGTTTTAAACGAAACTGAAAACCCTGCAGAAGATATTACATTAGAAGTTGAAGAAGAAGGTGTAGATCACCAATTCTTTTATACTTTTACTAACGAAATAGCTTCTACAACGTACATAGATACAGATTTAAATGGGGCACCAATTGGTATTGATTTTTCATTAACAACAACAGATGCAGGATCAGAAAGCTTAACAGTTTCTCTTATACATGAGCCAAATAAAAGTGGTGAAGGTGTTGTAGATGGTGATATTTCTAATGCTGCTGGAGAAACAGATGCAGAAGTAACTTTCGCTATTACTATTGAATAATTTTTTATTAAAAATAAAAAAAAAGTGCTGAGTTTTAGAACTCAGCACTTTTTTTATTTAACATATTTTGTTTTCTTAATAGTACTTAAAGAAATAAAAGCAGCTAAAAAGAAAACAGCTAAAGCCAAAACACTAGATTGTATAGATATCATAGAATTTAAAATTCCGAAAGTTACCATACCTACTACTAAGGCTATTTTTTCTGTTACATCAAAAAAGCTAAAATAGGACGCATTATCTTCTGTTTTTGGTAACATTTTTGAGTATGTAGATCTTGCTAAAGATTGTATAGCTCCCATTACCAAACCTATTAAAGCTCCTAAAATATAAAAGTAAATTTCTATATTCGGAGTATCTTTAGTTAAGTTAAATCCTATAAAACAAACCAATCCCCAAATAGCAATGGTAATTTTTAATGTTTTTATATTCCCTATTTTATTTGACAATCTAGAAAATAAAAAAGCGCCTATAATTCCTACAAACTGAACTAGTAAAATAGTACCAATTAAGTTTAAGGTTTCTAAACCTAAAATAGTACCAAAAATACCCGCCATTAAAATAATAGTCTGCACGCCGATACTCCATAAAAAGAATGAAATTAAAAAAATTTTTAATTCTCTATAAGCAAATAATTCTTTGGCAACTTTTTTTATTTCTTTTAATCCTTTCGCAAAATAATTGTCTTTTGGGATTTCTTTTTTCTCTTCGTTTGGCAATTTAGCATAGGTTATTTGTGCAAAACCAAGCCACCACAAACCTACTAAGACAAAAGATAATTGTGAGCCAAATTGTTTATCATAAAAACCAAAAACTTCAGTTTCTATTAAAACTAAGCACAAAAGCAATAATAAAATAGACCCCAAATACCCTAACATAAACCCTTTTGCACTTGCATTGTCTTGTTGATCTGGTAAAGCAACTTCTGGCAAATACGCATTGTAAAATACGATACTTCCCCAAAAACCTATACTCGCCAAAATGGTAAAAAGGATTCCGACCCAAAGCGTTTCTTTTCCTGTAAAAAAATATAAACTCATTACAGAGAGCGCGCCTAATAAACAGAAACCCTTTAAAAACTTCTTTTTATTACCAGCATAATCTGCAATACCAGAAAGCATCGGAGATATAAAAGCCACTACTAAAAAAGAAAATGCCATTGCATAATTATACAAGGTTGTCGGATTCCAAAGTGTGTCTAAAAAAGTAATTTTTCCTTCTGTATTTGCAAAACCTTCCGAAGCTGTTAAGCCTGCATAATAAATAGGAAAAACAGCAGTACTAATTACTAAAGAATATACTGAGTTTGCCCAATCATAAAAAGCCCAAGCATTAATTAATTTTTTATCTCCAATTTTTAACATAAAATCTATTTTATAAAAAAACCGTTCAAAAAAACATCTTTTTTTGAACGGTTACAATATAGGAAATCTATTTGTTTCCTTATTTTTTATTTATATCTTTTACTTGGCGTTGTACTCTGCTGCATATTTTTTAGCCGTTGGTAAATAATTTCTTAAATCTTGTATTCTAGATTCATTAGAAGGGTGTGTACTTAAAATTTCTGGTTGAGAACTTCCGTTAGATAAGTTACTCATTCTTACCCAAACCTCAGCAGCTTCCCTTCCATCATAACCTGCCATAATCATAAAAACCAAACCTAACCTGTCTGCTTCCTGCTCATGAACTCTACTGAATTTTAACATTCCTAAACCAGTAGTAACACCAAATGCAGTATTCCATAATTGTTGAGATTCGTCACTTTTACCAGAAGTACCCAATGCTACGGCAACACCACCTAATTGTTGTAATTGTCCTTGAGACATTCTTTCTTGTCCGTGTTTAGCAAAAGCATGTGCAACTTCGTGCCCCATTACTGCTGCAACTCCATTCTCATTAGCACAAATTGGCATAATACCAGTATAAAAAACGACTTTTCCTCCTGGCATACACCAAGCATTTACGGTTTCATCATCTACTAAATTAAATTCCCATCTATAAGAATCTGCTTCTGAGCTCATATTGTTTGCTCGCATAAAACGATCTACCGCTGCAGAAATATTTTTACCAACATTTTTAATTTGGTTAGACATTGCAGTATTTGTAGATAATTTATTTTCTTCTAAAAAAGTACTGTATTGAGCAAAACTAGTAGGTAGCACTTGTGCATCACTTACAAAATTGACACGACTTCTCCCCGTAATTGGTACGGTACTACATTCTACAAAAAGTAAAACTGTTAAAAGTAAAACTGCTATTTTTTTCATCTATTTATTTTTTATGATCACTAATTGATAAGACACATCTATTTCTAAATTGTCACTATTGGTTGATTATTTACAATTCTATAAAATTACATATTCTATCTTAATCAAAAAAATAATTTATTGCCGAAAGTTAAATCTGTAATTATGTCACAAAGTTTTCGTCTAACTTAAAAACATTTAAAATTTATGAAAAATATTTTCTCTTTACTAGTTTTTATTTTAATGATTAGCTGTAATGGTATAGCTCAAACATCATCCAAAGAAAAAAAAACATACAACATTGAAAAAACAAATGCTGAATGGAAAAAAGAATTAACAGCTAAACAGTATTATATATTACGAGAAGCAGGTACCGAAAAACCTTTTTCGAGTTCTTTTAACACAAACAAAAAAAAAGGAACTTACGTTTGTGCTGCTTGTGAAACACCTCTTTATAAATCTGAATACAAATATGATTCTGGTTCTGGTTGGCCTTCTTTTGACCGAGCAATAAAGAAAAATGTTGAGTTAGATGTAGATTATAAAATTGGTTATGCAAGAACAGAATTAAAATGCAATACTTGTGGAGGTCACTTAGGTCATTCTTTTGATGATGGCCCTAAAAACACCACTGGAAAACGTCATTGTATTAATGGAGACGCTTTAAAATTCATAACTAAATAAACGATAACTATAAACAAAAAATCAAATTAAAGTTAATTTCTTGTTAAAAATGCATATATTTAAGAAAAAACTGCATTATAATTAAAAAGAAATTTTCATTGATTAAAGAACTACTTTTCATAATACTTGTTTTACTTGTAATTGAAACGCATTCTCAACAAACAAAACAAACTCTTTTAAAACCTACAATATCTACAGTAGGTAGTACATCTGTATACCCTATTTCTAACAATATAATAAGGTATACAGTTATACAAAGCATTGGTCAATCTAGTATTATTGGCACAAAAAGCACTGGTAAAATAGATGTACAACAAGGTTTTTTAAATAATAGTAAAATATTTAATATCAATAACTCTGACAAGGATATTATTGATAAATCTCTTCGCCTTGTCATTTCTCCAAATCCTTTTATAGAATATCTAACACTCAATTTCTCCAAAGAAACTAAGCATAAAATTCATATACACATATATGATGTTACTAGGAAAATCATCTTAAAAAAAGAATATTCCTCTACAGACATTTTACTTATCCAGTTAAAAAACTATAGTATAGGCACTTATATTATACGCATACAAAGCGGTAATAATACGTTTACAGAAAAAATACTAAAAACAGAATAAGGGATGTGGAAAAATATCTCAAATATTATAATTATAACTGTTGTATTTATTTTCATAAATAATACAACAAAAGCACAACAAGCCTATTTAGAAACTGGTTTTGAAAACGCCTATTTTAAAAATTATGTAAATAATTTAGGAAATAATACTTTAGATTTAAGTTACTCAAAAGCACAAGATTTTTTTATTGAAAGTGGTTTTAGATTTGCGTTATATGAAGAACGATTTACTTGGGATATAGGACTTGGATACAACAAATATAAAATTAATACTGGTTTTTATTCTGGTAAGATTAGCACACCAACAACGTATGATTTAAGTTATTTAACCTTAAAACCAGGGATAAACTTTGCATTTGTTAATGAAAGGCGATTAAAAGTACAGGTACACACACATATTTCTTACGATTGGCTTATTTCAGGCACAAGAACATATAAAGATAATACAGTAAATTTATACAAGGAAAATACTTTTGACAAAAATTTAATTAGAATACACAGAGGAATAAGTGTAGAGTATGTTATTCATGACAATCTATCTACTTATGTAAAATATAATGTAGCTGATAGTTTTAAAGAAAAAAACAAAGACAGTAATATAGAAGAAGCATATTCATTTCACTCCAAGGCATTTTCATTTGGATTGTTATTCTATATTTTAAGATTAAATAACAGAAGGTTCTAAAAAATAAATATGAAATTTTCACATAAAATACGGCTCTTTTTATTTTTACTGACAAACACTTTTCTGTTTGGTCAAACACCTGGTTTTAATTATCAGGCGTTAATTTTAAATAACGAAGAAATTCAGATTCCTGGAACAAACGTATTAGAAAATAAAGTTCCTTTAGGTCTAGAAGAAATTATCCTACGTTTTACTATATCAAATGAAACCTCTGTAGAATATATAGAAGAACATACAATTAGTACAGATAAAAACGGCATGGTTTCTCTTATTGTAGGAGAAGGAATACCCATAAGTAATACATTTTATGATATTAATTGGGATGGAAAATTAAAATATTTAAATGTTGAACTAAATATTCTAAATGATAACGACGGTTTTGTCTTTTTAGACAGTCAAAAAATATTATACAGACCTCAACCTGATCGTGGTAATGAGAATAGAAATGGGAACATAAAAATAGTAAGTTCTTTAGGAGACTTATCTCCTCCTTATCAATTAGGAGATATCATTTGGCTTACAGATTATGGTATAAATAACTCCCCATCATTAATGATTTGGGATGATATAAAATGGACACCTATTAATAATGATTTTGATCCTACTAATGAATTTGGACTTATAGTAGTGGGTAATGATAGCTTTAGAGATGCTCAATTCAAAAAACCTGTAACTGGAGATCAAGTTTGGAATCAGACTTGTAATTGTTTAGAAGTATATGATGGTACTCAATGGGTTTCATTAAGAAATATGAAAGCTGAAAATGGCCTTTACACAAGAGACAATAAAATAAAATTAGGTGGTATTTTAATAGAACCAACTTTAATTACCACAAGTGCAACAAACACATTTGCCTTTGCAGGATTGCAAGAAAGCACAAATACTGAAGATCAAATAGTCGTTATGGATAAAAGTACAGGTGTTTTAAGACAAAAACCTAATTCTACTCTCCATCAAAAAAAACAAGTAATTATTATTGCTTCTGATGGTCAATTAGAATTTACCACTCCCCTCAAAATTACAAATTCTGATAAAATAGATGTATTTAGAAACGGTGTTCGCATCAATTTTATTGCAATTAACAATACAACTATAAAACTAGAACAAGAAGCGAAATGTTACCAAGATGATAAAGTTAGAATAGTCCAACTATATTAATACATCACTCATAAAAAACTGAAAAGCCTATGAATAAAAACAATTAAAAAAGAAAAATAACAATTAAATTAATTAAAAATGAAAACTATGAAAACGAATTATTTAAAATCAACAATATTAGGTATTATAATTATGGCGAGTAGTACCATAAATGCCCAAAGAACAGAAACCTCAACTAATGCTGCAACCGATTTTACAAAACAAGCAAATACCGTTTTAGGTGAGGCTGGCGGATCTATAAAAGTTATTGATAATAAGGGTACAATTAAGTATTTACAATCTAGTAATGGCGTAACAATGTTTACGGACACCGCACCAGATGGAGGTGTAATTACAACCTGGCAATTGGGTGGTACTTTAACAGATGATACTTATATTGACGCATCAGGAGCTATTTTTGCTATTACAGGAATTGATGGAATTGACACAACCGCTGGTGATGCTGAAAACTCAGCTGCAACAGCTTTTGACACTACAGGATATTCATTATTAGTTAGGGATGAAGCTACTGGTGAAACAAAAAAACTTTTAATGACTAATTTCATTGATGTTCTATGGGATGAAACAGAATTGACTGCAGATGTAACAACTGACTTTACTGTGGATGCTGTTGGTATTTTAGCAACTACAAACGTTAATCGTGTATCTGTGTATAGAAATGGAGCAAAATTAAGATCTGGTACAGATTACACAATTACTAACGTTAATGAAGTAAACATAGTTGTTGCTTCATTAGGCGGTACTGCTTATACTGGAGATGTTTTTGAAGTACACTTTATTAAGTAAAAATAGCATCTTTATAAATTATGGTTTGTAAAATTACAAGCCATAATATTACTATTCATAAAAGAATACAACTCTTATTTTCAAAATCAACTTTCTTATTTTTTTGACTTTATAACTCTATTTTATAAATAAAAATGCAGCAATTTCTAAAGCAACATATCATAACTTTTTTACTACTATTAGTAGCTAGTATATATGCTCAAGAAGTTAGCGTTATCAATAACAAAGGAACTATACTTAACATAAGAAATAATACAGTTACAACTTCTAATACGAGTAATTCAAATCCAGTAGAAAACGATATTTGGTTTGATACTTCCTCCTCACCCACTACTGTTAAAATTTATAATGGTACTTCTTGGGAAAAATTATCTCCAACAGCTACCGAAGGATCTGTATTTTTTGCAAGTGCTACAGGTATACCTACAGAAGACAATACTCAATTATTCTGGGATAGCACCAATAATAGACTGGGTATAGGGACAAGTTCACCTACAAATAAGTTCCATGTTACAGGAGCCATGAGAACGGAAGGCATTTTAAATTCTGATGGTACTATGGGTAGGCCATCATACAGATTTAAAAATGATATAGATACAGGAATGTACAGCCCAGTCGCAGATGAAATTAGGTTTTCAGTTGGTGGTATAGAAGCTCTCAATATTGATGAAATAGCAAACACAACAACTGTAACTATAAAAGAAACCCTAAAATTAGATGGTCGTATTAAGGATAAAAATAATTCTACAGGTATTACTGGACAAATTTTATCAGCAATTAATACAGGAACAAATTGGATAGATGCTTCAACTATAAATACGGATACTCAAAAAATTGATATTTATACTTTAAATATAGATGGAAAAAATTTAGAGATTTCATTAGAAAATGATGCTGAAACAACAAAACAAACAGATTTATCAGCATTAAAAATTACAGGTGATATTTCAGGAACCTTAGCAGCATCCACCATTATAAAAATACAAAACATAGATGTTTCAAACATACCTCCAACAAACGGACAAACATTAGTTTATGATAATACTTCATCTCAATATATACCAAAAACTTTTTATACACCTACAGTAAGCGAACGCTACCCAAATGCAATACAAACAATTGCAGAATCTTCCAATTTTACAACAATCAACTTTCAATCTCAAGATTTTACTCCCAACTCTTCAGATTACACTAATACTACAGATGGAATTATTGCACTTAACACAGGTAGATATAAAATTACATACAGAATTACATCCGAAGTAATAAATAATGTTCGAGTTGGAGGAGAATTTCAACTCACAAAAAATACGATATCGGTAAATAATACAATAGCTTATAGTTATCAAACAAGTAATTTGGTAAATAAAAGTACGGTAACGATGGTAAAAATTTTAGATTTAATTGCAAATGATAAAATTGGAGTTCAAGGTAGAGTTTACGAAAGTGATCGTGGAACTCTAGATAGTTTAACCATACTACCTGAAGGAACTATGCTAACTCTTGAAAAAATTAATTAAGAAGAAAACTAAACACTTTATGTTATTATAAAGCGAATTTACTTTCTAATTCTGCTATAACCATTTGCAGTTTTCAGGATATCTATTATTGTAGAATACGAGAGAGTATTTGCTGAAGTAAACAACCATTCACACTTAAAAAACACTAAAAGTCATATTAAGCCTCAACAGTTTATAACGTATTTTTTTTGTATCTTACTTACATAATTTATTATTGATGGAAAAAGAGGAAATTGCAGATTTATTAGAGGAAAATCACAATACTTTATTTAAATGGTTAGAAGATCAACCAAATGACAACTGGGAAAAAGGTCCCGATGGAAAATGGACTGTAGGACAACAAATACTTCACTTAGTAAATAGCTTACAACTTTTAAATAACGCTTTAAGTTATCCTCGCTTTTTTTTAAAATACAAATTTGGGTTATGTAATAGAGAACCTATAGATTACAAAACGATTGTAAGCAAGTACCATCAAAAATTACTTGACAAAAAAGATAAAACAAAGAAATACAATCAAAAGTTAAAAAAAACATTATTAAAAGATAGAGAACGTCTATTAATAAAACTGCAAATACAGAGTAAAAAACTACAATTTAAACTCAAAAAAATTAGTGATGTTAATTTAGACACATTGGTACTTCCGCATCCATTAATGGGTAAAATGACTATTAGAGAAATTATAATGTGGACAGCATATCACACAGAACATCATACCAAAATATTAATAATGCATTATGGTGAAGAGACTTATTGCTAACCTTAGTAGGTATAAAATATCGAATTTTACTTCGTGATAAAAATAAGATCATAAGTTTAAATTCATATTATTCAATATTTTAATAAGAAACTTCGTTTTTACTTAACCTATTTACCTTTAATTGATCTCTAATCAATTAATAAATATCTTTAACTACATATTTTCTAATTCTGATTCAATAAAAAACTATTCTAATTCATATATTTGTGCTTCCTAAAAAAGAAGACGAATTATGTTTAATAATTTAAGCGATAAATTAGATAAAGCTTTACACACCTTAAAAGGTCATGGTAAAATTACAGAAGTTAATGTTGCCGAAACATTAAAAGAAGTTAGAAGAGCGTTGTTAGACGCCGATGTTAACTTTAAAATTGCCAAAGAATTTACCAAAAGAGTTCAAACCAAAGCATTAGGGCAAGACGTTTTAACTACGTTAAACCCAGGTCAATTAATGGTAAAGTTAGTTAAAGATGAACTAACAGAATTAATGGGTGGAGAAACTGTAGGTGTTAATTTAGGTGGTTCGCCAACTGTAATTTTAATGTCTGGTTTACAAGGTTCTGGTAAAACTACTTTTTCAGGAAAATTAGCAAACTTTCTTAAAGATAAAAAATCTAAACAAGTTTTATTAGTTGGTTGTGATGTTTATAGACCTGCTGCAATAAATCAATTACAAGTTGTTGGAGAACAAATTGGTGTTGAGGTGTATGCAGAAGTTGGAAACAATAATCCTGTTGAAATTTCACAAAACGCTATAAAACATGCAAAAGCAAACGGTAAAAACGTAGTTATTATTGATACTGCTGGTCGTTTAGCCGTGGATACAGAGATGATGAATGAAATTTCTAACATTCATAAAGCTGTAAGTCCACAAGAAACTTTATTCGTGGTAGATTCTATGACAGGGCAAGATGCAGTAAATACTGCAAAAGCTTTTAATGATATCTTAAATTTTGATGGAGTTGTTCTTACAAAATTAGATGGAGATACTCGTGGTGGAGCTGCATTATCTATTAAATCTGTTGTTGATAAACCAATTAAGTTTATTGGTACTGGAGAAAAAATGGACGCAATAGATGTATTCCATCCAGATAGAATGGCAGATCGTATTTTAGGGATGGGAGATGTTGTTTCTTTAGTTGAAAGAGCACAAGACCAATACGATGAAGAAGAAGCTAGAAAATTACAGAAAAAGATTGCTAAAAATCAATTTGGTTTTGATGACTTTTTAAGTCAGATTCAACAAATCAAAAAAATGGGTAGCATGAAAGATTTAGTTGGTATGATTCCTGGAGCTGGTAAAGCAATGAAAGATGTAGATATAGACGATGATGCTTTTAAAGGTATCGAAGCTATTATTCATTCTATGACACCGGAAGAAAGAAGCACACCAACAACAATAAACGCCAGTAGAAAAAAGAGAATTGCAAAAGGTTCTGGAACTTCGGTTAATGAAGTAAACCAGCTAATGAAGCAATTTAACCAAATGAGTAAAATGATGAAGATGATGCAAGGCGGCGGCGGCAAAAAGATGATGCAAATGATGAAAGGAATGAAGTAAAAATATTAAAAAAGATAAACACACGTTTATCTTTTTTTAATTTACATAATACACAACAACTAGACAACAACACAACAAACTAGAAATGATTTTATTAGACGGAAAAAAAACATCTGCAGACATTAAAGAAGAAATTGCTTTAGAAGTAAAAGATTTAAAAAGTAAAGGAGCTGATACGCCTCATTTAGCAGCGATAATCGTTGGAGACGACGGTGCAAGTATCACTTATGTGAATGCAAAAGTAAAAGCTTGTGAGCTTGTTGGTTTCGAATCTACTTTAATTAGATTACCAGATGATACTACCGAAGAAGATTTATTAAATGAAATTGCTATTTTAAATATTGATAAAGATATTGATGGTTTTATTGTGCAACTTCCGTTACCAAAACATATAGATGAGCAAAAAATATTAATGGCTATAAATCCTGATAAGGACGTAGACGGTTTTCATCCAACGAACGTTGGAAAAATGGCTCTAAATTTACCTACTTTTATCTCTGCAACTCCTTTTGGAATTTTAGAGCTATTAGAAAGATATAAGGTTGAGACTTCTGGAAAACACGTGGTTGTTTTAGGTAGAAGTCATATTGTTGGTAGCCCAATGAGTATTTTATTATCTCAAAAAAGAAAGGTTGGTAATGCAACGGTAACAATGTGCCATAGTAGAACTCAAAATTTAAAAGAAATAACTTTACAAGCAGATATTATTATTGCTGCAATTGGTATTCCTGAATTTTTAAAAGCAGATATGATAAAAGATCATGTTACTGTAATTGATGTAGGTATTACTCGTTTAGAAGATGCCTCTAAAAAAAGTGGATTTAGATTGGTTGGTGATGTCGCTTTTGATGAAGTTTCTAAAAAATCTGATTTTATTACTCCTGTTCCTGGTGGAGTTGGCCCAATGACTATTGCCATGTTATTAAAAAACACATTATTAGCTTGCCAAAGAAAAAGCTAATTTTTTATAAGGTATAAAAAAAGCGATGCATTAAATGCATCGCTTTTTTTTGCTTAAAATTGTATTGATTAAATATTATTTTCGGCAAATTCTTTTCTGTAAATTTTTACAATTACTAAAAATAAACTGATTAATAATGGTCCGAAAATTAAACCAATAAACCCAAATAAAGGTACCCCAACAATAACACCAATTAAGGTAATTAAAGGGTGCACATCATCTAATTTTTTTAATACCAAAAGCCTTATAATATTATCTGTAGACCCAACTACAACTATCCCATAAATTAAGATTCCCCAAGCAGCAACACTATCTCCAGAAGCTAACGTTAAAATAAAAACAGGTAATATACCTACAAAGGTTCCTATAAAAGGAATCATAGAACCTACTGTAACAATTGTAAACCAAAAGAATGGGTTATTTATATCGAAAATCAGAAAACCTATTAACGCAATAATACCTTGTGCAATAGCAACTAAAGGAATTCCTATGGTATTAGAACGAACCATAGACTTCGCTTCGGAACCTATAATCTTTAAATTCACTTCGTTTATCGGTAAATATTTGTATAAAGATTTTCTTAAGATTTTTTCATTTACCAACATAAAGTATAATAAGAAGTACATTAAACCAATTGATATAAATATATTAAAGGTACTACCTACAAATCCCTGCAAGTTATCTGTTATCCAACTAGACACTTCTTCCGCGTCTATACTATCTGTAAAATTATAACCTACTTTACCTTCTAAAGAAGTCATTTGTGTTTTAAACTTGGATACAACCTCTTCTGAATTTCCAACTACATCACGCACTTTATTTGCCAACATTAATAAAATACCCGAAATAGGTAAAAGTATACCTATAAAGGAAACTAAGATTAAAAAAGCTGCGGCAATATTTGGTTTCCAATTTTTATTAACCAAAAAAAGCATTGCTTTTCTTAATAAAACAAAAATAGTTATTGCCCCTAAAACACCTGATAAATAGGGAATTAATTCCCTGAAAATTAGAATTAAAATAAATAAAATAAGTAATAAAACAAATATTTGTCTTATTATTCTTGGTGCAATAGTATCTTTCATATGTAGTAGTTTATCGCAATTTAGAAATAAAATAAAATTAATATTATAACTATCAATTTATAAATTAACACAAATGTAATCTATACTTCTTCTCTATGTACCAAGTCTATAGAAAAAGCTGGTAAACAAACTGCCATATATTCACAAGGATCTGTAAAAGGATTTGAATATTGAACTCTGGTATTTTTTTCTATTTTAATAGATTCACCTGCAGATAAAATAATGGTTTCGCCATCTATTATAAATTGTTTTTTTCCTTTAATAATATAGGTGTATTCTTCAAACTCTGGAGTTTGAAAAGGTTCACTCCAACCAGAAGGCGCAACCATATGCGCAATACTTATTTGAGAGTTTCCATCGGTTGCTTGTCCGAAATGTTCTTCTATTATTTTACCATCTGTGGTTGGAACCACAAAGGGTGCTTTTTGAATGGTATATTTTTTCATCTGTTAAAACTATAAAATGCGGCAAGATATTCGCTTGTTATTATATTTTCTATTCTACTTAAATCATCAACGTTTTTTTCTACAAAGTAAACCGTATCTGCTTTTTCTAATTCTTCAGCATTAAATAATGAACTTGCTAAATTAGATAATTTTTTATTTGACAAATTTTTAGAACCAATCGCTAACCTAAGAGTATTTAAATGAGTGCTATCATTTAATAAACACCCTATAATACCAATAGACTCATGTTCTGACACATCTGTTTTTAAAAGAATCTCTTTTTCTTTGGAGTTTATTTTAATGTCATTATCTAAATAATATTGAAAGATAATTCTTCTTTCAAACTCAGAATTTGGTCTTAAAACTGTTCCTTCACTGTTTTCAATTGAATATGTTTTCATAAATATTGGTTTTGCGAAAGCGATTGAAACGGCATCCTTTTTATGTAAAAACTCTTATTTAATAAATATAACAAAATATTATTTATTAAATAAGAGTTTTTAAAGTATCAATTTATTTTTACATAAAAAGATATAGTTGAAAGCGCGGTTTTGTTAAAAAAATAAAGCGACAAAATTTGCCCTAAAATTTAATTAAACCAAACGATAAAAGATTTCATTTTTGCTAAATCTGGAATTTGTTCTTTTGTTACTTTTTGAGTAATCAATTCTTTTAGACCTAACTCTTCTTTATCTATAGCAACTGTTGCATTTAAGTCGTTTAAAAAAAGCGTTGCAGAAGTTAAAGTAGTCTCTATTCTGTTAATATTGTTATTGGCATTTATTTCTGAAAAACTAGAATTTAAATTAATTCCAGATGCAGTTGTATAACGCACATCATTAATTTCTATACTTTTTATGGTAGATGTAGAATCTAATTGTTGTTTTGGCAAAATTGTAAGTAACAATTTTCCTCCTTTTTCAAAAATGAAATATTCATCGTCTTCTTGAAAATAATTATCTCCTTGTGCACCTTCACTTAAATTTTTAACAATAGAATCGTTTTTAAAAATAGTACTTAATTCCTTTATTGTAGTTGTGGTTGTAAGCGCACCAACTTTACCTTTTTCTATTTTAAATTTACTAGTATTATCACAGCTAATTACAAATAGTGAAAATGCGATTGCAATAATTGGAAGGATATTTTTTTTAATCATTATAGTATGTTTGTTATTTAAATGTTCTTTTTATTTATTTCTTATTTTAATACTTTTTTTAAAATCCCAAATGCAGCTCTAATAAAAGTTGCACTTGTTAATACTTTAATTAATGGATTTTGTGCCGTACTTCTGCGTCTGGTAGTACTTCTAGAAGCTCTTTCTTCTCTTATTCTTTCCTTATCTCTTTCTTTTGCTAATTTTTCTCTTTCTTTTTTATCGGTTTCTGCTTGTATAGCTTTTGCTTCTGCAATATTAACCTTTTCTATCTTTTCATTCAATAATTCGTACGCACTTTCTCTGTCTAAATTTTCATTGTATTTATAGAAAAGACGTGAGTTGTTAATTACATTTTTTAACTCTTTATCAGTTAGAACATCCATTCTACTCATTGGAGCACGTAACATGGTTCTTGCCAACGGAGTTGGAATTCCTTTTTCGTTTAAAACGGATACAAAAGCTTCTCCAATTCCTAATTGCGTTAAAACTTCTTTCGTGTCATAATACTCAGAAGATGGATAATTTTCTGCAGCCAACTTAATAGCTTTTCTATCTTTTGCTGTAAATGCTCTTAATGCATGTTGAATTTTTAAACCTAATTGTGCTAAAATATCTTCTGGCACATCTTTAGGGTTTTGCGTAACAAAATACAAACCAATCCCTTTAGAACGAATCAATTTTACAATACTTTCTATTTGATTTAATAAAGCCTTAGAAGCTTCTTCAAATACCAAATGCGCTTCATCTATAAAGATGATTAACTCCGGTTTGTCACTATCTCCTTGCTCTGGGAAAGTTTCATAGACCTCAGCTAATAATTGTAACATAAATGTTGAAAACAACTTTGGTTTGTCCTGAATATCTGTTAAACGCAAAACAGAAATAATTCCTTTTCCGTCTTCATCTACTCTTGTTAAATCTTCTACTTCAAAAGATCTTTCGCCAAAGAATAAATCTCCTCCTTGTTGTTCTATTTCTACAATTTTACGCAAAATTGCACCTGTAGATGAAGATGAAATTCGCCCATACTCCGCTTGAATTTCTTCTTTACCTTCATTGGTAACGTATTGTAAAACTTTTTTGAAATCTTTAATATCTAAAAGGGCAAATTTATTATCATCACAATATTTAAAAATGATGGCTACGATTCCGCTTTGAGTTTCTGTTAAGTCTAAAATTCTTGATAATAAAACAGGTCCAAATTCTGAAATTGTAGCACGCATTCTTGTTCCGTCTTGTTCAGAAATCGTTAAAACTTCTATAGGAAATTTTTGTGCTGTAAACGGAAAACCAATTTTTGCGTGACGTTCGTCTATTTTTGCATGTCCTGGACTAGGTTGTGCCAAACCAGAAAGGTCTCCTTTAATATCCATCAACAAAACAGGGACTCCTTTTTCTGATAAGTTTTCTGCTAAAACTTGTAGTGTTTTTGTTTTTCCTGTTCCGGTTGCTCCAGCAATTAAACCATGCCTATTTAGAGTTTTAAGTGGTATTTTCACCAGCGCATCTGTTACGGTTTCTTCCCCTAACATTGCGGCACCTAATGCTATAAAATCGCCTTTGGTTTTGTAACCGTTATTGATGTATTCAAAAAATTCTTCTTTCTGACTCATTTAAAACTAAATTTTGATAAAAATAATCAAAGTTTGATTGTTGTGAAATTATTTAAAGAGTTTGTTTTGCTTATTTAATAATTTCTACAAACAGATCTGCAACATTGCCATTATAACTATCATAATAAGAATTTCTAGGAAAACCAGAAGACAGACTTATTATATTTCCTAAATTATCTTCTGCAATGTATAGTGGAAATCCTTTTGTAGGTAAGGTTCTAAAATTATTATTTAAAATACTATAAACTATAATTTCCTTTTTAAAATTTTTATGATTATCATAAACTTCTGAATCATTATTTGTACCATAAATTTCAGTCCCATTTTTACTAAAATTTGATGTAACTATTGGAGTAGAATAACTTACTATTTTAGAAAAGTCATCTAAAGAATAAACCGTATTTCTTTTTTTGTTTAGTAAATAAGAACTTGTTGTATTTGTTGACACATCACTATTATATTTGAATTTTAAAGGAATTTCTATTATTCCATTATTAGAGATTTCTCCTGTATTACTAATACTATAATGTATTGCTCTGCCCTCGTTATTATGACTTAAAAAAAAGTTGTTTTTATCTAATTTTGTAATTTCATAATTCTGACCTCCTTGGTGATCTGAAAAATGTGGTTTTTCATCAATTTCTACAAATTGATCTCCATTTCTTTTGTAAGTAAAAACATCATCACTGTCTGATAAAACCCAGATATTATCATCAAAATATTCAAAACTACCCATTGCCCTATATGATGAAACTAAAGAATATTTATAATTTAAGGTTTCTGCGTCGTAAATAAATAGGTTATCACTTTGAGAAAAAACTAGTTCTTTTCCATTTTCTGAAGTAATTAATCTCATTTCCACTTCTGTATACGACGTTGGTAGTTTAAAAGCTTCTGCTGTTATTTCTTGCTTGATATAATCATATTTTATCAATCTTGGCTCGTTTTTGGTATTTCTTAAATAAAAGTAAAAGGATTGACCTTCCGGATCAAAACTTAAATATTTAATATAATCAGCGTCTAACAATTCTGGTCTTATAAAAGCTGTTTCTACAACAGATTTCTCATCATTCAAGTTACTAATATTCCCAAATATATTGTGCACATAAATAGTATAAATAGGATTGTTTACATAAGGTGGGTTCTCATCTATAAAGGAGGTTGTATTGATATCCGAAATAATTTTAACGCTTTCTATATTTGGACTCGAATTTTCATTCTGATCTTGCACTCTTATCTCATAATGAGAAAAATAATAACCAGAATATTTTTCCCAAGATAAAGAAACTTCATTCTCAATTACCTCCGCATTTTTAAAAACAACATTTTCTGGAAATATAAATTCAGGGTTTATATACCTCGGATCACTTTCTCCTAAAAGTCCTTTATTAGTGTAAATTTTTAGAAAATAACACGCTTCGCTATTGGGCAAAGGTTCTTCATCTATAAAGGTATTTAAATTTACGTCTGTAATTGTCTTTAATAAAGTAGCTCCGTTTAAATTACAGTCCTTACCACTTCTATAAATCTCGTATTTTTCAAATGTATTGTAGCCGTTATATGCATCCCAACCAAATTCTATGTGATTTTCAAATGGCCCCTCTTCCTTTTTTTGAAAAGTAGCTGTATACAAATCCATTTCATTTGGTGGTAAATATCTGTAAGCAGTAAAAGTATATTGTTCTTTAACAGCGTCACCATCCGTATCTAAACTAACAAAAAACACAAAGTTATCTTTACTTAAATTTTTAATTTTTATTGTTTCATACTGATTGTTTTCATCAGAACTTAACGTAATTACTCCATTATTTAAAGTCCAGTTCAACGTATTCTGTGTCGGTTGACATCGATAAGATTCTTGATAAAGAAATTCTTCATAAGTACCAGAACTATTGTAAATAAAAAAATTTCTCCCGCACTCTTCAGTTGTTGCAGGTACAGAAGCTTCGTTTCCATCATATTCAACTTTATAAATAGACCAAGCACCCGCTAAATCTTCTATTTTAGCGTCTTTTTGTATAATTTCTTCCTCGTTAAATAAATTATCATCGTTACTATTACAAGAAAAGAATATGGTTAGAAAAGAAACAACTACTAACAGATTAAAAATTCTTTTTGTAATGCCTTTTCTATTAACAAACTCGTAATGTTGCATCATGTTTATCTAATTTTTGATAAAAATAATCAAAGTTTTATTGAACGTAAATAATTCTTTGAACTAGTTTTGAAAAAAATTAAAATTGAGCGCAATAAAAAAGAGGTATTAACTTTGTAAAGCTAAAACCTCTTTTTATATGTAAAAGACAATTGGTCTTATTTCTGAAAATACTCAGGAATTAATCCTTTTAATTTTTCTAGAGTTTCATCAACAGTTAAATCACTCATTCCTCCAGAAGCATTAGCATGTCCTCCTCCGTTAAAATGTTCTTTTGCTAACATATTAACCGGGTTTTCTGCTCCTTTAGAACGGAAAGAAATTTTCATAATTCCGTCTCTTTCAGTAAATACAATAGCAGCTTTCATCCCTTTTATTGATAAAACTAAATTTGCCAAACTATCTGTATCTCCTTTCTTATAGTGATATTTCGCCAACTCTTCTTTAGATAAAGAAATAATTGCCACATTATAATCGTATAAAATTTCTAATTTCTCACTCATTGCATATCCTTGTAAACGCAAACGAGTTTCTGTATTATTATCACTTAATTTTTCATGAATTAAATGATGTTCTACTCCTGCTGCTAAAATTTTAGCTAAAACCTCGTGTGTTCTTGGTTTTACAGAATTGAATCTAAAACTTCCTGTATCTGTTAAAATTCCTAAATATAAAGGGGTTCCTATTTTTTCATCTAACAATTCTAAATGACCAGATTGCTCTATTAAATCTATAATTAATTGTGATGTTGATGATGCTGTAGTTTCTGAAACTGTGATTGTAGGAAATTCTTCAGGGTTCAAATGATGATCTATCATAATTTTCTTACAAGTTGCTTCTTCTAACAAAACTTGCATTTCTGGACCTACTCTATTGGTTGCATTGTAATCTAAACAGAAAATTAAATCTGCTTTTTGCATTTCTACTGTTACTTCTTCCGGGTTTTCTTCCATTAAAAGAATTGAAGAAGTATCTAACCAATATAAAAAATCTGGTGCTTTATCTGGGTGACAAACAACTGCTTTCTTTCCTAACTTTTCTATAAAATGAAGTAAACCTAAAGAAGAACCTATGGAATCTCCATCTGCAGATTTGTGTGCTGTAATAATGATGTTTGAAGCAGCTTGAATTTCTGCTTCTATTTGTTGGTAAATATTCATGTCGTGTGTTTTTCAATTGCAAATACTCAGCAATTGTATTTTTTTATGAGGATGCGAAGTTAGGTTTATTATTGAAGTGAAGCAGTGAGTTCTTATTATTTAATTGCCAATAAATTATTTAAAAACAAGTTCACTAATTTTAAGATTCTAAGTAGTTAAACCTTTAAATAAAAATATTTTCTTGATAAAAACAAAAGTAATCCTTACAGAACTATTTTTATTTTAGATTTAAACCTCATTTATTTTGTTCATACAGTAATATTTAAAAAAGCATTTGATTAAACAATTACAATTTTGCTTTTATATTTTCAGTATTAAAGTAATCTATCCGCTTTATTTCTGATGTTAATTCTACTCAATTTGATTAATTTCAGCTAAAATCTCTTTTACTCTATCTATATCTGCATCATGAACTTGTAGCTCAACTTCAAATGATCCCATATGTGGCATTATTTGAGTTGTAAATTCATTTAGTAAAAAACATTTAATTCCTTCGTGCTCTAATCTGCCTTTTAGTATAAATAAATCGGAAATGTTGTGTGATTTTTGAATTGTTATTAAGCTCATAGTATTTTTTAATGAATATAATAATATTTTTACTAAATTACAATATTACTTACAATTTAATTTTAGTATTGATACATCATTAAAATGACTGAATCTTATGTTAATTAGGCGTTGTTATTTTTTTATAAAAACATCTAATCGGTTGTTGGTAGTTTTCTGAATTTTATTTCTCATAAATGAGGACCATCCCAATAAATAACCAGGAAGTCCCATTGCTTGTTTTGTCCAAGACCATAAATCAAAAGTGTCAAAATGCTGTATAATTTTACCATCTTTAAATTTAAAATCGGCAGAAACTCTATTAACCACTTTTCTTTTCTTGTCTCCATAAAGATATTCTGCTACCCAATTTGCTTTTCCGTTTTCTGCAGTTGCTTCTATATTACTAAAGTTAATAGTAGTGTCTTGTTTTTTATTAGAAAGTAGCATTTCCCACATTTTAAAAGCTCTATCTCCCTCTAACCTTCCGAATACAGCATCTTTAAAGACAACATCCTTATGATAACATTCTAACATTCCTGTTACATTTCCATTAGAAAATGATGTGTAAAACTTCTTTATTATTTCCTTATTTTCCATTTAGTTGCTGTTTTTTAATTGAGTTTAATGTTAACGATGATATCACATCGTTTCAAAGTCCAATTATCAGAAGTTAGCGAAGTTATAAGAAAATAGGTACGGAAACAAATCTAACTCTAAAACTAAAGGTTTCTTTAATAATAAATTAACGATATTAGTCAATCCAGTTCTTAAAATCTTTTACACGTTCCCTACTCACAATAATTTCACTATCAGAATAAGAATCTAAGATTAACTTTAAACGAGAATTAGAATATGCTATAATGTCTTTTATAGCATTTATGTGCACAATAAAAGTTCTGTTAACTCTAAAAAAATGTTCTGGATTTAATTGTTCTTGCCAAGTTTCTAAAGAATTATCTAGCAAGTAATTCCTATTTTCTTTAGTATGAATATAAGTAGATTTATTCTCACTATAAAAACATGTTACCTCATCAATATTTATAATTTTTATGTGCTGACCAACCTTAATCGTCAATCTCTTTTTAAATTTTCTATCTACGGGATTCACCAATAGTTTACGAATTTCATCCAAGTTTACCTGTACTTCTGCTTCTTTTGGCCGATATTCTTTAAACTTTTCTACGGCAACTTTTAGTTCATCTTCATCTAAAGGTTTTAGCAAATAATCAATACTATTTAACTTGAATGCTTTTAACGCATATTCATCATAAGCAGTAGTAAAAATAATAGCAGATTTCACTTCTATTTCTTCAAAAATCTCAAAAGACAATCCATCAGAAAGCTGAATATCTAAAAAGATCAAATCTGGATGTTCATTGTTTTGTAACCAATTTAAAGACTCTTCTACCGAGTGCAACATCTGCTGAACTTCTAAATTTAATGCTGCTAACATTCTGTTTAGCCTTCTTGCTGCAGGTTTTTCATCTTCAATTATTAATACATTCATTTTTGTAATCGCTTTTTAAGATTGTTGATCTTTTATATTTTTTTAACTCTTCTTTTTGTTAATATTCAGTTGATTTTAATCTTGCATAAATTCTTTGATTTTTTTCTCTTCCCAATTTTTATTAAAAACACCTGCAAAACCAAATGTTTTAAAAGCATCAATTAACAAAATAACTCCCCAAATTAACCAAAAAGGAATATGCTTAAATCCGTCTGAATCGTATTGATTGCTTAGCACAAAGTCACCGAAAATCTTAAAAGAAAACGTCCAAACAAATGTTAAAAATAAATTTACTAAAACATAGGTTACAACATGTTTGTAAAACTTTTTAATTTCTGCAACTCTTTGTTTTGCTTCAAAAAATCTCTTTTCGTCTAAATTTTCCATAATCTTATAATTTATGTTTCCTGAGATCTTCTTTATCCATCATTTCTTTAATTTTCTTTTCTTCCCAATCTGCGCCAAAGCCAATCGATTTAAAACCAAAAACGCCCATCCAATGAAAAAACATACCAATTCCCCAAAAAAGCCAAGTAGAATAAGTACCAAAGTTACTTATAGCATCTTCAAAATTATATCCGCTTTGCATTAAGCCAAAAATAACAACGCCACTAATAAAAATGTTTACCAAAACGTAAACCATTAAATGTACATAAAAACCTTTTATTGCTTTAACTCTTTTTTTAGCTTTAATATAATTTTGTTCTTTTGTAAAATCTCTTTCCATAACTATTTTTTTTCATTCATAAATTCTTTAATCTTTTTTTCTTCCCAATTGTTTCCTAAACCTAATAACTTTAGTCCAAAAACAGACAACCAGTGAAAGAAAAGTCCTATTCCCCAGCCACATAAAGAGAACCAAAACCAATGAAAATGAGGTTCGAATTTTAAATTTACAAAAATTATAATCGGTATCACAATACAATAAATACTTAAATGTGTGTAAAACCCTTTTATCTTTTTTACTCTTTTCTGCGCTCTAATATATTGTTGTTTTTGCGTAGTATCTGTATCCATAATTATCTTCTATAATTTTGTTCATCCATATACTTCTGAATCTTCTTTTGCTCCCAATCTTTATTCATAAACAAACTTAAACCAAAAGTATTCAAAGCCTGAAAAGCAATTCCGATTCCCCAAAAAAACCAAATTTTATAATTATGATAATTAGAAAAAGCTTCCATAAAGGTATCTCCATCATTTATATCTCCAACTATAAAAATGGCACTTAAAAAGCTGTTTACAATAATATAAGTTGCCAGGTGTTTATAGAATTTACTAATTTTTTCAACTCTTTTCTTT
This sequence comes from Polaribacter sp. R2A056_3_33, assembly GCF_019278485.1. Taxonomy (NCBI): domain Bacteria; kingdom Pseudomonadati; phylum Bacteroidota; class Flavobacteriia; order Flavobacteriales; family Flavobacteriaceae; genus Polaribacter; species Polaribacter sp. R2A056_3_33. The sequence continues at coordinate 4,073,456 of NZ_CP058984.1, forward strand.
GCTAAAATATATTTTTGTTCTTGTGTAAGTTCCTTTTCCATTATCTTCTGTTTTTATGCTGATTCTCGGCTTCCATCATTTCTTTTATCTTTCTTTCCTCCCAATTATTGCCTAAGAAAATATTGTAGTTATTTACTTCTAAAAAGTGAAATGCCAATCCCATTCCCCATCCAAAAATTGGAAACCAAAACCAATGAAAACCTGAAGAGAACCTTAAATTGATAAAAATTAAAAAAGGAATTACAATACAATAAGCTGCTAAATTCTGATAAAATTCTTTTAACTTTTCTACTCTTTCTACTGCTTTCACGTATTTGCTATTTTCTAAATCGTCGTTGTACATAATATCGTTCATTTTATATAAGAGAGGTAAACTCACCTTAAAAGTTTTGTTATTGTTATCTATTTTCACTCCCTTTTGAGTGATCAATCCATATCTATCCGCAATATTCTGCAATCCTACTTTAGTGCTTTTCCCTATTGCTTCTTTAGGATTTACATTGTTTTCTATTATTAAATAAGTATCTTCTTCATAAATACTAACTGTTAAAGGTTTAGAAGATGAAACCACATTGTGTTTTACCGCATTTTCTAACAAAAGTTGCAAAGAAAGTGGTACAATTTTTAAGTCATTATTACTTATGGTATCTGGAATATTAAATTTCACTGCATCTTCAAAACGCATTTCTAACAACTGCATATACGTTTTTGCAAATTTTAATTCTTCTTCAATAGGTACTAAATCTTTGTTTCTTTGCTCTAAAACATATCTGTATACCTTAGATAATTTGGTTGTAAATTTTTCTGCTTGCGCAGGGTTTTCTCCAATCAAACTCGTTAACACATTTAAACTATTGAATAAAAAATGTGGATCTAATTGATTTTTTAGAGACTCAAATTTTGCAGTTTCTGTTTTTGCAACAATTTCTTGTTTGGTAGTTTCCTGGGTCATAGCACTTTTCCAATTCACCATAAAACCTTTGGCATGAAAAAAAGCAGCGACTCCTAATGAAAATATGATTGCAAATAAATGGACCCAAACTAAATATCCTTGAAAGAAGTTTTCTACTTTATATCCAAAAAGCAATATATATTGTATAAAATGAATAATTAAAACGGCAATTACTGTATAAATTACGGTAGTTATAATTCCTGCCCAAACTCTTTTGTTGGTTTCTTTAACCCAATCCCATTTGGTGTTTAAGTATTCATTAATAATTCCGTTTCCAAGTCCTAAAGTAAAAGAATACATTCCCGAAATTAAAAAGGTAATACCTGCACCTTTAAAACTAAATTGTTGGTTTATAACTATAAAAACGATCCCTATAACTATGGTAAGTTTTGTACAAAGTATAAAATCATCTTTAATTTTATTATAAATATGGTTGGTAGGTGTCTTCATTTTGGGAAATTGTTCTTATAAAAAATACGTACTAAAATTTAATTTCTAAAGATACATTTTTATCGTTAACCTTAAATTTTGCATCTTCAAATCTTGGCGGACCAAAAGTCATGTTATTGTTAGAAGCACCATAATCTTCTAAAGGCATTCCATTAGCTTTAAAATCCATTTTATCATTATCATTTTTATCATGATAACAAATAATTGCATATTCGCCTCCTTCTACGTTTTCGAAAACCACTGTACTTTTCCCTGCTTCAATTATAGCATTAGCACTCTGAATTGGTTTCATTCTAAAATTTGTTTTGTCATATAAAGCAAAACCAACTTTACCAGAATCTGAAGTAATATTTACTACAGTTGCTGTAATTGTTTTGTTTTGAGCTGTTACTAAGTTTGTAACACATAACATTGCCGTTGTTAAAATTGCTAAGATAAGTTTCATAATAAGTTGTTTTAAGTGGTTAATTATACTACAAAGATGCAAAACAACCTTAGTTCTATAAATTTAAGAATACCGAGTTGTAATTTTTTAAGGATGAATTGTAGTTTTCACATAAAATAATCAGTAATAAATAATAAGCAGTAATTTAATCACCATTAATATTATGAAAAAAAGATTTTTTAAGATATCTGTTGATTTATTTTTAACGCAAACCATAAATTTGTTTAAATTTGATAAAACTGATAAAAAAGCACTACATTTTTGATAATAATTTTTAAAAAATATTTACTTTAGCAGTATGATTACCACAAGAATAAATAATTTATGTACTACAATAGTTCCCAGCTTGCGCTTGCGCAACCGCCGTCGCTAATATTCTACTTTAGCTACAAGACAACTTATTATAGTATTTATCCATTTATTTATTTTATCGTGAACAATTCTTACAAAACTTACTTACAATCTTTCGTTATCTTAAAAAATAACAATTTACGACGTAGTTTTTCTATTCGCCCTTTGGGTGTTTAGATAATTATAGAGTTTAGGTGAGTCCGATTCTACATTCAAAAAGAACAAACAACAACTTTAATAAAATAAAAAACACAATGCAATGGAAATTGTAATTGCTAACAAGTCACATATTGTTTATGCAGATATTATTTGCAAAACAATAGAAGATGCTGCTCAGGTTAGAGGAACAGGTATCGCAAAAAGAAAACCAGAATATGTTGCCACAAAAATGGAAAACGGTAATGCTGTAATAGCATTAGAAAATGGTGAATTTGCAGGGTTTTGCTACATAGAAAAATGGGGGCATGGAAAATTTGTTGCCAACTCTGGTTTAATTGTACACCCAAATTATAGGAATATTGGGTTATCAAAAAAAATAAAACAGAAAATATTTGAGCATTCTAGAACTAAATTTCCAGATGCGAAAGTTTTTAGTATTACAACAGGTTTTGCTGTAATGAAATTAAATAGCGATTTAGGCTACAAACCTGTACCTTTTTCTGAGTTAACAGACGATCAATCTTTTTGGGATGGATGCCAAACTTGTAGAAACTACGATGTTTTAACAAGAACAGACAGAAAAATGTGTTTGTGTACGGGGATGCTTTTTGATCCTGCAAAAATAAAAAAAGAAGAGAAAACTCCTTTTAAAGAAAAAACATTTCAAAGATTAAAACGAATAAAACAAGCATTGTTTCTTAAAAAAAATAAAGAATAATATTATGAAAAAATTAGTAATAGCTTATAGTGGAGGTTTAGACACATCTTATTGTGCAGTTAGTTTATCTAAAGAATATGATGTACATGCCGTAAGTGTTAACACAGGCGGATTTACAACAGAAGAGATTAAACACATTGAAAGTAACGCCTATAAAATGGGAGTTTCTACGTACAAAAATATTGATGCAGTTTCTACCTTCTACAACAAAGTAGTAAAGTATTTAATTTTTGGTAACGTATTAAAAAATGCTACGTATCCACTTTCTGTAAGTGCAGAGAGAATTATTCAGGCAATTGAAATTGTAGAATACGCAAAGAGTATTGGTGCTGAATATATTGCTCACGGTAGTACAGGTGCAGGAAATGATCAAGTTCGTTTTGATATGATTTTTCAAACTTTGGCTCCTGGAATCAAAATTATTACACCAATTAGAGACCAAAAATTAACAAGACAAGAAGAAATAGATTATTTAAAATCTGAAGGTATTGATATGCCTTGGGAAAAATCTAAATATTCTGTAAACAAAGGTCTTTGGGGAACTAGTGTTGGTGGAGTAGAAACTTTAAAGTCAGAATTACCTTTACCAAGTGAAGCATATCCTTCTCAATTAGAAAAAGAAGGTGAAGAAAAAGTAACTCTAACTTTTAAAAATGGTGAATTTGTTGCTTTAAACGGACAAGAAAATGCTCCGGAAGTAAATATCGAAAAATTAAACGACATCGCTTCTGCATATGCAATTGGTAGAGACATTCATGTTGGTGATACAATTGTTGGTACAAAAGGAAGAGTTGGTTTTGAAGCTGCAGCGGCTTTAATCACAGTAAAAGCACACCATTTGTTAGAGAAACACAACTTAACAAAATGGCAATTACAGCATAAAGAGTATTTATCTAGTTTTTACGGAATGCATTTACATGAAGGGCAATATTTAGATCCTGTAATGAGAGATACGGAAGCTTTTTTACAAAGTTCTCAAAAAATGGTTTCTGGTAATGTAGTGGTTTCTTTGAAACCTTATCATTTTACTTTAGACGGAATAATTTCTGATCACGATTTAATGTCTAGCGCATTTAGTACGTATGGAGAAGAAAACAAAGCTTGGACAGCAGATGATGCAAAAGGTTTTATTAAAATTTTAGGAAATCAGAATAAAATATACAGACAAGTAAATAACAAATAATGTTGAATCGTGTAATTGTTTAAGTGATTATTTCACAACGATTACACAACATAACAATTACACGATTAAACAGTTACACAGTTAAAAATTTTCAAAAGCATGAAAAATTTAGAAGTAGGAATTATAGGAGGAGCTGGTTATACTGCTGGTGAATTAATTAGATTATTGTTGAATCATCCAAAGACAAATATCAATTTTGTATACAGTACTTCTAACGCTGGTAACAAATTGTATAAAGTGCATCAAGATTTAATTGGTGATACAGACATCAGTTTTACAAGTGAAATAAATGCTGATGTAGATGTTTTATTTTTATGCTTAGGTCATGGAAACTCAACTTCATTTTTACAAAAAAACAGCTTTTCTGATAACACGAAAATTATTGATTTAAGTAATGATTTTAGATTACTTGCTGATAAGAATTTTGAAGGTAAAGATTTTGTGTACGGTTTACCAGAATTAGATAAAGAAAGTATAAAAACAGCAAAATACATTGCAAATCCTGGTTGTTTTGCCACTGCAATACAATTGGCTATTTTACCTTTAGCAGCAAATGGTTTGTTAAAAGATGATGTGCATATTAATGCAGTAACAGGTGCAACTGGAGCAGGAACGTCATTATCTGCAACGACACATTTTACATGGAGAGATAATAACTTTTCTCATTATAAAGCATTTAATCATCAACATTTAGGAGAGTACAACCAAACTGTAAACCAACTACAACCTAGTTTTAATTCTGAAATTAATTTTATGCCAAATCGTGGTGATTTTTCTAGAGGAATTTTTGCAACTACGTATACAAAGTTCGATGGTTCTCTTAAAGAAGCAACAGAAATTTATAAGGCGTATTATAAAGATGCTGCTTTTACATTTGTTTCTGATGAAAGCATTTTTATGAAACAAGTTGTAAACACCAACAAGTGTTTAATACAGTTAGAAAAACACGGCAATAAGTTGTTAATTACAACCACTATTGATAATTTATTAAAAGGCGCTTCTGGTGCTGCAATTCAGAATTTAAACTTAATGCATGGTTTTGAAGAAACCCTAGGTTTAAATTTAAAAGCAAATTACTTCTAGTAGTAAGTAACTCGAGTTAGCGATTGAAACTTTTCGGCTACGCTCAAGACAGGCTCCATCCTTTTTGGTGTCGGTTTAAAAAATTTGTATCGAGAACAAAATAAGATATAGTGTAAAGCGCAACCTTTAGGGAACGTAAAAAAATATTAATTATGAAAGCAGCAATTATTGGAGCAGGAAGTTTAGGACAGTCTATTGCCAAAGGTTTATTAAAAAACAAAGTGGTGAGTTCTTTGTATTTAACAAAACGAAATACAAGTTCAATAGCAAGTTTTAACACTTATAATGAAGTAGTTTTAACTTCGGATAATGAAGAAGCTGTTAAAAATTCTGATATTTTAATATTTGCTCTTCAACCAAGGCATTTAGAAAAAATTTTAAAAGATTTAAAACCTCTTTTAAATGAAAACCATGTGATAATTACAGTTATTACAGGTTTTTCTATCGAAAAAATTGAAGCTATTATTGGAATCGATAAATTTATTATTCGTTCTATGCCAAATACAGCTGCTGCAGTTGGGCAATCTATGACGTGTCTTTCTCCGAATGTAAAAGGGAAAGAAAAAGTGGAATTAGCGAAAACTATTTTTAATAGTTTAGGACAATCTTTAGAAATTCCAGAAGAGCAATTACAAGCCGCAACAGTAATTTGTGCAAGCGGAATTGCTTTTTGGATGCGCTTAATTCGTGCCACTACACAAGGCGCAATTCAGTTAGGTTTTGAAGCCGATGAAGCCCATAAATTAGCCATGCAAACATGTTTTGGTGCGGCTAGTTTATTAAAAGAGTCAGGCAATCATCCAGAAGCAGAAATAGACAGAGTTACCACTCCTGGTGGTTGTACAATAGAAGGGTTAAACGAAATGGAACACCAAGGTTTAAGCTCTTCTTTAATTAAAGGGATCAATAAATCTTTTGATAAAATTAACCAAATTAAAAACTAATCAACGGGTGTAAACCCATTGCTACTAAAAACTATCATTATGCCATTATTTAACGTTTATCCACTGTACAATGTTACTCCTGTAAAAGCTAAAGGAGTTTATGTTTATGACGAAAACAAAACGGAATTTTTAGATTTATATGGCGGACATGCTGTAATTTCTATAGGTCATGCACATCCTAAATACGTAAAAGCGATAACCAGTCAGGTTGAAAAACTAGGTTTTTATTCGAATGCTATTCAGAATCCTTTACAAGTTCAATTAGCCGATAAATTAGAAGCCCTTTCTGGCTGCAAAGCCTACGAATTATTTTTATGTAATTCTGGTGCTGAAGCAAATGAAAATGCCCTAAAATTAGCTTCTTTTAAAACGGGAGAATCTAGAGTTATTGCGTTTAAAAATGGTTTTCATGGTAGAACTTCTGCTGCGGTTGCTGCAACCGATAATAAAAATATTATTGCACCAATTAACGCGCAACAAAAGGTTACTATTTTAGAATTAAATGATATTGATGCTGTAAAAACAGAACTAGAAAAAGGTGATGTTTGTGCGGTTATCGTTGAATTTATTCAGGGAGTTGGTGGTTTAGATCAAGCAACTAGTGAGTTTTTCGAACAAGTAGATGTACTTTGTAAAGCAAATAACACCTTTTTTATTGCCGATGAAGTGCAGTCTGGTTACGGTAGGTCTGGTAAATTCTTTGCTTTTCAGCATTATAATGTAACTCCCGATGTTATTTCGATAGCAAAAGGAATGGGAAATGGTTTCCCGATTGGAGGAATTTTAATTCACCCAGATGTTGAAGCTAAATTCGGAATGTTAGGGACTACTTTTGGAGGAAATCATTTGGCTTGTGCTGCTGGTTTATCTGTTTTAAAAGTAATTGAAGAGGAAAACTTAATAGATAATGTAAATGAAATGTCTTGCTATTTCATAAAAATTGCAAAGACAATTCCACAAATAAAGAATATAAAAGGTAAAGGATTAATGCTTGGTTTAGAATTCGACTTTGAAGTTGGAGATTTACGTAAGAAGCTAATTTATGACTATCATATTTTTACAGGTGGTGCGATGAATAAAAACCTTTTAAGAATTTTACCTCCATTAACTCTAAAGAAAGAGCATATCAATCAGTTTTTTGAAGCTTTGGTTGATGCTTTAGGAGAATAATTTGTTCTCGCAAAGGTGCAAAGATTTTTGCTTAAACTAATACTAGAAACTGCAACTGATTACTAGAAACTTAAACTATGAATACGTTATTATCAATTGAAATTAGAAATGCTGTTTTACTTACAATGGCAGAACTTCTTGATAAAGAAAGAGAAGCTATTATTTGTATCAACAAAAAAGATTTAGAAGCTTATAAAGGAGATGACATTTCTATGTTCGATCGTTTAAAAGCGGATGATAAAAAAGTGGATGAAATGATTGCTGCTGCAAAACATTTAGCTTCACAAGAAGATCCGGTTGGTGTAGAACGTTTTAGTTTTAAGCATGATAACGGAATGCAAGTCTATAATAAAACGGCTTCTTTTGGAACGATTCTTATTATTTATGAATCGAGACCAGATGTTACTGTGGAAGCTGCAGGAATTGCTTTTAAATCTGGAAATAAAATATTATTAAAAGGTGGTAAAGAATCTTTAAATTCTAACTTAAAAATTGTGGAATTATGGCACAAAGCTTTAAAACAGCACAATGCAGCTACAGATTGGGTAGAATATTTACAATTCAACAGAACAGAAACACAGGCTTTTTTAGAAAAACCTACACAAAAGGTAGATTTAATTGTGCCTCGTGGTGGCGAACGTTTAATTGCTTTTGTAAAAGAACACGCTACGTGTCCTGTTATAATTAGCGGACGAGGAAACAACTTTGTGTATGTAAGTAATGATGCTGATTTAGATATTGCAATTGATGTGATCATCAACGGAAAATCAAAAATATCTGCTTGTAATGCTGTTGATAAAGTATTAATTGATGCTAATCTTACTAATAAAGAAGTATTCATCAATAAATTAATATCAAAATTAAACGAATCTAAAATTGAAGTTCTAGGTGATGCAACTGTAGCTAAAAATCATAATTTAGATCAGATTTCATCAAACGAAGTTTGGTACGAAGAATTTTTAGATTACAAAATTGTTATTGGAGAAGTTGCTTCAAATACTAATGCTATTGCAATGATTAACAAATATGCTGGCGGACATTCATCAGCAATTATTACCAAAGAAATTAAGAAAGCTAAAGTATTTATGGAAAACGTAGATACCGCAGTTGTCTATCATAACGCTTCTACTCGTTTTACAGATGGTGGACAATTAGGTTTGGGTGGCGAATTAGCAATTAGTACAGACAAATTACACCAACGTGGGCCAATTGGTTTACAGCATTTGGTTACCAATAAATGGTACGTTTATGGAAATGGACAGGTGAGAAGTTAAAAATTTTAGTTGCTAGTTTACAATCACAGTAAACAGTTGAAAATTAAACACAATGCAAAAAAAGAAACGTATTTTATTAAAAATAGGCTCTAACACGCTTACCAAAGAAACGGATAATATTTCTAGAGGAAAAATTGAAGATATTGCGAATCAGATTGCAAAATTACAAGATACTTGTGAATTTATTATAGTAAGTTCTGGAGCAATTGCCGTTGCAAAACAGTTTGTAAAACTAGAAAGTAAACATGAAGAAGTTTTTGTAAAACAAGCTTTGGCTTCTATTGGTCAGCCACATTTAATTAGAATCTATCAAGAAATTTTTAGAGAATACGGTTTATTGAGTTCTCAATGCCTTCTCTCCTATTCAGATTTTGAAAAACAACAAAGTAAAACCAATATTGTAAACACTATTAATGTGTTGGTAAACAACAACTACATTCCTATTATTAACGAAAATGATACGGTTGCAACAGATGAAATTCAGTTTGGTGATAATGATAAATTGGCAGCTTTAACAGCTACTTTACTTGATGTAGATTTATTAATCATTGCAACAAACACAAACGGAATTTATACCAAAGAATCTTTTAAAAATAATACACCAGAAACTATTTTGGTCGTTGAAGATTTTGACCATTTAAAGGATGAAGTTGTAAATTCTAAATCATCCCACGGAAGTGGCGGAATGGCTTCTAAAATTGAAGCAGCAGAACTTGCAAAAAACGCAAACATAGAAACTTGGATTGTAAACGGTTTAGAAGACAATTTTATGACCAATGCTATGAATAATACAGTACCGTTTACAAAAATAAAATAAGACTATCAATTTCAATGGACTTAAGTACATTGTTAAAATAAAAACATGAAAAATTACACCTCCATTAACGACATAGAACATATTGACAATTGGATTCTAGAAGCAAAAGAAATAAAAAGAAAGCCTCTAAGTAATAATCACTTAGGAAAAAACAAAACATTAGGTTTGTTATTTTTCAACTCTAGCTTGCGTACACGTTTAAGTACACAAAAAGCAGCTTTAAATTTAGGAATGGATCCTATTGTAATGAATGTTTCTGGAGATGCTTGGGGAATTGAATTTGGAGAAGGAACGGTTATGAACGGTAATACTGCAGAGCATATTAAAGAAGCTGCCGCTGTAGTTTCTCAATATTGTGATGTTATTGCCGTTAGAGCTTTCCCTAGTTTAACAGACAAAGAAAAAGACGAAAGCGAACAAGTTTTAAAATCTTTTGTAGAATTTGCTTCAGTACCAGTTGTAAGCATGGAAAGTGCTACTGGTCATCCTTTGCAAGGTTTAACAGACGCAATTACTATTTCTGAAAACACTACAAAAAAGAAACCAAAAATAGTGTTAAGTTGGGCTCCACACGTAAAGGCTTTGCCACACGCTGTTGCTAATAGCTTTACACAAGCAATGCAAAAAATGGATGTCGAATTTGTAATTGCAAACCCTGAAGGTTATAATTTAAGTTCAGAAATAACAAAGGACACTCCTATTTATCATAATCAGGAAGAAGCTTTTAAAGATGCAGATTTTATCTATACAAAGAACTGGAGTTCTTACGATGACTACGGAAAAATATTAAAAACAGATTTAGATTGGATGATTACCAAAGAAAAAATTGGTGAAGCAAAATTTATGCACTGTTTACCTGTTAGAAGAAATGTTGTAGTAGAAGATGCTATTTTAGATTCTAATAGTTCTTTAGTCATAGAGCAAGCAAACAACAGAACCTATGCTGCGCAATTAGTATTAAAGAAAATATTAGAAAATTTATAACATTTGTCAGTAGAATGCAGTTGCTACCTTGTTAACACCTCGAGTGCAATCTAATAAACACAGAAACAAAAATGGAAAAACTATCAATCATAAAAATTGGAGGAAACATCATTGAAGATAAAACTTCTTTAAATGCTTTTCTAAAATTATTTTCTAACTTAGACGGAAACAAAATTTTGGTCCACGGAGGAGGAAAACGTGCCACTCATATTGCTTCTAAATTAGGTATCGAATCTAAAATGGTAAATGGTAGACGTATTACAGATGCAGAAACGCTGGAAGTAATTACCATGGTTTATGGTGGCTTGGTCAATAAAAATATTGTAGCCAAATTACAAGCATTACAAGTTGATGCTATTGGTTTAACAGGAGCTGATATTAACAGTATTAAATCAGAAAAAAGACCTGTTAAGGAAGTCGATTTTGGTTTTGTAGGTGATGTAAAACAAGTGGCTTCTAATTCTATTGATAAATTAATTAAAGCTAATTTTACACCTGTTTTTTGTGCAATTACACACGACGGAAACGGACAATTATTAAATACCAATGCAGATACAATTGCGAGTACCATTGCAGTTGGTATGAGTGAAATCTACGAAACATCTATTTATTATTGCTTTGAATTAAATGGTGTTTTAAAAGATTTTAATGATAAAAATTCTGTGGTAAAAAAAATCGATACGGATACATATAAAGAATTATTAGACGCTAAAATTATTACAGACGGAATGATTCCAAAAATAGACAACTGTTTTGATGCTTTAGATAATGGAGTTTCAAAAGTACATATTGGAAATACATCTATGCTAACAAAAGAAAACGATAATTTTACCACAATAACATTATAAAAAATGAATATTGAAAAATTAACAGAAAACGCTATTTCTCTTTTAAAGAACTTGATTGAAACACAATCATTTTCTCAAGAAGAAGAAAATACAGCAAAATTGATAGAAGGTTGGTTTATAGAAAATAAAATACCTTTTAAAAGAACAAAAAATAATATTTGGGCAACCAACAAATATTTTGATGACAGCAAACCAACCTTATTGTTAAATTCCCATCACGATACCGTACATCCAAATTCAGCATACACCAATGATCCTTTAAAAGCCATTGTAAAAGATGGTAAATTATATGGGTTAGGTTCTAATGATGCGGGTGGTTGTTTGGTTTCTTTAATGGCTACATTCACTAATTTTTATGCACAAGAAAACCTAAAATACAATTTGGTAATTGTGGCTTCTGCAGAAGAAGAAAATAGTGGTCCTAATGGACTAAATAGTATGTTATCTATTATTCCACATATTGATGTAGCAATTGTTGGTGAACCTACTTTAATGAATTTAGCGGTTGCAGAAAAAGGTTTAGTTGTTTTTGATGCTATTGTAGAAGGAACTCCGAGTCATGCTGCACATCCAAATAATAACAACTCTATTTACAATACTATTGAAGTATTACAATGGTTTAAAGATTTTAAGTTCGAGAAACCTTCTGTAGCTTTAGGTGATGTAAAAATGACCGTTACACAAATTTCTGCAGGTTCTCAACACAATGTTGTGCCAGCACATGTAGATTTAGTAGTAGATGTACGTGTAAATGATGCGTATTCGAATAAAGAAATTAATGAAATATTACAAGAAAAAGCACCTTGTACTACAATTACACCAAGAAGTTTACGATTAAACTCCTCTTGCATTTCTACAAATCATGACTTGGTAAAAGCAGGAATTGCGATGGGAAGAGAAACTTACGGTTCTCCTACGCTATCCGATCAATCTGTATTAACTTGCCAATCCTTAAAGTTAGGACCTGGAGACAGTACTCGTTCTCATTCTGCCAATGAATTTATTTATCTTGCAGAAATTGAAGAAGGAATTCAGATTTATGTAGAATTGCTGAATAGAGTAATTGTTTAAAAAGTAATATAACAAAACGTCAAAACGAGGAAGTATCACAAAGTTATCTCTCAATTAATAAAGAGATTGCTTCGTACCTCGCAATGACAACAAAATATAAAAAATATGAAACTTTGGGATAAAGGATTTTCAATAGATCAACAAATAGAAAGATTTACCGTTGGAAATGATAGAGAAATTGATATGCATATTGCTAAATATGATGTTCAGGCTTCTTTGGCTCATGCCATAATGCTAGAATCAATTGGTATTATTACTGCGGATGAATTGAAAGACTTAAAAAGAGGATTGCAAGAATTAGCGGATGATATTGAAAACGGAACCTTTGTTATAGAAGCTTCTTTTGAAGATGTACATTCTAAAATTGAATGGGAATTAACCAATAAGTTAGGCGAAGTTGGTAAGAAAATCCATACTGCTCGTTCTAGAAATGACCAGGTTTTAGTAGCACTACAGTTGTACTACAAGGAGAACTTGGCAATTATCAACGATAAAACAAAAACACTTTTTGATACCCTTTTAGGATTAGCAGAAACACATAAAGAAAGTCTTTTACCTGGTTATACACATTTGCAAGTTGCCATGCCATCATCTTTTGGTTTGTGGTTTTCTGCGTATGCGGAATTGTTAATAGACGATGTATATATGTTAAATGCAGTTTCTAGAGTTGTAGACCAAAATCCATTAGGTTCTGCAGCTGGTTACGGATCTTCTTTTCCTATAGACAGAGAATTAACCACCAAGGAATTAGAATTCGCTACCATGAAATACAATGTAGTTGCAGCCCAATTAAGTCGTGGAAAAAGCGAGCGCTCTATTGCTTCCGCCTTAGGCGGATTATGTAACACCATGTCTCGTTTTGCAATGGATGTTTGTTTATACATGAGTCAGAACTTTGGGTTTATTACTTTTCCTGACGAATTAACAACAGGAAGTAGCATTATGCCACACAAGAAAAACCCTGATGTATTTGAATTGATTCGTGGAAAGTGTAATAAAATTCAGGCATTACATACAGAAATGGTGATGATTACTAATAATTTACCAACCGGATATCACAGAGATTTTCAGTTATTAAAAGAAAATATTATTGCAGCTTTTGAAGATGTAAAAGATATTTTAGACATCTTTAATTACTCTATTCAACAAGTAATTGTAAAAGATATTGATTTGAATGATGAAAAGTATCAATATTTATTTACAGTTGACAGCATCAATAATTTAGTTGTTGACGGTATGAGTTTTAGAGAAGCTTATCAGAAAATTGGTGGACAAGTACAAGCCGGAACTTACAAACCAGATTTAGGAAAACAGCATACACATGTTGGTAGTATTCACAATTTATCTTTGGATAAGATTGCTGAGAAATATCCGAAGTAGAAATTATCTATTCCATAAAAAAGCCTTGTTTACAAATTGTAAACAAGGCTTTTTATTTTATTAATTAACTTAAATATTGTTTAAAAATAAAAGTTCACTCCAACATCAGCACTAAAAACATCAAGTACCCCAACCTCTTTAGACGTAATTGCATACCATAAATAGGTTTCTACAGTCCCGAATTCTAAATAAAAATCTACTCCTTTAAAAATTTTTGGCTTTTTAAAATCCTTATGCAATAAAGCTCCTCCAAAAAAAGTAAAATGAACAGCTGTAGGCACATAATAACCATCAGGATACAAACTAGGAAGCGTAGTAAAAGAATTCGTTCCTATGTCTAAAGTTGTTGTAAAACCCGCTATAGGTGTTATTGTTAAGTTTTCACCAATTACTTTTCTATAAATAGGAAACGTATTCTTAATGGTAATTAAATGTATGTTATCTGCTCTAGATGCAAACTCAGGAACAAAGCCGTATAATAATTCTGAGTACAAAACATCATTAAATAATTGATAACCTGCACCCACAGAAACAAGACCAATATTTCCTGCAAATTGTGCTTTTACATAATCTGGTACATACCAAGATTTTTCTTTTACTACATTAGTTTCTTGAGCATAAACATTGTTAAATAATAACAATAATATAGATACTATAAATATTTTTCTAATTTTCATTTATTTTATAATTCGATCAATTCAACACTAAACCCTTTATCCTTCACAGATACTATATTATACGCCTTCTCTTTAACAGCAGGCGCAGTTAAATAACTTACATCACCTTCTTCATAAAAATAACTGTGCGTATGTCCATGAATAGATAATGGAACATTGTATTTTGACATGGTAGATCTGTATTTTTCTCTTAATTCATCATCAAATTGATCTCCATAAGGAGGAATATGAGCAATAACAAATACTTGATTAAAAGATGTATTGTCTTCTAATTCTGATATTAACCAATCAAAATCTAACTCCTTTTCACTTTCCCAAACAACATCATCAAAAAGAACAAACTTGTTGTTATTAAATTCAAAAGAATAATTATAATCACCAAACATTTTCTTGTAGATGATTCCTCCATTTATATTATAATCATGATTTCCAATAACGGTGAGATAAGGTTTCTTCAATTTAGACATTATATCATGAAAAATCTCATATTCTCTTAATAATGCTTGATCTGCAATATCACCTCCAAAGATTACAAACTTAATATCATCTCTTTTATTTATATCATCAATTACTGTACTAAGTTGATCATAAAAAAAATGTACATCTGATAAAAAAGCGAATTTAAATTCTTTAGAGTCTACTGTAATATTCTCCAATAATTTTAAATTTTTATCAGTAGTATTTTGTTGTTCGGTTTTAACGTTTGCTTCATAAACACTAAACTCAAAAGGATGTTTACAGCTTGTAAAAACGAGTGTAAGACCTAGTATTAATATTCTAATATATTTCATATATTTTAACTATGTTTTATAATTTAATGCAAATTTATTCAATAAGTAGACGACACAAAAACATAAACTTACATTAAGTAAAATAAAAAATGATTCCAAAAACACAAACAGACCTAACCAACTATAAATAAACTACATAAACAACAAACTTTACAAATTAAATAAATAATATAATTAATCGCTGTACTACCAAAAAACCATACTTACTTCTTTTATGAATTGATAATTGAACTCGAAAAAATCACTTTCGTAGACATAAAAAGTGATTCTACTTGTATTTTAGTAGGGATATCCCTTAAAAACGCAGGGACAACGCTTAATTTTATAACCATTTTAATACTATTTAACTTTTTAATTATATATTGAAAATTAACCCTAAAAAAATATACATGTTTTGGTATCATCCAGATTTAGAACGATTAGAAAATCAAATTCAAGAATTAGAATATCATCCCAAAACGATTTTTTACGGAAGTTCTACATTAACCCTATGGAATAACTTAACTACTACTTTTAAAGAACACAAACCTATAAATTTAGGATTTGGAGGCTCTACACTGGCTGCTTGTACTTGGTTCTTTGATCGGGTTTTTGAGAATATAAAAGACATAGATGCTATTGTAATTTATGCAGGAGATAATGATTTGGGAGATGGCAGACATCCAGAAGAAATTATTCTATTTTTAGAAAACTTACTACTTAAAATTAGAACTAAATACGGTAACATAAAATGCACTTGTATTTCTATAAAACCTAGTATTGCACGCAGTCATCTGCAAGAAAGCATCAATTATACAAATAAAAAAATTCAAAAATTAATGTCTAAAGACGATAATTTTCATTTTGTAAATATTTATGATGACTTATTAGATAAAAAAGGCAAACCTAATAGCAAGTATTTTGAAGAAGATGGATTACATTTTAATACCAAGGGTTACAACTTATTAGAAAAAGCACTCCAGAAACATCCTATAATTTTCCCTCAAAAAATACTCGAAAAAACATTTTAAAATAGTATCTTAATGGAAAATTAATTTTTCATGAAAAGAGAATATCATAAATGGTATAGTCAAAATCTTGAAAAAGAAATGGAACTCCTTGTATTTGGATATTCAGGTGAAAAAGTTTTGTTTTTCCCACCTAGAATGGGACGTTTTTATGATTATGAAAACTGGAAAATTATTGCCTCTGTAGAGCAAAAGATTAAAAAAGGAGAATTACAAGTTTATTGTGTAGACAGTGTAGATTTAGAATCTTTTTACAATAGTTTTAAAGATCCAGGTTATAGAATTTATAGACATATACAATATGAAAACTACGTTATAGAAGAAGTACTCCCTTTTGCCAATTTACAAAATTCAAATAAAAATATAGTTTCTGCAGGTTGCAGTTTAGGTGCTTACCATGCAGTAAACATAGCCATGCGACATCCAAAATTGTTTTCTAAAGTTGTTGGTATGAGTGGACGTTATGATTTAACGAAATCTAATGGTTACTTTAAAGACTTGTTAAGTGGTTTCCATAATGATTTTGTGTATTTTAACATGCCGAATCAATATTTAAAAAATTTAGATGATCAAATTTTACTTAGTCAATTGAGTAAAATGAATATTATATTAGCAGTCGGAAAAGAAGATGTTTTTCTAGAAAGCAACTATAAACTATCTAATATTTTACAGGAAAAAGGAATTCCACATCACTTATTTGAATGGCAAGAAGAAGCTCATAGAGCATGTTATTGGCGTACAATGGTAAATCTCTATTTTTAAAATTATCTATATGAAACTAATACTTATTTTTTTATTTATGATGATATCCTTTGGTCAATTACAAGCACAAAATAAAGTTGTCTCTCTTTGGAAAACCATACCAAATAGCAAAGAAACCAGCGAAGAAGAATTTATAGAACATGGAGATATTGTTAAAATATCTAAAGTTAAAAAACCAACATTAGAAATTTATGCTCCATCGAAACGAAATGCAACAGACAAAGCTGTTATTATATGTCCGGGGGGAGGTTATACTATGTTAGCCTATGATTGGGAAGGCACTGAAATTGCAAAATGGTTTAATAGCAAGGGAATTACTGCTTTTGTTCTAAAATATAGATTACCAAATTCCAAATCTATAAAAACTCCCAATGAAGCTCCTTTTCAAGATGCCCAAAGAGCTATGAGATGGGTTCGTTTTAATGCTGATAAATTCGGTATTAATCCTAATAAAATTGGTGTTATCGGTTTTTCTGCTGGAGGACATTTAGCCGCTACTCTAGGGACTCAGTTTCATACTAAAAATAACTTTAAAGAAGAACCTACAGACACCATTTCTGCAAGACCAGACTTTATGGCTTTAATTTATCCTGTAATTACGATGAAAGATGATTACACACACAAAGGTTCTCGAAATCAATTAATAGGTAAAAAACCTACCCAAGAATTAATAGAACAATACTCTAATGAGTTACAAGTTACAGAAAATACACCTCCTACTTTTTTAGTACACTCCTCTAATGATACTGCAGTACCTGTAGAAAACAGTTTACAGTTTTACAAAGCTTTAAATGATAAAAAAGTAAAAGTAGAAATACATATTTATCCTTATGGAGGTCACGGTTTTTCTTTAGCAATAAATAAAAAAGGGTACTTACACACTTGGTTAGATCGATTAGAAGACTGGCTAAAAACCATATAATTTTAAATCTTTTTTTAAGCTCTATATTTAACAATATACCAGGAAATTATCTCTTTTTAATAATTTAGAAATCTTAAATACTTTAATTAATTCAGAAAAAAGAGAATCCATTAATTTTTTAACTTCGTTCTATTAGTTCTTTAAAATGGATCACACAAACCAATATCTTCAATATAAATTTCTATATATTTACTTATAAGAGAATTATTTATCTTTTACATAATTTAACCGTACAATAATTACTGAAATCTCAACAAAAATCAGTTTTAAAAACCTCAAGAAACAAGTATCTTTGTGCTCTTAAAATAAAAAAAATGCCAAAGATTTCATCTGTAAAACATTCCGAATTTGTACTTATTGGAGGCGGTATAATGTCTGCAACATTAGCCATCTTACTTTATGAAAAATTTCCTGGAAAGAAAATAACCATCATAGAAAAGCTACCTACAATAGCCCAAGAAAGTTCTGAGGCTTGGAATAATGCTGGCACTGGACATGCTGGAAATTGTGAATTGAATTATACTCCAGAAAAAAAAGGTGTTGTAAATATTACAAAAGCCATCAGTATATCGGAGCAATTTACAGAAACTTATAATTTTTGGAAAGACTGTGAAGAAAAAGGCTATATCAACAATTTATCAAAATGTATAAGTGAAGTTCCACATCTTAGTTTTGTTAGAGGAAAAAAGGACGTTGCTTTTTTAGAAAAGCGTTATGAGGTTATAAAAGATACCCCTCAATTTAAAGACATGCTTTTCTCTAAAGATAAAGAACAAATAAAAAAATGGCTACCTTTAATGATGGAAGGAAGAGCCGATAAAGAAGAAATTGCTGCTACCTTTTTTGAAAAAGGATATGATGTTAATTTTGGTGAAATTGCAGAACAAATATTTCGTTTCTTAAAAAAACAAGACAACGTAGAATTATTAAATCATAGCAATGTTAACAATATACAAAAGTCTAAAAGAGGTAATTGGGTAGTAACTATAAAAGGGCAAAACGTTGTTAAAAGTTGGATGCTTGCCTCTAAATATCTTTTTATTGGAGCTGGTGGAGGCACATTGCCTTTATTAGAAAAAGCAAATATAAAAGAAGCAAAAGGTTATGGAGGTTTTCCTATAAGTGGTCTATGGTTACGTTGTACCAATCCAGAAATTATAGAAAAACATAACGCAAAAGCTTACGGTAAAGCAGGACGTGGTGCACCACCAATGTCTGTTCCTCATATGGATTCTAGAATGATTAACGGTAGAAAAGAATTATTATTTGGCCCTTTTGCGGGCTTTACAACTAGATTCTTAAAACATGGTTCTATGTTTGATTTACCAAGATCTGTTGAGTTTGATAATATTATGAGTTTATTAGGTGCAGGTTATCAAAATTTACCGCTTGTAAAATACTTAATAAAACAAGTAAGATTATCCTTTAAAGACAGAATGGAAGAATTAAGAGCTTTTTATCCTGAAGCAAATAACGACGATTGGAAAACTGTAATTGCTGGACAACGTGTTCAAATTATAAAAAGAAATAAAAAAGGGTTTGGTAAATTAGAATTTGGAACAGAAATAATAATTTCTGAAGATAAAACAATTGCTGCTCTTTTAGGCGCTTCACCGGGAGCATCTACTTCTTACTCTGTAATGAAAGAAGTGTTTGACAAAAGTTTTAAATTATAAAATTCTTTTAAAAAGTGCTATGATAAAATATTTTGGAGGCATTTTAAGTATCACTTGTAAATCTTCAAAAACAGAAGTTTCTTCATCTAAAAATTTTAATATTTTTTTAGGTGAAGAACGTTTAAATAAATTTGAAAAAAGAAAAGATCCTATATGGTTTTTTTCACTTAAAATATCTAATAACAATAAATCATAAAACCAAAATTTATTTATTTTATGAAATTTTGGTAATGGTTTATTTTGTTTTAAATGATTGATTAAAAGGATTGTTTTTTTATTAATCTTATTAAAAGTAAAACCTGTACTTGCTTTAGACCAGCCACCTGCAGTACCAATATTAATAATATTTTTAGAGTTTTTATTCCAAAATTTATAACAGGTCATTGGTATTAAACCTTGCTCTTTTTCAATAATTTTATAATTGTTAATATTTTTACTTTGTAGATATTTTTCTATTTCTGTTTTATAAATATTATAAGCTAATAAATCTTTAGAAAACAAGGTATACTCAAACAATGCTTCTTTTTTATTGTAAGGAAGTATATACATAAAACGTGTATTTCCTTTTTGCTCAACCGTAAAATCCATAAAAGTTGCTGCACTATCATCAAAAAAATCTTCTTCTGTTTGTATAAAAAAACCAACAAAATGTTGTCTTAAAACAGGGTATTTAGACTGTTTTTTATAATCATCACTCAAAATACTATTAAGTACAGTTCGTGTTTTTAATACCTTATTTTCTGTTATTACTTCTGCTTCGGAGGATAATTGATTAATATTAATCACACTTTCTTCAAGAAAGGAAATATTTATTTTTGAGGCTATTTGATTCCATATTTTTAAATAAAAATCTTTACTACGAATCATTTTATACTGATAAGGAGCAATATTTTCTACCTTATTATAAATAGCACTCTTAAATACAATATTTTTCCAAGAAGTAGTTAAAATGTCATTCCATTCGCCATCTTGTTCTTCCCAATAACACCAAGTTTTATCGTTAACTTGCTTTTTTACTTCGTCTACAATCAATATAGATTTGTTATCAAAGAAAGAATCTTTAGACATTCTGTAAGCCATCATTAAGCCAGATGCTCCCCCTCCAACAATTATGTAGTCGTAATAATTCAAAATAGATAAAATAATGTGTTTAGTAAAAATTGAAATAATTCGAAGAAACTAGTAAATTTTTAAACTCTAAAGTTTAGGTTTTTTAAAATATTTAAAAGGGACAAATAACATTCCAAAACACTCTCCTTCTTCTTTTCCTAAATGTTTATGATGCATTTTATGCGCTTTTCTCAAACCTCTTAAGTAACGGTTATTAGTATGTTTAAACCATTTAAAACGCTGGTGAATTAAAACATCGTGCACTAAAAAGTAGGCTATTCCGTAAAACAGAATTCCAAGTCCAATAAAAAACAAGAACGTGTATTCAGTATACGTACCAAAGTAAAAAAGTAAAATACTAGGTATTGCAAAAACAATAAAATAAGCATCGTTTTTTTCGAATATACCTTGGTATTTTGGTTGATGATGATCTGCATGCAAATACCAACCAAAACCATGCATCACAAATTTATGCGTACACCAAGTAACACATTCCATAAAAAGAAAAACACCTAAAGTAATTAGTACAAAAATCATTAAATAATGTTTAATTTATATTTTACGTAACTTCTAGCTAACAAATTTATTTTCATCGGATTCGATATACGAATTCTAGTATCCATAATTTTTTCTGATGGAACTTCTTTTAATTTCTTCAGTAATCTTTTATAATATCTATATGCCATATAAACACCAAACTTAGCTTCAACAGGCAATTTAAGAATTCCGTTTTGATAAGCAAATTCAAAATCTGCTTCTATTTCGTCAATAATCAACTGCTTAGAAGATGCATCTAATTCTCCCAAATTTATATTCGGAAAATAAGAGCGATTCAACACCTCAAAATCATCTTTTAAATCACGTAAAAAATTTACTTTCTGAAAAGCAGAACCCAAACGCATTGCAGCCTCCTTTAGTTCTTCAAACCTTTTATTATCACCATCAACAAAAACCTTTAAACACATTAACCCAACAACATCTGCAGAACCATAAATGTACGCATCATATTCTTCTTTAGTTTGGTATTCTGTTTTAAATAAGTCTGCTTTCATACTTTTTAAAAAGGCTTGCACCATTTCATCTGGTATTTTGTATTTATGAACCGTTTGCTGAAAAGAATTTAAAATGGGATTTAAACTAATACCAAGCTCTTTTGCTAGATAATAATCCTTTTCAAAATGTTCCATTAAAAGTTCTTTATTATAATCATGAAAAGAATCTACAATTTCATCTGCAAAACGCACAAAACCATAAATATTATAAATATCTGTTCTAATTTTTGGAGACAACATATTTACAGCCAAAGAAAAAGAAGTGCTGTATTTTTTTGTAACCAACTTACTGCATTCACTAGAAACGCTATCAAATAGTTCTTTCATAATTATAGTTGATTTTTAAAGATTAATTCTGATGCAATTTTTCCAGATATTAAAGCAGGAGGAACTCCAGGACCAGGAACCGTTAGCTGTCCCGTAAAATACAAATTTTTTATTTTACTACTTTTAATTTTTGGTCTTAAAAAAGCAGTTTGTAAAAGTGTGTTTGCCATTCCGTACGCATTTCCTTTGTATGAGTTGTATTCACTTTTAAAATCATTTACACAAAAAGACTTCTTAAACAATACATGTTTTTTTACTTCCTGACCTGTTAACTTCTCAAACCTGTCCATAATTTTATGAAAATATTCTTCTCTTAGTTCATCCGTATCCTCTATTCCAGGAGCCAGAGGTATTAGAAAAAAACCAGCTTCTTTACCTTCAGGTGCAGAAGTTTTATCTGTAATAGATGTAAAATTCGCATAAAAGAGAGGATCTGTTGGCCATTGCGGTTTATCATAAATTTCTTTAGCGTGTGCATCAAAATCGGTATCAAAGAACAGCGTGTGATGACTTACGTTTTCTATTTTTTTATCAAAACCAACATAAAACAACAAAGAGGATGGAGCAAAGGTTTTTTTCTCCCAATAACTTTCTGAATACTGTCTTACATTTTTATCTAACAAAGTTTCTGTGTGATGATAATCTGCTCCACTTAAAACTAAATCCGTTTTAATTTCTTTTCCATTTACCAATAAACCAGTTATATTTTTAGAAGTATCAGTTATAATTTTTTCAACATTGGCATTCGTTTTAAACTTAACCCCTAAACTTTTAGCCAAGGAAACCATACCTTCTATTACGGTATACATACCTCCTCTTGGGTGCCATGTTCCTAACCCGAAATCTGCATAATTCATAAAATTATAAAATGCAGGTGTATTATTTGGTTTTGCTCCTAAAAACAAAACAGGAAATTCTAAAATCTTGATTAATTTTTCACTTTTTATATCCTTTCTCACTTGTTTTCTTATGGTTGAAAAAAACTGAGAAACTCTTGCAATAGTTGTTGTATTCACTAATTCTAAAGGAGAAACTCCTGGTTGATACACCAAATCTTTTATGGCAGTATCATAATTAGATTTTGCTGAATCTAAAAAAGTTTTTAAATGCTTGGCACTTCCTTTTTCTTCATCTTCAAAAAGTTGATAAATCTCTTTTAATTCACTGGCTATTTTAACAGATGAGTTTTCTCCAAAATAAACTTCGTAACCAGGATTTAATTTATCCAAGGTATAATAGTCTGATGGTTTTTTATCAAAATCAGCAAAAAAACGCTCAAACACATCGGGCATCCAATACCAAGATGGCCCAATATCAAAAGTAAAACCATCTTTTTTATACTGTCTTGCTCTTCCTCCTAAAGTATCGTTTTTCTCTAAAATAATAACTTCATAACCTACTTTTGCTAAATAACAAGAAGCTGATAAAGCAGAAAAACCCGATCCTATTATATAAATTTTCTTCTTCATTTTTAATTTTGTTTAACAAATATACAATTTTATTAAACATAAAATTGAAAATATAAAATTATATCACCTTTAACAAATCAGTTATAGTGTTATGTAGGTGAATTTGTGGACTTAAATCTAAGTGTTTAACCTGATTTACTTTTTGACCAATAGCTATAAAAGTCTTACCTGAATTACGTATCATAACATCTATTTCTTTAAAATAATCTTCTATTTTATCATCATACGGTTTAATAGTTAAAGAAGTAATAAAACAAATTTCATTATCACTTTCTAAAAAATAATCCAAATTGTTTAAAGGCAAACTTTGCCCTAAATAAACGGTATGAGCCCCTCTTAAAACAAGTTCGTAATTTAAATATAAAAGTCCAATTTCATGAATTTCATTTTCTGGCAAAAACAACACATACGTTTTACTTGTTTCAGAAATATTAAACTGTAGTTTTTCTGTATTTATAAGAATTTTCTGAACAATTAAATTAGAAATAAAATGTTCGTGAGCTGGTTTTAAAGTATCCGTTTGCCACAATAAACCAACATCATTTAAAAAAGGAATAAAGACTTCTTGAAAAATTTCTTGAAAAGTTTTTTCTTCTAAAAGTTTTTCATAAACATTATTGAACAAGCGTTTATCAAACTGAAACATCGATAGTTTAAGAGCATTAATAGATTCGTCATTTAAAGATGTTACAAAAGCTAATGCTCTAGTTTGTAAAATTAGCTCTTCATCAGACATTTTTGAAATCTTAGAGATCTTAATATCATTATTATTTAATAAAACAATATTTAGGAGTTTCTGTAAATCTTCATTTGAATAAAAACGAATGTTTGTTTCACTCCTTTTTGGCTCTAAAAGATTATACCTTTTTTCCCATATACGGATTGTATGTGCTTTTATCCCTGAAATATTTTCAAGGTCTTTAATGGTAAAATCCAATTTAATATTGTTCAATGTATTTTATTTTTAGTTCAACAAAGTTAACGAAAAAACAAAGAATAAAATATTTTTTATTTAAAATGTAACAATTTATACTTTTACCCTACTAATAGGTAACTAACTAATTTACACAAGTGCAAAAAGATTTAGAGAAAAATTTTTTATTGGACTTTGAAGAAAATCAAAATATTGCTCATAAAATTTGTAGAATTTACACTACAAACCAAAGTGCTCATAATGATTTATTTCAAGAGATAACCATTCAGCTTTGGAAAAACTATCCAAAGTTTAGAGGAGACTCTAAATTTAGCACCTGGATGTACAGAGTGGCTTTAAATACAGCAATTTCGTTGTATAGAAAGTCTACAAGAAGAGTTAAAACACAAGATATTAGTGATTTTGCTTATAAAATAAAAGCGACTGATTATGATGATACGGAAGAAATTCAGTTAAAAGCTTTATATAAGGCAATTCACAAATTGAATGATATTGACAAGGCGTTGATATTTTTATATCTTGAAGACAAACCTTACAAAGAAATTTCTGAAACATTAGGTATTTCATCTGTAAATGCAAGAGTAAAAATGAATAGAGCAAAAGAGAAATTAAAAAACATTTTAAACCCATAACAGCATGGATTTATTAGATAAATATAAAAAAACTTGGGAAAATCAACCAGAAGAAGGAAATAAATTTTCTGCTGTTGATATCTACAAAATGGCTAAATCTAAGTCATCGTCTATTGTAAAATGGATCTTTATTATTGGTATTTTAGAATTTGTATTTTTAAATTCTATTTGCTTTTTCTTAGATATGGAAGAAGCATATTTAGAATATGAAAAAATTGGATTAATGAATTTTGTTTATTATTCTCAAGTTTTGGCATATATAATTTTGTTCTATTTTTTAGTAATGTTCTACAAGAATTACAAAAGTATTTCTACCATTGATTCAACTAAAAAGTTGATGAAAAAAATTCTTAAAACTAGAAAAACAGTAAGAAACTACGTAATCTTTATCTTAGGTTATATGGCTTTATTGATGATTATTGTAATGGTAGCAGAAATAAACTTTAAATCTGAAGAGTTAGAAACCAAACAAATATTTTTAATAATTCTTTTAACTCTTGTTGTTACATTGGTATTATTAGGTGTATTATGGCTCTTTTATCAATTGCTTTACGGAATATTATTAAAAAAATTGAATAGAAATTATAAAGAATTAGCTAAATTAGACGAGAATAATTAATTTTTATTATGAAAAAGTATTTCCTTCTTTTGTTTTTAAGCACTTCTTTTACCATGATTTCTCAAGAAAACACTGATTTTTGGGACAATGTACAGTTTGGTGGTGGCGTAAGTATGAGTTTTGGTTCACAAACCACTATTGGTGTCTCTCCAAGTGCCATTTATAATTTTGACAATGGCTTTGCTTTAGGAACTGGTTTAACCTATGTTTATAGTAAAAACCAAGATGTCAAAACAAATGTTTATGGAGCAAGCATTATTTCTTTATACCAAATACCTAATATAGGTATTCAGCTTTCTGGAGAATTTGAACAATCATTTGCTAAACAAACGTTTAATTCACAAAGTACAAGTACTAGTTTTCCTGCATTATATTTAGGAGCTGCTTATAATACGGGGCGTTTTGCTATTGGTATAAGATATGATGTTTTGTATGATGACAGAAGCGTTTACTCTTCTGCCATATCACCAATTATTCGTTTTTACTTTTAAAAACTTTTCAATTCCCTTAAAAGAATTTCATGCATTTCCCCTGTGTAATCTAAATGGGTAACAATTCTTATTCTTCCCTCGCCCATTGGCGTTAAAAGAATATTTTTTGATTCCATTTTATGGATAAATTTGTCTGCTCCTATTTTAGCATCAACATAGAAAATTACAATATTAGTTTCTATAGGTTCTACTTTTGTTACATAAGAAACAGCTTCTAAAACAGCACCTATTTCTTGTGCTTTTTTATGATCTTCGGCCAATCTTTCTACATGATTATCTAAAGCATAAATTCCGGCTGCAGCTAAAAAACCGACTTGCCTCATTGCTCCTCCTAATAATTTTCTTATTCGTAATGCTTTTGCAATATGCGCTTTAGAGCCTAAAAGAATAGAACCAATCGGTGCACCTAAACCTTTAGAAAGACAAATAGAAATCGTATCGAATAACTCACCATATTGTTTTGGTTTTTCATTTTTTGCAACCATTGCATTAAATAAACGAGCTCCGTCTAAATGAAAAGCTAAATTATTTTCTTTCGATATTTTTTGTAATTTCTCTAATTCAGAAAACTCCCAACAAGCTCCTCCTCCTTTATTTGTAGTATTCTCAATACAAACCAAACTCGCAAATGGCGTATGAATACCAAAACCTTCATCAATAGCATCTTGTAATTGCTCTGCAGTAAACATACCTCTATTTCCATCAATTAACTTACAAGTAACACCAGAATTAAATGCTGCTCCTCCACCTTCATAATTATAAACGTGCGCGTATTTATCGCAGATTAATTTATCTCCTGGTTGTGTGTGTAATTTTATGGCAGTTTGATTTGCCATGGTTCCGGACGGAAAAAACAACGCATCTTCCATACCAAACAATTTTGCCGCTTTTTCTTGTAATTCGTTGGTAGTTGGGTCCATTTTAAAAACATCATCACCAACGTTGGCAGTCATCATTGCAGCCAACATCTCTTTTGTTGGTTTGGTAACTGTATCAGAAATTAAATCAATTATCATTACGTCTTTTTTTAATATTTATAATCTGTTCCTATTGGAGATCCATCAGGAATTTGTAGTGCTTTTGTTTTCTTAAATGATGTAGGCTTTTTCTTAAAACCATCAATCATTTTTATCATTGCAATATCATATATTTTCTGAACTCCTTTTGACTTTTTGTTTTCTAAAATTGATTTTATTTCATCTAATTTAAAAAACACAATTGCATTAACTTGTTTGTACTGATTTTTATAAGACGCTAAATAAAACAATTGCTCTAAAACAGTGGTATTAATTACGTTTTGTAACTCTTGATAATAAGAATCTTTATGTGTTTTTTTTATTGATTTTAAGATCAATTCATCAATTAACTCATCTAAACCTAATTGTTTATCATTTAAACTCTTGTGAGCGATTAATCTTGATGCTCTTTGTGGGTTTAACAACAAGTTTAAAGTCATTTCAGAAGCAGTTTCTACGGCTCCAAAAGCATCAAATTCTACACCTAAATTACTTTTAAAAGACTCTCTAGTTCTACCAAAACCCATCGCCCTTGGCGGAAACAAAGACAATTTTTCTTTAGGAATTGTAATTTCATCAACAGCTATTGTTTTTAAAACTGCTTCTAATGCTATTTTTTCTAAAGAACCAGAAACTCTTTTTACAACAGTTTCTTTACCTCCTTTTACTGCATAAGAATACTCTAAACCACCAATTAATTTTACGGTTGCTTCTGTTTGAAATCTGTGGAAAAAATACAACGGAACAAATACATCTTCTAAAACAGAGTAAGGTTGATTGGTTTTTATATTATCGGTAGAAAAATTAGCAATCGCCATTTTTCTAATTTCAAGTAAATTATATAATTCTTCATAGATCGTACCTCCATTATCCCATAAATGAGAAGATGCACTTGCGCTTCCTTGAGATCTAGAGTCTGCATCAGATAAATACTTAAATCCTTTTGCAGTAGCATTTTCAATAATTTTATTTAATTCATTTGCTTCATCCGTTTTATAATCTTGATAAAAATAGGCGACAATTACTTTATCCCAATCTCCTATATTGTTATCATAAGCATTTGAAAAATCAATTTTACCTCCTTTTAAAGTAAACTTTGGATGCGGATAATCCATTACAGAAGCTCTACCATTTGTACTAGCAGCAAAATTATGAGCAAAACCTAACGTATGCCCTATTTCATGTGCAGATAATTGTCTTATTCTTGAAACTGCCATTTCTAAAGCAAAACTATCATCAGAATTATTATTTGCATAAGGAGCTTGCAAAGCTTGTGCTATTAAAAAATCTTGACGAATTCTTAAACTTCCTAAACTAACATGCCCTTTAATAATTTCTCCCGTTCTTGGGTCAGAAATACTAGCACCATAACTCCAACCACGGGTAGAACGATGTACCCATTGTACCATATTATAACGAACATCTAACGGATCTGCTCCCTCTGGCAACATTTTCATTTGAAAAGCATTTTTGTAACCAATCGCTTCAAAAGCTTGGTTCCACCAACGTCCGCCTTCTAACAAAGCAGAACGTACAGGTTCTGGAGTTCCTCTATCTAAATAATAAATAATTGGTTCTTTAGCTTCAGAAATTGCTGCTTCTGGGTTTTTCTTCTCCAATCTATGACGACGAATAAATTGCTTTTTTATGGGCTCGTTTACTGGAGTTGCATAATCTAAATAAGACATTGGATACCCACCAGAACGAGGATCGAACTTTCTTGGTTTGTACTTATTATCTGGTAATTCTACAAAAGAATGATGTTGGTTTACTGTTACCAAACTAGCATTAGGACTTACACTACTTATGTCACCTCCTTTGGCAGTACCTTTAAAGGTTAACAAAACATCAAACTCAACATTTTTAGGAAACGCTTTTGTTCTTTTAATATTAAAAGCAGATTTACTTTTATCTAAACTATAACTACCTTGTTTTGTTCTTACTAATTTTGCAGAAACTCCATGAGCATCTCTTATAAAAAAATCTGTTGCATCTACTAAATACACGCCTTTTTTAGTTTCTTTTATTGTAAAACCATGCAAAACAGATTTTGCAAATGCTTCTTTTACAGATTCTTTTTCTTCCTTATTATCTGTTATAGCTCTATATTCTAAATTAGGCTGTATTAACAATAATTTATTACCAGCTTTTTTAAAATAAACTACTACACCACCTCCTAACTGGCCTCTATCTAAACCAATATCATTAGACCCAACTCCTTCAGAAAGAGAACGTACATAAAGAAATTCTTTTTCTAAAGTATCTATTTCAAGAAATATTTTATCAGAGTTATCATTATAATAAAAGGTAAAATAACCTTCGAATTTAGTAATTCCTTTTTGCAATTTATTACCTGTTTTTTCTGTAAAAAACTGAGAAAATCCATCAACAGAAAGTGTAATTAAAAATAAAATAAGTAGTGTTTTTTTCATGTTTTGTATAATTTCTATAAAACTATAAAATAACTATCACCTTTTAAAACAAGAAATCTTAAAATTTCATTTATTTTTGTTCTACTTATGATTACACAAGAACAACTTAAAGATATTGCCGAAAGAATTGAAAAGTTAAAATCTTATTTAGAGATTGATAAAAAACTGATTGAAATTGCCAATGAAGAAGAGAAAACGGTAGATCCAGATTTTTGGAACAACCCTAAAGAAGCAGAAGTTTTTATGAAAGAGCTTCGATTAAAGAAAAAGTGGGTAGAAGACTATCATAAATCCATCACTTTAAGTGAAGATGTAAATGTCTTATACGAGTTTTACAAAGAAGGTGAAATTGAAGAAGCAGAAGTTGTAGAACAATTTGAAAAAGCAAGTACATTTTTAGAAGATTTAGAGTTTAAAAACATGTTATCCGACGAAGGAGATGTATTATCTGCTACCATACAAATTAATGCAGGCGCAGGTGGAACAGAAAGTTGCGATTGGGTAGAAATGTTGTCCAGAATGTATACCATGTGGGCAGAAAAACAAGGTTATAAATTAAAAACACTTAATTACCAAGCAGGTGATGTAGCTGGTATTAAAACCATAACCATAGAAGTAGATGGCGATTATGCCTTTGGATGGCTAAAAGGAGAAAATGGCGTGCATCGTTTGGTACGTATTTCACCATTCGATTCTAATGGAAAACGTCATACAACCTTTGGCTCTGTCTATGTTTTTCCTGTTGCCGATGATTCTATAGAAATAGAAATTAATCCGGCAGATATAGAAATTGTAACTGCGCGTTCTAGTGGTGCTGGCGGACAAAATGTAAACAAAGTAGAAACCAAAGTTCAGTTAACACACAAACCAACCGGAATTCAGATTTCTTGTTCTAACTCACGTTCTCAGCACGATAATAGAGCTACCGCATTAAAAATGCTAAAATCTCAATTATATGAAATTGAATTGCAAAAACAACAAGCCACAAGAGATGAAATAGAATCTGGAAAGCTAAAAACAGAATGGGGAAGCCAAATTAGAAACTATGTAATGCATCCTTATAAATTGGTAAAAGATGTAAGAACTGGTCACGAAACGGGTAATGTAGACAATGTAATGAATGGAGATATAAACCCGTTTTTAAAGTCTTATTTAATGTTAAATGGACAAAAAAGCGATTAGATTTAAAACACAATTATTAGAAGCTGTTTCCTGCTTTCCATTATATCTTTTTTTAAGAAAAATAAAAAAAGGATGTCATTTCAATCAGGGCTAAACTTGTTTGCTAACAAATAGAAAACTAAAAACATACAAATGATTAAAATATATCACAATCCACGTTGTTCTAAATCTAGACAAGGCTTAGAAATTATAGAAAACTCTAAGAAAGAGTTCGAAATTGTAAAATATTTAGAAAAAATTCCATCAGAAAAAGAACTAACAGAAATTATTAAAATGTTAGACATCTCTCCTATTCAGTTAGTTAGAAAAACAGAAAAAATATGGAAAGAAAACTACAAAGGGAAAGAATTATCAGACAAAGAGATTATCAAAGCAATGATAGAATCCCCAAAGCTAATAGAACGCCCAATTGTTATCAATAATAACAAAGCAGTTATTGGCAGACCTCCAGAAAATATTAAATCAATAATTTAACCTTAACTTTTTTGTGTTTTGTTTAACTTTTCTTTAACTACTTCTAATTAAACTTAGAGAGAACTTTGCTGTCTTAAAATAACAAGATTCAAAGACAATTATGAAGAAAATTACACTCTTATTACTTTGCCTATTAACATCAACCTATTTGCTAGCTCAAAAGCCTAGTAATGAAACCATTTCTATTACAGGTAAAGTTGTAGATGCAAACACCAATCAACCATTAGAATATGCTACTGTAGTTTTAAAAAACACTGAAACGCAAGTAGTTTCTGGTGGAATTACAGATCAAACAGGTAGTTTTAATATTAAAAACCCAAAAGGAACGTACGAAATAAGTGTAGAGTTTATTTCTTTTAAAACCATCAAATTTCCAGTTCAAGAAATTTCATCAAACAAAAACTTAGGAACTATTAAACTATATGAAGATGCTAGTAGTTTAGATGAAGTGGTTGTTATAGCCGAAAAATCTACTGTAGATATTCGTTTAGATAAAAAAATATATAATGTTGGTAAAGACATGACGGTTAAAGGTGGTACCGCTTCTGATGTTTTAGACAATGTACCTTCTGTAGACGTAGATCCCGAAGGAATTGTTAGTTTAAGAGGTAGTGAAAACGTACGTATTTTAATAGACGGAAAACCATCTGCTTTAGTTGGTTTAAGCGGTGCAGATGCCTTAAAACAATTACCTTCTGATGCTATTGAAAGAGTTGAAGTAATTACATCTCCATCTGCAAGATACGATTCTGAAGGAACTGCAGGTATTTTAAATATCATTTTAAGAAAAGGAAAATCTTCTGGTTTAAATGGTTCTGTAAACGTTACTGTTGGAGATCCTAAAAATTATCAAGGTGGTGTAAATTTAAATTTACGTACCGAAAAAATAAATGTCTTTACTAATTTAGGATATAACGATAATTCAGGTCCTGGTGTTTATAATTCTGATATAACTTACCTATCTAATGGAAATATAGATAGTATTAGAGTAGAAAACAGAGATAATGACCGAAGTAGAAAAGGCTTTAATGCTAATTTTGGTTTAGAATATTATTTAAACAAAAAAAGTTCTATTACAGGTACTATATTTGTAAGAGATTCTGATGGTAATGATATTTCTAAGAATAACATTAGCTCTTTTGATGCTTTAGATAACAATTTATACAACTCTACACGTATTCAAACTGAAGGAGAAGATGATAAAACATTACAGTTTTCTTTAAATTATGTAAATAATTTTAATGAAGACGGACATAAATTAACGCTAGATTTACAACATAGTGCTAGTAAGGAAAACGAGAATGCAATTATTATAGATATAAACCCAGAAACAAACACTACAAACGAACATTCTATAGACAATTTAGTGCAGGCAGATTACGTGTTACCAATTGGTAAAAACTCGCAATTTGAAGCAGGTTACCGTGGTAGTTTCCAAGATTTATCATCAAATTACCTAGTTGTTGCTCCTAATTTAGACCCAGCATACAACCCTTCTAATAACTTAGAATTCATTCAAAATGTAAATGCTTTTTACACACAATTTGGTAGTAAAATTAACAAGTTTTCTTATTTATTAGGTTTAAGAGCAGAAATTACAAACATTGATATTCAATTATTGAATAACAATGAAAATTACAATAAAAATTATACAGATTTATTTCCAACCGTAAACTTTGGATATGAATTAAACGATGATCAAAGTTTTACCTTAGGG
The DNA here is from genome assembly GCF_019278485.1 of Polaribacter sp. R2A056_3_33. NCBI lineage: Bacteria > Pseudomonadati > Bacteroidota > Flavobacteriia > Flavobacteriales > Flavobacteriaceae > Polaribacter > Polaribacter sp. R2A056_3_33. The sequence goes on from NZ_CP058984.1 coordinate 4,106,575, forward strand.
TATAGTAAAAGGTTAAGAAGACCAAGCTCTCGCTATTTAAACCCATTTGAAAGTAGAGAAAGTGAAGTTATTTTTTCTAAAGGAAACGTAGACCTAGACCCTACATATACAAATTCTTTCGATTTAGGTTACTTAAATACTTGGGGTAAATTAACTTTAAACTCTTCTATTTATTACCAACATTCAACAAACAATATTTCGAGAGTTAACAGTCAAGATGTTAGAGTTGTAAACGGACAAGAAACCAATGTAATTATTAGACAACCAATTAATTTGGCTTCAGAAGACAGATCTGGTTTTGAATTTACAGCAAATTATAATGCTAGTAGAAAAGTACGTTTTTCTGGTAGCTTTAACTACTATCAATTCGAAACAGAAGGAGAATACACTTACAACGTTACAGACCCAAGTAATGGTAACCTAACACCTATTACTCAAAATTTCGACACAAAAAACGACTCTTGGTTCACACGTTTCGATGCTAAAATTACACTTCCTTGGGATATTCAATCTCAAACAAGAGTTTTTTATTACGGTCCAAAAAACGATGCACAAAGCGAGAGAGAAGGTATTTTATCTACAAACATAGCACTTAGTAAAGATATTTTAAAAGACAAAGGAACCTTAGTACTTAATGTTAGTGATCTTTTTAACTCTAGAAAGTACGAGGTTGTTGGGTACGCTCCAAGTAGAGAAAACCCAACCAATATCACAGACCAAACATTTCAAAGAAGAATGCGCCAGGTGTCTTTAACTTTTACCTACAGATTTAATCAGAGTAAAAACCAAAAAGATAGAAAACCAGCTGAAAATAGAGAAGATGATGGTGGCGGAGATGAATTTTAAAAGTATTTGGGCGTTTTAACAGGCTTTCCACACTCGCTTTTTTTCTGAAAAAGAAAAAAGAGCTCAAACAATTGCTTCAATCCCTAACGCGGGCATATTTGCTAATTATTTGTTACTACAACAAGTTTTTGCAAGTTTGCCCGCGTTAGGGATTGTAGTGAAAAGCCCACAGATTTTTACCTTTGTAAAAAACGAGGACTTGTAACAGAAAGCCCGCCCCTTGTGGTAACGCCAAAAAAAAACTCGTTCAAATAAATGAACGAGTTTTTTTTAATTATATGGTTTAAAAAGACTACTTACCTTCCGCAGCTTTTTTAGCTTCTTTCTTTAACTTCATATTTTCCCAGATAGTTCCACCAATCCAGTAAGGAACCACAAATGTTAATAAGAATATTAACAACCAAAAACCAGCTGTAAAAATAAACATAAATAAAACCAATCCTGAAAATTCTGAAAAATCTAACATTTGTATATTTTGTAAAATTATTAATGCAAAAATAATATTTATTTTTAAAAGATAGGCATCAAAAAAACATTTTTTTTAGTTATCTAAAAATGATAAATATCAACTTTATGTAATCATAGTTTTTTGTAAATTTGTGTATCTAAAATTTACATTATAATTATGAAATATAGAATCGAAAAAGACACTATGGGAAACGTAGAAGTTCCTGCAGACAAATATTGGGGTGCACAAACAGAACGCTCTAGAAACAACTTTAAAATAGGTGCTTCTGGTTCTATGCCATTAGAAATTGTTTATGGTTTTGCATATCTTAAAAAAGCAGCTGCATATACAAATGCAGAATTAGGTGTTTTAACAGAAGAAAAAAGAGATTTAATCGCACAAGTTTGTGATGAAATTTTAGAAGGAAAATTAGATAATCAGTTTCCTTTAGTTATTTGGCAAACAGGTTCTGGTACACAATCTAACATGAATGTGAATGAAGTAATTGCTAATAGAGCGCAAGAAATTGCAGGAAAAGTAATTGGTGAAGGCGAAAAAGTGATTCAGCCAAATGATGATGTAAACAAATCGCAATCATCTAACGATACATTTCCTACTGGTATGCACATTGCTGCTTACAAAAAAATTATAGAAACTACTATTCCTGGAATTACACAATTAAGAGATACTTTAAAAGCAAAAACAGAAGCTTTTAAAGATGTAGTAAAAATTGGTAGAACGCATTTAATGGATGCTACTCCACTTACTTTAGGTCAAGAGTTTTCTGGTTACGTTGCACAATTAAACTTCGGTTTAAAAGCGTTAAATAATACTTTAGATCATTTATCTCAATTAGCTTTAGGTGGTACAGCAGTAGGTACAGGGTTAAATACACCTGCAGGTTATGATGTTTTGGTAGCAAAATATATTGCACAATTTACAGGAATGCCATTTATTACAGCAGAAAACAAATATGAAGCTTTAGCAGCACACGATGCTTTAGTGGAAACGCATGGAGCTTTAAAGCAAATTGCTGTTTCTTTAAATAAAATTGCCAACGATATTAGAATGATGGCTTCAGGACCAAGATCTGGAATTGGAGAAATTATTATTCCTGCAAACGAACCTGGATCTTCTATTATGCCAGGTAAAGTAAACCCAACACAGTGTGAAGCTATGACAATGGTTGCTGCTCAAGTGATGGGTAATGACGTTGCCGTAACAATTGGTGGTGCTCAAGGACATTATGAATTAAATGTTTTTAAACCTGTAATGGCTGCAAATGTTTTACAATCTGCTCAATTAATTGGTGATGTATGTAAGTCTTTTGATGAACATTGTGCTGCTGGTATAGAACCAAATCATGCTAGAATTACAGAATTGGTAAATAATTCTTTAATGTTAGTTACTGCTTTAAATACTAAAATTGGGTATTATAAATCTGCAGAAATTGCAAATACAGCGCATGCTAACGGAACAACTTTAAAAGAAGAAGCTGTTCGTTTAGGCTATGTAACTCCAGAACAATATGACGAATGGGTAAAACCAGAAGAAATGACCGGCGGTTTAAAATAAAAATATTAATTTTACATTCTCTAAAAGCTGCATACCTTATGCAGCTTTTTTTGGCTAAACAAAGTAAATCATAATAAAAGAAAATGAAGATGAACAAACACGAAGAATTTATGAGCGAAGCTGTAAAAGCAGCTTTAAAAGGAATGAATAATAACGAAGGGGGGCCTTTTGGGTGTATCGTTGTAAAAGACGGAGAAGTAATTGGTCGCGGAAATAACAAAGTAACATCTACCAATGATCCAACTGCACACGCAGAAGTTACTGCAATAAGAGATGCTTGTAAAAATATTGGTTCTTTTCAGTTAGACGGTTGTATTATATATACTTCTTGCGAACCTTGCCCTATGTGCTTAGGTGCTATTTACTGGGCAAGACCAGACAAAGTTTTTTACGGAAGTAATCAGCAAGATGCTGCAAATATTGGCTTTGACGATGAATTTATCTACAAAGAAATTCCTTTACCTTACGAGAAAAGAAGCATTCCGTTTGAGCAAATAGGAAGAGAGATTGCACTAGAGCCTTTTAATAAATGGGCAGAAAAGCAAGATAAAACAGCTTATTAAATTCCCTCTAAAAAACTGAAATTTTTCCTCAGTTTTTATATAACTAAAAAAGCATCGAATTAACGATGCTTTTTTAATTTTTAATTCTTTTTAAATAAACTAGATATTCTAGAGAAGAAGCCTTTATTATCTTCATCCTCATGATAACCATTACCGTATTTTCCATAACCATAGCCGTAACCGTAGCCATAACCATAGCCGTAACCATAACCGTATTTATTCTTTATAGAAAAGTCGTTTAAAACATAACTAATATTGGTTACTTCTTTATTTTTATACTTATCATCTATCATTCTCATCATTCCCTTTTCGGAATAATCCTGACGGATAACATAAATAATAGCATCTCCATATTTAAACAACTCTAATGCATCAGAAACTAAACCAACAGGTGGTGTATCAATAATAACATAATCATATCTTTCTTGAAGGTCTTTAATCATCTTGTCTGCTGTTTCATTCAATAATAATTCAGAAGGATTTGGAGGTATTGGTCCAGACAAAATAAGATCTAAGTTTGGCACTTTAGTCTTAATTATAATTTCATCTAATGTCTTTTGCTTGATTAAGTGGTTTACCACACCAACATCATTGGTTAAATCAAAATCATCATAAATTTTAGGTTTTCTTAAATCTAAACCTACTAAAACTGTTTTCTTTCCGCTTAAAGCAAAAACAGTTGCCATATTTATAGAAATCATTGTTTTCCCTTCACCACTTACTGAAGAAGTTAAAACCAATGTTTTGGATTTATCTGAATCTGTATTTTTAAATAAAAATTGAATATTAGACCTAAGCGCTCTGAAGGATTCTGAAACTGAGGATTTTGGCTTATTAAAAACCGCTAGATTATTATTTCCATGGTTTTTACCTACAACACCTAAAACAGGAATTGCATAGTTATTTTGAATATCCTCTGCTGTGTGAATTTTATTATCTAAAACCTCTCTAGTAATAATATAAAATAAAGGAAAAACAATTCCCAACATTAAACCAACTAAATAATTAAAACTTGGTATTGGATATACAGGACCATTACCTAAGTCTTTAGCCGTATCTATAATTTTAACATCAGATACATTTGCAGCAATTGCAGAACCTGCTTCGTAACTTTTTTGCTTCAAATAATTATAATTTGCTTCTGAAATTTGATAGTTTTTTTCAAACTTTAATAAACCTTGTTCTGTTTTAGGTAATTTTTTAAGTTTGCTTTTATAAGTAGCTAATTCAGCATTTAATTTGTTAATTTTATTTTGATTAACAACTTTTAAAGTGGATATATTTTCTAATAAATTAGTTTTAGAAATATTAATGTCATTACTCAACTTAATAACCTGTGGATGATTATCTGTTACAGAACCTCTTAATTTTTCTCTTAAACTAGATAATTGTATAAGTGTAGATATTTCACCAGAAATCTTCCCATCTTGAACAGCTATTAAAGCAGGAACAGGAATATTTTCCCCATAGGTATCGTGAGAAAGTAAATAACTTCTTAAATTATTAAGATATTCATTAAACTCTAAAACATTTTTTTTCTCTTGATCTATCTCAATAGTTTCATTAAAAACAAGACTACCTTCTTCAGATAAATTGTAAATATTATTTTTTTCCTTAAAAACCCCTAATTCCTTTTCTATTCGCTGTAAACTATCTTCTAATTGTGTAAACAAAAGCTCTATATAATCTTTCGTCTTTTTAGCATAAAGAATTTTTTGTTCTTGCTTATCTTCATCAAGAATAACAACCGTTGCATTTAAGTAGTCTACAATTCTATTTTTATTTGTACCTCCTTTAGACAATCTAAGCATAGAAGCTCCATTAGCTATACCTTCAACACCAATAGATTTATTACTACCTACAGTTCCATCAAAACTTACAAATTGAATATAAAATTTTTCACCAACAGTAAACTTTTTGGTTTTTTGCAATGAAAAATTTAAAAATTCAGTATTTATCTGTTCATCAATTTTATACTCTTTAGAAAAAAGTGGAGAGGAAAAATTGTGAACACTTGTTGTATTTGTATCATAGGTAATTAAAGCATTTGAAGTATTCTCTTTAAGATCAAAAGATAATTTATAAGTATCTTCACCTGTAATTTCTACTTGTATAAGTTGTCCATATAATTGAGGTTTACTAGTATCTAAATCTACCACAAACGGAGTGTAACCATAAACATCCACTAACCTATACCTGCCTTCTTTTAAATAGTTTATGAAGAAATTTAATTTTCTAACTACCTTTTCATTATGTGTTCTAGAAGTTAAAACTACTTTTATAGTTTCTACGGCATCACTTGCTCCTCCCCAATTAAATGCTATGTTTGTTCCTGTAGAAAACAATGGATTGTTTTCTTCTTTTACAGATATTACGGTATTTAGATTATAAATTTTTGTTTTATAATCATTCATAAATTTGGCAACTATCAAGGCAATAATAATAGTTACAAAAAAAAGTTTCCAATAAGATAAAACCTTAAAAACATACCCTTTAACATCAACATTAGCTTGAATAGTACTGTTATTTAGTTTATTTAAATTATCCATAAATCCCTATAAATTTCTTGCTAAAATAAAAGTAGTACTTATCAATGTAAATAACGAAACAATTGTTGTGAGTGCTCCAAGACCAGTAGTACCTGTTCCCCATGTTTTTTGTTTCAATGGAATAACATTTATAATATCATTTGGTTTAACATAAAAAACATCAGAATCAAAAGCACTTATTTGTGTTAAATCAATTGTAAATTTTTCTGTTCCCGTAATTGAGTTTCTAATAATTTCAACTTTTTTTCTATTTCCAACAGCAGTAATATCTCCAGAACTAGAAATGGCATCTATAATTGAAAGCTTATTTTGAAATATAACATTAGGCCCAGGACTTCCTATTTCTCCAATAACGGTATATTTAATACCAGCCAATTTTACTGAAACAAAAAGTTCTTCTTGGGTTTTAATGAATTTTTTTAATTCATTTTCTATTTTTTCCCGAACCTCCAGCACTGTATATCCTAAAACATTAATTTCACCTAAAGTTGGCATTCTAATGTTTCCGTAACTATCTATACTGTATCCAGAAAAATAAGATGCTCCTTCACTAAGACCAGCTGCAGCACCTCCTGCATTTCCTGTAGATTGTTTCTTAAAAACAGCGACTAAAGACTCTTCATTAGATTTTATATCTATATTTAAGATATCATCAACCTGTAACTTGTAGGGTATATTATTAATTCTTTTAATCTCTTTTTTTGCAATTGGCTCTCCTTGTAGATAAATTATATCCTTAGCTGGTATACACGAAAAAAGAAAAGGAATAAATAAGAGCAGTAAAAAATGGTTTCTCATTGTAATTTTAATCATAAATATGCACAAATATACTTTTTAAAAGTGGTTTACTATAATTTTATTTTACTTTCGTTTTTTATATAAAAATGATTTATTTGATAACAAAATATTTAAAATTTCTCGTAAAATCATCTAATCAACATGGGGTCCACTCTCCTTTTGTGTATGATTTAATAACCAAATGTTTTTATAAAAAAACAGATCCAATATTAGTAAAATTGTTTTCTAAAACAAAACAACAATTATTAGACAACAAAAGTTTGATAAAAGTCACAGATTTTGGTGCAGGATCTAAAGTTTTTAAAAATAATGAGCGTCAAGTTTCTAAAATTGCAAAAATTGCAGGTTTATCAAACAAAAAAGCTAAATTATTAATTCGTTTAATTCAATATTTTAAACCTGATAATTTATTAGAAATTGGTACTTCTTTAGGTTTAGGTACATCAGCAATTAAAATTGGAAATAATAAAACAAATATTACAACATTAGAAGGTTGCCCAGAAACAAGTAAAGTTGCAGATTATTTATTCTCTAATAACAATTACAAAAACATTCAAATAATTACAGGTGATTTTAAAGAAACGTTACCTTTAGCTATTAAAAACCAAGAATTCGATTGTATATATTTTGATGGGAATCATACAAAAAAAGACACCTTACATTATTTTAATACTTGTTTAGATACGGTTACTAATAATTCAGTATGGATTTTTGATGACATTTATTGGAGTGACGAAATGAAAGAAGCCTGGACAGAAATTAAAAATCACAAAAAAGTAACCGTTACCGTTGATATTTTTTACTGGGGAATTGTTTTCTTTAGAAAAGAACAAGAAAAAGAACATTTTAAAATAAGAGTCTAATTTTTTTTAAAGTGTTAAATCGTGTTAATTTTAAACAGCACTCTTTTTAAACTTTGTAACTTTGATTTAATGAAAAACCGCGACTAATATTATGAAAATATACACAAAAACTGGTGACGCTGGTACAACTGCTCTTTTTGGAGGTACTAGAGTAAAAAAATACAATTTACGTATAGAAAGTTATGGTAATGTAGACGAACTAAATTCTTATATTGGATTAATAAAAGATCAAGACATAAGTATACCTATAAAAGATTCTTTATTAAAAATTCAAAATGAATTATTTACTTTAGGTGCCATGTTAGCAACGCCTCCAGAAAAAGAAACTTTAAAAAATGGAAAAGAGAGACTTAACATTCCAAAAATTGATAATGCTTCTATTCTGTTTTTAGAAGAAGAAATTGATAAAATGGATTTAGAGCTTCCTCAAATGACTCATTTTATTCTTCCTGGCGGACATCAATCTGTGTCATTTTGTCATATTGCAAGATGCATTTGCAGACGGGCAGAACGCTTAGTTGTAGAACTAAATGATCAAGAAAACATTAATATTGACATACTAAAATACTTAAACCGACTTTCTGACTACCTTTTTACGTTGGCACGAAAGTTGTCCAAAGACTTATCAGTAGCCGAAATCAAATGGATTCCTACAAAAAACTAACACGTTCTTTTTTTATCGATTTAAAGAAGTTTTTCATTTTATCTCATCCTTAAAGCATTAATTTTAAGATATTAACAAATTGAAAGAATAACTTCTCTATATATTTCTTAAAAAAGACTTGTATAATTCAGTAAAAAAATTATTTTTGCACAAAATTAAACATTAAGAAATGTATTGGACATTAGAATTAGCATCTTATTTAGCAGATGCGCCTTGGCCAGCAACCAAAGACGAATTAATAGATTACGCTATTAGAACTGGATCTCCTTTAGAAGTAGTAGAAAACCTACAAGATATAGAAGATGAAGGTGATGCGTATGACTCAATTGTTGAAATTTGGCCAGATTATCCTACCGAAGATGATTATCTTTGGAATGAGGATGAATACTAAACATAATAATTAAATATAAAAAGTCTCTAAAGAGGCTTTTTTTTTGTTTTCTTACAACCTAGGAAACTATTTTTCAGGCTTTTAAAAAACCTGATACGGAACTATAATGCAGTTATTAATTTAACTGAAAATAACATAATAAATGAATATTTTAAATTCAGTAATCAAACTTTTTGTTGGTGATAAACAAGAAAAAGATTTAAAAATTTTACAACCAGTTGTTGAAAATGTAAAAAAATTCGAGATAGAATTTTCTAAACTTTCTAATGATGCTTTAAGGGCAAAAACCATTGAGTTTAAAGAAAGAATAAAAATCGCTACAAAAGAATTTGATACTAAAATTACTGAATTAGAAGAAGAAGCTAAGACAGCAAATATAGATCGTCAAGAAGATATTTATACTGAAATAGATACTCTAAAAGATGATGCATATAAAGTTTCTGAAGAAACTTTACTTAAAATTATGCCAGAAGCTTTTGCTGTTGTAAAAGAAACTGCAAAACGCTTTGTAGAAAATGAACAAGTAGAAGTTACAGCTTCTGCTTTTGATAGAGAATTATCTGCAGAAAGAGATAACGTTACTTTAGAAGGTGATAAAGCTTTTTGGGCAAACTCTTGGGATGCATCGGGTAAAGCTGTTACTTGGGACATGGTTCATTATGATGTTCAATTAATTGGTGGATCCGTTTTACACCAAGGTAAAGTTGCTGAAATGATGACTGGTGAGGGAAAAACATTAGTTTCTACCCTACCTGTTTATTTAAATGCATTAACTGGTAACGGAGTTCATTTAGTAACCGTAAATGATTATTTAGCAAAACGTGATAAAGCGTGGATGGGACCAATTTTTGAGTTTCATGGTTTTACAACAGATTGTATCGATTATCATCAACCAAATTCTGATGCACGTAGAAAAGCCTACAACGCAGACATTACTTATGGTACAAATAACGAATTTGGTTTCGATTATTTACGTGATAATATGGCTAGCTCTAAAGACGATTTAGTACAAAGAGCTCCTAACTACGCTATTATTGATGAAGTAGATTCTGTTTTAATTGATGATGCTAGAACTCCTTTAATTATTTCTGGACCAGTACCTCAAGGAGACAGACATGAATTTAACGAATTAAAACCTTTAGTTTCTGAAATAGTTACTAAACAAAAAAATCATTTGGTAAGTGTTTTTGCTGAAGCCAAAAAATTAATTGCAGACGGTAATGATAAAGATGGTGGATTCTTATTATTAAGAGTTTACAGAGGATTACCTAAAAACAAAGCATTAATTAAGTTTTTATCTCAAGAGGGAAATAAACAAATCTTGCAGAAAACAGAAAACTACTACATGCAAGATAACAACAAGTTAATGCCACAAGTAGATGAAGACTTATGGTTTGTTGTTGAAGAAAAAAATAATCAAATTGATTTAACAGACAAAGGAATTGCAGATTTATCAGAAAAAACTGCAAATGAAAACTTCTTTGTGTTACCAGACATCGGAGTTAAAATTGGTGAAATAGATAATTCTGAAAGTAGTAAAGAAGAAAAAACTGCTCAAAAAGAAGAGTTATACAAAGACTTTAGCATAAAAAGTGAGCGTATTCATACAATGAATCAACTATTAAAAGCATACACTGTTTTTGAAAAAGATGTTGAGTATGTTGTTATGGACAATAAAGTAATGATTGTTGATGAACAGACAGGACGTATCATGGACGGTCGTCGTTATTCAGACGGATTACACCAAGCAATTGAGGCAAAAGAAAATGTAAAAATTGAAGATGCTACTCAAACTTTTGCTACCGTAACTTTACAGAACTACTTTAGAATGTACAGAAAACTGTCTGGTATGACAGGTACAGCAATTACAGAAGCTGGTGAGTTATGGGAAATATATAAATTAGATGTTGTAGAAATCCCTACAAACAGACCTATTCAAAGGGATGATAAAGAAGATTTAATTTACAAAACTGCACGTGAGAAATACAATGCAGTAATTGAAGATATTGTAAAATTAGTAGAACAAAATAGACCTGTTTTAGTTGGTACAACTTCGGTAGAAATTTCAGAATTATTAGGTAGAATGTTACAAATGCGTAAGATTCCTCATAATATTTTAAATGCAAAATTACACAAAAGAGAAGCTGATGTTGTTGCGCAAGCTGGTAAACCTGGTATTGTAACCATTGCAACAAATATGGCAGGTCGTGGTACAGATATTAAATTATCTAAAGAAGTAAAAGACGCTGGTGGTTTAGCTATTATTGGTACAGAACGTCATGATTCTAGACGTGTAGATAGACAATTACGTGGACGTGCAGGAAGACAAGGTGATGTTGGGTCTACTCAATTTTACGTTGCTTTAGATGACAATTTAATGCGTCTTTTTGGTTCTGATAGAATAGCCAAAATGATGGATAGAATGGGCTTAAAAGAAGGTGAAGTAATTCAGCATTCTATGATTACCAAATCTATTGAAAGAGCACAAAAGAAAGTAGAAGAAAACAACTTTGGTATTCGTAAGCGTTTATTAGAATATGATGATATTATGAACGCTCAACGTGAGTTTGTTTATAAAAGAAGACGTCATGCATTAGATGGTAAACATTTACAAGTAGATATTGCAAACATGATTTATGACACTTGCGAATCTATTACAAATACGAATAAAGCTGTTAAGAATTTTCATAATTTTGAATTTGAATTGATTAAATTTTCATCAATGACTTCACCTTTTACAGAAGAAGAATTTGATAAACTTTCACAAAAAGAAATCACAGACAAATTATATGATCTTGTTACTGAACATTACAAAAACAAAATTGAAAGAAATGCCGTTTTAGCGCTTCCTGTAATTAAAGATGTTTTTGAAAATGAAGGTGATCGTTATGAGAGAATTGTAGTTCCTTTTACAGACGGAACTAAATCTTTACAAGTTGTAACCAACTTAAAAGATGCTTATGAAAGTGAAGGAAAAAGTTTAATTACAGATTTCGAGAAAAATATTACGTTGGCAATTATAGATGAGAACTGGAAAGATCATTTACGTAAAATGGATGATTTAAAACAATCTGTTCAGAATGCATCTTATGAGCAAAAAGATCCTTTATTAATCTATAAGTTTGAGGCTTTTGAATTGTTTAAAACTACCGTTGATGAAATAAATAGAGAGGTTTTATCTTTCTTATTTAAAGGAGAGCTTCCTAGTCAAGATGCAAATCAAATTTCAGAAGCGCGTCAACAAAAAAGAGAAAGTTTAAATACATCTAAAGCAGATGTTCAAAACTCTACAGAGCAAGCTATAGAAAGCTCTCGTCAAAAACAATCTGAACATGTTGAAACCATAGTACGTGAACAACCTAAAGTTGGAAGAAATGAGCGCGTTACTATTAAAAATGTAATGAGCGGAGAAGAAAAAGCTGTCAAATTTAAACAAGCAATTCCTTTATTAGAAAAAGGAGAATGGGTATTGGTAAATAACTAATCTATTTATTTTCTATTAAAAGAAACAGTATATCAATAGAAGTCCAGAGTTTTAAGCTCTGGACTTTTTTATTTTAAAGAATACAGCATTCATTTTTATTATTTCGAGAATAATTCAACAAAATATTAGATACAAAAAAACCGTTTAGAAATTTTCTAAACGGTTTTTAATATTTATAAAATTCTGTTTAAGCAGAAATAATAGTTTTATTCAAAACTTGTATTCATTTTAAGATACTCTAAAAATTCTCTTTTCGTTTCTTTTTCTTTAAATTTACCTCCAAACTCTGCAGTAACAGTAGAGCTTTCAATATCTTTAATCCCTCTAGAGTTAACACATAAATGCTTTGCATCAATAACACAAGCAACATCCTCTACACCTAAAGCTTCTTGCATGGCTTGTACAACTTGCATTGTTAAACGCTCTTGCACTTGAGGTCTCTTAGAAAAATACTCTACAATTCTATTCATTTTAGAAAGTCCAATTACTTTCCCATCAGAAATGTAAGCAACATGTGCTCTACCAATAATTGGCAATAAATGATGTTCGCAAGTAGAATATACAACGATATTTCTTTCTACCAACATTTCACCATAATTGTAATTATTATCAAAAGTTGAAGCTTTTGGTAAATTTTTAGGGTTTAATCCCATAAAAAGTTCATTAACAAAAGATTTAGCAACTCTTTTAGGAGTTCCTTGTAAACTATCGTCTGTTAAATCCAAACCTAAAGTGGTTAAAATATCCTTAACACTCTGTTGAATTCTTTCAATTTTTTCTTCATCAGTTATATCAAAAGCATCTGCTCTTAATGGAGTTTTGGCTGATGTACCAACGTGATTCTCTCCTATTTCTTCAATTCTTTCGTCATTCATTTTGCTGCTCAATTCAAACATTTCATTCTTATTATAGTGCAAATTTACGTGTTTGCAACGTATTATTTTAGTTTACGAATCAATAAAAATTATAAAACTATAATTTATGCTTTTAGTAAGGATAGTATTTCTGATAAATCACCATCTGTTTGCTCTCCTGAATTCATATTCTTTAAAGTAAAAACATCATTTACTACATTAGTAACTACAAATTCTATTTCTCTAGAACTAACGTATTTCCATTGTCGTTTTTGTGCCTTATTACTTTCTGCTAAATCAGGATAATATTCACTTTTTATATTATTTTCTCTTAAAACCTTAATGGCTTTCATTTTTAGAACATCCGTATCAGACTCAAAATTTAAGAAAATAACCTTAGGTTTTGGTAAGTCTACAGCTTTAAACAAACCTAACTCTTCTAATACTAAATAGATTCTGTCTAATCCAAAAGAAATACCAACTCCAGAAACATCTTTTAAACCAAAGATTCCTGTTAAATCGTCATATCTTCCACCTCCTCCAATAGAACCCATTTTTACTCCTTTTGGCGCAGCAACCTCAAAAATTGCACCGGTGTAATAATTTAATCCTCTTGCTAAAGTAACATCTACTTCTAAAGTTGCTGTTTCTAAACCTAATTCTTCCACAGAATTAATTACAAAACGCAACTCTTCTACTCCATTTGTTCCTTCTTCAGAAGTTGACAACATACTTTCTAACGAAGCTAGTTTATCTAAATTAGACCCAGAAAAATCGAACAAAGGTTGTACTTTTTCTATGGCATTTTCTGTAATTCCTTTAGACAACATTTCTTTAACAACACCATCTTTACCAATTTTATCTAACTTATCTAAAGCCACCGTAAAATCGATTAATTTATCTTGTGCTCCAATAACCTCTGCAATTCCAGAAAGTATTTTTCTATTATTAATTTTAATATTCGTTCCTGCTAAACCAAGTTTACTAAAAACGGTATCATATAATTGTACAAATTCTACTTCTTGCCATAAAGATTTACTACCAACAACATCTGCATCACACTGAAAAAACTCTCTAAAACGTCCTTTCTGTGGTCTGTCTGCTCTCCAAACAGGTTGTACTTGATACCTTTTAAAGGGAAACGTAATATCATTTTGATGTTGTACAACGTAACGCGCAAAGGGCACTGTTAAATCGTAACGTAACGCTTTTTCTGAAATTTGAGCAGTTACTTTTAAGCTGTTTTTCTCTGATAAAAGACCTTCATCTGCTTTCTTTAAAAAGTCTCCAGAGTTTAAAATCTTAAAAATCAAACGATCTCCTTCTTCACCATATTTCCCCATTAAGGTTGATGAATTCTCAAAACTTGGCGTTTCTATAGGTTGAAATCCGAATGTTTCAAAAGCAGTTTTTATCGTATTCATTATATACGTTCTGTTAGCTACTTCTGTTGGCGAAAAATCTCTAGTTCCTTTTGGAATACTTGGTTTCATATAAATCAGTTATCAATGTTCATTTATCATTTTTTAATAAACCAGATTAGATTACTGATAATTGTTAAATGATAATTGCTTTTAGCGAGCGCAAATATCGTGAAAAACTTAGAAATGTTATAAAATAGAATCAATTTTATTTCTGAACCTTAAAGCATAAATAGCAGCGTTTAACTCAAAGCCTAACAATAAGATAATTGCATTTAGCCACACAAATAACATCAAGATTAAAAGAGTACCAATAGAACCGTATAATTGATTGTATTGCGCAAATTTTACCACATAAATTCCGAATAAATAAAACGTACACAAAGATACAACTGTGGTTAAAAGTGCTCCTGCAGAAAAGAATTTTGTTTGTTTTCCTTGTTTTGTTCCGTATCTAAAAAGCAACGAAACTATCGTGAAAATCATCACTAAAAAAATGAGACTTCTTCCATAATAAAACAGATCTAAATCGGATGTATCTAACCAACCTGTTTCATCAATTTTAGACAATGCAAATTGATATAAAATTAGTGAAGTTATTACTATAATTAAAAAGAATGACATTAATAAAGAAACACCTAAAGAAACAAAATAGGCTCTAAAAACATTTCTAACATCAGTTATATGATATGAATGTTCAAAACCACCAAAGATAGCATTCACACCATTTGTCATTAAAAAGATAGACAGTAAAAAACCAAAAGAAAGCAAACCTCCATATTGATTATTAATAATATCCTTTAACACAACATCTACAGCTTCGAAAGTTTGTGGTGGTAAAACTTCTTTAATAAATGAAAATAACCCTTCTTGAAAACCTTCTATTGGAATGTATGGAATTAACGTTAAGATAAACAGTAAAAAAGGAAAAACAGCCATAAAGAAACTGAATGCAATTCCTCCTGCTCTAGTTGTTAAAGCACCTTTTACAATACCAATGATGTACATTTCTATTACATCGTACAAAGACATTCCTTCTAAACCAGGAATTTTTATTCTTTTTCCAAATAGTACCAAGAAATTTACAACTGGTATTTTTTCTAGTTTTTCTTCTATCTCCCTACTCATTAGCCCTTTTGCCTTACATAAATCTCCCCAAAGGGAAAAACTTACTCAATATTAATTTTATATTCTGATAAAAGCCCAATAATATTTTCTTTACTAAACTTCCCTCCTTTTAAGCGATTCTTTTCCGGACTGATATTAAAGTTAAAAGCGGTTCTAAAGTCTGACTTTTCTAAATTAGTTTCACCAAAAATTGCGCCATTAAAATCACAATTATCAAAAATGGAATTGGTTAAAACTGCTTCTGTAAAATCGACTTCTTGTAAGTTACAATTACTGAATTTTGTATTCGGAATTTTTAATTGATAAAAAGACGAAAAACTTAATTGACAATCTTTAAAACTAAACTGTAATAAAAACGCATCGCATTCATTAAATTTCACTCCCATCATTTTACAATTGATAAAAGCAACCTCTCTAAAAGCAGTATTATTTAAAATTGCATTGCTAAAATTACAATCTATAAATTCGCATTCTACAAACTGAATATTGGACGCATGTACATTCTCAAAATTACAATTGGTAAATATACAATTGTCATACTCACCTTTGTTTATTTTAGTTTTCCTGTAATCTATTTTAGTAAATTCTTCGCTATCAAAATAAGTATCTGTCATCTAAAATTACTCTTGTTTTGTTAACTTATAATTTAATTCACTTTCAATTTTATTACCATCAATATCTAGCATTTCAATGTAATTGTCTCCAATTTCATATTTAAAAGGACTCGTTTCCAACTCTAAAATTACTTTTCCGTTTTCAACGGAATAATTTCCTGTTTTCGTAAAAACAGTATCATCACCTTGTCCCTTATATACACTCTCTAACACAAAAGTTTTATCAGAATTTAAGGTCATTTTATTATCGATTCCAGTACAACTTGCACATGGAAATTCGCCAATATAAACACCAGAAACATCTTGTGCTGTATTATTTTTACATGCTGAAAATAGAATACAAACTACCGCTATAACTTTTATAATATGTTTCATTTTATTAATTATTTTAAACCTCTTGCTTCTAACATTGGTGCTGCTTTAGGATCTCTCCCTGCAAATGTTTTATACATTTCTGCATAATCCATTGTGTTTCCTTTAGATAAAACTTGCTCACGGAATTTTTGTCCGTTTTCACGAGTTAACAAGCCATTGTCTTTAAACCAATCATACGCATCATGACTCAACATTTCTGTCCATAAATAAGAATAGTAACCAGCAGCGTAACCACCACTAAAAATGTGTGCAAAATAAGTAGAACGGTATCTTGGAGGGATTTCTTCCAAATTTAATTTCATACTTTTTAAGGCTTCTGCTTCAAAATTAGCTACATCTTCAATGGCCTCTTTTGGTGAAATTGTATGCCATTTCATGTCTAAACTAGAAGAACATAAATTCTCTATCATAGAATATCCTTGGTTAAAAGTACCCGCATCTTTAATTTTTTGCAACAATTCAGCAGGAATCACTTCTCCTGTTTTATAATGTATCGCGTAATTATTTAAAATTTCTGGATGTGTTGACCAATTTTCATTAAACTGAGAAGGAAATTCTACAAAATCTCTTGCGGTACTTGTACCGGAAATAGATGCATATTTTTGATTTCCGAAGAAACCGTGTAATGCATGACCAAACTCATGAAACATGGTTTCTACTTCATCAAAACTGATTAATGCCGGTTCTCCTTCTGCTGGTTTTAACGAATTACAAACATTATAAATTACAGGTTTTTGATTGCGTAATTTAGATTGTTTTACAAAATTACTCATCCACGCACCACCACGTTTGCTATCTCTTGCAAAATAATCTCCAAAGAATAATCCTAATTTAGAACCGTCCTCTTCAAACAACTCATACACCACAACATCTGGGTGATAAGTAGGAATATCTGTACGTTTTTTAAATGTAATTCCGTATAATTTTGTTGCCGCATAAAAAACTCCTTTTTCTAAAACGTTTGTCATTTCAAAATAAGGTTTTACATCATCTTCATTTAAGTTATATTTAGATTTACGTACTTTTTCTGCATAATGATTCCAATCGTAAGCAGCTAATTTAAAGTCTTCTCCTTCTTTATTAATTTCTGCTTGAATCTCTTTTATTTCAGATGTTGCTTTGTCTAAAGAACCAGGAATTAAGTTTTTGAACATGTTAAAAACCTTGTCTGAAGTTGCCGCCATGGTTCCTTGTAAACTCCAACTAGCATAGTTATCAAAACCTAATATCTGAGCTTTTTCTGCTCTTAACTTCGTCATTTTTAAAACAAGATCACTTGTATCATACTCACCAGCATCTGCTCTATGAATCGATTTTTCGAATAATTGTTTTCTAACTTCTCTATTTTCTAACGTTTGTAAAGAAGCTTGTTGCGTTGTATTTACTAACTGAATTTCATAGGCACCATCTTTTTTTTCTAAAGACTTTATTTTTTCATCAGAAAAACCTTTTAAACCTTCTTTATTAGTAACTGTAATTCCGCCTTTTTTACTTGCATCTAATAATTTTTTTCCAAAATCGTTAGACAAACTCGCTATTTCTGAATTGATTTCTTTTAATTTCTCTTTTTTTTCTTCGGATAAATTTGCGCCTGCTTTAGAAAAATTCTTAAAATATTCTCCAACCAAATGTTTAGATTCAGCATCTAAATTAGCTTCAGAAAGATTTTCATAAACCGATTTTACTTTTGCAAACAATTGTGTATTTAGTAAAATATCATCGTTGTGTTTAGAAAACTTTGGCGCTAATTCTTTTTGATTTTCTTTAATAGTATCATTGGTATGCGCGCCTGCCAATCCATAAAAAACAGCAGTTACATCATCTAACTTTTTACTACTTTCTTCTAAAGCTAAAATGGTATTTTCAAAATTTGGAGCCTCAGTATTCTGAGTAATTTTTTCAATTGCCTCATTTTGCAATTTCATACCTTCTAAAATAGCCGGTAAAAAATGTTTTGCTTTAATTTTAGTAAAATCTGGTGTACCATATTCTAACGTACTTTTCACTAATAAAGGATTTTTAGAAATATCCATTGTGTTTTCTTTTTTAGCTTCTTTAGTGTTGCAAGAAATCACCAATATTAAAGATGCAGCTATTGTTATATATTTTTTCATTTTTTTTTTATTTTAGTTACAAAGTTAAAAGCAGTAACAGAGTTACAAAGTCAGACTTTGTATACTGCAACTTTGTATTTTTTTCAAACTTTTTAACATTCTTAAAAAGCTTTTAAACTTAAATCTAAATTATAAACCGAATGTGTTAATGCACCAGAAGATATAAAATCTACACCACATTCTGCGTATTTTCTAATCGTTTCCTCGTTAATTCCGCCTGAAGATTCTGTTAAGCAAGTATCACCAATTAGTGCAACTGCTTTTTTAGTATCTTCATAATTAAAGTTATCTATTAAAATTCTGTAAACACCGTCGTTAGATAAAATTTCTTTAATTTCTTCTAAACTTCTCGCTTCCACAATAATTTTAATATCGATATTCTTTTCTGCTAAATATTTCTTTGTTTTGGTAATTGCAGCTGTAATTCCGCCAGCGAAATCGATGTGATTGTCTTTAATCATTACCATATCATACAATGCAAAACGATGGTTTTCTCCTCCTCCAATTTTTACAGCCCATTTTTCAATAGCTCTAATTCCTGGTGTTGTTTTTCTAGTATCTAATACTTTAGTTTTTGTTCCTTTTAATAAATTTGCAAAAAAAGCTGTTTTTGTTGCTATTGCAGACATTCTTTGCATAGCATTTAAAACCAAACGTTCTGCCATTAAAATCGATTGAGACTTCCCGGAAACATGAAAAACAATATCTCCATATTTTACATCATCACCATCATTTATAAATGTTTCTATTTCTAAATCTTTATCAACGTAAGAAAAAACTTGTTTTGCAAATTCTACTCCGGCTATAATTCCGTCTTCTTTTACCAACAATTTTGCCTTTCCTTCTGCATCGGCAGGAATACAAGAAAGTGAAGTATGGTCTCCATCTCCAATATCTTCTCTAATAGCATTTTTTATAATTAAATCTAACTCGTTCTGAAATTGTTCTTTTGATATCATAATTATTGAATTCTGATGTAAAAATAACCAATGATTTTCAACTTTTGGTCTGTTCTGTCCAATTTATGTTTTAAAACTTATAAATTTGTACCGACAATAATTGTCTCCTCGAGCGCAGTCGAGAGGTTTTTATAAGGTCTCGACTGCGCTCGACCTGACAAGAGTTATGAAAATTAAATTACTAGCCATTGGTAAAACTGACAATAAAAATTTGATTCAGTTAATTGATGAATATCAAAATAGATTAAAGCACTATATAAAGTTTGAATTAGAGATTATTCCCGACATTAAAAACGTAAAGAATTTAAGCGAAATTCAGCAAAAAGAAAAAGAAGGTGAATTGATTTTATCTAAACTGCAGAACACAGATAATTTAGTTTTGTTAGATGATAAAGGCAAACACTTTACCTCTATTGAGTTTTCTAAATATTTACAGAAAAAAATGAATGCTGGTATAAAACAATTAGTTTTAGTAATTGGTGGACCTTATGGTTTTTCTGATGCGGTTTATAAAAAGTCTGTCGGAAAAATATCTTTATCTAAAATGACATTCTCACACCAAATGATTCGATTATTTATTGTTGAACAATTGTACAGAGGTTTTACAATTCTTAAAAATGAGCCTTACCATCATGAATAAAAAATATTTTTCTATTTCTTACTTCTACTGTAATCTTGAGGTGAATGTGATGTAATACTTTTAAAGGCAATAAAAAAAGGATTATATGATGCAAATCCCGTTTTATAGGCTAAAGACTCAAAGGTTTCTGTGTTTAAAAAACCACCTTCAATAAGTTTAAGAGCATCTTGTATTCTACTATTTTTTCTATATTCTGTAAAAGAAATTTTAGAATGATATTTAAACAAATAAACAATATGACTTGTAGGTACCCCTAAAGTTTCTGCAATATCACTCTGTGAAACTTTTTGACCTCTAAAAATAAATTGTTCTGCACTTAATTTATCAACTTCTTGAATATAACTTACAATATTGGTTCTTATATTTTCTTGTAATCTATAATCTTGACTATCTTCTTTTATAGAGACTTCTATTACCCAATTATTACCTACAATGTCACTTACTGAAGCTAATTGCTCTTCCTCTTCAGGTGATACCTCATTAAATTTTAATAAAGTTTTATTAAGAATAGGAAGTCCGTATAAAATTTCTGGAGAGATTAAAATTTTAAAGAAAACGGATAACCAAAAAAGCATTGAAAAAACAGCCATTGTTTTCCCCGAAACCTTAATACCTGATTTAAACTCTAAATACAAGGAAATAAAAACCATTAAACTACAAAGTATGTTAATTACAAAAAAATAAATGGTCCAATTTTTAACCAAATTAAAATGATCTTTATTTAAAAGCATGTTTTTTCTGAACCAAACTTTATTCTTTAACAATCTAAATATTAAAACGATATAAAACAGCACAAAAATTGATATCAAATAAAAATTAGTCATTGTACCAAAATAAAATATAAAGCTATTTTGTAAAACTTCGACTGAATTGATTAGATATAGAAATATTATAAAAAAAAGATGTTTAAAATCTTTAGGGTTGTATGCTTTTTTCTGATCTACTAAATGCTTATAATATAAATATAAAGAAGGAGCAAGAATTAAAAAAAGTAAGGAATATAAACCGCTATCTGGTTTTAAAATCGATTGTAAACCTAAAACATAACTACCATGAAAAAAATAACGAAATGAAATTACACTTATAATTAAAACTAAAAAAAAATTACAAAATGGATTAGATCTATATGACCTAATCATTAAGGTAAGTGTAACAAGCCCAATAATGCCTGTAAATAAAAATAAAAAGGCTGCGATCAAACTATTTGAGGTATTTTTATTTATCAAACCTACAAAAAATTAACTAATATTCTTTTAATTTTATTACTGATTCATTAAAATTCTTACTGATTTCATTAAAATGACTAGTCCTTAAATTTTTAAATGAAGTTTACATTATTTATTTATTCTAAGTTTGAGTTGGCATATGCAAAGAAGAAAAAGAAGAAGAGTAAATAAACTTGTCAACGACAATATATGTGTTTATAGAAAATTAAAAAGTAATTTTTATGAATTTGGGGGAATAATAAAATAGTTTCTTTTGATTTTTATGTAAACACATGTTGACAAGTTTTTTATACTTACCAAAAAAAAATCGTAACCTATAACACTTTATTTTACACTTTTCACAAGAGCTCTTCCTGTTACAATAATTCCTTAATTTAAATTTTTATATTAATCAATTTCTATCGCTTAACTCTTTAAAATTTCACTGTTTAATTTCTTACATTTGCTAAAATGAAACAGATGAAATTAGTTTTCGCTACCAACAATTTAAACAAACTTGCTGAAGTTCAAGAAATGTTACCAGATTCAATACAATTATTGAGTTTAAAAGACATTAACTGTTTTGATGAAATAGAAGAAACAGAAACCACTTTAGAAGGAAACGCTAAATTAAAGGCAGATTATATTACCAAAAAATTCGGTTATAATTGTTTTGCTGACGATACCGGTTTAGAAGTAGAAAGTTTAAACGGAAAACCAGGTGTATATTCTGCACGTTTTGCAGGTGAGCCTTCTAATTCTGAAAACAATATGCAAAAATTATTGGTAGATTTAAAACCTACTGAAAATAGAAAAGCACAATTTAGAACCGCTGTTGCTTTAAACTTAAATGATGAAAATTTTCTTTTTGAAGGAATTTGCAAAGGAGACATTTTAGAAAAGAAACACGGAGAAAAAGGTTTTGGATATGACCCCATATTTAAACCAAAAGGTTATGAAAAATCTTTTGCAGAAATGACTTCAGAAGAAAAGAACACCATTTCTCATAGAGGAATTGCAATTCAGAAATTAGTGAAATTTTTATCAAAATATAATTATTAGAATCAAACTCTAGAACATTATCTTCAAGTTAAAAATATTTTAACTTGAAGATAAAAGCACAGCTTTAGAGAAATTTAAGTAAGTTTAGACTGTGCACAACCAACAAGCATCAATGGAAAACAAATCATACACAAAACACTTCCTTTTTTTATCAATTTCACTGGTAGTTTTGTTCTTTTTGAATATCAGTTTTGGATCTGTTTCTATTCCGTTTAAAGATATTTTCAACAGCCTTTTTGGCGGTAATGTAACCAAAGAAAGTTGGGAAACCATTATTGTTAATTTTAGAGTACCAAAAGCCATAACAGCTATTTTAGTAGGTTCTGGCTTGTCTATTTGCGGTTTACTCATGCAAACCTTATTTAGGAATCCTTTGGCGGGTCCTTTTGTATTGGGTATCTCTTCTGGAGCAAGTTTAGGAGTTGCTATTTTAATTTTAGGTTCTTCTGTTTTTGGTGGCTTTTTTCTAGCAAGTTCTGTATCTAATTGGTCATTACCTATAGCTGCAAGTCTTGGTGCTTTTTTAGTTTTATCTGCTGTAATTATTGCTGCAAACAAAGTTAGAAACACTATGTCTATTTTAATAATTGGATTAATGTTTGGCTCACTAACATCTGCAGTTATTAGTGTTTTAGCTTACTTTAGTGAAGCAGCCCAAATACAGCAATACCTCTTTTGGAGTTTTGGAAGTTTGGGTAATTTAACTTGGAATGAAATTACCGTTTTTACTATTATTTATTGCATCGGAATTTTAGGAACTATTACCGTTATAAAACCTTTAAACAGTTTTTTATTAGGTGAAAATTACGCAAAAAGCTTAGGCGTTAATGTCAAAAAAAGCCGAAATATTATTTTACTAATTACCAGTGTTTTAACGGGTGTAATTACAGCATTTTCTGGACCAATTGCATTTGTAGGATTGGCAGTTCCGCACATTGCAAGAATGTTATTCTCGAGCTCTAATCATAAAATATTATTGCCCGCAGTAGCTATTATTGGTGCCATTGTTTTGTTAATTTGCGACGCCATAGCACAAATGCCTACAAGTGAATTTACATTGCCTATAAATGCAATTACATCTTTATTTGGTGCACCCATTGTTATTTGGTTGCTAATTAGAAAAAAGAGATTATTTGTTTAAAAGGATAAATTAATCCTAACCTTCCTTTTGGGAAGGAGGTAGCTCATTTATGAATAAACAAGAAAATAAACATATCGTTTTAAAAACTGAAAATCTATCTATAGGTTATCAGCAAAAAAAGACCCCTAAAATTATTGCTTCAAACATCAATTTAGAAATTGAAAAAGGAAAATTAATAACGGTTTTAGGCAAAAACGGAATTGGAAAATCGACTCTTTTAAGAACACTTTCTAAGGTTCAGAAACCTATTTCTGGTGCTATATTTATTCATCAGAAAAACTTAAAAAACCTTACAGAAACCACACTTTCTACACTGTTAAGTTTAGTATTAACAGAGCGTTTACCAGAAAGCCAATTAACGGTTTACGAATTAATTGCCCTTGGTAGACAACCTTACACCAATTGGATTGATAAACTTTCTAGTAAAGACATCGAAAAAGTAGAAACTGCATTACAACAAACAGAAATAGAACATCTTAAAAATAATCGTTTTTATGAATTAAGTGACGGTCAATTACAAAGAGTTTTAATTGCACGTGCACTTGCACAAGATACCGATATTATTATTTTAGATGAGCCAACAGCCCATTTAGATATGCATCATACTATTAAAATATTTTCATTGTTAAAAAAGTTAGTTGCAGACACTCATAAAACCGTTATTATTTCTTCTCACGAAATAAACCTGTCTATTCAATTAGCCGATCAAGTAATGCTTTTAACAGAAAACACTGTTCATTTTGGTACGCCAACAGAATTGATAGCAACAAATGCTTTTGACACCCTTTTTCCTAAAGAACTTGTTAATTTTAACAAAACGTTACAACAATTTGTGATTAACAAAAGTTAAGTTTGATGTTTAATTTACAATCAACTTTATAATTTTTATTCAACCAACTCATGAAAAACACCTTTTACACTATTGGGCTATTCTTTTTAATAGCATGTAGCTCTAGTAAAACCACCACGCAAGAAGATTTAAATATCGATTATGCTGCAAAATATGCAGAATCAATTACGGCTGAAAACTTAAAAACACATTTATATATTTTTGCTTCAGATGAGTTTGAAGGAAGAAATACAGGTGAACCTGGACAAAAAAAAGCAATTAAATATTTAAAAGATTTTTACGTAAGCCAAGGTATTGCTTCACCTTTAGGTGGTGATGATTATTTTCAGGAAGTTTCTGCAGAATTTTTAAATAAAAACTCTAGAAGAGGAAACTTAAAAGATTCTGAAAATGTTTTAGCTTTTATAAAAGGCACAGAAAAACCAGATGAAATTGTTGTTATTTCTGCACATTTAGATCATGAAGGAATAAAGAATGGTGTAATTTATAATGGAGCAGATGATGATGGTTCTGGTTCTATGGCTATTTTAGAAATTGCAGAAGCTTTTCAAAAAGCAGCTAAAGCTGGAAAAGGGCCTAAAAGATCTGTGTTATTTTTACATGTTACCGGAGAAGAAAAAGGCTTATTAGGTTCTAAGTACTATACAGAAAACCCTGTTTTTCCTTTAACAAATACCGTTTGTGATTTAAATATAGATATGATTGGTAGAGTTGATAAAGCACATACTTTAGATTCTAATTATGTGTATTTAATTGGTGCAGATAAATTAAGTACAGAGCTTCACGAAATTTCTGAAAAAGCAAATACAAAATATACCAATATTAATTTAGATTATAAATATAATGACGAAAATGATCCTAATCGTTTTTATTACAGATCAGATCATTATAACTTTGCAAAACACAATGTACCTGTAATATTTTATTTTAACGGAACTCATGAAGACTACCACAAGCCTTCTGATACTCCTGATAAAATTGAATATGACTTATTAGAAAAAAGAACGCGTTTAGTGTTTCATACAGCATGGGAAGTTGCCAATAGAGAAGCAAGATTAGTTGTTGATAAAGCTGGCAAGTAATACATTTTAGTCAATAAAAAATTAAGAAAACCTCACAATATTGTGAGGTTTTTTTGTATGCATAATTAATTTTTATTGATAACAAAATGAATCATGATAATAGTCATATCTAAAAACTTATATAACCGCTAATTTTGCGAACAGAAAAACAGTGTAAAAACACCGATTTTTATTAACTACAACTAAACAAACTAAAAATGTTACAAAACAGAAGAATTTACTTACCACCATTAAGTTTAATTGGCCCAGGAGCGTTAAACGATTTAGGAGAAGAATTAAAAAGCTTACCTTACAAAAAAGCACTTTTTGTAACTGACGAGGTTTTAGTGAAAATTGGTGTTGCTCAAAAAATTATTGATGTAATGGAAGCTTCAGAGGTTGAAGTAGTCCTTTTTGATAAGGTTCAGCCAAACCCTACTTGCCAAAATGTAAACGCAGGTTTAGAATTGTTAAAAGACAATTCATGTGATTTTATCTTGACGCTAGGAGGCGGTTCTCCACAAGATTGTGGTAAAGCTATTGGTATTTTAGCAACAAATGGTGGAGATATTAAAGATTACGATGGTATTAATATATCAAAAAAAGCAGCATTACCAATTGTAGCAATTAATACAACTGCTGGTACTGCGAGTGAGGTTACTATTAATTATGTGATTACCGATGCGGAACGTCATATTAAAATGGTGATGGTCGATAAAAATTGTTTAGTTTCAATTGCTGTAAACGATCCAGAATTAATGATTGGTATGCCTGCAGGTCTAACCGCAGCAACAGGTATGGATGCCTTAACACATGCTATTGAAACGTATGTTACTAAAGGAGCTTTTGGTTGGTCTGATGCTTTGGCATTAGAGGCTATTAAATTAATTTCACAAAGTTTAGAAATAGCTGTTGTAGATGGTAAAAATATCGAAGCAAGAAGCAAGATGGCTTGGGGTCAGTTTATTGCTGGTCAAGCTTTTTCAAATGCTGGTTTAGGTTATGTGCATTCTATGGCACATCAACTAGGTGGTATGTATAATTTACCTCATGGTGTTGCTAATGCAATTCTATTACCACATGTAGAAGCTTTTAACCTACCTGCTTGTGCACATAAATTAAAAAGAGTAGCAAGAGCTATGGGAGTTGGTGTATTAGAAATGAGCGATACACAAGGTGCTAATGCTGCTATTTCTGCTATAAAAGCCTTATCTAAATCTGTTGGAATTCCTTCTGGATTAAAAGAATTAGGTGTTAAAGAAGAAGATTTTGCAGAAATGGCTAAAAATGCTTTAGCAGATGTTTGTACAGGAGGAAACCCTAGAGAAGTTACACTAGAAGATACTATTGCAATTTATAAATCAGCAATGTAATTTTTTTTTAAAATAATATTTAAAAACCTCACAATATTGTGAGGTTTTTAATTTTAGAACTTATTCCGTCGCTTTTTTATAATCAACTAAAAGCTTTTGTACTTTTTTATCATCATAGACAATTGGGTACAATTCTTTTAAAATAATATTATAATCGTAATCTATTTTTAAAGCAGTAATTAAGTGGTCAAATCCGTATTTTTCTTTATTCAGAATAAAAAATAAGCCTGCTAATCTATATTCTATTTCAGCAGCATCTTTGTAAAATTTTTGTGCTTTAATTAAAGTACTTATTGCATCGTTAAATTCACCTAAAAAAGATAATACATCCGTTAGACCAATAAAAACCTCTAAGTCAGTATCATTTAAACTTAAACATTTTACATAACCAACTACAGCTTCTTCATAGAAATTAAGTCTTAAATTAATTTCAGCATATCGTCTCCAATACAAGAAATTGTCCTCTTCAATTTTTAACGCCTTAGAAATATAATAAGCTGCTTTCTGATAGTCTTCATCTAAGAATGATAAATTAGCAAGTGACACCCAACCTTTATCTAATAAAGGATCTTCATGTACCGCTTTTTTATAAAATGAAATAGCTTCATCTAAATTTAATAATTTTTCATAACACTCACCTACCCTAAGACACACAAAAGCAGTCGCATCATCTAATTCTAAGGTAATTAAATAATTATCTATAGCTTCTTTATAACGCCCTAGTTGCTCTAAGGTTTTTGCTTTTTCTAAATAACCCCCAATAAAAGATTCATCAATTAAAACAGCATATTCAAAAGACATCAATGCCTTTTCAAACATTTCTAAAATAAAATACTGCCTTCCTAATTGATGCCAAGCAACTTCACAATATGGATTTATTTCTACATAACTGTTTAAATAGGTAATTGCTTCTTCATGTTTAGCCTCCATATCAAAACAATAGACAACATTATATAAGGCAGAATAATCTTCAAAATCTACTTCTACACACTTTATAAACGTAGAACGTGCATTATTAAAGTCGTCTAAATACAAATATTCCATGCCTAAAAGAGACCAAACATCTACTTTATCATCTGTAAAAGTCAACGCTTTTTTTAATAATTCTATAGACTCTTTATGGTTTCCTTGTTTAGAACTGATGGTTGCTTTTTGTATAAAAACTTCATCATTATTAGGCTCTAAACGCTCAATTATTTTTAATAATATGGATGCTTTATCTAACTCATCTTCAAAAACATAAATTTCTACTTGTAGTAATTTTAAATCTACAGAAGCAGGGTGTTGTTGCAACCCTAATTTTACTGCTTTTTTAGCCAAAGCATGTTTACCAGCATCTAAATAATGTACAATTATTTCTTCAAACTCAACCAGATCAAAAAAATAAACTGCGTTGGTTTTAAGCATGGATTCAAACTTTAAGAGGGACATAACTATTAGTTTTGAATTAGTATATTAAAGGTACTATAACTCCTAGTTCCCATTTAATTTAGGTTATTTTTTTTTTAACAATTTAGTTAACATTAAAGTGATTTCGTTTTTAGTTGCTATAAATTTTGCACATACATTTATTTACAGTAATTTTGATTTTCAATAACTATCAAGCTAAATTGATAGCTTTTCTTATGAGCAAAAAAAACTTACTTAACTCAAAGGATATTGAAATAATTTTACATCGATTGGCTTGTCAGTTAATCGAAAATCATAACGATTTTTCTAATACCGTATTAATTGGTTTACAACCTAGAGGTAGTTTTTTGGCTAATAGATTAGCCGATTTATTAAAAAACACCTACAACGTTAAAAACTTAAAATTAGGATTATTAGATATTACCTTTTACAGAGACGATTTTAGAAGAAGAGATGCACCTTTAGCAGCTACAGCAACTAAAATGGACTTTATAATTGAAGGTAAAAATGTAGTAATTATTGACGATGTTTTGTTTTCTGGTAGAAGTATTAGAGCTGCATTAACTGCAATGCAAGCCTACGGCAGACCAGAAAATATTGAGCTATTAGTATTAATAGACAGACGTTTTAGTAGACATTTACCAATTCAGCCAAATTATAGAGGCCGTCAAGTAGATGCTATTAACCATGAAAAGGTATTAGTTACCTGGAAAGAAACACATAAAAAAGACGCAGTTTACATAGAATCAAAATAATTATGTCAGAATTAAGTGTAGAACATTTATTAGGAATTAAGTATCTAAAAGAAACTGATATTGATCTTATTTTTAGAACTGCAGATCATTTTAAAGAGGTAATTAACAGACCTATTAAAAAAGTTCCTTCTCTTAGAGATATTACTATTGCTAACTTGTTTTTTGAAAACAGTACGCGTACAAAACTAAGTTTCGAATTGGCAGAAAAAAGGCTTTCTGCAGATGTAATTAACTTTTCTGCAGGACAATCTTCTGTAAAAAAAGGAGAAACTTTAATTGATACTGTAAACAATATATTGGCAATGAAAGTTGACATTGTTGTTATGCGACATGCAAGTGTTGGTGCTGGAGTTTTTCTATCTAAACATGTAGATGCTAAAATTATTAATGCTGGAGATGGGACACATGAACATCCAACACAGGCTCTTTTAGATTCTTATTCTATTAGAGAAAAATTGGGTAGTGTAAAGGGCAAAAAAATTGTTATTGTAGGTGATATCTTACACTCTAGAGTTGCATTATCTAACATTTTTGCGCTGCAATTACAAGGTGCTAAAGTAAAGGTTTGTGGTCCTACAACCCTTATTCCTAAATACATTTCTAGTTTGGGTGTAGAAGTAGAAACCAATCTTAAAAAAGCTTTAGAATGGTGTGATGTTGCCAATGTTTTACGTGTTCAAAATGAAAGAATGGATCTTAAGTACTTTCCTTCTACCAGAGAATACACGCAACTTTTTGGTATAAATCAGGAGATTCTAGATAATTTAGACAAGAAAATTGTAATCATGCATCCAGGACCTATAAATCGTGGTGTAGAAATAACAAGTGAGGTTGCTGACTCTAATCAATCTATTATTCTAAACCAAGTAGAAAACGGAGTTGCCGTAAGAATGGCCGTTATTTATTTATTAGCACAACAGGTTAAAAGATAAATATAAACGCGGTATACAATTCGTGTACTAAATCTGTAAACATGAAAATAGACAAAAAAGATACATATACACTTATTACAAGTGATGAAAAGTCATTCTCTGAATTCTATAATTCTTTCTTAATTGAAGAAGAAAAAAGATCTAAAGAGCATATTATTATACAAATTTCAGATAACATTAACGCTTCAATAAAAGATTTTTCACTATTTTTGAGAATAGCAGCTCAAAAAAAGGAAAATGGCACATCATTTGTATTAGTAAATTCTAGTATTAATATAGACGATTTTCCAGACCACTTCAACATTACACCTACCTTACAAGAAGCAATAGATGTAATAGAAATGGAAGCTATGGAAAGGGAACTAGGATTTTAAACAAGAAGCAAATGGTAAAAAAACTACTTTTTATTTTATTTTTATGTTACACTACAATAGGTATTTCTCAAGAAACATCTATAGATCGTTTATCTGCTGCGCCTAATCCATTTACAAATTCTACCAAAATTAGTTTTTCATCAGATGCTAACAAGACTGTTTATTTTACTGTTAAAAATGTTTTAGGAAAAACGGTATATAGAAAAAGTATTCAGATTAAATCTGGTAAAAATAACATTCCTTTTTATAAAGATAATTTAGCTACAGGTATGTACATTTATAGTATTCAGGACAATAAAAAAACCATCTCTAAACGATTTGTTATTAGATGAGTATAGCACTAACTATTTTAGGATGCCATTCTGCAACTCCTAGAAAAAACGCTTTTCCTACTTCTCAATATTTAGAAATTAACAACAGTCATTTTTTGATTGATTGTGGAGAAGGTACGCAGCGTCAAATGAGAAAATATAAAGTAGGTTTCTCTAAAATAAATCATATTTTTATTACGCATTTACATGGTGATCATTTTTATGGTTTGGTTGGCTTATTAGCTACTTTCGGTATTTTAAACAGAGAAAAAGAACTCCATATTTATGGACCAAAAGGTATTAAAGAAGTTACTTTATTACAATTGAGAGTTTCTCAATCTCACGCTAAATATAAAATGATTTTTCATGAATTAACTTCAAAAGAAAGTGAACTTATTTTTGAAGATGATAAAGTTTCTGTAACTACAATTCCTTTAAATCATAGAGTTTATACAAATGGTTATTTGTTTACAGAAAAGCAAAAACCAAGAAAATTAAACATGTTAAATATTAGCGGATATCCAGATATTGATAAAGCTGATTATTTAAATATTAAAGCAGGTAAAGATGTTGTTTTACCTTCTGGAGAAATTGTTTCTAATTTAGAATTAACAATTCCGGCAGACAAACCTTTAAGTTTTGCTTTTTGTAGCGATACTTGTTATAAACCAGACATTATACCTATTATAAAAGATGTAGACTTATTGTACCATGAAGCTACCTTTTTAGCAGATAGAGAAGATTTGGCAAAAAAGACAAAACACGCAACAACGAAGCAAGCTGCTGAAATTGCCAAACAAGCCAATGCTAAACAGTTAATAATTGGGCATTATTCTGGTAGATATAATGATATTAACGTTTTTAAAGCCGAAGCACAAGAAATATTTAAAAACACTAACCTAGCAGAACCAGGAAAAGTATTTAAAGTATAATTAATAAGTAAATTGAATTGGTTTTCTAAATTTATTAGAAAATAAAATATTTTGAAAAGGGAAGTTTAACTTTACCAATTCAATTTACTTTTTAATATTGCCCCATGCTCAACATTACTAATGTACAAGCAACTTCTACCGCTATAGAATTCTCTTCTAAAAGCTTTACAAATTCTCTATTTTCAGAACCAGGATTAAAAATTACCCTTCTAGGTTTTAATCCAATTATATAGTTATAGTATTCCTCTTGATTTTTTGGATTTAGATACAAAGTAACCGTATCAATATTATCAAACTCTTTTTTTTCGGTTTCAATGACAACACCTAAAACGGTTCCTTTTCTTATGCCTAAAGCAGCAACTGGTATTTCTTTATCTACAAGTCTTTTTATAGCAATATTAGAATATTTGTTAGGATTTGTTGATGCGCCAAGAACTAATGTTACATTTTTCATTCTGTTAATTTACGTTAAACAAATTTAATATCATAACAAATATAAACCAATCGATTAATAAAAGCTAGTAATATTAGAAATCCATTATACCTATTTAACTTCATTTTTCTAAAAATACAAAAACAGTAAATAAAATCTTAATTAACAAGAAACATAAAATAACAATAGATTTCATTGCTTAAAATAAGGTTCTAATTTCCCGTTAAAAAATACTTTCATATCATAATAAAAGACAAAGTTTCACTTTAATTAAGTAATCATTTTTAGCATCTTTGTAACATGTATCAAACTATAACAAATCATATCAATAATCATATTACTCCAACAACTATTGATTTGCAATTGTTTAATGCCATTTTAACGGAAACATCTATACCAAAAGGTCAGTTTTTACTATTACCAGGCACCATTGTAAAGCACGAATACTTTGTAATAAAAGGCTGTTTAAAAGCTTATTATATGGATGATAAAGGGAATAGGCATATCATACAATTTGCTATAGAAAATTGGTGGGTAGGAGATTTTGATGCATTTTATAATCAAACACCTTCCATATTACATATAGAAGCTATAGAAGACTCTAAATTACTATCTATAAGCTATGACAATCTTCAAAAAATTTATGATGAGGCACCTATTTTTGAACGTTACTTTAGAATTTTAACCACAAAGGCATTCATCGCGCAGCGAAAAAGAATTTTATCTACATTAGAAAAAAACACCCAAGAACGTTATCTAGAATTTTGCTCCTCTTACCCAAATATAGAAGATAGAGTACCTAATTACGATATTGCAAATTATTTAGGTGTTTCTCCAGAAAACTTAAGCCGTGTAAGGCGACAACTAAAAAGTTAAATCTTTCTTAATTGATCTAAGTCAATAATATTAGCTTTCTATTCCTTTAATTTTGTGTAGATTTAACAATAAAAAAAGTCAACATAAAATGAGCAAGCAACAATTATTAACTCCATATAATAAAAATATTAATCTAAAAAACAGGGTCGTAATGGCTCCCATGACACGTAGTAGAGCAAATAACGAAGGCAATGTAGCTACGAACGAATTACATGGTTTATATTACGAGCAACGTGCTTCTGCAGGTTTAATTATTACAGAAGGATCGCAGGTATCTAAAGATGCAGTTGGTTATATTCATACTGCAGGAATATATTCTGATGAACAGGTAGAAGGTTGGAAAAAAGTAACCAAACGTGTACATGACAAAGGAGGAAAAATCTTTATTCAATTATGGCATGTTGGTAGAATATCTCATCCAGATTTTCATAATGGTGAATTACCTCTTTCAGCATCGGCCATAAACCCAAACGCACAATCTTTTACGCCAGAAGGTTTTAAAGATACGGTTACACCAAAAGAAATGACAGTTGAAGATATTAAAACTACGGTTAACGATTTTAAAAATGCAGCTGCAAATGCAGTAAAAGCAGGTTTTGATGGCGTAGAAATTCACTCTTCTAATGGTTATTTATTTCATCAATTTTTCACAAACTGTTCAAATACAAGAACAGATGATTATGGTGGAAATATAACAAACAAAACCCGTTTCTTTTTTGAAGTTTTAGATGCAATGAAAGAAGTAATTCCTCAAGAAAAAATAGGGGTACGTTTCAATCCTTCTCTAAACGGT
This sequence comes from Polaribacter sp. R2A056_3_33, assembly GCF_019278485.1. Lineage (NCBI taxonomy): Bacteria > Pseudomonadati > Bacteroidota > Flavobacteriia > Flavobacteriales > Flavobacteriaceae > Polaribacter > Polaribacter sp. R2A056_3_33. The sequence continues at coordinate 4,140,369 of NZ_CP058984.1, forward strand.
TTGTTTGGCATCAATTTAGACGAAGAAACCATACCAACTTTTGAGTATATTATTAAAAAACTAAATGATTATAATTTAGCATACGTTCATCTTTCAGAACCTTTTACAGATGTTTCTGATGTTCCTTTTGCTGTTACTGAAATTGCAAAACATTTCCGTCCGTTATATAATGGAACGCTAATGATTAACACTTCGTTTGATAAAGAAAAAGGAAATAAAGTGCTTGAAGATGGAGATGCTGATTTAGTGGCTTATGGTAAACCTTTTATTTCTAACCCAGATTTAGTAGAACGTTTTGAAAACAACTTAGAATTAGCTGAGTGGAATCAAGATACTTTTTATACTCAAGGACCTAAAGGTTATACAGATTACCCTAAAGCAAATAAATAAGTAGTTTTTTTAAAAAAAATAGTTTTTAATACTGTTTTAGAAACTATAATAAACAACAAATGCCAATATAAGTTTATATTGGCATTTGTTGTTACTTAAAATTTGGATTGTTATTTGCGACTAAATTATTACCACCTAATAATTACACTTCCCCAAGTAAATCCACTTCCAAAAGCAGCTAAAACAACTAAATCGTTGTCTTTTATTTTACCTTCTTCCCAAGCTTCGGTTAACGCAATAATTACAGAAGCAGCAGTTGTGTTTCCGTATTTTTGAATATTATTAAAAACCCTGTCATCAGACAATTTAAACTTCTTTTGTATAAACTGTGCGATACGTAAATTTGCCTGATGTGGAATTAACATATCAATATCTTCTTTCTCTAACTTATTTGCTGCTAAACCTTCTACAATTGCTTCAGAAAAACGTGTTATGGCGTGTTTAAAAACAAACTGACCATTCATGTAAGGAAAGTATGAAACATCATCCGGATCATTTCTTTCAATAATTCCTGGAACCCATTTTCCGGTAGACGGACCTTCTAAAACCAATTCTTTTGCATGTTTTCCTTCCGAATGTAAATGAGACGATAAAATTCCTTTTCCTGCTTCTTCACTTCTAGAGAGTACAGCAGCTCCTGCTCCATCACCAAAAATAACCGAAATATTTCTTCCTCTTGTAGATTTGTCTAATCCTCCAGAATGATTTTCAGCACCAATTACCAAAACATTTTTATACATTCCTGTTTTAATAAATTGATCTGCAACAGACATCGAATAAATAAAACCAGAACATTGGTTACGTACATCTAATGCAGGAATTGTTCCCATATCTAACATTTCTTGCACTTGCACACCACCTCCAGGAAAATACATATCCGGACTTAAAGTTGCAAATACAATAAAATCGATATCATCTTTTGTTAACCCAGCTCTTTCAATTGCTATTCTAGATGCTTTTGCCCCCATAACTGCCGTTGTGTCTTCTGTTTTAGGGTCTATCCAACGTCTTTCTTTAATTCCTGTTCGTTCTTGAATCCATTCATCTGAAGTTTCCATAAACTCTTTTAAGTCGTTATTGGTAACAACATTCTCTGGAACATAATACCCAAGTCCCGTTATTTTTGAATTATACATAATTATATATTGTTTTTTTGATTTTTTGCAAACTCTTAATACGTAAAAGTACTAATTTATAAAAATAAACGAAAGAGTTGCCATTAAAATAATATTTATGTCATCTTGTCATAAAATTCTCTTTGGTATTTTTTTTGAATAACCTTTATCAGAATAATAAATTAATAAAATAAACATAAAATGGCAAAAGGAAATATTAATGTATCAGTAGAAAATATTTTTCCACTAATTAAAAAATTCTTGTACTCAGATCACGAAATCTTTTTACGTGAATTAATTTCTAACGGAACAGATGCAACTTCTAAACTAAAGCATTTAATTGCTATTGGTGAAGCTAAAACTGAATTAGGTGATGCTAAAATTGAAATCAGCATAGATAAAGAGGCTAAGACAATTACTATTAAAGATCAAGGTTTAGGAATGACTGCAGATGAAGTTGAAAAATACATCAACCAAATTGCATTTTCTGGAGCTGAAGAATTTTTAGACAAATATAAAGACAACGAAGCTGGTATTATTGGTCATTTCGGACTAGGTTTTTACTCTGCTTTTATGGTTGCAGAAAAAGTAGAATTAATTACAAAATCTTTTAAAGATGAGCCTGCTGCTCATTGGACATGTGATGGTTCTCCAGAATTTACACTAGTAGAAAGCGATAAAGCAGACAGAGGAACTGAAATTATTTTACATGTTGCAGAAGATTCTTTAGACTTCTTAGAAGAAAGTAAAATTGGTGGTTTATTAAACAAATACAATCGTTTTAACCAAGTGCCAATTAAATTTGGAACAGAAGAAATTAACGATCCTGAGTTTACACCTGCAACTACTACAGATGCTGATGGGAAAGAAACTACAGAGCCTCATAAAAAAATTACAGTTGATAATATCATCAACAACACAGAACCTGCTTGGACAAAAGCGCCTGCAGATTTAAGTGATGAAGATTATGAAAACTTCTACAGAGAATTGTATCCAATGCAATTTGAAGAGTCATTATTCCACATTCATTTAAATGTTGATTATCCTTTTAACTTAACAGGTATTTTATTTTTCCCTAAGTTATCTACGTCAATGGATATGCAAAAGGACAAAATTCAATTATACCAAAACCAAGTTTTTGTAACGGATAATGTAGAAGGAATTGTTCCTGATTTCTTACAAATGCTAAAAGGTGTTATCGATTCTCCAGACATTCCATTAAACGTTTCTCGTTCTGGTTTACAAGCAGACGGAGCGGTAAAGAAAATTTCTGGTTACATTACTAAAAAAGTAGCCGATAAATTATCTTCTATATTCAAAAAAGACAGAGCAGATTTTGAAACAAAATGGAATGATATTAAAGTAATTATTGAGTACGGAATGTTGTCTGAAGATAAATTCTTTGACAAAGCGAAGAAATTTGCATTGTACCCAACAGTTGCAGATACGTATTTTACGTTTGATGAATTAATTGAAAAAACAAAAGATTCTCAGACTGATAAAGAAGGAAATCACGTTCTTTTATATACATCAAACAAAGAAGCACAACACAGTTATATTCAAGATGCAACAGCAAAAGGATATGAAGTATTGTTATTAGATTCTCCTATTATTTCTCATTTAATGCAGAAATTAGAAGGTGGTGATGCTAAAGTAAAATTCTCTAGAGTAGATGCAGATCACGTAGATAATTTAATAAAGAAAGACGATAACGTAATTTCTAAATTATCTGAGGATGAAATTGCAACTTTAAAACCAATTATTGAAGGTGCCGTAAATTCTAAAACATATACGGTTCAATTAGAAGCGATGGATTCTGCTTCTTCTCCGTTTATGATTACAGTTCCAGAATTTATGCGTAGAATGAAAGAAATGCAAGCTTCTGGTGGTGGTGGAATGATGGGAATGGGTAATTTCCCAGACATGTATAACTTAGTTGTAAATACAAACAGCCCATTAGTTGCAGATATTTTAAATAATAAAGATGAAGCTGAACAGAAAGGTTTAATTTCTCAAGCTTTTGATTTAGCTAAATTATCTCAAAACCTTTTACATGGTGAAGAGTTAACAAACTTTATAAAACGTTCTTACGCGTTAATCAAGTAATAAAACGTCATTACGAATGAGGAACGAATGAAGTAATCTGTTTCTTTAATTTTACAGATTGCTTAGTACCTCGCAATGACTTATAAGACCAAAACCTCTCTGTATATTCAGAGAGGTTTTTTTGTTTGATTTTGTCAGGAAAAAAGGGTAAATTCGTTTAACTTCTGATAAAATGAATTGAAACTCTCTTTATCATAATAATTGGCAGTAATAAAAAACAGAACGAATTGTCCATAATCATTGCAAAAATACAGAACAAGGAATGTTTCTTTTTTTCAGACACAAAAGTATCTATCGAAAGTGACGATTCAACAGTTTTTGGAGAACAAAAATTAAGACTAGCACCTGAAGAAGGTAGTTTGAAAGTTCATATTTTACAGAGAAGAATGTCTATCGCATTTGCAGGAACTGTCGCTATTTGTGAGGAGATAATTCAAAGTCTTTTTAAGAAACAACCTAATAAAATACCTGAATACCTTCAAGAAGAATTAATTAGAAAAATGATGATTCTGAATTTATCCTTGCTCTAGTTGATAAAGATTTTAATCCAAGATTATTCAAAATAGACCAGAAAAAATGTGAAGAAGGAAATTCATTCTGGATTGGAAACCAAAATGCATTCTCGGAATTTCAAAGTTTTTTTGTAGAGTCTGACATTAGTGATTTAAAGGAAAAAACTAGTAGGGCTTTTCAACAAATGTTAGAAAACACTAAAATCCCTACCATTGGAGACTTTGTAATTGGATGCCTTTTTACAGAGAAATATTCTTCTTTTATATATGAAGATTCAATTTCATTTGCAGGAAGTTTAAAAACCATAACAATATCTGCAAACGAATGGACACAAATTGGAAATGAAACAAATGAAGATGGAGCTTTTATAGTATCAAATTTAATCTCTGATCAAGTACAGAAACCTGCAGTATGCCTATTTTTTGAATATGGAAATGTTGCTTTTTTATACTTTCCAATAACTGAAAACCATAGAGAAACAAGACCAATAGTTATAAAAACACAAAGCCGAAATCAACTACAAAATTATGTCTTAGAAAATTTTGGATTGAATTTAATTGGATTTACATTTAAAGGAGGAAAAATAAACTATAAATAAATACTACTGCAAACACCGTATAAACTTTATTGCTGGTTTTAGCTCACTTGGGAAATTCCTCCAGAATTTCGCCGTTCGTGCTTTATTTAGTAAATTCACTGCTTAAACAACGCAACAAATCTTACACAACAACGTTAAACGAACTACTTCAATTTTCCAAAATAATAAAATGAAAAACTACACATTACTAATAGTACTTAGCTTACTGCTTTTTAATTGTACAGACAAAAAAGAAGTAAGCTCTGTAGATTTTAAAAATTGGTCTAAAAGACACTTAGCAATAAACACAAAAGATTCTTTAGAGTACGGTAAATCTTACTTGTCTGTATATTCACAAATTTACAGTGTATCAGAACATAAAACCCATAGTTTAACTGCTATGGTTAGTTTACGGAATATAAGTGACACAGACACTATCTATTTATTAAAAGCAGAGTATTACGATACAAAAGGTAAATCTGTACGTTCTTATTTTGATAAAACAATCTTTTTAGCTCCTTTAGAAACTACAGAAATTATCATTGATGAAGTTGAAAAAAATGGAGAAACGGGTTCTAATTTTATTTTCGAATGGAAAATACCAAAAGATTGCCCAGAACCTTTATTTGAAGGAATCATGAATTCTACCAAAGGTCAACAAGGATTGTCTTTTACAACACAGTCTAGAAGAATTAAATAAAAATAAATAGTAAATTTATCTTTTTAAAATGATATTTTATGAAGTGGAAAGGAAATAGAAAAAGTTCTAATGTAGAAGACAGAAGAGGTGCCTCTTCTGGCGGGAGTTCTGGTGGTTTAGGCAGTTTAAGTCCTATGATAATTGGACTTTTATTAAAATTAGTGACTTCTAAAAAAGGATTAATTTTTGTAGGTATTGTTTTGGCTGTCATGTATTTTACAGGCAATAATCCTTTAAACTTTATTACAGGAAATACTGGGAATCAAATAGAATCTTCAACTACCTACAAAGGAACAGCTAAAGAAAATGAGTTAGCAGAATTTAGTAACCAAGTTTTAAGAAGTACAGAAGATGTTTGGAACCAAATTATACAAGATTATAGAGAACCTACTTTAGTTCTTTTTACAGGCTCTGTGAATTCTGCTTGCGGAAGTGCTTCTAGTGCAACTGGTCCTTTCTATTGTCCTGGTGATGAAAAACTATACATAGATTTAAGTTTTTTTGAAGAAATGGAAAGAAACTTAAATGCTCCTGGAGATTTTGCGCAAGCGTATGTAATTGCACATGAAGTTGGTCATCACATTCAAACCATTACAGGTATCAGTAAAAAAGTACAAGCTTTACGAGGTAAAGTGAGTCAAACAGAATACAACAAATACTCTGTTATGTTAGAATTACAAGCAGATTTTTACGCTGGTGTTTGGGCGCATCATTCTCAAAAAGATAATTTAATTTTAGATGACAATGATTTAGAAGAAGCGTTAAATGCTGCAAATGCTATTGGAGACGATCGTTTACAAAAACAATCTACAGGACGCGTTGTACCAGACTCTTTTACCCACGGAACTTCTGCGCAAAGAATGCGTTGGTTTAAAAAAGGTTTTGATACTGGCGATGTTAACCAAGGTGATACTTTTAGTGCAAGTTCTTTATAACTTTTAATTTATTACTCCTATATGATTTCAATTAAAAAAGCAGCTTTAGAAGATGTTAAAGCATTAGCAAAAGTTGGTGAAAAGGCATTTTTTGTTCCACATAAAGAAGCTATCTCTAAGGAAATGATGGATGCTTATATTAGTACTAGTTTTAATGAGCAAAACTTAATTGAAGAGATAACCAATAAGAAGTTTCAATATAATTTAATTTTTAAAGGTGATGTTTTAGCTGGTTATTCTAAGATTATTATCAATTACAAAAACGAAAACATAAAGGAAACCAATGTTACAAAAATGGAACGTTTGTACTTATTGGAAGAGTTTTATGGTGCAGGTTTAGGTAAACAATTATTTACACACAATTTAGAGTTAGCCAAACAACAAAATCAAAAAGGTATTTGGTTGTATGTATGGGTAAAAAACTACAAAGCAATCGATTTTTACAAAAAAGCAGGCTTTAAAAAAATAGCAGATTATGATTTTCCTGTTTCTAAAACAGAAACGAGACCTAATGATGTTTTTTATTTAGAGTTTTAAGATTATAATAACCTCATAAAAAAAGCTTCAGAATACATATCTGAAGCTTTTTTATTTCCTTAAAATAAGAAGGTTATTTTTTAACCATTGTCATTGTAATTTTAGACTTCAATTCTTGTCCGCTTACTGACATATTCATATCAATTGTAGAGTTTTCAGGAATTCCAGAAGCTTTATCAATATTCATATTTCCAGAAATTTTTCCTGTAGCCATTCCAGAAACATCACCAGATAAGTCTAAAACAACTTTATCACTTGATATTGACTTTACAGTATATAAAAAATCCATTTTCATACCTTTTTCTTCTTTAGTCATTGTCCAAGTACTACCAACACTAACTGCTTCTGTAGGATACACAACATTACTAGATTGTTTTGCCATATCTTCTACTCCTGGGATGCTTGGCTCTACTTTTACTTCTAAAATTTCACCTAAGTTATTTCCTTTAGCATAAATAAGAGCACTTAACATTGGTCCCATTTGAGCTTTCATCATCTTACCAGTATCATCTAACTCTTCATCACTTTTAGTAGAATCAAAACTCATTGCTTGTCCACCTTGTAACATGTCCATAGTCATTTTAGTGAATTTCATTTCACTATCATAAGTATCATCCTTTACATCTAAAACTTTTATATCCATATTAATAAGCATTCCCATAGACATTACAGTTCCCATTTCTTGAGAAATGTTCATTTCAACATCATAAGTAGCTCCTTTTTCATAGTTTAATCTAAGTAATGCAGCATCTTGCGCTAAGCTTAAGTTTGCAGAAATAGCTAGAAATAAAATTAACAATTTTTTCATTTTTTAAAATTTAGTTTTATAATTATTTATATACAACGAATATAATATTTTGAAACAAAAAAACGCTCACAAATTGTGAGCGTTTTTAGTATAATTGTATTTATTTTAAAACTAGAAGTCTTGGTTTATGTCCCAAGCTTCTAAAATATCTTTTAAAGTTTTAATAAACATACCACCTAAAGCACCATTTACAACTCTATGATCATAAGAATGTGATACAAACATTTTTTGTCTAATTCCTATAAAATCACCTTCTGGAGTTTCTATAACCGCCGGCACTTTTCTAATAGCTCCTAAGGCTAAAATAGCAACCTGTGGTTGATTAATAATTGGTGTTCCCATAATAGAACCAAAACCACCAACATTTGTAACTGTATAAGTTCCTCCTTGTATATCATCTGGCTTTAAAGCATTATTTCTTGCTCTATTAGCTAAATCATTAACTGATTTGGTAATTCCTACCAAACTAAGTTGATCTGCATTTTTAATGACAGGAACAATTAAGTTTCCATCTGGTAACGCAGCAGCCATTCCTAAATTAATATTTTTCTTTTTAATAATGGTATCACCATTAACTGCAATATTAATTAAAGGATATTTTTTAATTGTAGTAGCAATTGCTTGCATAAAAATTGGTGTAAAAGTTAATTTCTCTCCTTCTCTTTTAAAGAAAGCATCTTTAACATTATTTCTCCAATTTACAATATTGGTTACATCAATTTCTATAAAAGATTGTACATGCGCAGAAGTCTGTATAGAATCTACCATGTGCTTAGAAATCAATTTCCCCATTCTACTCATTTCTATTATTTCATCTTCTCCATTTACAGAAATTGGAGCTGCTTTAGCAACCGTTTTCTCTATTTTTTTAGGAGCTTCAGCTTTAACAGGAGCTTCTGATGGTGTTTCTTTAATAACTTCACCTCTATTTTCTATATAAGAAAGGATGTCTTCTTTAGTAACTCTATCATCTTTACCCGAACCAGAAATAGATTCTAATTCGCTCATAGAAATACCTTCCGTTTGTGCAATATTTCTAACCAAAGGTGAATAAAACTTACCAGAATCAGAAACTTTAGCAATTGGTGTAGAAACGGTGTCAACAGCTTTTTCAATCGTTTTTTCTATCTCTTCCACTGGAGACTTTTCTGCATTTCCAGATGCAGCAACTGGTTCTGCACCAGAACCTTCTCCTTCTATTTCTATAATTGCAATGGTTGCTCCAACAGCAACAACATCATCTTTTTCAAATAAAATTTCTATTAATGTACCAGCAACTTCAGAAGGAATTTCTGAGTCTACTTTATCTGTAGCAATTTCTACCACAGCTTCATCTAATTCAATGGTATCTCCAACTTCTTTTAACCAAGAAGTTATCGTTGCTTCTGCAACACTTTCTCCCATTTTAGGTAATTTCAATTCAAATCTCGCCATTTTATCTAATTTTTCAGTATGCAAAAGTACTAAAAATCGTTGATTTTTTAGTGTTTTTAATCTAATAAAAAAATGAAACTACAAAACAAACTTTACATTATCCATAATAAAACTTATTTTAAATTTAATTTTGATGAATTTAATGTAACAAAAAATTAATTTTAATATATTTTATACAATATTGATTACCAATACAACTTTTATTTATGTAAACATAAAATAGGTAATCAACTTAAACAAGCTATTTTAAAAAGTTAAGTAATTAAAGATTATAATAGTATCTATAAGTTTTAAGAGAAACAAAAGAAATAAAAATGATCTTTAGCTATATAAATGTCCTTTTTAAATTTATTGATTTTCGATAATATTTAATTTCAACATTTAAATAATTCAAGAAACATAAAAATTTAAAAATACAATTCTAAAGTCCACCAAAAACTGCAGCAACAATTAACAAAGCATATAAGGACATGGTTATAATAGTAAAAACTCCTATAAACTTATAGTGAGATTTTAACATATCAAAAGCTTTAGCTAAAGTTTCATCATTTTTTGTAGACAATGCGGTTTTCATTTTATTAGAGAATTGTAATAAGTAATATACCGGAAAAAAATAAATAATGGCTAGTACCAAATAAGTTACTGTCATTGTTAATCCTAAACTCGCAGGCATACCAGGTTGCATTTTACCTGCCAATTCGAAAATAGTTGTAGCAAAAACAGCAAAAACAAGCATGATTGCAATTAAGATAAAACCAATAATTGACAAGAATTTTGCCCATTTAGCTGTTTCTTTTAAAAAATTCTTAGAAGCCTTAGTTATTGTAAGCTGTTCTAATTGAGTAATAGGATTGTGTATCATAAAATGAATTGTAAGGTTTCGTTTTTTCAAAAATAAACAAAAAAAAGAAGCCACGAATTCACAATTAAAAATTTGTGTATTCGTGGCTATAATAATATCTAAAAAATCATTCCTTTTTAGGAATAACTAATTATATTAAGTTATTTAAATTCAGAAATTGTATTTTTAATAATTGAAATACAATCCATTAATTGTGCTTTATTCATCACCAATGGTGGTGCAAAACGGATAATATTTCCATGAGTAGGTTTCGCCAATAAACCATTCTCTTTTAATTTCATACAAATATCCCAAGCTGTAGAACTATCTTCAGAATCATTAATTAAAATTGCATTTAACAAACCTTTTCCTCTAACCGATTCTACTAAATGGTTGTTTTTACAAAACTCAGTTAATTCAGCTCTAAATATAATACCTAAAGCTTCTGCATTTTCCGCTAAGTTTTCTTCTGCAACAACTTCTAATGCCGCAATTGCAACAGCTGCCGCCACAGGGTTTCCTCCAAATGTAGAACCATGATTACCAGGTCCAATAACATCCATAATATTATTATTCGCTAAAACAGCCGAAACAGGATATGCACCACCACTTAACGCTTTACCTAAAATTAAAATATCTGGTTTCACATTCTCATGATCAACTGCCAACATTTTACCAGTTCTTGCAATTCCTGTTTGCACTTCATCTGCAATAAAAAGAACATTATACTCTGCACACATTTTTTTTGCCGCAGCCAAATATCCTTCAGAAGGTACATAAACACCAGCTTCACCCTGTATTGGTTCTACCAAAAAAGCCGCAATATTGTTACTACTTTCTAAAACCTTTTGTAACTCTTGTAAATTATCATATTCAATTTTGAGGAAACCTTTCGTGTAAGGACCAAAATTCTTTCTTGCAACAGGATCATTAGAAAACGAAATAATAGTAGTTGTTCTACCATGAAAATTATTCTCACAAACAATAATCTCCGCCTTATTCTCTTTAATTCCTTTTACTTCATATGCCCATTTTCTAGCAATTTTTAAAGCAGTTTCAACCGCTTCAGCACCAGTATTCATTGGTAATAATTTGTCAAAACCAAAAAGTTCTGTAGCAAATTTCTCATACTTACCCAAAACATCATTATAAAATGCACGCGAAGTTAAAGTCAAGGTTTTAGCTTGATTCACCATTGCATCAACAATTTTCGGATGACAATGACCTTGATTTACAGCAGAATATGCTGATAAAAAGTCATAATATTTTTTCCCTTCTGCATCCCAAACATAAACACCTTCACCCCTACTTAAAACCACAGGAAGTGGATGATAGTTATGTGCTCCATATTTGTTCTCTAGTTCAATCGCTTCTTTCGAAGTTAATTTGTCTAAAACAGTCATTTTTTTTCGTTTTAAATGTTTATAATAAAATAACCATTCCTGTTCTACCTTTATCTTTTCAGCAAATACTGAAAACTCAGCGTGGGAAAGAAATCATCCCCGAAGTTTAGCAAAAGTAATCAATTAATAACTTACCTTAAAAATTATTTGGGCGTTACCTAAAGGTCGTGCTTTACACTATATCTTTTTTGTATATAGTTTATAAAAAACATACGTCAGGTAATTATTTTATTTCATTACTAATAACAACAGTTGTCAAAAAAGGATGCCGTTTCAATCACTAACGCAAAAAGATATTGAAAATTTATAATAAGTGTTTGAAAATGGAAATTAACAAAGTTATTCATTATAATGTTAAAAGTTAATTTGTCATTTCGACTTTTTAAGAAGAATCACATTAAGAATGTTAAGCATAGTATTATCAATTAAATGAAATATCATAGTTAGTACTCTTTTGTAATGATTTCACACACTGCCAGTCAAAACCTTTACGTTTAGTAAAATAAACCAAGGCTATTGATTCCAATATTAACCCCAATTTGTCTTTTCTACCTTTTAGGGGAGAAATCGCATAAGGTTTAGTAATTATTGTGTTATCACTGTTATGGGATTTCTCCTAGCATCGAAATCATAATTTAGATAATTTTATCTAATGCATAGATTACAAAAATGACAACCATTAAGATTTAGCTTGTGCTCGTTTATAACAAGTACAAATACTTCAATATAAAATCCTTAACTTTATAAGATTGACTAAGACTATCCACTCAAAGCTTTACACCCAATTTGTCTTTTCGACTTTTTAGGAGAAATCACATAAAAAAGTAAAGTATTGTGTAATCAAGCATATGAGATTTATCCTAAAATTTAAATGACAATTTAGATGATTTCATCTAATATTCAGATTACAAAAATGACTATAATTTAAGTTTAGAAAGAAACAAACTCAATTACAAAGAAAAAAGATTTACTAAAATAAGTTGAAATTAACAAAAGTGACAAGGATTAAGAATTCGCGACTGCTCGTTGCTAAGGAGTACACAATACCAAACTAAAACTTTACGGTTAGTAAAATAAACCAAGGCTTATTCTTCAAATAATTACACCTAAACTATCATTTCAACCTTTTGTAAAAAATCACCTAACAATATAAAGTAGTGTATGATCAAGAGCATAAGATTTTTCTTAACAAAATCCCATGTTAGATGATTTTATGTAATTCATAGATTACAAAAAGTGACTATGATTTGAGTTTAGGACAAAAAAAACCTCAATTCATAAGAATTGAGGTTTAGGATCTTGAATATTCAAGATTAAAGAAAGGCGGCGACCTACTCTCCCACATAAATGCAGTACCATCGGCGCGATTGGGCTTAACTTCTCTGTTCGAGATGGGAAGAGGTGAGCCCCAATGCTATAACCACCCTAAAATTTTCAGCTAAATAATTTTAACTGTATAAGTTAACATATGGTAAAATAATATCTAAATCGTCTAATAAATAAAAAGGTTCTGCTCCCGCCTTTCGGCGGGAAGCGTACATAAGTCTATGGGTTATTAGTATCACTTGGCTATGACATTACTGCCTTTACACCTATGACCTATCAACGTTGTAATCTCCAACGACCCTTTAAAGAAATCTCATCTTGTGGTGGGTTTCGCGCTTATATGCTTTCAGCGCTTATCCCTTCCCGACGTAGCTACCCTGCTATGCTTCTGGCGAAACAACAGGTACACTAGAGGTCAGTCCAACTCGGTCCTCTCGTACTAGAGTCAGATCCACGCAAATTTCTAACGCCCACAGCAGATAGAGACCGAACTGTCTCACGACGTTCTGAACCCAGCTCGCGTGCCACTTTAATGGGCGAACAGCCCAACCCTTGGGACCTTCTCCAGCCCCAGGATGTGACGAGCCGACATCGAGGTGCCAAACCCCCCCGTCGATATGAGCTCTTGGGGGAGATCAGCCTGTTATCCCCGGAGTACCTTTTATCCTTTGAGCGATGGCCCTTCCATGCGGAACCACCGGATCACTATGCTCTTGTTTCCAACCTGATCGACCTGTATGTCTCTCAGTCAAGCACCCTTATGCCATTGCACTCTACGTACGGTTACCAAGCGTACTGAGGGTACCTTTAGAAGCCTCCGTTACTCTTTTGGAGGCGACCACCCCAGTCAAACTACCCACCAAGCACTGTCCTCATCTCTGAGTTAGACTCTAGATAAGCAAAGGGTGGTATTTCAAGGACGACTCCACAACGCCTAGCGACGCCGCTTCAATGTCTCCCACCTATCCTACACATTACTTATCCAAAGCCAATACTAAGCTATAGTAAAGGTTCACGGGGTCTTTTCGTCCCGCTGCGGGTAATCGGCATCTTCACCGATACTACAATTTCACCGAGCTCATGGCTGAGACAGTGTCCAGATCGTTGCACCATTCGTGCAGGTCGGAACTTACCCGACAAGGAATTTCGCTACCTTAGGACCGTTATAGTTACGGCCGCCGTTTACTGGGGCTTCATTTCAGATCTTCGCCGAAGCTAAACCCTCCACTTAACCTTCCAGCACCGGGCAGGTGTCAGGCCTTATACATCATCTTTCAATTTAGCAAAGCCCTGTGTTTTTGATAAACAGTCGCCTGGACCTTTTCACTGCGGCCCATCCGAAGATGGGCGACCCTTCTCCCGAAGTTACGGGTCTATTTTGCCTAGTTCCTTAGCCATGAATCTCTCGAGCACCTTAGAATTCTCATCCCAACTACCTGTGTCGGTTTACGGTACGGGTTCTTATAATCTGAAGCTTAGAGGTTTTTCTTGGAAGCCCTTAGGCACACTATCCAATTGTCCGAAGACGCTTGGTACTATCACATTTCACCTAACTCTGCGGATTTACCTACAGTGCCAATAGCTACATGTTTCAACGAACTATTCCGTCAGTTCGCGGTGCTTTCATTACTCCGTCACCCCATCGCAATTATAAGAAGTACAGGAATATTAACCTGTTATCCATCGACTACTCCCTTCGGATTCGCCTTAGGACCCGACTAACCCTCAGCTGATTAGCATCGCTGAGGAAACCTTAGTCTTTCGGTGTGGGGGTTTCTCGCCCCCATTATCGTTACTTATGCCTACATTTTCTTTTGTAAACACTCCAGCATACCTCACAGTACACCTTCTACGCTGATTACAATGCTCCCCTACCACTAACGTGTCTTTCAACGTTAATCCATAGCTTCGGTAATATGTTTATGCCCGATTATTATCCATGCGAAATCGCTCGACTAGTGAGCTGTTACGCACTCTTTAAATGAATGGCTGCTTCCAAGCCAACATCCTAGCTGTCTAAGCAATTTCACCTCGTTTTTTCAACTTAACATATATTTGGGGACCTTAGCTGATGGTCTGGGTTCTTTCCCTCTCGGACATGGACCTTAGCACCCATGCCCTCACTGCTGAGAAACATTTTATAGCATTCGGAGTTTGTCAGGAATTGGTAGGCGGTGAAGCCCCCGCATCCAATCAGTAGCTCTACCTCTATAAAACTTTTACTCAACGCTGCACCTAAATGCATTTCGGGGAGTACGAGCTATTTCCGAGTTTGATTGGCCTTTCACCCCTACCCACAGGTCATCCAAAGACTTTTCAACGTCAACTGGTTCGGTCCTCCACTGTGTGTTACCACAGCTTCAACCTGCCCATGGGTAGATCACTCGGTTTCGCGTCTACTACTACTAACTAAAGCGCCCTATTCAGACTCGCTTTCGCTACGGCTCCTTGACTTAATCAATTAACCTTGCTAGAAACAGTAACTCGTAGGCTCATTATGCAAAAGGCACGCCGTCACACCATAAATGATGCTCCGACCGCTTGTAGGCGTACGGTTTCAGGTTCTATTTCACTCCCTTACTTAGGGTTCTTTTCACCTTTCCCTCACGGTACTAGTTCACTATCGGTCTCTCAGGAGTATTTAGCCTTACCGGATGGTCCCGGTGGATTCATACAGGATTACTCGTGTCCCGCACTACTCAGGGTACCACTATCTTAAATTCGCTTACTTTTACGGGACTATCACCCTCTATGGTCAGTCTTTCCAAACTGTTCTAATTCACTTATCTTCGAATATCGTGGCCCTACAACCCCAAATTTGCCGTAACAAATTTGGTTTGGGCTAATCCGCGTTCGCTCGCCACTACTAACGGAATCACTATTGTTTTCTCTTCCTCCGGTTACTTAGATGTTTCAGTTCACCGGGTTTACCCCTATTGCTAGGTGACATGTCTTCAACATGCCGGGTTGCCCCATTCGGATATCTACGGATCAAAAGGTATGTGCCCCTCCCCGTAGCTTTTCGCAGCTTATCACGTCCTTCGTCGTCTCTGAGAGCCTAGGCATCCGCCATACGCCCTTACTTAACTTATTGTACTTTTTGCTACAGTATGTTTCCATACTATAATGAACTCTTTTATATTTTTATAAAAAAATTATTTAATTAGAATATAAATATTCTAATTGTTCTCTATCTATTTGATTCTTACGATATCATTTTACCAATATGTCAATGAACTTGTGGTCTATTTACTTGAAATTGACCGTTGTGGAGAATATCGGAGTCGAACCGATGACCTCTTGCGTGCAAGGCAAGCGCTCTAGCCAGCTGAGCTAATCCCCCATTATGAAATTCAGAATAAATCCTAAATTATGAATGTAGAATCCTCTTACTTCCAGAATTTCCTTAGTACTTTAGCTTTTTGTAGTCCCGGGCAGACTCGAACTGCCGACCTCTACATTATCAGTGTAGCGCTCTAACCAGCTGAGCTACGAGACTATAATAGCTTAAAATACTTATATTATAAAATTAACAGCAAAGAGTAAAAATGACCTTTTTTTTGTAACTCACCATCTTTCTCTAGAAAGGAGGTGTTCCAGCCGCACCTTCCGGTACGGCTACCTTGTTACGACTTAGCCCTAGTTACCAGTTTTACCCTAGGCGGCTCCTTGCGGTGACCGACTTCAGGCACTCCCAGCTTCCATGGCTTGACGGGCGGTGTGTACAAGGCCCGGGAACGTATTCACCGGATCATGGCTGATATCCGATTACTAGCGATTCCAGCTTCACGGAGTCGAGTTGCAGACTCCGATCCGAACTGTGATATGGTTTATAGATTCGCTCTCTGTTGCCAGATGGCTGCTCATTGTCCATACCATTGTAGCACGTGTGTGGCCCAGGACGTAAGGGCCGTGATGATTTGACGTCATCCCCACCTTCCTCACTACTTGCGTAGGCAGTCTCGTTAGAGTCCCCAACTTTACTTGATGGCAACTAACGACAGGGG
The DNA here is from genome assembly GCF_019278485.1 of Polaribacter sp. R2A056_3_33. Taxonomy (NCBI): domain Bacteria; kingdom Pseudomonadati; phylum Bacteroidota; class Flavobacteriia; order Flavobacteriales; family Flavobacteriaceae; genus Polaribacter; species Polaribacter sp. R2A056_3_33. Next base: position 4,157,061 of record NZ_CP058984.1, read on the forward strand.
TTGCGCTCGTTATAGGACTTAACCTGACACCTCACGGCACGAGCTGACGACAACCATGCAGCACCTTGTAATCTGTCCGAAGAAAACTCTATCTCTAAAGCTGTCAGACTACATTTAAGCCCTGGTAAGGTTCCTCGCGTATCATCGAATTAAACCACATGCTCCACCGCTTGTGCGGGCCCCCGTCAATTCCTTTGAGTTTCAGTCTTGCGACCGTACTCCCCAGGTGGGATACTTATCACTTTCGCTTAGTCACTGAGCTAATGCCCAACAACTAGTATCCATCGTTTACGGCGTGGACTACCAGGGTATCTAATCCTGTTCGCTCCCCACGCTTTCGTCCCTCAGCGTCAGTACATACGTAGTAGACTGCCTTCGCAATCGGTATTCTGTGTAATATCTATGCATTTCACCGCTACACTACACATTCTATCTACTTCCATATGACTCAAGTCAACCAGTATCAAAGGCAGTTCCATAGTTGAGCTATGGGATTTCACCTCTGACTTAATCGACCGCCTGCGGACCCTTTAAACCCAATGATTCCGGATAACGCTCGGACCCTCCGTATTACCGCGGCTGCTGGCACGGAGTTAGCCGGTCCTTATTCTTACAGTACCGTCAAGCTGGTATACATACCAGTGTTTCTTCCTGTATAAAAGAAGTTTACAACCCATAGGGCAGTCATCCTTCACGCGGCATGGCTGGGTCAGAGTTGCCTCCATTGCCCAATATTCCTCACTGCTGCCTCCCGTAGGAGTCTGGTCCGTGTCTCAGTACCAGTGTGGGGGATCTCCCTCTCAGGACCCCTACCTATCAAAGTCATGGTAAGCCGTTACCTTACCATCTAACTAATAGGACGCATAGCCATCTTTTACCAATAAATCTTTAATTAAGTCTTGATGCCAAAACTCAATACCATGGAGCATTAATCTTCATTTCTAAAGGCTATTCTCCAGTAAAAGGTAGGTTCTATACGCGTTACGCACCCGTGCGCCGGTCGTCATCTGTGCAAGCACAATGTTACCCCTCGACTTGCATGTGTTAAGCCTGCCGCTAGCGTTCATCCTGAGCCAGGATCAAACTCTTCATTGTATATTTTAAATATTTTAATGAATAAGTTTCAAAAGAATTTGTTTAAATAAATCTAAACATGGTTATTCTACTCTTTAATTACGCTGTCAATTTCAATATTTTCAATGAACTTTGTTTTAATCTTAAACAGTAACCTAAAAGCTACTCCCTAAATAAAACTTTGTAGAAATGTTAGACTCGAACTAACTGACTCTTTTAAGAGTCATTCCAAATTTTCTCTGATCGTTTTCGCTGTATTTCTTAGCGGCTGCAAACATACAAACTATTTCTAATCTGACAATAAAAAATTAAACTTTTTTTTTATTTTTTATTGTTTGCTCTAAAACTAAAAAATTCTTGAACGTTTTGCCGAAAATTTCGGACTGCAAACATACAACTCTTTTTAATTATAAACCTAAGGAAATTGTTATTTTATTTTTAATAAAATTTTGACATTTTATCTAATTAAAATACTAATAATCACCTTACTTACAACTCCTCAATGAACGTTGCTAACTGTGTGATATTACTGTTAGCGGGTGCAAACTTACAACTCATTTTTAATCTAACAACTATTTTTTTACCTTTATTTTAATTTAATTTTACAATGCGTTTTAAGATACTTGTTTTTAACTGTTTATGAAGAAAGTTTTTTTGAGGGTATTTTTTGACCGATATGAACATTGAGGGTTTTTCTTAGAAAATCCCATATTTTAATCTAAACTTCATCTAAAACACCAAAAAGTTTTGGGTTGAATTTTGAAAATATCGTGTATTTATTATTGCATTCTTTTAATTCTTCTGATTAGTTACGGGTTTTTATTCTAAAAAAAAGCTCTATTATTATAATAATCGTGCCTTTTACCTCTATAGACGCTATTCATCTGTTCTATTTTTAACTTTTAATTCTTAATACTTCGTCTAAAATAGAAAAATTAGTCTTATATAAGATGTAATTCTTAAAATGATTCTAGAAATATTCTTTTTAAACACATAGCAACATAGAAAACATAGTTTTGTTCTCTCATTTATAAATAGTTTTTGAATAATTCGAATAGAGCATCGTTTAAAAACAAATAAAATCTTCGGTTAAACGAAGTCTGAACTTATTTTAAGAATCTAATAGCTCTGGACTGCGCTCGAACTGACAGTATGTTAAGATCCTTAAAAATTGGTTTTATTTACTTATCGATAAATATCTATATATAAAGTAGTCTTTTCGAAATAAAACTTAAGCTGGTACATACTCGTGTTAGGGATTGAAACGGCATCCTTTTTATATGCTTATTGATGCGATAGCAGAAATAAGCATATAAAAAGATATAGTGGAAAGCCCGACCTTTTTTTTCTAAATATTCTTTAAATTGATGTTGGTCATTAAATAAAAACGAAACTTATATAGTCTTGACTAAAAAAGGGAACACCCAAAAGAGAATATTTGTCCTTTTGAATATATGTATTCAATTAGCCTTATAATAAAATCATAAATGCAATGAAAGTAAATACAATTATTTGTCCCCATTTTAGATACACTCCTACTTTAGCGTGTTCTTTTAAATAGCTAGAAATACTGCCTGCTAAAATTGCTATGATTGTAAATACTAAAAAAGACACCACAATAAAAAGAGCGCCTAAAGTATAAAACTGAACAACGCTTGACATCGTTTTAGAAAACAAAAACTGAGGAAAAAATGCTAAAAAGAATAAAGCAACCTTAGGGTTTAATACATTCATTATAAATCCCTTTTTGAATAGTTTAAATGTAGACTCTTTTTGAATATTGGTATTGGATAAGACTATTTTAGCATTACTTTTATAGACTTTGTAGGCTAAAAAGAGCAGATAACTTGCTCCTAATAATTTAATGATCAAGAAGAGACTTTCATTTTCTTTGATGATTGCCGATACTCCGAAAGCGACTAATGTAGTGTGCACCAAACAACCAGACATTAAGCCTAAAACTGTAGCGATACCATATTTTGTTCCGTTTACAATACTCTGTGTTAATACAAAAATATTGTCTGGACCTGGAGAAATTGCTAAAATAGCTGTTGCAAAGGCAAAAGAAATCAAAGTTTCTACCATAACAATTAAGTTCTTTTAGGTAAGTAAATTGCTTTATTAAACTTTTAGTTAGACTTTAAGATTGTTTTAGAATTGCTTTATTAATTCGTTTTACCAAACTTGGTCCTTCGTAAATAAAACCTGTGTAAACTTGTACTAAATCTGCACCTGCATTTAGTTTTTCTAACGCATCTTTTTCTGAGTGAATACCTCCTACTCCGATTATAGGAAAAGCTTTTTTTGAGGTATCTGCTAAGTATTTAATTACAGCTGTACTTTGGTTTTTAACGGGTTGACCACTAACACCACCATTTCCTATTTCTGATAAACGTTCTTTTGAAACTTTTAGATTTTCTCTATTTGTAGAAGTATTTGAAGCAATCACACCATCAATTTTTGTTTCATGCACCAATTCAATAATTTCATCTAACTGGATATTATTTAGATCCGGAGCAATTTTTAATAAAATTGGTTTTTGTACTTTTTCTTTATTATTAAGATTCTGACAAGCAGAAATTAATTCTAATAAATAGTCTTTATCATTTAATTTTGCATGGCTACCTACATTTGGACAGCTTACATTTAATACAAAATAATCTACATATGGATGCAATTCTGTAAAAACCTCGCAATAATCTTGCGTATAATTTTCTGGAGTTGTTGCTGTATTTTTACCAATATTTCCACCAATAATAACTTGTCCTTTATTCTTTTTTAGGTTTTTAATGGCAGCTTCCATTCCGTCATTATTAAACCCCATTCTATTTATAATTCCTTGATCGTCTTTTAATCTAAATAACCTTTTTTTAGGATTACCAACTTGTCCTTTTGGTGTCACGGTTCCTATTTCTATAAATCCGAAACCAAAATTTGCCAATTCATTATACAAAACTGCATTTTTATCGAAACCTGCTGCCAAACCTACTGGATTCTTAAAGGTTAATCCGAATAAGGTTTTTTCTAATCGTTTGTCATCAACCACATATAAACTTCTGAATACAGAAGAAACAAAAGGAATTTTACAAAGGTTTTTGACTAAAGAAAAAGTGAAGTAATGAATTTTTTCTGGATCGAATAAAAAGAAAATCGGTCTTACAATAGATTTGTACATGCTTTACTAGAATTATTTTAAGTAGCTTATTTCTAGTTTTCAAAATTACAAATTTTATAATGATAAAACTCTAAAACCTATTTCAAATAAAAAATCAAAAAAAATTAAAAAAATTATTTAAAAAAAAAAATGATAACACACTCAAAAAGAGGTAGAAATAAAAAATATTTTCTTTTCTATTTTTCTATTTCAGAAAAGAAAAAAATCATCTTGTAATGTAAATAATTAGCATTCGACAAAGAAACCTAACTATTAAAAAACATAAAATGAAAACAAGTAAAATAGTATTAGGATTGGTTTTTGGACTAGCTTTAACAGCACAAACTAATGCACAAGGATTGTTAGATGGTTTTACTCCAAAAAAAGGTGATTTATCTGTAACAGCTTCTTATACCTCTAGTAATTATGAAAAATTTTACGCAGGAAAAACTAAAATGGATGCAGTGCCTGCACATAATGAAATTGATCAAAACATATACAGTTTATACGCAAAATACGGTATTACAAACAAATTATCTGTTGTTTTAAATGCACCTTACATTTCTGCAGAAGGAAATGGTATTGCAGATCCTTTTAACGGAACTAGTAAACAAGATGGTTTTCAGGATATTTCTGTTGGATTAAAATATAATGCGTATACTTTTGATTTTGATAAATTAAATTTAGATGTTATAACGGGTTTAAGTGTTGATATTCCTACAGGTTATGAAGCAAACGGAATTTTATCTCTTGGTAATAATACATTTTCTACGAACCTAACTGCTGGTTTACATTTACAAAATAATGATGGTCTTTTTGCTACTTTTTTAAATTCTTACCAATTTAAAGGAGATGCAGATAATACTTCTGGTGGAGCTGATTTTGATGTACCAAATGCTTATTATGCAACAACTAAAATAGGATATGCAAGTTCTTTTATTTATGTAGAAGGTTGGTTAGATTATTTAGCTTCAACTGATGGTGTAGATATTAGTGATGCTACTTTTGGAGGAAATTTTCCTGAAACTAAAGTAGAATACACAAGATTAGGTGCAACTATTTATAAAAACATTATTCCAGAATTAGGAGCTAGCGTAGGTTTTAGTAGCGTAATTGACGGTCGTAATATCGGTAAATCGACTAACTTTTCTGTTGGATTAACTTACAACCTTAACATATAGGTTTCTTTTAATACCATTAAAAAAGCTCGTAATTTCTTACGAGCTTTTTTATTTTAAACTATTTTATAACTTTTAAAGTTCTTTTTTTTACTGATAAATCAAGTACTTACTTCGAACTTCTTTAAATGCATCTAAATCTTTCTCCCAAGTTTTTCTGATGTCAGTTTCAGAGATCCCTTTTTCTATTTGTTGTTGCAGCTTTTTTGTACCTGCTAGTTTTGTAAAGAAATTATTAAAAAACTCATTAGAAGTATTCTGTTTGTAAGCTTCTATTAAAAAAGACAAGTCTAATTTATTAAGCTTTTCTGCTTCTTGTAAATTCTCTCCATAACATAATGTGTTTTTATATTTTGGATATTTTGCACCTTCATTTGCTTGTGGAATAAAAGTAAAATCGCTTTTTACTAAATACGGAGAACCATAAATTTGGAACTGCATTTCTGTTCCTCTTCCTGCAGAAACATTCGTTCCTTCGAAAAAGCACAAACTAGCATAGAGATTTATACTTTTATCATTTGGTAAATTTGGTGACGGTTTTATCGGTAAACTATACTCCGTTTGATGATTGTAATTATCTACAGGTATTACTGTTAAATCACACTTAATTCCGTTTTTAAGCCATTTTTCACCATTTATCATTTTTCCATATTCGCCAATAGTCATTCCATAAACTACAGGAACTTTATGCATTCCCACAAAAGATGTATGCTCTAGTTCTAAAACAGGACCGTCTATATAATATGCATTCGGGTTTGGTCTGTCTAACAAAATCACTTGGATTCTTTGTTCTGCGCAAGCTTCCATTACATAATGTAAAGAAGAAATATAGGTGTAAAAACGAGCACCTACATCTTGAATATCAAAAACTACAACGTCAATTCCTTTTAATTGTGCTGCAGACGGTTTTTTATTTTTACCATAAAGCGATATAATTGGTAAACCTGTTTTGGTGTCAAATCCATCTTTTACAACCTCGCCAGCATCTGCTTTCCCTCTAAAACCGTGTTCTGGTGCAAAAACTTTTTTTACATTTATTCCATTATAGTTATGTAAATAATCTACCAAATGATGCGTAACTTTTTTAGACCCCATAACATTAGGCGCTACTTCCGCTCTCTGAATAACAGACAATACAGAAGTTTGGTTTGCAACAATTGCTACATTTTTACCTTTTAATAAACTGAGATACAAATGGGTACTTTCTGCACCTACTTTAACAGTTTCCTGTTCTCTCTTACTCCCTACTTTTAAACCTGTACTTTTAATTGATGTAATTTGAGCATAACAAATCAGCTGAAAATTCAGCATTAGAAATAAGAATAAATATGTACTTTTGAAAGGTTTAAAATCTATCATCAATTTGAATTACGAGTTATTTATTGCAAAACGCATTATTGCCGGTAAAAAGTATAAAAATAGCATATCATCTCCAATAATAAAAATTGCAATCACAGCAATTGCATTGGGGATTATTATTATGCTCATTTCTGTTGCAACTGGTGCTGGCTTGCAATATAAAATTCGTGATAAAATGGCTGGTTTTAAAGGCCATGTTCAAATTATTAATTACGATGCTAATAATTCTGATGTTTCAACAGTTCCTATTGATAAAAACCAAGATTTTTATCCGAAGTTTAAAAATGTAGATGGAATTAAAAACATTCAAGTTTTTGCTAATAAAGCTGGAATTTTAAGAACAGAAACAGAATTTGAAGGCATTATTTTTAAAGGAGTTTCTACAGATTACGATTGGACTTTTTTTACCGAGTATTTAGTTGAAGGTAGAACCCCAAACTTTAATCAAGATAGAACCAAAGAAGTTTTATTATCTCAAACAATAATGAATCGTTTACAGTTGAAATTAAACGATACTGTTTTAGCTACTTTTATAAAAACCTCTACTAGTAAGCTACCATCAAACAGAAAATACACCATAGTAGGAATCTATAATTCTGGTTTTGCTGAATTTGATAAAAGCATGATGATTGGTGACATCAGAGAAGTCCAAAATCTAAATAAATGGACAGATAATGAGGTTGGAGGCTTTGAAATTATTTTAGATAGTTTTGATAAAATTGAAGAAAAAGGAGAAGAAATTTACAGTAATATTGGTGCAACTTTAAACAGTAAAACTATTTTAGACAGTTACCCAGCTGTATTTGAATGGATTGAACTTTTTGATAATAATGTGTGGTTTATTATTGCCATTATGATCTTAGTTGCAGGCATAAATATGATTACTGCCCTACTCGTTTTAATTTTAGAACGCGTACAAATGATTGGTATTTTAAAAGCCTTAGGAAGCACGAATACAAGCATCCGAAAAATATTTTTATACAACGCCTCTTACCTTATTTTAAAAGGGCTTTTTTGGGGAAACATTATTGGTTTATCTATCCTTTTTATACAATATTACTTTGAGCTAATTACATTAAATCCAGAGACCTATTATGTAACTACAATGCCTGTTTACATCTCTCTAAAAGCTATTTTATTACTAAATATTGGCACGTTAATTATGTCTTTTTTAATGCTGATTATTCCATCATATATAATTACTAAAATTCAGCCTTCTAAATCTATAAAGTTTGCTTAAATCTCTTTTTTAAAACAATATTCTTTATTTAATTTGTTTTTTAAAATTTCACAACGCTTTAATTAAATGATAATTACGGTATACTTATTTAAAATTTAAATAAGGCAAAGAGAAAAACAATAATACTTATAAATAAGTATTATTGTTTTTCTCTTTTATAAAAGATTTATACAATAAGAGTAGCACTTTTAATCCCTGTAAATCATTCCATTATATTTAATTCTAAACTAGGAAGCAACATCTCTTTCATTAGATGTTTAATTTGTTGCACTTAAATTTATTAACTAAAGCTATCTTTAGATCTAATTTGTAAAGCTTCCCCTAGTTTCAAGTTAAAGTTGATTACATTTATAATTAAATAATAACATTCCAAAAATAGATTATCTAACTACCTATTATTTAGATAAAAAAAACGGATTTTTATTAAAACATCCTCCAAATAAATAAAAAATCAACTTGAAATAATTAGGTTTAAAAATGTAATATTACAGTAACTATTAAATTATTAGTTTATGAAAAAACTCTTGGTTTTAATACTATTTTTGTCTTCCATAATTAACTATGCACAAAAATCTTATAAAGAATTTCAGTTTGTAAATATTAAGGAAGGCATACCTAAAGTGGGCGTCTCATCTATTGTACAAGACAACCAAGGGTTTATTTGGATTGGTACTACTGGAACTGGTTTATATAAATTTGATGGTATAGATTATACTCCTTATAAATTTGATTTTGAAAACACTCATTCTTTAAGCAATAATTTAGTACAATGTCTTTTTTTAGACAGTAAAAATAGACTGTGGTGCGGAACAGAAAATGGATTAAATTTATATGATAGAGATTTAGATCATTTTAAAAAAGTACAATTAAATACTAATCTTAACTATAAAGAAAATGTATTAGCTTTAGAAGAAGATGCTACAGGTAATTTGTTAGTAGGAACGGACAGAAAAGGTCTTTACAAATTAGATATTAATACACTTTTAACAGAAAGAATTTTAAATAAAAAATCTCCAGATTTATCAATTACTAGTATAAAACACACAAAGCAAGGCAAAACTTTTGTAGGTACAAACCTTGGTTTAAAAGAAATTGATTTTATACATAATAAACTAATTAATACTAGAGTTTTTGCAGGTGATGAAAAATCTATAAATCACTCAATTTCTAACCTGTATATAGATACAAAAGATAATTTATGGATTGGCTTTGAAAGAGAAAATGGTATCTACAAATGTGACCTTACTAATGATAGAAATAACAATATAATACGTTTAAATAAATTTGATATTACATCGAAAAAAATCATGAAAATAATTCAATTATCAGATAGTACATTGATGATTGGAACAGAGAATGATGGTCTTTTTCATTTAGAAGAGAATGGCGATATTATTAAAAATTATGTTTCAAATAAAACAGAAGAAAACAGTATTTTACATAACTCTATTTGGGAACTTTTTATAGATAAGAATGATAGAATTTGGATGGGTTACTTTAACAGTGGTGTTGCCGTTAGCGATAAACTCTATGATAAATTTAAAGATATAAAAAGCTTACCTAATAAAAATAATTCGTTAACAATACCCTCTGTTTCAAGTGTTGTAAAAGACAAAACTGGTAATTTATGGATCTCTACAGATGGCGGTGGTATTGATATTTACAACCCTATAAACGCTAAAATAACTCATATCAATAAAGAAAATAACACTGTTTATTCGGGACTTAATTCTAATTACATTGTGAGTTTGTTTTTAGATTCTAAAAATAATTTATGGGCAGGAAGTTGGGATAGTGGTATTTATCTTTTAAAAAATGGATCTAAAAAATTCATAAATTTTAGTAAACATAATGCTGTAAAAAACTTTAAAGCAAATACGGTAAGAAGTTTTTCGGAGGATTCTAAAGGGACCATTTGGATTGCTACTTTTTTTGAAGGACTACACTCCTACACCCCTACTACAAACACCTTTACAAAATTTAATTCTGAAGAATTTGTAGCTCATAAATCTTTATGCAATAAACTTATGGTAGTTTTTGTAGATTCAGAAGATGTTATTTGGGTAGGAACTCCCGATGGTTTGTTTAGAATAACAAGATTAGAAAATAACACCTTTAATGTTGTTTCTCTAAAAACTAGAATGCAAAAAGAATATGGGCACTTATCTGACGTCAGTCATATTTTAAGTATTTATGAATCTTCTAAAAATGAAATTTGGATTGGAACAAGAGGAGCAGGACTTTGTAGGTACAATAAAAAAGAAGACACCTATACATGGTATAATAAATCTAAAGGTTTTGAGGAAGAAAATATCGCTGCAATCATAGAAGATAATGATAAAAATATTTGGGTTAGCGGTAATTCTGGTCTTACAAAAATTAACATAGAAGAAGAAAATTTCACTAATTATACATCAAATGACGGTTTACTTTCTAATGATTTTAATTTTGGAGCAGTTTTAAAAGATGAAAAAGGTATTTTGTATTTTGGTAATTTTAAGGGGTTAGATTATTTTAATCCAAAAGAAATAGCCACAAATGCTAGCTTGCCTTCTCTACATTTTACAGATTTTAAATTGTTTAATGAAAAAGTAATTCCTCTTACTGAAAACTCTCCATTAGAAAAAGTTATTTCAGAGACAAAAAACATTCAACTTTCACACACCCAATCTGTATTTACCATTGAATATACTGGCTTGAACTATACAAGACCAGAAAAAAATAATTATGCTTATTATTTAGAAGGTTATGAAAATACATGGAATTACGTTGGACATAAAAGAAATGCGACCTATACAAATTTAGATCATGGAGATTATATTTTTAAACTCAAAGCCTCTAATAATGACGGTGTTTGGAGTAACATTCCATTAGAATTAAATATTACCATTCTTCCACCTTGGTGGAAAACCAATTGGGCAATATTAGGTTATATTATACTGTTTTTATTATGCATTTATTTACTAAACAGCTTAACTCAACAAAGAATAAAAGAAAAAGAAATATTAAAAAATGAACGTTTAGCACAAACTCAAAATGACGAATTGAATCAAAAGAAACTTCAATTTTTTACAAATATTTCTCATGAGTTTAGAACACCGTTAACACTAATTATAAACCCTATTAAAGATATTATTAGCAACAAAGAATTAGACCTACCACAAAGTGTTAAAAATAAACATGCAATCATCTACAAAAACACAAACAGACTTTACAGATTGATAAATGAGTTAATGGATATTAGAAAATTAGAGCATAATAAGATGAAAATTAGAGCCTCTAAAATTAATTTAATTGAGTTTTCTAAAAACATTGCGAACTATTTTCAAGAAGAAACAACCAATAAAAACATTTTATTGAGTGTAGATTCTGATGTACCAGATTTAAGTGTTTGGGCTGATGAAAAGATGTTAGAAAAAATCATATTCAACCTCTTATCTAATGCCATAAAGGCAACTCCAAAAGGAGGTGCTATAAATATTGATTTATTTTCTAATCACAAACGATACCTTTTACCTTTAATTGATAAAAAGCAACCGGTGGAAGTAATTGAAATAGTAATTTCTGATACTGGAACAGGATTAAACGAACAAGAAGTTGAAAAAATATTTGAACGCTTTTATCAAGTAGAAGACCAAAACAAAACCTATATCGGTGGAACCGGAATTGGTTTAGAAGTAGTAAAAAGTTTTGTATACCTCCATAAAGGAGATATCAATGTAGAAAGTAAAGTAGGTTCTGGCACCACATTCAAAATACTATTACCAACTGGTAATGCTCATTATACAAAAGATCAAATTATATATGAAAATGAGAAGAAAGTAAATATAAAAGAACAATTCTTATTAATTACCCCAGAAGACACAGAAATCCCAACTACAGAAGCATCTAAACTAACTAAAACTAAGACCATTTTAATTGTTGAAGATAATATAGAATTACTAGATTATTTAAAAGTAGAATTAAGTAAAGAATACAAGGTTTTTGTTGCTGGTAATGGTAAAGAAGGCGTTAAAATGGCAAAAGAAACCTTACCAGACGCAATTATTACAGATGTTGTAATGCCAGAAATGGATGGGTTTGAATTTTGTAAAACAATAAAAACAGATGCCTCTACAAGCCATATTCCTGTAATGATGTTAACTGCAAGAACAACCATAGAGAATAGAATTGAAGGTATAGAAAATGGTGCTGATGCTTACATGATAAAACCATTCGATTTAAAATTATTAAAACTTCGTTTGTCACAATTAATAACAAGTAGACAATTAATTTTCGATAAATTTTTTGGAGCAATAAGTGGTGCTGATGAAAAAATAAACTCTAACTCAATTGATAAAGAATTTATACAAAAACTATTAGAATATATAAATAACAATATTTCAGATTCTAACTTAAGTGTAGAGGAGTTGGCATCACAATTAAAACTAAGCAGGAGTCAATTATACAGAAAAATAAAAGCTATAACAGGTCAGACTGTAAATGAGTTTATTAGAAAAATAAGATTAGAAAGAGCCAAACAAATTTTAGACTCTGGTAGAGGTAATATTAGTGAAGCTTGTTTTAGTGTTGGCTTTTCTTCTCCCTCTTATTTTTCTAAATGCTTTAAGGCTCACTTTGGAATCTTACCTTCTGAAATAGAAATTAAAAAAGAAACTAATTAACACTATTAAAACACTTTACATCTTAAAAAAGATCCTTTTTAAGTGTACTTTATTTCTCAATAAAATAGTGCTATAAAACAATTGTTGCGCCAAATGAATTAAATGTAGCATACGTGTTAAATAAAGGTTAAATAGCTACAATTGTTTTAAAAGCTGTTTTTTTTGTGATACAAAATATTGATTTGTTCTTATAAATTTGAAGAGTACGACAATGTTTATGGAACAGAAAAAGTTTAAAAATAAAATATTTTATGAGGTACTATTAGTAATTATTATGTTATTACTATTGGTAGTATTACTTAATTTATAACACTATTTTTTAGTTGCTACATTGTTTATCAAAACAAGTATTTTAATTAACCAATTAATATGAATGATGATAAAATTTAAAGTCACGATTATTGCATGCCTAATGTTATGTATGCAGAATGTTTTTTCGCAAAGCAAGACAATTACTGGTCAGGTAACGGATTCCGCAGGAAACACTTTACCAGGAGTATCAGTTGTAATTAAGGGAACTATTAAAGGTACAAATGCAGATTTTGAGGGAAATTACTCAATAGCCGATGTTTCTCCAAACAATGAGTTAGTTTTTTCTTATTTAGGGATGAATTCTCAAACAATTCTTGTTGGAACTAGTACAAAAATAGATGTAATTTTACAAGATAACCTAGAGTCTTTAGACGAGATTGTAGTTGTTGGGTATGGTAGTAAGAAAAAGAGTTTAGTTACTGGAGCAATTTCTAGTATCGATTCTAAACAAATTAAAAGTTCTTCTAATCAAAGAGTAGAGTCTGTATTACAAGGTAGAACATCTGGTGTTACGGTATCGTCTTCTTCTGGTTCACCAGGTTCTGGAGCAAAAATAAGAATTCGTGGTGCGGGTTCTAGTGGTAATTCAGAGCCTTTATTTATAGTAGATGGTATGAAAGCATCATCTATTGCAGATATTGCTCCATCAGATATTGCAAATATCGAAATACTAAAAGATGCTGCTTCTGCTGCTATATATGGTACAGAAGGTGCTAACGGTGTGGTTATTATAACAACTAAAAGAGGACGAAAAGGAGGGTTACAAGTGACTTTTAATTCTCAAATAGGTGTTCAATTTTTAAAAACAGATATGGAGTTAATGAATGCTTCACAATTTGTTCAGTACATGAATGAAGCTGGATTAACAAGTGTAACAGACAATGGATATGATACAGATTGGATTGAAGAAACCTTCTCTCCTGCCCTTATGCACAGAAATGACATTAACCTATCTGGAGCCACAGAAAAATTTTCTTATTTTACTTCTGCCTCTCATTTAGATCAAGATGGTATTGTTGGCAATGGAAACTCTTCTTTTAAAAGATCTACTTTTAGAGTAAACTTAAAAGGTGATGTTGCTAAATGGTTAGAAGTAGGTGTTAACTCTACCTATTCATCTTCAGATAAGAGTGGGATTCAAGAAAATAGTGATACTAGAGGTGTAATTCAAAATATGCTTATTTTAGATCCACTAACACCTGTCACTTATGCTAACGGTTCCTTACCACAATCTGTTATAGACCGTTCTAACACAAATGGTGTTCCGGTATTAAAAGATGCAAATGGTAACGTTTATGGATACCCAAGTTACTCTACCGGAGAGGTTGTGAATCCTGTTGCCTATGCAAATAACATTAACAAAACTACTGTAGATGCTTATCAATTTTTAACCTCTGCTTATTTAAAATTTAAACCTTTTGAAGGCTTTTCTTTTACAACAAGATTAGGATATGACAAAAATCAATGGGACACAAGGAATATGATCAATCCATATTATGTTTCTTCAGAAGCATCTAACACAACGTATTCTGGTTCTCAAAACGTTGTAGAATCTAAAAGATGGTTATGGGAAAATTTTGCTTCTTACGAGAAAGCCTTGGGAAATCATAATTTTGTTTTATTAGCAGGGTATTCTGCAGAAGAAACAAGAGTAACAACACCCACTTCTAGAAGTGGATCTGCTTCTATTGCAGATTTTATTGGCTTTAATTTTGACTTACCAGAATTTAACACTCAAGTGAATCAAATAGATCCATCTCCAGATAATATGGTATCTATATTCGGTAGACTTTCTTATGATTATTTAGGAAAGTATTTATTTGAAGCTTCTATTAGAAGAGATAAATCAGATAAATTTCCAATAGCAAATAAAGCGGGTACTTTTCCTGCATTTTCCGCAGGTTGGGTAGCTTCAAACGAAGATTTCTGGAATAGAGAATCTAAAATAGATTATTTAAAGTTAAGAGCAAGTTGGGGGCAAAATGGAAGTAGAAGTAACTTAAATGGTAACTCAGATAAAACATATATTACCTCAATAATTAACGGACAAAATATTGATTATTTAGGAAATATAGGTGCTCAAATTACAGGATACTCAAACCTTAACTTAGTGTGGGAAACTTCAGAACAGTTAGATTTGGGAGTAGACTTAAGAGCGTTAGATAACAAGCTAACTTTCGCCGCAGATTATTACAAGAAAACAACTAGAGATGCTATTATTAACGACGGTTCTTTAATTACACCTGGTTCGGCAGGGTTTCTTTCTAATGAATTTAATTCTGGTACCATAGAAAATAAAGGCTTCGAATTTGAGTTAGGCTATGGAGATACTACACAAAGTGGACTTAGCTACAATATTAATGCAAACTTATCTACTCTACAAAACAAAGTAACAGAGATTCTATTTGTACCTGAAGGGACTTCTCTTGCAGGTGCAGGTGCTCCTCAAAACCCAGACGGAATTACAAGGTTTACAGAAGGGCAGCCTTCATGGTATTTCTATGGATACGAAACGAATGGAATTGATACTGCAACTGGTGAAGTTATAAAAGTAGACACCAATAAAGATGGAAGTATTACAAATGCTGATAAAACAAATATAGGATCACCGCATCCAGATGTTCTATTTGGAGGAAACATCAGTTTAGCGTATAAAGCGTTTGATTTTAACCTACAATTTCAAGGAACATTGGGTAATGATATTATTTCAACGTATCATCAACCGTCTAGACCAATTACCAACAAACCAGTACATTTCTTTAATGAAAGATGGACACAACCAGGTGTCGTAGCTTCCTACCCAGGAGCCGCAAATGTAATTGCCTCATATGACACAGATTTAATGGTAGAAGATGGCTCTTTTATGAGAATTAAACAAATTCAATTTGGATATTCTTTGCCAGAAAACACTATTGAAAGAATGCATATTAACAACTTAAGGTTTTACGTTTCTTTAGATGACTTTTTCACCTTTACAGGTTACAAAGGCTTAGATCCAGAAATTGGAAATTTCAACTATAATTCTATTGGTGTAGATAGAGGTTTTTACCCTACGGCAGCAAAAGTAGTATTCGGACTCTCTCTAGACTTTTAATAAAAAAACATACATATTATGAAAAAAACAATTTTAACAATTATTGGAGTTCTTTTTCTAGGGATTATATCTTGTAGCGAAGAATTTACAGAAAACCCAAGAATAAATGTTGATGATTTAGACACCTTTTTTCTTGAAGAGGAAAATGTAGAATCTGCTGTTATAGGCATCTATGATTTAATGCAATTTAATTATGCTGTAGACTGGAGTAGTGTCTTTTTAGTAAAACTACTTCCTGGAGACGATGCAAATGCTGCTGGAGGTAATGCAGACGATCAATCTCAACTGCAAGCTATAGATGATTATGTAGATGTATCTTCTTCTAATGCTTCGATAACTAGTATTTGGGATCTTTTTTACAGAACTATCTCATTATCAAACCTAGTAATAAACAACATTGCAGATAGTGATTTAAGTAACAAAGACAGAGCTTTAGCTGAAGCTAAGTTTATGAGAGCTTGGTGTTATTTTGAATTGACAACCATGTTTGGTGAAGTTCCTTTAAGATTAACAGTACCAGAAAAAGCTGAAGATTTTGGAATCGTAAAATCATCAAGAGCAGACATATATACCCAAATTGAACTAGATTTAATTGATGCTATTGCTGATTTACCCGGAAAAGGAGCGTCAGATAGTTTTAGAGCAACTAAAGAAACTGCAGAAGCATTAATGGGTAAAGTGCTCGTTTTTCAAGAAAAGTATAGCGAATCAATTCCATATTTTGAATCTGTAATTAATAATCCTGCTATCGATTTAGAAGCAAACCCCGCAGATGTTTGGAGCATTAATCATGAATTTGGAAAAGAATCATTATTCGAAATAGGATATATTTCTACAACTGCAAGAGATTGGGGTAACTTTGCTTGGGGAGGTAGAAATGAAAGTAATCTACACATTCAATTAATGGGACCAAGAGGAGACGGAATCTTTGATCTTACAGGTACAGACCTTATTAATGGATGGGGATTTAACTTACCGTCAGAAAAATTAATAAATGCTTTTGAAGATGCAGGAGACACAGACAGAAAAGCAGCAACTATTATGACAGAAGCTGAATTAATTGATGCAGGCGGAAGTGTAAATGCTTCACTAGCTACAGGAGGAGTAATTTGGGATTATGAAGGAGCTATAAGAATAAAATACGCAACAAAATCTGAAGACACAAGTGAAGACGGTATTAAAGAATTAAATTACAGCACTAATTTTAGGTTATTTAGATATGCAGAAGTTTTATTATTAGCTGCTGAAGCATATAATAAAGACGGGCAAGACTCTAAAGCAAGAACAGAATTAGATAAAGTTAGAAATAGAGCTGGTTTAAGTAATATTAATAGTAACACTAGTGGTACCGATTTATTTGATGCTATTGTCAATGAAAAATTCTTAGAATTAGCACATGAAGGTCAGCGTTTTTGGGATTTAGTGAGATGGGGAAAAGCAGCAACAGAATTGTCTGGCACAGGCTACACTTCTAAAAACGACCTATTCCCTATTCCTATTACAGAAATAGATAAAAACTCAGAATTAACAATTGCAGATCAGAACCCAGGATATTAACAATTAACAATTTTAGTCCCCCAATTTTATTCTAAGAAGAATAAGGCAGCATAAAAACTAATTTTATGCTGCTTTATTTATTAAAAAAACAAAACTTCAAGATCCTTTTTCTTCTGAAATTATCATATAAACTTCATATTATTCAATCAAAAATAATAGAGAACAAACCTTATTTTAGAAATATAATATACCTCTACCTAAAATAACTTTAAAGAGAGGTGATATTATATTAAATCTTTTTATGTTTTTTAATATCCAGAATTTTGTACAAAATTTTTATTTTTATTCATTTCATCTTGAGGAATTGGTAACAAGTATCTAAACTCATTAAAATTAGATTGAGGTTCTAATCCATCAATATTAAAAACTTCGTTTCCTAAATCTAAACGAACAATATCGTACCATCTTTTAAATTCAAAAGCAAGCTCTACACGTCTTTCTTCTATAATGGTTGTTCTTAAATTTTCTTTATTGATACTAGCATCAACATCTTCTGGATAGCTTGAAGCCATATAAACACCATAGCCACTTCCTTCAAAATTAATAGCACCTGCATTTCTTGCACGTTTTCTAATTTGATTTAAATATCCAACAGCTTCGGTAGTTAAACCTAATTCGTTAGCAGATTCTGCAGCAATCAATAAAACTTCTGCATATCTAAAAGCAACAAAATCTAAATCAGATCTCCATCCTGCAGTAGTTCTCCCTTCTCCTGGAAATCTATTAAACTTTGCTATATGTGGTCTTGCTATTTCAAAATCGGTATAAGGTCTTACAACATCAGTACCATCATCTAAGATTAGAGAATCTGCTAAACTTACTTTTAATCTGTAATCTCTAACATCCCAATTATTATAAACATTAATGTGAGGTACTAACATACTCCATCCTCTTATAGGTTTCACTCCACCTTCTACTCCATTAAATGGTCCAACTTTATTATCGTTTTCATAAGTAACCGGATTAGGGTTTTGCCCAGTTTGATTATTCGTAAAATCTATTGTAAAAATATCTTCTGTAGAAACCCACTGTTCACTATTTCTAAATATATTTTGATAATCATCTTGTAAAGCATAGTTTAATTGACCGGCATTATCAATTACCCATTTCGCATTTTCATAAGATTTCTCCCAATTACCTAGCGTCAAATATATAGACGATAAATAAGTAGCAGCTGTACCTTTAGACGGTCTAGATTTTACACTTCCTCTAGAAGTCATCTCTAAATGATTAAAAGCAAACGTCATATCTTCTATAATTTTAGCATACACTTCTTCTTTAGTAGCTTGTTTTATACTTAAAGGATCTGCAATATCTGGATTATCGATATAAGGAATGTTACCATAAAGTCTTACCAAATGATAATACAAAAATGCACGAACAAACCTTGCTTCTCCTTCTGCTAGAATTTTCTCTTCTTCATTTGTATCATTTAAAAGACCAATTCCTTTTATTGCTGTATTGGCTGTTGCAATTGTTTGATATGAAGATGCCCAAACATCGTTTACATAAGAGTTTGTTGGCGTTACTAAAAATGGACTAAACTCGGCATAATCACCAAATTCATATCCGTTATCTACCATGTCACTCATTAATTGTAACGGAACTGTAAGTCCGGCTCCGTAATAACTAGAAGAAGCCATTAAGCCATATGTACCATCTATCATTGGGTATACATCTTCTACTGTATTAAAAAATCCTTCAGGAGTTAAAGAGCCTTCTGGTGTTTCATCTAAATCTACACAACTAACCATAAAAGTTAAAACAGCTAAGGCAGATAATTTTATTATATTATTCATAATTATAATTTCAAATTTTTATTAAATACTAAAATTCTATGTTTAACCCTAAAGTGTAAGATTTAACGCTTGGGTAACTACCATAATCTAGTCCTATATTACTACTAGAATTACTATAAGATACTTCTGGATCTATCCCTTTATAATCTGTAATTGTAAATAAATTTTGTCCACTTAAATATAATCTAACAGAAGACAGATTAATTTTAGATAACAATGCTTCTGAGAAATTATATCCTAAAGAAATATTTTTTACTCTAATATAACTTGCATCATCTACCCATCTGTCTGAAGTAACAAAGCTTCTACTGACTCTTGCTTCAGGAATATCTGTATCTGTATTTGTAGGCGACCAACGATTAAGTGCTTCTGTAGTAACATTTGTTCTACCGTTTAAAGCACCTAATTCCATTAAAGTATAATTTAATATTTCTCCACCTTTAGAACCTTGGACAAATACATTAAGACTGAAGTTTTTATAACTAAAATCATTATTCCAACCCCAACTAAAATCTGGATGCGGATCTCCAATAACTGCTCTATCATCATCTGTTAAAGCGTCATCTCCGTTAAGGTCTTTAAACTTTTCACCTCCAATTTCTTCTCCACCAACAAGTACATCATCTGTAGTTTGTACAACACCATCATAAAGATATCCCCAAAATTGACCAACAGATAAACCTTCTCTTAATAACTGTGTAGTTCCTGCTCCAGACAACGGTGATGATGAATAAAATATATCATTCCCATCAGTATCATTATCAACTAGTTTTATTATTTTGTTTTTATTGAATGAAATGTTAGCGTACGTTTTCCATTTTAAATCTCCTTGTAGAATAGTTGCATTTACAGCAAATTCAAATCCTTTATTTTCTACGGTACCAATGTTTTGTAACTGCGTTAAAAAACCTGTATAATTTGGTGTTGGTACATCAAATAAAAGATCATTGGTTCTCATATTATAATAATCTAAAGTAACACCAAATCGATTTCTTAAAACCTGAAGATCTAACCCAATATTAGTTTGTGTAGTGGTTTCCCAAGTTAAATCGTTATTAGAAATTGTAGACGGCCTTATAGCTGTAACTGCACTACCTTGTACTGTAGAAAAAACATCTGTAAATGATGCTAAAGATTGATAAGGACTAATTGCCTGGTTACCAACTTGACCATAACTCATACGTAGTTTTAATAAGTTGATGACGTTTGATTCTGATAAAAATTGTTCTTCAGAAATTTTCCAACCAAAAGCTGCTGATGGAAAAAAACCATACTTATTATTTGCTGCAAATACAGAAGCTCCTTCTTGACGCCCAGTAAACGTAAATAAATATTTATTGTCTAACGTGTAATTAATTCTACCAAAGAAAGCTTCAAAAGCAGTTTCTGATAATTCTGAATCTACAGAAGCAGGGTTTGTTCCTCCTCCTAAATTCCAAAAAGAAAAAGAATCAGAAATAAAACCAGAAGCAATTATATTAGATGATTCTGATCTATCTTTTTGTAAAGAATAACCAGCCATAATAGAAAAATCATGCTTTTTACCAATAGTTTTATTGTACGTTAAATAATTTTCGTTGATAAAACTTGTACTCTTTCTTGTACTAAAAGTAGCTTCACCACCTACACTATTCCCCCTATCTAAAGTTGTTGGGTAATAACGTCCGGTTCTAGATTGATTGATACTAACACCTAAAGTCGATTTAAATTTTAAATCTTTAAAAAGTCCAACTTCTGCATATACATTACCCTGAAACAAATCTGTAATTGTCTCATTTTTATACTCTTT
The DNA here is from genome assembly GCF_019278485.1 of Polaribacter sp. R2A056_3_33. Lineage (NCBI taxonomy): Bacteria > Pseudomonadati > Bacteroidota > Flavobacteriia > Flavobacteriales > Flavobacteriaceae > Polaribacter > Polaribacter sp. R2A056_3_33. Next base: position 4,178,281 of record NZ_CP058984.1, read on the forward strand.
TGCTAAAGCATACGGATTATCAATAGGGTAACCAATGATACTTAAAGAATTGTCTCCATTTTCATCTGTAACCCCTTGTGTTGGCGAAAATTTATAAGCTCCAGAAATTACACCTGTTTGTGCTGCATCTCCTCCTTCTTGACTTTTAACTCCGTTTTTATTAGTTCTACGAACAAAAATACTTGAACCTAATTTTACAGATTCTGATACCTTTAAGTCTAGATTAGAAGTTATAGAGTATCTATTAAAATCTGAATTTTCTACAATTCCTTTTTGATCAAAAATAGAACCCGATAAATAATAGTTTACTTTTTCAGTTCCTCCAGAAGCAGATAGTTGATAATTTTGAACTCCACCTGTTCTATAGATTTTGTCTTGCCAATCTACTCCTTCTCCTGTAAATTCGGACACAAAGCTAGGGTCTAATTCTTTAATAAAAGTTGTAAACTGATCTGCGTTTAATAAATCTAAACGATTGATCTCTTCATGCGTTGAGTAAGAAGAAGAAAAACTAAATTGTGTTTTTCCCTTTGCACCTCTTCTTGTACTTATTATTACCACTCCGTTTGCACCTCTTGCACCATAAATTGCTGTAGAAGAAGCATCTTTAAGAATTTCCATCGCTTCTATATCTTCCGCCGGAGGCATAACCCCACCAATAAAACCATCCACAACAATTAAAGGATCATTACCCGCATTTATAGAAGTATTTCCTCTAATTTGAATGCTATAATCAGAACCTGGCGCACCGTTTGTAGATTGTACAGTTACACCTGCAGCTCTTCCTTGTAATGCTTGTGTTGCATCCATTACTGGAAAAGCAACCAAATCTTCTGAGTCGATAGAAGAAACAGAACCTGTTAAATCACTTTTTTTAACACTTCCATATCCTACAATTACAACCTCATCTAAACTAGATGAATCCATTATTAAACGAACAGAAATTTCTTTTTTTCCGTTTAACGGAACTTCTTGTGTTACAAAACCTAAATATGAAACTACAATTACAGCATTATTAGTAGAAACTTTTAATGAAAATAGCCCATTAAAATCTGTTGTAACTCCATTATTTGTTCCTTTTTCTAGAATAGTAGCTCCAGGTAAAGGTTCTCCCATTTCATCTACAATATTTCCCGTAATTACCACTTTTTGTAGTGGTTGTTTAGCTTCTTTTATTTTACCAATTAAAATTTCATCTCCATTTACTTTAAAATCAAACTGAGCACGTTTACCTAAGTCTTCTAAAATTAAAGTCAATGATTTATTTTTATAAACAGCACTGTATTGATTGTTATTCTTGGCAATAAAATCGCCATAAGTAATATTATAATGAGTTACATTAGCTATTTTGTTTAAAATTTTTACAAGTGTAGCTCCTTTTTCATTTAGAGTTAAATTTATTGTATTCATATTTTTAGATGCTCCAAACATCTGAATCGTACTAAAAAAACATACAAATAGTAATACTTGTACTGTTTTACTGTGATTTTTCCTCATTTAATTAAGTCTTAGTTTTTACTTTGTTATAATGTAATTCTTATGATTTTTATTTAATTATTATCTCTATTTTTTCACTATTTTAACCATATTATTATTTTTGATTAGTTTTACTTCGTTGATAAAATTGATACGCTCTATTAAATTATCTAATGTTTCATTTTTAGATAATTTTAATGAATAGAAATACTCCTCTTTAAGGTTATCTGTTTTAAAAACAAATGGAATTTTATATAACTTTTGAAGCTCTACTACTAACTCTTCAATTTTTATTTTTTCTAAAACCACTTCTTCTTTCCTCCAAAGATTTGTTACTTCTGCATTTACCTCTTTCTTATAAAGTTTATTTGTATTCTTTTTATAAATTACTTTTTGGTTAGGTTTGATAAATACAGATTCTTGTTTAGATGTTACGTTTACCAAACCTGTATTAACTACTACTTCTGTAGTATTTTTTGTTTCTCTTATATTAAAAGAAGTACCTAAAACTTTGGTTCTAATTTTACCAGATTCAATAACAAATGGTTTCTTTGGGTTTTTAGTTACATCAAAAAAAGCTTCCCCTTTTAGCTTTACTAACCTAATTGTATCATTAAAATTTTTAGGATATTCTATAGAACTATCCCCATTTAAAACAACTAAAGAACCATCTGGTAAATAAACTTTTACCTGCTCGTTCAAATGAGTTACTTTTAAAACTTGTGCTGTTTTATTCTGATTTCCGAAAAATAAAATTCCTTTATTATTACTTACAGAATAAAAGTTAAAACCTAATAGAAAAACAATAGAAGCTGCAATTGCCCAACGCCAAATTATTTTTGGCTTTTTATTTTTCTCTATTCTTTTGTAAATTTTGTTTTTAAGGGAAAGATTGTATTTAAAATCCGCAGGATTTTTTCCGCCTTTTTGCATTTCATCGAAAAAAGATTCTACACTTTCAATTTCTTTTTGCGTAGCGGTTCCTTCTTCGTATTTTTTTAAAATAATTTTAAAACTCTGTTCTGTCATAGTGTACTTATATATTGGAAAATAGATTCCTCTACTGTTAAGTACCGAGATTTTAAATATCCCCTATGTTTTTATTTGAAGTTAAAGTTTTGTTAACCTAGATAACACTTAATTAACATTGTGCAGATACAATACCTATTAACACAAATTGAAGTAACATCATTTCTGAATTATAAACTCCTGACTCTCGTAAAATTTTTAAGGCTTTGCTTATTTGGTTATCAACTGTACTTGTAGAAATATTTAATACAGAAGCAATTTCTTTGTAACTTAAACTCTCTTTAAACCGAAGTTTAAAAATCTGAAGACATCTTTCGGGCAACAAGTCGTCGGCTAAAACATCTATTTTTTTTATCAGTAATACTTTATTTTCTTCTATTTTTTCACTTTCTGCTGTATCATCAAAATTTAAAATAGCTTCCATTTTTTCTAACAAAACTTCCGTAAAAGGTTTATTACGAAGTCTTTTTGCACATTGAAATTTTACAGCTTTAAATAAATAGGCTTTATAATGTTCTATTGATAAATTGTCTAAGCGATTCCATAAATCTAAAAAAACTTCTTGCGTAACATCTTCTGCATCTTCACTAGAACGTAAAATATTATTCGCATACCCAAATAATTGATACCAATACTCATTGTAGGCCTTATTGTAGTCTTGCTTCTTACCCATAAGTTTAATTGTTATCATCTTTATATTTTACAAAAAAAAAGCATTTAACCGCAACTACTAACAAGTATATATTATCATTCCGTTAAATCATAAATTAAAAATTTTAGACAATAAAAAACACTTGTTATTAAGCTTTTTAAACACTTACAAGAACACTAATACAACAAAAAGTAATATCTTAAAATTCCTCTCTAATAAAAAAATCAGACTCTTTTAAAGTTCTAAATAAGAGTACTTAAAATAGGTTTTGTTCCTATTTTAGTTATAAATGAATATCCGAAGCATCTATAATTATAGTTTTAATAAACAACTTCAGAATAAACATTTACTTAACTAATTGTTAATCTAAACATAACAGAAAACCATAAAACACTAACTGACAGTAAGTTAAGTTAATTAGATCTAGATTAAATATTCGTTACGCCCTCTATTATCAACATGTTTAGTAGTTCATCTTTTTAATTTTTCGAAAAATCATTTGCAAATAGATTATATACATTTGCCCTTTAAAAAACCTTCCTATTCCATGGTTAAAAAATCATATTCCCTAAACTTTGGTAATCCTCTTTTTATAAGAATACTTTTTATTGTTTCCTTTTTATTATTATCTGTACAAGTATTTGCACACGGAGATTTATCTATTCAAATAGAAAAAAAGACTCTAGAAATTAAAAAAGACCCAAATAATTTTAACCTTTATTTTCAAAGAGGTTTACTATACCAACAACATACAGAATATAATAAATCATTAATCGATTATAAAAAATCTAAAACTTTAGGAAATAAAAATAATGCTTTAGAATATAGAATTGCTGAGGTAAATTATTTATCAGAAGAATATAATGAAGCTTTAAAAGCGATAACTTCTTATTTAAAAAAAGAGAAATTAAATACCAAAGCTAAAAAGCTAGAAGCCCAAATATTATTCAATTTAAAAGCCTATAAAAAATCGGTAACAGCATATAAATATGTTATTGATAATCTACAAGATATTCGCCCAGAAAATATTTTAGAATATGCAAAAATAATACTTGTAGAAAATAATAAAAATTATAAAGATGCTTTACAAGTAATAGAAGTAGGTTTAGAAAAATTGGGTACAAATACATTATCTCTTCAACTTAAAAAGTTAGATTATTTAAAAGAATCTAATCAAACAGAAAAAGTAATTACACAATACAATTATTTTATTATAGAATACAACAGAAAAGAGTTTTGGTATTATAAAAAAGCTAAGTATTTAGCAAGTTTACACCAACATCAGCAAGCAAATATAGCCATACAATTAGCTTCTATTAATATAGAAAAATTAGATGCTAAATTAAAAAAAATGAACTCTACAATTAAGTTAAAACAACAAATTAAAACTTTAGAAAACGCCATTAACAACTAAATATTATGATTAAAAAAAGCATATTTTTACTATTGACATTAATTTCTGTGTCTTTATTTTCTCAAACTTCTGTCATTGTAAAAAGAGGTCCTTATTTACAAAGCGGAACACCTACAAGCGTTATTGTAAAATGGCGAACAGATATTGCAACAGCATCTGTTGTTAATTACGGAACTAGATTAGATTCTTTATCTAACAATAAAATCAATAAAAATAAAACAACAGAACACCAAGTTGCTTTATCTAATTTACAACCAAACACAAAATACTATTTTAATATTGGTAATCAAGAGGAAGTTTTAGCCGAAAGTATTTCTGGTGATATGTATGTAATAACTGCTCCAAAAGTTGGTACAGATCAATTTGTTCGTGCTTGGATTTTAGGTGATCCTGGTACAGATAATAAAAGTCAAAGAAACGTAAGAGATGCCTATTATAAATATGTTGATACAGATTCTATAAACACAGGTAAAACAGATATGATGTTATTTTTAGGCGATAATGCCTATAGTAGCGGGACGGATATAGAGTACAAACTTGCTTTTTTTGATGTTTATAACGAGATGCTAAAAAAATCTGTTGCTTGGTCTTGTTTAGGGAATCACGATGGTTACACTGCTGATTCAGACACGCAATCTGGTCCTTATTATGATATTTTTTCTTTTCCTAAAGAAGCAGAAGCAGGCGGAATAGCTTCTGGTACTGAAGCTTATTACTCTTTTAATTATGCTAATATTCATTTTATAATATTAGATTCTCACCACTCTAGTAGAGCTGTTGGTGATGCAATGTACAATTGGGCTTTAACAGATATTCAAAATACAAAACAAGATTGGATTGTAACTTTATTCCATCACCCTGCATACTCTAAAGGTTCTCATGATTCTGATGTAGAAGATAGACTTATTGAAATGCGAGAAAATTTTATGCCTATGTTAGAAGCCAATGGTATAGACCTTGTTTTAAACGGCCATAGTCATTCTTATGAACGTTCTTATTTTTTAAACGGGCATCAAGGTTTTTCTAATAGTTTTAATCCTAAACAAACAACTAAAGGAGGTAACATTGTTGGTAAAAATGGAACTGGAGATGGAAAAATAGATGGTAATGGTGCTTACATAAAAACGAAAGAAGATACTAAAGGAGCTGTTTATATAACAACAGGGTCTGCAGGACAAATATCTGGCGGAGAATTAAACCATAAAGCAATGTATATTTCTTTAAATAAACTAGGTTCTTGTGTTATGGAGGTTGATGATGATGGTAAAGGTGGACAAAATTTAACTGTTAAATTTATACGAGATACTAATGAAATTGATGATTATTTCACCATCAATAAACCTAACATCACTATTAAATCTTCTTCTATCAAAAAAGAAATTATAAAAGATAATGAATCATTTATATATCCCATTAACGGTGTACTTACCATCAACTTAAAGCCTAAAGAAAAACTAAAAAAAGTTCAATTTTATAATAATATTGGTCAGTTGGTTAAAGAAAGTAATGACAAAGTTATCGACGTTAAAAAAATGGAATTAGGTACTTATATTTTAGAAATAACAACGGATAAGGGAACGTTTTATAAATCTGTTATTTTAAAATAATTTTAAATTCTCATTTTAATAAATTACTATTAAGGCTTTTTTATTCTGATAAAAAAGCCTTAATAGTTGATAAAACTTGTACTAAATGAAAAAAATAAGCATTTTATGTATATTGCTTTTTAGTTGCTTTTTTATCTTGTCGGGTAAAAAAACAACCGTTTATAAAACAGATTCCATTTTAAAAAATATAGTTTTTGATCATACAAAAAATTTTTACAAGTTTCAAAAGGAAGTAAACTTATTAGATGAACTTACAAATAAAAATGCTCCCTTAAAAGATATAAAAAGCCAAGTAAGAAATACAAGATTAGCTTATAAGAAAATTGAATTTATTTTTGATTATTACCAAACATTTTACAATACTACTTATATAAACGGAGCTCCGTTACCAAAAATAAGTGAATATTTTGAAGCTACTAAAGTTATAAAACCAAATGGTTTACAAGCATTAGATGAGGCTATTTTTGAAGAAAATTCTTTAGAAAACAAACAACATATTAAAAAATTAGCTAATAAATTAAAAGAACGTGTAGATTTCCTTCTAAAAAGCCACTTACCAATTCAGTTAAAATCTAGTCAAATTATAGAGTCTATTCGCTCTGGAATGGTTAGAATTTTCACTCTAGGAATTACAGGCTACGACACGCCTGGTTCTGTAAATGGTCTAGAGGAAAGTTTAGTGAGTTTGCAAAGTATGAAAACCGCTTTTTTGCACTACAAGGAAGGAATAAATCCTAATGCAATTATTAAATTTCACCATATTAAAAGACTTTTTGAAAAAGGTGAAAATTCATTAAAATTAGAAAATAATTTTAATGAATTTGATAGAATGCTCTTTTTAAAAGAAGTCGTAAATCCATTATACGGTAACTTATTAGAGTTTCAAAACCTGAATAACATCACGCTTGAACCTTATAAAAAGCATGCTCAAAATTATAAAGTAAAAAATATATTTGATGCTAATTTTATAAACAGTGATTTTTACTCTGAATTAGTTTACCTACCTTTAGATAATAAAAAAACAATTAAATTAGGTAAGTTATTGTTTAATGATCCACAACTTTCTAATAGTGGTAAAATGTCTTGTTTAACTTGCCATGATCCAAATAAAGGGTTTGCAGATGGTCTACCTAAAAGTATATCTAATAAAAAAGGGGACTTTGGAGCTAGAAATGCTCCAACCATATTAAACGCAGGTTATTCCACGGGTTACTTTTTAGACATGCGCGCTTCTAATTTAGAAACTCAAGTGGCTCATGTTATTGATAACCCCTTAGAGTTTAACACTACTTTTAACGCTATAATTAACAAACTAAATAAAGATCTCAAATATCTAGCGTTGTTTAAAGATGCTTACAAAGGAATTACCAAACAAAATATCAACCAACGTTCTATAAGTAACGCTATTGCAGCCTATGTAAATTCTTTAAAATCCTTTAAGAGTCCATTTGATAGGTATGTAAGAAATGAAACAACAAAATATCCTGAAAATGCAAAACGAGGTTTTAATTTATTCATGGGAAAAGGAACTTGTGCTACGTGCCATTTTGCTCCAATTTTTAACGGAACTACACCTCCCTTTTATTTAGAATCAGAGTCTGAAGTTTTAGGTATTACACAGGGTTTTGATTCTATAAACCCTAAATTAGACACAGACTTAGGACGTTATAATAATGGCCTTATAGGCGATAAACAACCTTATTTTAAAAATTCTTTTAAAACGGTTTCTATTAGAAATGCAGATTTAACTGCCCCCTACATGCACAATGGTTTATTTTATACTTTAGAAGATGTTTTAGAGTTTTATAACTTAGGAGGTGGAGAAGGAATGGGAATAAAAGTAAAAAATCAAACACTTTCTAACGCACATTTAAATTTATCGAAACAAGAAATTGATGATATTATCGCTTTCATAAAAACACTTTCAGATACGTCTGACTTTACAACCAATAAGAGTTAAAGACTCCATTTTAAAATAATTATGTGTCTTTTATTTTAATACATTATAATTTTACGACTCTTAATCTGGTATAAATATTTCCCTAAACAGAAGCTAGGGAAATAATATATTAAATATCTCTTTTGCTACCACAAAGAACCATTGAATCTAACTTTTAATATTTACTTTTTAAGAGAAAATGATGTTTTTAAACCTTCTGATGCATTTGGTCCAACCCAAATATTAAACACTCCTTCTTCTGCTGCTTTTATCATTTTATGATTGACAAACTCTAAATCTTTAGCCGAAATTTTAAAAGTAACTTCTTTTGTTTCTCCACTTTTTAAGAATACATGCTCAAATCTTTTTAACTCTTTAACAGGTCTAGTAATGCTGCCAACAACATCTTGTATATAGAGTTGTGCTATTTCTTTACCGTCATTTTTACCTGTATTTGTAATGGATACCTTAACCTCTAAATCTTCATTAAAGTTAATGACCTCTTTAGATATAGAAATATCTGCATATTTAAAAGTTGTGTAGGTTAAGCCATAACCAAAAGGAAAATGAGGTGTAAAACCGACATCTAAATAATGAGAATCATTACCCAGTGAACTTTGCCATGCAGCAATAGGGATTTTATCCATCGGAATAAAATTAATGCTATCCGCAGGTCTTCCTGTATTTTTATGATTGTAAAAATACGGGAGTTGACCAGCTGTTTTGGGCCAAGAAACAGGCAATCTTCCTTCAGGAGATTTTATTCCATGTACAATTTCATACAAAGCCTCACCTCCCATTGTTCCGGGGTGCCATGCCATTAAAACAGCATCTATTTTATCTATAATATTTGTAATGGTAATGGGTCTACCTGCCATAATTACTAAAACAATAGGTTTTCCTGTTTTAGCCAATTCGTTAATTAATTCTTCTTGAGCTCCTGGTAAATTAATGTTTGCTCTACTATGTGCTTCACCAGATAAAATTGCTTCTTCTCCTCCAAAAAATAAAATAATATCAGATTTTTCTGCGTTATTTATAGCTTCTTTAAACCCTTCTGTAGAGACATCTCTACTATGCCCTAATCCATTTGCGAACGTAAAATTTGCATTTGCTTTTTTATATGCATCTAAAGGTGTATTGGTGTGTTCTTTTTCTCCATCAAAAGCCCAAGTTCCTAATTGTTCGTGTGGTGCATTTGCCAAAGGTCCAATAATTGCAATATTTGTTTTCTCCGAAAGAGGTAAAATAGAATTCTTGTTTTTTAACAACACCGTACTTTCAATCGCTGCTTTTTTAGCCTCTTCTAGATGACTTTCTGCATACAAGTTACCCGTATGTTCTTTGTTTCTATGCGGATTTTCAAAAAGACCAAGTCTAAATTTAATTCGTAGAATATTACGTACAAATTCATCTAATTCTTCTATAGTTACCTTTTCTTCTTCAATCAATTCTTTTAAATGGCTTTCGTAAGCTTCACTATTCATTTCCATGTCCAACCCTGCTTTCGCAGCTAATTCTGCAGCATGTTTTTCATCACTTGCAAAACCATGAGCAATCATTTCTGTAACCGAATCCCAATCACTTACTACAAAGCCATCAAATTGTAATTCTCCTCTTAAAACATCCTTTAATAGAAACTCATGTCCTGTTGCTGGAATTCCGTTTATTTCATTAAAAGAACTCATTACAGTTGCAGCACCAGCATTTATAGCTGCTTTAAATGGTGGTAAATAAATGTTTCTTAAAAGAGGTTCACTTAAATTAACCGTGTTATAATCTCTACCTCCAATGGCAGCTCCATAGGCAATATAATGTTTTGCAGAAGCCGCAATTCTGTAAGGGTTGCTTAAATTATTTCCTTGAAAACCTTTAATATAAGCAGCACCTAAAACGGTTGCTAAATAAGGATCTTCTCCTGGAGACTCTGCAATTCTTCCCCATCGGCTATCTCTTGCAATGTCTAACATTGGGGCAAACGTCCATCGTATACCTGATGACGTAGCCTCAAAAGCAGCTATTTCAGAAGATTTTTCTACTATTTGAGTATTCCAAGTAGCGGCTAATCCCAATGGAATTGGAAAAATAGTTTTAAAACCATGAATTACGTCTCTACCAAAAATTAATGGAATTCCGTTTGAACTCTCTTCAACCGCGATTCTCTGTAATTCATCTACATAGTCTAAATTCATAATGTTTAAAAAAGCACCAACTTCTCCTTTTTTAACAGCTGATATTAATTTTTCTGGAAGTTCATTTTCTGTACTGTGCATACCTCTTAAATTGGTTTGCCCTATTTTTTCTTCTAAAGACATTTTAGAGAGTAATACTTCAATCTTTGCTTCATCCGTTGTGTCTTCTGCAGAAGACAACTTCTTGTTTTCTTTACAACTTATAGTTGTTACCAATAACAGTAATAAAAGGAATGTTTTTTTCATAATATTATTCATTTTGTTGGTTTATTTTCTATCAAAAAAGTATTTTTTGCGTCTTTAATTCATGAAAATTACAAAGGCTACTTTTTACTTTCTCTTTAGTTATGTCTACATTTTTAGTAATTATATAAAGAGTGACTCATTTTTTACTAAAAAAAAGCAGTACAAAATTAAATTCATACTGCTTTTCCACTTTAATCAACTCAAATTAAAACAAATCAAATTTTATCTTTTTCACAATATTATTGGATGCGTTACCTACGTATAAATAATAAGTTCCTTCCTCTACAGTCCAGTCTGAAATTTCTGGATTATAATAGGCTAATGTGGATGCATCAATAGTAATTATACTCGTTTTTTTAGTTCCTTTATCTAAATAAATTTTCGAAAATCCTTTTAATTCTTTTAAAGCTCTTTCTACTTTAGATTTATGTTTACCAACATATACTTGTACAACTTCTGCTCCTGCTCTATCTCCGGTGTTTGCAACATCAAAAGTTATTTTTATTTGATCATTCTTAGCATATTTTTTTTGATCGATTTTTACATCAGAAATTTTAAGATCAGTATAAGATAAACCAAATCCGAAAGCATATTGAGGTTTTATTTTTCGGGTATCAAACCATCTATATCCGACTAAAATACCTTCGCTATAATTTTGATTAACGCCATCTCCTGGATACGATATTTGTCCGAAAGCATGTGCTGCATTGTCATTTAATTCTTTTGGAAAAGAAAAAGGAAGTTTCCCTGAAGGGTTTACATCTCCACTAACAACGTCTGCTATTGCATGACCAGCCATACTACCCAAATACCAAGTTTGTAAAATTCCTTTTGTTTTAGAAATCCAAGGCATTTTTACCGCATTTCCTGTAACCAATAACAAACCTAATTTTTCATTAACTTTTTGAATTCCATTTATTAATTTTTCTTGTCCGTAAGGCAAATCAAAAACTTTTCTATCATCTCCCTCACTATCTTGGTGATGACTTTTATTTAAACCGCCCACAAAAAGAACGATGTCCGCTTTTTTTGCAACTTCAATTGCTTTTACATACAAAGAATCTTGGTCTAAATTAGCTAGTAAAATTTTATCATAAACAGAGACACCAGACTCATAGCCCATTGTATGAATAATCGTTGCATTTTTGTATCTATCTTTTATCCCTTGCAAAGGAGAAATTTCAAAAAGCGGTTTTAATTGAGAAGATCCTCCACCTTGTGTCATATCTCTTGTTGCATTTTCTCCAATAACGGCAATTGTAATTCCTTTTTTATCCTGAATAGGAAAGAAATTATCTTCATTTTTTAACAAAACAATTCCTTCTGTTGCTACTTTTCTAGCCACTTCTAGATGCTTATCTGTATTCAATTTCCCTAAAGTTCTATTCGGGTTTAAGTTTGTACGATACATCAACCTTAATATTCTACGTACTTTATTGTCTACCAAATCTTCACTTAACTCCCCATTTTTTATCGCTTTTAAAAACGGATTTGCTAAATAATAATGTTGATAATGATTATTGGTTGTAGTTCCCAAACCGTCTGTTCCTGTCCCCATTTCCATATCTACACCATATAAAGCTGCTTCTTTGGTAGAATGTACAGAACTCCAATCACTAATTACAACTCCATCAAAGCCCCAATCTGTTTTTAAAATTTTATGTAGAATTTTATTATGGGTAGTGTACTGACCTCTAAATTTATTATAAGCGCCCATTAATGCCCAAACATTTCCTTTTTGCACCGCTGCTTTAAATGCTGGTAAATAAATCTCATGCAATGCTCTATCACCTACTTCTACATTAATTTTATCTCTTAAATGCTCTTGATTATTTAGAGCAAAATGTTTTACACAAGCGGCAATACCATTGTCTTGAACCCCTTTAATATAAGGAACTACCATAGTGGAAGCTAAAAAAGGATCTTCACCTAAATATTCAAAATTTCTACCATTCATGGGCGTTCTATAAATATTTACACCAGGACCTAATAAAACCTCTTTTTCTCTATATTTTGCTTCTTCACCTAAACTAAAACCATAATTCTCTGCTAATTCTGGATTAAAAGTTGCCGCCAAACATGTAAGTGCCGGAAAAGCAGTAATAGCATCATTGGTCCAACCTGCATTCTCCCAAGCATCCCAACTAATTTCTTCTCTAACTCCATGTGGTCCATCAGACATCCAAACTTCTGGAATTCCTAATCTTGCAACTCCTTTAGTACTAAATTTAGACTGCGCATGTGTCATTGCTACTTTTTCTTCTAAAGTTAAAACAGCAATAATACTATCTATTTTGGCTTCTATAAACGCAGTAGAAACTTCATTTTTCTCTAATTGAATTTGTGGTATTTTATCTTGTGCTTTCGTATATGAAATCTGTAAGCACAAAACAAAAACGAATACAGAAATATTTTTTTTCAACGCTAGTCTCATATTTAAAGTTTATTTAATTGTTTACTATTTTTGATAAAACTACTATTTAACTAAATATATGAATAAAACTATTTGAACTAAGATTAAAACATTTGTTGCAATTACTACCTTACCACCCCATTTTATATGGCTATAACACATATGAGTTACTTGATGCTTTAGATTTTGCATCAAAAGAGTTTTTTAAATTAGAGTTTTATAATACTTTAGTCCTATTGATATTTTAATTTAATTTTTAATAAAAATAAAAGCTTGAGACTCATTACTAAAACCTTATTCTATTTATGTATAATACTCTGTTTAAGTTGTAACAAAGACAGAGAAACAGCTAGTCAAAATGAATTAGCCAACGAAACGAGTCCTTATTTGTTACAGCACGCAAACAATCCTGTAAATTGGAAAGCTTGGAATGATAAAACTTTACAACTTGCCAAAGACGAGAATAAGCTAATTATTATTTCTATTGGCTATTCTGCTTGCCATTGGTGTCATGTAATGGAAGAAGAGAGTTTTGAAAATGATTCTATTGCCCAAATAATGAACGAAAACTTTATTAATATTAAAGTTGATAGAGAAGAAAGACCAGATGTAGATAATGTGTATTTAAATGCCGTACAATTAATGACTGGTAGTGGTGGCTGGCCACTTAACTGTATAGCATTACCAGATGGAAGACCCATTTTTGGAGGAACTTATTTTACAAAAAAACAATGGCAAGAAATTTTATTAAACATCTCTAAACTGTATAAAGAAACTCCAGAAAAAGCTATAGAATTTGCAGCAAAACTTACAGAAGGTTTACAACAATCAGAATTAATTACATTAAAAGAAGACAAAGCCGAGTTTACAGATACAGAACTAAAAAAAGCAGTTTTAAAATGGCAACAAGACTTTGACACTATTTATGGTGGTGAAAAAAGTGATATTAAATTCCCAATGCCAAATTCTTATGAGTTCTTATTAAGGTACGGTTATCAATTTGAAGATGAAGGTGTAAAAAAACATTTAGAGACTACCTTAACAAAAATGGCTTTTGGTGGAATTTATGACCACATAAATGGTGGTTTCTCTAGATATTCTACGGATAAGAAATGGCACATTCCACATTTTGAAAAAATGCTTTATGACAATGCTCAACTTGTTAGTTTGTATGCCAAAGCTTATCAAAATGATAAAAAGAAGTTGTACAAGACGACGATTGAAGAAACTTTAGATTTTGTAAATCAAGAATTAACAGATAAAAATGGAACGTTCTTTTCTTCTTTAGATGCCGATAGTAAAAACATAGAGAATGAATTAGAAGAAGGTGCTTATTATTATTTTACAAAACAAGAATTGCAAGATTTAATTACTGATGATTACGCTCTGTTTGAAGATTATTATAATATAAATGATTTTGGTCTATGGGAAAAAGACAGATATGTTTTAATCAGAAATTCTACCAATGTAGCTTTTGCAAACAAACATAAAATAAGTACGGACGCACTTTCAATTAAAATTAAAAACTGGAAAACAATTCTTAAAAAAGTAAGAAAACAAAAAGTAAAACCAAATTTAGACGATAAAGTTTTAACCTCTTGGAATGCCTTAATGATAAAAGGGTACCTAGATGCTTATAAAGCTATAAAAAACGAAGATTATTTAAAAGCCGCACTTAAAAATGCAAATTTTATTTTAAACAATCAATTGCAAAAAGACGGAAATCTGTATCGAAATTACAAAAATGGAAAAAGTACTATTAATGCATATTCCGAAGATTATGCTTCGTTAATAGATGCCTTTATCAATTTATATGAAGTAACTCTTGATGAAAAATGGTTAACAACATCTAAAAAATTAATGGACTTTACTTTAGACAATTATAAAAATACAGAAAACAATATGTTTTATTTTACTTCTAATAAAAGTAAAAATTTAATATCTAGAAAAGTAAAAGTTGATGATAATGTAATTGCTTCTCCTAATTCTATTTTAGCTAACTGTTTGTTTAAGTTGAGCCTTTATTATTACGATGCAAATTACACTAAAATGGCAAAACAAATGCTTCATAATATGCACAATCACATTTTAGAAAGTCCTACGGGTTTTAGTAATTGGTTAAATTTAATGACCAATTATACCAAACCTTTTTATGAAGTTGCAATTGTAGGAAATGAAGCACAAAATATTAAAAATGAGTTATTAGATCATTATATACCAAATATTATAATTGTAGGTTCTGCAAATGAAAATGAAAATGTTCCTCTATTAAAAGATAAATTTGTAGAAGATGAAACTTACATTTACGTCTGTAATTTAGGTACTTGTAAATTACCTCAAAAAGAAACTAATAAGGCCATTGAGCTCATACAGAAATAATATACAAAACTAAAAAAACCATCTCGTTTAAGATGGTTTTTTGTTATGCTAACTAATTCAAATAATTTACACAATGAAAACAGTTTACTAGGTTGCTTTCATTTTTATATAAACAACTTCTGTGCCAAAAAATATTTGAATTTTATTTTTAGATATATTTAACAATTCCCCTAATTAACTCCTTCTTTTTTTCACTTTAGAAACCATAGGTACTGCTTTTTTTAATGCTTCTACAATAGAATAAGCAGCAGGACAAATAGCTGTATTTGCAACCGTTAAATCAGATATATTTATAAACTTCTTTCTATTTGTATGCGGATATTCAGAACAAGCTTTTGGGCGAACATCATAAATAAAACAAGTATTATCAGATTCATCAAAGAAAGAACAAGGTGCTGTTTTTAACACCATAAAATCATCTTCATCTCTTTCTAAATATTGCTCTGTAAAACCGGCAACTTTCATTTTTAAATGCTTAGAAATACGTTCTACATCTTTATCCGTAAAAATAGGACTTGTAGTTTTACAACAATTTCCGCAGGTTAAACAATCTGTTTTTTTAAATTCTGCATCATGCAATTCTTGTACAACGTAATCTAAATTTTTGGGCGTTCTTTTCTTAAGCGTCGCAAAGTACTTTAGACTTTCCTTTTTAGCTTCTTCTGCTAATTTTGGTAATTGTTCTAGACGTTTTTCCATTGTGCAAAAATACAATTTAATAGTTTAAAACAAGATTTCTAAAAAAAGGTTTCATAATTATCTTACACATCAATTACTTCTATTTTATCACTTAAAATTCATCTAATTTAAACTTGTAAATCTTTAATTGTGAAGGCTTGAATCTTTTAATCTTTTAACGTAATTTTGCATTTCAATTTTCGATACTAAATGAGCATTCAAAACATTATAGAAACCAAAGTAAAAGAAGGGTTTTTAGCACTATACAATATAGAGATTCCAACAGTAGAATTTCAGGCAACCAGAAAAGAATTTGAAGGAGATATTACAGTAGTAGTATTCCCTTTATTGCGATACAAAAAAGGAAATCCTGTACAAATTGGTGAGGATTTAGGTAAATATATAGTAGAAAATGTTGCCGAAATAACCAATTACAACGTAGTAAAAGGTTTCTTAAATCTAGTAATTGACGATAGTTTTTATACTAACTTTTTCAATTCTATTTATCCTGATTCTAGTTACGGTATGGTTTCGCCAAAGGCGGATGAAAAAGCGGTGATGGTAGAATACTCTTCTCCAAATACCAACAAACCTTTACACTTAGGGCACGTTCGTAACAATTTATTAGGATATTCTGTTGCTGAAATTGTTAAAGCTGCAGGTAAAAAAGTCTATAAAACTCAGATTATAAACGACAGAGGTATTCATATCTGTAAATCTATGTTGGCTTGGGAAAAATTCGGTAACGGAGAAACGCCAGAATCTACAGGTTTAAAAGGTGATAAATTGGTTGGTAATTACTATGTAAAATTCGACCAAGAATATAAGAAAGAAATTGCGCAATTAATTGCGGAAGGTAAAACAGAAGACGAAGCTAAAAAAGAAGCTCCGTTATTTCTAGAAGCACAACAAATGTTGTTGAAGTGGGAAGCTGGAGATGAAGAAGTTGTTGCTCTTTGGAAAGAAATGAACTCTTGGGTATATGCTGGTTTTGAGGTTACTTATAAAAGTATGGGAGTAAATTTTGACACTTTATATTATGAAAGTAACACCTACTTATTAGGAAAGGATGTAGTTGCACAAGGTTTAGAAAAAGGTGTTTTCTACAAAAAAGAAGACGGTTCTGTTTGGTGTGATTTAACCGAAGATGGATTAGACGAGAAAATCGTTTTACGTTCTGATGGAACAGCTGTTTATATGACGCAAGATATTGGTACCGCTATACAACGTGTAAAAGATTATGCAGATGTTGGAGGAATGGTGTATACGGTTGGAAACGAGCAAGATTATCATTTTCAAGTATTATTCTTAATTTTAAAGAAATTAGGATTTGATTGGGCAAAACAATTGCATCATTTAAGTTACGGAATGGTAGATTTACCTTCTGGTAAAATGAAATCTAGAGAAGGAACTGTTGTAGATGCAGATGATTTAATGGATGAAATGACGGCAACTGCCAAAGAAATTTCTGAAGAATTAGGAAAACTAGACGGTTATTCTGATGAAGAGAAAAACGAATTATACGAAACCATTGGTTTAGGTGCTTTAAAATACTTTATTTTAAAAGTAGATCCTAAAAAGAGAATCTTGTTCGACCCTAAATCTTCTGTAGATTTTCAGGGAAATACAGGTCCTTTTATTCAGTATACCTATGCTAGAATTCAGTCTATAATTAGAAAAGCAGATTTTGATTACTCACAACCTGTAAAGACAGAATTACACGAAAAGGAAAAAGAATTACTAAAACAATTAGAGTTATATCCAGAAACGGTGCAACAAGCTGCTGCCAATTATTCGCCAGCAATTATTGCAAATTATACATACGATTTGGTAAAAGAGTTTAATTCTTTTTATCAGAATGTACATATTTTAGGAGAACAAGATTTAGATAAAAAAGCTTTTAGAGTTCAATTATCTAAAAAAGTAGCTGATACTATAAAATCTGCATTTTTATTATTAGGAATTAAAGTTCCGGAGAGAATGTAAATTAGTTGAATCTTACATTGGCTGTAAGACCAAAAGTTAGTAAATTAGCAAGCGTTAGGGATTGAAGTGGCATCCTTTTGCTTTTTTAGCAAAAGATACAACGGAAAGCCTGTTAAAACGCCCAACTTCTGGATACGATTTAAAAAAATCACTAGAAGTAACATAGATAAAAATAAAAAGTTAAATATACAATTATGAAATACGACATCATTATTATTGGAAGTGGACCTGGAGGTTATGTTACAGGTATTAGAGCTTCTCAATTAGGCTTTAAAGTTGCCATTGTAGAGAAAGAAAGCTTAGGTGGAATTTGCCTAAACTGGGGATGTATACCTACAAAAGCATTGTTAAAATCTGCACAGGTTTATGATTATTTAAAGCATGTTGACCAATATGGTTTAAAAGCAGAAGCTATTGATAAAGATTTTGATGCTGTAATTAAAAGAAGTCGTGGTGTTGCTGAAGGAATGAGCAAAGGTGTTGCTTTTTTAATGAAGAAAAACAAAATTGATATTATTAACGGTTTTGGTAAAATTAAAACTGGTAAAAAAGTAGATGTTACTGCCGAGGATGGAACAGTAACTGAATATAGTGCAGACAATATTATTATTGCTACAGGTGCACGTTCTAGAGAATTACCTAATTTACCTCAAGATGGTAAAAAAGTAATTGGTTATAGACAAGCAATGAGTTTACCTACGCAACCAAAATCTATGATTGTTGTAGGTTCTGGAGCAATTGGTGTTGAGTTTGCTCACTTTTATAACTCTATGGGAACTGATGTTACTATTGTAGAATTTATGCCTAATGTAGTACCAGTTGAAGATATTGATGTTTCTAAACAATTTGAAAAATCAATTAAAAAAGCAGGTATTAAAGTAATGACAAATTCTTCTGTAGAATCTGTTGATACTTCTGGTGAAGGTGTTGTTGCTACTGTAAAAACTAAAAAAGGAGAGGAAACTTTAACGGCTGATATCTTATTATCTGCAGTTGGAATTAAATCTAACATTGAAAACATTGGTTTAGAAGATGTTGGAATTATTGTTGACAGAGATAAAATCTTAGTAAACGATTTTTATCAAACTAACATACCTGGTTATTATGCTATTGGTGATGTGGTTCCTGGACAAGCTTTAGCACACGTTGCTTCTGCAGAAGGAATTACTTGTGTTGAGAAATTAGCTGGTTTACATACAGAGCCAATCGATTACGGAAACGTTCCTGGTTGTACGTATGCTACTCCAGAAATTGCATCTGTTGGTATGACTGAAGCTAAAGCTAAAGAAGCGGGTTACGATTTAAAAGTTGGTAAATTTCCATTTTCTGCATCTGGTAAAGCAACTGCATCTGGAGCTACAGAAGGTTTTGTAAAAGTAATTTTTGATGCAAAATACGGAGAATGGTTAGGATGCCATATGATTGGTGCTGGTGTTACAGATATGATTGCTGAAGCAGTTTTAGGACGTAAATTAGAAACTACTGGTCATGAAGTTTTAAAAACAATTCACCCTCACCCAACCATGAGTGAAGCAGTTATGGAAGCTGTTGCTGACGCTTATGATGAAGTGATTCATTTATAAAATATAGATTATTAGATTTGTAGCACATTAGAAATACGAATCTGACAGAAAAAAGTAATATTATTTACGATAGTTTAATTCTAACGATAAAAACAGTACTTTTATCGAAAACCGAAGCTTCTTGCTTCGGTTTTTTTGTATCTTTAAAGTATTAACGATAACTAAAAAATAAAATGAAAACAAAATATCAAAGTGTATTAGATTTAGGAGAACAATTAGCAATTGAAAACGGTGATGTAAAAGAAGAAAATGGTGTTTTACACTTAACAGGTACTGCAAAAAACCAATATGAAAAAAACCTTCTTTGGGATAAAATAAAAGAAGTAGGTGGTGATAGCCCTACAGATATACAAGCAAATATTGAAGTTGCTGATACTTCTATTTTTGCATCTCATACTGTAAAAAGTGGAGATACTTTAAGTAAAATATCTAAAAAATATTACGGAAAGTCTGGAAAATACAATGTTATTTTTGAAGCTAACACAAATATTTTAACGAATCCTGATGCCATTCAAATAGGACAAGAATTAGTGATTCCTAATATCTAGGCATAAACGGATCATCATATTTAAACCGAAGCAAGTTGCTTCGGTTTTTTTGTTTTTATTGATTGATAAAAAAACAGTATTAAAAAACAAACTAAATTTCTTTGGTTTTATATATCTTTGAGATTATAAAAACAAAAAATGAGTTCTAAAAAATCTGCAAAATCTAAGAAAAACAACTTTATAGAGTATTGGGAAGCAAAGAGAAATAATAGAGTTAAATACGCACTGCTACAAAGTCTTTATTTTGCAATTCCTTTTGGTATTGTTTTTCAATTACTAGAAAGTGTACAAGGTTTTTTAACCCTGCAATTCGTTTCTAAAGTACTTACTATTTTTTGCGTTTATTTCCTTCTTTCTTATTATGTTTCTTTTACTATTTATGAGAAAAAATATAAAAAGTTAAAAAAACAATCATAGATTTAAGCTGTTAAATCAAAGAGTTTTGTAGTCCTTTTTCAACATTTATCCAGAAAAAATTCCAGAAAGATTTTGTGGTATCTCTTTCTACATTTTCAGTTTCTACCTTTACAATTCCGTTTTTAGAAGAATCTTTTATAAATAGATTTGCCAACCAACTTAGCACTTTATTTTTGGTTTTGTCTTTGTCTAAAACTTTAATGTTAAAGTTTTTAAAATCTAAATTTAACTTCCCATTAGAGGCAAAATCATTTCCTTCAAAATCAAAATACATTTTATCTATATAACCATCCATTTTCACATTCATGGTAGGTAATAAAAAAGAACTCATGTTTTTTGAATTCACATCAAACAAACTTCCTGTTATTCTAAAATTATCATTTTTATTATTAATATCAAATGTCCACTCAATATCCAACGGACAATGTTTCATAAAATTAGATTGAATCTTTGCAGTTGTTAACTTAGTAGCTTTATCACTACTATTATTTATATTACTTATTTGCGCCTGTAACTTGTCGAAAATTAGAATACCTGGTTTGTTGTTTTCAATTATATATTCTTCATAAACAATTTTAGAATTTTTAATATCTACATTTTTTACATCAATATTAAAAGGTAAATTTCTAAGACTTTTACTATACAAATCCTTCCTTATATTTGGGTGCTCTAAAACAGTTCCGTCTAAATATAAATTAAAAAAAACTTCATCAAATAAAATATGGTTTACACTGACGTGAAATTTTTCTTTTTCTACTATTTTTATATCAGAAATAACAACTTTTTCACTAAATAAAGTCATTAATTCTTTTTCTTGAGAAACATGATAGATATATTCTTCTCTCGACTTTAACGGCCTAATTTCTAAACTGTCTAAAGATAAATTGTCTTTTTCAAAATTTAATTTAGAAAATTTAACTTTCTGAACTTTAGAATACTGAGTTTCAAAATTACTCATTGAGATCTCTATATCATCATATAAAAAAGGAATCGTTTTATTTTGAGTATCATCCAACTCAAAACCATTCATTTCAACAGAAATGTTTTGTACAATTAAAGGATAGTTATCATTCTTAATGATATCAATTTCTATATTCTCAAACTGAATATTGTCTATTTTTAAATCTAAAGGAGCTTTTTGGGATGTACTAGTACTCTCTCCTTTTTTAGTTTTTTTACTTATTAGCTTCCCTGTAATTTTAGAATTCAGCACTTTTAAATTCCTAACAGAAATTGATTTGTTTTTTACATATTGATAATAAGAAACATCTTCAATTTCTAATTTTTCTGTTGTAAATTGAAGACTATCTTTTACACTTGCTACATTCTTTAAAGTAATATTACCAAGTAATAAATTTACTGATACAGCATCATAACTTAATTGTTGTGTTTTTAAATAAGCATCTACTTTTTTTGTAACCCGATACTCCACAATTTTATAAATAGATAAAATAGATACGACTAGTAAAAATATTTTAAACGTTTTTTTATTCATGTGAGTTTGCTTTAAAACAAATTTAACATACTAATCTATTTTTTCTTACTCCAATGCACAAAAGAATGAACTCATACCATTCAATTTAATAAAAAAAGAAGAGTTGACTCAGTTTAGAATCTTATTTTTGTCACAAAAGAAATAATACATTGATTACTAATAAAAAACTATTCTTAAAAGAAACGCTAAAAGCATTATTAAAATTAATAATTGCAGGAATTCTTATTGGTGTTTTAAAAGAATATGACGCTATAATAGCAGGTATTTTAGTTCTAAAAATTATACATAACGTTTACAAGGAAATTATTCTGCCAAAAAAAAACAAGAACTGGTTATTATTAATAGGCATGCTATTAACTGGTTTTGGTGGTATTATTGGTGAAACTTGGGGCGTTGCAAATGGTTATTGGGAATATCATGAAGTTACAAGAGAATTGCCTTTATGGCTGCCTTTTGCTTGGATGCTAGCTTTTCATTATTTGTATAAACTAGAACGTACTTTAATTCCTTTATTAAAAGAGAAAACTCAAAAAAACAAGGTTTTTCTGGCCATTTTACTGGCTTTAATTCTTCCTGCTTTTGGAGAAGTGATTACTATTTATTTAGGTGTTTGGACCTATTATTGGCCATATCAACTTTTTGGAGTGCCTTTATATGCCTTTATCTGTTTAGTTTTTGTACACATGTTGGTTTATACTCTTTTACATTTTATTTGTAAAAAGTATAAAATTAATGATGTGGTTTTTAACTAAATCTTTTTTGTCATTTCTAAATGAGCTAAATCTCATAAAAAATTACAACACCAATATTATTAAATCTTACAAAAAACACTTCAATCCATCATGAGATTCTTCTTCGTTCCTTCCTCATTCGGAATGACAAACTGTATTCCGGTTCCCAATAACAAACCGAATATCATTTAGAAATTAGATTTTTTAGCAAGTGAGAAATCTCATAAAAAAAGGTTCAATCAATTTATAAATTGATTGAACCTTTTTTAAAAATATATTTTTCCTCTGAAAAAATTAAAGAACCTTTAATTAAAACCTCCAAGCAACAATTCTGGTTACTTTATTTCCTTGGTGCATCGGAATAATTTTGAATTCAACAGCCCCTAATTTTGCAGAAGACTTTTCTAAACTCTTTACGTTTTCTTTCTTAGAAACTAAACTAGTAAACCATTTACTACTTTTAGGAAACAAAGAACTTTCATATAAATAATTATGTAAAAAAGCTTTTTCACCACCTACGTACCAAAGTTCATTGTTATTTCCGGCAAAGTTTCTAACAGCGTTATTACCTAAGTTTCTAGATTTTCTTCCATTAGCTCCTTGTGCTTCTTCTGCCGATTTGTAAAAAGGCGGATTACACATTGTTGCAGAAAATGAATCGGTATCTTTTAAAACTCCTTTTAAAATTTGCTCCTCATTTAATTGCTGACGTAATTCTATTTTATTTGTAAAATTATTATCATCCATAATATCTTGGGCAGTATCTAAAGAATCTAAATCGATATCTGTAGCAACAAAACTCCAATCATATTCTGCAATTCCTAATAATGGATAAATACCTGTAGCACCTGTACCGATATCTAAAATTTTAATATCTTTTTCTTCTGATAACAAATCTGCTAAGTGATGAATGTAATCTAAACGACCAGGTATTGGTGGACATAAATTTTTATCGCCAAAATTCCAAGTAGAAATTTTATCTAAAGAAAATAATAAAGCTTTATTCAATTCTTTTACTGCATCAGGGTTCGAAAAATCTATGGTAACAGTGTCAAATTGATTTTTAGCAACATATTGCTTTAATGCTGGGTTTATGGTACTTAATTCATCAAAGTTATAGCCTTTGTTGAATTTATTTTTTGGGTGTAATCCTTTGTCTTTCATTCTATTTGATGTAATTATTGTGTAAATAATTTACACAAATTTCACTGATTATAACAGCTTGTCAAAAGTAGGCTATATAAGCTGAATTTATAATGTAAGTTTTAAAAATTAAAAAAAAATTATGAGATTTCGCAATTGCTAAAAAAAACTCGGTGAAGCTCTGTAGCTTCTCTCATTCTCCTAATATTACAACTCTAAAATTGTAAACTCTAATTGCAATGGTTTTAATGCCATTTTTAATGCTTTTGTAAATGACGAACCATACTCTAAATAATATTCAGAAAAATTACGCTGACGTTCTTCTAAACTATGATTTGGTAAAATTTCATTTTGTAATAATATAATTCTTTCTACTAAATCTTTTTGTCTTTTTTTCTCTGCTTTTAACAAACGCTTTTGTAAATTTTGTAAACCTTTAATTTGCTTTCTTTCTTGCGCATTTACAGCATTTACAAAAGAAATATCTGTTTGTTTAGCTACTTCTTTGAGTTCTATAAATTGCTTTTCTAAAAACTGAATCTTTTCATCAAAGTTTACTTTTATATCAGAGTTTTCTTTCACTTTTTCAGATAATAAATCATGTTGATTTAAAAAAAGTTCTTCTAAAGAAATATTTAATTTCTCTAATTTTTTTGCTTGTTTTTCTGATACTACTTGTACCGAATTACGCAATAGTAAAATAGGAAATGGAATGGCTACTGCTTCAAAATAATCTTTTAATTCTAACCAATACGCCATCTCTCCTCCTCCGCCTAAATAACAAAGATTTGGTAAAATTACCTCTTGGTATAAAGGTCTCATAATTACGTTTGGCGAAAATGATTTCGGATTTTCATCTACTTCCTTTAAGATTTCAGCCTTAGAAAAAGTAATATCCGTATTGTTTACTTTGTAAACTCCTCCTTCTAAAATAATACGTTCTCTAAAATCATCACCCAAATAAAATAAATTAATTTCTCTTGGGTTTACTTGAATTTTATAATTCTTTTCTAAATCTGTAATTGTTTTAGAAACGGCTTTAAATGAAGTTTCATTTTCTAGTTCGTCTTTTACAATTGGGGTAAACGATTGTTTTAGACTAGTGTCATCTCCATCTATAATTATCAAACCATAATCGCTAAATAATTCGTTTGCAATATAACGAGTTGCATCCGCTAAGTTATTATGTTTTAAATATCCATCAGAAAATAACTCTTTTAGAAATTCAGCATTTTTAGAATGCCCTAAGTGTTCCGAAAAAACGTCAAAAACAGCAGCTAATCCTTCAGTAGAAAATCGTCCAACTGCTCCACCATCTTTTCGGTTCCAAAGCACTTTTTTTCCATCAAAATTAAAATAATTAATCTCTTCAAAATCATGATCTTCTGTCGCCATCCAATAAATGGGAACAAAATTTTGTTCAGGAAATTTTTCTGATAACTTTTCACACAAATTAATTGTTGAAAGAATTTTATATAAGAAATATAAAGGTCCTGTAAACAAATTTAATTGATGACCTGTAGCTACAGTAAATGTATTTTGCAACTTTAAGCTCTCTATATTTTCTTCCGTTTTTTTTGAAACATTAAATCCTTGATATTGATTTTTTAAAGCATCAACCAACACCAATCTAGATTGCAATCTAAATGATTTTTGCTTCTCCTCTATCTGACTATGAAAACCAGAAATATCAGGAAAATTATTATAAAATGGTTGTATAGACTCTTTCTTTTCTAAATAATCTAGCATTATCTTAGAAAAAAATCCTGTTTTTTGAAATGGTATCTGTGTTACTTTCATCTTAAATAACACTTTTTTGGCAACAATCAGATTCTGAAGTAGAATTCATTTAGTTTGATTAATTTTTGATAAAAATACGAATAATTTTTCCTTTGTCGTAAGAGCCAATCCAATCTAACAAAGTTTTAACAAGATAAAGAATCAATCTTCTGAAAAACAAAAAAATATATTCTTACTTTTGGTTTCCAAACTCTTATTTATGAAATTTAAAATCTTTTTTAGTATTGCTTTCTTAACTATAGGAAGCCTTTTTTCACAAACAGTACAATCTCCTTCCGAATTTTTAGGCTATGAAATTGGTTCTCGTTTTACCAGACATCATAAAGTTGTAGACTATTTTAAATACGTTAGCAATACTTTAACTAATGTAAAATTAGAAAAATACGGAGAAACCAACGAGCACAGACCGTTGTATTTAAGCTATATTTCTTCTCAAGAAAATATAGATGATTTAGAAAATATTAGAAAATCAAATCTATCTCAAACAGGTATTATTGATGGCAATTCGGTTAATAAAAAAGCCATTGTTTGGTTAAGTTACAATGTACATGGTAATGAAGCTTCTAGTACAGAATCCTCTATGTTAACAATTTACGAATTGGTAACCAATAAAAAAGACTGGTTAAAAAACACCGTTATCATCATGGACCCTTGTGTAAACCCTGATGGAAGAGATCGTTATGTAAATTGGTACAACCAAGTAAAAAGTACACCTTTTGATGTTGATCAAGATGCCAAAGAACATCATGAACCTTGGCCAGGAGGAAGACCAAATCATTATTTATTTGATTTAAATAGAGATTGGGCTTGGGCAACTCAAGTAGAATCTCAGCAAAGAATAAAAATGTATAACAAATGGATGCCACATGTTCATGTAGATTTCCATGAACAAGGTATTAATAGTCCTTATTATTTTGCTCCTGCAGCAGCTCCTTTTCACGAAGTTATTACAGAATGGCAAACTGAGTTTCAAACACAAGTAGGTAAAAATCACGCTAGTTATTTTGATAAAGAAGGTTGGTTATATTTTACAAAAGAAAGTTTCGATTTGTTATACCCAAGTTACGGAGACACATATCCTATTTATATGGGAGCAATTGGTATGACGTATGAACAAGCGGGTCACGGACGTGCTGGTTTAGGAATAGACACAAATGAAGGTGAAGTTTTAACTTTAAAAGCTAGAGCAACTCACCACATGACAACCGGTTTATCTACTGTAGAAATTTCATCAAAAAATGCAGAAAAATTAAATACCGAGTTTAAAAAATTCTTTAAAAACAATAATTCTGATTACAAAAGTTTTGTTTTAAAGAATGATAATGATGATAAAACAGATCGTTTAAAAAGCTTATTAGATAAACACGAAATTAAATACGAATTTGCAAACAGCGGATCTGTAAAAGGTTATAATTACAGTACTCAAAAAGAAGAAAAATTTACAACTTCTAAAGGAGATTTAATAATTCATACAGATCAACCAAAAGGAACAATGGTTCAGGTTTTATTTGAACCTAAGGCAAAATTAGTAGATTCTTTAACGTATGATATTACTGCTTGGTCTTTACCATATGCTTACGGTTTTAATGCTGTTGCTTCTAAAACAAAAGTTAGTTCTACGACTAATACAACTGCACAAAGTATTACAAATTCTATTGATAAAAACGCTTACGCTTACATTGCTAAGTGGAATAGTATTGAAGACGCTACTTTTTTAGCTGCTATATTAAAAGAAAATATGACTCCTCGTTTTGCTGAAAAGTCATTTTCTTTAGAAGGAAATTCTTACGAAAAAGGAACTTTAGTTATTCTAAGAAACGATAATAGAATGGCTAATTTTGATGATAAATTACTTGAAATAGCTAATAATAACAACAGAAAAATTCAAGCAGTTTCTACCGGTTTTGTAGACACTGGTTTAGATTTTGGTTCTGCTAGTGTAAAACCAATTAAAAAACAAAGAGTTGCTTTACTTTCTGGTGATGGAACTTCTTCTTTAAGTTTCGGAGAAGTTTGGTACTTTTTTGAACAAGAATTAAAATACCCTTTAACTGTAATAAACTCAGATTATTTTAGCAGAACAGATTTTTCTAATTACGATGTTATTATACTTCCTGATGGTCGTTACGGAAGTGTATTAAATCAAAACACTTTAGATAAATTATCAACTTTTACACGTTCTGGAGGAACTTTAATTACAATTGGTGGAGCTTTAAATAGTTTTGCTGATAAAAAAGGATTTTCATTGAAACGAAAAAAATCTAAAGAAGAAACTACAGAAAGTAATTTAACACCATATGCAAATCAAGAAAGAAAAAGTATAGGGAATTTAATTACAGGTGCAATTTTTAAGAGTAAAGTTGATGCTACACACCCTTTAGCTTTTGGTTATACTGAAGAATATTTTTCTTTAAAATTAAGTGGATCAACTTTTAACTATTTAGAGAATGGTGGAAATGTTGCTTATTTTGAAAAAGGAACCAAAAATATTTCTGGTTATGCAGGAAGTAAAGCTGTTAAAAATGTACCAGAATCTTTATTATTTGGTGAAGAAAAAATGGGTAGCGGAAGTATTATTTATATGGTAGACAATCCTTTATTTAGATCTTTCTGGGACAACGGAAAGCTTTTTGTTGCTAATGCTGTTTTCTTATTAAATTCTGATAATTTAAAATAAGTTACTTGTTAGGTTGAACGCAGTAGAAACCTATTTAAATAATCATATAGTTCTCTACTTCGCTCGAACAGATAATAGTAAAATTCTAACTCAAATCACAATACCAAAAACTCGTATCGTGATTTGAGTTTTCTTTTTTAGGTTGATGACAGTTATCGTCATCATTATCATGCAATGTGTAAGAACGTAACACTTTCTCTCCTATAGAGAACTCAATCGGATTTTTAAAGATAGGTCCATCGAAAACAAAAGTGTGAAACTCTCCATTTTCTCCGCAAACATCTACATTTTCTGGTAAGTCTTTTATAAATTGCTCATCGATAACTCTACCCACAAACTCCTCGCCTAGTAATTTTGCATTTACACAAACTGTAATTGCCTTAAAACCTAAAGCTAAAAATTCTTGCAAGACTTCTTTGGTGTCTTTTTTCCAAAGCGGATACACTCCTGTAATATCTACCTCAGCTAATTTATTATCTCTGTATGTTTTTAAATCTTCAAGAAAAATATCACCAAAAATAGTATGAGAATATTTTTTTTCTACTAAAGAATCCATGGCTTCTTTCATGATTTCTGCATACATATCCATCGTTACATCCGCAGGAAATTCTATCGTTTTTAAATCGATTCCTATAGATGCTGTTTGTTTTAATAATAAATCATTTCTAAGACCATGCATAGAAACTCTATTAAAATCTTTATTAATTGTAGTTACTAATAAATCTAAATTGTACGTAGGATCTTGTAGAATTTTATAAAGTGCCAACGCAGAATCTTTACCTGAACTCCAATTAAAATACGTTTTTTTCATAAGAACAATTTGCATAAAAAAATCCTACATAAAGTAGGATTTTTGATTCTTTATTTTCTTTTTTGATTTAAAGAAATTGTTTTTTCAACTTTAGTTACTGGTGTTCCGTATAAATCGTAATCTCCAGCTTCATGAATTTTAATATCTATAAATTCACCAATTTTAATATAATGTTCTTTTGCATCTACAATAACATCATTATCTACATCTGGCGAATCAGACTCTGTTCTTCCATAGAAAAACTCTCCGTCTTTTCTATCAAACAAACATCTAAATGTTTTTCCTATTTTTTCTTGATTCAATTCCCAAGAAATTTGAGATTGAATTTCCATAATTTCATTTACTCTTCTAAACTTAACATCTGCAGGTACATCATCTTCTAAAACATACGCTCCAGTGTTTTCTTCATGAGAATATTCAAAAGCGCCCATACGTTCAAAACGCATTTCTTCAATCCAATCTTTTAACTCTTGAAACATTTCTTCTGTTTCTCCAGGATATCCAACAATTAACGTAGTTCTGATGGCCATTTCTGGTACTTTTTCTCTAAATTTATGAATTAAAGCCGTAGTTTTTTCATGAGTTGTACCACGTTTCATAGACTTTAACAACTCTGTATTAATGTGTTGTAAAGGAATATCTAAGTAGTTACACACTTTAGGCTCGCGTTTCATTACCTCTAAAACATCCATTGGGAAACCTGTAGGAAAAGCATAATGCATTCTAATCCATTCAATTCCATCTACTTTAGCCAAAGCTTCTAACAACTGAGCTAAAGATCGTTTTTTATAAATATCTAATCCGTAATATGTTAAATCTTGCGCGATTAACATTACTTCTTTAATTCCTTTTGCTGCTAATTTTGTTGCTTCTGTAACAATATCTTCAATTGGTGTAGAAACGTGTTTTCCTCTCATTAAAGGAATTGCACAAAACGAACAAGGTCTATCACAACCTTCTGCAATTTTTAAATATGCATAATGTTTAGGAGTTGTTGTTAAACGTTCTCCTATTAATTCGTGTTTATAATCTGCTTCTAAAGCTTGTAAAAGATTCGGTAAATCGTGCGTACCAAAATATTGATCTACATTTTTAATTTCTGCTTCTAAATCTGGCTTATAACGTTCACTTAAACAACCAGAAACAAAAACTTTATCAATTTCACCAGCTTCTTTTCTTTTGGCATAATGCAAAATAGTATCAATAGACTCCTCTTTTGCTTTACCTATAAATCCACAAGTATTGATTACGACAATATTTCCATCATCATTTTCATCTTCATGAACAACCTCTTTTCCATTGGCTTTTAATTGCCCCATTAATACTTCTGAATCGTAAATATTCTTAGAACAACCTAAAGTAACAACGTTAATCTTATTTTTTTTGATGGTTTTTGTACGCATATCATTTTTTTCTGACTGCAAATATACAGCTTAATTAGGGTTTATCTATATAGTTTTTATATGGTTATTAATTACGATTTTTTAATACCAAAAATCTTGTTTTTTCCCATAAAAAAACCTCGAAAAATTCGAGGTTTAATACTTATTATTTTCTGATTAGAATTGTTAACTCCAAAATTCTCTTTTCTTATTCAATTCTTCTTCTTCTTCAGTCAATGCCTCTAACTCTTTAACAGACAAAACCTTTAAAAAAGATTTGTGTTGTTCTATAGCAAACTCAATTTTAGTTACTATATCTGCTACACTTTCATTTTCATAATCTATATCTAATGGTTCTTTAATAACCATAGACTGCAATACATTACGTTTTTTAATACTCAAGCCTTTTTTATCAAAAGACCTTCTAAATCCATCAATTACAATAGGCACTACAACTGGTTTGTAGGTTTTAATAATATGAGCTGTACCTCTTCTAATTGGTCTAAAAGGGGTTGTTGTACCTTGCGGAAATGTAATTACCCAACCATCTTTAATTGCTTTTCCTATATTAGAAATATCAGAATTTTTAACTTGTCTTTTTACATCTTTACCATCACTTCTCCATGTTCTTTCTATAGACACAGAGCCCATATAAGCAAATATTTTAGGCAATATACCAGATCTCATTGTTTCTCCTGCCGCAACAAAATATACATTTAACTTCGGTTTCCAGATATAACCTATATTCTTTATAGAATCGTCTCTACCACTTAAAGAAGCATTAAAAACATGATACATAGCAGCTACATCTGCAAAATAAGTTTGATGGTTTGAAATAAATAAAACTCCAGAATCTGGTAAGTTTTTAAGATTTTCTGAACCTTCTATGTTTAGACTATTGAATTTACGATATCTACCGTGAGATACAATTCCGAAAATTCTTATAAGCCATTTTTTTAGGACTAAAATATGGCCAAATGGATTCCTTTTAAATAAAGGCATTCTATATTCGTTTTTTAGTTAGTTTAACAAACTTACAAAACAATTAAGAAAGATGCTATTTAAAGAGTTCTTTAATTTCAGAAAGCATCATAGCTGTTGCTCCCCAAACAATATAACCATCTAATTTAAAGCAAGGTACTTCTACATCCACCATATAAGAAGTGTTCATTTTTATAGCCGTAAAATTTGTTTCACTTAACAAATCTCTTAATAAAACTTCAATTGTTTGCTCAACTTCATAATTTAGATTAAAATTTGGTTGTTGATTCGCATATCCTAAAAAAGGTGTTGCTAAAAAATTACTTGGAGGAATATAAACATCTGTTAATTCTCTAATTATTTCAATAGATGCCTCAGTTACACCAACTTCTTCAAATGTTTCTCTTAAGGCTGTTTTTTCAAGATTTTCATCTTCAATATCCTTCTTTCCCCCAGGAAAACTTATTTGCGCAGAATGTATGCCCTTATAACTTGCCCTTTGTGTTAGCAAAAAACAAGTTTCATTTTTTAAATTTGGATAAAACAAAGCCAATACTGCTGCCTTTCTTGGATTATTTGCAGTAATTTTATCGGCATCGTACTTTAATCTAATTTTTGGAGCTAATTTAAATTGTGCATTTAAACCTCCTAACTCAGTTGTTTTAAGTTGAGATATTTTATTTTTGAAATCATTAAAATTCACTTATAAAAATTTTATTTTAACAAAATTATTCATTTCTATTTTAAACAAACTGTATTTGGCAAGAATTTTGAAAGACCTTATTAAAATACAACTATGACTAAAAAATACAAAAAACTAATTTTAAGCATTGTACTAGATCTTATTGGTATCATTCCAATACCTTTTCTAGATGTTCTATGGGCACCATTATCTAGTTATTTAATGACTAAAATGTACAAAGGGAAACAAGGAAAAATTGCTGCTGTAATTAGTTTTATTGAAGAAGCTCTCCCTTTTTTAGATATTATACCAACATTTACAATAATTTGGTTTTACAGCCATGTAATTAAAAAGGAAGAAGTAGAAGAAATTATAACGCTTTAATCTTCTTTTTTAAATAAAAAACCGAGCCCTAATCTAGTTAAAAACTTTTTTTCAAAAGCCCAAAAGAATTTAAATTGCCCAAAAAACCAACCTACAATTGGAAGTGTAGCTTGGTAAATAGGAAAAATTAATAAAATTCTTAAAGGCCAAAATACCCAAGGATTTGTTGTTTCTTGAGACAGCCCAATGTAACTAGTTATAGGTTTAGCTACCCAAGTAGCAAAAGAACCGTTTATAGAAAACACTAAAATAATTGCAACAATAGACCAATTATTTTTTACTCCCCAACGTTGTTTTAATTTCTCCATATTTTTGCGAAATTACAACTAGGAAACCAATTAAGGAAATTTAGTAGACACTAATTTTTTTACTAAAACTACCATTGGAATTTCTTACTCTAATGATGTAAATTCCTTTTTTTAAATTAGTGGTATTCATTTTTATTTCAGACTGTTTTAAAGTGTTCTTTTTAGAAACAACATTTTGTCCTAATAAATTATATATTTTAACTTCATCTAAAATTTCTTTTGATGAAATAATAAGGTCTTTATCCTGTTTTTTAACAGTAAATTTATTTGTTGCATTAATTTCTAAACCAAGGGTTGTTTTATTAAAAGTTATAAAAAAACGATTATCATAAACACCTACATCAAGGTTTACTATTGCATTCTTCGAAGTAATATCGAAATAATCTTGAGTTACACTATCATATAAATAAACATCAGAATCTATATCTGTCATGTCATCTATTTTAAAAGTAACATCTCTATTTAAATTGGTTTGCACTTTTAAAGGTATTACTAAAGATTTATTAAAATCTTCTATACCTGTAATAGCATATGGTAAATTTTTTCCTTCTATTTCTAAAGCCATATCCGTAGATTTATAATCCCACATTTCTGCTTCATACCCATCTTCATACTCAGCCGTAAGTCCTCTAAATCCTATACTTACTTGTCTGTGATACGTTTGGTCTGTTAACAAAAATTCAAAACCTATTCTTAAAATAGGGAAAGATATTTTCTTAGCAACATCTTTATTTTTATGAAATACTTCTGTTGCAGCCCCAGAAACATCAAAAACTCTTTGTGCGTTATTAAAACTGACAGTACCTCCAGATGCTGATGCCTCTACAAAGAAACCTTGACCTATATCTATATTCTGATTTGGAGTCTTCGTCCCTATTCCTCCAATACCAGATGCTGGAGCTCCTATACCTGAGGTTCTCGTTGCATAACCTCCTAAATACTCTCCTCTTACATGAGATGTATCATCACCAGACTCATAAAAATAAAGAGTTCCAACAATAACACCAGAATTATCGGTTATAAAAGTATCTGCATTTATTGGTGTTGGATACGGATTTCCTAAAACGCTCCATGTACCAGATCCGTAAGCTGCTATTTCACTCGTGTAATCTCCATCATTTGGTCTACCTACAAATGTATAATTTTGACCTGTTGCATTTCCTGTACTTTTTTTAGTAAAACCTTCTACAGGATTTAATAACGTTGTAGACTCATCTATCTGCCTTGTCCAATCATTATTATTTACAAACTTAGCCAACCATCTTCTACTTAATGTTATAGGAGAAGTACTATTATCTCCATTATAATTATCTGTAAAAGTAATGTCTAAAGGAGTACCCGTTGCTGCTAATGGAGTTGTACCGTCCTTTAAAACTCCTTTTATATTGTATGTTTCTCCGTCTGTTGTTAATGGTGATGACCAATAACTTGTTTGATAAACGTTAGATAAATTTCCTTGTACATCTTTATAAAGATTTCCAGAACCTGAAGCATTTTTAACACCTGTATGTGTTTGATTTAATTGAGAAGTTCCCAATAAACGGATATCTCCTATTAATTCTAAAGAGTTAGAAACGTTTAACTCTAAACCTGTTGTTACCGATAAAGTATTTCCAGATTCCACATTTAAACAAAAACAATCTACATCTTCATTTAAAGTTACATCAGATTGAATGCGAATTCCTTTTGTTACATCTGCTACTGTTGGCTGTCCACTAGCTCCGCTTCCTCCAGACCAAGTTCCATTATAAATAATATCATTATAACAACTTATAAAATTGACACCAACAAAACCTGAAAATGCTACTGCATTAGTAACTGTTGCTGCACTAGATGACGTAAAAGCTGCATCTGTAAAATTAAAAACTAAATCTGCAACATCATCTGTATCTAAATGAGATTTTGCTACTCCTATAAAAGAAAGTGTTGCCACGGTATCTCCATCAGACAAGGTAAAAACAGGTGTTAGTCCTTCTGGTAAATTGGTAATTGTAAATTCTGTAGTTTCATCTAGTAAATTATCTCCGTCTATATCTGCAAAAGTATCTCCACTAATAGTTACAACTAAAGGATTAGAAGCACTTATTGTTCCGTTATTTGTTACTGCTACTTCTGGTAAAAAACCTTTTGTTAGATTAAATTCATTAATATTATCGTTCTGTAAACCAACTAGATACATTTTAGAACCTGTATTATTAAAGGTAATGCCTGTGGGTCTATTTTCTATTGAAGATATTAAATATTCATTTGTTAAAATTGGTGTCCTGCTAATTAAATCGAATGGCGTTATTAAAGTATATTCAAAAACTTTTTTAAATTCATCACCTGTAATAAAAAACTTTGTACCATCATTATTAAAAGCTAAACCTGTTGGCTCATTATCATCTACATTAACAGAAAAACTACCTATAGCACCAGAAGCAATACCAGATAAATCGTAATTAGTAGAAAGGGCATATATGATTACTCTATCTGTAGTGTTTCCTAAAACAAATAACAAACTACCATCATTATTAAAAGTAAAACTAGATGGATTTGAATCATCTGAATTTACATCATAACTCCCTAAATGAGTAACTGTAGAAGATAAATCAAAAGGTGTAGAAACAGCATACTCTTCTACATCATCAGATTGTGAGCCAATAATATAAAACCGATCTCCAATATTATTAAATTGTATACCTCTAATAAATGTTTCTTGACTACTAATGGATAAAGCATCTTCAAAAGTTATTGTTGAAATATCATACGGAGTAGATAAGGAAAACTGTGACACTGAATCTAAAATATCTCCTGCAACATACATCTTAGTACCATCAGCATTAAACAATACATCATGTGTTGTTTTTTCTATTATTTCTATTTTATAGCTATCTAAATAAGTTACAGTAGATGTAAAATCGAAATTAGTAGATAATGTATATTCATCTACATCTATTCCATCTGTTCCAATAATGTAAAACTTAGAACCTATATCATTAAAAATCACTTCTTGGGGTTCTTTTTCATGGGTTTGAATGGAAAAATTAGAAGAGTAACTAGCTAGTGATAAATTAAATTCACTCCCTGACGGAAAAGTGTAAGTATTTATGTCATCACCTGTCATACCAATAACATATAGTTCACTTCCATCATTATTAAAAGCAAGTCCTCTTGGATTTCTTTCTTGACTAGAAACATCTAAATCTACAACACCCGTTGAACTTGCTGAAGAAACATCATAAACAGTAGTTAAATTAAATGCGTAAACTTTATCGGTATCTCTTTCTAATACATACAGTTTAGAACCGTCATTATTAAAAGTAATACCATGAGGTCTTGTTCCTGAAAGACCGTTGTAAGCAAATATAGCTGCAGAAATATCAAAAGTATCATTAATTATAGCAGAAGAAACATCCCAATTTATAGGTAAATCAAACTCTGTAATATCAGCATCGTCTTCTCCTGTAATGTACATTTTAGAGCCAGATGCATTAAAAGTTATATCTTCTGGATTATTATCTACACTCGATTCTATAAAGTAGTTTTTATCTAAATGAGACATTGTAGATAAATCATAAGGAGTGGTTAAGTTAAATTGACTAATAAAATTTGAACTAGAACCAACCACATAAAATTTTGTTCCTCCATCTCCAAATGCCATACCATTAGGAGTTGTTTCATAAGAAATAATACCATTTGTAGCTCCTACAAAATCGACTTCTGTAATATCAAAATAATTAGGGCCACTATATTTTAAACTTTGGGCATTAATAGTTATTTGCAGTAATACAAATAGAAAAAATAAAGGGGATGTAAATTTCATAGTTGAGTTAATTCTATTAGGAATTGAAAAAACTGAACAATAAACTTACAAAAAAATACTTATTATTTAGATATGAAACTTTTTTTTCTTCCTTAACATTAACCATAAACCAATTAAAACTAGCGGTATACTTAAAACCTGACCTGTATTTAAAGAGTTTAAAATCCAATCTTCTCTACCATCTACTTGTGCTTCTTTTAAGAACTCTATAAAGAATCTTAAAGACCAAAGTACTACCATAAAAAGACCGAAAAGATAACCTGTTTGTTCTTTTTTATCTGTTTTCCAAAATAAATGCCACATCACAAAAAACAATGCTAAATAACTAAATGCTTCATATAACTGTGTTGGATGCCTTGGTACCGTTTCTCCTGCTGCTTTAAAAATTACTCCAAAGCTAGAACCTGTTTCTTTTCCATAAATTTCTGAATTGAAAAAGTTTCCAAAACGGATAAAGAAACCTGCTAAAGCAACCATAATGGCTAATCTATCTAAAATAAATAACCAAGGTTTTTGTAAGTGTTTCTTTGCATAAAAATACATCGCGATAGGAATTCCAATTGCGGCTCCATGACTTGCAAAACCAGTAAAACCAGTAAATTTCCAACCTTTTATAATTCCTAATAAAGAATCGTTTGCACTTTCTTTAATAGGTAAAAATATCTCTAATAAGTGGTTTTGATAATAAGACCAACTATAAAAAAATACATCTCCCAAACGCATACCAACAAGCATAGAAACAAAGACATACATAAATAATACATCTAATTTTTCTTGAGGAATTTTATCTTCAACATAAATTTTCTTCATTAGTCTTAAACCTAATAAGAATGCCGCTACAAACATTAGACTGTACCAACGTACGATAAAAAAACCTAAATCTATTCCTATTGAAGGATCCCATGTAATTGCTAAAAAGCTCATATATTTCTTATTCTATGTTGGTCGATCGCAGTCGAAACCTCATTATAAAATCTACTATTATAAAAATATCTCGACTGCGCTCGAGATGATAATTTAATTTATTCTTTTTTATCCGGAACAGGATCATAACCGCTTCCTCCCCAAGGATGACAACTAAATATTCTCTTTAACGCTAACCATCCACCAGAAAACAAACCATGTTTTTGCAATGCCTCAATGGTGTAATGTGAACACGTTGGGCTGTATCTACAAGTAGCTGGTGTAAATGGTGAAATTGCTACTTGATAAAAACGAACTAGCAATATAAATGGAAAAGATAATATTTTTTTCAATGATTAAAATTTAAGAATTAAATGAATAAATCTTGATGATGAGATTTCTCTATCGTTTCTCTTTCGAAATGACAATTACACTCAAAAACTTGAAATTTATAATTACCTTTTTAATTTATTAAAAAAGTGGTACCTTCTTTTCCGTCTTTTAATTGAATTCCTAATGCAATTAGTTCATCTCTAATTTGATCTGACAAGGCCCAATCTTTATTTTCTCTGGCTTCTTTTCTTAATTTAATCAACAATTCTACAACACCGTTTATTTTTTCTGAATTGTCTTGAGAATTTTCATTCATCAACCCTAAAACATCAAAAACAAATGCATTTACTGTAGTTTTAAATTCGGCTAAATCTTCTGCTTTTAAACTTGCTTTATGTTCTTTTATTTGATTGATAACTTTTACAGCTTCAAACAATTGTGGAATTAACATTGGTGTATTAAAATCGTCATTCATGGCAGCATAACATGCTTTTTTCCATTCTTGAACATTAAAAGTAGATGTTTTTCCTGCTTCAATCTTGTCTAAGAAATTAACAGCTTCCATCAATTTAGAATGTCCTTTTTCTGACGCTTCTAATGCATCTCCAGAAAAATCTAAAATACTTCTGTAATTGGCTTGCATGTTAAAAAAACGAACTACACTTGCAGAAAATGGTTTTGGTAAAATAGTATTTTCTCCTGTTAAAATTTCATTAGGTAAAATAAAATTCCCAGTAGATTTAGCCATTCTCTGTCCATTTAAAGAAAGCATATTTGTGTGCATCCAATAATTTACAGGCGTAACACCACTACATGTTTTAGATTGTGCAATTTCACATTCGTGATGCGGGAATTTTAAATCCATTCCACCACCATGAATATCAAAACTTTCGCCTAAATACTTTGTGCTCATTACGGAACATTCTAAATGCCATCCTGGAAAACCATCGCTCCAAGGAGAAGGCCAACGCATAATATGTTTTTCATCTGCTTTTTTCCAAAGTGCAAAATCTTGTGGATTTTTCTTATCAGATTGACCGTCTAAAGTTCTTGTATTATTTAATAAATCTTCGACTTTTCTACCAGAAAGAATTCCGTAATTTTCTTTTTTGTTATACTCATGTACATCAAAATAGACAGAACCATTTACCTCATATGCAAAACCTTTTTCTATGATTTCTTTAATCATTTCTATCTGCTCAACAATATGTCCTGTTGCAGTAGGTTCTATACTTGGTGGTAGAAAATTATAGTTTTTTAAAACATCATGAAAATCTACAGTATAGCGCTGTACAACCTCCATCGGTTCAATTTGTTCTAAACGTGCTTTTACAGCAATCTTATCTTCGCCTTCATCCGCATCGTTTTCTAAATGGCCTGCATCGGTTATATTACGCACATAACGCACCTTGTAGCCTAAATGCAATAAATATCTATACACAACATCAAAGAACATAAAGGTTCTAACATTTCCTAAATGTGCGTTGCTATAAACGGTTGGACCACAAACGTACATACCCACGTATCCGTCTGTTATAGATTTAAAATTCTCTTTTTTCTTTGTTAAAGAGTTGTATACTTTCAGTTGATTTTCTTTGTACAGTTCCATTAAATAAGTGACTAATTACAGCGGATAAAGATAGACACTTTAAAAAGAATAACGAAATGGATTTTGTTAGAAGTTTACTAACTTTTAAAGTTGGTTAAAATAAATATGAAAGTTATTCCTTTACTAAGATAAAGTTCTTTAAAAATTATAATTAAATTTACACTTTTATTCATGGAAGATACAAATTTTGTAACATCATGAATAGCTAGTATCAAAAAACATACCTTATAAATGAATTGGATTCTATTAATTATAGCAGGACTTTTTGAAGTTGCTTTTGCTGCTTGTCTAGGTAAGGCAAAAGAAAGTACAGGTACAGAAACCACTTATTGGTACATTGGTTTTTTAGTATGTTTATTTATTAGTATGTTTCTACTTTTAAAAGCTACACAAGAGGTACCAATTGGAACCGCGTATGCCATTTGGACCGGAATAGGTGCTGTTGGAACAGTTTTATTAGGAATTCTTGTTTTTAAAGAACCTGCTACTTTTTGGCGACTTTTTTTTCTTTCTACTTTAATCTTTTCTATCATTGGGTTAAAAGTGGTGTCTAATTAAATGTTTTAGTTTTGAGAATAAAAAATAACATTAAAATTAAATAAAACTATTCTATAACATGCTTCTAAGAAGTAGAACAAATAGTACTTTTGCCAAACTTTTAAAAAAGGATGTCAAAAAAATTATATGATTAAAAAGAGTTTATTATCACTAGCATTAGGAACATTTGCCATAGGAATGACAGAGTTTACAATGATGGGTATTTTACCTGATATTGCTAAAGACTTAAATATAGATATTCCTTCTGCAGGACATTTAATTTCTTTATATGCACTAGGCGTTGTTATTGGTTCTCCCATTTTAGTTCTATTTACCGCTAAATATTCACCTAGAAAAGTATTAATTTTTTTAATGCTATTGTTTGCTGTTTTTAATGCATTATTTGCTGTTTCTCCAATATATTCCCTTTTACTCGTTTCTAGATTTATGGCAGGTTTGCCACATGGTGCGTTTTTTGGAGTTGGCTCTGTAGTGGCTGCAAAATTTGCAGACCCTGGTAAAAAAGCACAAGCAATTGCTATTATGGTTACCGGTATGACCATTGCAAACCTTATTGGAGTTCCTTTAGGTACTTATATTGGGCATCATTTCTCTTGGAGATACACGTATTTAATAATAAGTTTATTTGGTTTATTATCGATGCTTTCGATATACTTCTGGATCCCTAAAATGCAACCACTTTCACAAGTTAGTAAGAAAAGTCAGTTAGCATATTTTAAAACAAAAAAAGCATGGGTTATAATCGGTATGGTTTCTATTGGAACCGGTGGTTTATTTGCTTGGTTAAGCTATATAGCACCTCTTATGACAGAAATCACCAAAATTAATGAAGATGGAATTCCGTTTGTAATGGTTTTAGTTGGTTTGGGAATGATAATAGGAAACCTTTTAGGCGGAAAATTAGCAGATATTATTACGCCACAAAAAACAGTTACGGTTTCTTTTATATTTATGATGCTCTGTTTAATAATCATCTATTTTACAGCCCACATTCCGTTTATGAGTTATTCAATGGCATTTATTACGGGGGTTGCTGCTTTTAGTTGTTCATCTCCAATACAAATGCTTTTAATAGATTCTGCAGAAGGATCAGAAAGTATTGCCGCTGCCGGAGGTCAGTCTAGTTTTAATTTAGGAAATACCATGGGTGCTTTTTTCGGCGGATTGCCAATCACCTATGGTTATGCTTATAATTCGCCTTTGCTTATTGGAGTTGGTATGGTAGCAATAGGTATTTGTTTTTCTTATTACTATTTAGTTTTACTAAAAATAAAGGATTAATATAAATGCTATTAAAAAAATAAATCAGATTTATTATTCTGCCTTACAAATTTAAAATTGAGTCTACTTATTTTTCTTTAGGTTTATAAATTACAATAACCTGAACTACAACACCTAAAAAAATTAATACGTATATTTCTAGTTGTGTAAAAAGCTCTATTGAATCAATAGCCCTCTTACTTATAGACATTTGCCTTTTTCCTTCATTCATTTGAATTTCAGACAATGCATATAAGTTTTCTTTTACATTTAATATCTTACTATTATAAGAACTTTTTTCAAAAGGTGTGGAGTTTTCTGACTCTATTAAAACTGCTAAATTATTTTTAAAATCATTAAAAACTTTAGCTTCTTTTTTGGTTAATTTTGTTCCTTCAAAGGTATTAATAGCCTTTTCAATATCTACATTTACTTGTTTATTTCTACCTAAATAAAACGTAGAGTCCAATTTAGCTAGTGCCAATTCTTTTTCTTGAACAGATTTAGAAATTTTAAAAATTAAATCTTTAGCAACAAGCCTATCTTCATAAATAGTTTCTAAAGAATCTTTTATTCTTACAAAATTATTTCTATCGATTAGATTCGTAGCAATAATTAAAATAAAAATCATTAATATTCCAAGAACCCATTTTACTTTTGTATACAATTTCATTTTTTTTTAGATTAAAACAAACAATATCAAATATACGAAAAATAACAGGTAAAAAAAGCAACTATCCAGATTACAACCGCATCCAACACTTAAAAATGCAATAAAGCACTAACTAATATTAGACCAAATTTTAGAATTTTTAGACAATTCTAAATAGGCTGTTTTAATATTTTTATTTTCTGGTTTCGATAAATTACCATCTTCTTGCAAAATTGCAATTGCTGTATTTCTTGCAGCAACTAAAATTTTAGAATCTTTTACAACATCGGCAATTTTAAGGTTTAAAACACCACTTTGCTGGGTACCCATTAAATTTCCTGGGCCTCGCAATTTTAAATCTACCTCAGCAATTTTAAATCCGTCTGTGGTATCTACCATGGTTTTTAAACGTGTTTTTCCTTCTTCGGATAGCTTATAACTAGACAATAAAATACAGTAACTTTGGTCGGCACCTCTACCAACCCTTCCTCTTAATTGATGTAATTGTGAAAGCCCGAATCGTTCTGAACTCTCAATAATCATTACACTGGCATTAGGTACATTTACACCAACTTCTATTACAGTTGTTGCTACCATAATTTGTGTTTCTCCTTTTACGAAACGCTGCATTTCATGTTCTTTATCTGCAGGTTTCATTTTTCCATGAACAATACTTATTTGATATTTTGGTGTTGGAAAATCTCGAGAAATACTCTCATAACCATCCATTAAATCTTTATAATCCATGGCTTCAGATTCTTGAATTAACGGATAGACAATATACACTTGCCTTCCTTTTTCAATTTCATCACGCATAAATTTAAAAACCGACAATCTATTTTTATCAAATCGATGTACTGTTTTTACTTCCTTTCTTCCAGGAGGTAATTCATCTATTACAGAAATATCTAAATCTCCATATACAGACATTGCCAAAGTTCTTGGAATTGGTGTTGCCGTCATTACTAAAATATGGGGCGGCAAAGAATTTTTAGTCCACAATTTAGCCCTTTGTGCAACTCCAAATCGATGTTGCTCATCAATAATTGCAATTCCTAGGTTTTTAAATTTCACTTTATCTTCTAACAAAGCGTGTGTTCCAATCAAAATATGTAAAGTTCCGTCTTCTAAATTCGCATGGATTTCTCTTCGTTTTTTTATTCTAACCGATCCTGTTAATAAATCGATATTAATATCCATGTCTTTCAACATCTCTGAAATAGCATGATAATGTTGGGTTGCCAAAATTTCTGTTGGCGCCATAATAGTTGCCTGAAAACCATTATCTATAGCTAAAAGCATGCTTAATAAAGCAACAATCGTTTTACCAGAACCAACATCTCCTTGTAAAAGACGATTCATATGCGCACCTGAAGCAACATCTTTTCTAATTTCCTTTAAAACTCTTTTTTGAGCATTTGTTAAATCGAAAGGTAAATGATCTTTATAAAAAGTATTAAAATAATCACTTACGTTTTCAAAAACAAAGCCTTTTATTTTTGTTTTATTAATGAGTTTCTTTCTCAATAACTGCAACTGAATAAAAAATAATTCTTCGAACTTTAAACGATTTTGGGCTTGAGCTAAGTTTTCTTGATTTTTAGGAAAATGTGCATTCAGCAAAGCATCACGCTTAGACATCAACTTAAAGTCATCTATTATTTCTTGTGATAATGTTTCTGTAAATACTTCAAAAAACTGCTGTAATACATACTGAACATAACTACGCATTAATTTATTTGAAACACCAGAGTTCACTAATCTTTCTGTTGATGGATATACAGGCTGCATTTTAGATTGCAACTTTTTCTTGTATTCCGTAACCAATTCTAACTCTGGGTGTGGAATACTAAAATTGCCGTTATAATGGTTCAACTTACCGTAAACCACATAGAGTTCATTAATTTTTAAAGAGTCTTTAATCCATTTTTGACCTTTAAACCAAACCAATTCCATAGAACCTGTAGCGTCTTGAAAAGTTGCTACTAGCCTACTTCCTCTTTTTTGAGCTACCGATTTTACGCGTGTAATTTTCCCTACAATTTGTACTTCAGAAGAATTGGGCTGTAAATCTTTTATAGCATAAAAAGCTGTTTTATCTATATATCTAAAAGGAAAAAAGTTGAGTAAATCATTACATGTTTTTATACCTAATTCGGTGTACAT
This sequence comes from Polaribacter sp. R2A056_3_33, assembly GCF_019278485.1. Classification (NCBI taxonomy): domain Bacteria; kingdom Pseudomonadati; phylum Bacteroidota; class Flavobacteriia; order Flavobacteriales; family Flavobacteriaceae; genus Polaribacter; species Polaribacter sp. R2A056_3_33. Next base: position 4,222,520 of record NZ_CP058984.1, read on the forward strand.
AAGCGCTGCTCTCTGTACACTAATTCCTTTAATATATGTTATTGGATAGCTTAAATTCAACTGATAGAAATATAAAAAACGAAAATACAGAAATCTACAGGAATAAAAGAAAAAATAATACTTTTTGAAGGTTCTTGTATTTCACAACAAAAGCAATCGTTGATATTCTTACAAAAAAATAGCCCCATTGATTTTTGTAATAAAAACCAATAGAACTATTTAAACAAATAATTAATCCCAACGTTTGCTATTTACAAAACGTCATTTCTCCCCACTCACTAATTTAATATAACTTTTTTAGAAATTTTTCCTTTTTCTGTTTCAACATTTATGATATAAATCGCTTCAGATAATTTATTTGTTTTTAACCTCTGTTGCGTAGTTGTTTGATCTAAATCTTTCCAAGAACCAATTGTTTGACCTAATAAATTAAATAGTTTTACGCTTTTCAGTTGAACATTATTCTCGTTATTAATAACGATTTCTTGCGTATCATTATCCATGAAAACAGTAATACTTTTGTTTAGTATTGCTATATCGTCTACAACATCCAGAGTACTGTTTGTACTTTGTTGAAATGTTAAGAAAAAACGATCTGTATAACTTCCGCTTGAAAGGGTTAAAGAAAAACGACCATCACTAATTAAGTACGTCACATTTGTTAATTTATCTTTTATATAAACTTCTCTATCAATAGCTTCCCATTCATCAATACCTATAGTTACCGTTCCGTCATGAGCTAATGACAAGTATAAAGGAACTTCTAAATCATCGGAAATATTTTGTACTCCTGCAATAGCGTATTTACCTTCATCATTAGAGAATTTCCAATAAAAATCGGTTTCACCAACATCTAACATTGCTGCATCATACCCTTTTTCAATCTCAAAAGAATTACCATTTTTAAAAGAAATACCTATCTGTCTATGTAGTCCTAAACCTTCTTCATTTATATAATCCATCCCTAATTTAATAATAGCAAGTTTGCTTACCGCTTTTACACTTTCTTTTTTAGAATGAGTATCACTTTTAAAGAAAATGGACTCACTTCCTTCTTTCACATACTCTCTTTGACTATTATTAAATTCGATTGAACCTCCATCTGAATCTCCTTCAACAAAGAACCCTTGCCCCATAGCAATATATGGCCCAGGTATTTGATATTCTCCAGTTCCAACTGATGGAGCCCCTTCATTTACAACACGTCCTTTTAAAGTAAACGCATCTAAATATAAACTTACAACAGTATTACTTGAGTATTTCACCTTTACAGTATCTCCTACTTTAACATCTGTAAGAGACTGAATCTCTAAATACATATCTGCACCTGAAGAAGCTAATTGAAGCTCTTGAATATCTCCTTGATTCACTTGAATACTTAATGAAATACCACCAACACTCTTATACTTTAAAATAAATTTATCTGCATCAATAGAACTCTCGAAAGAAACACCTTCATTATAGGCAGTTAGACGCGCACCACTAACTCCTATATTAACAGGATCAGTATAAACTATTGCTCCGTTAAGGTGAACACAAGTTTCTGCTTCAACTAAACTTAAAACCGAGTCCGAACCATTATTAGAGGAAACCTGATTAGCAGCCAATCCCATAGAAATATTTCTAAGAGCATAACCTCCAACATAACCTCCATAATTATGCCCTGCAGTACCCCATCCACTTTGTTCAGCTGCATGTTCCCAGAAGTATAAATTACCAGTAATAGAACCTGTTCCACTTTCTGTATTGTCTTCTATAAACTTCTTTGCACTAATTGCTCCTGCAAAAGGATTCCCTACTAAATAAGATTCATCAGTTCCCACTGTTGAACTCATATCTCCATCTTTTGGAGTACCTACAAATGTATAATTTTGCTTTTGATCAGGTCCTTTAAAAATAAAACCATCCGTTTCAGAAATTGTTTGATTTTTGTACTTATGCTCCCAATTAGACCTATCTCCTGCTCCATTAGCATAGGTATACACCCAGTAATCTGCTATAGATATAGGATCTGTACTCCATGTACCATTATAACCACCAATAAAAGTTATGTTTTTTGCAATATCAGTCGGTCCTTGACCAATTACACCTCCATGACTTAAGACATTGCTACCGTCTTTTAGAACACTTTCTATGGTATAATTAGTTTCTCCAACAGTATTTACAGGAGAACTCATGTAATTATATCTATACATACTAGGTACCATAGATTTTTGATCTACCAATAATTTACCAGAACCTGTAATTTGTTTTACTCCATCATGTGTTTGTACCAGTTGTGCTTTATTAGTATCATCTGTACTAACTAATCTAATTTCTCCGTCTAAAACAATGTTATTAGTTACAACTAATAAATGATCTGTAACACTAAACACAGTATTACTTTTAACTTCTAATTTACGAGCACTTAATTTCTCTATATGTTCGTAACTTTCCGAAACAACCACTTCTCTAGATCTATCTGGATAACCATTAGACCAATCTCCACTTATTCTATTTGTAAAACCAAATCTATGTAATCCTGGTTTTATGTTAGCCTCAATATTTGCAGAAGCAATCTCAGATAACAATGGATCATGAGCATGACGTTCTATAGAAGCATCACTTTCTAAATCTGTATAGGTAGTAATATCATCATTTATAAAAGCAATCCATTCTTTCGATTCAAAGTTTGTATTTGGTACAGATACAGAATCTATGCGCACATAACTTGTGCTATCTGCAATGTTTCTTATTACATCTGTTCTATTAACCCAAGCTTTATAATCAATGTCTTTTGTTAATACAATAATATCATTTTCACCACTAAAGTCTGTAACGTCTGTATTTACATGCTCCGTTGCAGTAGATAATTTATTTGTAACAGACCCCATGGATATTAATATAGACTTCCCTCCATCAATACTACTTGTATTAGCAAATGCAGCGGTTGGAGACAATGAGCCTGATGGATCTAATGTTCTGTCTTTATAGAAAGCAACATTAGCTGTATTTGGAGCAACTATATTATTAGGATCTATGTTTGTTATTTCTATCCAACGCTCTCCATCTGACTGAAATACTTGCGTTATCATTGCTGTTCCACAGCCATTAATATTATTATTTAATGCATAAGTTAAATAATTGGAAGGATAAGTTGTAATTGCCCTTGCAGTATCATCGGTTTCTATACTTGCTACTAAACCGTTACTACCCACAGATTGACCAGAAGCTGCAATATCTAAAATAGCATTATCTGTAGGTTCGCTAATATTCGCTGAAGCATCTGTTCCGTTTCCATTAGTTACATTTGTTGTCTTTAATACACCAGGTACTCCTGCCTCCATAACATCTGGACAACCATCTCCGTCTGAATCTAAATCTAAACTATTAATAATACCATCATTATCTTCATCATTAAATTCTGCTGGACATTGTAAAACACTAAAAACAATATTATCTACCCCAACATCATTACCTGCACCACCATTGGGTTGGTCATTATAAATTACAATATCTACTTCATCTGTAGTACCTGTAAAATCTAAGTTTACTCTTACCCAAGTATCATTATTAGTAACCCCCAATGAACTTGAAGAAACCGTTTGTAAAACGTTTCCACTTGTATCTTGTACTTCTAATCTGAATATAGGAGCATCTGCACAACCATTACATAAACCCGCCATATCTAATCGAAATCTATAATCTGCCCCAATAATTAAATTATTCAATCTATGACGATAAAACTCAGTGTTACCTGTATTTATCATATTAATAGATAAGTATCTACCACTTGTAGAACCACCTGCAGGTCCTGTAAACTCATCTATATTTGCATCTATATCTCCAATTTGATCTGTACGGTTGTAAGCAGGTAAACCAGGAGCGTTAGAAGAAACAATAGCATAAGAACCATCTGGTATGGCACCATTAGTATCATAAAGATGATTTTCTACATACGGATTACTTGATCTTCCTGTACCCGTACCAAAATCTTCACTATACAATTCGACAATTTCTACCTTATCTTCAATAGGACAATTACCGTTCTCTATAATATCTATAATACCATCATTATCATCATCAATATCTAAACTATCATCAATTCCATCATTATCTGTATCTATTAAACAAGTTGCAAAACTTCCTTCTGTAGCTCCTCTTGTATCTACGAAAGCGCCATAAACCTTAATTTCATTATCTAAAGCTACACCTACCAATGCGGAAGCTGAAATTTTTATTCCAGAATAAGCCTGTGTCGTTTTAAAGCCAAGATTAAGATCACCAGAACCAGATATTCCAATAATATTTGTCAACAAATCTAACCCTATTAAATTACCAACGGTACTAGACTCTAACTCTGCCCCACTAGAACTTAAAGTAGTAATAGTTAAACTGTTTTGTAAAATACTTAAACTAATTAAAGCATCATCATAATTGATTGAGAAACCAGCATATGATCCAGCAGGGAAACTATTCGTTGCATCTCTTACAGCTAAACTAGCAGAGCCTCCGACACTTGCTAAAACATTAATTGTTGCATAATCTGTATCGTCACTTGTTATTACATTACCTGCATTAACAACACTACAACCTACACATGCTAATCCCGAAACACCTGTCTGTTGAAAATCTATATACGTTGAAAATGTTGGAGAACTTAAATTGTAAGACGTATTACATTCTAACGTTGTACTGCACATTTTTTGAATGACACTATTATATATTTTAATAATCCCTAAATCTACAGCAGCAACTGGTGCTGCAAACTTAATTCTCACCTCATCAAAAGTTCCCGTAGCAGGAAAACCAATAGTTTGCTTGTTTTCTGCAGCTAACAAAGGAGCACCTACCAAAAGAGTACCTCCTGACTTAGACTCTACCAAAGTTCCATTTAGATAAGTAGAAATAGTAGTATTACTTAATACATCTATTGCCACAAGTGATTCTGACTCCATTACAAAACCTACATAATAAGGATTCGCTGTTGTAGCTGTATAACTATCTAAAACATCATATACACCTATTTCTAAAGCTTCTAAAACATCTATATTTAAACCTAATTTTGCAAAGTCATCTGTATCTGAATTTATAATATTATTTAAATTAGTTACACTACCACCTGCACTCAATAAACCTGTACTTGCGGGTGTATGCACCTCTACCGGATAATCTGTATTTGTCCACGCTACTTGTTCATTACAAGTTAAAGCCGCTGCCAAACAGTATTCTTTTATAATAGGATGGTTAACAAAAAAATCACCTAAACTTACACCAACAGTATCTGAAAGTTCAACTTTAATTTCATCATAAGGTTTAGATGTATCTGTAACAAAACCTACATTTCTCGTTGCACTTGTTAAAAGCGGAAGCCCCACTAGAGCATCAGTAACATTTATAGTTTCTTGTGGTGAATCATTTAAATAAGTAGTAATTGTTAACGTGCTTAATGCACTTAAATCTACAAGAGCATTTGTCGTTATATTAAACCCTGCATAGGTACCTCCTGCAAAAGGAACTACTGTAGCAGCCTGAAAATCTCTTTGTTTTTTCACGGATAAATACACGGTTCTTAACACTCCTGCCGAAAGAACACCACCTGTTAAATTTGCGTGAGTACTTGAACTACCATCTAATACATTTTCTGGATTAATACCTGTTGACCCCAAAAGATTAAGACTAACACCAGTAGTACCAACATCATCTATTTCCATCGCATAACCTGTACCTAAAGAAGCTTCTGAAATTGTGTTACAAACTAATGCACTACTTGTATCTTCATAAATTTTTACAAACGGATAATTAACAGCTAAAGTACTAATTACACCGCTAATAGTAATCCTCATCTCATCAAAAGCAACCGGTGATATAAAACCTATATTTGCACTTGAGCCAAAACCTAAGTTAAGCGATAAGATATCACTAGAAGGGGTATAAGTAGCCACCTCAGTTGAGTTACCATCTTTATACAATTTAATTGTGATTGTACTTGCTACATTTAATCCAGTACCAATATTAAAACCAGCATAAGTTCCTGCAGGAAAATCACCCAATGCAGAAGGCGCTGTAATTGTTAATGTAGCACTAGGGTTTAACAAAGCTACAGTAGTAGCTGATGTAGAATTAGTTAAACTAGCATCTATAGCATCCTCACTACTACTAAATTCGTCTAATCCTAAATATTTAGTACTACTCACACTAACCCCAGTAAAATCTATAGTCCCAGAGGGATTAGTTTTATAATTATTTACCAAGGGTACAATTTCATTTTTAGGCAAATCTGCAAGAGTGTTTACTGCAAGTAATTTTGTTGGTGAAATTTTTGTTGTTTTTGTCTTAGGCGGACCTTCAAGACCATTTGCCTTATCATTTGTAGCATAAATATTTATTATACTTAAAACGAACAATAGGGTGAACCATTTTTGAGTTGTTGTTGTTTTCATTTTTCGGGGAATTAAAAAATTTATAAACTTTTTGTATGCTATTCTTCTAGGATAAAATTATATATATATAATCTTATCCTCAGAATAATTATTCTAAACATTGTGTTTGTTATGAATTTTAATAAAATAATAAATAGGGTAATTTTTTACAGGACTATACTATACTATACTATACTATACTATACTATACCTAGTCAATTACCTATTACGCTACCTTTAGATTTCTACGCTTTGTCTTATCAACTTGCAATAGACGGTATTTGCTATTCACCTTCATAACCATATTAAAACAAGTATGATTATTCATTAAAGTTACTACTTGGTTCTCCGGAGGTTTACCAATAGTATCAACAATAAGTATTGTTTTAGTAGCTGTAGACTTGTTAGTAAGTCTTTTCACCTCCTTATTATTCTCTGCAGAAGTATTTAAAATACTTAGAACGAATAAAAGAGTGAACCATTTTTGAGTTGTTTTTCTTTCCATTTTTACGGGGGATTAAAAAATTCATAAACTTATTTATAATATTATTTAGGGGCAAAAAATATAACTCTTACCTAAAATAACTTCACAATGATGTTTGTTCCTATTTTAGTAAAATAACATAGCAATTATCTTAATAATTAATTTATCTAAAACTCTAAAAACTAATTTAGTAGATTTCAATAAACATATCAATAATATAATTTTTTATTCATAAAAACAAACTTTTACCTATTAAATATCTATTTTTTTATCAAAAAACATAAACATAACCTTAGCAATACATTAAATAAACAAACAATTATGCAAAAGAGTATTCCCTACCCTTTTTCAAACTTTCCTATAGGTAAAAAATAAGACTAAAATATCAAGTAGTAACTTTAAAATAGTGAAAAATTATCACTGTTTTTTATTTCCTCTATTTTTATGAACTCTATTTTAAGCAACAGAAATAACAATTGTCTCATTCAAATTATAAGAGAAATTTCAATACAAAACAGAACCTAATAATTAAACTGTAAGTTATGAAGCCTGAAATGTCACTCATAAATTTGTGTTGCATCTTTTTTATATCCTTTATTTGTAAAATATAGCACTTCAAATCAAAATAATTGTAATAAATACAGTTTCACGCGACTCAGAAAAAACAAACCAAAAGCTAAAAAAAGACTGTGCTTATTTAAATAATTTCAACTAAAAAAAGGTACCATTTTTTCTTTTTAAATACCCTCAAAGAACAATTTTAATAATTAATTTTAAAATAAATTGAGTCCTACATTTTACAAATAAACACAATAAAATTGCCAATATCTATAAGAAAACATCGAGTGAGTAGTAAGTGCGTAGTGATATTGAAGAGGTTTGAAGAAAATACTTTTTTAAATTAATTTCTATTTAAATTACTATATATAATTTTGCTTTACTATTTAATAATGTAGATAGAAAGGTCCCCACAAAATATTTTCCCCCAAAAAAAACACACCTTTAAAATGGTGTAAAAACAGCTACGAAAAAAATATCCATATTCATCATTAATTTGGTTATGATTTTACGTGCTAAAATAAATTTCTGTTCATGGTTTTAAATTATGAAATATAAAAACTAATCAAGAAAAAAAAGAATTTAAAAAATTATGAAACAATTTTATTCTAACAAAGTTAGTAGTATTTCTTTTAAAATTACTTCTAAGTGTAGCTTACTAAATTTAATCCGTAATACCTTTTTGGTTTTTACAATGTTTGCTTTTCAAAATTTAGCTGCACAAAGTATAAGTTCAACAAATGATGTAAAATCGAAACATGCACGTCACTTAAAGAATAAAGCAAGACTTCAAACAACTAACAATAATGTAAATGTTAACAAAGACACCAATACTACTGAAGTAGAAAACAACATAAACACTTCTACAAAAACGGTATCTACTCCACTTATTTACAGAAATAACACTTCTATAGAAGCATTCAATTTTAATTCTTCTATTGACTTTTTGAGAAATAAAAGCATAAAATCAAAAACAGCAGCTTCCACACAAACTACAGCTGTAAAACAACTTTACCTAACAAGTACAAATGCATTAGATAGAGTAGACCCCGTAGCTACTAATGATGCAACAACCGCTACTTCTGCTAGTATTTCACATACAATACCTGCTGTTTCTGTAGCTAATAAAACAACGTACACCAATACAACGGATAAAAAAAATAACCATTCATTTACACATAATACCACCGCTGCCAATCAATATTTAATTGTTGCAGTGTCTCATGAAAGTGATGGCTTTGATTCTCATATCACATCAATGACCTATAACAGCATCCAGATGGATTTTTTATATTGGGAATATACAGACAATGAAAAATATAAGGTTGAAATGTGGGGAATAGCAAATCCAGTCATAGGAACCCATACTGTAGCTTTTTATATTGCAGATGATGGAAGTAAATTAGCTGCTGCTGGGGCCATTAGTTTTAATAATGTAAATTTAAGCAACCCTACAAGCTCATATAATAGAAACTATGGTGATGCTACTTCTTTTTCTTCACCCGTTACCGTGCCAACAAATGGAATGGCACTAGATGCTATTGTTTGGAAAAAAGACTATCACGACCACACACACTTTGCAGGGAGTGGACAAACAACTCAATGGGACTTAGGCCCTGATAATAATGACCTAATTGGTGCAGCAAGTACGGCAACAGCACCCGCTAACGGTACCATGTCTTGGTCTGGTGGTGAGGACGAATATGCGCAAGTATCACTTGTTTTAAACCCATTATCTACCTCAAATTCAAAAACGGTATCTTTTACTCAAACCCCAGCATTATGTAGCCCTTTAGGTATAGACGCAGGTACTCCAATAGGTGTATCAACTTATGTAAATATAGATAGTGGTACTATGCCAGCAAACCCTAACATAACAGCTATTTTACAGTATGGGACTACTAATATTGTAACCTTAACAAACCCTAGTTATAGTGGTGGTATCTTAAATTGGAGTGGCTATTTGAGTTCTAATGCAATCATACCTGCAGGACAAGCAATCACTTTAAAAATAACTACAGCTCAGCCTAATGTTACGTTTAAAATAGATTACGATAGCCAAACAAAACCTTCAAAAATAGATTTACCTCTTTCTACGTATATAGACATTTCATCCTATGCTGTTTATGACGCACCTTATCCAGGTGGTAACATCATTACAGGAGCTAGTGCAGGTACTCCAACTTATCTAAGAGCAACAGTAACAAGTCCGTTTGGATATAATGACATTACGGGTTTAAAAATTAATATTTTAGGAGCCCCAGTAACAGCAACTTCTGTAGCAACAATAGATTGTACAAGAACGTATGAATACGTGTGGAACACTACAGGATTAGGAGGCACGTACTCAATTCCTGCAACTGCAGAAGAAGGATTCGAAGGTACAGGAACAGCCACAAAACCACTTAGTTTTGATATCTGCTCACCGCTTATTGAAGCTCCAGTATTTAATTTAGGCGCAACCTCTACACGCTGTCAAGCTGCCGAAAATAAAGCTTATACAGCTACAGCTGCGAACGCAACAAACATTAGTTATAGTCTAGACACAGCAAGTATAACAGGTGGTAATACTATAAACTCCACTAATGGAATAGTTACTTATGTTGCCGGTTGGTCAGGTATATCAATAATAACTGCTAACGCAACAGGTTGTGGAGGGCCAACAACTTCCACACATACAGTTACAACAAACCAATCTGTAGAAACACCAGTTTTTTCGGCTGCCATTTCTACGAGTAGATGTAAAGGTGCTGCAACAACAACTTATGCAGCTACAGCAACTCATACAACAGGTATTACTTACTCATTAAGTCCGCTTCTTGCAGGATCAATTAATTCTGCAACAGGAGCAGTTACTTGGAGTGCCCTTTTTAATGGAAACGCAACAATTACCGCTACAGCAGCCGGTTGTAATGGTCCTAAAACCAAAAACTTAATAATTTCTAGTACAGCTATAATTGCAAATGCAGATGCTGTAACAGGGCTTCAAGGAAGACCTATTCCGGTTAATGTTTTAGCCAATGATGAATGTGATATAGATATTACTACCGTATCCATAACCGTTCCGCCTGTAAATGGTAACGTACAAGTAGATGATAACGGAAAAGTTTTATACTTGCCTAATGGTAACTTTGCTGGTACCGAAACCTTTACTTACCAAGTTTGTAGTAATGGCCCAAATGCAGTTTGCGATACAGCCGTGGTAACTGTTACAGTAGAAGCAGTAACGGGAGACCCATGTTTGGAAGCAACGAATAATAAAACATTTTATTTACCTTTTCCGGAAGATTCAAACATGTTAAGAGAATCGCTTATTAGTGCTGCTAGTACTAATTATATGAATAGTACTAATCATGTAAGAACCATACTTAGTATTAAATTCCCATACCCTAATACTACCTTAACCTACGATCATTGGGAGGATGGCTATGAAACAGATATTAATATACCTAGTCAATCTACAACCCAAACATGGGGAGATGGAGATCTAACTAATGGTGCGGCTCCAGGATATCCAACGGATATAATTCCAGCAGGTGGATACATACTTATAGATGAAACATTTGCTTATAACCCAAGAAATTCAGTAGAAATTAAGTATGATGGAAAAGACAAACTGTTAACTTCGTCTGACGTTGCCATATCAAAAATATCTGGAGACACCACTCCTCAGGGTGGAAATGCTCAATTATTTGATGTTCAAAATGCAAAAACAAATGTATTTGATACAAGTCGTTTCGGTGAACTTTTTGTGATTCCTTTTGGAGAAAACATTACATTAGGTAGCACATCCGCATTTAAATACACTGCTTTATTTATTAGAGCAGCAACCGATGGTACTGTTGTTAGCTTAGATTACGATGGTGACAATACGGTTGACTTAACACGCACCCTAAATGAAGGAGAAGTTTGGTTTTATGACGGAACTGCTTCTACACCTGGAAAAGCTAGTGACATAAACAAGGCTAACGATATTAAATCTGGTGCCATTGTTACCGCAACCCATCCTGTAGGGATTGATTTACTATTTGGAGGAATTGACACTTATGGAACACGTAACCTAGCACTTTTACCTGGTGAATATTATAGTGATACCTATTACACACCTGTATATACTACATTAGACTCAGCACCAGTTTATGTCTTTTTTACGAATAGTTTAGACACCCCTATAACCGTAAACTATACTTCTGGAACAAATGCCTCTGGTAGTGTTGTGTTACCAGCTAATGGTTCTAATTATTTAGCGTTACCAAGAGTAGCCACTGGTTATAAATTTAAAAGCGCAAGTGGTCAAGCTTTTACTGCTATTTCAGTAACCGATGCTGACTCTTCAGGATCTACCTATGATTGGTCTTATAATCTTATTGCAAGTAATCGCTTAACAACCTTTGCAAGTGTTGCTTGGGCACCTGGATCTAATGATTTATCAGGCAATTATAATCCAATTTGGATTACACCTACATCAAATACCACCATCTACATAAAATACAACGGAAACGTAACAACTGCTCCAAATACACCCGCAAATGGTTGTAATCTGCCTTATGATTTGGCAGTTCCGTTAAACGCACTCCAATCCTATCAAATTTTTGATAACACAGATAATGATCAATCCGGAATAGCTGTTTATACTTGTGACGATGTCTCTTTTGCTGCTGTTTGGGGGCAAGACCCTAATGCTAATGGTAGTGTAACACCAGGAGGATCACCTTCACAAGATGTAGGATATGTGATGGAACCAAGATGTTTACAACAAATTTTATTCGCAAATGATGACTTAAAAGGAACCTTAATTAACACACCTGTAACTATTGATCTTGATGATAATGATGTCGGTTTTTTATGTACTATAGATCCCTCTTCAGTTTCAACATTAGGCGTATTACAACCTACTAATGGAACCGTAGTTACCAATGGAGATGGTACAGTTACCTATACCCCAAACCCTGGTTTTTCTGGTGTAGATGAGTTTGAATATAGAATTTGCTCTAGCGATTTTCCAGATATCTGTGATGTTGCTAAAGTAAGGGTACCAGTAGGTTGTTCTATTGCTAGTGCAGGAAAAAACAAAATAAGCGGTACTGTGTTTATGGATGATTCCTTAAATGCTAATTTTGATACTGGTGAAAAAGGTAAAAATGGTATCACTATAAATTTATATGAAGACACTAATAAAAATGATTTAGTTGATGCTGGAGAACCTCTAAAAAGTACAAGCATAACAGATGCTAATGGAAATTATTCCGTAGAATTAACAATACCAACAGGTACTGTTAATGCTGTTTCTAAGAGGGTTTCACAAAGTTCTGATGATGTTGAGGAAGATTCAGCTGGAGGAACACCACTTCTTACAAGTACCAGTCTAGATTTAGGAACCTTTAGTGGAACTGCACGAACTGTAGGTATGAGATTTCAAAACATGGATATCCCTAAAGGTGCAATTATAACCAATGCTTATATAGAATTTACAGCAGAAACATCTAATAGTGGATCTACCAACCTTGTTTTTTCTGCAGATGCTGTAGATAACGCTCCTATATTTACTACTGCAACAAATAACACTTCATCACGTACTAAAACGACGGCTACTGTACCTTGGACTTCCGTTCCATCTTGGACTGCTAATTCAACTTATAACTCACCTAATATTAGAGCCATTATCAAAAAAATAGTAGATAGACCTAATTGGACTCCAAATAATACTATTGCAATTTTAGTGGTAGGTGACGGAACTAGAGTAGCTCAATCGTTTGATCGTAGCTCAAGCAAAGCACCACGCCTTGTAGTAAATTATCGATTACCAATAACTACAAATTATCTTGTAAAAGTTAATGAAACAACTTTACCAGCCGATTATTCTATAACTACATCAGCTACCAAGAACGCTATTTTTAACGATTCAGATGTTTCTGATTGTGAAAATAATTTTGGAATTGCAAACTATTGTACTAACCCTAATTTACCAGATACAGATAATGATGGTATAAATGATATTTGTGATAATGATGATGATAACGATGGTATATTAGATACCGTTGAAGGACAATGTATAGAGATCTTATCTAATGATTGGACTAGAACTCCAATTGAAACTGTTTCTCCAACTTTAACAACTCCCGTAACAAACCCTCATCCTTTTGGAACCACTACTTTTAATGCTGCTATAGTATCTGCAGCGACATTAGCAGATGATACAAATACATCAAATGGAAGCGATGGAACTGGATCTAATTTTTCGGGATGGCGTATAAGACATAATGGTCAAACAGCTGGAATACCAGTTATTGCAACCATAGATTTTGCAGAAAACGTAAATAATCTTGCTTTTCAAATAGGAGATTTAGATGAAGGTACGTCAGGTTCTGGAAAAAGTGAACAAGTTACCATAGATCTAATATTATCAGATGCTACAACTTATATTTTAAAAGCTTCCGATTTTACCATTCCAGAAGGTTATACCTACTTAGGTAATAATGTTTTTAAAGCTAGTGGTAGCGGAACACCACCAGACTATAATGTTCTTATGGATATTCATACCAAAGTTAATGGCATAGATAAAATAAACATCTCATACACTTTTGCAGACGGTACACAAAACGATGGGTATATAATGATCGGTAATTTAAGCGCTTGTAGGCATCAAGATACCGATGGAGACAACATTCCAGATTATTTAGATACAGACAGTGACAATGATGGTTGTCCTGATGCTATAGAAGGAGATGGTAATTACAACTTCTCGGACTTAGATTTAAACAACAGACTTAAAGAAGCAATTGACAACAATGGGCAACCAGGAGGCGCATCGCAAGCAATTGGTACTTCTACAAATAAAGATATTCAAAGTACTGAATGTAATACTGCTGTAAATGCTGTAAACGATATCAATCAAACACCTAAAAATATACCCGTTGATGGTGCATTATTAACAAATGATGAAAATGTAACAAGTGTAACGATTGTAAAAGTAGGCACTACTGATTATCTAGTTCCTCCAGCAGTTACTGGAACCCAAGGAACTGTAACAATTACAAACGTACCAGGTGTTGATGAAAATGGAGATCCAGTAACCAATGCAGGTACCCTACTTATTTATTCTGACGGTACATATACCTTTACACCGTCATTAGGTTTTACAGGTACAATTAACCCGATAACTTACACCGGTTCTGGTGCAGATGACGTTACAGATACCGCAATATTAACTATAGAAGTAATTCCAAGTATTTTACCAGGAAATAATCCGCCAACGGCGCAAAATGACGTAAACACTACAGAATTAAATATACCAATTACCAATGGAACAATACTATCTAACGATAGTGATCCTGATGGTGATACGTTAAAATTAATTAGTATTACCACCGATCTAACCGATAATTCTGGCGGTACTTCTATTACTACTCCAACTACAGTAACAACATTCCCCATTTCTGGAGCAGGACAAACACTTTCTGGAAAGGACTTAAACGGAACCCTTGTAGATGTAGCTGGTACAATCACTTTTGATGAAAATGGTATATATACTTTTACACCTGCAATAGGTTTTACAGGTACTGTAAATGACATCACCTACACGATTAGTGATGGAAATGAAGGAAAAGACACCGCTATTCTTAGCTTATCTGTGAAACCAGATTTTGAAAACACAACCTTTGCTAATGATGATGCAAATTCTGCTCCGCAAGGAGATACTATGAATGGAAATGTATTAGATAATGATTTTGATCCGGAAGGAGATTTACACAAGGTAACTGGTGCTACTCTAAACGGCATAAATATTAATACTAATGTATTAACAAACATTCCAGATGTAGGTGATCTAACATTAAATGAAAATGGTACTTATACTTTTACCCCTATAACAGGTTTTGTAGGCACAATTGCTATAATATATACAAAATGTGATGATGGAAATCCACAAGTATGTGACAAAGCTACTTTATACCTTACATCATTACCAATTACTATTGTGGCTAAAGATGATATCAATCAAACACCACAAAACACCTCTGTATCAGGTCAATTAATTACCAATGATAAAGGTGTAGTAAGCGTAACTGTTTCTCACTTTGATTTAGGAACTGCCAAACAAGTTTCTGGTATTGACAAAAACGGTGATCCTATTACAAATGCAGGTATGTTAACTGTTAACGGTAATGGAACTTATACTTTTATGCCTGCTACAGATTTTACAGGTACTATAGATCCTATAACCTACATAGGAACTGGTAATCAAGGAGCTACCGATACCGCAATATTATCTATTGAGGTAATACCAAACGTTCTGCCAGGTAATAATCCACCAACGGCGCAAAATGACGTAAATACAACAGAATTAAATACTCCAATTACCAATGGAAAAATACTATCTAACGATAGCGATCCTGATGGAGATGAATTAACAGTAATCAGTATTACTACCGATGTAACTACAAATTCTGGCGGCATTACTACCCAAACCACAGTAACAACTTTCCCTATTTCTGGCACAGGACAAACAGTCTCTGGTAAAGACGTAAACGGAAATCCTGTTGATGTAGCAGGAACCATAACAATGACCAACGATGGAACGTATACTTTTACTCCTGAAAATGGTTTTACAGGTACCGTAAATGATATTACCTACACCATTAGTGATGGAAATGGTGGTACAGATACAGCTATTCTTACAATAGATGTGGTTCCTAATTACGGAAACACAACCGTTGCCAATGATGATGCTAATTCTGCTCCACAAGGAGATACTATGACTGGAAATGTAATAGATAATGATTTTGACCCAGAAAATGATGGTCAAATGATTACTAGTGCTTCTGTAAATGGTACACCGATTACTCCCGGAACTGCTATAGATGTTGCAGATATAGGAAATATTAAAATAAATACTGATGATAGCTATACCTTTATACCAACCCCTAACTTTATTGGAACAGTAGCTGTAACGTATACTAAATGTGATAATGGAATTCCACAAGCATGTGACAAAGCAACCTTGTACCTTACTTCTATTCCTGCTGCTGTTATTGCTGAAAATGACATCAATCAAACTCCACAAGACGTTGAGGTTGATGGACAATTAACAACCAACGACCAAGGTGTATTAAGCGTAACCGCTGATAGTTTTGTTTTAGGAACTCCTAAACAAGTTTCTGGTAAAGATAAAAACGGAAATGCAGTGGCTAATGCTGGTATGTTAACAATTAACGGTAATGGAACTTATACTTTTAAACCTGCTGCAGAATTTACAGGAAGTATAGATCCTGTAACTTATACAGGAACTGGTGCTGGTAATATTTCTGATACCGCACTATTATCTATTGAAGTTATTCCGAATATTCTGTCGGGTAATAATCCGCCAACGGCGCAAAATGATGTAAATACAACAAAATTAAATACTCCTATTATTAATGGAAAAATACTATCTAATGATAGTGATCCTGATGGAGATGAATTAACAGTAATTAGTATAACTACCGATGTAACTACTAATTCTGGCGATACTACTATTACTACTGAAACTACAGTAACAACATTCCCAATTTCTGGAGCAGGGCAAACAGTTTCTGGAAAGGACTTAAACGGAAACCCTGTTGATGTAGCCGGAAACATAACAATGACCAACGATGGAACGTATACTTTTACTCCTGAAACAGGGTTTACAGGTACTGTAAATGATATTACCTACAACATTAGTGACGGAAATGGTGGTACAGATACAGCAATACTTAACATAGATGTGATTTCTAATTTTGGAAACACAACTTTTGCAAATGATGATGCTAATTCTGCTCCACAAGGAGATACCATGACTGGAAATGTAATAGACAATGATTTTGACCCAGAAAGTGACGCTCAAAATATTACTACTGCTTCTGTAAATGGAACAACAATTACTCCCGGAACAGCGATAGAAATTGCAGGTATTGGGAATATTAAAATAAATATTGATGGTAGATATACTTTTGTACCAGAACCAGATTTTATAGGAACAGTTCCTGTAATATATGAAGTATGTGATAACGGCTCTCCAATAGCATGCAACAAAGCTACTCTATACCTTACCTCTATTCCGGTTGTAATAATGGCAGATGCTATGATTACACAAGTATATCAGTTTGGTAATGAAAAATGGATAGAAATTACGAATGTTGGTACAACAGATATTCCTGCAAATACAATTAATGTTCAATTATATAAAGACAAAACAATTGCAGATTTGATAGCACTTCCTATCACTCCTTTAAGTACTTCTTCAATAAAGATAAATACCATCTTAGAAGTAGGAAAATCTGTATTGTTAAAAAACAGCGGAAATACCACTATTACAAATATTGAAACTACAAATATTATTGAAAATTCAGCTATAACCGATTTAGACGATACTTTTAATGATATAATTACACTTTCAGGCTCTACAGGTATTTCTTCTTGGACAAATAGATACGATGTTGTTTCTAATATCAGCAACAAAACCTCTCTTGTAAGAATTGATGAAAGATTAACACCTAACAAAGATTATGATGCAAGTGAATGGGTCGTTTTTATAGATGATGCAATAACAACACACCAATCTGGTTATGGTGATGACATTACCAGTACTAAAAGACATCCTCAAGACCCGTTAATCTCTGAAATATTAGAATCTAATGCGAATGCAAATACGCTGTTAGGTTTACATAGAATTAAAAAAACAACGACAAATGCAGATGGTACTTGGGATAATGGTTATCCAGACAGATCTCGTTACGTTGTAGTTGACGAGTTTTACAATCACACTACAAGTAGATTAAGTGCTAGAAAATTAGATGTAAATTCTAATCAAGAACTAAGAGTAACAGATAATCTGTTAGTGGTTACAAATGGTATTGTATTAGACGGAGACATTAGATTGTCGGGTGCAGATGCTCAATTAGTGCAAACACATACGAGTACTAGCACTATTACAAGTAGTATTTTAGGAACTATAGGTACATTATTTGTAGATCAAAAATCTGAAGTAGACAGTAAATATCGTTACAATTATATGAGTTCTCCAGTTACTAGTCCAGGAACGCTTATTAACCCTAAACCAGACACCTATTCTCTTGAAACAGTGCTTAAAGATGGTACAACACCTAATACACCTAAAGACATTACTTTTATTGAAGGATATGACGGTGGTGTAGATGCAAGTGGTATTTCAATAGCAAAATACTGGGTTTATACCTATGCAGCCGGTAGTAACGGAAGATCTAATTGGGTACATAAATATCATGATGGAGAAATAACAAGAGGTGATGGTTATATCTTTAAGGGCCCAGGACAAGTACAAAATTACACCTTTGCTGGGACACCTAATGACGGTCGCTTTGAAACAAAGAATGAAATAAGTTTAGGCGAATCTTATTTAGTAGGAAACCCTTTCCCTTCTGCTATGAATGCTAGAAAGTTTATAGATGATAATAGTGCAATTACAGGAACCATCTATTTTTGGCAACATGTGGGAGAAAATAATACTTCAGGAACAGCAGGTCATAACTTTGGCGGGTATATTAGTGGTTACGCTACTCAAAATAAAGACATGGCTACAAATGCCTATGCAGCCAATCCGCAAGAAGTTGTAAAAATTCCGCTTGAAGCAGAAAACGCAGAATACTCAGGATTAGTAGAAGCAATAGGTATGCCTAATAAATCCATTTCACTAAACGAAACCGACTATATTAAATTCTCAAACATTTCTAATACTATAGATACATTAAGAATAATCTATGCGTCTAATGCTGATAAAAATTTAAAAATTAAAGTAAATAACATAGATATAACAGAAATTACTTTTGAGAACTCTAGTAATTTTTATGAAGAAAAAATAATAACTTTATGTGTAGAAGCAGGTAGTGACATTACATTAACCTCTATCGACGATAAAAACTTTATTAAGGTTGATAAATTGATAATTGAAAACACAGATGGAGAAACAGCATGTACCCCTAACACAGGAGGCATCGACTACAAAGAAAAATACAAAAACCCAGAATCATTTATTGCAGTTGGACAAGGATTTTTTGTAGAAGGTAGTGCTACCGGAACAATTAAATTCAACAATAGCCAAAGAGCGTACATTACAAAAGGAACTGGAGAATCTGTGTTTTTTAGAAGCCAACAGAAAACATCAGCAAAAACAAATAATGATGACTCTTCTCTTTTAAAATTAGGTATGAATTATGCTACTTCAGTTGGTAGTAATTTCCATAGACAAATAGGAATCTCTTTTAATCAAAGAAATTCATTTGCTTATGAAAAAGGATCTGATTCTAAAATGTACGACACCAATGCTACAGACTTCTATTGGAAGTTTCCAAACGATGCTAACAATTATGTAATTGCTGGAGTACAAGAAATATCTGATGCATTAGAAGTACCGTTAGAAATTGTGGTAAGCAAAAATAGTATCATCACTATTAACATTGATGATATTAATAACATTAACAAAGAAGTATTTATAAAAGATAAACTTACAGGTAAAACACAACAAATAAATAATGCGAGTGCTGTGTATCAGTTACAGAAAGGCACTTATACAGACCGTTTTGTATTGGCATTTGCACCAGAAGATACTGCACTTAGTTTAGAAGATAATTTCTTAACAAACCAAACAAATATTTATGCTGATAATAAAAACAAGCAAATTATTATTTCTAAAAACAATGAAATAGAAATTAATAAAGTAGAACTCTATGATATTCTTGGTAAAAAAGTAAGTATTTGGAATATTAAAGAACAAAAAAACAGGTATGAATTAGATATTAAAAAGCAAATACCAACGGGAATTTACATTGTTAAAATGAATACCAGTAAAGGCATTATGAATGAGAAAGTAGTAGTAGAGTAATTTAACCTAGTCTTCTTATTTTACTTAATAAGAAGACTAAATTTTAAGACTTAAAATAGAAAAGATTATTTATCAGAAGTTTTATCTGAAAATTTTTCTTCTTTTAATGTAATTATTAGTTGCGTCCCCACAAAACTAATCTCTTTTCTATTTGAGTCTTTTTTTTGCTTATAATTCAAAGAAACTTAAAACTATATTAAAATAATTTTAACCCATTAGTCTATAAAAATATAGTTCATTACATAAAAACATGTTTTTTTTTATAAATTCATATATTAATCAATAACCAAGTTTCACAACCTACTCTTTATAAACTTTAATAACATAGTATACTTTTAGAATACTATGTAAGTTTCATTTTATAAAATATAATAAAACTCACATAAACTAATTTATTTGAGAATAAACTTACCGGAACTTCATATAATATTACAGAAGATAAAGCTACATTAACTTTAAATAAAGAGGTACATCCTGATAGATTTGTACTTGCTTTTACACCTAATAGTAGTTTAGATCTAGAAGACGCATTATTAGCTGCAAAGACTAGTATTTATGCTGATAATAAAAACAAACAAATTGTAATTTCTAAAAACAATGAAGTAGAAATTTCTAAAGTAGAATTGTTTGATATCCTTGGTAAAAAAGTAAGTATCTGAAATATTAAAGAACAAAAAGATACGTATCAATTAGAAATTAAAACACAAATACCAACAGGTATATACATTGTAAAAATGAAAACCAATAAAGGTGAAACTAATAAAAAAGTGGTTATAGAGTAAAATAAACTCAATAGAATACTATTAATTAAAGCTGAATAACAAAATCGTTATTCAGCTTTTTTTTTGTTACACGAATACTTTACTAAGTTAAAACCAACTTAGTAAAGCATAAATATGCAATTTTAAAAAAAAAAATGAAATATTTTTTATTTAAACATATAACAAATATTTACATGGTAAAAAGAAGAAACTATAAGAAATAACTAGAAATAAGTAATAATTTAACAGATAATCCACTTTTTAATTTATGAATAAAAACTTAAATGTGACTTATTTAACTTATGTAGGTCATATAAGAGGTGCTTAATTAAGAGCAACTATTATATCTTTTAAAATTTACTACATGATTAACCCCCTAAAAAAAAGAAAATTATTTCAAAAATTAATTTCTTTTAAATTAAAATCTTCTTTATTATTATTTTTAGTAGTTGCATTATCTTCAATTTCCAATACAAATGCACAATGTGATACTTATGATTACACTTTAAACAGTAACCAAAGTAATGGTTATACCTTTTCGTCTGGTGTTACCCGTGTTGTAGGTAATATTAGCGTTAGTAACGGAAGTGGTGCAAAATTTAACGATGGCGCAGTAATTTGTATTTCTGATGGTAGCACATTAAAAGTAGCCAATGCAACCTCAACAGGAAATGTTTCTTTTATAATACAAAACGGTGAATTAATTTTCGATCAAAATCCACAGTTGAGTGCTAATGTAAACATAGAAATAGGTAGTAAAGGATCACTTACCGCTTTAAATACAATTAGTTTTAATGGTGCTAAAAATAATATTTATAATGAAGGTACAATAAACATCAGTAAATCATTGCAGTTTGGAGGCGCTACTGAAAATGAATTTGATAACCTTGGTAAAGTAATTATTGGTACAGAAATGAATGCATCTTCTGTAGGTCTTAGTCAAATTAGAAATCAAAATGAAATGGTTATTACAAATAACTCTCAAATTGGTGCTAATATTACTTTTGTTAACTGTGGTGTACTTACATCAAAACAAGCATTTAATAATAATGGACTTGTTGTTAATACAGGTACTTTTAATATTACGGATGGAGCTTTATCTTTAGGTGTATCATCTGCTATTTTTAGAAATTATGGAAAATTATATGTAAAAGGAGATATCAATTTAACAGGAGAACTTTATAATGAAGGTTACGCTGATATTGGTGGAAAAATACAAGGTGGTGGAGACGTTACTGGTCCATTAACATCAGAATCTAAAACTGGTTATATAAAAATTGGTAGCCAATCCCCTATTTCAGGTAAAGTTGGTCCTAATTTAGATTTCTCATATTCTTTTAGTGGTACTCCAATTCAAAACGGAACTATAGACAGTACTGTAACCTATAACTGTACGGGTACAGATTGTAAAAACCCAAAAGATACAGAAGAAACTTGTGCTAACTTAGACGGAACAATACCTTGTTCTTTAACTGAGCCAGATACCTTAATAGGTAGTTGTATTAATGAAAACGATTTACAATTTACATTAAATTTAAAAGGAAATAACATAGGTGCTTCTTATGTAATATCAGGTACAACTGCTACTACAGGAATCTACAATACCGATACCGTTTTTATAATTACAAACGGTGCAGATGGTTTAGACAAAACAGTAACTGTTACAGATATAAATGATGCTAATTGTAATTTAACAATTACAATTTCTGGAACCGCGTCTTGTATAGATACAGATAAAGATGGTGTTATAGACAGTATTGATTTAGATGATGATAATGATGGTATTTTAGATACTGATGAAGGTTGTGGAAATTTAATTATAAACGGAAGTTTCGAACTTCAAGATTTTTCTAGTGTTACAGAATTCCCTAATGGTTACACAGATGCATCTGGTACATTTATAGGAACTACATTTAATACAAATGCACTAAAAGGATGGAATTACACTCAAAACCTAGATGGTTGGGTTGGTGGTCAATCTCCAAGTTGGTCTACTAATATCTTTGCAGATGCGTATGACGGTAAACAATATTTAGATGTTCTTGGTAACAACGATAAAAGCGCTGGTGGAGTTAGTAACATACTTTCACAAACTATTACTACAATTCCTGGTACAACATATACCCTTAGTTTTTATTGGGGAGAAGATATTGGCCATTCTATAGGACAAGAAGTTACTTTAGATTTAAACATTAAAAACACCTCTAACGTAAGTATTTTCAACAAAACTTTAAGTAGCATAGCAGAAGGAACTGTAAACGGAATTATTGGTCCTAAAAAATGGTATCGTTATAGCACTGCTTTTGTTGCCAATGACACAGAAACAACAATAGAATTTCAGGCAACACCTCCTACAGGCGGATCTTCTGGTATAGGAGCTGCTTTAGATCTTGTAACTATTTTTGCTAATAACTGTGCAGATACAGACAATGATGGTATTCCTAATTCTTTAGATTTAGATTCAGATAACGACGGTATATCAGATTTAGTAGAAGCTGGAGGAGTAGATACTGATGGAAATGGTAAAGTAGATGATATAAATACTGACGGTACCTTAGTAAATGATTCAGATGGTAACGGTTTAGATGATCGTTATGATGTAAATAATGGAGGAATCGCTATTGCAAACCTAGATACAGATGGTGATGGAATACCAAATACTCAAGACTTAGATTCTGACAACGATGGTATTCCAGATGTTATAGAAGCCGGAGGTAAAGATGCAAACGGTGATGGTTTAGCTGATGACTTTGTAGACACTGACAACGATGGTTTTAATGATACTGTTGATGGAGATATTGGGCAAGATGGTGTTTCAGAAGACAAAGACAATGTTTTAATATTAACAGGAGAAGATACTGATGGAAACGGAACCCCGAACTCATACCCTAAAGGTGATGCAGATAATGATGGTATTTTAAATCATTTAGATATTGATGCAGATAATGATGGTATACCAGATAATGTAGAAGCACAAACTACTGCAGATTATATTGCAACAAGCGGAGTTGGTAGCCAAATAACAGATATCAACAAAAATGGTGTAGATGACACTTATGAAAACGGTACTACAATTGGTCTTACACCAACAAACACAGATGGTATAGATGCTCCAGATTACTTAGATACAGACACAGATAATGATGGTATTCCAGATATTTTTGAAAATGGAGATACAGACAATATCCTAAGCGGAAATGATGTAGATAATGATGGTTTAGATGACAACTTCGATGACAATGATGATTCTAGTATTATTGGAGCTACAGTAAATGATGGTTTAAACCCAGATAACACTATAATAAACCTAATAACATTAGAAAATTCTTTTGGTGATGAAGACAATGACTTCTCCCCTACTAATCCAACTACTGGTGATCTTGATTATAGAGATGCACCAGAAGCTGCAGATGTTATGATAACACAAGTATATCAATTTGGCATAGAAAAATGGATTGAAATTACAAATATAGGAACTACAGATATCCCTGCTAATACTATTAAAATTCAATTATATAGGGATACTACAGGCGATCAAACAGGTGTTACACCAGATGTCTCTGATATTGTAGACTCAGTATTAAAAGTAGGCGAATCTGTATTGTTTAAAAACTCAGTAAATACAGTTTCTCATGTAAATGCAACAGCTACAATAATTACAAATAATGAGTTAACAGATTTAGATGACACAACTAATGATATCATTACACTTTCAGCTGCTTCAGGAACTTATTCATGGGCAAATAGATATGATATTGTTTCAAATATTACCAACAAAACTTCATTTGTAAGAATAGATGAAACGACTAGTACTAATAAAGATTATGACGCTGCTGAATGGGTAGTATTTATAGATGATGTAATAGCTACTTATGATGTAGTAAATAGTGTTATATCTACAGATATTATCCAAAGAAGACATCCGCAAGACTTATTAATATCAGAAATACTAAGTTCTAATACCGATGCAAACACATTACTTGGTTTACACAGAATTAAAGAAACTACTAGAAATTTAGATGGAACTTGGGATAATGGTTTTCCAGACAGATCTCGTTATGTTATAATAGATGAAGATTACAACCATACAACAGATAGATTAAGTGCTAGAAAACTAAAAATAGATACTTCTAAAGAATTATTAGTAACAAATAATCTATTAGTAGTTACTAATGATATCGAATTAAACGGAAACATACGTTTATCTGGTACTTCTCAACTAGTACAAACCCATACAAGTTTAAGTACAGTATCGGGTTCTGGTTTACTTTTTGTTGATCAAAAATCTGAAGTACCTAGTATATATCGTTACAACTATATGAGTTCTCCAGTAACTACTTTAGGAGAGAGTACCTATACTTTAGAAACTGTTCTTAGAAACGGAACAACAACCAACTCACCAAAAGAAATTACTTATGTTTCTGGATATGATGGTGCAGTAAATGGTACTGATATTTCTTTAGCAGATTATTGGGTATATACATATGCTGCAGGTAGTAACGGTAGATCTAATTGGGAGCATAAATATAAAGACGGAGCTATAAATAAAGGAGATGGTTACATATTTAAAGGACCAGGACAAGAACAAAACTACACATTTGTAGGGACACCAAATGATGGTGAGTTTAATACTATTAATGAAATAAACCCAGGGCAATCTTATTTAATTGGTAATCCTTTTCCTTCTGCAATGAATGCTAGAAAATTTATAGAAGATAACGAAGATTCTATAACAGGTACCTTATACTTTTGGCAACATGTAGGAGAAGATGAGGATGAAGGAACTGCAGGGCATAATTTTGCAGGTTATATTGGTGGTTACGCTACTCAAAATAAAACAATGGGTACTGCAGCAAACGCTACTAGCCAAAATGAACCCGTAAATTATACTTTAGAAGCAGAAGATGCTCTTGAAGGAGATGGATTTGAAATATCAATACCAATGATAGGTTTCTCTGTAGTTTCTTTAAATAATGAAGACCATATTACGTTTCCTAATATTTCTAGAGGTGTAGATTCATTAAGAATAACCTACGCATCTTTTTATGATAAAACATTAAAAATTAAAATTAACAATGTAGACAGAGGAGAAATTACATTCCCTAACACTGGTCTATTATATAAAGAGCTTAAAATTGCTTTATGCATGGAAGCTGGTAGTAATGTTACATTGACTTCTAGTACTGATGGCCATAGTATTTTTGTTGACAAAATAGTTTTTAAAGATGAAGACGGACAAATATCTTGTGCTCCGAGTACAGGTGGCGAAGAATACGCAGATAAATACAAGACTCCAGAACCGTATATTGCTGTTGGACAAGGTTTTTTCATTGAAGGGAATACAACAAACGGAAAAATTGTTTTTAACAATAGCCAAAGAGAATACATAACAAAAGAATCCGGAGAATCTGTATTCTTTAAAAGTGAAAAGAAAACAACAGAAAAGTCATCAAACTTAGGCTTACCAATCTTAAAGTTGGGTATGAATTATTCTAATACATTAGGAAACAATTTACATCGCCAAATAGGTATTTCTTTTAACCAAACAAACTCGTTTGAGTATGAAAAAGGATATGATTCTGAAATGTATGATATTAACCCAACGGACTTCTATTGGAAATTTCCTAACAACACTAGTAGCTACGTTATTGCTGGTGTACAACAAATTTCAAATGAATTAGAAGTTCCTTTAGAAGTTGTTGTGAACCAAAATAGTGTAATTACAATAAATATCGATGAAATAGAAAACATCAATCAAGATATATATATAAAAGACAAATTAACAGGTAAAACACAAAAAATAAATGACGCTAGTGCTACGTATCAATTAAAAAAAGGTACTTACACAGATAGATTTGTTTTAGCATTTATCACTGCACAAGATGCTGTACTTAGTATTGAAAACGAGCTATTGTCTACCTATACAAATGTATATGCCGACAATAAAAATAACCAAATTGTAATTTCTAAGAACAATGATGTAGAAATTAATAACATAGCGTTATTTAATATTCTTGGTAAAAAAGTAATTCTTTGGGATATTAAAGAACAAAAAAGTGATTACCAACTAGACATCTACAAACAATTACCAACTGGTGTTTATATTGTAAAAATGGACACTAATAAGGGGATTACAAGTAAAAAAGTAGTTATAGAATAAGAGTTAAAAGAATAAAGTTTATTAATTAAAGCTGAATAATGATAACATTATTCAGCTTTTTTTTGTTTAAAATTTCCTTTGAAATAAATAATTAACTCTTAAAATACACACAGTACAGATTAAGAATATATGTAACAGCTATTCTTGACATTCTTATTATTAAATTCTCAATAAAATCTATCTTTTTTAAAAAATATACAATAATTAAATAATATCTAATGATTTATACCCAAACAATCAACCAGAATAAACATTATTTTATTATATTTAGACAATGTTTATTTAATTTAATCCCCCAAAAAATGAATAAAGATAAAAACCTATTAGAATTAATTTTTCAAGTACCTGATTTTTTTAAAACTGAATACTTCACAAACAAAAAAGAAATTTTGTTTTTAACCTTAACCCTATCATTGTTGTTCATTCCACAAACTTATGCGAACATAACACCTATAAAAACAGCCTCTTTACTGTGTGAAGAAAGCGTTCCTATTTTAAATACAATAGAAAATTCGTTAAAAAAGATTACAGGACTAATAAATTAAAAACAACAAGCACTCCAGAATTATTACCAATTATTAAATTAGGATTTGAGTATAAAAATACTGATGATTTATTATTACATAGTCAAATAGCAGTTTCTATTCAAGAATCAAAACGTAATTATTTCTAAAAAACCAGAAGTAACTTTATATAAAGTAGAATTATATAATATCCTTGGTAAAAAAACCAATTTTTGGGGAAATTAAAGAACTAAAAAAACTCTTACCAATTAGCAATTAATAATCAAATACCAACGGGTATTTACATCGTAAGGTTAAATACAGATAAAGGCATCATAGATAAGAAAGTTCTATTTTGATAAATAAATGACACACAACCAATAACTAAACAACCTAACTCAACTCATGATTGTACTCATCCAAACTCCCCCAATCAATCCTCCTCCACCACCTCCAGGTCTAGAAATCGATACTGGCGTTTTAACACTAATTATCATAGCCGTTTCATATGGTATATATACCATAAAAAGTGCTAAAAAATTAATCATTAAATAATTGCTTAGAACAAAGGAAAGTTAAATAGATATCGATTTAACTTTCCTTTTTTTTATTTAAAACAGATTCATTTATGATAACAATTATCAATAATAAAAGAATACACAAAACTCTATAAATAATACTAAACCTTATTAAAACGTATCTAACGTTAAAAATGAATCAAAACTAATGATTCGTAAGGCAGATTTTGTACATTTGTGCCTTATATTCAAAAGAAATAATGAGATTACACAGAAACTTAACTTTTGCAGTTATTGACAGCATAAGAGATATATTTAATGAAGGTGTTTATGCTGATAAAGCAGTAGAAAAAGCTTTAAAACGAGATAAACGTTGGGGAGCAAGAGACCGTAAATTTGTAGCAGAAACCATATACGACATTGTTCGTTGGAATCGTTTATATAGCGAAATTGCAGAAGTAAAAGCTCCGTATGACAGAGATAATATTTGGAGGTTGTTCTCTGTATGGTGTATTCTAAGAGGAATTGCTTTACCAGATTGGAACCAAATTGGTGATGTACCAGAAAGAAGAATTAAAGGACGTTTTGCAGAATTATCTAGAACTCGAAAATATAGAGAATCTATTCCAGATTGGATGGATGAAATGTGTGCTAAAGAATTAGGTGAAGAAGTTTGGACAAAAGAAATTGCAGCTTTAAATGTACAAGCAAGTGTAATTTTAAGAACCAATACTTTAAATATTACTAGAGGAGTTCTTCAGAAAAAATTAAAAGCAGAAGGCGTAAATACAGAATTTGTACCAAATCACCCTGATGCTTTAATTTTACCAGAAAGAGCTAATGTTTTTAAAACGGAAGCTTTTCATAGTGGTTATTTTGAAGTTCAAGATGCTTCATCGCAACTTGTTGCTGCCTATTTAGACGTAAAACCAGGTATGAAAGTTATTGATACTTGTGCAGGTGCTGGAGGTAAAACTTTACATTTATCTGCTTTAATGGAAAATAAAGGTCAAATTATTGCCATGGATATTTACGAAAGTAAATTGCGTAAATTAAAAGTGAGAGCAAAGAGAAACAAAGCACACAATATTGATATGCGTGTTATAGATTCTACAAAACCTATTAAAAAATTACAAGGTAAAGCAGACAGAGTTTTAATTGATGCTCCTTGTTCTGGTTTAGGTGTTATTCGTAGAAACCCAGATTCTAAATGGAAATTACAACCAGAATTTATAGAAAATATTAAAAAAATTCAACAAGACGTTTTACAACAATACTCTACAATGGTCAAACCAGGTGGAAAAATGGTGTACGCTACGTGTTCTGTATTACCATCAGAAAACCAAGAGCAAGTTAATCATTTCTTAACATCAGATGCAGGAAAAGATTTTACCTTTGTGTCTGATAAAAAAGTGTTAGCGCATATTTCTGGTTTCGACGGATTTTATATGGCACTTTTAGAAAGAAAATAATACAACAAAGGGTTATATTTATTGCTGATGTAACCCTTAAATTGCTGAAAAAGAAAGTATTTATTTTTTAACTTAATTTCATTTTATATGGTAAAAAAACTACTTCTTTTTATTTTAACAATTACATCTTTTATATCTTTTTCTCAAGAAGATTATTACGATGATGTAAATTTACAACTAACTGGTATTGCTTTAAAAGACGCCTTAGCTGCAAAAATTATTAGTACACATTCTAATATGTTAACCTATACACCTGGTGTTTGGGAAGCTTCTAAAATTACAGATCTAGATACCGCAGAACCAGACAATGTTGTTTTAATTTACGGTTGGGAAGATGGTACTGACAGCGATATTACTAATGACAAAACTAGAGATAATTCTTTGCAAGATGCTGGTACAGGTGCTACTTTTGTATGGAATAGAGAACACGTATTCTCTAAATCGCTTGCTAACCCAAGTTTAATTACAGACAACCCAGGTGCAGGAACAGATGCCCATAATTTAAGACCCGCAGACAAAAATAGAAACTCAGAAAGAAACAACTACAAATTTGCACTAGGTAGTGGAAACTCAGGACGTTCTTCTATTACTTACAATGGTCCTGATGGAGCAGACACAAGAGGCTGGTATCCTGGAGACGAATGGAAAGGAGATGTTTCTAGAATTATAATGTACATGTATCTTCGTTATGGCAGCCAATGTTTACCAACAAATGTTGGGGTTGGTGATACTCAATTTACACCAGATGAAATGATTGATTTATTCTTAAAATGGAATAGAGAAGATCCCGTTTCAGGTATTGAAAAAAGGAGAAACACGTATCACGAAAATACTTCTAATACGTACGCTCAAGGAAATAGAAATCCATTTATAGACAATCCGTTTTTAGCTACTAGAATTTGGGGAGGAGATAATGCTGAAGATACTTGGGGAATTTATACAAGTAGTGACACAGAAGCTCCTACTGCGCCAACTAATGTTACTTTAAGCAACCAAACCTTAACTTCTATAGATATTTCTTGGACTGCTTCTACAGATAATATTGGCGTTGCACAATACCAAGTGTATGTTAATAATGTTTTAACAAAACAAACAACAACAGCTACCTCTGCCTCTATTACAGGTTTAGAAACAAATACAACTTATAATTTTAAAGTAATTGCTAAAGATTTAATTAACAAATCTGAAGCAAGTAATGAAGTGGTCGGTACAACCTTAGCAGATACTACAGCACCATCAATCCCTACAAACGTAAACATTACAGACATAACAGATAGTTCTTTTAATATAAACTGGTCTGCATCTTCAGATAACAACGAAGTAGCCGGTTATGATATTTTTATTGATGTAAACTTTAAAGAAACTTCTACTACAACTACTTATGCTGTTATTGGTTTAGCAACATCTACTACTTATAGTATTACGGTTTTAGCAAAAGATAAAGATGATAATAAATCGGCACAAAGTACTGCCATAAATGCAACTACAACAGATGGAGCATCTGGTGGCTCTGCTTCAGAATTATTTTTCTCTGAATATTTTGAAGGAGACGGAGGAACAAACAAAGCATTAGAAATTGTTAATTTAACTGGAGGTACAGTAAGTTTATCTGGTTATGTAATAAAACTAGATAGAAATGATACTGGCGAATGGGTATCTCCACTAGCATTAGATAGCGGAACTGTTAAAAATATTGTTCCCGGAGATGTTTTTGTAATTGGAAATGGAAAGAACTCTATTCCAGAATTACAAACTTATTCAGAAACAAATACCATTGGTCAGGTAGATTTGGTACAACCAGTTATTGAAGAAACGAACTGGGGGCAACCTGTAAACTTTACAGGTAATGACGCCATTGGTTTATTTAAAGATAACATATTAATAGATATTATAGGAGAATTTGGTAACGGCGCTAATTTTGCAGCAAACAAAACATTAAGAAGAAATGGCGATATCAGTGCACCAAATACAACTTTTGATTTACAAGGAGAATGGACACCTTTTCCTGCAAATACTGCAGACGGTTTGGGTAGTTTTACTTCTACTTTGAGTACTTCTAAAAATACATTTAAAACTTTTAAAATGTTTCCAAACCCAACAGATGGAAATAGCATCTATTTTAGTGTTACAGAAGACGCTACGATTCATATCTATACTGTTTTAGGAAAATTAACAAAATCTGTTAATGTTACTCAAAGTAAAAATAAAATTGATATATCAGATTTATCTAAGGGTGTTTACTTACTTAAAATTAATTCTGACAAACAATTTATCACTAAAAAATTGATTAAAAATTAAATTATTTTCAAACTCAATAAAACATAAGACACATGAAAAAAACATTACTTATACTTTTACTATTCTCTTCATTCTTAATAAATGCTCAAGCAGAATCTTATTATGACGATGTAGATTTAACAAAATATGAACTAGATTTAAAAGAAGAACTAGCTAATAAAACAATAACTGCTCATACAAACATACTATCTTATGGTTGGCCAGCTTTACAAGCAACAGATGTAAACCCAGAAAATGACCAAGAAGTATTATTAATTTATGGTTATTCTACATCTGGCACAACTGCTAGAACAAGAGGTATCTATGAAAACGGAGGCGGTTCTAATGACTGGAATAGAGAACACACCTATGCAAAGTCTTTAGGAACGCCTAATCTAGGTACTGCTGGACCTGGTGCAGATGCACATCATTTACGTCCATCTGATGTTGGTTTTAATGGTCAAAGGGGGAGTCTAAAATTTGCAGATGGTTCTGGAAATGCTGGTCCAGTTTCTGGAGGATGGTATCCTGGTGATGAATGGAAAGGAGATGTTGCTAGAATGATGATGTATATGTACATTCGCTATGGTGACCAATGTAAACCTACTGGTGTTGGTATTGGAAACCTTGTTGGTCCAGATGATGAAATGATCGATTTATTCTTAGAGTGGAATGTAGAAGATCCTGTATCAGATTTTGAAAGACAAAGAAATACCTACCATGATTCTAATGAAACTTATGCACAAGGAAATAGAAACCCTTTTATAGACAATGCTTACTTAGCTACAAGAATTTGGGGAGGAGATAATGCTTTAGATTCTTGGGGAATCTATTTAACTCCAGACACAGAAGCTCCTACAGTACCTACAGATGTTTCTCTTAGCAATATTACAACTTCAACTATAGATGTAACTTGGACAGCTTCTACAGATAATGAAGCAGTAACAAAATATGAAGTTTATGCAAATGCGGTATTACAAGGTAACACAGCAAGTACAACATACACTTTAACTAGTTTAGCACCAAATACATCTTATAGTATTACTGTTTTAGCTAAAGATATTGCAAATAATAAATCGGCTCAATCTGTAGCTGAAAATGCTACCACATTAACAGATGTAACACCTCCATCTGTACCTACAGATATTACTATTTCTAATCAAATA
Organism: Polaribacter sp. R2A056_3_33; assembly: GCF_019278485.1. Classification (NCBI taxonomy): domain Bacteria; kingdom Pseudomonadati; phylum Bacteroidota; class Flavobacteriia; order Flavobacteriales; family Flavobacteriaceae; genus Polaribacter; species Polaribacter sp. R2A056_3_33. Next base: position 4,255,694 of record NZ_CP058984.1, read on the forward strand.
AGTTCTGGTTTTAAAATAAACTGGACAGCTTCAACAGATAATTCTGGTGTAGCTAGTTATGATATTTTTATAGATGGATCTTTAAAAGAAACAGTACAAAATACAGAATACCAGGTTACAGGTTTAACTGCATCAACAACTTATAATGTAACTATTTCTGCAAAAGATATTGCAGGAAATGCTTCTGAACAATCAGCTATAACACAAGCTATAACAGGAACAGAAAATACAGGAACATCTTGTGGTGAAGAAACTTTTGAATTGATACCAACTAACAGTAGCTCATATTCTACCAGAACTTGGACAGGTGATAATGGCTTAGAATGGACTGCTACTTTAGCTAGAACAGATCAAGAATTAAATGGTAGAGCAATTACTTTTGATGTTAGAGACAGTAAAACGGGTTCACTTACTTCATCTACATTTGCAGGCGGAATAGGAAGTTTAACAGCTTCAACTTTACGTGCTTTTTCTGGAGGTTCTGGTACATTAAATGTTTTAGTGAACGGAAATATAGTAGGTACATTACCTTATGGTGATGAAATTCAAACAACAACAATTTCAGATATTAATATTTCTGGAGATGTAACTGTTGTTCTAAATGAATCTAGCTCTGAAGGTGAACGTGTAATCATAGACGATTTAACTTGGACATGCTATTCTACTTTAAGTACAGAAGAAAATCTATTTAACTCTTTTAAAATGTACCCAAATCCAGCAGACGGCAATAAAGTGTATTTTAAATTAACAGAAAGTGCAGAGGTTAAGGTTTACAATGTTTTAGGAAAATTAATTAAAACACTAAATGTAAATACAAACAATAATAGTATGGATGTTTCTATTCTTAGCAAAGGAATATACTTAGTGAAAATAAATTCTGACAACCAATCTATTTCTAAAAAATTGATAAAAAATTAAGCTTACATTTAGATTTATAGAAAAAGGCGTCTTTGTAAAAAAAGGCGCCTTTTTTTTATGTTTTATAACTACGTAAATTACTCTTAAATTTCACTGAATTAATTCATTAGAATTAAGTTGAAAAAAAGTAAATTTGCATTTTTACAACAACACCCAAATAAAACATAATAATGATTCATTTCTTTGGAAATATAAACAGCAAAGTATTCGCTGTTCAAACAACAGAAAAATTAACTACAGAAACTATTTCTAAATTGACTTGGTTATTTGCCGATCAACCAAAAATAGAAGAAACAACAATAGATGCATTTTTTGTTGGACCAAGAGCCGCAATGATTACGCCTTGGAGTACCAATGCTGTTGAGATTACTCAGAATATGGGGATTTCTGACATCATTAGAATAGAAGAATTTACTGCATCTACAGAAGATTTTTCTGATTTTGATCCAATGATTTCTGAAAAATTCAATGGTTTACATCAAGATTCATTTACAATTGAAATTAAACCAGAAGCAATTTTAGACATCGAAGATATTGCTGCTTACAATGCACAAGAAGGATTGTCTTTAAGTGATGAAGAAGTTGAATACTTAGAAAGTGTTGCTACTAAAATAGGTAGAAAATTAACAGATTCTGAAGTCTTTGGTTTTAGCCAAGTAAACTCAGAACACTGTCGTCATAAAATATTTGGCGGAACATTTGTTATTGATGGAGAAGAACAACCTACTTCCCTATTCAATATGATAAAAGAAACCTCTAAACAATTTCCGAATGATATTGTTTCTGCGTACAAAGATAACGTGGCTTTTGTAAAAGGACCTAAAGTGGAACAATTTGCGCCTAAAACGGCGGATAAACCAGATTTTTATCAAACTAAAGATTTTGAATCTGTAATTTCATTAAAAGCAGAAACACACAATTTCCCAACAACAGTTGAGCCTTTTAACGGAGCAGCAACTGGTTCTGGAGGAGAAATTAGAGATAGATTGGCTGGTGGAAAAGGTTCTTTACCTTTAGCCGGAACAGCTGTTTATATGACTTCGTATTCTCGTTTAGAAGCGTCTATAGATTCAATTAAGAATACAAGATATTGGGAAAATAAATTTGAAGCAAGAGATTGGTTATACCAAACTCCTATGGATATTTTAATAAAAGCATCTAACGGAGCATCAGATTTTGGAAACAAATTTGGTCAACCTTTAATTACAGGTTCTGTTTTAACTTTTGAACACCAAGAAAATTCTTCTGTAAGTGATTCTCCTGCAAGAAAACTTGGTTTCGATAAAGTAATTATGCAAGCTGGTGGAATTGGATACGGAAAAGCAGACCAAGCTTTAAAAGACACGCCAAAAGAAGGCGATAAAATTGTAATTCTTGGTGGTGAAAACTACAGAATTGGAATGGGCGGAGCTGCAGTTTCTTCTGCAGATACCGGTGAGTTTGCTTCAGGAATTGAACTAAACGCAGTACAACGTTCGAATCCGGAAATGCAAAAACGTGCTGCAAATGCAGTTCGTGGAATGGTAGAAAGCGATGAAAACTTTATTGTTTCTATTCACGATCATGGAGCTGGTGGACATTTAAATTGTTTATCAGAATTGGTAGAAGATACAGGTGGTAAAATAGATTTAGATGCTTTACCTGTTGGAGATCCTACGCTATCAGCAAAAGAAATTATTGGTAACGAATCTCAAGAAAGAATGGGATTAGTAATTGCTGATAAACATTTAGAAACTTTACATAAAATTGCAGATAGAGAACGTTCTCCTATTTACGATGTTGGTGTAGTTACTGGTGATGATCGTTTTACTTTCGAATCTAAATCTACAGGTGTAAAACCAATGGACTTAGCCTTAGAAGACATGTTTGGTTCTTCTCCAAAAACTGTTTTAACAGATAAAACTGTTATTAGAAAATATAAAAACCCTCGTTATAAAACGAAGAATTTAGAAATCTATTTAAAACAAGTTTTACAGTTAGAAGCTGTTGCTTGTAAAGATTGGTTAACAAATAAAGTAGATCGTTGTGTTGGTGGTAAAGTAGCCAAACAACAATGTGTTGGACCATTACAAATTCCGTTGAACAACGTTGGTGTAATGGCATTAGATTATAAAGGAAAAGAAGGTGTTGCTACAAGTATTGGGCACTCTCCTATTTCTGCGTTGATTAGTCCAGAAGCTGGTTCTAGAAATGCAATTACAGAATCTTTAACCAACTTAATTTGGGCACCATTAAAAGACAATTTAAAAAGTGTTTCATTGTCTGCAAATTGGATGTGGCCTTGTAAAAATGAAGGTGAAGACGCTCGTTTATACAAAGCTGTAAAAGCCGTTTCAGAATTTTCTATAGGTTTAGGAATCAATGTTCCTACAGGGAAAGATTCTTTATCAATGAAACAAAAATATACTGATGGAGAAGTAATTGCTCCAGGAACTGTAATTATTTCTGCAGCAGGTAACTGTAATGCGATTACTAAAGTTGTAGAGCCTCTTTTACATGTTGATGGAGGAAACATCTATTATATCAATATTTCTCAAGACGAATTTAAATTAGGTGGAAGCTCATTTAACCAAACATTAAATGCAATTGGAAACGAAACGCCAGATGTTACAGATGTAGCGTATGTAAAAACTGTTTTTAACACTATTCAAGATTTAATTAAGGCTGATAAAATTACTGCAGGACACGATGTTGCTTCTGGTGGTTTAATTACTACTTTATTAGAAATGTGTTTTGCTGATGTAAATTTAGGTGCAGATTTTAACATCTCTTCTTTAAATGAAGAAGATGCTATAAAAGTATTATTTTCAGAAAACTCAGGAATTGTTTTTCAAGCAGATGCTTCTGTAGAAACGATTTTATCAGAAAATAATATTGAATTTTTTAATATTGGAGCAGCAAATAATTCAGGAACAGTTACTATTAAAAACAACGAAGATAATTTCTCTTTTGATGTTACTGAAATGAGAGATGTTTGGTATAGAACTTCTTTCTTATTAGATCAAAAACAAACCGCTAATAATTTAGCTCAAGATCGCTTTGATAATTATAAAAATCAACCTTTAACATATAAATTCCCAGAGAATTTTACAGGTAAATTACCTGTAATAGGAAAAGACAAACCAAAAGCTGCTATCATTCGTGAAAAAGGTTCTAATTCTGAACGTGAAATGGCAAATGCAATGTATTTAGCTGGTTTTGATGTTAAAGATGTACACATGACAGATTTAATTTCTGGTCGTGAAACATTAGAAGACATTCAGTTTATTGGTGCTGTTGGTGGTTTCTCTAATTCTGATGTTTTAGGTTCTGCTAAAGGTTGGGCAGGAGCATTTAAATACAACGAAAAAGCAAATACTGCTTTAAAAAACTTCTTTAAAAGAGAAGATACGTTGTCTGTTGGTATTTGTAATGGTGCACAATTATGGATGGAATTAGAATTGATTAACCCAGAACATAAAGTTCATGGGAAATTAGGTCATAATGATTCTCAGAAGCATGAAAGTTCTTTTACATCTGTGAAAATTCAGGAAAACAATTCTGTAATGTTATCTAGTTTAGCAGGAACAGAATTAGGTGTTTGGATTTCTCATGGAGAAGGTAAATTTAACTTACCAGAATCTGAAGAAAACTATAATATTGTTGCCAAATATGGTTACGCAGGATACCCGAATAACCCAAATGGATCTGATTTTAACACAGCAATGCTATGTGACAAGTCTGGAAGACATTTAGTAACAATGCCTCATATTGAGCGTTCTACTTTTCAATGGAACTGGGCCAATTACCCAACAAATAGAAAAGATGAAGCTACGCCTTGGTTAGAAGCATTTGTAAATGCTAAAAACTGGTTAACAAAATAATTTATTTAAAAAAGTAGATCAAAAGGGCTTTTTTAAAGCCCTTTTTTTGGCTCTAAAAATAGAAAATAACAACCCTATCTAATTAATAAAAATGAGAGTTCCAAAAAAATATCAATTTATAGTTGAAATAGGAAAAGCGTTACACATATACGGTATTCCTTCTTATAAAATTCAATCATATTTAACACAAGTTGCCAAAACAAAAGGCATTACAGGGAGTTTTATGGATTTACCTACTTGGGTAAATTATGTTTTTTATGATGAAAAGAACTCTTATAATTATGTTGAATGCATTCCCCCAGGATCTTTAAATTTAGGTGCTTTTTCTAGAATTGATGAATTGACCAATAAGGTTATTGATTCAGGGATGGAAGTGGATGAAATAGACAAAGAATTAAAGATTATTCATGCAAAAACAAAAGAGGTAAATCATTTTATTTTAACTTTAGCCTATGCCTTTGCTGCTGGTTCTTTTAGCTTAATGATTGGTACCAATTGGATCTCTTTTGCTTTTTCAATACTTTTAGGTTCTCTTACTTATCTATTTGTTTATTTAGCAAACAAATCTAAATATGTAGAAAGTGTTTTAGAATCTTTATGTGCTTTAGTGGTAACTATTTTTGCTTGCCTATTAACATTTATTTTCCCTGATTTTAATTTAGGTTTAACCATATTAGCTTCTATAATTATCTTTATTCCAGGGTTGGCTATTACAACCGCATTAGAGGAAATAACCTCTAAGAGTTTGGTTGCTGGTGGCGCAAAACTCTTTGATGCAATGGTTGTTTTATTTAAACAATTTTTTGGTGTAATATTAGGCTTAGGCTTAATGACTTCTTTACTTGATATTGATTTAACTCATTATGAATCTAATATGCCACAATGGACAATTTTTTGCGCAATACCAATATTTTCTATATGTACTTTACCCATTTTTCAAGTGCGAAAAAAGGATATGTTTTTTGGAATTTTAACAGGTATTTTTGCCTTTTTTATAACCGTTTTTTTATCGTCTGGTTTAGGAATATTGGTAAGTACTTTTATTGGTACTTTAACAGTTGTTGGTATCAGCCGTATATTTGGTAGAATTTCTAAAACACCAAAATCTGTTTACTTAACACAAGGAATTATCATGCTAGTTCCTGGTAGTAAATCTTTTATGGGACTAAGTAATTCATTTTTCAATCCATCTATTACTGCTTCTGCAAACTTATTTGAAGAAGTTACTTTTATATTAATGGCTATTATTGGTGGACTACTTTTTGCGGGTACTTTTAGAGAAAGAAAACCGAAAGAACATCATTATAAATCTCATTAAAAGTTCTATTCAATTTAGTGTATCATATATAAAAGCAGTTTTTAGAACCACCTAAAAGCTGCTTTTTTTAATCTATTTATTTGTAGTTTTTCTTTTTCATTCTAGAGCGCATTTGCCTTCTTAATAACAAAAATCCGTTGCTTAATTTTCTTTTTTTCTTTAATACAGGAATACTTAAAGTAACTAATAGAGCAATACAAGCTGCAGAGCCCAAACCACCACCAAAGCCATTAAAAAAGTTACTTGTATTAAAATATATAAGTGTAAAAACGACTCCTGAGAAACCTATTAACAAATAATCTGACATAATTTTAGAGGATACCATACCTATAAAAGAAGCTCCAAAACAAACTAGTGGCAAATTTTCTGTTAAGTAAGCTGACAATAAATTAGGAAACACTAAAACAAACACTCCTACTAAAACACCAACTAAAGAAGATGACCTAACCGGACCTTGTTTAAATTTTACTTGTAAAAGGAATGTAACTACAGAAGAAAGTCCTCCTACTATTAACAATATAAGGTTATCTATAGCCATCTAGAAATTATAAAAGTGATAAAAAAAGCAAGGGTAACACCTCCAAAAGCTAAGGTTCCTAATTTACCACCAAAACCATGAAAAGCATCTTTTGTACCAACTAACAAAAAACCAGTTATAACACTTGCTAGTGCTATAAATATATAATCTGGTGCAATATCAACATTTGTCATTCCAACAAAAGCTCCGCAATAAACTGCAGTAGGCATACCTTTTATAAAATTATCCTTTTTAAAAAATGAAGGAACAAAGCTAACAACCAAACCAACTAAACTTGCTGCTAAAACACTGCTTAATTTAAATGAAACACTTAAAACATATGTAATAATTGCTCCAAAAAAAACAAATGCAACAGTTAACACATGTTCTAAATCATGATTTTTAGCTTTTAATGATGTTTTTTTATATCTAATTAAAAGTAATACAATGACCAAAACAACAAATACAGAAACATAAATGTTCTGTTGTTTTTCATATAATATTGCTGCTAAAAAACCTAAATGGCTTAATAATATTAAACTAAATGAAAGCTGTTTTACGTGCTTTTTAATCATAAAATCTATTAAATTTATAAGCTGCAAAAATACTTAAATTACTTGTGTAAGCTTTCTTATTTAAAAGCATTATAATAAAAATTTCAAATAATTTATTTAGGCATTTAAAAGTTCATAAAATATTTATTCTTTTTTTAATAATTTAAGAATACATCTAACTAAAAATAGCTAAAAACATTTTAAAATCTTTTAATTAATTCTAAAACAAACTAAAAGAGAGTAATAACAACTTAATATATAAATGTGATTCTCCATAGAATAACAGAAACCAGTCATTAAAAATTTAGTCAAATTTATACTTATTAGTCAAAAAATAATTAGAAAGAATTTAGCTTAAAAAAAATGTAGGTATAATACCTGGAAAATATATTAAAATAAAATGTTTTTTTAACTTAATGATAAAATATGAAAAAGATCAGATAGATTTGAAAGACTTATTTTATATGTATGATTATTATGATGAATCTCACTTTTCTAAAGGTTTTAAATTATTTACCTCAAACTATTTTAAAAATTATATTAAACAAGATTACTTAATTGTAAAACAAGACTTAAAAAACTCTAACAAAAAACTAGTTGGTGAAATTAGAACTATGAAAATAAACAGACTTATCAGCAAGTACTTTTAAAAGTAATAGCACCTTTAAATATATAAATTTTAATAATATCAGTTTTAATAATTCTGTCTTTGACGACATATCAAAATTTAAACACATGAAATTATCTAGTAGTTTCAACATAAAAAACATGAAATTTGGCTATGAAATAGATTCGAAATACACCTAAATAAAGGGTAAAAACATCAATAAATCATTATAAAACACAAAATAGGTATTTATACCTGCTTTAATTTCTACAATAAATTATAAATTGCACCCATAATGGAAGAGGTTGGAATTAGGGGGCTAACCAAAACCGTATTCAGCTAGCTTTTTTTTTATAAAAGCTAGCTTTTTTTTATACAATAAAATATTATCAATATTACCAGGATAGATTCACCCTGAAGAATATATAAACCGTAATAAGTAGAATACAATACTCATAAACAAACAATCTATTATTTAGTATTTTAGATATATAGTACTATCAAAATTAAATTATTCTTAATAATAAACTCTTATAATAAGTATTTGTTAATTCAATCTAAAATACCTAATTTGCCTACTTCAATTATAATATGATTATATGGCAGTAGAAGTTACAAGATTATTCGATTTTCCTTATTACCAATTAGAAACCTATAATTTAGAAAAAGCATTTAGTTCTAAAGTCGGTGGTAATTGGCAATCTATTACAACACAACAGTATATTGATCAAGCAAACCAAATTAGTAGAGGATTAATAAACTTAGGTGTAAAAGCAAACGACAAAATAGCCGTAATTTCATCTACGAATAGAACAGAATGGAACATATGCGATATTGGAATATTACAAACTGGTGCCCAAAATGTACCGATTTATCCAACTATCTCAGAAGAAGATTATGAATATGTGTTAAATCATTCAGAATCTATTTACTGTTTTGTATCAGATATAGAAGTTCTAACAAAGATTAATAAGATAAAAAGTAAAACAAGTTTAAAAGCTATTTATACTTTTGATGATATATTAGGTGAAAAAAGCTGGAATGAAATATTAGAATCCGGTAAAGATACTAGCTCTCAAAATCTTGTTGAAGAAAGAAAAAACAATGTAAACACAGACGATTTAGCTACTTTAATTTATACGTCTGGTACAACAGGTAAACCTAAAGGTGTAATGCTATCTCATAGAAATATAGTTAGTGATGTTTTAAGTTCAGAAAAACGTGTTCCTTTTGATTATGGAAAATCTATTGGTTTAAGTTTTTTACCTATTTGTCATATTTTTGAACGCATGATTTTGTACCTATATCAATATTGTGGAGTTTCTATTTATTTTGCAGAATCAATTGAAAAATTATCTGAAAATGCACAAGAAATAAAACCCAATGTAATGACTGCGGTACCTCGTTTATATGAAAAAATTTACGACAAAATAATTTTGAAAGGAGAAGCATTAACCGGCGTAAAAAAAGGATTGTTCTTTTGGGCAGTAAATTTAGGTTTAAAATATGAACCATATGGTGTAAATGGTTGGTGGTATGAAACTCAGTTAAAATTAGCTAGAAAATTAATTTTCTCTAAATGGCAAGCAGCATTAGGAGGAGAATTAAAAATCATGGTTTCTGGTAGTGCGGCACTTCAACCAAGATTAACAAGAGTATTTGCAGCAGCAGGCATGCCAATAATGGAAGGTTATGGTTTAACAGAAACATCTCCTGTAATCTCAGTAAATGACCAAAGAAATAAAGGCTTTAAAGTTGGTACAGTTGGTAAAGTAATAGATAATGTAGAAGTGAAGATTGCAGAAACCGGTGAAATTTTAGTAAAAGGACCAAATGTAATGTTGGGTTACTACAAAGATGCAGAAAGAACTGAAAACGTATTAAAAGGAGGATATTTTTACACTGGTGATAAAGGAGAACTAGATAGCGAAGGTTTTTTAAAAATTACTGGTAGAACAAAAGAGATGTTTAAAACTTCTGGAGGAAAATATGTTGTTCCACCATTATTAGAGGGTGAATTAAAGCAATCTTTATTTATAGAACAGGTAATGGTTATAGGAGAGGGAGAAAAAATGCCGGCAGCATTTATACAACCAAACTTCGACTTTATCAAAGAATGGATTAAGCATAAAAATTTAAACATTGGTTTATCAAACAAAGAAATAGCTAGTTCGGATATTGTAATTGAACGTATTCAGAAAGAAGTAGATAAATGTAACTTAAACTTTGGTAAATGGGAGCAAATAAAACGTTTTGAACTAACACCAGAGGTATGGTCAATTGAAGATGGACATCTAACTCCCACAATGAAAATGAAGCGTGCAATCATCAAAGAAATCTATAAAGAATTATTTGATAAAATTTATAGAGAATAGTTTTATAAAAAAATAAAAATGGGCGTAAGTTAATTATATAACTATACGCTCATTTTTTTTGACATTAAATTATTTAAATAACAAATATCCCTAACATAAGACTAAAAGTATAAAACTGCCTACACACTAAACTTTAAGCATCCAATTAAATGTAATAATTAAGGCGTACAAGTTTTTAAAAATATATCATTTATAACCATAGGTAGAAATGGTCTGGCAATCCACTACAATTCTTCATTCGTACCTCACTGTCTGCTTTATGTTACTATTCTTCACGCAAAAGAATATTCCATAAAAGTATTAGAACAAGCACTTACATGGTTTAATTTTAACCTTTATCTCATTTACTCGGAATTAGACAAAACTAAATCAGAGCAAAATGATACATAGAAAACTAAACTTAGTCACCCTCAACTTGTTTTAGAATATAAACGAACTTACTATAACTATCATAATAATTTTAAAAACTAAGATTGACATAAAACAACAAAGACTAAAGTATGGGGTGTGCTCGTTTGTAACATTATTGTCACATATTAACAGAATAAACCATAGAAATTCATAAAAAAATTATCAAGAAAGAATAAAAATTGGTCATGCTGAACTTGATTGAGCATCTCAAATTGCATAGACTTAATGCAACAAAGAAATTGAAGTAAATTCAGATTAATAAAATAACAATAAGTATTTCCGAGGCTAGTGCTCGTTTGTAACGCGTACAGACACGGATTAACATATTTACACCCAGTGTGTCATTTCGCCCTTTTGTAAGAAAACACCTAACAATATAAAGTAGTGTATGATCAAGCGTATGAGATTTTCCTACCATCAAATGATAAGTTAGATGATTTTATCTAATACATAGATTACAACCCCATAACAAACCTTTGAGTTTAGGACAAAAAAAACCTCAATTCATAAGAATTGAGGTTTAGGATCTTGAATATTCAAGATTAAAGAAAGGCGGCGACCTACTCTCCCACATAAATGCAGTACCATCGGCGCGATTGGGCTTAACTTCTCTGTTCGAGATGGGAAGAGGTGAGCCCCAATGCTATAACCACCCTAAAATTTTCAGCTAAATAATTTTAACTGTATAAGTTAACATATGGTAAAATAATATCTAAATCGTCTAATAAATAAAGAGGTTCTGCTCCCGCCTTTCGGCGGGAAGCGTACATAAGTCTATGGGTTATTAGTATCACTTGGCTATGACATTACTGCCTTTACACCTATGACCTATCAACGTTGTAATCTCCAACGACCCTTTAAAGAAATCTCATCTTGTGGTGGGTTTCGCGCTTATATGCTTTCAGCGCTTATCCCTTCCCGACGTAGCTACCCTGCTATGCTTCTGGCGAAACAACAGGTACACTAGAGGTCAGTCCAACTCGGTCCTCTCGTACTAGAGTCAGATCCACGCAAATTTCTAACGCCCACAGCAGATAGAGACCGAACTGTCTCACGACGTTCTGAACCCAGCTCGCGTGCCACTTTAATGGGCGAACAGCCCAACCCTTGGGACCTTCTCCAGCCCCAGGATGTGACGAGCCGACATCGAGGTGCCAAACCCCCCCGTCGATATGAGCTCTTGGGGGAGATCAGCCTGTTATCCCCGGAGTACCTTTTATCCTTTGAGCGATGGCCCTTCCATGCGGAACCACCGGATCACTATGCTCTTGTTTCCAACCTGATCGACCTGTATGTCTCTCAGTCAAGCACCCTTATGCCATTGCACTCTACGTACGGTTACCAAGCGTACTGAGGGTACCTTTAGAAGCCTCCGTTACTCTTTTGGAGGCGACCACCCCAGTCAAACTACCCACCAAGCACTGTCCTCATCTCTGAGTTAGACTCTAGATAAGCAAAGGGTGGTATTTCAAGGACGACTCCACAACGCCTAGCGACGCCGCTTCAATGTCTCCCACCTATCCTACACATTACTTATCCAAAGCCAATACTAAGCTATAGTAAAGGTTCACGGGGTCTTTTCGTCCCGCTGCGGGTAATCGGCATCTTCACCGATACTACAATTTCACCGAGCTCATGGCTGAGACAGTGTCCAGATCGTTGCACCATTCGTGCAGGTCGGAACTTACCCGACAAGGAATTTCGCTACCTTAGGACCGTTATAGTTACGGCCGCCGTTTACTGGGGCTTCATTTCAGATCTTCGCCGAAGCTAAACCCTCCACTTAACCTTCCAGCACCGGGCAGGTGTCAGGCCTTATACATCATCTTTCAATTTAGCAAAGCCCTGTGTTTTTGATAAACAGTCGCCTGGACCTTTTCACTGCGGCCCATCCGAAGATGGGCGACCCTTCTCCCGAAGTTACGGGTCTATTTTGCCTAGTTCCTTAGCCATGAATCTCTCGAGCACCTTAGAATTCTCATCCCAACTACCTGTGTCGGTTTACGGTACGGGTTCTTATAATCTGAAGCTTAGAGGTTTTTCTTGGAAGCCCTTAGGCACACTATCCAATTGTCCGAAGACGCTTGGTACTATCACATTTCACCTAACTCTGCGGATTTACCTACAGTGCCAATAGCTACATGTTTCAACGAACTATTCCGTCAGTTCGCGGTGCTTTCATTACTCCGTCACCCCATCGCAATTATAAGAAGTACAGGAATATTAACCTGTTATCCATCGACTACTCCCTTCGGATTCGCCTTAGGACCCGACTAACCCTCAGCTGATTAGCATCGCTGAGGAAACCTTAGTCTTTCGGTGTGGGGGTTTCTCGCCCCCATTATCGTTACTTATGCCTACATTTTCTTTTGTAAACACTCCAGCATACCTCACAGTACACCTTCTACGCTGATTACAATGCTCCCCTACCACTAACGTGTCTTTCAACGTTAATCCATAGCTTCGGTAATATGTTTATGCCCGATTATTATCCATGCGAAATCGCTCGACTAGTGAGCTGTTACGCACTCTTTAAATGAATGGCTGCTTCCAAGCCAACATCCTAGCTGTCTAAGCAATTTCACCTCGTTTTTTCAACTTAACATATATTTGGGGACCTTAGCTGATGGTCTGGGTTCTTTCCCTCTCGGACATGGACCTTAGCACCCATGCCCTCACTGCTGAGAAACATTTTATAGCATTCGGAGTTTGTCAGGAATTGGTAGGCGGTGAAGCCCCCGCATCCAATCAGTAGCTCTACCTCTATAAAACTTTTACTCAACGCTGCACCTAAATGCATTTCGGGGAGTACGAGCTATTTCCGAGTTTGATTGGCCTTTCACCCCTACCCACAGGTCATCCAAAGACTTTTCAACGTCAACTGGTTCGGTCCTCCACTGTGTGTTACCACAGCTTCAACCTGCCCATGGGTAGATCACTCGGTTTCGCGTCTACTACTACTAACTAAAGCGCCCTATTCAGACTCGCTTTCGCTACGGCTCCTTGACTTAATCAATTAACCTTGCTAGAAACAGTAACTCGTAGGCTCATTATGCAAAAGGCACGCCGTCACACCATAAATGATGCTCCGACCGCTTGTAGGCGTACGGTTTCAGGTTCTATTTCACTCCCTTACTTAGGGTTCTTTTCACCTTTCCCTCACGGTACTAGTTCACTATCGGTCTCTCAGGAGTATTTAGCCTTACCGGATGGTCCCGGTGGATTCATACAGGATTACTCGTGTCCCGCACTACTCAGGGTACCACTATCTTAAATTCGCTTACTTTTACGGGACTATCACCCTCTATGGTCAGTCTTTCCAAACTGTTCTAATTCACTTATCTTCGAATATCGTGGCCCTACAACCCCAAATTTGCCGTAACAAATTTGGTTTGGGCTAATCCGCGTTCGCTCGCCACTACTAACGGAATCACTATTGTTTTCTCTTCCTCCGGTTACTTAGATGTTTCAGTTCACCGGGTTTACCCCTATTGCTAGGTGACATGTCTTCAACATGCCGGGTTGCCCCATTCGGATATCTACGGATCAAAAGGTATGTGCCCCTCCCCGTAGCTTTTCGCAGCTTATCACGTCCTTCGTCGTCTCTGAGAGCCTAGGCATCCGCCATACGCCCTTACTTAACTTATTGTACTTTTTGCTACAGTATGTTTCCATACTATAATGAACTCTTTTATATTTTTATAAAAAAATTATTTAATTAGAATATAAATATTCTAATTGTTCTCTATCTATTTGATTCTTACGATATCATTTTACCAATATGTCAATGAACTTGTGGTCTATTTACTTGAAATTGACCGTTGTGGAGAATATCGGAGTCGAACCGATGACCTCTTGCGTGCAAGGCAAGCGCTCTAGCCAGCTGAGCTAATCCCCCATTATGAAATTCAGAATAAATCCTAAATTATGAATGTAGAATCCTCTTACTTCCAGAATTTCCTTAGTACTTTAGCTTTTTGTAGTCCCGGGCAGACTCGAACTGCCGACCTCTACATTATCAGTGTAGCGCTCTAACCAGCTGAGCTACGAGACTATAATAGCTTAAAATACTTATATTATAAAATTAACAGCAAAGAGTAAAAATGACCTTTTTTTTGTAACTCACCATCTTTCTCTAGAAAGGAGGTGTTCCAGCCGCACCTTCCGGTACGGCTACCTTGTTACGACTTAGCCCTAGTTACCAGTTTTACCCTAGGCGGCTCCTTGCGGTGACCGACTTCAGGCACTCCCAGCTTCCATGGCTTGACGGGCGGTGTGTACAAGGCCCGGGAACGTATTCACCGGATCATGGCTGATATCCGATTACTAGCGATTCCAGCTTCACGGAGTCGAGTTGCAGACTCCGATCCGAACTGTGATATGGTTTATAGATTCGCTCTCTGTTGCCAGATGGCTGCTCATTGTCCATACCATTGTAGCACGTGTGTGGCCCAGGACGTAAGGGCCGTGATGATTTGACGTCATCCCCACCTTCCTCACTACTTGCGTAGGCAGTCTCGTTAGAGTCCCCAACTTTACTTGATGGCAACTAACGACAGGGGTTGCGCTCGTTATAGGACTTAACCTGACACCTCACGGCACGAGCTGACGACAACCATGCAGCACCTTGTAATCTGTCCGAAGAAAACTCTATCTCTAAAGCTGTCAGACTACATTTAAGCCCTGGTAAGGTTCCTCGCGTATCATCGAATTAAACCACATGCTCCACCGCTTGTGCGGGCCCCCGTCAATTCCTTTGAGTTTCAGTCTTGCGACCGTACTCCCCAGGTGGGATACTTATCACTTTCGCTTAGTCACTGAGCTAATGCCCAACAACTAGTATCCATCGTTTACGGCGTGGACTACCAGGGTATCTAATCCTGTTCGCTCCCCACGCTTTCGTCCCTCAGCGTCAGTACATACGTAGTAGACTGCCTTCGCAATCGGTATTCTGTGTAATATCTATGCATTTCACCGCTACACTACACATTCTATCTACTTCCATATGACTCAAGTCAACCAGTATCAAAGGCAGTTCCATAGTTGAGCTATGGGATTTCACCTCTGACTTAATCGACCGCCTGCGGACCCTTTAAACCCAATGATTCCGGATAACGCTCGGACCCTCCGTATTACCGCGGCTGCTGGCACGGAGTTAGCCGGTCCTTATTCTTACAGTACCGTCAAGCTGGTATACATACCAGTGTTTCTTCCTGTATAAAAGAAGTTTACAACCCATAGGGCAGTCATCCTTCACGCGGCATGGCTGGGTCAGAGTTGCCTCCATTGCCCAATATTCCTCACTGCTGCCTCCCGTAGGAGTCTGGTCCGTGTCTCAGTACCAGTGTGGGGGATCTCCCTCTCAGGACCCCTACCTATCAAAGTCATGGTAAGCCGTTACCTTACCATCTAACTAATAGGACGCATAGCCATCTTTTACCAATAAATCTTTAATTAAGTCTTGATGCCAAAACTCAATACTATGGAGCATTAATCTTCATTTCTAAAGGCTATTCTCCAGTAAAAGGTAGGTTCTATACGCGTTACGCACCCGTGCGCCGGTCGTCATCTGTGCAAGCACAATGTTACCCCTCGACTTGCATGTGTTAAGCCTGCCGCTAGCGTTCATCCTGAGCCAGGATCAAACTCTTCATTGTATATTTTAAATATTTTAATGAATAAGTTTCAAAAGAATTTGTTTAAATAAATCTAAACATGGTTATTCTACTCTTTAATTACGCTGTCAATTTCAATATTTTCAATGAACTTTGTTTTAATCTTAAACAGTAACTTAAAAGCTACTCCCTAAATAAAACTTTGTAGAAATGTTAGACTCGAACTAACTGATTCTTTTAAGAGTCATTCCAAATTTTCTCTGATCGTCTTCGCTGTATTTCTTAGCGGCTGCAAACATACAAACTATTTCTAATCTGACAATAAAAAATTAAAATTTTTTTTTAATTTTTTTATTTACTCTAAAACTAAAAAACTCTTGAACGTTTTTGCCGAAAATTTCGGACTGCAAACATACAACTCTTTTTAATTATAAACCTAAGGAAATTGTTATTTTATTTTTAATAAAATTTTGACATTTTATCTAATTAAAATACTAATAATCACCTTACTTACAACTCCTCAATGAACGTTGCTAACTGTGTAATATTACTGTTAGCGGGTGCAAACTTACAACTCATTTTTAATCTAACAACTATTTTTTTACCTTTATTTTAATTTAATTTTACAATGCGTTTTAAGACACTTGTTTTTAACTGTTTATGAAGAAAGTTTTTTTGAGGGTATTTTGAAGGTTTTAGGTTTTGGGGTGGTTTTGGAAGTGCATGCTTGTTTTTAACACAGAAAGCACAAGATCGTTGGAAGATTATTTTAGTAAAAATAGACCTTTTTATTGTTTAAGATTTATTGAAATGTGAGGTGTTCTATGAAATAGTTTGGTTGAAATGTGTTCAGTTAGTTAAGAATTACGTCAATTCTGGCGCAAGAATAGTTCTTGGTATGATTCTTTTTGTAAAAAAGTACTTGGGTTGACAACTCTGGAGATATTTGAAATGAGAATTCCCACAAAGTAATTCAGAAAACCTGAATAATATGGGTTCTTATATATAGGTGCATATTTATAAATAGGATGAATTCGACAAATTGGGTGCTTTACAAATGGTAAAAAAAGGATCATTATCATCTTACTACTCTAAAAAAACGATTAAGCAAGTTTTTTTAATACATAGGAACGTAGTTTATGGTATTTTGTTTGGGTAAATAGTATCGAATAAGATGAATTTGATGAAACTATTATATAACCTATATGAAAACTAACAGCTCCTAAAAAGAAAACACTTATTGTCAGTTCATTAAAACTAATAGACCTCACAGTCTTTAAAAACCTGTGAGGTCTTGGTAATAGTGCTGCTTAAATATTGCAAAAGTAATCTATAATGTTTCTTGCGTTTTAAGCCAGTACTTATATAAAGAGGAACCCCTCAAAAGGAACTTCATTCTGCAAATTAATTGTGTTAGGGATTGAAACGGCATCCTTTTTATATGTTTATTGATGCGATAGCAGAAATAAGCATACAAAAAGATATAGTGCAAAGCCTGACTTTTTTTCTAAATAGTGAATTAAATTGATACGTATTAATGAAATAAAAATAACTCGTATATAGTATTCATTAAAAAAAAGGGAACACCCAAAAGGAAATATTAATTCTTAGAAGTTCTAATTTTTCCTTTTTTACGCATTTTAGCAAAAAACAGTTTGTATTCTTCTACATTAATTTCTGATTTTCTTTCTATAATTATTTTCGTGAAATCGAAATTAAGTTTTGACGGTTGAGGCTTAAGCTTACCCTCTTGAAATGCACGTTGCAAGACATCCTCTATTAGAAAATCTTCATTTTCTGTTTCTGGATGGTACTCTGTTTTTAATGAAAGTTTAAAAACATTAGCGGTTGTATTATACCAAAAGGCTTTCCAGCCGCTTCTTAATTCCTTGATATTATCGAATGCAGTTTCACCTGTTTGACGATGGATTAACTTGATAAGGATTCGACCTTCTGTGGTAGTCATCTTTTTAATTTGATCTGTAAACTCGCCTTCTATGTATTTTTGAATGATTTTTGTATACTGTCTTCTTTTCCTTTTAGATTCGATTTTTTCTAATCTTACATTTAAAGAATCTAACCTTTCTGAGGCAAGTTGAGCATAAGGATAGGCTCTAAATACTTTTCTACGAAACCATAGATAATAACGAACATCTTCTCTTGAACTGAATTTGTGTTTTGGTAATAATGAAAACTCATTAAGATTTACAACTAATGTATCTCCTGGTTTTACAAAAACATAATCGTCGTCATTAATAGGCAAGGAATCTGTTTCTTGAATTTGAGAAAAAGAGACTGCCGAAATTAGTAGTATATATATGTAAAGAAGTTTTTTCAATTTTATTATCATATTACAAGACAGCATCAGTTGAAAATGAAAGTCAACTATTTCTATTATTTACTGCAAATTAGAGTCCAAAGTTATCTTTTAACTAATTTTATCTATAAAATCTTGTTCCGAAATTATTGCAATTCCTAAACTCTCTGCTTTTGTTAATTTTGATGGCCCCATATTATCGCCAGCAACAATAAAATTTGTTTTTTTAGAAATTGATGAACTTACTTTTCCGCCATTGTCTTCAATTGCTTTCTTTAATTCATTTCTACTCATTTGATAAAAAACGCCAGACACTACAAATATTTGTCCTGCTAGTTTATCTGTTTGATTTTCTAAACTTTCGGCAGAGACTTCTAATTGAACTCCGGATAACTTTAATCGATTTATTAAATCGATATTTTCTTGGTTTGTAGAAAATTCAATAATGCTTTGTGCTATTCTCTCTCCTATTTCGTCTACGCTTATTAAAGTTTCTAAATCTGCAGACATTAAATTATCTATCGATTTAAAATGTTTTGCTAATTTTTTAGCTACCGTTTCACCTACAAAACGAATTCCGAGTGCAAATAATACTTTTTCGAATGGAATTTCTTTTGATTTAATAATTCCGTCAATCATATTTTGAGCAGATTTTTCTGCCATTCTTTCTAACGGAATCACTTGATCTACCGTTAAATCATATAAATCCGCATAACTTTTAACAAGTCCTTCCTTGCGTAATAAATCTACCGTTTCCCCTCCTAAACCATCAATATCCATGGCTTTTCTAGAAATAAAATGCTGAATTCTTCCTGTAATTTGAGGCGCACATCCAAACTCGTTTGGACAATAATGCTTTGCATCTCCTTCTGTTCTTATCAATTCCGTGTTACATACGGGACAATTAGTTGCGTAAATTGTATGTTCTGAATCATGTGGTCGTTTTGTAAAATCTACCGCAATAATCTTAGGAATAATTTCTCCTCCTTTTTCCACAAAAACAGTATCTCCGACTCTAATATCTAATTTTGAAATTTGATCGGCATTGTGTAATGAAGCTCTTTTTACTGTTGTACCAGCTAATTGCACAGGTTCTAAATTTGCGACCGGAGTTATTGCTCCCGTTCTACCAACCTGATACGTAATTTCTTTTAAAACTGTTGAAACTTGTTCGGCTTTAAACTTATACGCAATTGCCCATCTTGGTGCTTTTGCTGTGTACCCTAATTCTTCTTGTTGATATAAATTATTTACTTTAACAACAATTCCGTCAGTTTCGTAAGGTAAACTGTGTCGTTTTGTATCCCAATTTGTGATGAAATCGAAAACTTCATCAATCGATTTTACCAAAGTGATCGTTTCTGGAACTTTAAAACCTACTTTTCTAGCGTTTTCTAAACTCTCAAAATGAGTTTTATATTTACGCTCTTCCGTTACTACTTGATACAATAAACAATCTAAAGGTCTTCTTGCAACTTCTGTACTGTCTTGTAATTTTAAGCTTCCGCTTGCGGTATTTCTTGGATTTCTATATTCTTCTTCTCCGTTTTCTACACGTTCTTCATTCATTTTATTAAAACCTTCAATAGGCAAAATGATTTCTCCTCGCATTTCAAAATTGGAAACGAAATCTTCTTTGATACTTAAAGGAATAGAACGAATTGTTTTTATATTCGGTGTTACTTCATCTCCCTGAAAACCATCGCCACGCGTTACCGCTTTAACAAACTGACCATTTTCATACGTTAAATTGATGGAAGCTCCGTCGAATTTTAGTTCACAGGTATACTCTACCTCTGTTGTACCCAAAACTTTTTGCACTCTTTCTTCCCAATCTAATAAATCTTCTTTAGAGTAGGAGTTGCTTAAAGAATACATTCTATTTTTATGAATAACCGTATTAAAGTTTTTTGTTACCGTACCTCCTACTCTTTGCGTTGGAGAATTTGGATCAAAAAACTCAGGGTTTTCCGCTTCTAACTTTTCTAACTCTTTTAATTTTATATCGAACTCGTAATCTGAAATTGATGCGTTATCTAACCCATAATAATTGTAATTATGTGTATTTAATTCATCACGAAGTGCTACTATTTTTTGTTGATTTGTCATTCTTAAATAAAAAATTAATCTTGTTGTTTTCCTGTTAATACACTTACCCTGTTTGAAAAAGGGTTTCCAGTAGAACGCCTAAACGAAACTATTTGTCCAACATGCCAAATTGCATCTGCAATTGGTCCATTTATTACACACCAAAAAGAAAACTCTTTATCTGGAAATAAAATTTTATAATCAGAAACATCTTTACTTTCCCTAAGAATTGTACTTGCTTGCAATAAATTTTCTAGTGTTTTTTTCCTTTTTTCTACAAAAGTAAGCTCAGGTTGCTCACCTCCATTTACCTTTTTTAAAGTAGCATATAAAATTCTTATTGATAAATTATAAATATGATCTACCGTTTCTTCTGTTGTTCTTGCTTCTACATTTGGCTTAAAAGTTAAATCTTTTTCTACTAAACCATCTGTTGCCCAATAATATCTGAACCCCAAACCATCTATCATTCTACTAGTTGTTGAACCGGCAGTAAATTCTGGTGAAGGTTCTGGTATTTGAAAATAGGGTAAATTTTGATGAGATTTCATATAAAAATGGATTATTAAGGTGTGTAAAAATAGTAAAAAGAGGATTGGCTACAAAAGTTTGTTTAATCAAAAAAACAGTATAAAATAATGAGCTATTTATAACTAAAAAAAGACAACTGCTTTCTGTTAAAAAAACAATAATACTACTAAATAACTTGTTATTAATTTGAATAATATGTAATTTACATGGACATTCAAAAATGAAGTAAAAAATGAAGTACGCTATTAAAATAAACAAAATTTCTACAGTAGATGACTTGGAAAATTCTTGGAGTATTGAAGATTACAAAGAACTTTTGGTACGTTTTGATTTTGCCAATAATGATGTAAATGAAATAAAGGAATTAAGAGAATTACTTTTTATGGCAATTTCGGATAAAGAACCTAATGAAGCAGCTGCTATTGTTTTAGACTATAAACTGTCTGATGTTTTAAATGAAGGACAAATAGATTCTCTTTCTTATGAAATGTTGGTGGATAAGATTTCTGAGGAATACCCAAAAATTGAATTACACAAAACACTCTTTATTATAAACCAACTTTTATACAAAGCTTTTAATGGAAAATTTCCAAATACAAAAGCAACTGTTGTAGATTTTGAAATTACTCCAGCTAGAAACGCTGAAACAAACATTACAAAAGAAATAACATTGAAATGTTTTGCTCAAAACTTAGATAGCCATAACGTAATTAAACGATTATTTGCTGATCAGTTAAATGCAGAAGAAGCTTTTGTGGAAGCTAATGATATTATTTGGTATCTAGAAAAAAATGAAACAGGCTACCAAATGACGACCTCTGAATATTTTATGAGTAAAGAAGAGTTTTTAAATGAAGAGTTTGAAGCTGTTATTGATTTCTTTGAGGAAGAATAAATAAGACTGTTTTGATTGATTTTTTTATTTTGATTTTCTAAAATAAGTAAAGTTAAATTTTATTACAGCTAGAAACTTAAGTAATTAGAAAATATCCTCTAAAATAATTACAGAAGCAGCCAAACAAGTTTAGCCCTGATTGAAATGGCATCCTTTTTTTGTTTTTTCAAAAAAAGATATAATGGAAAGCAGGAAATTGCTTCTAAAAAATTAAAACCCGAAACAATAATATTTCGGGTTTTTACATTCAATTTTAATTGAATGAACTTGCACTAAGAGACTTTTAATAATAGGTATACCTTCTTACTTTGGCAATGTGTTTTGCTAGTCGCATTACTTGATGTGAATATCCATACTCATTGTCGTACCAAATATAAATTACAATAGTTTCCTTGTCTGTAATTGTAGATTTACTATCAAAAATTGAAGGTGCTGTAGACCCTAGAATATCTGAAGACACCAACTCATTGTCTAATGAATATTTAATTTGTTCTACCAAATCGCCTTCTAAGGCATATTTTTTTATAATTGAGTTTACACGTTCTGTAGAAACCATTGTATTTAAGTGCAAATTAAGAATTGCCAAAGATCCATTAGGAACTGGAACTCTAATTGCATTAGATGTTAATTTACTTGCCAACGCAGGAATTGCCTTTGCAACTGCAGCACCTGCACCAGTTTCTGTAATAACCATGTTTAAAGCGGCAGCTCTTCCTCTTCTATTTTTACTATGCATATTGTCTACCAAATTTTGGTCGTTTGTGTATGCATGAATTGTTTCTAAATGCCCTTTTTTAATTCCGAAATTGTCTTCTAAAACTTTTAAAATTGGTGTAATTGCATTGGTTGTACAAGACGCTGCAGAAAAAATATCTACCACATCCGGATTGTATTTTTTGTGATTTACACCATGTACAATATTAGGAATCCCTTTTCCTGGAGCTGTTAACAAAACCTTGCTTGCTCCCTTTGCTTTTAAATGTCTTGCTAAAGCAACATCATCTCTAAAAGCACCAGTATTATCTATAATTAATGCGTCTTTAATTCCGTATTTGGTATAATCGATTTCTTCTGGATTATTTGCAGATATTAAATGAACTGTTGTGCCGTTTATAATTAAAGCGTTGTGTTCTACATCTATTTCTACAGTTCCTAAAAAATCTCCGTGCACAGAATCTATACTTAATAAAGAAGCTCTTTTTTCTAAAACTTCTCTATTTATTTCGCCACGAGTAACAATAGCTCTTAATCTTAATTGTGAGCCTTTCCCCATTTTAGACATGAGCTCTCTTGCTAATAAGCGTCCGATTCTACCAAAACCATACAAAACAACATCTTTAGGCTGAATGTTCTCTGATTCTGTAGCGCCTTTTAATTTGTTCCTTACAAAAGACACTTTGTCGGCTCCTTTTATAGGACTTAAATAACACTCGTAAGCAAGTTTACCAATATCTAATTTAGAAGATGGTAAGTCTATTTGCTGAATTGCTTTTGCAATATCTAAGGCATCTTGTATAGAAATTGGTTTGTTTACAAATTCTTTAGCATAGTTTATTAAATTTAAAACTTCACTTGCTCTTTTGTCTATTAAAGTGTTTCTAAATAATACAAGTTCAATAGATTTATCATACCATAAGTCATTTACAATAGTGATAAATTCTACTGTTGCTCTTCTATTTTGAGCTTGTGTAATTACCTCTTTTTCGTAATCTAAAATTATTGACATATTGAAAATTAAAATAAATTTCAGGCAAAAGTATTTCTTTTTTCTTAAACACGAAATCGATTTCGTAAAGTTTTCGTAAATAAAAAAATCCTGATAAAATTATCAGGATTTTTAATATGGTAGTTATAGATCTTATCTAAAGGCATAACGCTCTCTTTCTCCATCTAGATTAATAACCTCTATATAAATTGGATGTCCAGCTCCAAAAGATGCATCTATTTCTTTTACCGCATCACTTGCATTTAAAACTGGTTTTTTATTAATTTTGGTAATAATATAGCCTTCCTTTACACCATAATAATTAAGATTTTTATTTTGATTGGTTATTATTCTAGCTCCTCCAGAAATATCAAACTTCTTAATTTCTTTTTTAGAGACATCCTTTAAAACAACCCCTAACTTTCTAGAAACATAAGCATCTTTTTTACTTAATGTTATACTCTTAGTAATCTCTTCTCCATCTCTATCAATCGTAATATTTACTAAATCGCCTGGTCTTTTTGCTGTTAGTTGACCTCTTAACTCAGAAAATTTAGAAATTTTTACATCATTTACCTTTTTGATCACATCACCAGCTTTTAAGCCTCCTTTTTGGGCACCTCCATCATCACTAACTCCGCCAATCAACACGCCTTCTATATCTCCATCTTCTTGGTTTATATTGATTCCTAAAATAGCTTCTTGTACTGTACCAAACTCTAATAAATCATCAATTATTTTTTTAGCAATATTAGATGGTACTGCAAAAGAGTACCCAATAAAAGAACCTGTTTTAGACGTAATTGCTGTATTAATTCCTACCAACTCACCACGTGTATTCACCAATGCTCCTCCACTATTACCAGGGTTTACAGCAGCATCTGTTTGAATAAATGAATCTGTAGAAGTAGTCCCTTCTAAATCTCTACCTTTTGCACTCACAATACCTGCAGTTACTGTAGAAGTTAAGTTATAAGGATTACCAACTGCCAAAACCCATTCTCCAATTTTTATATTGTCTGAATTAGCAAATGGAATGTAAGGCAAATCAAAATCTACATCAATTTTTAACAAAGCAATGTCATTCTCTTTATCTGTACCTATTAACGTTGCTTTATACTTCTGTTTATTATTTAATGTAATTTCAATATCTGAAGCTCCATCAACAACGTGATTGTTTGACACAATGTAACCGTCTTGCGAAATAATAACTCCACTACCTGTTCCTACTTGCTCAAACTTTCTAGTACCACTACTATTACCAAAGAAAAGATCTATTGGGTTAGATTGTGTTCTTATAGATGTGTTTTTAACATGCACTACAGCATGTACCGTATTTTCTGCTGCAACTGTAAAATCTACAGAGTTTGCTATTGCATTTGCATTACTTAATGCAGGGTTATAGTTTGCAGTAACCGTTTTTACGGGGTGAGAAATAGTTCTTTCTATAACCACATTTTCATTAAATAGCATTTTATATCCGCCTAAAGTGATAGCGCCTCCTAAAACTGCCATTCCTAATAAACTTAATAATTTTTTCATGATTTTTAATTTTTATTACTCAAAGATACAATTATAACAATTTCAAAAAATCTGTTTAACTTGATTTTAACTGACTTTAACCGCTTTTTAACAGTGCTTTTTTATTCTTTAAATTCCTATATTTGTGCTAATGAATTTAGACTTTTATAAATACCAAGGAACCGGAAATGATTTTGTTATGATAGATAACAGAACTCTAACTTTTCCGAAAGAAAACATTGCCCTTATAGCGAAACTTTGTAATAGAAATTTTGGTGTAGGAGCGGATGGAGTTATCTTAATTGAAAACGATACCGATTTCGATTTTAGAATGATTTATTTTAATGCTGATGGAAGTCAGACTTTCTGTGGAAACGGAGGACGATGTGCTGTTGCTTTTGCAAAGTTTCTAGAAATTATCAAAGCTAAAACGAGTTTTATTGCTGTTGATGGACCACATTTAGCGACCATTGACAACGGAATTGTTTCCTTAAAAATGATAGATGTTGATGAAATTACCGTGAAAGAAAACTCAGTTTTTGCTTATACAGGTACACAGCATCATGTAGAATTGGTAGATAATTTAGATAATTTCCCAGTTTTTGAAAAAGGAAAAGAAATTCGTTACTCTTATAGTGCTCCTGGAAGTAATGTCAATTTTGCACAGAAAATTAATGAGACTACTTTTAGAGTAAGAACCTATGAAAAAGGTGTTGAAGATGAAACTTTAGCTTGCGGGACCGGAGTTACAGCAGTTGCTATTGCTATGCATAAAACGGGAAAAACAGCTAGTAATTTAATTTCTTTACCCGTGGAAGGAGGAAATCTAGAAGTTTCTTTTTCTGAAGAAAATGGCGTTTATACAAATGTATATTTAAAAGGACCTGCTACTTTTGTTTTTAAAGGGAGTATTTCTTTTTAATTCATAATCTCAAATGAGGTTATTCTTTTGACGCTGATATCTATTACAAAAAACCATTATGAGTATTTTTAAAAATCTTTTTAACACAAAAAAAGACCCTACTAAAATATTTCCGAAAGAAAGTAATGAGGGAAATGTAAAAATTGAAAACAATCAAATTAGTTGTATAGATACTAACGGAATTCATACTTGTACCGTACACTTAAAAGATTTACAATATGCCTATATTACTATCAGAAATAATAAACTAGCTTATCTTTTCCTTTTTGATTACCATCAAAACTTTATCCCTGTTACCTATACTGGATTCAGCAAAGTTTATAAGGAATTATCTACTAAATTTAATTTTAAAGACACTATTTTTTTTGAAAATGTTGCAAAAAAAACCCTTTTAAAAAAAGAAATTTGGAGAAAACACTATGTACCTACTTTTGAAATCTTAACGACTAAGAATAACGACTACAACCTAGGTTTTGAAATTCAATCTAATCCCAAACAATTCATTTTTTGGGATACGACCTATGAGGAATTAGAAAAAAATAAAAATACTTTATTTGAAAAATCGCCATACGGACAAAAATTACTAAAATTTAATGCTCCTGTGCGTATTGGAAATATCCTCTTAAAAGATTTTGGTGCTTATTTTGATAATGATAGAGCTGATGTTCCTGTTTTGCACTATTATACACATTGTTTTAATAATATAGCGACGGATGAAAGTTATTTAGAGCTAAAGAAAATTTTAAACAAAGATTTAGCAAGCAGTAGAATGAATACCGGTTATGAACGAGCAGATCAAAAAAATATAAATTTCAATTTAAAAGAAATGCACTTGTCAATTTGTTATACGTATGACAGTGATTGGCTTTTTAATGGAGGTTATACTTCTTTATCCATAGAAAATAAAAGAGAATCCCCTTCATTACTACATAATGAAAGTTACGAAGAACTTATGGTTATTTCTGACTTCTTATTATTCAAAGGCAATATAAAAATGTCTGGTGACTATAGAAAAAACAAGAACATAAAAAACAGACCAGAAAAAATAAATCTTCAATTTAAAGACAATACCATTATTTGGGTTGATAATAAAAATAAAAAAATAGGATTCTCTAGTAATCACATTGCAGAATTATTTGATATCGATGAAATAAATTCATTCTGTATTCAAAATATTTTACCTGCAAAAGGAAATGGTGGTGCTTATCTAGAAATAATAACAGATACTAAAAAGTACAACTACCCCATTTTTTATGAAGCTTGTAATTTCTTTGATACATACGCTTTAAAAATAGAGAAAATAACAGGAAAGAAAGTAGTATTTGGTAAAGAATACTATGATTGTTAAACGAAAACTATTTTCATGCAACTCCAGGCTCTTTAAGATTATTATTTCCTTATTTTGCATTCTATAATCTATGTGCTTATTAAATTTTCCTTAAAGAAAACGAACTTCAGAAAAAATGATGACTTTAAACGGTATAAAAATAAACTTACGTGCTTTAGAACCCGAAGACTTAGATTTTCTATATCAAATAGAAAACAATGAGTCTTTTTGGGAAATTAGCCATACACAAACTCCTTTTTCTAAATTTATTCTAAGACAGTATTTAGAAAATGCGCATTTAGATATTTACGAGGCTAAACAATTACGCTTGTTAATTGAAGAAACGACCACGAAGAAACAACTAGGAATGATTGATTTGTTTGATTACAATCCGATGCATAAAAGAGCAGGAATTGGTATTTTAATTCACCCAGATTTTCAAAAAAAAGGCTTTGCCTCAGAAGCACTCTCTGTTTTAATTCAATATGCTTTCTCTTCTTTAAATATCCATCAACTATACGCCAATATTACTTCAGAAAATTCTAAAAGTATCTCCCTTTTTAAAAAACATCATTTTCAAAAAGTGGGTATTAAGAAAGATTGGATTTTATTCGAAGGAAAATTTAAAGATGAAGTTTTATTTCAGTTGATAAAAGACTAATTTTGCAATTCTAAAAAAATCAAAAAAACTTTGGGTAAAAAATTTATATACGCAGTTATTGCTACCGTTATTTTTATTAGTGGAATTATAGGATACCAATATTATCAAAAAATATTTGGAAAATCGATCACAAAAGATACAGAACTTTTCATCTACTCTTCTGATAGCTTGAGTGATGTGAAAGAAAAAATTTCTGCTTTTTCTAAAAACACCAATACTTTTCTCTTAGTAGCTGCTAAGAAAAATCTTTCGAAACCAAAACCAGGTAGATATATTTTAAAAGAAGGAATGTCTAACAACGAATTAGTTAACCTTTTAAGAAGTGGCAACCAAACACCTATAAAGTTGTCTTTTAATAACCAAGACACTTTAGAAAAATTAGCAGGAAGAATTGCAGAACAATTAGAAGCAGATTCAATTTCTCTATTAAACTCATTTAAAGATAAAGATTTCTTATCTAAAAACAACTTGACAGAAAAATCTGTATTGCAAATTTTTGTTCCTAATAGCTATCAATTTTACTGGACCACTTCAGCAGAAAACTTTAGAGACAAAATCTTTGTAGAATACAATCGATTTTGGAATAAAAGCAGATTGCAAAAAGCGAAAGCATTAGAATTATCTAAAGAAGAAGTGATCACTTTAGCTTCAATAGTTCAAAAAGAAACTGCAAAAAACATAGAAAGACCAATTGTTGCTGGTTTGTATTTAAATAGATTAAAAAAAGGTTGGCCTTTGCAAGCCGATCCAACAATTATCTATAGTGTTAAAGAACTTAAAGGACAAGATTATGTGGTAAAAAGGGTATTGACCGCAGATTTAGAAATAAACTCTCCTTACAACACCTATAAAAATAAAGGTTTACCACCTACCTTAATTTCCATGCCAGATATTTCATCTATTGACGGCGTTTTAAATGCAGAAAAACATGACTACTTTTATATGTGTGCTAATGTAGATAAATTAGGGTATCATGCTTTTGCAAAAACACTTTCTCAGCACAATAGAAATGCCGCTAAATATCATCAATGGATGAACAAACAAAGCATTAATAGATAATTATTTACAAATTTAATCGTTGGGTTTGATTCGCAAAAAATACATTTCGTTTTATCTCTTATTTATATGCTCATTTTCTTTGTGTGCACAAAATTCATCATTTTATAAAAAATCTGATACTTTAAATACAAAAAGAAGAAATGCTATTATTCTCACTGAAAGCGTAATGGCTGGAGGCGCTTTAATTGGTTTAAATCAACTTTGGTACAAGGATTATCCACGTTCTGGTTTTCATTTTAAAAATGATAATAATGATTGGAAACAAATGGATAAAGTTGGCCACATGATGACTTCTTATTATATTGGTAAAATTGGAATGGAAGTTTTAGATTGGGCTGGTGTTTCTAGAAAAAATCAATTAATTTACGGAGCAACCTCTGGTTTTGCTTTTTTAACTGCCGTAGAAGTATTAGATGGTTTTTCTGATGAATGGGGTGCATCACCCGGAGATATTCTTGCAAATGCAGCAGGTACAGGATTGTTGGTTGGACAAGAATTACTTTGGAACGAGCAACGAATTACAGTTAAGTACTCTTTTCATCAAACCGAGTTTGCAAAACAACGACCAAATACCCTAGGAGAAAACTATTTACAACAAGCTTTAAAGGATTATAACGGACAAACTTATTGGCTTTCTGCTAATATTTGGTCTTTTAACAAGAAAAGTTCATTCCCTAAATGGTTAAATGTTGCTTTAGGTTATGGAGCAGAAGGCATGCTTTATGGAAACTCAAATGCAGTAAACCCAATACAGCAAGATGCTTACCGACAATTCTATCTAAGTTTAGACCTCGATTTAACAAAAATTAAGACAAATTCGGAATTCTTAAAATCTGTCTTTTCTGTTGTAAACTTCATAAAAATACCTGCTCCTACTCTTGAAATCAACACCAAAGGAGCTTTAACATTTCATTATATGTATTTTTAATAAAATTTAACATATTGATTATCAGTATAATTAAATTTGGTTATACATTTGCACCCGCAAAACAGAAAATTTAGTTTATCAAAAAGTTTTTATTTTTAAGTATCGTATTTTTAGGATTTATCAACGCAACTTCTATTGATAAAAAAATAGGTACTCATAACAAAGTTACTTTCCCAAAATTTGTAGACTATAACATACCTTATTTACAAAAGGACTTTGTAGGTTTTAAAGAAGCATTAGCTTTTAAAGAATCTCAAGGAAGTTATACCGTAGTAAACACATTAGGATATTTAGGAAAATATCAATTTGGAAGAACAACTTTACGAAGATTTAAAATTTACAATACAACAGCATTTTTAAAAGATCCAGAATTACAAGAAAAAGCATTTATAGCTTTGTGTAAAGTAAATAAATGGATTTTAAGAAAAGACATTAGACGTTCTGTAGGAAAAACCATAAACGGTATTAAAATTACCGAATCTGGTATCTTAGCAGCCGCTCATTTAAGTGGTGCTGGAAACGTAAAAAAATATTTAAGAAGTAATGGTGTTGAAGGCTTTTCTGATGCTTATGGTTCTTCTATAAAGTCTTATTTAAAGAACTTTGGAGGTTATAATGTTTCTAATATTATAGCAGACCAAGACGCTACTGTTATTAATAGTTAATTAACAGAATACAGCTCTTAATAATACTATTATTTTTATATACAATAACCCGTGGTACGAGTTATTTCTTTTAAAACAAAATAACTTTCTAAGACACCAATATTCTCGATTTTAGAAAGTTTTAGTCTTACAAACTCATGATATTCATTAAGGCTGCCTAAGTTAATTTTCAAAAAAAAGTCAACCTTACCAGCCATATGGTAACATTCTTGTACTTCTTTTAAACCTTTAATTTGCTTTTCAAATTTATCTATAAAGCCTTCATCGTGGTATCTTAATGACACCATACAAATTGCTGTAATAGGAATATTTAGAAGGTCTTTATTTATAAGTGCGACGTACTTTTTAATATACCCACGTTTTTCTAATCTTCTAACACGCTCATATACGGGAGAAGGAGTTAGATTAAGCATCTCTGCAACTTCTTTTGTTGTTTTTTTAGAATCTTCTTGAAGAATTCTTAAAATATTTAAATCTGTTTCGTCTATTTTTTCCATATAAAGATAAAATCACTTGTTAGTGGCCTACATCGCCCTATGTAAAAGTATTTAAAATTTTAATACTGATTAAATAAAGATAAAAATACTTATTTTTAAATTAAACCAAGTGAAATTAACTTTATAATTAATCAAATATTTAATTTTATCCTTTCAAAATTTTATTAAAAATGGATAAAGAAATTATTTTAATAACAGGATCTAGTGGTCAA
Source organism: Polaribacter sp. R2A056_3_33 (assembly GCF_019278485.1). NCBI lineage: Bacteria > Pseudomonadati > Bacteroidota > Flavobacteriia > Flavobacteriales > Flavobacteriaceae > Polaribacter > Polaribacter sp. R2A056_3_33. The sequence continues at coordinate 4,287,200 of NZ_CP058984.1, forward strand.
TTAGGCACTGTTTTAGCTGAAAAATTACAAGAAAAATACGGGGTTAAAAATATAATAGCAACAGATCTAAGAGTAAATCCAACATTTAATGGGGTCTTTGAAACTCTAGATGTTACAGATTTTAATGCTATAGAAACAATTGTATTAAAATATAAAATTACTCAAATATACCATTTAGCAGCTATTTTGTCTGCAAATGGAGAAAAACATCCATTAAGTACTTGGGACTTAAACATGAAAACTTTTTTTAATGTTTTAGAAGTATCTAGAATTCATAAAATAAGTAAAGTATTTTTCCCTAGCTCAATTGCCGTTTTTGGGAATAATATAGAACGTTTAAATACTCCTCAATCTTCCAATTTAACACCTTCTACGGTATACGGAATTAGTAAAGCTGCAGGAGAAAATTGGGGAAAATACTATTTTGATAAATATGGATTAGATGTACGATCATTAAGATATCCTGGTGTTATTGGTTATCAATCTTTACCAGGTGGAGGTACAACTGATTATGCAGTAGATATTTTTCATAAGGCTGTTAATAATGAGAATTATGAGTGTTTTTTAAATGCAGACACTACGTTGCCAATGATTTATATGGATGATGCTATAAGAGCCACCTTAGAATTAATGGAAGCTCCAAAAGATAAAATAACAGTAAGAACGTCGTATAACATTTCTGGTTTAAGCTTTAACCCAAATCAACTAGAAACTTGTATTAAAGAAAAATATACTGATTTTAAAGTAACTTATTCACCAGATTTTAGACAAGAAATAGCAAATTCTTGGCCAATGAGTATAGATGATCTGGATGCAAGAAAAGATTGGCAATGGAAACCAAAATTTAATATCAAGTCTTTAACAAAAGTGATGTTAAAAAACTTAGAACTTAAATATAATAATAACCTTATAAATTCATAATACCATGTACGGCACTATAAAAAACGATTTAAAAAAAGAATTAGAAACCATAAAATCTAATGGTCTTTTTAAAAGCGAACGTATATTGACTTCTAAACAAGGAGCAAATATTAGCACAGTTAACCAAGACAATGTTCTTAATTTTTGTGCCAATAATTATTTAGGATTAGCATCACACCCAGACGTACTAGAAGCAGGAATCAATGCTATAAAAACACATGGTTTTGGTCTTTCTTCTGTTCGATTTATTTGTGGAACACAAGATATTCATAAAGAATTGGAAGAAAAAACTGCCGCTTTTTTAGGAATGGAAGACTGTATTTTATATGCTGCTGCTTTTGATGCAAATGGAGGGTTATTTGAACCTTTACTTTCTGCTGAAGACGCTGTTATTTCTGACGCCTTAAACCACGCCTCTATTATTGATGGTATTCGTCTTTGTAAAGCAAAAAGATTTAGATATTCTCATAACAACATGGCAGATCTAGAAGAACAATTAAAACAAGCTAGCTCATCTAGACGTAGATTAATTGTTACAGATGGTTCATTTTCTATGGATGGAACCATAGCTCAATTAGATAAAATTTGTGATTTAGCAGACAAATATGATGCTTTAGTAATGATTGATGAATGCCATTCTACTGGTTTTATTGGTGCAACCGGAAGAGGTGTACATGAATACCACAATGTAATGGATAGAGTAGATATTATTACCGGAACTTATGGTAAAGCTTTAGGTGGTGCATCTGGTGGTTTTACAGCAGCAAGAAAAGAAATAGTTGCTATTTTAAGACAAAACTCTCGACCTTATTTATTTTCAAACACGTTGGCTCCTGCAATTGTTGGTGCTACACTAAAGGTATTAGATAAAATAACAAAATCTACAGATTTACGAGATACACTAGAGCAGAACACCATGTATTTTAGATCTGAAATGACAACGGCTGGTTTTAACATTGTAGAAGGTACACACCCAATTGTACCAATAATGCTTTATGACGCTAAAATTGCTCAAGAATTTGCAAAACTCTTGCTAGATGAAGGTATTTACGTTATTGGTTTCTTCTTCCCTGTTGTACCCAAAGGAAAAGCAAGAATTAGAGTCCAATTGTCTGCTGCACATTCTAAAGAACAAATCAAAAAAGCAATTGAAGCTTTTGTAACAGTTGGAAAAAAATTAAACGTTATTTAATATAACTAAGCAATAAGTCTAAATACATATTTATTTCATTTTTAGACTTCAAAAAAAAACACTTAATAATCTATAGATTATTAAGTGTTTTTTTTTGAAGTATCTATTATAATATTCACATCACAAAGCCTTTAATAAAACTTTAGTCTAAATAGAGTAATGTACTATAGTTAATATAATTAGACTACTTGTGAATAATAAAAATAGCTGGTTTCTTATGTAAGTCTGGCTGTTGATGTTTCCAGTCTTTAATCATCATGGTTTTAATATATTCTGACGGCAAAGTAATATCTGCCGCAATACATAAATTGGTAGTTGGCGATAAAGTTGCTTTTAAATCTGCCAACATTTTATCATTTCGATAAGGTGTCTCTATAAAAATTTGAGATTGATTTTTATCTTGAGAAATTCTCTCCAAATCTTTTATCGTTTTTTTTCTATCCGATTTATCAATAGGCAAATACCCGTTAAAAGCAAAGTTCTGTCCATTCATACCAGAACTCATCATTGCCATGATAATAGACGATGGTCCAACTAAAGGAATTACACGAATATTATTTTCATGTGCTAACTTAACAATACTTGCACCGGGATCTGCAATTGCAGGCACACCAGCTTCAGACAATAACCCAACATTAACTCCTTCTTTACAAACATCTAAATATCTAGACGTTTCTAATTCTTCAGCATATTTGTCTAACAACATTAATTGAAGTGAAGGCTGAGATTTTTTAGGTGAGATTTTCTTAATAAATCTTCTTGCTGATTTTTCATTTTCAACAATATAGTAATCAATCTGTTCAACTACTTTCTTAACTGATAAAGGCATTACTTCTAAAGGTTCAGTTTCTCCTAAAGTAGTGGGGATTAAATAGAGTTTACCAATCATTTTTTATATTTTAGATACAGTTTTCACGATTTTATACAAACTAAAAACGTAGAAATAATATTTTATTTTTTTTTGATACTTATAATACAGACTCACACTGATAAGGTGCATCCTTTTTTTAAGACAAATTACCGGCAATAATATCACAGGCTTCATCTAACATCTTATACACATTTTTAAAACCTTCATTTCCTCCATAATATGGATCTGGAACGCTTAAATTTTTAGTAGGATGTGTTTCATTTAAAATCATTCGTACTTTTTGCTCATCAGTATTATTTCTGGCTAATGAGAGTATGTTTTGATAATTGCTATCATCCATCGCAAAAATAATATCAAATTCGTCAAAATCTTTTACAACAAATTTTCTTGCTCTTTGCCTAGTAATATCTATTCCGTGTTTTTGGGCAACTTCTATAGAGCGTTCATCCGGAAGTTTACCTATATGATATGCAGCAGTGCCTGCAGAATCTACAGAAACAATATTAGAATTTACTTTAGATTGTAAAATTCCTTCTGCTAAGGGAGAACGACATATATTCCCTAAACAAACCATCAATATTTTTTGCATAAAAATAATTTTTGATAAAAATAAGAAACAATTACGCTCTTAAAAAATTTAAGAGCGTAAAATTAAATATCAATAAGTTTTTTGAAGTTCTCTTTTTAGAAAGTCAGCTTTTTAGTTAAATCTTCTACGTATTTTTTAAACTGCTTATCCGTTTCCGTTAAGTTGTCTACCGTTTTACAAGCATGTAATACGGTTGCATGATCTCTTTGCCCAATTTGATTACCAATACTTGCCAATGAAGTTTTTGTTAATCTCTTAGCAAAAAACATCGCTAATTGACGCGCTTGTACAATATGACGTTTACGAGTTTTAGATTGTAAAGTAGCTACATCCATATCAAAATATTTAGAAACTTCTTTCTGAATATAATCTATAGAAACTTCTTTCTTTGTGTTTTTTACAAACTTATCTACAATTTGTTTTGCTAATTCTACAGAAAATTCTTTTCTGTTAAAAGAAGCTTGTGCAATCATAGAAATAACAACACCTTCTAATTCTCTAACGTTAGATTTTATATTTTTAGCAATATATTCTACAATATCTTCTGGCATTTCTACACCATCTCTGTATAATTTATTTTGTAAAATAGAAATTCTAGTCTCATAATCTGGTGCTTGTAACTCAGCAGATAATCCCCATTTAAAACGAGATAATAAACGTTGTTCTATATCTTGCATATCTACAGGTGCTTTATCTGAAGTTAAAATAACCTGTTTTCCATTTTGATGTAAATGGTTAAAAATATGGAAGAATACATCTTGTGTACCAGCTTTACCTGATAAGAATTGTACGTCATCAATAATTAACACATCTACCATTTGATAGAAATGAATAAAATCATTTCTTGTATTCGATTTTACAGAATCTATAAACTGTTGTGTAAATTTTTCTGAAGAAATATATAAAACAGTTTTATCTGGATATTTATCCTTGATATCCACACCAATAGCGTGCGCCAAATGTGTTTTACCTAATCCGACACCACCATACACTAATAATGGATTAAAAGAGGTTCCTCCGGGCTTATTTGCCACTGCCATACCTGCAGAACGAGCCAATCTATTAGAATCGCCTTCTATAAAATTTGCAAAACTATAATTAGGGTTTAATTGAGATTCTATTTTTACTTTTTGTAATCCTGGAATTACAAAAGGATTTCTTAATTCTCTTTTATTAGACTCTAAAGGAACAGTTACTCTTTGCGGCTTTAAAGGATCTCTATTAGAACTTGGAATTTTAACAATTTGCGGCCTATTACTGCTATAATTGTTTTCCATTTTTACATCGTAAATCAATTTGGCATCGTTACCTAATTGTTTTACCAATGCAACACGTAATAATTTGATATAGTGCTCTTCTAACCATTCGTAAAAAAATTTACTAGGCACCTGAATAGTCAACGCTTCGCCAGAAAGTTTTACCGGTTTTATTGGCTCGAACCAAGTTTTATATGCTTGCGGTTTTATGTTATCTTTTATAAAAGACAAACATTCATCCCAAACTGAGTCAGCATTTACAATCATTTAATTTTAGCGATTTTTTGTGTTATAATTAGGGTTTAAAAAGGGCTTATGATGCCTTTTTTAAGGTGGTACAAAAATGTGAATAAAATTCAGTATAAAAAAATCAATTTGCTATTGATTATTAACTATTTTTTACGTAGAATACACAAAACACTAATTAATTATATCACTTGAAAAAATCTATAACAAAAACTAGAATCCGATATTCCGAAACGGATCAAATGGGGGTTGTGTATCACGGTAATTACGCGCAATTTTTTGAACTAGGACGTACCGAATGGATGCGTTCTTTAGGGGTTACATACAAAGATATGGAATTAAGTGGGATAATGCTTCCTGTTATTTCTATAAATTTTAAATTTATAAAATCGGCCTTGTATGATGATGTTTTAACCATAAAAACCATATTGAAAAAGAAGCCCATGGTTAAAATTGAGTTTGATTATGAAATTGTAAATCAAAATGACGAACTCATTTGTACAGGAAGTTCTGTTTTAGCTTTTATGAATTCTAAAACGATGAAACCAACTCGCTGCCCTGATCATTTATTAAAAGGTTTGGGATATTAATTTTTTAAACAAAGAAAACTTTCTTGAACTAAAATATTACTCTAATTTTTTAATATCAACTTTATATAAAGTATCAAAAATAGTATAAATTGCTTGTGCATCTTTTTTTCTTATAGAAATGGTGTACTCGCAATTCATTTCTAATTTTTGATTGGTAATGTCAATATTTTTCTCTTTGATAACTCTTTGTACGGCATTCATCATATCGTATTCAAAAGTTAACTTATAATAAATATTGATGGTTTTTTCTAAAATATCAGCAGCTTCTAAACTAATTTGTGCTGACGTTTTATACGCAGAAATTAAACCACCAACACCCAATTTTGTTCCTCCGAAATAACGGACAGAAACAATTAAAATATTGGTTACTTCAAAAGATTGTATTTGACCATAAATAGGTAAACCTGCAGAATTATTAGGTTCTCCATCATCATTTGCTCTAAATTTTATGTTTTCAATACCCAATTGATAGGCATAACAAAAATGACGTGCAGCATGATGTTGCTTTCTTAACTCTTCTAAATGTTCTTTTACATCTTCTTCTGATAAAACAGGAAAAACATATCCAAAAAACTTAGATCCTTTTTCTTTAAAAAGGGTTTCTTCAGATGGTTTTTCTATTGTTTTATAAACGTCTTCTAACATATTAAGCAATGGTTACTAAGACAATTCCTATAATTGCCAAAGCAACTCCTATTTTATTTTTTAAACTAAATTTTTCTTTAAACAACAATAACCCAACCAAGGTTGATACTACTACAACAGACACATTATTAATTGTAAATAAAGTAGAACTTTCAAAACCTGATGTTTGCATCGCTTTAATTAAAAATACAATTGTAAAATAATTAGGAACTCCCAAAACAATACCTGCAATTATATTTTTAAAACCAAATGGTTCTCTCTTTTGAAGCGTTTTTATCAATAAAATAAGTAATCCAAAAAAAGCAGCAAAACCAAATAAACTCCCAGAAAAAAGGGAGGTTTCATTATTTTGAACAAAATTTACTTCAACATATTTAAGTGTCGTATCAATTATACCTGAACCGAAAAAAAGTAATATTGGAAACACTAATCCGGCTTTATTCAAAGTACTTTTTTCTTCTTTTACAGAGGCTAAATAAACAGATAATAAGGCAATTAAAATACCAATAACTTTAAAGTAAGTAACCGATTCATCATATAAAATAATGCCAAAAACCACTGGAATAACTACAGACATTTTTCCTGCAACTGAAGCTACTGAAACTCCATTTTGTTGTGCTGTATTTGCCATTACAAAAAATACTGAAACAAATAAAGCTCCTAAGATTATAGCACCAAAAAACCAAGGTTTCTGAGGTATTTCATTAAAAGAAAATGTAATTTCAGACAAACCGAAGCCTAAACAAAAGGCCACTAAATAATTTACAACAATTGCTTTTAAAGTGTCAATTTTATAAATATCGAAATATTTAAATATGACAAACAATAAGGTTGAAAAAAGAATGCTGAAAATTAAATAAATCAAAATAAATTTTCCTTTTTTGTAAATAATTCCGTTACCTCTTCTTCTCCCGGAATTAAATTCCAAGTATGAATGCCTAAGGTATTTGCAGAAACTGTATTTTCTTTAGTATCATCTATAAAAAGTGTTTCCTCCGCTATTAAGTTATTCTCATTCAACACAAATTCATAAATATTAACATTTGGTTTTCTTAAATGAATTTCATGCGTTAAATAAAATTGTTCGAAACAGATTTTAAAGGAATTGTAGAACTCACTTCCAACATTATTTTGAATCCAAGAAATATGCAAATCGTTGGTATTACTCAATAAAAATAATCTGTATTTTTTACTTTCTGCTAATTCCTGAATAAACTTTAATCGGTTTTTTGGAAAATCTAACAGAATAGAATTCCAAGCTTTTACTAATTTTTCTTTTGAAACATTGAACTTAGCTTCAAAAAAAGCAACAAACTCTTCTGTAGAAATTAAGCCCATTTCGTACTCGTTCAAAATTGGTAAATTGACTTCTGCTTCTTGCGAAATCCCTAAGTCCAGTAATTCTTTTGCAAAACGTTTTTTATCTAGGTTGATAAAAATATCGCCAAAATCGAAAATGATGTTTTTAATCATTTGTATATATTTTTAAAACATCTGTTTTGATGTTTATTTCTTCTTTAACTACTTTCTTAAAAACAGGTGCCTTCACTCCTACTTTAAAAGTGGTTTCCCCTACAAAAAGCCTCGCTTCATCCCAGAGATTTTCATCTATAAAAGTTTGTAAAGTCTGCGTACCTCCTTCTATAATTACAGATTGAATTTGGTGCTTTTGTAAAACATTGCAAACTTGTTTTGCTAGATTATGAGAGAAATCTATGGTTTCAAGAATTAGTTCTCGACTACTCTCGAACAGATATTCTTCTTTTTCTGTAATGATAATCGTCTTTACACTTCCGTCTAAAACACTACTATTTTCCGGAATTCTTAAAGTACGATCTAAAACAATTCTAACAGGATTTTGACCAGTCCAACTCCTAACATTTAATTTAGGATTGTCTGCAAAAACCGTATTTGTTCCTACTAAAATTCCATGTTCTTGTGCTCGCCATTTGTGGACTAACTGCTGAGAATATGGGTTAGAAATCCAAACTGGTTTCTGCTCATCTTTTGTTAAAGGAGCAACAAATCCGTCTTTAGTTTGTGCCCATTTTAAAATAATATAAGGTCTTTTTTTATTCTGAACCGTAAAAAAACGATTGTGATGTTCTTTACACTCATCTTCTAAAACGCCAACAATTACATTAATCCCTGCATTTATAAGACGTTCAATTCCTTTACCAGCAACCAAACTATTAGAATCTACACAACCAACAACAACATTCTTCAGTTGATGTTTTACAATTAAATCTGCACAAGGTGGCGTTTTACCAAAATGAGAACAAGGTTCTAAAGTTACGTAGATCGTTGCCTCTTTTAAAAGTACTTTGTCTTTTACGGCATTAATTGCATTTACTTCTGCATGATTACCACCATAAGCAGATGTAAAACCTTCGCCAATAATTTTATTTTGATATACTACAACTGCCCCCACAGAAGGATTAGGACGCGAAACGCCTACCCCATTTTTGGCTATTTGTAAGCAACGTTTTATGTATAATTTGTGATCTATCACTAACAATTAAAATTTGATTTCCTGAATTTGATCTATCGGATATACACTAGAATACCCGAAAACCTTGTATTTTAAATCTCCTGTAAATTGCACTTTTATAGATTTATTTAAAAATGAATTTAGCAGACCTCCTAAGATTCCGTTTTTGTTATTATCAAAGACTTTTTTAGCAGGAATTACCACCATTAAAGGTATAGAAAACTCCTTTCTTGCTGGTACTTCAAATTCATCTGAAGAAACCTGTGCAACTTCTGCACCGTTTACAATCACCTTAATTTCATCCGTAGAAATAATACCACCAACATCATTTGGGTTTTCAAAAAAAGCTGATGCTTTTAAACGAATAGTATCTCCCTTAAAAGAGGTTACCTTTACATTATCTACCTTTATAAAAACAGGTTTTTCCCTTACAGAACAACTTGTAATGAATGTAAAGAAAAGTACAAAATATATAAGGTTTTTCATGTTCAATATTTAAAAAAAAAGGTAAATTGCTCTTGCAAAAATACAGTAATAAATGAAAAGTACAGATTTTATCATTAGAGAAATTCAATCTAAAGACAATGCACAAATGGCAACTGTAATTAGAGAGGTTCTTTTAGAAATGGGTGCACCAAAAATTGGTACTGCCTACGAAGACAAAGCTACTGATAAAATGTTTGAAAACTTTGAAAAACCAACCTCATTTTATTATGTTGTAGAGCATAATAACAAGGTAGTTGGAGGCGCAGGAATTGCACAATTAGATAATTTTGAAGGCAATACGTGCGAGCTTCAAAAAATGTATTTTTTACCGATAACACGAGGAAAAGGTTTGGGTTCTAAATTAATAAATACTTGCTTAGAAAAAGCAAAAACAATTGGTTTTGAAAACTGTTATTTAGAAACTATGCCTTATATGAATGCTGCACAAGCATTGTACAAAAGGAATGGTTTTGTAAATCTTGACAAACCTATGGGAAATACCGGACATTATTCTTGCCCTGTTTGGATGCTTAAAAAATTATAAAAATTGATATATACTATTCTCTTATCGATACACCTTGTACTATTTAGTTGGGCTTTTTACAATATTTTATATTTTGGCGTAAAACCTTCTAAATCTTTAAGCTGGATTTTAATTACACTCTTATTTCCTTTTATGGGGGTTTTTGCTTTTATTTTATTCGGCATTAATAGAAGAAAAATAAAATACTTTGAACTTAAAGAGACTAAAAAAAGGAAAGATTACATTGAAAAGAATCGCAAAAATGAAAAAAATAAAAATGTAGCTGTACTTAAGAGTCACAAAGCTTCTAAAATATCTAATCTAATTTTTAATAACACAAACTTACCGCTACAATTAAATAATGATGTTGTAGTCTTAAAAAGTGGAAAAGAAACTTTTGAAGCACTTTTTAAAGCTATTAAGAATGCTAAATCATTTATCCATTTACAATATTACATTATTGAAAATGGCGAAATTCTCAACAATATTATTAACTTATTAGAGCAAAAACGAAAAGAAAATGTAGAAGTCCGTATTTTATACGATTCTATAGGAAGCTTTCCCTTAAACAAAAAAACCATACAACACCTAAAAAAAATAGGTGTAAAAATATATCCAGAAACTCCTTTTAAATTTGGAAGTTTTCTTTTTTCTTTAAATTATAGAAATCATAGAAAAATTGCAATTATAGATAATGAAATTGGTTTTACAGGTGGCGTAAATATTTCTGATGAATATATTACAAAAGACACCGATTTAGGTATTTGGCAAGATGCACATGTACAAATATCTGGTTGTGCAGTCGCTAATTTACACGATACTTTTTTAAAAGATTATTACTACGCAACAGATATAGATTTAAGTCAGAAAGAAAAATACAATACGGTTTGTAACGCAGAAGGAAACACTACAATACAAATTGTTTCTAGCGGTCCAGATTACAAACAACCTGTTGTAATGCAACAATATTTGAGCCTTATTAATTTAGCAGAAAAGAGTATTTGTGTATTAAACCCATATTTTATACCTACTTACTCTATATTAGAATCGTTTAAAATTGCAGCTTTAAGCGGTGTAAAAGTAACTTTATTATTGCCTAAAGTTACCGATTCTAATATAGCTACCTATAGTATGTATTCTTATTTTGAGGGTTTATTAAAAGCCGGAGTAGATATTTATTTAAGGGACGATTTCTCGCACAGTAAAGTTATATTTATTGATGATGAGATTGCCTCTATCGGTTCTACCAATTTTGATTGCAGAAGCTTTGAACATAACTATGAATTAAATGCTTTAATTTTTGATGAAGAAATTACTTCAGAAATATCAAAAGAATTCAATGAAAGAAAAAATTTAGCCACCAAAATAACTCTAGAAGATTTCTTAAACAGATCTAACAAACAAAAAACACTTGAACGTCTTGCTAGATTTTTAAGCCCCTTATTATAAATTATCTATGACACTTCAAAATTTTCGTGTTTTTTTTAACAGTGAATTATCAACGATGTATCCAAAAACAGAAATTGATTCTTTCTTTTTTATGTTGATAGAACTAAAACTGAACCTACAAAGAATCGATACCGTTTTAAAACCAGACTTTTTAATTGATGAAAGTATTTTATCAGAATTAAAAAATATTGTAAAAAGACTTCAAAAAGAAGAACCTATTCAGTATATTTTAGGAGAAACTGAGTTTTATAGTTTACCATTTTTAGTAGATGAAAATACCTTAATACCAAGACCGGAAACAGAAGAACTAGTAGAATGGGTTATCAATGAAATTCAAGAAATAAGAAGTAAAAATCAAGACAATAAATTAAATATTCTTGATGTAGGAACAGGTACAGGTTGCATTCCTATTTCTTTGGCTAAGAACTTAAATAACGTTTCTATTTCTGCTATAGATGTTTCTTTAGAAGCTTTAAAAAAAGCAAAGCAAAATGCAATTTTAAATAAAGTAGACATTACTTTCTTAGAAATAGATATTTTAAAAGCTAAAGAATTGCCTAAAAAATATGACTTCATAATTTCTAATCCTCCTTATGTTAGAGAATTAGAAAAGATAGAAATAAACAATAATGTATTACAAAACGAACCACATCTTGCCCTTTTTGTTGATGACGAAAACCCACTAATTTTCTATAAAAAAATTGCAGATTTAGCAAAACAAGACCTTACTAAAAACGGATTGTTATTTTTTGAAATCAATCAATATTTAGGAAAAGAAACCGTAGATATGCTACACCAAAAAGGATTTAAAAACATAGAGTTAAAAAAAGATTTTTCTGGAAATGACAGAATGATAAAAGCTACATATTAAAATCGATTATCACCATCTAATAAATCTCCTATTCCACCTAAAACACTTCCTTCTCCTCGCTTTCCACTTCCTGTTCTTGGCGCCATTGACAAAACTCGTCCTGCCAATCTACTAAAAGGTAAAGATTGAATATACACAGTTCCTGGCCCTTTTAAAGAAGCAAAAAACAATCCTTCACCTCCAAAAACAGTATTTTTAATACCACCAACAAACTCAATGTCATAATCTACATCTTGAGTAAAACCAACAATACACCCCGTATCTACCTTTAAAACTTCACCAGGTTGTAATACTTTTTTCGCCATGGTTCCTCCTGCATGAATAAAACTTAAACCATCTCCCTCTAATTTTTGCATAATAAAACCTTCTCCACCAAACAAACCTCTCCCTAATTTTTTAGAAAACTCTATTCCAATAGAAACACCTTTTGCTGCACAAAGAAATGCATCTTTTTGGCAGATAAACTTCCCTCCAAATTCTGTTAAATCAATCGGAATAATTTTACCAGGATACGGAGACGCAAATGAAATTTGTTTTTTTCCAAAGCCATCATTGGTAAAAACAGTCATAAATAAACTTTCGCCAGTTAAAATTCTTTTTCCTGCTGAAAATATCTTTCCTAATAAGCCCGTTTCTTGATTAGAACCATCACCTAAAATAGTATTCATTTTAATATTGTCATCCATCATCATAAAAGTACCTGCTTCTGCAACGACTCCTTCTTGCGGATCTAACTCAATTTCTACAAACTGCATTTCTTCTCCAAAGATTTTATAATCAATCTCGTGAGCATTTCTATTGTTTGAGTTTTGTGGAATTTTATCTTGAAACATAATTCAATTTTTAAGGTTAATACATTAATTAGAAGATTTTAAAGGGTATTTGTTACACCAAAAAACTATTTTTTTAAATTTAGTGAATTTTACTTCAATCTAAATAAGTACATTTTTTTGATACATTACTTCTTATGAAAGGTTTATGTAAAGAACCTTTTAAATTTTTGTTAATAAAGCCAAAACAGCCGTTTTCTAATTATTTATAAGTAGAAAAAGCCATATTTTTGCAGTGATAAAAAGAAAAACTATATTTAATACACGAATTAAAAAATAAAAAAATTATGAAATATTTATCTCCAGAAATAGAAGCTTTATCTAAAAAATTTGAAGTAACAAAATCTTTAGCGCGTACAAATGTATCTTGTGGTATTTTTCAAGAATGTGATTATAACGAAGAAAGACCAGAACTATATAAAGGTAAAGAATAAACTACTTTTTCACTCTTAAACTCCAATGGAATTGAAATCTAGAAACCACTACTCCATCTTTATTTTTTCCTTCGGATGTTAAAACAATAACCTGCCCTTCTCCAGTTTTAATAGATTCTTGAATTGCTTCTCGAATTTCATTTCCTCCTTTACAAGAAAAAAGAATTCTTCCCGTAGCTTTTTTAAAGAACTGCGCTTCTTGCTGGGTCACCAACATAGATACTTTTACCTTAGAATCGTCTATTGCCTTCATTACCAAAACACCTGTTGGCATTTCTGCCGCCATGCCTTGTGCAGCCCAAAACATACTTCTAAACGGATTCTGATTCATCCATCTGTATTTTATAGAAACCACCACTTCTGTATCTGTAATAGTGCGCACTCTTACGCCTCCTAAATATGCTAAAGGCAATTTTACAAGGTTAAAAAGATTGACTTTTCTTGGAGTAAATTTCATTTTATATATTTAATTAATTTTAAAAACTACTATTAAAGTTGACAAGGTAGTTAAAATAAATGAAACCAAAACCCAATAATAACAACGGATACAAGACTTTTTAATAGCTTTTTTAACCAAAAATAAAAATGTTAAAAAAATGTTAAATACAGTACTATGTATTGCATAATACCTTTTTAAAGATATATATTTGCATAAGAAAGTATTATATAGTTTATAAATCATGAAACAAAACAACGAAAACACCAATGCCTTTTTAATACATATTTCTGCTTTCGCAGGATTTATATTTCCTTTTGGTAATATAATTACACCATTAATTGCATGGCAAACGTTAAAAGACAGAAGTACCTTTTTAGACGAACATGGTAAAGAAGCAATCAACTTTAATATTAGTTATTCTTTGTATATTTTTATATTGACCTTAACTTTTATTCCTGTTTTTATTGGATCTATTTTTAGAAACTTCGATAATTTTAACAACTTTAATCATATTAATATCAATTTTGAGACTTCTAATTTATTCGGTGTTTTTGGTATTGCATCTCTTGCAGGAATTGTAGGCATCATTAAAATTGCATTGATAATTATAGCTGCATTAAAAGCGAAAGAAGGAGAAAATTATAAATATCCTTTCACTATAAAATTTATTAAATAATCATTTAAAACCACAATAAATGAAAATAGAAAATACAAAAGCACAAATGCGAAAAGGTGTTTTAGAGTATTGTATTTTATCCATTCTAAAAAATGGAGATGCCTATACTTCTGAAATTCTTTCCACATTAAAAAGTGCAGAAATGATTGTGGTTGAAGGCACCATATATCCGTTATTAACACGCTTAAAAAACGCAGGTTTGTTAACCTACAGATGGGAAGAATCAACCTCTGGACCACCAAGAAAATATTATGTTTTAACAGAAAACGGAGGCATGTTTATAAAAGAACTAGATAAAACATGGAGTAATTTAGTAAACGCAGTAAACCAAGTAATCAGCAAAAAACCAACTACCAATGAATAAGACAATCAACATAAATTTAGGCGGGTTTTTCTTCCACATAGATGAAGTTGCCTATCAGAAATTAAAGCGATACCTAGAATCTATTTCTAGATCGTTGAGCGATGATCCGCAAGGAAAAAATGAAATCATTGCAGATATAGAAGCACGTATTAGCGAATTGTTATCAGAAAAAATAACAGATGCAAGACAGGTTATTAATGAAGGTGATATAGAAGATATCATTAAAATTATGGGACAACCAGAAGATTACGCTAGCGCTGAAGAAGAATATAGTGACGCAAACTATTCATATACTAGAAATAACACTACCGGAAAAAAATTATTTAGAGATGGTGATGATAAATTTTTAGGAGGAGTTGCTTCTGGTATTGCACATTATTTTGATGTAGATACTATCTGGATTCGTCTTGGTTTGTTAGCCCTTTTCTTTGGAGCTGGTTTTGGAGTGATCTTATACATTATCCTTTGGATTTTGTTGCCAGAAGCTAAAACGACGGCAGAGAAATTACAAATGGAAGGAGAGCCTGTAAACATCGATAATATCGAAAAAAAGATTCGTGAAGAGTTTAATAATGTTTCAGAAAATGTAACCGAATTTGCAAATAAAGCTTCAGAAAAATTTAAAGATGGCGCTAATGAGTTTTCAGAAAAAATGAATCAGACTTTTTCGGGAAAGCCTCAAAAAAATAATGGATTACAAGATTTCATCAACACCATAGGCAAGATTATTCTTGTATTCTTTAAAGTGATTGGGAAATTTATTGGAATTCTACTAGTGTTTATTGCTGGTGCGGTTATTTTATCACTAATCATTGGTGGGTTTTCAGTAGGAAGTTTAGAGATTTTAAATGTGAACGGAGAGTTTTTACAATATCCGCCATTTTTCTATGATGCAATTTTACCAAAGTGGGTATTAACACTTGCAGCATTTTTATTAATTGGTATTCCGTTTTTAATCTTATTTGTTTTAGGGTTGCGCATATTATCGAGCAGTGTAAAAAAAATTAGCAAACCAACTTCATTAACACTTTTAGGTATTTGGGTAATGGCTTTATTAACCATGATTTTTACAGGAATAGAATACGGAACCTCTCATGTAAATGACGGTCAGTTTGTAAAGAAAACAGCTTTAAATAGTATGGAAAATGATACCATCAATTTAAAAATGATCAATGATGATGAAATTTACTACAGACACAATTTAAGAAGAAATTCTAGTAAACAGCAAGTTGAAATAGATGGAATAAACAAATTATATTCTAATAATATTAATGTTGATGTTAAAAAAAGTAATTCTAATGAAGCATATATAATTCTTCAAAAAGAGTCTTCTGGAAAAACCAGATACAATGCAAACTGGAATGCTGAAAGAATTGAATATAAATATGAAATTATCAATAATACGATTGTTTTAGATGCTTATTATTTATCAAACTTTAAAAATATATGGAAAGATGAAGAAGTTAATATCACAGTTTATATTCAAGAAGGAAACACCATTTATTTTGATCATTCAGTAAAAAACTTTTTAGACGATGTAAAAAATGAAACTGATATTTATGACAAAGACATGGTTAATCATCATTTTAAAATGACCGATAAATCCTTACAATGTACAGATTGTGAAGTAGAATTAGAAGATACTAAAATTATTGAAGAGGAAGTTAATTAATACAATTCAACCATAAAAAACAACAATTGAGTAACCATCCTTTGATTTTAAGCGTCTATTAAAAGACATTTACAATATAATTAAAACCAAACACATGAAAAATTCAGTATCAAAAATTATTGCAATTCTATTTATAACTACTCTTTTTACATCTTGTAGTATAGACATGATGAATAGAGTTAACGGAGATAAAAATGTAATTACAAAAACCAGAAAAATTGCAGATCAATTTACGGGAATAAAAGTAAGTACAGGTTTAGATGTCTACATAACTCAAGGCTCTAAAAATAAAGTTACCGTAGAAGCTGATGAAAATTTACACGATATTATTATTACGGAAGTTGAAAATGGCATATTAAAAGTATATGCTGATAAAGGAATCTGGAGAGCAGCAGCCAAAAAGGTACATGTTACCATTAAAGATTTAACGCTTTTAACAGCCACAAGCGGAAGTGATGTTTACGGAAAAGATGTTATAAATACCGATGAAATTTCTATCTCAGCTACAAGTGGTGCAGATATTAATATTAAAGTAAACGCAACAAGTGTAGAAACAAATTCTACAAGCGGATCTGATATTCATATTTCTGGAAATACGATAAATCATGCTTCTAATGCAACAAGCGGAAGTTCTATTGATGCATATGATTTAGAAAGTGAAAATACTATAGCAAAAGTAACAAGTGGAGCTGATATTAATATTTATGCTTCAAAAAAATTAGAAGCAAGAGCAACAAGTGGTGGCGATATTGATTTTAAAGGAAACCCAAAAACAATTGATAAAAAAACAACTTCTGGCGGAAGTATTTCTAAGAAATAAGCAACCTTAACAAATTAAGCAACCAAAACTATGGACTCTTTTTTAGAACCTTTTAGAAAATCAATTTTAATAAAAGTAGTACTGTTTTTAGCAATGTTGTTTTACAACTTTGTTTTAAACGCTCAGGTTGATACAAATTCAAACTTGTTTAAAACATTAAAATCAAAAGATAGTATTTTATTTGAAAGAGCGTTTAACAATTGTGAAATCGAAAAACTAAGCCCAATTATAGCTGATAATTTTGAATTTTATCATGACGTTGGAGGTATCCAAAATAAAGAACAATTTATTGATATTATAAAAAAGAACCTATGTACCAACCCAGGAAATAACACCAGACAATTAGTTGCTAATTCTTTAGAAGTACATCAATTAAACAATAATGGCGTTATTTATGGGGCTATTCAAAAAGGAAAACACACGTTTCAAGAAAAACAAAAAGGTGTATTAAAAACTGTTGGAATTGCAGATTTTACACACCTTTGGATTTTAGAAAACAAAATTTGGAAATTAAAAAGGGTGCTGAGTTTTAATCACCAACCGTATTCCGAATAACAATTTATTAGAAAGCTAACTTCTAATATTTATACTAATACTTGGTTTTATTAGTTTACTTGGTAAGTCGTCGTTTTTAAAAAAACGACGCTTACTTTTTTATGCTAAAACTATTTTACACGTTTTTCGAAAAATGAATCTGCTAAATTAACAGGACTTACCAAAGCCAATTTAAAATCTACAATTTTAGTTGTTGGTATATATAGATCTTTTTCAACTTTAGAATACCAAGTAATTTGTTTTGGTAAAATAAAACCACTTACGTTTTCCCAAGAATTATACCTTATCATTTTATATTTATCAACAGGAGCTTTAGATTTAAAGGTTACTGTATACGCTAACCATTCCATTTTAAAGGTTTCTGGATTATAATACACAATATAATTATCATCTGGAGAAGTACCTACATTTGCTCTATAAGAAATTTTATAACCAGGATAATTGACTCCTTCAAATACAAAATCATCTACTTTCTCATAAGTAATTCCGTCATCCGCCAAGACAAAAGGCATGGCATAAAAATAAAAATATAAGTTGTAATAAAAAGCAGGATCTCTTTTTAAACTACCTTCAACCTCTTCTAAAGACCAAATTTCATTTCCATCAAAACCTAATGAATATTTTGGTGATTTTACAATAATCTTACGAGAATGTAAATCGGAAATATGAACCTCATCTTCCTTATTAAAAGACAATACTTGTACTTTTCTCCATGCGTCAATACCACCGTGGGCCTCAAAAACTTTTCCTAATTCTGTTGGAAATGTTTCTTCTTGCTCCTCTACTTTCTTTATTTCTGATTTAACCTCTTTTTTAGGTTCACTTTTGCATGAAATTGCAATTACAACTATTAACAATAAAATTATTTTTTTCATCCTCTAAATTTTATAAATTATCTAGTTGCAAATATATTTACTTTACAGGCTTAGAAAAAAATGAATCTGTTAAATCATTTTTATTGATTGATGCATCTGTAAACACAGTCGCAGGTTTCGCTGGTTCTTTTGGCACACCATTTTCATCTTTTTTATACCAAGTAATTTCTGATGGTAAAATCAATCCGTTTACATTATTCCATTTACCATATTTAATGATATTGAATTTATCGCTTGGTTTTTTAGACATAAATGTTGCGGTATATGCCAACCATTCCATTTGATGTGTTTCTGCGTTAAAATACAACTTGTAATTATCGTCTGGAGAACTTCCCATATCTGACTTGAAAGACATTTTATAACCAGGATAATCTACACCATCAAAAGTTAAAGGTGCTATTTTTTCATACGTAATTCCTTCATCAGCTAATACAAAAGGCATTGCATAAAAGTAAAAGAATAAATTGTGATAAAAAGCAGGATTTCCTTTAAAAGTTCCTTTTTCTGCCTCGTCTAACCAAACATTTTTTCCGTCGAAACCAACAGCATAATTGGGTGCATTAATTACATTTATACGAGATTGTAAATCAATCGTATGTACTTCCTCTCCTTTTTTAAAGGATAAAACCTCTGCATTTCTCCAAGCATCAATTCCTCCATGAGCTTCAAAAACTTTTCCTAATTCTTCTGGGAAAGTTTCTTTTTTAACTTCAACTTGTTTTACAGATTCTTTAACCTCTTTTTTAGGTTCATTCTTACAAGAAATTGCAATGACTACAATTAACAATAAAAGTACTTTTTTCATAATTCGATTATATATTTAAATTCGATAGTTTAAAAAGTCGGTTTTATTATATTTCTTTACAAAAGGAGTGGAATTTAAATGTTAAATTAAAAATGAATAGGTAATTTTATAAACTACACACCCTTCAATTTTAGCAAAATGTCAGGTTAAGCGCAGTGGAAACCTATTTTAACTTTAAATAATTCTAGACTACGCTCGAACAAACAGTAGAATTGTTATCCACTGATTTCTGTCTTATATTTTAGATTGATAGGTATACAAATCATAATACCTGCCTTGTTTAGCAATCAATTCATCATGCGTACCTCTTTCTGCAATACTTCCTGCTTCAATAACTAAAATCTGATCTGCTTTTTTAATAGTACTCAACCTATGTGCAATCACAATCGTTGTTCTATCTTTCACCAATTTAGACAAACTTTTCTGAATTAAAGACTCACTTTCGGTATCTAAACTAGAAGTTGCTTCATCTAAAATAATAATTTTTGGATCTGCTAAAATAGCTCTTGCAATTGCCAAACGCTGACGCTGACCGCCAGAAAGCTTTACACCTCTTTCTCCAATTAAAGTATCTAAACCATCATCAAAACGATCTGTAAACTCATTTACATATGCCGCCTTTACGGCATTTTGTAATTCCTCTTCAGTAGCATCTGGTCTAGGAAATAGTATGTTTTGTCTAATGCTACCTTCAAACAAAAATTCGTCTTGTAAAACAACACCTAAATACTTACGATAACTAGATAGTTTCACTTTAGACATGTCTTGATTATCAATAGTAATAGTACCAGATTCAGGATTTAAAAATGTTGCTGATAGACCTGCAATGGTAGATTTACCTGAACCAGAACTCCCTACCAAAGCAGTTACAGAACCAGCAGGAACTTTAAAGTTGATATTATTAATCACCTTCTTTCCTTCTTCGTAAGAGAAAGAAACATCGTCAAAATTAATTTCTCCTTGTAGATCTTCTAAAACAACCGTTCTTTCTTCATCATCTTCTTCCGCAGCCATATTCATTAACTCTTCCGTTCTGTCTAAACCTGCCAAAGCTTCTGTTAATTGACTACCAATATTACTCATTTGTACAATTGGCGCTACCATAAAAGCTAACAAAAATGTAAACTGAATAAAATCACCAAAAGTCATGGTACCTTGTATCATATAATACCCACCAATTCCCATCACTCCAGTAGTTGCTAAACCAATTAAAAGGGTTGATGAACTTGTCATGATAGCAGTTGCCGTCATACTTTTCTTTACATTCTGATAAATATTATCAACACCTTCCTCAAAAATTTTGCTTTCTTGTTCTTCTGCATTAAAGGCTTTTATCACCCTAATTCCGCCTAACGTTTCCGTTAAACGTCCTTTTACTTCTGCATTAATTTTTCCCCTTGCTCTAAAAATCGGTCGAATGTATTTGAAAGATTTTAAAGCTATAATTCCGAAAATAGATAAAGGCACAAAGGTAAAAACCGTCATCCAAACATTCATTCTTAACAAAATAACCAAGGTTAAAATTGCCGTAAATGAACCTCCAATTAATTGTACCAAACCTGTACCAATTAAGTTTCTAACCCCTTCTACATCACTCATGATTCTAGAAACCAAGGCACCAGATTTTGTATTATCGAAAAAACTGATAGGCAAAGACAAAACTTTCTTTTGTACTTGTGCTCTTAATTCTGATATTAAATATTGCGCCTGAATACTCAAAACTTTTGTCAATAAAAAAGAAGTAATTGCTTGTACTAAAATTGCCCCAATAACAATAAAAATTAAGTTGTATAAATGACTGTAATCTTTATTAGGAATTACCTCATCCATCAAAACTTTACTTTGCATGGGTAGCACAAAACCAGATAAACTTCTAATAATTATTAATATTAAACCTAAAAACACCAAGTTTCTTCTTGGCCAAATAATGGTTTTAAAAGCTTGTTTTAAGGTTACTTTGGGTTTGGTTTTATCTTTTTTGGATTCTTTATAATGTTGCATCGTTTGTTTTAAAATGTAAGTACAAATGTATTGTCAATTTATATGCCATAGAAAAGAAGTCTGACATATTTGCAAAGTTACATTTTTCATTTCAATGTTATCTTTTAGGGCGTTCCCAAAGGGTCGGGCTATTCGCTAAATCTTTTTTACAAAAAAGTAAAAAAGGATACCACTACTATCCCTTACGCAAAGACAAACTACATATAATTAAATTTCACTTCGCTTATGAAGCCGTATTACCCAATCTTAAACATAAAAAAACAATAGAAAAACACCAATAATATATTCTTACTTCTCTTAGAATAACTATATTAAATTAGCAACATTTAGATAAACCACTTAAAAAGAAAGCTTTAAAAAACATATATTTACAATCATTAAATTATAAAAAAGGATGAAACATGCTTATCAAGTAAAAGTAAACGATACTTTCGATTTTAAAATTGACGAACAAGCTGTAAAAAAACTAGACACTTTACAAGTTTCAGATTCCGAATTTCATGTGCTAGATAATCATCTATCGTACAAAACTGAAATTATAAATGCCAATTTTTATGAAAAATCGTATTCCGTAAAAGTGAATAACACGGTTTATCGTATGAACATTCATGATGAATTAGATACCCTTATTAAAGAAATGGGATTCGAAATTGGCATCACAAAAGAAGTCAACGAAATTAAAGCACCTATGCCCGGTTTAATATTAGAAATTAATATTCAAGTTGGTTCGGAAGTAAAAGAAGATGACACTCTTTTAATTTTAGAAGCCATGAAAATGGAAAACGCATTAACATCTCCAAGAGCAGGAATTATAAAAACAATTTCTGTTATAAAAGGAGAAACTGTAGATAAAAATCAACTTTTAATAGCATTTGAATAAACAGAAAAAATCCTACAAGGTTTTTACAAACCCAATAACCATCTTCCGAAATAAAAAAACATAAATTTTATATGAAAAAAATTTTAATAGCAAACAGAGGAGAAATCGCCATTCGTGTTATTCGAACCGCTAAAAAAATGGGTATAAAAACAGTTGCTGTGTATTCTACTATAGATAGAAATGCACCTCACGTTCGGTTTGCAGACGAAGCTGTTTTAATTGGTGAAGCACCTTCCAATCAATCTTATTTATTAGGTAATAAAATTATTGAAGTTGCTAAAAACCTAAACGTAGATGCCATTCATCCTGGTTATGGTTTTTTATCTGAAAATGCCCATTTTGCAGAAGCCTGCGAAAAGAATAACATCGTTTTTATTGGTCCAAAATCTAAAGCCATTAAAATAATGGGAAGTAAATTGGCAGCAAAAGAGGCTGTAAAAGCATATAATATTCCGATGGTTCCTGGTACAGAAGAAGCCATTACAGACATTCCGAAAGCTAAAATAATAGCGAAAGAAATCGGATTTCCAATTCTAATTAAAGCATCCGCCGGTGGCGGAGGAAAAGGAATGCGTGTGGTAGAAAACGAAATGGAATTCGAATCGCAGATGCAAAGAGCCATCAGCGAAGCTATAAATGCTTTTGGTGATGGGGCTGTTTTTATAGAAAAATATGTTACCTCACCTAGACATATCGAAATCCAAATTATGGCAGATACACACGGAAATGTGGTGCATCTTTTTGAACGTGAATGTAGCATTCAACGTCGTCATCAAAAAGTAATTGAAGAAGCTCCTTCTGCTATTTTAACCCCAGAATTACGCTCAAAGATGGGAGAAGCAGCCATTAAAGTTGCAAAATCTTGTGATTATGTTGGTGCTGGTACGGTTGAGTTTTTGCTAGATGATCATCATAATTTCTATTTTCTAGAAATGAATACGCGTTTGCAAGTAGAACATCCGGTTACGGAACTCATTACAAATACCGATTTGGTAGAATTACAAATTCGTGTGGCTCGAGGCGAAGTATTACCTATCACACAAGAAAACTTAAAAATTAACGGACACGCTTTAGAGTTACGTGTCTATGCAGAAGATCCTTTAAATGATTTTTTACCAAGTGTGGGAAATTTAGAGGTTTACAAATTACCAGAAGGTAAAAACATTCGTGTGGATAATGGTTTTGAACAAGGCATGGACATTCCCATTTATTACGATCCCATGTTATCAAAATTAATCACCTACGGAAAAACAAGAGAAGAAGCTATTGAATTGATGATTACCGCTATTCAGAACTATCAGATTGAAGGAATTGAAACCACTTTACCTTTCGGAAGTTTTGTGTGTGAACATGATGCTTTTCGTTCTGGAAATTTCAATACACATTTTGTTAAAAAGCATTATTCTCCAGAAGCTTTAATAAACAAGCAACAACAAGAAGCAAAAATTGCAGCACTTATTGCTGTAAAAAAGTATTTAGAAGATCAAAAATTATTAAGAATACCTGTTTCTAGTAGCAGTATTCAGTAGCAGTCTTAAAAAAATAAAATTTAGACATATAAATTAATACTTAATAAAAAAGAAATTCAAAAAAAGTCAACAAACACACAACATAAATAATACTCAACTTTGCGACTTTGCGCCTTCTCGAGAAAACAAACACAATAATGGAATCAAAAATAAAAATCCTTAACGACAAACTTGCTCAAGCTTATTTAGGTGGTGGTCAAGATAAAATTGATAAGCAACATCAAAAGAAAAAATTAACCGCAAGGGAGCGTGTTTTGTATTTATTAGATGACGGTTCTTTTGAAGAAATTGGCGCTTTAGTTACACACAGAACAAAAGAATTTGGTATGGAATATCAAGTTTATTATGGTGATGGTGTAGTAACTGGTTACGGAACCGTAAACGGAAGACTAACCTATGTCTTTGCTCAAGATTTTACTGTTTTTGGAGGCTCTTTATCTGAAACACATGCAGAGAAAATCTGTAAAATTATGGACTTGGCGCTGAAAGTTGGAGCTCCATTAATTGGTCTAAATGATTCTGGTGGTGCAAGAATTCAAGAAGGTGTTCGTTCTCTTGGCGGTTATGCAGATATTTTTTATAAAAATGTGCAATCGTCTGGAATCATTCCGCAATTATCTGCCATAATGGGACCTTGTGCTGGTGGTGCAGTCTATTCCCCTGCCATGACAGATTTTACCATTATGGTAGAACACAGCAGTTATATGTTTGTAACAGGACCGAGTGTCGTAAAAACAGTTACCAATGAAGAAGTTACAAGTGAAGAACTAGGTGGAGCAAGTACACATGCTACAAAATCTGGAGTGGCACACAAAACGTCTTCTAATGACGTAACTTGTTTAGAAGAAATTAAAAAACTTTTAAGTTATTTACCTCAAAATAATAAAGAAACTCCTGCCCTATTACCTTTTAAATTACAAGATGAAATTAGAGAAGAGCTTACTAACATTGTTCCTTTAGACTCCAATAAACCGTACGATATGCACAAAGTCATATCCGGAATTATAGATGAAGATTCTTTTTATGAAATTCATAAAGATTATGCCGAAAATATTATTGTTGGTTTTGCTAGATTAGGCGGAAGAAGTGTTGGAATTGTTGCGAATCAGCCGCAGTTTTTAGCTGGTGTTTTAGATGTAAATAGCTCTAAAAAAGGAGCTCGCTTTGTGCGTTTTTGCGATGCTTTTAATATTCCGCTTTTAGTACTTGAAGATGTTCCAGGTTTTTTACCAGGAACCGACCAAGAATGGAATGGTATTATTGTACACGGAGCAAAATTACTCTACGCTTTTAGCGAAGCTACTGTGCCAAGAGTTACCGTAATTACACGTAAAGCGTATGGTGGCGCGTACGATGTTATGAACTCTAAACATATTGGGGCAGACATGAATTTTGCATGGCCAAGCGCAGAAATTGCAGTTATGGGAGCTAAAGGAGCTGTCGAGATTATTTTTAAAAGAGAAATTAAATCCTCTGAAAATCCAGTTGAAAAATTAAAAGAAAAAGAAGCAGAATATGCAACACTTTTCACCAATCCATACAGCGCTGCGCAACGTGGTTTTATAGATGAAGTAATTATTCCAAAAGATACCCGAAGAAAGTTAATAAAAGCATTTTCTATGCTAGAAAATAAGGAAATAGTGAAGCCAGATCGAAAGCACGGAAACATACCATTATAACTATAGTTATTTAATCATATTAAGAGATCACTTTTTAAAAACAAGTCGTTTATTGTAAATTAGAGTCATGAACACCATTGCGAAACGGATATCAGATTTTTTAAAGGACTTCCCTCCTTTTAATATGTTGCCTAAAGACGAATTATTAGCGATCTGTAAAGCTGTGGACATCCTTTATTTAGAAAAAGATTCCAATTTATTTATTACAGGAGTCCCTATAAAAAATCAATTTTATGTAGTGAAAGATGGTGCCATTGGTTTGTTTGAAGAAGAAACAAATCTTTTAGTTGATGAATGTGATGAAGGTGATATATTTGGTTTACGAGCGCTCATACGAAAAGACAGTTACAAATTAACTGCAAAAGCCTTAGAGGAAAGTATTGTGTATAGTTTGTCTTCGGAATTGTTTGAGAATTATATCACCACAACCCCAGAAGCAAGTACATATTTAATGACGAGCTTTGTTTCTAACACACGCTATTCAGAACCGAAACCTCAAAATCAATCTTCAGGGAATATTCAAGATTTTTTTGAAGAGCAATCTATAGAGTTTTCTAAAAACCCTATTCACTGTTCTCCAGAAACTAGCATAAAAGCAGCGGCAATTATTATGACGCACAAACGTGTGGGTTCTATTATAATTACGGAAAAAAACAAACCTTTAGGCATTATTACCGATAAAGATTTACGTATAAAAATTGCCACGGGATTGGTTTCTATAGAAGAACCTGTTACTAAAATAATGTCATCTCCCGTTATTACCTATCCTGAAAATATTACCGTAGCAGAGGCACAAATTGCCCTATTAAAATATAAAATTACGCATTTGTGTATTACCAAAGATGGTACACCAAATTCTGGTTTAACAGGTATTCTATCTGAACATGATATTATAGTTGTTAGAGAAAATAATGCATCTGCATTAGTGAAAGAAGTAAAACGAATCCCAACTCCAAAGCAATTACAACAAATTAGAAAACGAGCAGAACAACTTTTAAAACGGTATATAAAACAGCAAATTCCTATTGTATTTGCCACTAAAATACTTTCTGCCATTAACGAAAGTATTACGCAAAAAATTATTGAGCAAGCTATAAAAGAAATGCCAACTCCTCCTCCAACTACTTTTGCTTGGTTAGCCATTGGAAGTCAAGGTAGAGAAGAGCAATTATTACTTACAGACCAAGACAATGCCCTAGTTTTTAATAATGTTGATGAAAATGAACACGAAAAAACACAACAATATTTTTTATCCCTTGCCAAAAAAATCAATCAAAAATTAGAAATCGTTGGTTTTGAATTATGCCCTGCGGATATGATGGCTAGTAACCCTAAATGGTGTTTATCAATTTCTCAATGGGAACAACAATTTAAAAAATGGATTACAACTCCAAATCAAGACAACTTAATGTTGTGTACTATTTTCTTTGATTTTGAATTTGTTTATGGTGATAAAAATTTAGTCAGCTCTTTAGCTGAAAGTATTTTTGAGTCTATAGAATCTCGTGATATTTTTTTAACTTATTTAGGTTTAAATGCTTTAAAAAATCCGCCTCCGTTAAGTTTCTTTAGACAATTTTTAGTAGAACGAAATGGAGAGCACAAAGATCAGTTTGATATTAAAGCACGTGCAATGATGCCTTTGGTAGATGCTGCTCGTTTATTAATCTTATCAAAAAACATAAAAACACATAACAATACCATTGTTAGATATGAAAAATTAGCTGAATTAGAACCACAAAATAAGGATGTGTTTTTAGCCTGTTTAGAGGCATTTAAAAACCTTCTTTACTTTAGAACTCAACAAGGTTTACTACATAACGATTCTGGAAGGTTTATAGATTTACAAACATTAAGTAAAGCCAATCGTTTGGAATTAAAAAGTTGTTTTAAAGCCGTAAAAAATGTCCAAGATTTAATTCAGACTCGATTTAAACTTTCTCAATTTTTATAGTATGTTTTGGTTTAGAAAAAAAAATTACCCTGCATTTTGGAAATCTTATACAGCATATTTCAAAGAAAAACAAAACGCTAATTTCGAAAACATTCGTTTTGTAATTTTTGATACTGAAACTACAGGTTTAGACATCAAAAAAGACAGAATATTATCTATTGGAACCATCACTGTTATTGATAAAATGATAAAGGTTTCTGACTCTTTAGAATCCTATCTAACACAAGATTTATTCAACACAGAAACTGTAAAAATTCATGGTATTCTAAAGCAAGGAACTATACATAAGGTAACTGAAGAAGAAGGTATAGTTCAATTTTTAGCACATATTAAAAATGCAGTATTAGTTGCTCATCATGCCGCTTTTGACGTTGCCATGATTAATCAAGCATTAAAACGATTGAATTTACCAAAATTAAAAAATAAAGTATTAGACACTGGACATTTATTTATAAAATCAAAATTAGATACTTCAAAAAAACATTTTAGTTTAGATGAATTATCACTTCGATTTAACATACCTCAACATGATAGACACACAGCATCTGGAGATGCTTTTATTACCGCAATCTTATTTGTAAAACTACTTTGTGTTTTAAAGAAAAAAAACACGGTACTTTCTTTAACTTATTTGCATAGAAGTAATGACAGAATAGGTCTTATATAGAGACTGAATAAACTTTAATTTTAGTATAAAAATTAAATAAAAAAGGCAGCTCCAAATTATAAATTTAGAGCCACCTACAAAAAAACTAACTTAACAATGCTTAAATTAAATCATATTCCTTTTTCAATTTCTTATAGTCATTAAAATGTTCTGTAAATAGATTTCTGTTTTTTTTATGCTCTTTGTAAAAAAATAAATCACACGCTAAATCAATACATTCAGTTGGGTTGTCTAAAACATTCTTATATTCCAAAAGTGTATGATGTATCATCTTATTATTTTCAATAATAGTAGAAACCTCTTTACTTAAATGATCTCTTCCAAGACTATTCATTTCAATATCATTACATACTTGTGAAATTTCATTCAGTTCTAACATCCATCTTTTTACTTCGTTAAGACTTCGTTTTTGAATTATTTGATTTTCAGTTTGCTCATTATCTATTTGCATAATAATTATTTATTTTGTTATACTTTCTGGCTGCATTACTTCTAAAACTTTTAATTCTTTTAGACCTCCAGGAAAATCCCATAAAATTAAATCGCCTTTGGCATACCCTAAAACAGCAGTACCCATTGGTAATAACAATGATATTCTATTTTGTAAAACGTTTCCTTTAGAAGGCACAACCAACTCAAAAGTTTTCTCCCATAAACCATCTAAAGAACGTACTGTAACTAATGAATTAAGTCTTACAACATCTGCAGGTATTTCTTTTTCCGTTACAACTTTAGTTACATTTCTTAATTCTTCTTGTAGTTTAAAAATATGACTCTTTACCGTTTTTGACTCGACTACCTTATTTAAATTCAAGAGTTTTTCAATTATTAAAAACTCATTTTCTTCTATAATTAACTGATCATACTTCATTATTTCAAAATTTAATTCTATGGAAAAACCACATTTTACATACATTCTTTCTAATCCATCTATTGCCAAAGCATAAATATATCTACCTACTTTCTTCAAGATATAATTCTTTAATAAATACTTCTCCCTTTTTATTCTGATGCCATTAAAAATAACAATCTATAATACTTCTAGAATTACATAAATACCCGGAGTTATAGCAATACTATTTTTTCTACATCTTCATTGCGCATTCTTAAAGAAAAATGAATTACCTATTAATTATTGGCTACAGTAAATATTTCTTAATTAAGGTTTGAGTTTACAAACTAATTAGCACTGTAAAAGCCCTTAATACATTTTCGATCTAACCTTGTTTAAGTGGCTTATTTTTTATACTTCTCTACTAACAATTTTATAATTAAATGTTTTCAATTTCTTAGAAATTAAAACCTGTTATTGCATTTGTTTCTAATAAATCTTTTTTTTCATATTCACTACAAGCCCAAATAGCATTTTTATTTGATGTTAAACTACAGTCTGTTTTATGAATACAAGTACCACATAAACTATTATTATTGAAAACCATAATTATCTTTTTAATTACAACTATCTAATAGCAAGTGATATGCCACATGTATCTAAAAGAACAAAAACAACACACAATAAACTAATAATCATAAACTTAAATAAACAACAATGTTTATTACAAAAAAAACAGTTGAGGAAATATTCCCCAACTGCTACTTTTTTACTCGTTTTTAAATGTGCTTATTTTAATTTTTCCCGGAGTGTTTTTCTATCAATTTTAAGAATCTCTGCTGCCTTAGTTTTATTATTATTTGTAGCTGCTAAAACCTTTAAAATATAGTTTTTTTCAAATTCTTTTAAAGACAACAACTTGTCCGTTTTAGAAAAATTGATTTGATATTTAATATGCTTCGGCAAGTGCTCTACATCTACATTTCTATCAGACATAATAATAGCTCTTTGTATTACGTTTTCTAATTCCCGAATATTACCTGGCCAATAATAGTTTTTTAGAACCTCTAAAGCTTCAGGTGTAATCTTTATAAAACGGTCTTTGTATTCTATTCCATATTTGAATAAAAACTTTTCTACCAACAACGGAATGTCAGAACTTCTCTCTGTTAAAGTTGGCACCTTAATTTCTACAACTGTTAATCGGTAATATAAGTCTTCTCTAAAACGCTTTTTTTCAATTAAATCTTTTAAATTGATATTTGTTGCAGCAATTACCCTAACATCAACTTTTTCTGCTTTTTGAGAACCAACTCTTACCACTTCTTTTTCTTGTAAAACCCGTAACAATCTTAATTGAGTTGCTAAAGATGCATTGCCAATTTCATCTAAAAAAATAGTTCCATTATTGGCTGCCTGAAAAAAGCCTTTTCTATCTTTTTCTGCACCCGTGAATGCTCCTTTTACATAACCAAACAACTCTGATTCTAATAAATTTTCTGGAATTGCTCCGCAGTTTACAGCAACAAAAGGTGCTGAGGAATATTTACCCATATAATGAATAGAACGTGCCACCAACTCTTTTCCGGTTCCGCTTTCACCATAAATAAAAACCGTTGCTTTGTTGTTTTTTAACCGATCTATTACGTCTGTTACTTTTCTCATTGCAGGCGATGCTCCTATTAATTCGCCATACGGTTTATGAGTTTCTGCTACTTTTACCTGGCTAACTGTATCTTCTTTAGAGTTAATTTCTAAAGATTTTAAAACTGCCTTTTTAAGTTCTTCTTTTGTAAAAGGTTTCGTAATATAATCTACTGCTCCAGATTTCATTACTTCTAAAGCTCCTTCTATAGAAGGAAAACCTGTAACTACTAATTTTGGAATTTCAGGATAATGTTCAGACGTGTATTTAATTAATTCTAAACCATCCACATCTGGCATTTGCAGGTCTGTAATTAATAAATCTATAGAAGTATCTTTTAAAATTTCTAATGCTTCCTTTACAGATATCGCCTTATAAGTATGATAATTTAAAGATTGTAAATGCCTCTGTATGAGTTCTAAAATAAGAAGATCATCATCTACAATTAATATATTTTCTTTGTTTAGCATCTTTTAACTTTTGGGAAAACTTACAACAAAAATAGTCCCTTTTGGTGAATTTGGTTGATGAATAATAGTGCCTTTATGACTTTTAATAATTCCGTGTACAACACTCAAGCCTAAACCAGAACCGTCTCCGGTAGGTTTGGTTGTAAAAAAAGGATTAAAAATATTTTCGGAATTGACAGGTTCTATTCCTGAGCCTTCATCAGAAATTCTAATTTGTACATTTTTAGTTTTTTCAATAACATCAATATATATTTTCCCTCTTTCTTCTGAAAAATAAATAGCATTGATTACCAAATTAAAAATTACTTGAGTTAACTGAATTTTATCAACCTTTAAATAAATTTTATCACTTGAAAAAGTAATGTTACAGCGTATGTTTTTTTTACTAAAACTAGGTTTTAACAAACTAATTGCCTCATTAATAATAATATTGATATCTACAGACATCATTTGCTGGGGCATTTCACAAGAAAAAAACATTAACTTTTTAACAACTTCTCTAGAATAGATGGCGCTATTTATTATTTTACTTAAATCTTCACGCCCAACTTTATCTCCTTTATACTGTTCTTTTAATAATTCTGAAAAGCCTAAAATATTAGCTAAAGGTGTATTTAACTCATGCGCAATTCCAGCAGTAATTTCTCCTAGAATTGTTAGTCTACCTACTCTTTCAATTTGCCTTTTGGCAATCGCTTCTTTTTCATTGATTTCTTTTCGTTCTAAAAAATCGCCAATTTCTGAAGCAATCTGATGTAATAATAGTTTTTCTTCTTCTAAAAAAGAGTTTTCAGAAAATTTTTGTTTGGAATACCCTATCGTAACAGATCCTTTAATTTTTCCAAAAGATTTTATGGCAGAAATAATAAAAATTGCATCTTCTCTTTTTTTTCCTTCAACGAAAACAAAATTTTCTACTTTAATTTCTACAAAGGCTTCTTCTGGAAACCTAACTGCTTCTTTTAAACTTAGGGCTATTTCTTTTAATAATTCTTTTAAATCATTAAAACCACTATCTTTAATTAAAGAACTAACTCTATATAAACAAGTTAGTTCTTTAATTCTTTCTTTTAATTTATCTTCTAACGTAATTTGGTTTTCCATTTACAAATAAAAAATATATCAAATTATTTTCTATTATCAATAATACTTTGTACTATTTCTGGGTTTAAAAGCGTACTTGTATCTCCTAAATTATCCATTTCGTTACAAGCTATTTTACGTAAAATACGTCTCATAATTTTTCCAGAACGTGTTTTTGGTAAACCTTCTGTAAATTGAATTTTATCTAATTTAGCAATAGGTCCAATTCTATCCGTAATTAATTGATTGATCTCTTTTTCTAAATTATCATGATTTCTATATTCTCCAGCATTTTTTAAGGTAATATATCCATATAATGCACTTCCTTTAATATCATGTGGAAAACCAACAATAGCTGATTCTGCAATTGCAGGATGTTCATTAATAGCATCTTCTATTGGTGCAGTTCCTAAATTATGCCCAGATACAATAATTACATCATCTACTCTACCAGTAATTCTGTAATACCCAACCTCATCTCTCAGCGCTCCATCACCAGTAAAATACATATCCTTATAGGCAGAAAAATAAGTCTCTTTATATCGTTGATGATTTCCCCAGATGGTACGTGCAATACTTGGCCATGGAAATTTGATACATAATCTTCCTTCTACTTGATTTCCTTTTAACTCACCTCCATTTTCATCCATTATTGCAGGTTGAATTCCTATAAATGGTAAAGTTGCATATGTTGGTTTTGTTGGGGTTACATAAGGAATAGGAGTAATCATAATTCCACCAGTTTCTGTTTGCCACCAAGAATCTATAACGGGACTTTTCCCCTTACCTACATTATCATTGTACCAGTGCCATGCTTCTTCATTAATTGGCTCACCAACAGACCCTAGAACCTTTAAAGATGATAAATCATACTTATCTAATAATTCTGTTCCGTGTTTTGCCAAAGCTCTAATTGCGGTTGGAGCTGTATAAAATTGATTGATTTTATGTTTTTCTATAATATCCCAAAAGCGACCAAAATCTGGATAACTTGGTACTCCTTCAAAAAGTACGGTTGTTGCTCCATTTGCTAACGGTCCATATACAATATAAGAATGCCCAGTAATCCAACCAATATCTGCAGTACACCAATAGACATCGTTTTCTCTGTATTGAAATGCATTTTTAAAAGTATATGCTGTGTACACCATATAACCTGCTGTTGTATGCACCATTCCTTTTGGCTTTCCTGTAGAACCAGAAGTATATAAAATAAATAAAGGATCTTCTGCATCCATTATTTCCGGGCTACATTCCTTAGAAGCGTTGTCTAATAATGGTTGTAACCATTTATCTCTTCCTTCCTTCATGTTGATATTTGCCTTGGTTCTTTTTGCAACCAACACATTTTCTACTCCAGGACAATTTTCTAAAGCCTCATCTACGATTCCTTTTAAATCGATTGATTTTTTACCTCTAAAAGAACCATCTGCAGTAATAACAATTTTACAATCAGAATCATTAATTCTTGTTGCTAAAGCAGTAGATGAAAAACCAGCAAAAACAACAGAGTGTATCGCTCCTATTCTTGCACAAGCTAACAAAGAAATTGCTAATTCCGGAATCATAGGAACATAAATACAGACTCTATCTCCTTTTTTAATTCCATGCTCTTTTAAAACATTGGCAAATTGATTGACTCTTTCGGATAATTGTTTATAGGTAATATGTTCTGCAGGTTCATTCGGATCATTAGGTTCAAATAAAATTGCAGTTTTGTCTGCTTTTGTAGACAGATGCCTATCAACACAATTTTCTGTGATGTTTAGTTTTGCACCTTCAAACCATTTAATCTCTGGCTTAGAAAAGTCCCAATCTAACACGTTATCCCATTTTTTTCTCCATAAAAAATGCTCTTCTGCTATTTCTTCCCAAAAGACTTCTGGTTCTCTTATCGATTTTCTATAGACTTTAAAATATTCTTCTAAATGTTTTATGTGGTAATTACTCATACTTATATTGGTTTTATTTTTATAAGGCATTTTGCTATTAACGCCTAGTGTAACAAGTTAGTTTTAAATTTTGTTTATTAAATTATTTATAAATTCCTATGTGATTTTTCTGATAAACACTTTTTATTTCGGCTATAATTGAAATATCATCAATTGTAGACGGAATATTATACTGCAAGTCATCCGCAATATTGCGTAACAATTTACGAAGAATTTTCCCACTTCTCGTTTTTGGCAATCTATTTATAATTAATACATCTCTAAAAGAGGCAACAGCGCCAATTCCATGACGTACATCTTGTATAATTTCTTTCTGAATTTGTATTTCATTATATCCATCTCCCTTTTTTAAAACGACTAATCCTAAAGGTTTTTGTCCTTTAATTTCGCAATGCACACCAAAAACAGCACACTCTGCAACTGCTTTATGAGATGCTACAACTTCTTCCATTTCTGCAGTAGACAATCGGTGTCCGGCAACGTTTATAATATCATCTACTCTTCCGGTAATAAAAACATATCCATCTTCGTCTTTGTAACCGCCATCACCAGAAAAATAATATCCAGGAAAGCGATGTAAGTATCCCATGTGAAAGCGTTCTGGATTGCCCCAAAGATTCATTAAAGTTCCTGGAGGCAAAGGCAATTTAACAGCAACAAAACCTTCTACACTTGAAGCTACTTCCTCTCCTTCTTCATTTAATATCTGAATATCATAACCGCAAACAGGAAAACTTGCAGATCCTGGTTTTACTTCCTGCAATGCTACACCAACCATATTTGCTACCATTGGCCAACCACTTTCAGTTTGCCACCAATGATCTATAACGGGGACTTTTAAATGTTCTTTTGTCCATGTTAAAGTAGCCACATCACAACGTTCACCTGCTAAAAACTGATATTTTAAACTCGATAAATCGTATTTTTTAATCATCCTTCCGTTAGGATCTTCTTTTTTGATTGCTCTTATTGCCGTTGGCGCCGTAAACATTACTTTTACTTTATGCTCACTAATTACGCGCCAAAAAGTAGACGCATCTGGGGTTCTAATTGGTTTTCCTTCAAAAAGTACCGTTGTATTTCTGTTTAATAAAGGAGCATATACAATATAACTGTGTCCAACCACCCAACCAACATCACTTGCAGCCCAAAAAACATCTCCTTTATCAACTCCATAAATATATTTCATAGAAAATTTTAATGCAGTTGCATATCCTCCTGTATCTCTAATAATTCCTTTTGGAGTTCCTGTAGTGCCAGAAGTATATAAAATGTATGAAGGGTGTGTAGCTGCGACGGAAACCGCTTCTATAGAGGCAGACTTTTCAACTAAATCCGTATAATCTATATCGTAACCTTTCATTGATACTTCTACCCCTAATTTCCTATCGAAAACAATTACTTTTTCTGGCTTATGTACCGATTTCTCAATAGCACTATCTACATAGGGTTTATACGGAATAATACGTTCTATTTCTACACCACTAGAGGCTGTAATAATTGCTTTTGGTTTACAATCATCTATTCTAATAGCCAATTCATACGGAGCAAAACCACCAAATACAACAGAATGGATAACGCCAATTCTAACACATGCCAACATTGCATACAGTGCCTGCGGAATCATGGGCATATAGATAATACAAGTATCTCCTTTTTTTAACCCCAATTGCTTTAATCCACCAGCGAGTTTAGATACTTCGTGATGCAATTGGTGAAAGGTAATATGTTGTTTTGTATTGGTTACTGGCGAATCATAAATAATGGCATTTTGGTCTCCAAAACCATCTTTAATATGTATGTCAATACACAAATAACTTAAATTAAGTTCCCCATCCTCAAACCATTGATAATAATTGTGTTTGTCTTTTGATAAAATAGTTGTTGGAGTTTTATACCAATCTAATTTATCTGCTTGTTTGCTCCAGAAATCTTCTGGATTAAGAATGCTTTTTTTATAAAATTTTTGGTATTTCATGATCTCGCTTTTTTAGAATTAAGCAAGCCAAACCAATTAGGGTTTAATATTTTAAGTTTAATAAGCGCCCAAATAATGGTCACAAAAGAAAGTCCTAAAACTACCGAAAGTATAGGATCTATGTTTCCGTTATCTTCAAACTTAAACCTAAAATACAATGTACTTACTGCATAGATACTGATAAAAATATCTGATGCAAGCGGATTTAGTTGAAATTTCATGTCTTTAATTTTTAATTAAACATTGTTTGTTTGCACACAAAATCAATATTTAATAACGTTAAAGACTCTCTTTTAATTTAAAAGTTCCAATATTTCTGAAACTAGTTTTTTTACTGAAAAAGGTTTTGTCAAATACTTATCTGCTCCAAGTTTCAAACCCTTTTCAACGTCTGAAGCTTTATTTTTTGCCGTTAAAAAGACCACTTTAGTGTCTTTTAAACTCACCGTATTTTTTATATGCTGTAAGGTTTTGTAACCATCTACATTTGGCATCATAATATCTAACAAAACAATGTTAGGCGTTTGATGTTTTAATATCTCTAAAGCTTCACTTCCATCCCTTGCAATATACACTTCAAAATTTTGTTTTTTAAAAGCATATTCTAATGACATTACAATATTTGGCTCGTCATCAACAATTAAAATTTTCTTCTTCATACTTTACGAGAACAATTTACTTAAAAGGGATGGTAAAAACAAATGTTGCTCCATTTTTAACACCTTTTTTTGCCCAAATTTCTCCGTTATGCTTATCTACTATTTGCTTGGTTATTGCCAACCCCAATCCACTACCTTGTGGCTTTCTAGTATTTTGATGTTTAGATTGATAAAATTTATCAAAAATAAACTCATGGTCTTCTTCAGGAATTCCTTTACCATTATCTGTTACAGAGATTTCTACAACAGCATTTCCTAATTTATAATCTATTTCAATTTTACCGGTTTCTGGTTGACAAAACTTAATGGAATTAGATATTAAATTGGTTAATACTTGTAAAATTCTATCTTCATCATAATTCACT
This sequence comes from Polaribacter sp. R2A056_3_33, assembly GCF_019278485.1. Lineage (NCBI taxonomy): Bacteria > Pseudomonadati > Bacteroidota > Flavobacteriia > Flavobacteriales > Flavobacteriaceae > Polaribacter > Polaribacter sp. R2A056_3_33. The sequence goes on from NZ_CP058984.1 coordinate 4,324,494, forward strand.
TTAAAAGAGTGTAAATTCTTCACCACTATTTTCACGCCCTTTTTTGTGGCAATTTGAGTAATACTTCCAATCGCTTTGGAAATGGTTTTTTGAATATCTACATATTCTAAATCTAGATGTAATCGTCCTGTCTCTAGCTTTTCAAAATCTAAAATATTATGAATTAAGCGTCCTAAACGTTCAGAATCTTGAAGGATGTTTTTCAAAAATTGCGCTTTTACTTCTTTAGGCATGTCATCCTCTTCATCCATCAACAATTCTGTTGCCGCACGAATCCCTGTAATTGGGGTTTTAAGCTCATGAGCAACCGTGTCTAAAAACTCATCTTTTTGCTTGTCTTTACTAATCAACTCTTTATTTGCATCTTTTAATTTTGAGGATAACTGAGATAATTCATTAGACTTTTCTAGTAAAACCTTATTATTAACAATATTCTCTTTAGATTCTTCTAAAATTTTTAATACCTCAACCAGACTAATTTGTTCTTCTTTTACGACACTTGCAATCAAAATTTTTGCAGATGCAGAACCAATACTTCCTGTCAATAATTTTTCTGAAAAATTAATTAAACGAGCATCACCCAATTGTGTGTCTGATGGTAATTTATACTTGGTGAAAAATATTTTAAGGGCACGAGTAGCGCGTTCATCACCTAAAAAACGAACCAATACATTTTTAATATCCGACACATAAGCTTCCCCTTTCCAAACAAACGCACTTTCTTGAAGGGATGTAAAGCTTCTACTATCTACAAACATTTCTGCGTAATTTCGTTCTCTATAATTTCCTTTAGAAACTAATGAAAACACTAAATAACTCATCAAATTAAATGTTAGACTCCAGAAAAACGCATGAGCTGGCGGACTTAAAAAATCAATACCAAATAGTGCATTTGGTCTTAAAGCTTCAATACCAAATAAACCATATTGCGTAAAATCTGCTGTAGCTGTGATAGCTTGTAAAATAAATGGTAAGACCAAAGAATAAGAAGCTATAAAAAAACCTATTATAATTCCGATAATGGCTGCCCTTGAAGAACCCCGATTCCAGAAGAGACCAATAAAAAAAGAAGGTGCTAATTGAGCGATGATTACAAAAGAAATTAATCCGATTGAAAATAAAGAAAGTTCTTTTGAAAACGATACATAAAAGAAATATGCAAAAATTATAATAGAAAAAATAGAAATCCGACGAATATTTTTAATGTACTTAGAGTTACGCTCTGGTTGGTTCTTTATAAACTTATCTAAAAACCCATAAGGGATAATTAAGTTATTACTTACCATGGTAGACAATGCCAACGTAGAAACCACCACCATAGAAATAACGGCTGAAAAACCACCTAAAAAAACAAGCGTAGCTAAAAATGAATTTCCATTTTCTAACGGAAGTAATAAAGAATAGTATTCTGCATTTTTTGTAGTTTCGAAAGTTAATTTACCTGCCCAAGCTATAAAAATAACAAAGATATTAAACAGTAATAAATACAATGGAAACAACCAAATTGCCTTTTTTAAATGTTTTTCTCTATTATTTTCTAAAACCGTAACTTGAAACTGGCGTGGTAATAAAAAGATGGACATAAAAGATAAAGCAATCATAAAAAACCAATTAAAACCATCTTCTAATCCGCTTAAAGTAGTCAGTTCTTTAAAGTTTTCTGTTTTCGAAATTTTATTATAAATATCTGTGGTACCATCAAATAAGTAAAAAGTAATATAGCCTCCAATAATAAAGAAAAAAACTAATTTTAAAACCGATTCAAAAGCAACTGTAGCAACAATTCCTTTGTGTTTTTCTGACGCATCTGTATTTTGAGTACCAAAAAAGGCGGCAAAAATAGCCAACAATAGAGCAACATAAAAGGTAGAGTCATCAAAAATAGAAGTTGAGACATAACTTGTTTCATCAGACATGATTTCAAAGGTTTCAGAAACAGCTTTTAACTGTAAAGAAATGTACGGTAATGTTCCGAAAAGACACACAACAGTTACCAATGCTCCTAAAAATCGATTGTTTCCGTAGCGTAAAGAAATAAAATCTGCAATGGAAGAAATTTTATGTTGTTTAGATATTCTAATAATTTTTCGAAGTACAATAATCCATAAAGGAGCTGCAATAACAGGACCTAAATAAATAGGCAAAAAGAGAATGCCAGAAGTAGCTGCAATACCTACACTTCCGTAATACGTCCAAGCAGAACAATAGACTGCTAGAGACAAAGTATACACATAAGGATTATTTACCCACTTGCTTTGTCGTTTTTTTTCAGCAAAAAAGGCAATGTAAAACAACACTGCTAAATAGATAATAATGATGGTTATTAAAGTAAAACTATTCATAATGACGATTTAAAACGATATATGAAATTACAATAGACAATAACCAAGCAGAAAATATTGAAAAGTAAAAAGTAGGGATACCATAAACCGCTCCTTCAAAATTAAAAATTAGGACAAATGGTATATTAAAAATTAAAAACAATGCAATTGATAATACAACTAACTTCTGCTCATGTCTTTTTTTCATTGATTTACTTTATTCCCTAAAAATAATAAAAAAATCAGCATTACAAGTTGTAATACTGATTTCTAACAAACGAATTTCCTCTTATTTATTTACTTTTTAAATAGTATCGCTTAATGATCTGAAGCTTCTCCAGCTCCAGAAGGTATTCTTATACTTTCTACCATTTCTTGTACATCTTGTGGTGGAGCCGCAGTCATTCTAGAAACCACTACTGAAATAACCACATTAACAAACATTGCAATTGTACCAAACCCCTCTGGAGAAGTACCAAACCACCAATCTTCTTCTGTACCACCACCAAACATGTCTAATTTAAATTTCATCATGTAAAAAAGCATTAACACAATACCAACTACCATCCCTGAGATGGCCCCTTCTTTATTCATTTTTTTATCAAAAATTCCTAAAACAATCGCAGGAAAGAAAGAAGCTGCTGCCAAACCAAATGCGAGTGCAACTACCGCAGCAACAAACCCTGGCGGATTGATACCAAAATACCCTGCAATTAAAATTGCTACAAAAATGGATATTCTTGCTGCCGTTAACTCTGCTTTGTCTGAAATGTCTGGTTTTAATTGTTTTTTAATTAAATCATGAGAAACTGATGTAGAAATCACTAATAACAAACCTGCAGCTGTAGATAATGCTGCTGCTAAACCACCTGCAGCAACCAAACCGATTACCCAATTTGGTAATTGTGCTATTTCTGGATTTGCCAATACCATAATATCTCTATCTACATACAATTCGTTTTTAGCATCTAAATCTGCGTTTGAAATTAATCTTTCTCCAAACGTACCTCTATCTTCTGTGTACACTGGTTTCTTACCATCTAATGCGTTTCCTGCAACATATTGAATTTTACCATCTCCATTTTTATCCGTCCAAGAAATTAAGCCTGTATCTTCCCAATTCTTAAACCAAACAGGTATCTCTGAATATTCTTTTTCACTAACCGTTTCAATTAAATTAGTTCTAGAGAAAACAGCAATTGCTGGAGCCGTAGTATATAAAATAGCGATTAAAAGCAACGCATAACCTGCAGATTTACGTGCATCCTTTACTTTAGGAACAGTAAAAAAACGAACAATAACATGAGGTAAACCTGCTGTTCCCGCCATTAAGGCTAATGTAATTGCAAAAATATCCCAAGTAGATTTAGAACCAGAAGTATATTCCTTAAACCCTAATTGAGTGTGTAGTGTATCTAATTTATCTAAAAGAAAAGTACCATCTTCTACCGTTCCTCCCATTCCTATTTGAGGAATTAAATTCCCGGTCATTTGAACAGAGATAAAAAATGCGGGTACCATAAAAGCAAAAATCAATACACAATACTGCGCTACTTGCGTATATGTAATTCCTTTCATCCCTCCTAAAAGAGCAAAAACTAAAACTACAGTCATACCTATTAAAACTCCATACACAATATCAACCTGTAAAAATTGTGAAAAAACAATTCCTACACCTCTCATTTGTCCGGCTACATACGTAAAAGAAACAATTAAAGCACAAATTACAGCCACTGTTCTTGCGGTATTAGAGTAATATCTATCTCCAATAAAATCGGGTACTGTAAACTTACCAAACTTACGTAAATAGGGAGCTAATAATAATGCTAACAACACGTAACCACCAGTCCATCCCATTAGATAAACAGAGCCATCATAACCCGCAAAGGAAATAATACCTGCCATACTAATAAATGAGGCAGCACTCATCCAATCTGCCGCGGTTGCCATACCATTTGCTAAAGGAGAAACTCCTCCTCCAGCTACATAAAATTCTTTTGTAGAGCCTGCTCTAGCCCAAATTGCGATTCCGAAATAAAGGGCAAAAGTAATTCCTACTAATAACCAAGTCCAAGTTTGTACACTCATAATATTTTGTTTTATTTTTTAGTTTTAGTTAAGGATTACTCGTCGAAACCATATTTTTTATCTAGTTTATTCATTAACCGTATGTAAACGAAAATTAAAATTACAAATACATAAATAGATCCTTGTTGGGCAAACCAAAAACCTAATTTAAAGCCTCCAAGTCTAATTGTATCTAGGGCTTCTCGGAATAAAATTCCGCATCCAAAGGATACCACAAACCATATTATAAGTAATATTGTTAAATACTTAATGTTCTCTTTCCAATACGCAGATGCGTTTTCTTGTTTATCACTCATAATTATTATTTTTTTTATAAATAAATCATTGCTTGTAAGGTTACAGCGCTTGTAGAAGTGCCATAATCCTGATTTTGATACTCTAATGTTAATTTTGAATTATGCCCACTCATAAAAGCGTTTATACCTACACCTAAAATATTTCTATTATTTGTAGTGGCATCATAGCTATTACTTCCGTAAGAAAGATAAGGTTGAAATCTTG